>NZ_CAXUQT020000002.1:0-302500 GCF_964253365.1 Phyllobacterium sp. LjRoot231
CGTCATGTCGTTGATCTTCTTGGCGAAATCGAGCGCGAACTCGTGAAAGATATCCTTGGAGGGCCATGTGCTTTGCCAGCGCATGCTGACAGGCCCTTGTGCCTTGACGACGCTCGGTGCAGCAACAATCGCTGCCCCTGCCACCGCCGCCCCGCTCAGGAACTTGCGGCGCGAAGTCTTATCCCATGTTTGGATCCTTGATTTGGTCATTTGCTCCTCCCGAAAGCACGGGCTTATGCGCCCGTGTCAAATAATACTACTCAATGACCTGACAGGCAAAGGACTGCTCAATGACGGCCAAAGCAAATATTGCAAGAGGATGGCGATCAAATACTACCATTCTGTATTGCTGAACTTGCAAATAGACCCCGTGCGCCGCGCGGGGTGTTGAGCAGCGACAGTAATGGCGCGAAAGCGCCAATGGTTCGGCTAGTGAATGCAGGTTCTGGCAGACTGTGATTGCGTGTCCAAAGTTCAATCCCGTTCGGTGTCACAGGGGTGCATCAAGCCGCTTGAAGAACGTTTGTGTTATGGATATTCGCGAGAGGTTCAACACGGCGTCAGGACAAGGTCTTTTTATACCACTGCGAAGGAGCTTGACCATCTTGCCAAAGTTCTGCGCTCGCGTCATTCGGTCGGAACGCTGGCCCGGAGACACTGCGCCCCCTTCCGGCGCCGCGCGAGTCCTCGCCTCGCCTCGGAAGAAGTGGCAGCTACGGTGGGCGCGCGGGGCGTGCGTTTCGGTGGTGTGCCTTCACCCGTCGGTCCATGGCGATGGCGATCGCGGGGTTGCCGAAGAGGGCGTGCCTTTCCGAGACATCGCTGGCGTGCTGCCCCTCGCTCCTCCTCGAAAGTAAATTGCCTAACGGTTGCTTCTGTTGCAGCAGCGGACTGGCTAGCGGGCTAATGCTGCTTCCTCAATCACCTTGGCGACCGTGTCAGAGTGCGAAACCATCACGACATGGGAAGCGCCTTTTACGACAACCGTGCCCTTCGAATGAGCGCGCTCAGCCATCCAGCCGAGGGCCTCTGGCGGAATATTCTTGTCCGCGTCTCCATAGACAAACCAAGCGGGAAGATCTTTCCACGCGGCGGCTGTCGCCGCCTCCGTGAGTGCAGCTTCTGTTACCGGGCGCTGCGTCGCGGCCATGAGCTTTGAATCGCTTTCAGAAACGTCCGCGGCAAACTGGTCGTGGAACTTGTCCTGCTGGATATAGAGATCCTTTGTCCCGTTCTCTAACTCGACAGGAGCGGCAAGTGTTGGAGCAAGTGTGCTGCCAGGGAACTTGCCGGAAAGACTGACAGCAGTTTCGCCGATCTCAGGCGCGAAGGCTGCGACGTAAACAAGTGAACGTACATTGGTTGCCGAGGCAGCGGCTTCGCTGATGACCGAGCCGCCATATGAATGGCCGACAAGCACGACGGGTGTCTTCAGCCCTGTAACGATTCGCTTTACATAGTCGGCATCCGATTTGACGCTCCGCAGGGGATTGGCAACCGCCACGACTGGGTAGCCATCTCTCTCCAATCGGCCAATAACGCCGTTCCAGCTGGAAGCGTCAGCAAACGCCCCGTGAACCAGAACGACTGTCGGTTTGGAATCTGCTGCTAAGGCAAGGGTGCTCGACACCAAGATGGCGGCGGCTGCCATTAATCCCGTGAATAATTTGCGCATTTCAACTCTCCCTTTTCTCTTATACATTGAGCACAATTAATTATCATAATAAACAATTTCCGTCAATTTGATGATGTCTCAATCGTTATCACTCCTTTGTGAATTTGCCGTCGGTCGCGCGAACAAGCTTGCGTTTCGTTGACGCCGAAAAAGAGGAGTGTGACAGGGCAAGCTGGCGAGACAAGCCGCACGGCGGTGACGCGTGACAATGGGACTGAAATCGCCGCCAGCAGTTAGAGCGGTTCAACTTGCATGAGCTATTCATTCTTCTACCCTCGTTCAGTCCGGCAGAATTTAGAATACTGGCGAATAGGTCCAGGTTTTGCGGCGGCTTGAAGTTGTTTGCGGCGGTACCTGCAGCTCTTCGCATGGTATCTGCATGGATGTCCCCGAACATCCAGCTCTCGCGCTGCGTGAAACTTCCGGTACATCAACGAAGAGTTTGCGCGATCTTCAACACAAGGTGGTTCGAACGGCGTGTTCGACCTGCGGCGGCGATATTCAGGCCTTTTATTTGGTCCAGTGGCAGACAGGCGCGGAACCAACTTGGAATTCATTAGTTTTGGGGTCGCTGATTTCGAGGTCAGCTGAGCCTTCGATGCAGCTATGCCACCAATATTCAGGGCTCACCAACTTGACGGCGGGTCGCAAGCTCGCCGTCCTTTTTAAGGCCGGCATCGGCAAGGATCCGCTCCAGCCCCCCGGGCTTTTTCGGTGAGCAATGCGTCTCCTACGGATCGGACTCCCTGATCGTATCAAACATATCGACCGAATAATTATTCTCCAAAAATTCAAGGAGATCGGTGGGCGGATCGGCTATTTTCGGCCGCCGCCAACGAATCTCATAGGAAACAATGAAATGGTTGTTTTCTGCTCCTTGAGCCTTTTTCACGAAACGCGCGCGGTAGCCGAGGGGGCGAATACGGCTTTCAAGATCAGAGGGAGGGTCATTTGGCGTGCTGATGATAGACAGAATCGCCCGGTGCTCCCGGGGGATATGTGCGTCCAGCCATTTCAAGGCCCACAGGGTCAGAAACGCCATTGCTGTCACTATGCTTGCCAGAGCAATTTGACCGCCGCCGAAAGCAAGTCCTATTGCAGTCATGACCCAGAGCGTTGCCGCTGTTGTCACTCCCGTGACGAGATCACCGCGCTTGAATATGGCTCCGCCACCGATAAAACCGACACCTGTCAGAATTCCGAGTGGAAACCGCAGGACGTCCATATTGCCGAAAGAATCAGGCGATTTGCCGACTGTCGATAAAAGCAGATTGGCTTGAATCATGGCGGTGCAAGCGGCTAGACCTACGAGGATGGTCGTGCGAAAGCCGGCGGCGTGCCCGCTTGCTTCTCGATCGAGCCCTATTATTGCGCCGGCGACAACGGTCAGCAGTAACCGGACAACAATATCGTCCCAGGTTGGATTGAGGGGCATTTGGACTTCTCACCTCACGATCGAAACCCGCCGCCCGAGGCTATAACCGTTGATGCTAACTGGTCGTGGGCCTGGAAGTATAACACTGCTATTTGGATTTGGTTGCCGCCGCCTTGAAGAACTCGCCAAGTTCCATCGGGAAGGGAAACACAATCGTTGAGTTTTTCTCATTGGCGATCACATTCAGCGTGCTGAGGTAACGCAGTTGCATCGCTTCCGGCCGTTGGCCCAGGATGTGGGCGGCCTCCAGCAACTTCTGAGCAGCCTGTTGCTCACCTTCGGCGTTGATGACTTTGGCGCGCCGTTCACGTTCGGCCTCGGCCTGCCGGGCAATGGCGCGCACCATGGTTTCGTTGAGATCGACATGTTTGATCTCGACATTTGCGACCTTGATACCCCAGGCGTCGGTCTGTGCGTCAAGAATTTCCTGAATATCATTGTTAAGCTTGTCGCGCTCCGCCAGCATCTCGTCGAGATCGTGCTTGCCCAGCACAGAACGCAACGTCGTCTGGGCAAGCTGGCTCGTTGCCATCAGGAAGTCCTCGACCTGGATCATCGCCCGCTCGGGGTCTATGACGCGGAAATAGAGAACCGCATTGACACGCACCGAGACATTGTCTTTCGAGATTACATCCTGGCTTGGCACATCGTGCACTACTGTCCGCAGATCGACACGCAGCATTTGCTGGACAAAGGGGATAAGGATGATCAGGCCCGGTCCTTTAACGCCGGTGAAGCGGCCGAGCGTAAACACCACGCCGCGCTGATATTCCCGCAATATCTTGATCGCGGCAGCCAAGAGCATCAGAAGGATGACGATGATCGGAATGAAAATAGTGATAAGCATTGGAAGATCCTCCACTAACTACTCTCCGGCTGATCGGGTTCGACCTTGAGGACAATGCCCTCGATGCCGGCTACACGGACCTGCTGTCCCTTTTTAAGCGGCGTCTCGGATATTGCCGTCCACCGTTCACCATGGGCGAGGACATGCCCCCGGCGCCCACGCCAGTCCAGGACTTCGCCATAGGCCCTCACCATCTCCTCGCTGCCCGTCACCACCGGGCGATTGTGCGAGGAAAAGACCAGTCGGATTATGATCAGGGAAAGCGCCAGACTGGTTAGGGCGACGCCAGCGGTCAGCGGCCAGGAAATACGGAAGGCTGGAATGTCGGTATCGATCAATATCGTGGCGCCGGATATGAAAGCTATGGCGCCGCCAATGCCCAGAACGCCGAAAGACGTCACGAAAGCTTCGGACGCCATCAGCGCAAGGCCAAGGATAATGAGGCCAAGGCCGGCAAAATTCACGGGAAGCACAGCGAGTGCGTATAGACCGACGAGAAGGCAAATCGCGCCAATGGTTCCCGGAAAAAACGAACCCGGAGCCATGAATTCGAAGATAAGTCCATAGATGCCGATCATCAGCAGGATCAGCGCGACATTCGGGTTCGTGATCACCATCAGCAGTTGGGTGCGCCAGTCCGGTTTGATATGCTCAAGAGTAAGACCTCTGGTATCGAGCGTAATTTCTTTTCCTCCCGCACTGACGATGCGGCCATTGGCTTGGGCGAGAAGATCATCCACACTCGTTGCGAGGATATCGATCACATGTTCTTTGAGCGCCGCGCTGGAAGAAAGGCTTGCCGCCTCACGCACCGCTTTTTCAGCCCAGTCGATGTTCCGGCCGCGCAATTCAGCCAGCGAGTGGATATAGGCAGTCGCGTCGTTGATCGCTTTCGCTTCCATCGGACTGTGCGGTGTAGGGGGAGTGACCGCGTCATCCCCATCCTTTTTTGTCTTGGTGTCCTGATCCTTGTCCTTCTTTTCCTCGCCGCCTCCTGGAAATGGCAAATCGCCGATCTGGATGGGCGTCGCGGCGCCTAGATTGGTCCCGGGCGCCATCGCCGCGATGTGACTGGCGTAGAGAATGTAGGTGCCGGCGCTGGCTGCGCGTGCGCCGCTTGGACTGACATAAGTGGCTACGGGGATCGGCGAGCCGAGGATGCCACGAATGATGTCGCGCATCGACGTGTCCAGGCCGCCGGGCGTGTCCATTTGCAGAATAACGAGAGACGCATTGCGGTCTGCCGCCGTTCGCAGGCCACGCAATATATAGTCGGATAAGGCTGGGCCAACGATCCCTTCGAGTTGCAGTACCAGCGCGGTACGTCCGGTCTGCGCATCGTTCGGCAATACGGGTAAAAAGGTACCGAGTAACACTACGGCAACGGAAAGGGCGGCACGACTATGTCCGAACCAATCTCCGATGAATTTTCTCATCAGGCCCATGACTTATTCTACAACAATGCTGACTTCTCCACCATCCTTGTCTCTCGGGGCGATGTCGCAAAGGCGTAGAAATTGCTCTGGAGATACAATCAGGCAAAGATGCGCAATCCGGGCCTTCCTGCCTCCACCGAACCGATGATCCGGGCTGCGGGATAGCCCGCGGCGGCGATTTTTTGGAGCAGGCCCGCCGCCCGCTCCGCGCCGCATGAAACAAGAAGTCCGCCAGAGGTCTGGGGATCGGTGAGCAGGTGGCGTCGCCACGCCGGAAAATCGTCGGGTAAGGCGACGTCTGCACCGTAGCTTGTCCAATTGCGATGGGATGCCCCGGTAACGAATCCTTGCTGTGCGAGTTCGGCGCCGTGGGCAAAAAGAGCAATATCGCCAGCGCGCAGCGATATCCGGACGTTCGAACCCCGTGCCATCTCCAGGGCGTGGCCGAGAATGCCGAAGCCGGTGACGTCCGTAATGGCATGCACATCCGCATTCTTGGCGAGTTCGCTGCCGATGCGATTGAGAAGCGTCGTCGATGCAACGAGCTCGGCGTAATCAGCAGCCGGCAACATGCCTTTCTTGAATGCCGCCGAGTAAATTCCGACACCGAGCGCCTTGGTCAGAATCAGCGTGTCACCGGGCTTGGCGCCGCTATTGCGCCTCAGACTGGCAACAGGGCAGGTGCCTATTACCGCAAGACCGTAGATCGGCTCTGGAGAATCGATCGAATGACCACCGGCAACGGGGATGCCGGCCTCTGCACAGATGGCGCTTCCGCCCTTCAGTATCTCGCGCACCATTTCAGCCGGCATCTTGTCGATCGGCATGCCGAGAATGGCGAGTGCCATGATCGGTTTTCCGCCCATTGCATAGACGTCGGAGATCGCATTGGTTGCCGCGATCCGGCCGAAGTCGAACGGATCGTCGACCATCGGCATGAAGAAGTCCGTTGTCGCGATCACGCAGGTTTCCTCATCGAGCTGCCAGACAGCGGCATCGTCACCCGTTTCGGTTCCGACGAGCAGCCGGGCAAACGGTTCGGCGGCGGGTTGATCGGCAAGCAATTGCTGCAAAACGGAAGGTGCCAGCTTGCAGCCACAGCCGCCGCCATGGGCAAGCGACGTCAGACGTATCGGCGACGATGAAGTTCGATCATCCATGATGCGCTTCCCACGACTATTTGCGAACGATGTTTGCAAAGGCGGTCAGATAAGATCGTGATTTCTCGCGACTGGATGGGTTTCGCAAAGACCATTCGTACGCCGCGGCATAACGGTCGCGGCTATCTATTTTACATTCGTATTTTATCGCTTCTTCTTGATTTGACAATAACACTTGGTCAGGTAGGATTTGGTTGGAATTGCCGACAGTTTGCGTCTCGAATTGTAGAGTACGTATCTGAACCTCCGGCATGCTGTGTTGGCAGAGCCGGCTTGAAGGGAGGTAACATGCTATGAACATGGAACTCTCGCGGCGCCAGTTTCTTGCGGCGGCCGGCGCGGGTGTTGCGGGCACGGCGCTTGGAGCCCTTGGCTTTGGCGAAGTCGAGGCGGTACACGCCGAAGCGATCCGCGCTTTCAAACTTGTGAATACCACCGAAACCCGAAATACCTGTCCCTATTGCTCCGTTGCATGCGGCATCATCATGTATTCGAAGGGTGATCTGAAAAAGGGCGAACAGGCCGAAATCATCCATATCGAGGGCGATACCGACCATCCGACAAATCGCGGAACGCTTTGCCCGAAGGGTGCGGCGCTGCTCGATTTCGTCAAGGCCGAGACGCGCCTGAAATATCCGATGGTCCGCAAGCCCGGCTCGGACAAGTTCGAGCGTATCTCCTGGAATGACGCGCTTGATCGCATTGCCCGGTTGATGAAGGACGATCGCGACGGCAATTTCGTCCAGAAGAACAATGACGGCGTGACAGTAAACCGGTGGACGACGACCGGTTTCCTCGCCGCCTCCGCAACTACGAATGAAACGGCGTTTGTGACCTATAAAGTCGTGCGCAGCGCCGGAATGCTGGTATTCGATAACCAGGCACGTGTCTGACACGGCCCAACGGTGTCCAGTTTGGGCCCAACATTTGGCCGTGGTGCAATGACCAACTCCTGGACTGACATCAAGAACACGGATCTTGTTGTCATTATGGGAGGCAATGCCGCTGAAGCGCACCCTTGCGGGTTCAAATGGGTCACGGAGGCCAAGGCCAACCGTGGTGCGAGGCTGATTGTCGTTGATCCGCGCTTCACGCGCTCGGCATCGGTTGCCGATGTCTATGCGCCGATCCGTCAGGGGTCGGACATCGCCTTCCTGCTTGGCGTGATGAATTACTGCATCCAGAACGACAAGGTGCAGTGGGAGTATGTCAAGGCATTCACCAACGCCGCCTACATCGTAAAGGACGGCTTCGAGTACAAGGACGGCTTATTCACCGGTTACAATGAGACGAAGCGCGACTATGACAAGTCGAGCTGGGAATATGTAATCGGCGATGACGGGTACGCCCAGGTGGATGACACGCTGACGCATCCGCGTTGTGTGTGGAACCTGTTGAAAGCACACGTCTCTGTCTACACGCCGGAAATGGTTGAGCGCATCTGCGGTACGCCCAAGGAGAAGTTCCTGAAAGTGGCCGAGATGATCTCGGAATGCTCAACTCCGACCAAGACGATGACGTCCATGTATGCACTTGGCTGGACACAGCATTCGAAAGGCTCGCAAAACATCCGCTCGATGGCGATGTTGCAGCTTATCCTGGGCAATATCGGTGTGCGTGGCGGCGGCATGAACGCACTGCGCGGTCACTCCAACATTCAAGGCCTCACGGACGTTGGCCTGATGTCGAACCTCTTACCTGGCTATATGACACTGCCGACGGAGAAAGAGGTGGATTTCGACAGCTACATGTCGACACGCGGCTTCAAGCCACTCCGGCCCAACCAGATGAGCTACTGGCAGAACTACAGGAAGTTCTTTGTCAGTTTCCTGAAGGCAATGTGGGGTCCGGCGGCGACACCGGAAAATCATTTTGCCTATGACTGGCTGCCCAAGCTCGATGTGCCGGGTTACGATGTGCTGCGCGCCTTCGAGCTCATGAACCAAGGCAAGATGACGGGATACATCTGTCAGGGGTTCAATCCGCTGCTCGCAGCCCCGAACAGAACGAAGCTGACCGCATCCCTGTCGAAACTCAAGTTCCTCGTCACAATGGATCCGTTGGACACGGAAACATCCCGGTTCTGGGAAAATCACGGCGAGTTCAACGACGTTGATTCTTCGCAGATCCAGACGGAGGTCTTCCAACTGCCCTCCACCTGCTTCGCTGAAGATGAGGGCTCGCTCACCAATTCCGGGCGCTGGCTGCAGTGGCATTGGCCTGGCGGTACGCCTCCCGGTGAAGCGAAGACGGATAACTGGATCATGGCGCAGATCTATACGCGTCTGAGGGACCTTTACCGCAAGGAGGGTGGAGCGTTCTCCGATCCGATCATCAATCTTGACTGGTCCTATGCCGATCCGGGCGAGCCGACTGCGGAAGAGCTGGCCAAGGAAATCAATGGCAAGGCGTATGCCACGCTCTATGACCCGACCGATCCGACCAAGGTGGTGGTTGAAGCGGGCAAGCGGTTGCCGAGTTTCGCCGCGTTGCGCGACGATGGCTCCACGTCGAGCGGATGCTGGATTTATTCTGGCTGTTTCAACGAGAACGGCAACAACATGGCCCGGCGCGATACGTCGGACCCCGACGAGACCGGCGCTTATTCCAAGTGGGCGTTCTCATGGCCGGTCAACCGCCGCATCCTGTACAATCGGGCTTCAGCGGACCTGAACGGTAAGGCTTGGGATCCAAGCCGCAAGCTGATCGAGTGGGACGGGCAGAAATGGTCAGGCTACGACGTGCCGGATATCGCGCCGACGGCCAAGCCGCAGGACGTCGGCCCATTCATCATGAACGCGGAGGGCGTGTCGCGCCTCTTCGTTCGCGGCATGATGCGCGACGGACCGTTCCCGGCTCACTACGAACCGTTTGAGTCGCCGGTCACAAACCTCATCGCCCCGAAGGTTCGCGGCAATCCGGCGGCGCGGGTGTTCAAGGGCGATTTCGCGCAATTTGCCGAACCTGCTTCGCAGGAATTTCCTTATGCGGCAACATCCTACCGTCTCACCGAACACTTCCACTATTGGACCAAGCATGTCTGGGTGAATGCTGTCCTGCAGCCGGAATTCTTCGTCGAGATATCGGAGGAACTCGCCAAGGAGAAAGGCATCGTCAAGGGCGGGTGGGTGCGAGTGTGGTCCAAGCGCGGATCGATCAGAGCCAAGGCGGTTGTGACGAAGCGGATCAAACCTTTGATCTGCGACGGCAAGCCGGTTCATGTGGTGGGCATTCCGTTGCACTGGGGTTTCACCGGGGTAGCGAAGAAAGGTTTTGGCCCGAATTCGCTCACGCCTTTTGTCGGTGACGCCAATATCGAGACGCCTGAATACAAGGCGTTCCTGGTCAATATCGAGCCCATCGCCGGGCCGGTGGCATAGGAGACGGCTGCCATGTTCCCGCCTGTTCCAAACCCCACCACCCAGCCTGAACCTCCGAAATTTGGCGTTCAGGACCTGATCCGCCGGTCGGCGTCAACCGTGACGCCGCCCGCACAACGGCAGACCGAGGTGGCAAAGCTCATCGACGTCTCCAAGTGCATCGGCTGCAAGGCCTGCCAGTCGGCCTGTATCGAGTGGAATGACACACACCCAGAGATCGGCGTCAACACGGGCGTCTATGAAAACCCGCATGACCTGACGCCGGACATGTTCACGCTGATGCGCTTCACCGAATGGGAGAATCCGGAGACAAATAATCTGGAGTGGCTCATTCGCAAGGATGGCTGCATGCATTGCGAGGATCCAGGCTGCCTCAAGGCTTGCCCGGCGCCTGGCGCCATCGTGCAATATTCGAACGGTATTGTCGATTTCGTCCACGAGAACTGCATCGGCTGCGGCTATTGCATCAAGGGATGCCCGTTCAATATTCCGCGCATCTCCGAGGTCGATCATACCGCCTATAAATGCACGCTCTGCTCCGACCGTTTGGCCGTCGGGCAGGGGCCCGCCTGTGCAAAGGCCTGCCCGACGCAAGCGATAGTTTTCGGCACCAAGGAGGAGATGAAGCAGCACGCGGCAGGACGTATCACGGATTTGAAATCGCGCGGTTTCGCCAATGCGGGGCTTTACGATCCGCCGGGTGTTAGCGGCACGCACGTCATGTATGTGCTGCATCATGCGGACAAGCCGGAGATTTATGCCGGCTTGCCGAACAATCCGCGCATCAGCCCGATCGTCGAGGCCTGGAAGGGTGTCACGAAATATGCCGGGCTCGCGGTGATCGGCTTTGCTGCTGCGGCCGGGTTCATGCATTATCTGGTTACGGGACCGAACCGCGTTTCCGAAGAGGACGAAGAGGCTGCCGAAAAGCTGACCGAAGAGGAGCCGCGGCCATGAACACGGATTACGACGTGGAGAAAGGCGACGGAGTTCATCCCGGCAAACCTGTTACGGTCGATCGCTACACGGCGGGCGCACGCGTCAATCATTGGATCACTGCGGCAAGCCTCGTGCTCCTGGCACTGTCCGGCTTGGCCTTGTTCCATCCGCGCCTGTTTTTCCTGACGGGGCTGTTTGGTGGTGGCCCGTTGACACGGATCATTCATCCGTGGATTGGTGTTCTCCTGTTTTTCAGCTTTTTCGGTCTGTTTCTCCGCTTCTGGAAGGCCAATCTCTGGAAGCGGGAGGATGGCACCTGGCTCGCGCGCATTCGGGATGTGCTGACGGGACACGAAGAACGCTTGCCGGATGTCGGTAAATACAATGCCGGGCAGAAATTTGTATTCTGGTCGATGTCGGCTCTGATCATCATTCTCATAACAACAGGCCTGATAATCTGGGATCAGTATTTTTCCGTGTTCACCACGATCGAGCAGAAGCGATGGGCGGTTCTCGTGCACTCGATTGCCGCTATTTTTGCAATCAGTGTCTGGATCATCCATGTCTATGCAGCGATCTGGGTACGCGGTACAATAAGGGCAATGACCCGCGGTTCCGTGACCGGCGGCTGGGCGTGGCGGCATCATCGCAAATGGTTGCGCGAGCTGGTCGCAAAAGCGTCGAAAGGTAAATCGGGGAGAACGCCCGCCGAATAACAGGGCGTTAAGCATCGGTCCACGTGGCCCGGCGGGTTCGTGAGGGAGTGTGATGAGTCGCAAAAGCGCGATCGTACCGGATCCAACAGCGATCGGAAATATTTCGTCACCGCCCTTTGCGCGTCTTCCAGATCCCGCCTCGCTTTTTTCTGCCAGATCGGCACGCCTGCGCCAATTGGCTGAAACCAGCAACCTCGCTCCTTATCTGAATTTCCTTGCGGAACTTGCGCGAGCCCAAAACGATATCCAGTCGGATCTGCCTCTGCCGGAAAGTCCCGATGCAGAGACTGTCGCGCGTGCACGCGAGTTCGAGATGCCGCCGCTCGACCGAAGCCTGATAGAGCGTAACGAGTCGGCCAGCACGGTATTCGATCGCCTGTTCGCCGCCGCGGTCGCAATCGAGAAACCGGTTGCTGCCGCAGCAGCGCTTGCAAGCGTGACTGCAGCCGATCGTGCCGAACGCTTCACCATGGCGCAGGCCGTGTTCTCCAACACATTGCCCGGAGATGCGATTGCCGAGCATGTTTTTGTGTGGGCAGCGCTTCAGGTGTACTTCGCCCGGCTCGCATCTGTTCTCGATGTGGCGGCGCTGGCACCGGTGGCGGATGGCGTTTGTCCTGTCTGCGGCGGCGTGCCGGCGTCGTCGATGGTCGTCGGCTGGCCCGGTTCGCACGGCGCGCGGTTTTGCTCATGTTCCCTGTGTGGCACGCTCTGGCACTATGTCCGTGTCAAATGCGTACTTTGCGGTTCCACCAAGGGGATCGGTTATCAGGAGATCGACGGCCATGGCGGGGTCATCAAAGCCGAGACCTGCGACGAATGCCACGGCTGGTCGAAGATCTTGTACCAGAACAAGGAGCCTGCGGCCGATCCCGTTGCCGATGACGTAGCAAGCCTGAGCCTCGACCTTCTGATGCGCAAAGGGCCCTATCATCGAGGCGGGTTTTCTCCGCTGCTTGCCGGTTTTTAAGGAGGCAGAAATGGATAGCAACGCCAGTTTACGCCGCATTCCTTCGGTGGATCAGCTTTTGACGTCGGCATCAGCGGGCGCTGCAGTCGAGCGATTTGGACGTCCGGCCGTCACTGAAGCGTTGCGGGCAACAGTGGCTGATTTACGTAACGAGGTCCGTGAAGGCCGCAATGTTCCCGCTCCGGAAAACATCATGGCTGCCGCTCTTGCCAGACTTGATGCGGATGACCAGTCGACGCTCCGGCCTCTCTTCAATCTGACCGGCACCGTGCTGCATACCAATCTCGGCCGCGCTTTGCTTGCGCAAGCAGCGATCGAGGCTGCAACGGCGGCCATGCGGGAGGCCGTTGCTCTCGAGTTCGATCTTGAGAGCGGCAAGCGTGGCGAACGCGATGACCATCTGCGCACGCTCATTTGCGAACTCACCGGGGCGGAAGATGCGACTATCGTCAACAACAACGCTGCGGCGGTCCTTCTCGTGCTCAACAGTCTGGCGTCGGGCAAGGAAGCCATCGTCTCACGCGGTGAGTTGATCGAAATTGGCGGGGCTTTCCGTATGCCGGATATTATGGCGCGCGCCGGTGCTCGCCTTGTCGAGGTCGGCACCACGAACCGCACCCATGCCCGGGACTATCACGATGCCATCGGCCCCGATACAGGCCTGATATTGAAAGTCCATACTTCCAACTACCGCATTGAGGGCTTTACCAAGGAAGTGGGCGCACGTGAATTGGCCGGCATCGCTCGCGGCAAGGGTGTGCCTCTGGTCAATGACCTCGGTTCCGGCACCCTGACGGATCTCACCCGTTTCGGGCTTGCGCACGAGCCGACTGTGCGCGAAGCGATCAAAGAGGGTGCCGGCATCGTGACCTTTTCCGGCGACAAACTCCTGGGCGGGCCGCAAGCCGGTTTCATCGTGGGCCGCAAGACGCTCGTTGAGACGATCAACAAGAACCCGATGAAACGGGCGCTGCGTGTCGACAAAATCCGCCTCGCGGCGCTGATAGCGACATTGCAGCTCTATCGCGATCCGGATCGCCTGAGCGAGCGCCTGCCCACTCTGCGACTGCTTACCCGCTCGCAGGCCGACATCGACGCGCAGGCGCAACGATTGGCCCCGGTCGTGGAACGTGCGCTGAAAGGCGCTTTCAGAGTTTCCGTTATTGCGTGCGAAAGTCAGATCGGCTCCGGGGCCCTGCCGCTTTCCACGATACCAAGCGCTGGCTTGTCCCTGACGCCTATCGAGAGCAGCGGCCGCGTGCTGGCCGAGTTGGCAGCGGCACTCAGACGACTTCCGATGCCGGTCATCGGCCGTGTCGAGCGCGGATCTCTGGTGCTGGACCTTCGCTGCCTTGAGGACGAGGCAGGTTTTGTGGCCAATTTTGCCGGTGTCCATCCGCTGTTCAAAGGGGGCTCTGACGATGAGCCTTCTTAGCCGGTTCTCGCGAAAACAGTCCGAGACTGACGCATCGCCCGAGGACAAGATGGCGATCGCACTAGTGGCAGCCAGCAAAGGCGATTACGCAACGGCGCTCGCCATATGGGAACCTTTGGCGCGAGCCGGAAATGCCCGAGCTCAAAATAATATCGGCGCGTGTTTTGCCGGAGGGTTGGGCGTTACCAAAGATGCTAAACTTGCCCATGACTGGCTGACTTTGTCGTCGGAAGCCGGTGACCCGGTAGGGCAGCGCAACCTCGCAACCCTCCTCTTCAAAGGCGAGGGGATCAAGCCAGACCGTGAACGGGCAGCGGCGCTTTACCGCAAGGCGGCAGAACAAGGCGACGGCGAAGCTCAGGACATGTTGAGCTGGATGCTGCTGGAAGGTGAAGTCGCCGAACCAGATCCTGCGGAAGCACGTCGTTGGGCGCTTGCTGCTGCCCAAAACGGCTCTGCAGCCTCGATGACGCGGCTGGGAATGCTTTATCACAACGCCATCGGGGTCCCGCGTGATCCGGTGGAGGCGGTTCGCTGGTGGCAGCGTGGTGCAAACGCCGGCGATGCCGACGGGCAAGCAATGCTTGGCGCCGCATATCATCTGGGAAACGGTGTCGCCCGCGATCCTGTCGAGGCATTCGTTTGGTTATTGAGAGCGCGCCAAGGCGGCAGCAGGCTGGCCGCGCCCTTTTTCGATGTCGTGCGTGCCCCGCTCGATGCGGATCAACTCGCCCAAGCCGAGCGCCGTGCTGCAATGCCAGCGCTCATCGAGGAAGGGGCCCCATGATCATCGGAACCGCAGGGCATATCGATCATGGCAAGACATCGCTGGTCAAGGCACTGACCAATGTCGACACGGACCGGCTGAAAGAGGAAAAGGCCCGCGGCATTTCGATCGATCTCGGCTTTGCCTATATGCCCGTAGAAGGGGCAGAGATACTTGGCTTTGTGGATGTGCCGGGACACGAGAAGTTCATCCACACCATGCTTGCCGGGGCCAGCGGCATCGATTTTGCCCTGCTGGTCGTTGCCGCCGATGACGGAGTAATGCCACAGACGCACGAGCACCTCGCCATCATCGACCTTCTCGGTATCGAACGCGGCGTCGTCGCGCTCACCAAGGCGGATCTCGTGCAGGAAGAACGGCTCATCGAGGTCGAAACCGCAATACGAAACGAACTTGCTGGCACGGCGCTTTACGATGCGCCGATAATCGCGGTTTCAACGGTTTCAGGTCAAGGGATCGGTGTGTTACGGGATGAGATCACTGGCGCTGCCCGCAAATTCGCCCGGCGCCAGGCGACGGGGTGCTTCCGGCTGGCAGTAGATCGTTCATTCACAATACAAGGGGCGGGCACGATCGTAACCGGAACTGTACTTTCCGGGATGATATCTGTCGATGAGCATGTGACCGTGAGCCCGTCGGGCCTTTCTGCCCGCATCCGTTCAATCCATGCACAGAACCAGCCGAGTGAAGTTGGCCGCGCCGGCGATCGCTGTGCTCTCAATCTCGCCGGTGCAGACATAACGAAGTCAGCCATCAATCGTGGAGATATGGTGCTCGACAGCAGCCTTCACGCGCCGACGAGCCGGATTGATGCGACATTGCGTGTGCTTGGCTCCGAACGCAAGCCGATCGGTCACTGGTTCCCGGTACGGCTCCATCATGCCTCGACTGAGGTAGGCGCTCGCATCGTCTTGCTGGCCGATGAGCCCATCGGGCCTGGAACACGCACCCGCGTACAGCTTGTGCTTGATCAGCCCATCGCTGCAGCGGTTGGCGATCGTTATGTCATCCGCGACACGTCGGCCCGGCGCACGATCGGCGGCGGCCGCTTCCTCGATTTGCGTGCTCCGGCCCGCAAACGCCGCACTCCGGAACGAAGGGCACAGCTCGATGCGCAAGAATTGATCGAGCCGGATCGGACGATGGAAGCATTGCTGGCAGTACCGCCATTTTATCTGGACGTTACGGCCTTCGCCCGCGACAGGGCGATGGCGGCGGCGGATGTCAGCGCATTGGCGGAATTATCGGGCGCCGTGCGGTTGCCCTTTGATGCTTCGGTTCTCGCCGTGTCGTTTGGGCACTGGCAGAAATTCCAGCGAGACCTTCTGGACCGGCTCGAAACTTTCCATGCTGACAATCCGGATTTGTTGGGAATCGGCATTGAGCGGTTGCGGACGCAGCTCGATCCGCGCCTGCCAGTACCTGCGTTCCGTGCAGCCCTGCAAAGTCTTGCCCGTAGCGGTGAGATCGCGCTTGAAGGAGCCTGGGTCCGGCTTGCCGGTCATGAAGTGACGATGGCCCCGGCTGACGAGCGGCTGTGGAATGCGATTGAGCCATTACTAGGCGGGGCCGAGCGGTTCCGCCCGCCGCGCGTCCGCGACATTGCCGAGTTGTTCGCGGTGCCGGAGCCGCAGGTGCGCCGGCTACTGAAGCTGGGCAGCCGCATGGGCAAGGTACACGAGGTCGCACACGACCATTTCTTCCTGCGAGGCACGGTCGCAGAAATGGTTGCGATCGTCGCCGAGGTTAGCTTAGCTGCCGATGAAGGCTGGTTCACGGCCGCGCAATTTCGTGACCGCGTTGAAAATGGCCGCAAGGTTGCAATCCAGATCCTTGATTTCTTCGATCACCATAGCATCACATTGCGCCGTGGTGATCTCCGCCGCGTTAACCGGAACCGTCTGGATCTTTTTGCCGGTATGACAGAAGGTGCAACCGGCGAAAATGTTGTTTCTGGAGGAGAATCGTCCCCGGTGGGGCGTCCGGACTTCAAATCCGGGAGGGGCCGAGAGACGGTCTTTGGTGGGTTCGACTCCCACTCTCTTCCGCCATCCTCAGGCAACTCCGAAAGCTCCCGATGACGACGGCAACCACCTATATCGAGCGACTGCAGCAAGCCGCTGAAACGGCGCAATCGGCAGAGGTCGCTTATCGGCTGGAAGCGGCAACCCGGATAACGACACTCGAACGCGAACGTGCCTTCGCCTTTCGCCGGATGAATCTGATGCGGTCAGTTGCCGAGGCTGCAAGGCCGCAAGTGGATGACAGTAGCGATCTGGCGGAGCAAAGTGGTGAGGAAATCGCGGTCGCCCGCGCGCTTGCACTGATACGGGTGAGACTTGGCTGGTCGTCAGACAGCGAAACGAGAGACGCAACGCTTGCGCGTTTCGCGCCCGTAGTCATTGCGCTTCATCGTGCATCGGGCGGCGCGGAGACGCCCGATGAAACGTCAGGTATCGATGATGCGCTTGGACGCTTCGAAGCCTGGTATGAGCACGCTTACGGCGTTTCGTTCTGGATGCTTTTTGAAAATCCCATGCCGGACACCCCCCGCGTCGACTTCTGAGGCAAAAACAAGTCAGAACGGCATCTGTCATCAAATGACTTGATTGGACACCGCTTCTCCCAAGTGCGAAGATCGCCCGTCACACTCATTTTAGGAACCGCTGCGCAAGACTCCGTTTTGAACAAGAGGAGAGTTCCATCATGGCAACCTGGCAACCCGATCCTTCCTTCTATCCCTCGCCGAGAATGGCCGCAAAGGCACCTGAAGAAAAGCTGGCCTACGTGGCCGCCTTCGATCCAGACCGCAAGAAACCCGATGCAATAGCCGTCGTCGACGTAGACCCCAGGTCTTCTTCCTATTCCCGGATTGTCGGCCAGGTCGACATGCCGAATGCTGGCGACGAGCTGCATCATTTCGGCTGGAACGCCTGCTCGTCGTGCCTTTGTCCCAACGCGCCGCACCCTCATATGGAACGACGTTATCTCGTCGTACCGGGCCTGCGGTCATCAAGGCTGCACATTATTGACACCAAGCCGGACCCCAGAAATCCGAAAATCGTCAAGGTCATCGAGCCGGAAGAGATTGCCGAGAAGGCGGGCTATTCACGGTTGCACACCATACACTGCGGTCCCGAAGGGATCTATGTGAACGCACTCGGAAACGCCGAGGGCAAGGCTCCCGGCGGCATATTCCTGCTCGATCCTGAAAGCTTCAATGTCCTCGGTCAGTGGGAGATGGACCGGGGTCCCCAGAAGCTCGCCTATGATTTCTGGTGGCACCTCGGACACGACACGATGGTGACGAGTGAATGGGGAACCCCTGATACATTCGAGGACGGGCTCGTTCCAGAGATCCTGCTGGGCAGCAAATATGGCCGCAGGTTGCATTTCTGGGATCTTCACAAACGTAAACACCTGCAGGAGATCGACTTCGGCGAAGAGCACCAGCTCGTGTTCGAATTGCGCCCGGCACATGATCCGACCAAGGCCTATGGCTTCGTTGGCTGCGTCATCAGCCTGAAGGACCTCTCGGCATCGATCTGGACCTGGTACCGCGAGGGCAACAAATGGGCCGTTAAAAAGGTGATCGAGATTCCGGCAGAACCTGCCGATCCTGCCCTGTTGCCACCTGTGCTGCAGGGCTTCAAGGCGGTGGCGCCGCTCGTGACCGATATCGATCTGTCGATGGATGACCGCTTCCTCTACGTATCCTGCTGGGGCACAGGCGACATGATCCAGTACGACGTGTCAGACCCGTTCAGCCCAAAAGAGACAGGCCGGGTTCGGATTGGCGGTATCGTGTCGCGGGCAACCCATGCCAAAGCAGCGAACGGCGCGCTCAACGGTGGCCCGCAAATGGTCGAGATCAGCAGGGATGGAAAGCGGGTTTACTTTACCAACTCGCTCTACGGCGCCATCGATCCGCAATTCTATCCCGAGGGCATCGACGGCTGGATGGTGAAGCTTGACGTTGGGGAGAACGGCGGGATCACATTCGACGAAAATTTCTTCGTTGACTGGCCGAAAGGTCATCGTCCGCATCAGGTGCGACTGGAGGGAGGCGATTGTTCGTCCGATTCCTACTGCTATCCTTGATGAGGCCGGCACCCGTAAAACGAATAGTCGTGTAAAAAATGGTAGCCGTGTCACCGTGGCTGGTGCTTGCTGGCCTTGGCATCTTTCACGGCCTCAACCCCGCTATGGGCTGGCTTTTTGCGGTCGCGCTCGGTCTGCACAGGAAAAGCCGAAGAGCCGTAGTTCTGTCTGTGATCCCCATCGCAATAGGACACATGGTTTCGATTGGTGTTGTCGCGCTGGCAGCGGTGTTGCTGGGTCTCATAGTCGATCAGCGCGTGCTGGAAGTCACCGCTGGAACAGTGCTGCTAGGCTGGGCTATTCACTATGCCGCATATGGCCATCGTCATCGCGTGCGGGTCGGCATGACCACGGGCATGATGGGGCTTGGGCTGTGGTCATTCCTGATGGCGACTGCCCATGGGGCAGGCCTCATGCTCGTGCCGGTGGTCATTCCACTATGCCTCTCGGCCAGCCCGGCAAAGGACCTGACGGCAGCGGGTTCACTGCCGATAGCCCTGGCAGCTATCAGCATGCACATGGCCGCCATGCTTGCGGTGATCCTGGCTATTGCGATTTCGGTCTATGAATGGCTTGGCCTTTCCTTTTTACGCCGCGGATGGATCAATTTTGACCTTGTCTGGATCGCGGCGCTTGCGATCACCGGTATTGTCCTGATTGTTTGACGCTGCGATCTCGTCAGCCTGCGGCTCCGTATTCCAGCTTCGGATACCAGTCTGAGCCGCGGCCCTCAGGTGTGGAATCGAGAATTGTCCAGAGCGGCATAAGATCGGGCGCACCACGCGGGTCTTGTCCCGGATCGGCGGTCGCCATCCCCATTTCACCGCTCCAGAAATGGCGGATAGTGCCATCGCGGCGAGTGAAGACGTTGAAGGCTGGAACGTCGGCGTCCTCTGCGCTCACGTAGTCGCGGGTGTAATCGCCGCTCATGTCCGAATAAAGCTTGAGACCGTGCCAGCCGCGTTCCTTTTTGAACGCGACAAGCCGCTCGATCGGCGAGCGCGCGATCACGGCCAGGGCGATGCGCTGTTCGACGTCACGAGCCTCGCCATCCCAAGCGCTGAGCAGCGAGGTGCACATCGGGCACGGTCTTTTACGCTCGGGCCCAAACATGTAGCTATAGGCCGCGAGTGTCTGTTTGCCGTTGAACAGGTCGGCAAAACTTACAGGGCCATCCTCGCTCTCGAACCGGTAGTTCCTGGTCACTTCACCGCCGGGTGGCAGTGCCCGGCGCTGTGCGGCGACGCGCTCGATGTGGCGCCTGAGTTCAATTTCTTCCGCCAGGAGTGCATCGCGCGCCTGCCGATATTCGTTGCTTTCGTTTGGAAAGCGAACCCCGTTCCGCTCTACCAGTTCCGCCGTGGGTGTAAGTGAGTCAGTGGTATTCATGACCGCGTCCTCTAGTGGTTGTATTGGCTTGCGTACGATGTCGGCGGCCCCAAGCATCTGGCACGTGGACGCCGTTATGCAGGGTCTCGTCTAATACGTTGATATCAACATATTGTGCATAAAGCAAACGCTCTAATAGGACAAATTGTTCCATTTCCAGCCCCGCACCTTGTTTAGGTGTTTCTTGTCTGGAGATGATTCGGCTTGAACTGGTACGAAATATAGGGTAGGGGGTTATATTATGTCGCACACTACAAAAGAGAAAGCCAAGTTGCTGGGACGAATTCGTCGCCTCAAAGGACAAATGGAGGCGGTGGAGCGCGCCCTGGATGCCGAAGTGCCATGCGGTGATATCCTCAATCTTGTCGCTTCCGTGCGTGGCGCCGTGAACGGGCTGATGGGCGAACTCATCGAGGATCACATCCGCATACACGTCGTTGATCCTGACAACGATGAGGATAGCGATCGTGCGCAGGGAGCGGCCGAACTCATTGATGTTGTAAGGAAATATCTCAAATGAACCATGACCACTGGATGCATCCCGAAGCGGGCGCTCACGATCATGTCTTTCTCGGAGACAACCATGCGCGCAACGAGCGCCGCACCTGGTTCGTCATCGCATTGACGGGGACGATGATGGTGGCCGAGATCGCAGCAGGAACCGTGTTCGGTTCAATGGCACTGGTCGCTGATGGCTGGCATATGTCCACGCACGCGGCCGCCATGCTGATCGCGGCACTGGCCTACCTCTACGCCCGCAAGAATGCCCGCAACCCTCGCTTCACGTTCGGAACCGGAAAGTTCGGCGATCTTGCCGCATTCGCCAGCGCAGTCGTGCTTGCACTGATCGCCCTTCTGATCGGTTGGGAGAGTTTCCTTCGTCTTGCCAACCCGGTTCCGATCAGCTTTCCGCAGGCAATTGCGGTCGCCGTGATTGGTCTGGCTGTCAATCTGGTGTGCGCGTGGCTTCTGCGGGATGATCACTCGCACCATGGCCATCATCATGATGGTCACGATGAGCACCATGCCCATGGCCACGACAACAATCTGCGCGCGGCCTACCTGCATGTTCTTGCCGATGCATTAACGTCTGTCCTCGCCATAGCCGCTCTTCTTGCCGGAAGCGTCTACGGGTGGTTGTGGCTCGATCCCGCCATGGGTATCGTCGGCGCGCTTGTCATTGCCAGATGGTCTTGGGGTCTTGTTCGTGATGCAGGCGCGGTTCTGCTGGATTATGTTCCGTCAGATGAAGATCTGCCCGAAGAAATTCGCTCGGCCATCGAAATCGAAGGTGACCTCATCACCGACCTGCATGTCTGGCAACTTGGCCCTGGTCATCACGGGGCTATCGTATCGCTCGTCAGTGAACATCCAAAAGCGCCTTCGTCCTATCGGGAAAAACTTTCCCATATCCACGATCTTTCGCACGTGACGGTCGAAGTCGAGCCAAAGGCCGCATAGTATAGTTTTATGAAGCGTAGTGCGACAGCTGCTGGAATTCGCGCCACTTCGGGTCGCCGAGTGATCGCTTGACATAATTTGCGTTCGTGCCAATCTAACACTTATGGGGATTGCGATCTCCCCACGAGGCGACAGCCCAAGTATCGCGTCCAACAAACCGACTTCACCGGAGGGACGCGACATGTCTTCGACGACGACTATTACTCACGACAAATTAGCACGGCTGGTTGGAACGGCCACCAGTCCTGTTCTCATCGATGTCCGCATTGATGAGGATTTTGCATTGGATCCGCGACTGATTCCTGGCTCACGCCGGCGGTCCCACAAGGACGTGGGATTCTGGGCTCATGAACTTGATGGCAAGCGGGCCGTCATAATCTGCCAGCAGGGCAAGAAACTCAGCGAGGGGACGGCAGCCCTTTTACGTCACAATGGTGTGCCGGCTGAAGTGTTGAACGGAGGTTACGAAGCCTGGACAGGCGCGGGACTTCCAGCAGTTCCAGTTTCACTCCTGCCGCCTCCCGATCAAAAAGGACGCACGGTTTGGGTGACGCGTGCGCGTCCGAAGATCGACCGGATTGCCTGTCCATGGCTGATCCGCCGTTTTATCGATCCGGATGCGGTCTTCCTGTTCGTGACACCTGCCGAGGTTGAAGCTGTCGCAGACCGCTTCAACGCAGCACCATTCGATATCGAAAACGTGTTCTGGAGCCATCGCGATGAGCTCTGCACCTTCGACGTGATGATCGAAGAGTTTGGCCTGATATCCGAACCATTATCGAGGCTCGCCGCTATCGTTCGTGGAGCCGACACGGCTCGCCCGGACCTTGCTCCCGAAGCCCCGGGATTGTTGGCGGCATCGCTTGGCCTCTCGCGCATCTTTTCAGACGACCTCGAACAACTCGAAGCCGGCATGACGCTATATGACGCCTTCTACCGGTGGTGCCGTGATGCCACGGATGAGACGCACAACTGGCCCAATCGAAAGCCGGGAGCGTGAACATGTCCGATATCACGAGCAATGAAATCGGGATGCCACCGGAGACCCGTGAAGGCCACGGCATTTCCTTCGGTGACGCTGTCCGGGTGTGGCTCCGCATCGCCTCGCTGAGCTTCGGCGGTCCTGCCGGACAGATCGCGGTCATGCACCGCATTCTGGTCGACGAGAAACGGTGGATTGGCGAGAGCAGATTTTTGCATGCACTGAATTACTGCATGCTCTTGCCGGGCCCCGAGGCCCAGCAACTCGCCATCTATATCGGCTGGCTCCTGCACAAGACAAAAGGCGGCCTCGTCGCCGGGATTCTGTTTGTTCTTCCGGGCTTTCTGTCGATCCTTGCCCTTAGCTACATCTATGTCATCTTCGGAAATGTCGGAATAGTTGAGGGTCTGTTCTTCGGTCTGAAGGCCGCCGTTCTCGCCGTCGTTCTGCAGGCGGTCGTCAGGATCGGCAAAAGGGCGCTGAAGAACAGGGTGATGGTGCTGATCGCCGTGGCAGCATTCCTTGCAATCTTCGCCTTCCATGTCCCATTTCCCTTGATCATCCTGACAGCAGCGATCATTGGCTACATTGGTGGACGGGCTGGCTCGCCGCTGTTTCAAGTGGGGGGCGGCCATGGAAGTTCGGGTCCGGGACTGGCCGATCGGGATTCGGCGCTCGGTGAAGAAACGCCTGCCCATGCACGGCCGAACCTCGCCTGGTCGCTGAAGATATCAGCGGCCTTCCTGTTCTTGTGGCTCGCACCTGTCATAGTCATTGTCCTGGTTTTCGGATCAGAAAACGTCTTCAGCCAGATCGGCGTTTTCTTTAGCAGGATGGCGATGGTGACGTTTGGCGGCGCCTATGCCGTCCTGTCCTATGTGGCGCAGGAAGCAGTCCAGAATTATGGATGGCTGCGGCCCGGTGAAATGCTGGATGGGCTCGGCATGGCAGAAACGACACCGGGGCCATTGATCCAGGTGGTGCAGTTCGTTGGTTTTATGGGTGCATATCGCGATCCTGGGACGCAGTCGCCACTGACGGCTGCCACCCTGGCTTCCATCCTGACGACGTGGGTGACTTTCGTGCCGTGTTTCCTCTGGATATTCCTCGGCGCGCCTTTCATCGAGGGTCTCCGGAACAGCAGTGCGTTGACCGGGGCAATGTCGGCGATCACTGCGGCCGTCGTCGGGGTGATCATGAACCTTGCCGTATGGTTCGCGCTTCACGTCATTTTCGGTGAGGTCGTGCGCTGGCAGGCTTACGGGATCGTACTGGATATTCCCGTTCTCTCTTCAATCAACGTTGCACCGGCATTGTTGACGCTTGCTGCGGTCATCGCCATTTTCCGCTTCAGAATCGGGATGATACAGACACTGCTCGCTTCATCCCTGGCCGGTATCGCTTGGCACCTGACATTCGGCTTGGTTTGAGAACAGCAGGAGCCTGTTCCGATTTCAGCGTCGGCACTCAGCCGAAGGTTGCCGCGACGAAATCTACGAAGCTGCGCAATTTCGGTGTCGGACGGCGATCAGGCGCAAAAAGGATGTGCATCGGCCGGGATGGCGTCTCATAGTTTGGTAACACCCGCACGAGCCGCCCGGAGACAAGGTCGTCCCTCAACATGTCTGCTGCTTGCAGGATGATGCCAAAGCCATCCAGCGCCGCCTCGCGCAGCGCCTGGCCGTTGTTGACGAGGAAGCGGCTGTGCACCTTGACCTTATGGACACCCTCAGCATTGGTGAAATCCCATTCATCGAGCGGCGGCCGCGCCCAATAGGCGAAGCCGAGACATTCGTGGCCGATCAAGTCCGCCGGCGCCGCCGGGGCGCCGCGTTCAGCAAGATAGGCCGGCGACGCACACGCGAGCAGCCGATAGGGCGCAAGCGACCGTGCGATCAATGTGGAATCGGTCAGCGGCGAGATTCGGATCACCGCGTCGTAGCCATCGTCGATCAGGTCGACGATGCGGTCGGATAGGGTGAGGTCAACTGTCACCTCCGGATATTGACGCATATATCGCGTGAGCATCGGCACAAGGCTGTAGGAACCAAAGGTCACGGGTGCGTTGACGCGCAAACGGCCGCGCGGAACCGATTGCAAATCCTGGGCGAGCGCCTCGGCGGCCTCGGCTTCGGCAAGCACAAGTTTGCAGCGTTCGTAAAACGCACGGCCTACTTCGGTCAGGCTTTGCCGCCGGGTCGTCCTGTTGAGAAGCCGCGCGCCGATCCGCTCTTCGAGAAAGCGCACATGCTTGCCGATCATCGGCGAAGAGAGGCCAAGCGCGGGCGCAGCTGCCGCGAAAGATCCAGCCTCCGCGGCCTTGACGAACACTGACATGCTGGTCAATCGATCCATGATTAGAAACTAAAGCTTTCGACAGTTGTCATAAGAGCCTTATTTATCCTGATCCAGAAACCAATCATATAGAGGATGTCGGCCAAGCGCCATCGTCAACAGGAGATTGGGCTCATGTCACGTATCGTACGTTTCCACGAACTAGGTGGTCCGGAAGTGCTTAGAATCGAGGAGGTCGAAGTTCCCCCACCGGGACCGGGTGAAATCGCCGTTGAGATCAAGGCGTTCGGCCTAAACCGTGCCGAATCCATGTTTCGATCCGGCCCCTATGTCGAGGCGCCGGAGTTTCCCGCCCGGCTCGGCTATGAAGGCGCTGGCGTGGTGACGGCAGTCGGTGCGGGTGTGGCGGATTTTGCTCCCGGTGATGCGGTCAGCGTCATTCCGCCGCTCTCCATCACCCGATGGGGCTCCTATGGCGAAGTCGCGACCTTTCCAGCCGAAGTGGCGGTCAAGCATCCTGCGTCGCTGACGTGGGTCGAGAGTGCAGGGATATGGATGCAATATGTGACGGCCTACGGTGCTCTCATCGAGATCGCCAAACTGGCCAGGGGCGACTTCGTCCTCATTACCGCGGCGTCCAGCAGCGTCGGGCTGGCGGCGATCCAGATCGCCCGGGCGGTAGGCGCGATACCTATCGCCACAACCCGGACCAGTGCCAAGAAGGCAGCGTTGCTCGACGCCGGCGCTGCCCACGTTGTCGTCACGCGGGAGGAAGACCTTGCAGCGCGGGTGGCTGCGATCACCGAGGGCACTGGCGCTCGCATCGCCTTCGATCCTGTCGCAGGACCGATGCTGGAGCAAGTCGCTGGCGCCATGGCGCAGAACGGTATCGTGATCGAATATGGGGCGCTCAGCCCCGATCCGACTTCCTTGCCGCTATTTCCACTGTTCACCAAGAATCTGACGCTGCATGGTTACCAATACAAGGATGTGGTCCGCGACCGGAAGCAACTTGATCGTGCCAAACGCTTCATCCTGGATGGCCTCGCATCGGGCGTTCTGAAACCGATCATCGATAAGGTTTTCTCCTTCGAACAAATCGTTGAGGCGCACCACTATCTGGAATCCAATCAGCAGTTTGGAAAGATCGTGGTGACGGTCTGATTGTCAGGAATTCGTTCGAAAGACTGGAGATTATGGAAAGGACCGCTGCGGAGGAGATGCAGCGGTCCTTGATTATAAATGCAACAGGGAGAGGTTGCATTTGGTGCCCGGGTTTCTGGGAGGAGAAGAACCCGATACACATTAAAATAGCACAGCTTAAAGATTAGGCAACAATCCATACTGTATAATATGTGTGCAAAATGTCGCACCGAACCGATATCCACAGGGGCTGCCGTTTCGTTTGTAGTCTGAAGCGGGCTGCTTCTCGGGAGGATTCAAGCGGCGTGCTTTGCCGATCCACGGGGTATTGAGTCTGAACACATAATCTTCATTCCGGTCGGGAATGGCGCTTTCTTGTTTGACTGTGCGTTGGCAGGAAGCTGTGCCGGGTGATATGTCTCATTTGAAGGAGCAGGGGTATGGACAGACTGGCTGCAATGGAAACCTTTGTAAGAGTCGTGGAGACGGGCTCCTTTTCGGAAGCCGCGCGCCAGTTCCGCGTTGGCCAGCCAGCGATTTCCAAGACAGTTGCGCTGCTCGAAGGGCGGCTCGGGGTGAAATTGCTGCTTCGCTCTACACGTGGGCTGATGCCGACTGAGGCAGGAGAAAACTTCTACCAGAGAGCCAAGCGTTCCATAGAGGAAGCCGATGAGGCTGACCTGGCTGCACGCGGGGCTGGGTCAAGTCTCTCCGGCCGACTGCGCGTCGGCGCGGCGACAACGTTCGCCAGCCTGCATGTCATCCCGCATTTGCCGAAGTTCCTCGCCGAACATCCCCATCTCGATATGGAGCTCATTCTCGACGATCGACACATCGATCTCATAGAAGAAGGAATTGATGTTTGCCTGCGAATGGGCGATCTGGCAGATTCGACCGTGACAGCGCGCAGAATTGGTCAGGCGCGCCGCGTCGTCATCGGTGCGCCATCCTATTTCGGAAAAGCTGGCGAGCCCAGGATACCCGCCGAACTGATGGCGCATGAAAGCGTCATTCACGGCAAGGGCCCAGGACGTGACGTGTGGATGTTTCGGAAGGACTCCACGGAAGTCTCCGTAACCGTAAAGGGGGGAGTCAGGGTGACTGCTGCCGAGGGAGTCCGAGCGGCGGTTCTTGCAGGCGTGGGTGTCACGGTCGCATCAGAATGGATGTTTGCTCCGGAACTGGTCTCGGGCGCAGTGACGGAAGTTCTGAGTGACTGGACCATAACGCCGATCGACCTGTGGGCCGTGTTCCCGACGGGCCGGGTCGCAAGCGCCAAGGCACGCGCCTTCGCCAATTTTGTCGAGATACAACTCGCGCTGGCGGATCTGGTTCATTCCTCACAGGAATAAACCCTAGTCTTTCGACGCTGCTACTCAGCGATTCCTTTCACGATAAATTTGTCTTCATCGAACAACGTCGTGACGGGATTTCACAATGACCAGATTCACCGCCTACCGCGACAGCTTCCCCAACGCCCACCTGACCCGCTCTGATAGCGGCGTCCTGGAAGTGGCACTGCACACCGACGGCGGCACGCTCGTGTTCAACGGGCACACCCACGAGCAAATTGTTGATCTCTTTCACGCGATCGGCTCCGACCCGGACAACCGGGTGGTAATCCTGACCGGCAGCGGCGAGGCGTTCATGGAGTCTATCAGCCCTGAGGGTTTCGACTTCTTCACCCCCCAAGGCTATGACAAGATCTACCGCGAGGGCAAAAAGGTCCTCATGAACATTCTCGACATTGAAGTGCCGTTGATCGCCGCGCTGAACGGCCCGGTGAGGCTGCACTCAGAATATGTTCTGCTCGCCGACATCGTACTCGCGACGCCCTCGACGGTTTTCCAGGACAAGCCGCATTTCGACTTTGGCATCGTGCCCGGAGACGGCGTCAACCTGCTCTGGCCGGAAGTGATTGGCAGCATACGTGGCCGTTATTTTATCCTCACCCGCCAGGAGCTTGATGCTGAGACGGCCAAGGAATGGGGCGCTGTCAACGAAGTCGTGCCGGCTGACAAGCTGCTTGTTCGCGCCCACGAGATTGCGGAAGGGCTCGCAAAGCTGCCGCCGCTCACAAGTCGCTATACCCGCATCGCACTGACCCAGAAGTTGCGCCGCATCGTCGACGAGGGGATTGGCTATGGACTCGCATTGGAGGGCATCAGTGCCGCCGAAGTCGCGCGTTCGATGACTGCCAATGGTTGATCCTTACAACAGATAACAGCGGCTAGCCGATCGAGCTTCCCGCAGCATCCCGAACAAACACGAGAGAAAATTCATGTCGCAAGCTGAACATTTCGACACAGTGATTCTCGGAAGCGGCCAAGGTGGCAAGCTGCTCGCCTGGCACCTCGCCCGTTCCGGACAAAAGGTTGCGGTCGTTGAACGCCGATGGGTGGGCGGATCGTGTCCTGCAGTGGCCTGCCTTCCCAGCAAAAATGAGCTCTGGAGCGCAAGAATCGCGCATCTCGCCCGGAACGCCGCGCACTTCGGCACGGTAACTGGTCCGGTCAAGACGGACATGACGAAGGTCCGCGCGCGCAAACAGGACATGATCGACCGCGAGATCGCCTTCCACCTCAACACCTACAAGAAAAGCGGTGCCGAGCTGATCATGGGAAGCGGACGTTTCGTGGCTGCGAAGACGATCGAAGTGACGCTGAACCATGGCGGAACTCGGCGGGTTACCGGCAGAGAGATGGTGATCAATGTGGGATCGCACGCCGCTATCCCGAGCATTCCGGGGCTTGGGACTGTCCGGGCTCTCACGCACATCGAGGCGCTGGAACTCGACTACCTGCCTGCCCATCTGATTGTGCTCGGCGGTGGCTATGTCGGGATCGAAATGGCGCAGGCTTACCGGCGCTTCGGCAGTCGCGTGACGATCATCGAGCCGGGCCCCCCAGCTCATGGGCAGGGAGGATCCCGACGTCGCCGAAGGAATGTATCGCATCTTGACCGATGAAAGCGTTGACGTTCTGTTGGACGCACAGCCTGTCAGTGTTCACGGCCTTTCCGGCGATGAGGTGACCGTTAATGTCCGTACGGCTTTTGGAGAGAGGAAGATCGAATGCAGTGATCTTCTCGTTGCAGTCGGGCGTGTCCCGAACACCGCTGACATCGGTCTGGAATTGGCAGGTATCGAGCTCGACGCTCGCAGCTTCGTCCGCGTCGATACACGGTTGGAAACGACAGTGCCCGGTATATGGGCGATTGGCGAGTGTGCAGGCAGCCCGCAATTCACGCACGTTTCCGTCGATGATTTCAGGATCGTCAGAGACAACATGGCTGGCGGGAATCGCAGGACGGATGACAGGTTGGTGCCCTACGTCATGTTCACAGATCCGCCACTCGCTCGCGTCGGCCTAAGCGAAGGTGAGGCGCAACGCCAGGGCATCGAAGCACGTATCGCGAGACTGCCGATGAGCGCGGTGCTGCGAACGGAGGCGACCGGCGAAACACAGGGCTTCATGAAGGTTCTCGTAAGCGCGAGCGATGATCGCATTCTCGGCTTCACCATGATTGGTTCCGAGGCTGGAGAGGTTATGGCTGCAGTGCAGACGGCGATGTTGGCAAACTTGCCATATCACCGACTGCGCGATGCCGTTATCACGCATCTGACGATGGCAGAGGGACTTGGTCCGCTCTTTTCGAATATACCACCTCTGTCCAGGGACTAGGTCGTACAATTTGACGCTGAAACCGCCGAAATTTTTGCTCGGCGTTCGCATGAAGCAGGAATCGGGTTGAATTCGCGCGCCGATTGCACGATTTTTATGGCAAATCGAAACGCGAGGGCCGTGCGATGGGCCAGACAGTGCATCATTATCTTATCTTCGAAACCGCGGGTGGCTTCTGCGGTATCGCCTGGAGCGATATCGGGATCACACGCTTTCAATTACCGACAAAAAGTGCTGACGCGACAGAACGGTTGCTTCTTCGCAGGATACCCGGCGCCGAATCTGGCCAACCCTCTCAGCAAGTGCTTCAAGCTGTGGCTGCGGCAAAGCGCTATTTCGAGGGCGAAGAGATTGATTTCTTCGGCTTCAAGCTCGACTTGGGCGAGCAGGACGGATTTTTCGAGCAGATATATGCTGCGGCACGACAGTTGGGTTGGGGCCATACGACCACCTACGGTGCGTTGGCCAAGCAACTTGGCGCCGGACCGGAAGCCGCGCGCGATGTCGGCCAGGCCATGGCCAGGAACCCGGTGCCGTTGATTATTCCTTGCCACCGCGTATTGGCAGCCGGGGGCAAAGTCGGTGGTTTTTCCGCTCCTGGAGGCTCCGTCGCGAAGGCGCGCATGCTCGAGCTGGAGGGTGTTCATTTCGAACCACCGCAACCAGCGCAGAAATCGTTCGGGTTTTAATTGGCACCAACTTCAGCGGGCGACGCCGATACCCGATGTGCGCATATGGTTGATCAGCCCCGAGCGGGTCCATCATTGGTCAATGGAGCACCGGCTTCCGCTCGGATTGGTCGTTTGTCGAACTGCCGATTTTTGATGGAACGGGTTATCCGGTGCACCGGTGCGGGATTGCCAGTTTGGAAGGCGTCTACGTGGGGGAATGCCGTGGCGGTGGACGTGGGATGAGGGCGTTTTCTTGGCGTGGGAAAGACCCGGAATATCTGGTCACGCGCCTTGCGGGCCAGTTCCCGGCGTCCTCACGTCCCGCGTTGAAGCAAGCCGTCTAGCTGTTGCCGCTCAGGCGATCGTATCGACGACACCCCCGTCGACCCTGAGCGCGGCACCGGTTGTTGCTGAGGAGAGAGGGGAAGCCACATACACAACGAGGTTCGCGACTTCGTCGACGGTCGCTGCACGACGTATGATTGAACTCGGCCGGTGTGTGGTTACAAAATCGGCAGCGACTTCTTCCATAGGCTTGCCTGTTTTCTCCTGATCCCCGCGTAGCATCTCACGCACACCCTCTGAAAGGGTCGGTCCGGGCAGGATCGCGTTCACTGTAACATTGGTACCTGTCATCCGCTTGGCAAGGCCGCGCGATAGAGCAAGATCGGCCGTCTTGGTAACGCCGTAGTGGATCATCTCCGCCGGGATATTGAGCCCGGATTCAGACGAGAGAAAGATAACGCGCCCCCAATTGCGCTTGGCCATGCCGGGAAGATACGCGCGCGACAGGCGCACCCCGGACATGATGTTCACTGCAAAGAAGCGCTCCCATTCCTCGTCCGGTGTTTCAAAGAAATCCTGAGGGCCGAAAATGCCGACATTGTTGACGAGGATATCTGTGGTTGGCTCGGCTGCAACCAACCTGGCGCAACCCTCGGCAGTACCAAGATCTGCCGCAACGCCGCGCACCTGCGTGCCGGGAACATCCGCTTGCAACCGGGCGATAGCCTTATCGACGGCATCCTGTGTACGGCCATTAAGGACTGTCGAGGCCCCGGACTCAACCAGACCCCTCGCTATAGCGAATCCTATACCGTTCGTGGAACCGGTCACGATCGCGGTCTTGCCTGTCAGATCAATTTTCATATCTTCTTCTCCAATGTTGATGGCCTACTTGCCGCTGCTTCGCGGAACACCAGTTCAAGGAGAACGCCTGCGGGTGTACGAATGAAGAGACGACGTTCGCCGAGTTCCGGCAGATTCATACGGGAATAGACAATCCGGAGATCATCGAGTTTGCGAAGCATCGCATCATAATCGGCAAGACGAAAGGCAATGTGATCGATCGCCTCCCCGGTCCCGTCGACCGGACCACCATCGCCCGGAATGAGATGCACGATTGGCGCGTCGCCAGCGTAGAGCCAGTAACCGGGAAACGAAAAAGCCGGGCGATACCCTGTTTTAAGATCCAGAACGGCTTCGAAGAAAACGCGCGTGCCTTCGAGATCATGGGTTCGCAGGGTCACATGGTCAAGTATGGGAATGCTCATGCGATCGCCCCTCCGCCATCGACGCGCACGGTTGAGCCAGTGGCAAAAGGTGTTGTAGCAAGAAACAGTACTGCATTGGCTATGTCTTCCGGCTGACCGATGCGGCGAACAGGAAGGCGCTCGGCGGCGCTGGCGAACATGGCGTCGCGCTTGTCCTCAGGCATTTTCGACCACAGTGGTGTTTCAATCAAACCTGGGGAGACGGCATTGACGCGTATCGGTGCGAGCTCAAGGGCCAATCCACGGGCAAGGGCTTCGAGCGCAGCATTGATCGCGCCCTGGAGCACCGAACTTGTTGACGGTCTGACACTGAGAAAACCCGAGACGAAAGTGAGTGAGCCTTCATCTTTGATCCTGGCAGCACGGGCGACACGGTAAGCGCCCCAGAACTTGCTCTCCATTGCGGTCTTCGCATCTGCTAGGCTAAGGGCTCGCACTGGTCCCGACGGCGTCTGCGCAGCGGAGACAACGATATGGTCCCAAGGTGCCTCGTCTGCAAAAAACCGCTCAATGGACGCTTCATCACCCGTATCAAGGCTGACAGCTCCGACGTTGCCACCAATTATATCGAGCGCAGCATTGAGCTTGGCTTGGGACCGCGAGGCAATGGTAACGGTCGCGTCCGCTTGACGCGCCTGAGCGGCTACGGCAAGCCCGATACCGGAACTGGTCCGGGCCTGGCCGCCACAGCAACGGGGAGCTTTGCTGTCAGGATCACCATAACAACCGAATGTAAGCTGGTTTCTGCATCCGATCTGGATTTCGGATCGCATGGCGTCATCGACGCCAATGTCGATTCGACCAGCACCATCAGCGTGCAGTGCACGACCGGCACACCGTACAATGTCGGTATAGGACTTGGCACGGGAACAGGCGCTTCGCTCACTACCCGGCTGATGACCGGTCCGGCCGCGGCGACTGTTAGTTACAATCTCTACCGGGACGTCAACCATACGAATGTCTGGGGAACCACCATCTTGACCGATACGGTATCGGGCACGGGAAATGGCGCGGCGCAGCCGATCACGGTCTACGGGCGCGTTCCGCCTCAGACAACGCCGGGTGCGGGCGCCTATAGCGATACAGTTGCAGTAACCGTTACCTATTGAGGATAATATTTTAGGAGAACAAAATGCGAACCATGCTCTATGGCATTGGTGCGATGGGCCTCGTCATATTTTTTTCCGGCATTGCCCAAAGCGCTTCATTACGGGTATCGCCAACCAGTCTCGAAATGATAGCCCCCGGCAGCGCTGGAGTTTTGACGCTGACAAACGAAGCCAAGCGTCCGATCAACGTGCAAATCCGCGTCTTTCGCTGGACGCAGGTGGATGGCGTCGAACAACTCGAGCCGACGAACGATGTCGTGGTCAGCCCGCCATCGACCACACTGGCTGGTGCCAAGGAATATGCGGTGCGCGTTGTGAGGGTCACGAAAACGCCGGTTGCCGGCGAGGAGAGCTACCGCGTCCTCGTCGACGAATTGCCGGATCCCTCTCGCAAGAGAGCCGGAACCGTTGCCCTTGTCGTGCGCTATTCGATCCCGGTTTTTTTTAAGCAAGAGGATGCGTCGCCGCCAAAAGTCGCTTGGGGCATCGTCAGGTCGAAAGGCACCTTGATGCTGACCGCGCACAATGCGGGGGATACAAGGCTCAGGCTTGCTGATGTGCAACTGAGCCAGGCTGGGCGTGTCCTCGGCAATCGCAAGGGCCTGGTGGGTTATGTGCTTGGAGAATCGAGCATGCAATGGCCTATCGGACCGGGGAAATCGGTTTCGCCGGGCCCGGCAGCCCTCAAGGCTCAAAGCGATTTCGGGCCGCTTGATGCCGATGTTGCGATCAGCGGTCGCTAGATCGCTCGCAATCCTCTGCATGAGCCCATGGTTTTTATCGATTGGTCGGGGCCAGGAACAGGCTGTTCCAGCCTCAGACCAGACAGTATCGCAGGGAGCGGAGCCCCGGGATCTCTATCTGGAGGTTTTCATCAACGATACCTCGACCGGAATGATCGGTAATTTCAAACAAATGACTGACGGTGGATTGTCGGTCAGGCCGGAGGAGTTGCGCGAAGTCGGGCTGAAACCTGACGGCCATGCGCGCGAGGCCGACGGATCCATTCGGCTCGATCGTCTACCGAATGTTGAGTACAGGGTGGATGCCGCCACACAGCGGCTTTACGTGACGACCGACGACAGCACCCGCGCGGCGAAGGTCATCGACGTAAATCCAAAGGCCGAGGCACAAGAGGGAGCGCAAAAACCTCAGTCGAGTTTTGGCGCGGTACTGAATTATTCGCTCTTCGCGAGCACCGACGATCTGATGGATGGCAATGTCCAACCCTTTCAGGGTATTTCTGGCGGGTTCGATACGCGGTTCTTCAGTCCCTACGGCACGCTCAATCAATCGTTTACAGCGAATATGTCGGAGGGTGAACTTGAAGGGGTGAAACGGCTCAACACCACCTGGAGTTATTCCGATCCCGAGCGGCTGATCACCTACCGCGCCGGTGACTTTGTTTCCGGTGGCCTGCCATGGACGCGCCCGGTCTTTCTCGGCGGGATGCAGGTGCAACGCAATTTCTCTTTGCGGCCTGATCTTGTCACGCTACCGGTGCCCATCCTTTCAGGGACCGCAGCCGTGCCTTCGACGCTCGAAGTCTATACGCAGAATGTCAGGACCTATAGCGGGGCGGTGCCCTCCGGACCATTCGAGGTAACGAACTTTCCTGTGTTTTCCGGGCAGGGCGAGGCGCAGATCGTTCTGCGGGATACGCTTGGACGCGAGACGCGCACAACCCTGCCGTTCTATTCATCGAGCCTGCTTCTGCAGAAGGGCCTGGCCGACTTTTCCGCCGAAATGGGGTTTCCGCGCCGCAACTACGGAACCAAGTCCAATGATTACGACAGTGATTTGATGGGTGTCGCCACTTTCCGCTATGGACTTACAAACTGGCTGACACTCGAAGGGCATTTCGAAGGTGGCATCGATCTCCTCAACGGCGGCATCGGCGTGGCTTTTCCCGTTGGCGCCTACGGTGTGGCTTCGGTTGCTGCCGCTGGCAGCAGCCATGATGGCGACGCTGGCATGATCCTCAATGGAACCGTGGAGCTGACCAACAAGAACTACACCCTCTTTGCCCGGCTGCAGCATGCATTCGGCAACTACGATGACATCGCCTCTGTCTCTGCCGATGACCAACTCGATCCGGTGTTCGATCCGAGCGGCGTCACCGTGTTCAGTCCGCGTGTGCCCCGCTCGCTGTTACAAGTCACCGTGTCCACGCCGGGGCCCTTCGATCGCAGCAATCTCAACTTTTCATACACGCAGCTTGATCTCGATAGCGGCGGCAATAGCAAGATCGTCGGCGCTTCCTTCAACCAGTCGGTGTTCAGGAGCAGTTCCTTTTATGCGACCGCTTTCACCGATCTCGAGGACAGCAACAGCTTTGGTGTGTTTGCCGGCCTCACCATACCGTTCGACAACGACGTCAATGTCTCCACAGGCTACGAACAGACCTCCGACGGTCCGGCAGGTTTCGTCGACGTCGCCAAATCGGAACGGCAGGAAGAGGGAAGTTATGGTTGGCGCCTGAGGACCAGCGAAGGCGACAAGCCGGACCGTTCCGCTGCGGCCAGCTATCGTGGGCGCTATGCTCGTGTCGAAGGCAGTGTACAGCAATTCGACGACACGGTCCGCGCCAATGCGCAGGTGGATGGTGCGATCGCGGTTGCGTCCGGCGGCGTCTTTGCTACCAATCGCATCGATGACGCCTTTGCGGTGGTCGATGTCGGGGCGCCGGATGTCGATGTTTCATTCGAGAACCGTCCTGTAGGCCGTACGAACCGAAGCGGCCGCATTCTCGTGCCCAACCTCAAATCCTATGAGCCGAACACGGTCGCCATCGATCCGAAAAACCTGCCGGTCGACGCAAGCATTGGTGCAACGCGCGATGTGGTGGTGCCGGCGGACCGCAGCGGTGTCGTGATCAATTTCGATGTGAAGAAAACCACCGCTTCAGCGCTTGTAGGCATCGTGGACGCCAATGGCTCTGCGTTGCAGCCCGGCTTGCGTGGCCATGTGGAGGGCGCGCGGGAGGGGGAGGAGTTTGTGATCGGATATGACGGCGAGGCCTATATTCCGGCACTTGGCACGCAGAATAGCATCATTGTGGATCTTCTTGATGGCAAGAATTGCCGGGCGCAGTTTCCATATCATGCGCAGGAGGGAACACAGGTCAAAATCAAGAACGTGGTGTGCCAATGACCCGTTCGCTCCACCTGTTGCTCCTTCTGACCTGCCTGAACTTGCTGCCAGCAGCAGCCTTCGCGCAGACGTGCACATTCAGCACGTCCAACATGGTATTCTCCGGAAGCCCATTATCTGGCGCCGCAATCAATGGAACGACGAGCCTTACCGCAAACTGTTCCGCACTCATCGGTCTGTTCCGCCGCGTCCTGATTTGTCCCAATCTCAATGCGGGCAGCGGCGGCGCGACCTCTGCGGCGCGGTTGATGACGGGCCCGGCTTCGCTCAGCTATCAACTTTACCAGGATTCGGCCCGGCAAACGGTCTGGGGTTCATGGACCTGGGCCTTTTCGACGCGACCTCCAGAGTTCTTTGTCGACATACCTGCCGTTCTGGGAACCGGTTCAACGACGGTATCAATGTACGGGCAGATCCTGCCGAACCAGACGACGGTGCCTGTCGGAAGTTATTCGTCGACATTTTCCGGAGCCCAAACGACATTTCGATACCGGTTCGACGATGGGGCAGGCTGCGCCAATCCGTCGGGGATATCCGGAACCACAAACTTCACCGTCAGCCTGCAAACCGCGAAAGACTGCCTCGTATCGGCGCAGAATATCGACTTCGGCAATCGTGGCGTGCTGAGCTTCAATCTGGATCAGGACGGTCAGGTCTCCGTCAACTGTTCACCTGGCACGCCCTATGTGGTGGCGCTCGGTCCGGGAGGTGCCAATGCTGGACCGACAGCTAGACGGATGACCAAAGGCGCCGAATTCATTACGTATGGTCTCTACCGAGACACCGCGCGCACCCTGCCGTGGGGAGACACTTCCGGCACGAATACGTTTGGTGGCACGGGGTCGGGCATTACCCAGAACCTGCCGGTCTACGCACGGGTACCGCCGCAGAACACGCCGACCCCGGGAACATACAGCGATACGATCGTGGTTACGGTGACCTACTAGCCCCACTCTGGCGGGCAGACCTTGCAAGGTTTGCCCGCCACGAGAATCATCGGCTCAATAATCGATCACGCCATCCAAAGCGTAGTGCTTGACGGTCTTGCGGTTGGCGATCAATTCGTCAACGGTCGGCTTGCCAGTCATGGCGCGAGAAATAGCAAGCTTCGTGGCTTCGTAATTGGTGCGGTAGAGATCCTTGCGGTCGAGATTCTCATCGTCGACGCAACGCGGATCGAGCCAGACTGTGATGATCATGCAGAGTTCGTCTGCCTGGTCCCGCGGCAGAATATCCTCCACCAGGCAGTCGACGATCGCATCGCCCATCGCCGCCTGCACGACACCGCCCAGCAGCTCGGCATATGCCATGTTCTTGATGGTGACCTTGGTGGTCATCATCGTGGCTGGGCGCACGGCCTGATTGAGGTCCCGCACCACGAACATGCGTGTGTGACCCTTGACCTGTCCCATCATCGAGGCAAATGCCTGCCCGACCGGACCCCTGACCGAGCCGATCACAACCTCCGGCATGGCGTCGGTCACCTGACCCTCTGCAGCCAGAACCGTTGCTTCACCCGTACGAAACCAAATATCAGTCATGTGCTTCCCTCTCAATTGCGGGCAGAACCTATCGGCATCATCCGGACCGGTCCAGTAGACGAAAAGTCGCTCATCGCACCAACGCGAAATACTGCCTGCGAACACGGCTTGATCTCAAGCCGTGTCAGTGTCCTTAGAAGTTACGCTGAAAGCGGATCGTGCCGCCGAACGCATCATCGTCACCGCCATAAGCAATCGAGAAAGCCTCCCGAGCCCCATCGAACTTGGTGTAATTGAGCTCCGGCGTGATTACGAAACCAGGAACCAGTTCGTATTCCACATTGAGGGCAAAGGCGTAAGTCCCTTCATCTTCCCATGCAGCCTGGCCGTTGAGAGTTGCCTTTTCGGCGACCTTTGCGGTGAATCCACCCCATGCAGCCCAGTCACCTTCCCAGGTACCGAACCAGTTACGGTTGAACTGGTCGACTTCACCAGTGGCCAGATCGAAGTTATTGTCATAACCGGACTGATAGCCTCCCATGATGAAGGCTGAGAAATTCTCGCTGATCTTGACGTCCAGGCGAAGCTTGCCGGCGAATTCCTCAATATTGGAGTCGTAGCCGGCGACGCCGGAGATACCGCCCCAATCCTTTTCAAATTTCGCCCCCGCAAGAACGTGAGGCATGTAGTCTTCGATGACATACTGCCCACCGAGACCGGTGACGTCATCCTGGCCCTGTTCCGCGCCGATCATGGCCGAGAAACCATTGCCGCCTGTGAAAGTGTAGCTGACCTGATTGCTCTGGCCGGACTGATAATTGATCACGTCGTCGTTGAGGATATTGCCGGCATAGCCGACAAACGACCCAAAGAGTTCGTCGGCAGTACCAATGCGGAAACCGCCGAGTTCGATCCAGGCTTGCGAGAGTGTACCGCCGGTCGAGGCGCCATTCTCATATTCAAGGCGGGTCTCGGCATAGGAGCGTAGCGTGCCAAGTTCGGTTTCGGAGCGGGCGTCGAAGCGAACCTCCGCACGGGTGAGCTTGTACCAGGTCTCGTTGCCCTTGGCGCCGACATTCGTACCGTCATATGGATTGTCGCCCGCAGCAGCATCGTAGCGAACATAGCCGCCGATCTTCAGGCAGGTCTCAGTCCCCGGAATGTAGAAGAAGCCAGCGCCATAAGCATCGCATATGCGCACATATTCGACGGGCTCCGGTTCAGCAACAACGACTGCATCCGCAGCGCGTGCCCCTGACACTGCAATGAGAGCTGCAGCGGAGCCGAGTAGAATGCTTTTGATATTCATTGTTGTTCCCCATGTTGATAACCGTTGATCCTTGCCAGCCATTCGCTGCCGATATGCTGGGACCTGAGAATGGCAAGCGGGTCTTCCCAATCCAGCCGCGAACAGATGCGATAGATTTCCAATGTCTCGGCGCTCATCTCGCCCTGCCTGTTGAAATACATAGCTGCGGCGTATCGGGTTCGGCCTGACCATTCCTGTCCCAGCGGGGTGTTGATCAAAACCCATTGTTCGGCTTCATCCTCGTCGGGTCTGGACATGTCAGAAATCCGCAGGAGGATTGGCCGTCCGCCGGTCAAGCTTGATGAAAGGCCTTGGCACGACCTTGGCGCGCTTCATCAGTTTCTGATAGCGAAGCTCGCGCATGGCGTAAATCTCGACCCAGAGATCGCCGGTGATCGTGTCGCCGTAGGGCCTTTCCAGACTGGCGAGCGCGATGTTCCGCTTGGCCATCGGCGACCATATGGCGGCACTGACCAACCCTATTTCGCGCTTGCCCTGATGGTAGACAATGGCGTGCTCCGCGGGGATATTGCCTTCGATTTCAAGCCCCACCAGAATATGCCGCATGGTGCCTTTGGCTCGGGCTTGCTGGATTGCCCGGCGTCCGTTGAAATGAGGCTTTTCAACATCAATCAAAAAGCCGAGGCCGATCTCATCCGGCATCCGCACCCGGTCAGCGCGAATAGCGTGCTCGGCTGTAACGAAATCCGCATTGGCAACGATCAGTCCTGCCTCAAGCCGCGCGCGATTGAGCGCAGCATAGCCTATCGCGCGTAAGCCGCGCCGTTCTCCCGCCTGCCAAAGGCGATCCCACAGGCTAAGCGCGTGTTTCCCGTCGATGAAGAGTTCATAGCCAAGATCGCCGGTAAATCCCGTGCGAGAAATGGTGACCATACCGCTTTCGTGCGGGAAATCAGCGAGATCGAAGACTTTCAGTCCTTCAATCCCTTCGAATCCGGCATCGCGCAGAACGGCGAAGGATGTGGGGCCCTGCAAAGCCAGACCAGCGATGGCTTCAGTTTCTTCGGCGACGCTAACATCGAACCCGATGGCGCTGTCGAGCAGCCATGGCAAATGTCGCTCCTGGCAGCACAGCCGGAACCTGTCTTTCGCCAGCCGGAAAAGAGTTCCGTCATCGAGCACATGTCCCTCGTCGTTGCACCAGGCGGTATAGTGCACTCTGCCGGGCTTCAGTTTCCTGACGTCGCGAAGCGTAACCCGGTTGAGGAATGCTTCTGCGTCGGTTCCTTCGATGCGATATTTCACCATCGGAGAGATATCGAAGAGCGCGGACTGGCTGCGAATTGCGAAATATTCGAGCTCCTCGTCCCAAAGCGACAGCGGGGCCTTGTAGCCGGCCCAATCGTACCATTCTTCGGTTCGCACCAAGGCATCGATGCGCGGCTGAAATGGCGATGCAACCAGAGGCGTGCGGAAGTGGCTCTGCAAAGCGGCACGAGCCGGAAGTAGCTTCTTTGGGTCGCAGTGCTTCATGCTCTCATCCTTTCATCGCAATTATACGGCGTGCCGCATTCAACCCGGGAACGCCCGACACACCGCCGCCCGGATGTGAGCCCGAACTTGCGAGGTAGAGTCCGTCGATCGGTGTATCGTAACCTTCTGCGCCGAAGACGGGACGCGACATCAGCATCTGATCGGCCTGCAGCTCACCATGGTGCCAATGCCCGCCTGGCATGCGGTAGCGCTGTTCGATGTCGAGTGGTGTGAGAAGCTCGGCGTGGCGGATCGACTTGCCGATACCTGGGGCATAGGTCTCCAGCTGCGCGAGAATCGCCTTCAAAAATTTCGGTTTGCCGCTGCTCCAGCCTTCTTTCAATGCATAGGGCGCATATTGGACGACAGCGGAGAGAGTGCAGGCGCCGTCAGGCGCGAATGATGGATCTATCAGGCTCGGTAGAGTAATTTCCATGACCGGGTCCGGTGAGAATTCGCCATACTTCGACGGATTGAAGGAGCGTTCGACATGGTTCACCGACGGCGCAATGACCAGCCGCCCGTGGTGTCCGGCCGCACCCAGGCCGAGAAATTGCGGCAGCCCGTCCAGCGCCAGATGCAGTTTGGCCGCGTCGCCGTTGACGCGGATATTGCTGACGCGCCGGACAAAACCCGTATCAATCTCACGCGTTCCTATTAAATCAAGGAACGTCGCGCGGGGGCTGATGGCCGATACAACGGTTTTCGCCCGGACTTCCTCGCCATCTTCCAGCACGGCACCGACTGCCCGGCCATTCTCCACAAGGATCCTGGCGACAGGAACATTCGAGCGGATGGTGACGCCGGCTTTCTCCGCAGCGCCCTGGATCGCGTTGACCACAGCACCCGTTCCGCCGACGGGGTACATCTGCGCACCGGGCTGGCCGTTGATTTCGCCCGCAAGCCGGTAGTAAAGCCCGAGCAGCGATGTGGGCGACCGTGGCCCGAGATGGCTGCCGAGGGTGGCGTCAAAAGCCAGGAGGCCCTTCAATCGGTCATCAACGAGATGTTCGTCCAGGACATCGGCAACATTCATCAGCAGCATGCGCAGAAAGTCACGCATGTCCTCCTTGCCGAGCCGGCGTAAGGAGATGCCGGTCATGGCCAATGTCGCGGTCTCTGCAAACGACATGCCGCCAAGATCAGGCGGCCGGCGAGCCAACAGGGGTTTAAGAATCCCGGCGTAGCGGAAAAGCTGGGCGCGTAAATCGTTCCATGCGGACTGTTCCAGCGAGGAAGCGCCGACCAGACTTTCCCCGTAGGCCCCGATAAGCGTGAGCGGTGTGCCTTTTGTGGAGAGCGCTGTGCTCGGCATGAAACTGGCTGGATCGAACTTCAGGCCGTGTCTTTCCAGCTCCAGCGTCTTGACGACTTCGGGGTGCAGCCTGTTGATCAGGTGGGCAACCGATGACACCCGGAAACCCGGCGCGAACTCCTCGGTGCGCGCCGCGCCGCCAGTCTGGCTGTCGGCCTCAAGGACCAGAACTTTTCGCCCGGTTTTACCGAGCGTTGCTGCCGCAACCAGGCCGTTGTGGCCGCCGCCAATGACGATCGTATCAAATGACATCATGGGCCGGGCTCATATGTTTGGTGCTGCGCGAGAGATCGCGCAGGATTTCAGCCGCGGCATTGCGTCCGGGCGCACCCATGACGCCGCCGCCGGGATGGGTCGACGATCCGCACATGTATAGCCCACCGACCGGCGAACGGTATTGTGCGTATCCGGGGACAGGGCGGTTGAACAGCAACTGATCGAAGGTCAACTCGCCCTGGAAGATATTTCCTTCCGTCAGGCCGACTTCCGCCTCCAGTTCGCGCGGTGTGCGGACCTCCATATGGACGATACGGTCGCGGAAACCCGGCGAATAATCGGCGATCTGTGATACCACGGTTTCGCCGAATGCGTCGCGGTCGGCGTCTGTCCATTCGCGGCCTTCAACCTTGGGCGGGCAATATTGCACGAAGCAGCTCATAAAGTGCTTCCCGGGCGGCGCCATTGTCGGATCGAGCGTCGTTGGAATAACCATGTCGAGGAAAGGATCCGCTGACCAGCGTCCGGCTTTCCAGTCGTCGTACCCGCGCTCCATACGCTCCACGCTGTCGGTGAAATGCATGTCGCCGCGGTAGACCGGGGAATCCTTCGGCAAAGCGGGAAATTCCGGCATGGCATCGAGCGCGATATTCACCTTTCCCGATGAACCGCGCATCTTGAAATTCTTGACGCGCCGCAGGAAGATATCGGGCAGTTCCTTTTCCTCTACTAATTTCAGGAATGTTCTTTTGACGTCGGCGTTGGAGATGACCACCTTGCCAGGTATTTCTTCACCGTCGACGAGCACAACACCCTTGGCGGACCCGTTTTTGACGAGAACGTGATCAACCTCGACGCCGGTGCGGATCGTTCCGCCGGAAGCTTCGAACGAGGCTGCGAGAGCCTTGGTGACCGCGCCCATGCCGCCGCGGGCGTAACCCCACGCACCAACAGACCCGTCAACCTCGCCCATGTAGTGATGCAAAAGCACATATGCTGTGCCGGGTGACATTGGCCCGAGCGCCGTGCCGATGATGCCCGACAGCGCGAAGTTCGCCTTGATCACGTCGGTTTCGAAATATTCATCGAGAAAATCCGAAATCGACATCGTCCAGAAGCGCAAGGTGTCTGCCATCTCCGTGGCGCCGAGCCCGGCAAATTTCTTGCCGAGATACATCAGTTCCGAGATATCACGTGGCCGGAAGCTCGTTGGATCCGCGGCGGTGCGCATGAGCAACGGCTGTATGAACCGGCACTGCCTCGTCACGTCGCGCGCATATCGATCATATGCTTCGGCATCGCGCGGCGAGAAGCGCGCGAATTCCCGTCGATGCGAGTGATGATCGCGATAATTGGCAAGATAGTCGCCGTCCTGGGTGAAGACGGCGCCGCCTTCATACGAAATGACCTGCAAACCAAAGCGCGGCAGCTCCAGATCGCGCATGATCTCCGGCCGGAACAGCGAGCACACATACGAACAGTTCGAATAGAGGAAGCCGGGGGTCAGCGATCTGCTGGTGGCTGCACCGCCAATCCAGTCGTTCTTCTCCAGCACGAGCACGTCAAGTCCGGCGCGCTGAAGATAGCACGCATTGACCAGTCCATTATGTCCCGCCCCGATGACTATGGCGTCCCAACGTTTCATTCGCTACCCGTTCCACCTTGTTCTTGCTCCATAATTCACACGAGAAATAACGACTTGTCCAGCGGATATTGAATGAATGTTCAACAAATATTATTGCGTTTTGAGCGACGTGCGTTATTGTTTGGGAAGACTGTGGACATTACGCCCTCGACGGAAACAGAGAGCATCCGGCCTTGGAAACGATGCAGACCGAGCTTGACAATGACGGCTTTCACTTCACTCATCGGCATGAAGATGCCGGGCGGGAGTTGCAGCCCTGCAAAATGCAAAAGAGGTCAAGCATGAAAGTCACACCACTTAAGGAGAAGGACGCGGAAAAACGCGGTCGCAAGGCTTCGAAGGAAACGCGGCAGCTTCAGCTCATCGAGGCGACGATCGATTCGCTCGCCAAGCGCGGCTACTCCGAGACCACCATGGCCGATGTGGCGGATGGCGCTGGCCTCTCTCGGGGCATCGTCAATTTTCATTTCGAGAGCAAGGAAAAGCTGCTCGTCGCAACGCTGCAATATATGTCGGAAGAATATTCGGTTCATTGGCGTAATGCGTTGGCGAAAGGCGGCGACGATCCTGCCCGACAACTTGCCAGCGTTGTCGCTTCCGACTTCGACCGCGCCATTTGCAACAAGAGAAAGCTCGCCGCGTGGTGCGCCTTTTGGGGCGAGGCGAAGTCGCGGCCGACCTATCAGGCTCTGTGCGGAGCACGGGACGAGGCATACCAAAATGTGATCATCGACATCTGCAAGAAGCTCAAGGACGACGGAGCCTATACGTTCGATGCCACGGCGACCGCCCTTGGGCTGAGCGCCATGCTCGAGGGCCTCTGGTTGCGGCTAATGATGGGAACCGAGGAGGTCACGCGGGAAACGGCGTATTTTGCCGCCTGCGACTACCTGGCGTCCGTATTTCCAAAACACTTCTCAAGAGAAAATTTGCCAGCGAAGAAAACCGCATGAACGGTTAGCAACAAGGGGAACGAATGATGAATAAATCGGGCCGCCATCTTGGCATGATACTTGGAGCAGCTGCCGCGCTTTCGGCTGCAGCGGCGACAATCGCCATCGCCGCGGACAAGGATCTCGTCATTTTTGACTGGGCAGGTTATGAAGAGCCATCATTCCACCCCGGCTATGTCGCCAAGAACGGTGGTTCGCCCACGTTCGCCTTCTTCGGAGACGAGGACGAAGCCTTTGAAAAGGTCCGTTCAGGCTTCAAGGCCGATCTCGGTCATCCTTGCTCACAGAGTGTGAAAAAGTGGCGCGAAGCCGGTTTGCTAGAGCCGCTAGATACGACAAAGATTACCGGATGGAATGATCTGTCGCCAAGTATTATGGCGATGAAGGATCTGACAACGACGGCGGATGGCAAGGCTTGGTTCATGCCATGGGACTGGGGAAATACGTCGCTCACATACAACACCGACAAGGTCGATGCGAAGGATGTGCAATCGCTCAAGGCATTTGCCGATCCGAAGTTCAAGGACCGTGTGTCGATCGGCGACAATGTCGACGATGCTTATGCTCTGGCCAGCCTCGCGATAGGATTGAAGGACTGGACGAAGATGACCGATGAGCAGTTCAAGCAGGCCTCGGATTTCCTTCGTCAGGTGCACAAGAACGTACGGCTCTACTGGACCGATACAACCGAGATCGTCCAGGCGATGGGCGGCGGTGAAGTCGATCTTGCCTGGGCATGGAACGATGCAGCGACACAGCTCACTCTTGCAGGCACGCCCGCTGCCAGAAAACCCGACACCGATGAAGGCATTTCAACCTGGGTTTGCGGCTATGTACGGTTCAAGGATGCGCCGGGCTCCGAAGCAAAGGCCTATGATTTCCTCAATGCCGTCAATGATCCGGCTATCGCAACCTATATGGTGAACGATTGGGGATACGGTATGGCGAATGCCAAAGGCATGGCATCGGTCGATCCGAAATTGCTGGCGGTAAAGGGCTATGCCAACGACGACAAATCCAACGAAAATACCTTATTCCAGTCACCGCTGCCCAACGAATTGAAGGCCAAAATGATTGCCGAGTTCGAGAAGATCAAGGCGGGGTATTGAGAGAGAAGTTCAACCACACTCAAGTTGTCATCGTCGGCGCAGGCTTTACCGGTCTCTCGGCGGCGGACGAATTGCAACGCGCCGACATCGACTTTGTGCTGCTCGAGGCACGAGACAGGGTAGGAGGACGTGTCGAGGCGATCACGAATGGCCTCGGCGAACTGCTGGATATGGGGGGCCAGTTCCTCTGCGATGACATGCCCGAAGTCATGGCTTTGGCACGGAGCCATGGCAAGACATTCGTGGATACGCCCAGTCGCGGCGATACCGTAGCTCAGCCGCCCCCGCACGGCAGGCACGATGCCACGCAAATCTCGGCCGGATCAATGGCGCTACGCCACCGCCTGCGAAATACCGATCCGAATGATCCGGCAGTATCGGGATTGACGGTGCAGTCCTGGGTTGAAAGCCAACAGGCTAATCCAGCCGTCAAACAAAGGTTTCTCTCGATGATCGAGGGGTTGTGGTGCCGGCCGGCCGAGCTTGTTCCGCTTTGGTACGTAATCGACAATGACCGGCGTATCACCAACAGGGTTTCCGAGCTTCAGTACTTCCTCAAGGAAACCATGCATTCGCTTGCAGCAGATATTGCGCGGTCACTTGGCAGTTCGGTTATGGTGGGCGAACCGGTCGAAAGCATCGAGACAACCACGTCCGGTATGGTGGTCCGCACTCCATCAGCGGTCTTTTCGGCGAGCGAAATCATCGTTGCCGTGCCACCGGTGATGGCGCACGAAATCAGTTTCCAGCCCTTGCTTCCTGCCGTGACAGACCGCGCGCTCGTTGCCTGGAAGAGCGGGACCGTGGTCAAGTTGTTTCTACGCTATGCCAAGCCGTTCTGGCGGTTTTCGGGCTTGAGCGGCAGCGTCATCTGGGTTGATCCGCGCGGCCTCTATGCGTGTGATGCAAGCCATGATGACGAGCACCCGGCCCTTGTTGTGTTCGTTGGCGGCCCAATCGCCGTTGAGTGGGCGGCCCTTGGGGAGGCGGCGCTCAAGCAGGAGTTGGTATCGAGACTGGTGGTGGCACTTGGACCTGACGCTGGCGATCCGCTGGATATCCTTTTGCGAGATTGGATCGGCGACAGATGGAGCGGCGGTGGCTATTCGGATATCGTCGAGGTGATGCACGCAACCGATGCAGAAAATATCCTGCGTCGTGGCCTTCCGGGCATCACCTTTGCCTCGTCAGAACTCTCGACATCGTTTCCCGGCTATATCGAAGGGGCGATCGTTGCCGGGCGTTTGGCAGCGCAGGCCACCATCAAGCGTCTTCAGTCGGCCAGCGCCACCAGAGCATCCGGGTCGTAGGCCAGACGAATAGCAGCGCCAACCGGGATATCGTCAGCACCAAAATTATTGGTCTCCGTCACCGAGAGCGGTTTTTCAAAGCCCGGGATTTCGATGACGAGATGGGTGATTTCGCCGAAATAGTGCCGGTCGACAACCTTGCCCGCAACTTCATATTTGTCCGTCGCATCGTCCCATAAGACCCGCAGACGTTCCGGCCTGATGCCGAGCGTTGCCCCCTTGCCGTTACGCACAAAGGCCGCCGGCTTGTCGGTCTTCACGCGTCCAAAACCTGGCGTGTCCAATATCATCGAGACGCCGTTCTCCTCGACGATCTCTGCCTTGACGAAGTTCATGCCGCCGAGGAAATCAGCCACTTGGCAATTGACTGGCCGCTGATAAATCTCCTTGGGTGATGCGACCTGCGCGATTTTCCCACCGAACATCACGGCGATGCGATCGGACATCGCCAGGGCTTCATATTGATCATGGGTGACGAGAATGAATGTGATGCCGACGGCCTGTTGCAGCCGGCGCAATTCGACCTGCATCTGTTCGCGCAATTTCTTGTCGAGCGCCGAAAGCGGCTCGTCGAGGAGGAGAACCTTTGGGCGCATGACAAGCGCGCGGGCGAGGGCTACACGCTGGCGCTGTCCGCCGGACAATTCGGTCGCACCGCGTTTTCCGAGCCCGGTCAGTGATACTTGCGATAGGGCTTCCTCGACGCGGCGCTTCTCTTCGTCAGCTCCGAGGCGCAACCTTTTCAGCCCATAGCAGACGTTCTGTTCGACATTGAGGTGCGGAAAGATTGCGTAGCTCTGAAACACCATATTGATTGGCCGCCGGTTGGCGGGTATCCCGTCCATCGGCTGGCCATCGACCGAGATCGATCCGCTTGTCGGCGTGTCGAAACCGGCAATCATGCGCAACAGCGTGGTTTTTCCACATCCGGAAGGGCCGAGCAACGAGAAGAACTCGCCCTCACGGATCGTCAGCGAGGTCTCGTCGAGCGCTTTGAAGGCGCCATAGCTTCGCGTTACACGCGAAATCTCGATCATCGTTCGTTCAGGCAATCAGGTCTCCCATGTTCTGGGTGCGGCGGCTCGCGCGGCGGCGCACAATTTCTGCGATCATCAATAGGACGATGGAGCCCACCAGGAGCAACGTTCCGAGCGCGAGGACGCCCGGGAGTTTCGCGGCAAACCGCAACTGGCCCCAAATGTAGACGGGCAGGGTTGCGTCGGTGCCAGTCAGGAAGAATGCCATGATGAATTCATCCAGCGAGATGGTGAAGGAGACGAGCAAGCTTGAAATGATTGCTGGCGAAACCATGGGCAGCGTCACCCGCCAGAACGTTCCGAAAGCGCTCTCGCCGAGATCGGCGGATGCTTCTTCCAGGCTCCGGTCGAACCCCTCGAATCCCGAGGTCAGTACACTGAGCGAATAGGGAATGCAGATGAGCACATGGCCGAACACGACGGTGATTAGTGACAGGTTGAGACCGAGTTGCAGCATGACCAGCAACATGGACACCGCGACGATGATTTCCGGCAAGACTAATGGCGCCATGAGGAGACCATTGATGCTGCGCCTGCCGGGAAAGCGATAGCGTGTAATGGCGCGGGCGGCGCATATGCCGAATATTGTGCTTAGAAGAGAGGCCGATACGCCGACGAGCAGGCTATTCCATGCCGCATCTGTCAGTGCCGGCGTGCGCGTGAGGTCGCCGTACCATTTGAACGTGAAGCCGCTGAGCGGAAATTTTGGTGTTGCCGAGGTGTTGATCGAAAAGATGGGCAGGAAGATCACGGGCAAATAAAGGAAGACGATGTAGAGAAACGCGTAGGTCTTCAACCAGCTAGGAAGAATGCTCTGCAGAGTTTTCATCGTATCCGCCTCGCTGCCGTGCGAATGATCAGCACAACTGCAGCTGCCATTGCTGTAACGACGGCCATCGTTGTCACCGACAGCGCAGCGCCCAAGGGCCAGTTGGCGCCTTTGCCGAACTGAGCCTGAATGGCATTGGCGATCATGACACCGTCCTTTCCACCGACGAGACGCGGTGTCACGAAATCGCCGACGGTGGGAATCATGACGATCAAGGTCGCGGAAATGATCCCCGGGGCAGAGAGCGGCAGCGTAATTCTAAGGAAGCGCCTGAGCGGGCCATCGCCAAGATCGGTTGCGGCCTCGACGAGCGGTCGATCAATCTTTTCCAGCGAGACGAAGATCGGCAAAACGGCAAACGTTGCCCAGGCGTGGGTCAAAGTGATGACCACTGCGCTTGTATTGTAAAGGAACGCGTCCGATGGTCCGTTGGTCAGCCCCAGGCCCATCAATGTTGCATTGAGAACGCCGTTATAGCCGAGGATGACCTTCCATGACATCACCCGCAGCAGATAGCTGGTCCAGAACGGGATTGTGATCAGGAACAACCACAGGCCTTTGTGCCGGCCACCATGGAACGAGATGAAGAAAGCGATCGGATAGGCAAGAACGACTGTAAAGAAACTGACGAGCAAGGAAATCCATAGAGAGCGCATCAGCAGATCACGATAGATGGGGTCGGTCAGCGCCACGCGGTAGTTTTCGAGCGTGAATGTCCTGTCGATCGTCAGGTAGTTTTGCGTCCAGAAGCTGTTCGCGATGACCAGGAGTATAGGCACAACCAGAAAAATTACAGCGTAGATGAAGGTGGGGCTGATGAGGCTTAGACCGCGAGCGGCCTCCGATTGCAGAACAGGATTTTTTTGGCTTCGGACCAGTACCGGTCCGGCGATCCGCTCTGCCGGCGCCGTCATTCGGACGGCCCATGCAAGTGACTTGCCATCGGGTATGCTAGCATATCTTTCCCATTCGTCTGATCGGCGCGGCACGTTCCCTTATGTGCCATCTTTCTTGCATCATGCGCCGAACTGCCGATTGAAATCAAGTATTATTTCTGACATATTGATTGAACGAACATTCAATATAGCAGAAAAATCTCATTTATTTCTGATAATTGAATATGATTGCGATCCGGTTATCCGGTCAACAAGGCGAGGGAATAATGGCGGCGGTGAAACAAATATGGGCGGCGGGTGAGACAACAACACTGGCAAACCATGAAACGATCGATCGCGCCAAACGGCACCTGATGCAGCCATGGCCCAATGCCGGAGAGATTGGCGCGGAGACACGGTCCCTTATCCGCAGCGGTGAGGGCATTTACATTACCGACGGGGAGGGCAAGCGTCTGATTGATGGCCCGGCCGGCATGTGGTGCGTTAACGTCGGTCATCGCCGTGAGGAATTGGCGCGCGTCATGTACGACCAGGCCATGCAGCTTTCCTACAATACACCCTGGTATACGATGAACGAACCATCGGCGGTGCTCGCCGAGCGCATTGCTGCTTATGCACCCGGCGACCTCAATCATGTCTTTTTCACCACGGGCGGCTCGACCGCCGTTGAGAGTGCGCTGCGTTTCATGCAGTTCTTCAACAATGCCCGCGGCAGGCCGGATAAGAAGCTGATTCTGTCGCGGGGAGGCGCCTACCACGGCTCGACCTATCTGTCGGCGTCGTTGAATGGCCGCCCGCGCGATCGTGACTGGATGGACGGCGCCGATGAACTCGTCGTCAAATTGTCTTCGCCAGACGCATTCCGCCGGCCCGAGGGCATGAGTATTTCCGCATTCTCGGACATGCTCGTTGCGGAATTCGAGCAAACCGTCGGCCATGTGGGTGCCGACAAGATCGGCGCCTTTATCGGCGAACCCGTTCAGGCGTCGGGCGGGGTCATTCTGCCACCGGAGAACTACCTACCAAGAATTCGCAAAATCTGCCGTGATAATGAGATCCTTTTCATCGCCGACGAGGTGGTCACCGCCTTTGGCCGGCTCGGCCATGTCTTTGCTTCCGGGGACGTCTTCGGTATCGATCCGGATATCATCACATTCGCCAAGGGGGTTACCTCCGGTTATTTCCCCTTGGGTGGCATGATCGTTTCCGAGCGCCTTCTCGAAGAATTGCGCCGTTCAAATCACCCGACCGCGATGTACGCGCATGGCCTGACCTATACCAGTCATCCTGTCGGCTGCGCCGTGGCCCTCGCCAATCTTGATCTGCTTGAAGAAGGCATCCTTGTGCATGCGCAGTCGGTTGCTCCCTATTTCCAGCAGCAATTGAAAACACTTGAGGATCTGCCGTTGGTCGGTGAGGTTCGCGGCATCGGTCTAATGACCTGCGTCGAATGCGTTGCCGACCGCGATAGCAGAAACCCGTTGCAACTCGATACGAATGTGGGAATGCGCATCGATGCGCACTGCCACGAACTCGGCCTGCTGGTGCGCCCGCTCATCAACATGTGCGTGATGTCGCCGCCGCTTGTCATTACTCGTGAGCAAATCGACGACATGGTCGGGATACTTCGCGAAGGCATTTCACGGACGATGGACGATCTTCGCTCGGAGGGTGTCTGGCTGGGCTAAGCAGTAGAATAGGGCGAAAACAATTGGCCCGACAATGTCATCATTGCCGGGCCAATCGCTTGTTTTGTGGGTGGACTCAGCTTTGTGCGCTGAGTTGTTCGTTGAGCGATGATACGTCCCTCTCGTCCGGTGCCTTTTCGACCTTCAGCACCGGCAGCACATTGCGCAGATGATCGTGATGCGAGCGCACGCCATATTCGAGGTCTGACAGATAGAATCCCGAGAATGATTTCGACAGCATCGACTCGTTCGACCATTTTGTCAGCTGGACGTCTTCAGACGTCGTCTCACGATCGATGCGCGAGGCGAGATACCGCGCGGCCCTCTGCTGACGCGTTTCATCCTTGTAACGGAAGACAGCGCCGCGCAGCAGGGTTTCTCCAGTGGAAAGCGGAAACTCCTGATAGTACTGCGCGCCTTCGGGCGTAACCGAGATCACGGCGTTTGGAAACAGGCCGTAGTAGATCCATGCCTTGCGGAGATTCTCAGGCAGATGTGTCGGTTCTGGAGCCAACTTGATATAGTTGCGGACACTCCAGCGCCGTCCTGCATGAGGATTGTAGCTGGCAAAGGACCGCGAAACACCGTCGACGAAGGGCTCGTCGTAATAGGTCGAGCCATAGAGATCTTGAAGGGCAGGGTGTGCCATCGCCACGTGGTAGCCTTCATTGTCCACATCGCGAACCGACTTCCAGTTGACCGGCGATTTCTGTGTCCAGAATCCGGCCGGCACCATATCTGCGATTTTATAATGCGTAATCTCCGCTTCGAACGGTTTCATCAGAGTGGCAATCGATCGCTGCCCGCTCTTGCGAAAGCGGATGAAGATCAAACCCATCCAGATTTCGAGTTCGAGCGGCATCAGACCGAACTCGTTTTTGTCCATCTCCGGGAAAGAACGCGGCCGCGCCGCACCTCTCAGAGTGCCATCGAGATTATAGACCCAGCCATGGAACGGGCAGACGAGCGCGTTGTTGCATGTGCCTTTATTATCGGCGACGACGCGCGAGCCGCGATGGCGGCAAATATTGTGAAACGCTCGAACTTCGCCGTCCTTGCCGCGCACGATCAATGCCCGCTCCCCCACGACGTCAAGCGCGACGTAATCGCCGGCATTCGGCACATCACAGACATGTCCGGCAATTTGCCAATGGCTGCGGAAAACGTGTTCCTTCTCAAGTTCGAGCAGTGCCGGGCTACTGTAACTCCAGGCCGGCAATCCCCGCCGGTCCCAATTGTTTGGAATCGTTAGGTCGCGCTGTTGAACGTGCATGATTTTGCTCTTATTTATTGAATGTTCATTCAATATAGGCATAATCATTGTTGATTTGCAAGCTGTTACGTCTTTTTTCAATTACCTGGTGGCTATCCATTTGACATCGCTTGCATCAATCGATCGTGCCCATAATGCGCGATCCTGCCCGCTAATTTACAGGTCGCGGTATTTCCAGCTGAAAGCTGCCATTTGGTATCCTGATATTGTCCCCTTGAGTTGCGTTCGAGTTTCGAATAGGAATGACGCATCAGGCCGGGCCCCTCTGGCAGTTCTCGCGAACTGTGATGTCGGACTGAGTGTTCAACTTGGATGGCCTGGTGTTCGTGGAATTCAATCAACCGTAGTTTCTTCACAGTAAAATCCGCATTCGGTACGGATGTGCAGATTGCAAAAGCTTTGTGAATTCGGCTATTTCACGGAATTTGGGCGCCCCCTGTTATGGAAATCGGGTAGCACATGAGCGAACTTCTTACTGCCGGCGCATTCTCAGCCCTGCTCCAGGTCATCATGATGGATCTGGTCCTGGCTGGCGACAACGCAATCGTCATCGGCCTGGCGGCCGCCGGTTTGCCGAAAGAACAGCGCAACAAAGCCATCCTTATTGGCATAATCGCCGCCACGGTGCTTCGTATCATCTTTGCCGTCGCTACCACCCAGCTACTGCAGATCATCGGTCTCTTGTTTGCGGGTGGTATCCTTCTGCTTTGGGTTTGCTGGAAAATGTGGCGAGAACTGCGCACCAGCCATGCCGAAGAGACTGAAGCGAATGAGGCTCTCTTGCGTGGGGATATCAATGGTGACGGGCAAGTTGCCGCGAGTGCTCCGCGCAAGACCTTCGCTCAAGCGGCATGGCAGATCGTCATCGCCGACGTATCGATGTCGCTCGACAATGTGCTGGCGGTAGCCGGTGCTGCGCGTGACCACCTGGAAGTACTCGTCTTCGGCCTTATTCTGTCCATCGCCCTTATGGGTATTGCCGCAAGCTTCATCGCGCGGTTGCTTCAGCGCTACCGTTGGATTGCCTATATCGGCCTGGCGATTATTCTCTACGTAGCGCTCGATATGATCTATCGGGGAGCCAATGAGGTCCTGGCCTATGCTCAAGTGTGATCAACTGCCGGCGTCTGTCGCCACCGGCAGTTGAACTATTGGGTACCTCCCTCTTGTTGGGAACTGCTCAAGCGCCTAGGTTTCACATATGCGGTCCGTTATCGTTTGAGCAATGCAACAGTACAAGAAGCCGTGGAGGGGATGGGGCGCACTAGCGTCTGTTGCCTTGCATCTGTCAGTGGTTTTTCTACTGTTGTTCCGCTTGTCCGAAGCGCTGCCGAAACCACCGGAAGAGAATATCAAGGTCGAGGTTGTGCCTCCGCCGCCACCCACGCCGCCAGAGAAGACACAAAGCAAGCCTGCCAAGAGCGCGGCGCAACCAGCGCCGCCGCCATCTCCGCCATCGCCGCAGGCGTTCGAGTCCGCTCTAGCCAAAACCGACCAGAAGGTAATCGAGCCCCAGCTGCCTCCAGCGGAACAGGACGCGCCTCAAAGCGCTGATTCAACGCCTCAGGATGCTTCTCCGGCAAAGCCAGAGACAGAGCCGGCTGCAGACGAGGTGCCCTCCGGCGCCAAGCCGGACCTGCCAAAGCTTGATCTTCCGGTGACGGATACGGGCGATGTACCGCGCAAGGACGATGTCCCCATCGCGCAACAGGCAGCGGATGCAAAAGCAGCTGCGCAAAGCGAGAAGGCACCTGAACAAAAGCCAACGGAGCCGAAGAGTGGCAAGCAAAAGCCGCTCAAGCTCGTCCAGGCGAAGAAACTGTTTTCACCCAATGCATTGTCTGATCCGAGGGTGAGACAGGCGATCGGCAACCTCCCGACAAACAGGAGAATCACGCAGCTGTGCGGCATTGAGGCCATGGAACAGGTTCGCAATCAAAGGACGGACACCGACTTGCTGGCCTACAGCCCGTCTGGCGGAACCATCTCGAATGGCACATTCAATTCCAGGGAGGGGGCATTTCGTAGCCGATCAAACTGGTACAATCTGGACTTCAAATGCCAGGTCGATGCCGCAGCGATGGAGGTCGTTTCTTTCAGTTTTGCGATTGGCAACGCGGTACCACGAAACCAGTGGCCTGCGCGCAAGCTGCCAGTAGACTAGTTTAAACGAAAAACTGCGGTCCTTCCGGAGAAGAACCGCAGTTTTCGATCATAACTCAATCACTCGTTAGCAGGCGGCTCCTTGACACACCTTGCTCAATAGGTCCGTGCTGCCTTTCAGCGGCTGCGCGGTGACAAAAGTCGGTAACGGACGGCGCCACTCACTGACGGTCTCATGACTGAAATTCTTGGTCGCTACTGTCGTCATAAGGAGCTCGAGCTCTTTTCGGCTGACGCGATCGGCACGCATGACAGCGTTGATCAGCGGGTCCGAAAGGACTTGTGACTGTGTGAGGTCGGAATAGAACTGGGACATATTGGTCTCCTTTTCGATGACCAGTAAAACTGTATTGGATCAAAATTACGGCGTTGGGGGTTACGGGCAGGGTGGCGAACGAGTGAATTGACTTCGGCATTCAATGTGTGTTACCGGTCAGTAACGTCGCAATAGTTACTAAGCGGTAACATCTATGTCAAGCACCCTTTCGCCAAAAATATCCGATTATTCTGACAACCCTGTGAACGTTCTTACACGTCCGCGTGAGCGGATCGTGAAAAGCGCTATTGAGCTTTTCCGCCAACATGGAATTAAAGGTGTCGGTGTCGATGCTATTGCGGAGGCCGCAGGCTCCAACAAGATGACGCTCTATCGCCACTTTGGTTGCAAGGACGATCTGGTTTGCGAGTGTCTAAAACAGGTGTCGAGTGAAAAGGAGCGTATCTGGACCGATCTGGAGAACGCTTATCCCGACGATCCAGCCAAGCAGTTGCGGGGTTGGGTCGATGAAGCTGCCCAACGCATCTTTAATGATTTGCGAGGCTGCGATCTCGCCAATGCCGCAGTTGAATTAAAAGAAGCCGGCCATCCGGCGCAAAAAGTCATTATGGACGCAAAAAAAGCCCATGTGCAGCATTTGGTCGAGCTTTGCCGCAGGGCTGGCATTCAACAATATGAGCAGCTTGCTCAGGCGCTTGTACTCTTGGTCGAAGGCGCACGCGTTTGTGGCCAGAGCATCGGTATCGAAGGGCCGCAACAGCGGTTAAAGCAAACTTGCGAGGCCATGATCGATGCGTTTTCCGGCACTTGATCGATAGCTTCTCCAATCGGTCGCCGATCAGGGCTGCCTGATATGCATCACAGTCACGCGCTTCAGTTCTTCTATATCACCAGCCGCCAGCGCGTCGATCATCTGATGGTGCTCGCGCGATGATTGTTCGATGCGCGCACGTGTTTTCCATTGAGACACGGGTGCAGACGACGTCCTTTGTCGGATTTCCGTGACCAGATTTACCAGTTCGCTGTTGCCACAGAGCGCCAGCAATTCGCGGTGAAAGGCGAGATTGGCTTCGTAGAGCTCGATCATCGTTCCGTTCATGATGAGATCGTCAAAACGGTGCGCAAGGTCGCGGAGCTTTTTCGTCGTCAACTCCGAGGCATTGGCAACGATCTTGTCCGCCACCGCCGTTTCAAGGATGACGCGAATATCGCTCACCTCCGTCGCCTGGCGACCATCGGGCTCGAAGACGTGGTAACCGCGATTGGGGACGTGTTCGACCAGCCGCTTCTGAACCAGCCTGTCAAGCGCACGCCGCACTTCGGGCCGGGTGCTCTGGTAGCGCTGTTCGAGATCGATTTGTTTCAGCCACACGCCCGGAGCGAGCACGCCGGCGAGAATGTCATGCAGAATCAAGTCGGTAACATCGACGGATCTATGCTGTGACCCGGCTTTCGCTTTTAGTTCACTCATTCCTCTCTCCCGTATTCCATCGAAATGCGTGCCTGCTAAAAGGCGTTCGTCCCTCACGAGATGTACGCCAGACAAATAATTTTACACAGAGGTTGCGTAAAAATTATTTGCGTCTAAATTGGTGCCAATTTTGGTTACTATCACAAAACAATCAATCGGGAAATCATGAGAAATTCGGGAGAGATCTGGGAAATTGTCGAAGCCAAACGCGATGCGTTCTATGAATTGAGCGACCGGGTATGGGAGACACCAGAAACAAACTACGAAGAATACCGGTCGTCGGACGAGCACGCCCATCTGCTCGAGAAGGAAGGGTTTCGCGTCACACGCGGGATCGCCAATCTACCGACGGCAGTCATGGGCGAGGCGGGAGAAGACGGCCCGGTCATAGCCATTCTCGGCGAATTCGATGCACTTCCCGGCCTAAGCCAAGTTGCGGGCCTGGCCGAAGAGCGGCCGCTGATCGAAGGTGGAAACGGTCACGGCTGCGGCCACAACCTTCTCGGGTCAGGATCGATGCTGGCGGCCGCTGCCGTCAAGGACTACCTGGCGAAAAACAATCTGAAGGGGCGCGTGCGCTACTACGGCTGTCCCGCCGAAGAAGGCGGATCATCCAAGGGCTTCATGGTTCGGGCAGGTGTTTTCGACGACGTCGATATCGCGATTTCCTGGCACCCTGCGGCCTTGGCCGGCGTCAACAATCCAATCTCGCTTGCCTGCAACGAAATCAATTTCCATTTCAGCGGCCGTGCATCGCACGCCTCGGCAACGCCGCATCTCGGGCGTAGTGCATTGGACGCTGTCGAATTGATGAATGTCGGTGTGAACTACATGCGCGAGCACATGCCATCGAGCGCACGTATCCACTATGCCGTCACCGATACGGGTGGCTCCGCTCCGAATGTCGTTCAGGCGCGGGCGACCGTACGCTACCTCGTGCGGGCGCGCGACCTGCCCGAACTCAACAATCTTGTCGCGCGGGTGAAGAAGGTGGCGGATGGAGCGGCCTTGATGACCGAAACGACCGTGCGCAGCCGGATTATCAGCGGCGATGCCAATCTTGTCGGTAATACACCGCTCGAAGCGTTGATGCATTCGCAGCTGGAACGTCTTGGCCCTCCTGAATTCGACGAGGCCGATCATGAGACTGCGCGAAAATTCCAGGAGACGTTCTCACAAGAGGACATTGCGGCCTCATATCTGCGGTTCAACATCACCCCGAAGAAAGGCCAGGCGCTGTGCGACAGCATTTTCCCTCCTGAAAGCGGTGACGGATCGATCGTCGGCTCGACGGATGTGGGAACAGTAAGCTGGGTTGTGCCGACAGTTCAGATGCGGGGAGCGACCTGCGCCATCGGCACGCCGGGACACTCATGGCAATTGGTCGCCCAAGGCAAGTTGCCCGCTGCACACAAGGGCATGGAACATGCTGCGAAAGTGATGGCAGGGACGGCTGTCGACCTTCTTGCCAATCCGGATCTCATTGAAGCGGCCAAGGCCGACCATCGAAAGCGCCTGGACGGAAGGCCTTTCGTCAATCCGATCCCGGACGACGTTCAGCCACCCTTGCCGGAGAACACGGATGTCTGAGACAGGCCTCGAGCCGGACACAGACCAGCTGATGGGGCACATTCGCGAATTCTCGCGAAGAGTGAAATTGTCCGGCACGCCTGAAGAACTCGAAAGCTTCCGCTATCTGCAAGCGCAGATGCAAAGCTTTGGCTACGATACCCGGCTTATCCAGCACGATGCCTATATCAGCTTGCCGGGCAGGGCACGTGTCATTGTGGATGGCAAGGTACTGCGCTGCGTCACGCATTCCATGTCCGTTTCCACCCCCGGCATTTCGGCTGAACTGGTCTACGTCGGCGAAGGCACAGCGGACGATTTCACCGCTGCAAAGGTCGCCGGGAAAATCGTTCTCGTCGACGGCATAGCCACCGAAGAGGTTGCTGCGCTTGCCAGCGCCACAGGGGCGATTGGCCAGCTCCACATCAGTCCCAACGAACATCTCTACGAAATGTGCGTGTCGCCTGTGTGGGGGAGCCCTTCACAGCATACGCGTTCAAGCCTTCCTTCAACGGTCATCTGTTCCGTGCCGAACGATGAAGGGACGAAGCTGCGCACGCGCTGTCAGCTTGGCGAGACGGTCAATGTCTCCATGCAGGCCGAGGTCGATACTGGTTGGCGCAAAACACCTTTGCTGATCGCCGAATTGAATTCATTAGCCGACGAAGCGGATGAACCCTTCGTGCTTTTCTCTGGTCATCACGACACATGGCACTACGGTGTCATGGACAATGGCGGCGCCAATGCGACGATGCTGGAGGCAGCACGCTTGCTTGCCTCGCATCGCGACGAATGGCGAAGAGGGCTTCGTATCTGCTTCTGGTCTGGCCACTCGCATGGGCGCTATTCGGGCTCGGCATGGTATGCGGATGAATATTGGAACGAGCTGGAACAACGTTGCGTCGCGCATGTCAATGTCGATTCGACTGGTGGTGAGGGAGCAAGCGTACTCTCCAATTCAGGCGTGATCGACGAGTTGAAGGCGGTGGCCTTCGAAGCGGTCGAAGCCGTCAGCGGACAGAAACATGCCGGGCGCCGCCACGGCCGGGCCGCCGACCAGTCTTTCTGGGGCATCGGCATTCCTTCGATGTTCGGAAGTCTCAGCCACCAACCGCCGGGACCTGTGAAAATGCTGACGGCGCTCGGCTGGTGGTGGCATACCCCGCATGACACGATCGAGCACATCGATCCGAAGAACCTTGTCCGCGATACGAGGATAGTTCTCCGGGTTCTACGACAGCTGCTGACATCCCACATCCTGCCTTATGATTATACGGTCTACGCTGGTTCATTCGCTGACGAGATTGCGCGGCTCAAGGAACAACTCGGTGACAGGCTGGATATAAGTGCTCTCGATGCTGCCGTGTCAGCCCTCCGGAACAATGCCGCTAACCTGCTTGCGATGTCGAAAACCGCTACGGATGCCGATGCCTCGCCTATCAATGCCGCGCTCATGCGCGCATCGCGTCGGCTGGTTCCGCTCAACTATACGACCGGCGAACGTTTCCACCACGATCCGGCGCTGCCGCATCCTGCCTGGCCATCATTGGAGGGCATCAGGCAACTTGCGCGGCAACCGGAAGGTTCGTCCGAGCTGCCGTTTTATGCGGTGCATGCGCGGCAAACGCGAAATCGCATTGCCCATGCCTTGCGAGAAGCGAATGCGGAACTGGAGGCGGTACTGACTTGAACGCGGCCTGAAAACAGTTCGCGAAGAAATGAGGCCTTGCGGCCTCCAAAAAAGGGGAATGAACATGAAGAAGAAATTGCTGTTGGCTATCGTAGTCGCCGCTCTGTCGTTCACGGGTACAGCGGCAAACGCCAAGGACTGGACCCATGTCAAAGTCGGTATCGAAGGCGCATTTCCGCCCTGGAACATGATTGATTCCAGCGGGAAACTATCGGGTTTCGATGTCGATCTGATCCAGGACCTGTGCACGCGCGCCAAGGTCGAATGTGAACTTATCACTGGCGAATGGACAAGCCTTATCCCCAGTCTGAATGCCGGGAAGTTCGATCTCGTTATGACGCTTGGCATCAATGAAAAGCGCAAGCAGGTCGTGGATTTCACCGTTCCCTATGCAAGCGGTGTTGCCAGTTTCCTCACGCTTAAGGACGGGACGGTAGCGGCCCTTCCCATGACGGGCGAGCGCCTTAATCTCAACGATCATGCCAAGGCCGATCCCATAATGGCGGATATCGGCAAGGAATTGAAGGGCAAGTCCGTGGGCGTTGTCGGCTCGACGAGCCAGGAACAGCTTATTCAATCCTATTTCGGCGATACGGTTACGGTCCGCACCTATAAAAGCTCACCGGAGCGCGATCTCGACCTGAAGGCAGGACGCATCGACGCGGGTTTCGACAGCGGGGTCTATGCGACCTCCATGCTGGCCAAGCCAGGCAACGAGGATCTGCAGATGTCCGGCCCGCTCATCAAAGGCGCCATGCTTGCAACGGAAGTGGCGCTTGGCACACGCAAGGGGGAAACGGATCTCCAGGAAAAGTTTGACGCTGCAATCAAATCGGCTGCCGAAGCGGGCGTCATCAAGACGCTTTCGGAAAAGTGGAGCAAGCTCGATCTCACGCCGACATTCAGCGGAAATTGAACGCGCAGTTTCAAGAGTAGGGCACGAATATGCCGTTCAATCGTCTTTATGAAGCCGGATCGTATTGGCCATGAACCAGCCGGGCTTCCTTGACGTCATCAGCTTTGGACCGGGAGGGTGGGGCGCCGCGCTTCTCGCCGGAGCCTGGATGACGGTTCTCGTCGCCATATCCGGATTTCTGATCGGTTCGATCATTGGCACGTTCGGCGCCTGGGCAAAGATCTCCGGCGGCAGATCGCTGCGAATGATCGCCGACGGATATACGACGGTCCTGCGCGGCATTCCCGACCTTCTGGTGATCTATCTTTTCTACTTCGGCGGAAGCGCCGCGGTCACAGTGATCGGGCGTTTTTTCGGCTCGGAGGGGTTTATTGGCTTTCCGGGTTTTCTTGCCGGCGCGTTGGCGGTTGGCATCACTTCGGGCGCCCAACAGACAGAGGTGTTTCGCGGGGCATTCAAGGCCGTGCACCGAGGCGAAATCGAAGCGGCAATCGCTTGCGGCATGTCACGCGCGCTGCGATTCAGACGGATCATCGCACCGTTGACGCTTCGCCACGCACTGCCCGGCATGGGCAACGTCTGGCAGGTCGTGTTGAAGGAATCGGCCCTGGTTTCGATCACCGGTGTCGCTGAATTGCTGCGTCAAGCGCAGGTGGGCGCCGGATCGACCGGAATGCCTTTCAACTTCTATGTCGTGGCCGGGGCGATCTACCTGACGATCTCGACCTTCTCCGGTGCGCTGCTGCAATGGTCCGAGCGCTATTTTTCACGCGGCGTCAGGAGGAACTGATGGATTGGACATTTACACTTGAAACGTTCATCAGCCTTGTTGCGGCAATTCCATTGACGCTGCAACTCGCTGCCACGTCGATCCTGCTCGGCGCTTTTCTCGCCCTCGGTCTGGCGCTGCTTCGGCTTTCCGGGGTTCGAGTTCTGGACTGGTTTGCCCGGTTCTACGTATTCGTGTTCCGCGGCACGCCACTGCTGGTGCAAATATTCCTCATCTATTACGGGCTCAGCCAGTTTCCGGAGGTGCGCCATTCCATCCTGTGGCCGATCCTGCGCGAGCCCTATTGGTGTGCGGTCATCGCGCTGACCCTCAATACCGCCGCCTATGCCAGTGAAATCATCCGCGGCGGGCTCTTGTCGGTTCCGCATGGCCAGATAGAAGCCGCACGCGCCTGCGGCATGCCGCGCTTCATGGTTTTCCGGCGGATCGTTCTTCCGCTCGCTATACGTCAGGCCTTGCCGGGCTACGGCAACGAGATGATTTCCATGGTCAAGGCGACATCGCTTGCCTCGATCATCACCCTGATGGAAGTCACCGGGGTTGCCGCGAAAATCATCTCGGAAACCTACCGCGCTATCGAGGTCTTCGTCGTCGCGGGCGTGATTTACCTGACCATCAACTTTCTGCTGACGCGGCTGGTGCATCTCGTCGAATACATGCTGAGCCCGCATCTTCGCGCACCGCGGCTGCAGGCCCCCGTTCAAGGAGAGAGCAAATGAACGCTCAAGTGCCTGCGATCACGCCACTGGCGCTCGACGTCAAGGATTTGCACAAGAGTTTTGGCAACGTCGAAGTGCTGAAAGGGATTTCGCTAGGCGCACGCGAAGGTGAGGTCGTCTCGATCCTTGGCTCTTCAGGTTCCGGCAAGTCGACCCTGCTCCGCTGCATCAACCTCCTCGAAGTGCCCGACTCTGGCGAGGTGACGGTTGGCGACGAGACGATCCGCATGCAGCGCACGCGCGACGGAAAAAGCCGGCCGGCGGATCAGGCACAGGTCGAACGGGTTCGTTCGCGGCTCGGCATGGTGTTTCAAAGCTTCAACCTGTGGTCGCACAAGACCATCCTCGAGAACGTCATCGAAGCGCCGATCCACGTGCAAAAGCGTCCGCGCAAGGAGTGCGTGGAAGAGGCGGAAGCGCTTCTCGCCAAGGTTGGCATCGCCGAAAAGCGCGATCACTATCCTTCGCATCTGTCGGGGGGCCAGCAGCAACGCGCCGCAATCGCGCGCGCTCTTGCCATGCACCCGAAGGTGATGCTGTTCGACGAACCCACCTCGGCGCTCGATCCGGAACTTGTCGGCGAGGTGCTGCGCGTCATGCGCGGTCTGGCCGAAGAGGGCCGCACCATGCTGGTGGTCACCCACGAGATGGGCTTTGCCCGCGATGTCTCCAGCCGCGTCGTCTTCCTGCACAAGGGGCTCGTCGAGGAGGACGGCAAGCCGGAAGACGTGTTCGTCAATGCGAGATCCGAACGATTCAAACAGTTTATCAAAGGCTGAATTGATCAGCCCAGTAAAAAAGGGGAATACCGGTAATGAAATATGCAATTCTTACTCTGAAGGCACTGCTGCTGTCAGTGTTGCTCTTTACGTCGGGCGCCCATGCGGAAGGCAAAGAATGGAGCAAGGTTACAATAGCAACGGAGGGGGAATTCCGTCCGTGGAATTTTACCAAGGCGGATGGGACCTTGGATGGTTATGAAATTGAACTCACCAAGTATCTTTGCCAGCACATGAAAGTCGAATGCAACATTGTTGTTCAATCTTTTGACGGCATGATCCCGGCTCTGAATGCGGGGAAATTCGATGCCATTATCTCTGGTATGTCGGCGACCGCCAAGCGCGAAGAAGTGATCGACTTCAGTGAATCCTACGGAACCACGGGTCAGACTTTCGCGACACTGAAATCGGATTCACTTGTCGATATGCCGCTCAAGGGTCAAGTCTTCTCGCTCGCCACCAACGAGACGGGCGCTATCGAAGCCCTGAAATCGCTGACACCGTTGCTACAGGGCAAGACTATTGGTGTGCAGGGTTCCTCGATTGCAGCGTCCTTTCTGGAAAAGTACCTGAAAGGTGTCGTTGAAGTGCACGAATACAAGACAACCGAACAGCATGATCTCGATCTGAAGGCAGGCCGAGTTGATCTTATAATGGCCTCCACGGCCTATCTTTCGACCGCTGCCGCCAAGCCGGGAAATGAGGAAATGACTGTCGTTGGCCCGCGCTTCCAGGGTGGGCTTTTGGGCCGCGGCAGCTCGGTTGGGCTGCGCAAGAGCGATCCGGAATTGAAAGCCATGTTCAATGAGGCCATCCAGGCTGCCAAGGCGGATGGCACGATCAAGACACTGTCACAAAAGTGGTTCGGGTTCGACGTTACACCACTTTGAAATAACGGACTCCATTGAAGAAATGCCGGGCATTCAAGCGATTGTGTTTGTGCCCGGCTGTCCATGATCGACTATGACAAGGGTCGAGTCTATGTCGGTGTTGCCGGCGTCGATGGCAGCTTTCCGCCGGAACAATCGGCACGCCTCGCCGAAGCGCTAAGGACCGCCGAAGTCGATCACGTCATCGAAAACTATGTCGGCATGGCCCATGGCTGGGCGGTGTCCGATCATGGTGTTTACAACGCGGGCGGCGGCGAAAGGCATTGGAAGCGGCTGGAGGCATTCTTCGACGAAGCATTGAGCCAAGGTACTTTGCGCTAGAGCAGTGTTTGGAAGCGCCCGGATGCCGGGCGCTCCCAAAATCTTGACTTACTTCTGGATGCAGGTCGAAACCGTATCCTTGGTGCATTCGTCGAGGCCGGTGAAGACCGGATCTTCTACCGGCTTGCCTTCGATCAGATTGATCATGACGGAAGGTGCCTTATATCCCATCTCGAAAGGCCGCTGACCAACGAGTGCGGTTACCAGGCCTTCGCCGGCAATCGCCACTTCGTCGCCGATGGTGTCGGCGGCGCCAATGACGAATTCATTGCTGGCGATCTTCTCCTTGTATGGACCGAACAGGTCACGGTAAGGCTGCGGCGCGCCGAACAGTGGCCAGCCACCCATGATACCGAATGCATCGAGCTTCGGATTGGCAGCAAGGATATCGGTCATCGCCTGAACGCCTTTGGCGCCATCGTCATTGGTGAAGACAGGGCAGCCTGCAACTTCCGTCCAGCCGCCTTCTCCCTTGAGTGCGGCCAAGCCCTTCTGACCCGTCAGCGCATCACGCATGCCTTGGGCACGGCGAAGGATATTGTCCGCGCCGGTATTGCCTTCGATGGTGCAGATCGTGCCACCCTTCGGCTTGCCCTTTTTGATGTATTCGCCAATCTTGAAGCCCATCAGATAGTTGTCGGTGCCGAGATAGGTCTTGCGCAAGGCGGCATCTTCAGCAGCGAGGTCTGCGTCAAGCGTCATTACCGGAACCGACGGATTGGCCGTTTTGATCGTCTGGGCAATCAGCTTGGCATTCGACGGCGAGATCGCGATCGCGGCCGTGTCCGCCTTGCCGAGCACATCCTGTACGATCTGCGCCTCGCCGGCTTCATCGGATGTTGAGGCTGGACCAGTATAGAAGCACTCATATTCCGAGCTGGCGTTTTCGCTGTTCCACTTCTCGCAACCCTGATGAATTGCCTCGAAAAACGGATTATCGAGACCTTTCACGACGATGACGACTTGTTTTTTGGCCAGAGCAGGCCCGGCACTTAGTGCAAGAGCGGCTGCAGCGACTAACAATAGTGACTTTCTCATTTATTCCTCCCTTGGAAACAAACGGACATTCAATGTCCGCCATTCAGTCTTCTACCGTTGATAGAATGCGCAAGCGCTGGTGTTCAAACCTGCTTTGATACCGGATCCCCTCCAAACTTTGCCCGCTGCGCTACGGGCAAGTACATTCCTCCGACTAGCAGCTAATATTGACCAAGTTCACCCGTCAATGGGTATTTGTCATATAAAACGACTTTTGATGAGCATCGGGACCGGATTCGTCCGAAAGCCGATTGACGCCCCGCGCGGCGTTTGCGTAAATGCGCCTCACAGCTCTTCCTGGGGAGGGGAGGGCGGGATCACGACGAGCCCGGTATTCAAGCAAAAATGCCGGCGTCGCGAATACAAATGGCACGGGAGGCAGGCGGCTGGTGGCAGTTCTCGAACTCACCAACATTTCAAAACATTTCGGCGCCATTCAGGCCGTCAATGATGTTTCATTCTCCATCGAGGCAGGCGAAGTGGTTGGCCTCATGGGCGATAACGGTGCGGGCAAATCGACCCTCGTCAAAATGATCGCGGGCAATTTCAGCCCGAGCCACGGTACCATGCGGATGGATGGCGCCGAGCTTGTCCTCAACAAGCCGGTGGAGGCGCGCCGTCACGGCATCGAGATTGTTCATCAGGACCTGGCGCTGTGCGATAATCTCACCGCTGCGGCCAACGTCTTCCTTGGCCGCGAAATTCGCCGGGGCATCGGGCCCTTCCGGATTCTCGACTACGCGTCCATGTATAAGCGCGCCGGCCAGATTTTCGCCGAGCTGAAATCGGAAACCCGGCCCCGCGATCTCGTCAAGCAGATGTCGGGCGGTCAACGGCAGGCGGTGGCGATCGCCCGTACCAGACTTTCCGAGGCAAAGATCGTGCTGATGGACGAACCGACCGCAGCAATTTCCGTGCGTCAGGTCGCAGAGGTGTTGAATTTGATCCGCCACCTGCGCGATCAGGGCATTGCCGTCGTCCTCATCAGCCACCGCATGCCCGATGTGTTTGACGTTGCCGATCGGGTGATCGTTATGCGGCGGGGCAGGAAGGTTGCGGATAAGCAAATCGCGACAAGTTCGCCCGAAGAAGTCACCGGACTTATCACCGGCGCCATCGAACAGGTCGCATAGCCGGCGTGTCGGCAGAATTTGGAGATAGAAGGTCGACTATGGCAATTACACTTGACCAGACAATTGGGCAGAAGCAGCAGAGCTGGCTTGCGGAAAAACTGAGCAGCCAGACTTTCTGGGTTCTGGTTGCCGTTATCCTTGCGTGTATTTTCCTGTCGTTCGCCACCGATTCCTTCGCGACGTCCAAGAACCTTTACAACATCACGCGCAACGTCACCTTCGTCGCGATTATCGCGCTCGGCATGACGCTCGTGATCATTACGGGCGGCATCGACCTCTCTGTCGGCTCGGTGCTTTGCCTATGCAGCATGATTCTCGGCGTCGTCATGCATGCCGGCTACAGTATCGAGGTGGGTATCGCCGCCTCGATTGGCACCGCTTTGCTTATCGGCGCCTTTCATGGCGTGTTGATTGCCTATATCGGGATGCCGCCATTCGTGGTGACACTCGGCATGCTGTCGATCGCACGCAGTCTTGCCATGGTCGCATCCGGCAATACGGTGATTTTCCAATTCGGGCCGGATCACGATAAACTCCTGGCGCTTGGCGGTGGTGCCTGGTTCTTCGGTATCGCCAATCCCGTGGTCTACATGGTCGTGCTGGCGTTGCTCACCGGCTTTGTCTTGCGCTGGACGAGGTTCGGGCGCTACGTTTATGCCATTGGCGGCAACGAACATGCGGCGACGCTCACCGGCGTTCCCGTTCGCCAGATCAAGGTCGCAGTCTACATGATCTCTTCGCTCTCGGCGGGTATTGCCGGAATCATCCAGACCGGCTGGCTCGGCGCGATCACCACCAACATCGGCACCGGCCTCGAACTGCAGGTCATCGCCGCAGCTGTTATCGGCGGAGCGGCACTGGCTGGCGGTGTCGGTACAGCCTTGGGTGCAATCGTCGGAGCGGCACTGATCGAGGTGATCCGCAACAGTCTTGGCCTGCTCGGTATCAACGCCTTCTGGCAAGGCTGTTTCATTGGCGGCGCCATCCTGTTCGCAGTCCTGTTCGACCGGATGCGCAAGTTCCGCCAGAGTGAATGATTTACGCCTAAGGAGAATGCAAAAATGAAGAAGCGGATCGTATTCACCGGCGGGACCGGTAAAGCGGGACGTCACGTCGTTCCATACCTCGTCGGCAAGGGTTATGAGGTATTGAACGTCGATCTCGCGCCGCTGGATTATCCGGGCGTCAATACGCTGAATGCGGATATTGCCGATAGCGGCCAGATGTTCGACGTATTATCAAGCCACTTTGGTTTCGAGGGCTTCGAGACCGGTAAGGGTCCAGCGCCGATCGATGCGGTCGTGCATTTTGCAGCGGTGCCGCGCGTGCTGATCAAGCCGGACAACGAGACGTTCCGCATCAATACGATAGGGACCTACAATGTCATCGAGGCTGCGGTTAAGCTCGGGATAAAGAAGATCATCATCGCCTCGAGCGAGACGACCTATGGCGTCTGTTTTGCCGAAGGCGACAAGGATTTTCACCATTTCCCGCTTGAGGAAGACTACGACAGCGATCCGATGGATAGCTACGGCCTGTCCAAAGTCTTGAACGAGAAGACCGCGCGTGCTTTCGCCATGCGCTCGGGGGCGGATATCTATGCGTTGCGCATTGGCAATGTGATTGAACCGCATGAGTATGACCGGTTTCCCGCCTTTCTGGCCGACCCGATGTCGCGCAAGCGGAATGCCTGGAGCTATATCGATGCGCGCGATCTCGGACAGATCGTCGATCTCGCGATCCGCAAGGATGGCCTTGGCTTCCAGGTATTCAATGCGGTTAACGACACGATCACCGCAACGCTACCGACACGTGAGTTCCTGGCGAAATATTGTCCTGGCATTCCGATCCGGCGCGAGCTCGGCGAATTTGAAGCTCCTCTTTCCAATCGCAAGACACGCGAGGTCCTTGGTTTCCGGGAGGAGCATGACTGGCGTAAATACGTTCCTCAGAAGTGACAGAGGGATTTAGCGCCAGAACGTGTGAAACAATCCGCCAAAAAAGTAGGGACCAAAACTCCAGACAGCCGCCCAAAGTGCGGCACCGAGGAGATTTGCCAGGAAGAAACTATGCCAGGCCATCCCGACGGATCCCGCGACGAGGCCGTTCAATTGCCGCAGCACAACGACAAAACGTGCGCCGAAAACAATGATTGGCCCGCGGCGCCGAAACAGTTCTTGCAGCTGTTCAAGCCGTTCCGGGGTGAGTTTGACGAGCCAGCCATATCGCCGTAGCAACGGTCGTCCGCCGTAATGCCCGATCGCATAGCCGGTACTGTCGCCAAGCACGGCGGCGGTCCAGACAGCGAAAAACAGGTCGGCGACCGCAAGGTCACCTCGTACAGCGAGAAGCGATGACGCGACAAGCGCACTTTCGCCGGGAAGCGGCGCCCCAAGCGATTCCAGGTATATGATGACGAAGATCGCATAGAGCCCGTATTGCTGTATGTAGGGTTCGATGAATGAAACGCCGTCGTGCAGGAATTCCACTGGTTTGCTTTCTGTTGGGGCGTCGGTGGGTGCCACACCGTATTCGCACAGAATTATTACGAATCTCAACGCATGCAGGGCATTTTGTCGTGCTGAACGTTCAAGTCACTGCATTCTTCGAGGCGAATTCCTGCGTCACCCAATCGAGGAATACCCTTACACGCGGTGAGAGTTGCCGGTTGCGAGGATAAAGCAAGGACACCGGCATCGGGCGCGGCGGACAATCGGGGAGAAGCTGGATGAGCGTGCCTCGCGCAAGATCGTCAGCGGCGTGGAATCTGGGCACCTGAACGAGCCCGAGCCCAAGCCGTGCGGTTGCAAGATAGCTCTCCGTACCGGTGACCGAAATCGTCGTGGGCAAGGACACATTCTGGTAAGTCTCGCCGACCATGAAATCCAGCGGCCTTACTATGCCCGTCGTCAGCGATCGCAGCCCGATCATGCGATGACCCTCGAGCGCGTCCCAACGTGCCGGGACGCCGAAACGGTCGAGATAGGCGGGTGTGGCGCATGTCAGCCGCTCCAGCGTCACGACGCGGCGGGCGATCATATCGCTGTCCGGCAGGATACCGAACCGCAGCACGCAATCGACGCCTTCGCGGATAAGGTCGATCCACCGTTCGCCTTCGCTCATGCTGATTTCGATATCGGGATACTTTTCGAAAAATGTTGGCAGGCCCGGCAACAAAAAGTGCCGCGCCAATGTGCCCTGCACCTCCACGCGCAGCAATCCCTTTGGTCTTGCCGCGCCGAACGCTCCTTCCGCATCCTCAAGATCAGCGATGAGCGAGACGCACCGCCGGTGATGCGCCTCGCCATCAAGCGTGGGACTGACCTGCCTTGTCGTCCGTTCGAGCAGCCGTACGCCGAGCCGAGCTTCGAGCTGTTTCACCGCATCGGTGACGGTCGAGCGGGGCAGGCCAAGGTCGTTGGCGGCGAGCGTGAAACTGCGCCGTTCGACGACCCGGACGAAGACACGCATCGCTTCAAATCTATCCATCTGGCAGTTCCGTTTGCTGGATCAAGAGTGATCGCATCATGAAACGCCAGCACCGTCTCCGCAAGAGATTTGTTCGTATTTTTCGGATAGTGATGACGGAAAATGCATGATTATCCGCATGTGGAAAGGATCCATTCTCTCGTCATTACCACCGGAACAACATAAAGAGGATAAAGACCATGACACAGCAGACAAACAAGGTTGCAATCGTCACCGGAGCATCTCGCGGTATCGGCGCAGCAATTGCAGAACGGCTTGCCAGCGATGGCTTCACCGTTGTCGTGAATTATGCGGGGAGTGCCAAAGAGGCTCAGGATCTGGTTAGCAAGATCGAAGCCAGCGGTGGCAAGGCGATCACCGCACAGGCGAACGTCAGCGATGCGGCTGCCGTGCGGCGGATGTTCGACTCTGCTGAAGCAGCATTCGGCGGTATCGACGTGCTGGTCAACAACGCTGGCGTTCTGAAGACGATCCCGCTGGCTGACACAAGCGACGAGGAATACGACCGCCACTTCGCAATCAATACGAAGGGCACGTTCAACACATTGCGTGAAGCCGCCAAGCGGCTGAAGGACGGTGGACGGATCGTCAACTTTTCGTCGACGACCGTTGGTCTCAACATGCCAGGCTATGCTTTGTACAACGGCACCAAGGCAGCGGTCGAAGCCTTCACCCATGTATTTGCCAAGGAACTTCGCGGCCGCAACATAACTGTCAATGCAGTCGCCCCCGGGCCGATTGCCACTGACCTCTTCCTCAACGGAAAAAGCGAGGAACTGATTGCGACGTTTGCCAAGATGCCGCCGCTCGAACGCCTCGGCCAGCCAAATGATATCGCCAACGTGGTCTCCTTTCTAGTCGGCCCCGACGCCGGCTGGGTCAATGGCCAGATCCTGCGCGCCAATGGCGGTGTCGCCTGATCATCAATCAATTTGTTCCACGGTTCACGAATTCAAAGGATCAATATCATGAGCAAGCAAGTAATCGTCGTCACCGGTGCATCCAGCGGCTTTGGAGCACTCTCCGCCCGCGCATTGGCGCAGGCAGGCCACATCGTCTATGCCGGCATGCGCGCCACCGAGAGCCGCAATGCTCCTGCGGTAGCCGACGCAGCAGCCTTCGCCAAGGAGCACGGCGTCGACCTTCGCTCGGTTGAACTCGACGTTGCCAGCGACGCCTCTGTCGAAGCGGGCATTGCCAGGATCATCGCGGACGAAGGCCACCTCGATGTCGTCATGCACAATGCCGGCCATATGTCCTTCGGTCCGGCCGAAGCCTTTACGCCGGAACAGTTCGCCGAACTCTATGACGTCAATGTTCTCTCGACCCAACGCGTCAACCGCGCCGCACTTCTCTACATGCGCAAGCAGGGCAAGGGTCTGGTCCTATGGATTTCCTCGTCGAGCACCCGCGGCGGCACGCCTCCATACCTCTCACCCTATTTCGCCGCCAAGGCGGCAATGGACTCGCTGGCAGTCTCCTATGCCGCCGAACTTTCCCGTTGGGGTATCGAGACAGCAATCGTCGTGCCAGGCGCCTTCACCAAAGGCACCAATCACTTCGCCCATTCCGGCGCACCGGACGACAAGGAACGCGCGGCCGAATACAACGAAGGTCCGTACAAGGGTGTGCCTGAGCAAGCACTCCAGGGTCTGGCGGCGCTCGAACCAGCCGACGCCGATGCGGGAGCAGTCGCTGTCGCCGTGGTGGATATTGTCGGCATGCCCTTCGGCACCAGGCCATTCCGCACGCATATCGACCCGTCGCAGGACGGCGCCGAGATCGTCAATGGTGTCGCCGACCGGGTGCGCGCGGAAATGTACCGCCGCATCGGCCTCGAAGATCTCTTGAAGGCGCATGCCGTCGCCTGATACCGCCGGTTCAATAATGCAAAGGCCGGGGGTGAACCCTCGGCCTTTGCACGACACACCTCAATGCCGCAGGATTTTGCTCAGGAAGGCGCGGCTTCGATCGGTTTTCGGGTCGGAGAAAAACTCTTCCGGCGTACCGGTTTCAACGATTGCTCCAGCATCCATGAATACGACCCGCTGTGCCACTTTGCGGGCAAAACCCATCTCGTGCGTCACAACCATCATGGTCATGCCTTCCTCGGCGACGCCAACCATCACGTCGAGTACCTCACTGATCATCTCAGGATCGAGGGCTGAAGTCGGCTCGTCGAACAGCATGATTTTCGGGCGCATGCACAGGCAGCGGGCGATGGCGACGCGCTGCTGCTGACCGCCTGAGAGTTCGGCCGGATAGGCATTGAATTTATCGGCCAGTCCGACTTTCGCCAGCATCTCGCGGCCCGAGGCCTCGGCCTCTCCGCGCGGAATTTTTCGCACATGGATCGGTGCAAGCGTGACGTTCTCGAGCGCCGTCTTGTGCGGATAGAGATTGAACGACTGGAAAACGAAGCCGATTTCAGTGCGCAGTTCCGTCATGTTGGTGGCGCGGTCGCCGAGACGCTGCCCATCGACGACAAGGTCGCCATCCTTGATCGTTTCGAGGCCATTGATACAGCGGATCAGCGTGCTCTTGCCCGAGCCGCTGGGGCCGCACACGACGACGACTTCGCGCGGCTCGACACTGAGCGTGATATCCTTGAGCACGTGGAGCGCTCCGAACCATTTATTGACGCCGCGAAATTCGATCATGTCAGGCTGCCTTCGTTGATGGGGCCGTCGGTGCGCTTCACAGTTGCACCTCGCCATGGGCGGCGCTCATGCGTCTCTCCAAACGGCGCGCGAGCAGGATGAGCGGATAACACACGATGAAATAGCCAACACCGACGATGGCGAACACGAGCAACCCATTGGGAACCCGCTGAACCACCAGCCAGCCGACGCGCGTAAGATCGGTCAGGCCGATCGCTGAGACAACGGACGAGTCCTTGATGAGAAGCACATATTGTCCAACCAGCGGCGGCAGGGAAACGCGCATCGCTTGCGGCAGCACCACCTGGCGCATCCGCTGCCACTGCGAAAGACCGGAAGCGAGCGCCGCCTCGACCTGCCCGGTCGGCACCGAACGGATGCCCGCCGCGACGATCTCGCAAATGAAACAGGCCGCAAGGTTTGTCAGCGCGATGATACCCGCGGTGAACGCATCGAGTTCGACACCGAGTTCGGGCAGGATGAAGAAGATAAGAAATATCTGGACGAGGAACGGTGTGCCGCGGATCAGATCGATCCACACCCCGATCGCAGCATCCAGCAAGCGATTGCCACTCGTGCGCAAGACACCGAGCGCAAAACCAATGATGGTACCGAGAACGAGACTGATCGCGGACAGGGCAATGGTCATGCCGAGCCCGCGCAATGCCAGCGGATAGCTGCCTATCAGACTCTGGAGCTGGAACCAGATCATGTGCGGCTCCCGATTGGTCGCACGCCGAGCCAGCGCGCCGAGAAAACCGCCAGTGACTTCAATCCGTAATAGAGAACGAGATAGCAAGCGGCAGTCGTGATGAACCCTTCGGCGGGCATGAACCGGTCCGACGCCAGCAACTGCCCGGCCCGCGTCAGTTCGGCAACGGAAATCAGGGACAGCAACGCCGAGTCCTTCACCAGAACAATGGCCTGGCCGAGGAGGGGTGGAATGGTGACCCGGATGGCCTGCGGCAGGATCACCAGGCGCATGCGCTGGGAATACGTCATCCCGGACGCAACACCGGCCTCCACCTGCCCACGCGAAATCGACAGGATACCGGCGCGGATGATCTCGGCGATGTAGGCGCCGCTGTTCAAAGCCAAGGCGAGGATGCCGACGAAGAGCTCCGGCAAAACGAACCCCAGCCGCGGCAGGCCGAAATACAGGAAATAGAGCTGTGCCAGCAGCGGTGTCGCACGGATTGCGTCGATGTATATTTTTGCCGGAAGCTGCAGGAGCCGTGAGCGCTGCAAGTTCATCGCGCAAAGGATGATGCCAACAGCAAGGGCGCCCGCGAATGAAACGATCGACAGCCACAGCGTCGCAGCAAATCCCTGCCCGAACAGGGGCAGGTATTCGACAATGGTGCGAAAGCTGAAGTTTTCAAGCATGCCGGGACGATCCCTCGGGTCGCGGAACGAGCGCAGTCAAAAAGCGGCCGGTCGGTATGCGTGAGGCTCCAGCCTCACGCAAAACCGTTCGGAACCAGCTATTGGTGGTCTTTCTTCCAGGCTTCCGAATTGACCCAGTAATCCAGGTTTGTCTGCAGACGGCCATCGAGGGCGACCTGATCGAGGAAGAGGTTCATCCAGACAAGAAGGTCCTGTTCGTCATAGCGTGTGGCGAAAGCCAGTGGCTCCTTTGACAGAACTTCCGGCATGATCGTGAAGGTTCCGGCCGGATAGGCCGCCTGCTGACCCTTGACCGCGGAGACATCGTTTACGCCGCAATCGGCCTGGCCGTTGTTGACGGCATCGAGCAGGAGCGGACCGCCGCCCTTGTAGCTCTTGATTTCGGCATCGGGGAAAGTCGCCTTTGCCACTTTTTCGCCAGTTGCTCCGAGAAGAACGGCGATCTTGGTGCCTTTGGCCTTGCAAGCATCCATGGTGCCGAATTTGCTGTCTGCCTTGGCGAAGACAGTGCTGCCCGTGTACATGAAGGGCTTGGTGAAGGCGACTTTCATCGCCCGTGCCAGTGTCGGCGTCATGTCCGCAACCAGCAGATCGGCCTTGCCGGAAAGCAGTGCCGGGATCAAGCCATCCCAATCGTAATCCTGGAACGTGATCTTTACGCCCATTTCCTTCGCCATCAGTTCGGCAAGCTCGACCGAGCTGCCGGTTCGCTTGCCAGCCGCATCCACCATGGAAAAGGGAGGGCCTTGCGTCTGGACCGCGACTCGCAGTTCGCCCCGCTTGGTGATGTCGTCGAGTGTTCCGGCGTTTGCGAGGCTGGCAGTGGTCAGCAGCGCAAGTCCCGCAATGAATAATTTGGCAATCTTCATTCTAAGTTCCTCCGTTTGTATTCCCCGCCCTTTATTGGGCTCTTTAGGTTGTCTTTGGCGCTGTTGCCGGATCCGTCCAGCATCCCTCCGGCAAGCTCACCCATTTGTTGCACGATGCCATGACCACAAATGTCTCGCTTCGTACGATCTCTCCCACGTCGCCAACACCCGGTATCAACTCGCTCGTGACCCTGTACAGATCAGCAACATCGCCAGCGACGATCACATCGACGATGATATCGAAGCGCCCGGTGACAACACATGCCGAGGTGACGAACGGCAGCGCCGCAATCCGTTCCGCAATCTCGCGCGCCCGGCCACGCCCCTGCGTATTGACCCCGACAATCGCCGAGATCAACTCGGGACGTTCCGTCAGGTTAAGCAGTCCGACGATCTTCAGGAGGTTTCGGTCCAGCAAGTTGCGAAGGCGCGTACGTACGGTTGGCACGGACATAGCCATCGTTTCAGCGAGGCGTGTCAAGCCAGGCTGCGCATCCTGCGAAAGCTGTTTGACGAGCCGCCGATCCGTCTGATCCAGATGTTCCCGCAAGCGGCCTGACTTTCATAAAAGAGAAAATATAGCGATAATTTTTACCGATATGAAATATCGTATGCCGTACTTTTGCAGAACACAAGGGTTTGTAGCCCTCGCCGAGTTAACGGCGTTCGAGATGGGAAGGAGACTATCCTTCTTCCACAACGAGGCAGTGTAATTTGGATTGCTGTGATCCGGTCAGGCCTGGACCCGTCTTACACAAATGGTTTTGCCGGCTCGAACCTGCGGGGAAGCAATCTCTCCAGATAGGCCCGGCCCTGCGACGAAATGTGGTTTGTGTCGGGCAACATGAAATCATCGGGCAGATGCTTCGTCTTTCCGGCGACATTGGCCAGCGGTATCAGCTGTAGGCTGGTTTTTCCATTTTCATACTGCAAAGCCACAGATCCGCCACCGCGGGCGACGGCTTCCACAGCAAAAGCTCCGGCTTCAAAGGCTTCGCGCGCGTCCGTTTCGTTGATGGTCGCGATATTGCCGCGCGGTAGATAGCCGAATGTATCGACGCGGGCGCGTGCACCGGGCAGCCCGTCCCGGATCAGTTGCTCGATGGTCATGCCGAGATCACCGCCGGAAAGCCGGACATTGCCATGTGCATCCCGCTCGAGCCGGTCGGGCGGAACCAGGTTTTCGACGACCGATCGTCCGTCTTCCGCCGTGACGCCCTCCGACATTGCCACGATGCAGCGCCCGTGGCGCGCGGTTGCTTCGCGCACATCGTTGATGAATCGTTCCGGCGAAAACGCCCGCTCGGGCACATAGAGCAGGTGCGGTCCACTCTCCTCGTCCAGCTGCCAAGCGGCTGCCGCTGTGGTGAGAAAGCCCGCATGTCTGCCCATGACGATGCCGACATAAATTCCCGGCAAGGCGCGAAAATCGAGATCGACGCTGAGGAAGGCACCGGCGACGAATTCGGCTGCGGATATGAATCCTGGCGTGTGATCGTTTTCAACAAGATCGTTGTCGATCGTCTTTGGGGCGTGGACAAAGGCAATATCCTTGCCAGCGGCGTCGGCAAGTATCTGCTGGGTCCCGGCGGTATCGTTTCCGCCGATATAGATGAATGCGGTAGCTCCGGCCTTGTGCAGGCCTTTCAGGATAATCTCGCAATAGGCCGCGTCGGGTTTGTCGCGCGTGCTCCCGAGGGCTGCACTCGGCGTTGCGGCGATAAGGCGGAGTTGCTGTTCGCTCAGAGCCGAAAGATCGACGAAATTCCCGTCGCGGATACCGCGCACGCCGTGTATTGCGCCGAGCACACGCGCACCCGGGTAGCGCTTGCGTACCTCGATTGCGGCGCCCGCCAGGGTCTGGTTTATGACGGCAGTCGGCCCGCCGCCCTGCGCAATTACGAACGTCTCGGTCATATCAATTCTTTCGGTTTGCGTTGTTTCCGGAAGCCGGATGGCCGGGGTAGACTGGATGATAACAATATTTGGCCGCATGCACTACATAACAGCATCGAAGGAGTTGAACGGATCACATGGCACAACGCGCCGGCAGCGCCGGCAGGCGCAGCGCTATCACCGGCTTTCGGAGGAAAACTAGGTAATAATACTGAGCCAGCTGTAAAATACCCTCGTTGGAATTGTTTTGCGCGAAGCGAGTTGAAACAATATGAATTCAATTCTATAAATACGGCGTTGAATTTTTGATTGTCGAAGTTTTTCGCGTGCAAACGCTTTACCTTCTCGTTCAAAACTCGATAGGAGCGGTTATCGTGCATATGTACGATACCAAGTTGATGTTGGCAGGGAGGGCTTAATATGGCCACAGGCACAGTTAAATGGTTCAATTCCACAAAAGGTTTTGGTTTTATTCAACCTGAGGACGGCGGTGCGGATGTGTTCGTGCATATCTCTGCCGTTGAGCGCGCCGGACTGCGCAGCCTCAATGATGGCCAGAAGATCAATTACGAGCTGGTGCGCGACAAGAAGTCGGGCAAAATGTCAGCTGATCAATTGAGTGCTGCCTAGTCAGCGCGTTCAGTTTGTGGTCGCCAAGAAGGTGACCATGCCGTAAACTGGGATATATGACAGAGGCCAGGCCGATGCCTGGCCTTTTTAATGGAATTGGATTCAAGAGCTCAAGCAGCTCCACAATATGTGAACAAGGATGACTACCGGTTGAAAAATCTTAAAGAATTGGCTGAGCGCCGCGCTGCTGCAGCTGAGGCGAAGAAACTGCTTCTCAAGAAGTTTGACAGTGCGCCAAAGCCAAGCGATCCCGAGATGCTGGCGAAACGCGCCGAACGTGAGGCAATCGCAGCGGCGCGTGAAGCAAGACGCGCGGACAAAGAGCGATTGGCGCAGGAGAAACTTGCGCGCAAACAGGCGGAAGCCGAAGCGCTCGCACAGGCCGCCTTGGCTCAGGCCGAGGCTGCCAAGGCCGAAGCGAACAGGCATGTCGCGCGTGTCGTGGCCGATGAGGCTGAACGCAAGGCGGAACGTGACCGGCGTTATGCTGCCCGCAAGGCCAAGCAACGCTGAGCCTGATCTGAAAATTTCCTTTAAGTTTCTTGTCCACTTGCTCTCGAATTTCGCGCGATTGACAATATCTGACTGAATACAGGATTGTTTCAAATGCCGAGGAGTTACAGCAGTGGCGGACGGGTTCCGCGAGGGGCACCCGGACGAGCGCCGGGAGGGCCGCCCCTGCCGGAGGTCCGAACCTTCAAGGAGCGCTTCGGGGCTCTGAAGAACCTGTGGCCGTTCCTGTTGATGGTGTGGCGCACAAGTCCGCACCTGACTGCGGCGTCGCTTGTCCTGCGTCTGGCCAGGGCGCTTCTTCCTGTCGCCACCCTGTTCGTCGGCAAGCTCATCATCGACGATGTCGTGTTGCTGGTGCAGACGCCGAACAAGCCGGAAACCCTGTCGCAATGGCTGAACAGCGGTCTCCTGAACTGGCTTGGCCTTCTTCTCCTTGCCGAATTCTCGCTGGCGGTTCTGTCGGATATTCTCGGGCGTGTGGTATCGCTGATCGACAGCCTGCTCTCGGAACGCGTGTCCAATGTCTCGAGCGTCCGTCTGATGCAGCATGCGGCAACGCTTGATCTGGAAGATTTCGAGGATGCCGAATTCCAGGATCAGCTCGAGCGGGCCCGCCGCCAGTCCAGCGGGCGGATGACACTGATGGGGCAATTGCTCGGTCAGGCCCAGGACATGGTGACAGTGGTGAGCTTCGCCGCAGGCCTGATCGTCTATGCGCCCTGGCTCATCGTCCTGCTGTTTCTTGCACTGGTGCCAGCCTTTCTTGGCGAGGCGCATTTCAACGCACAAAGCTATTCGCTGGATTTTGTCCGCACACCCGAGCGGCGCGAACTCGATTATGTGCGACAGACCGCGGCCAGCGTCGAAACCGCCAAGGAAGTCAAGATCTTCGGTCTCCATAGTTTTCTGATCGATCGCTATGTGCGCCTCGCCACCGATTTCTACGCGGCCAATCGCAGGCTCGCGCTGCGCCGCGCCAGCTGGGGTGGGCTTTTCACCGCCATGGGTACGATTGGCTACTATCTGGCTTATGCCTACATTGTCTTGCGCACGTTGGGCGGCGAGTTTTCAATCGGCGATCTGACTTTCCTCGCCGGCTCGTTCCGGCGCCTGCGCACGCTGCTCGAGGGTCTTCTGGCAAGCTTTTCAAGTACGGCAGGACAGGCCCTTTATCTCGACGATCTCTTCGCCTTCTTCGAGGTCAAGCCGGAAATCCTCTCGCCGGACAATCCGCGTCCTTTCCCGCATCCGATCCGTCAGGGCTTCGTGTTCGAGGATGTCGGGTTCATCTATCCCGGCGCCGAGCATTGGGCGGTTCGCCATCTCAGCTTTACCCTGCATGCTGGCGAAGTGGTGGCGCTGGTCGGCGAAAATGGTGCTGGCAAGACCACGTTGGTGAAGCTGCTGACCCGCCTCTACGATCCGGATGAAGGCCGCATCCTGCTCGATGGCCACGATCTGCGCGAGTACGATCTCGAGGCATTGCGCGGCAATATGGGCGTGATCTTCCAGGATTTCGTTCGCTACAATCTCAGCGCTTCCGATAATATCGCGGTTGGCAGGATCGCCTATCGGGACGATCATGTCCGCATCGCGCAAGCGGCATCGCGAAGCCAGGCGGACGGCGTCATCGCCAGACTTCCAGGCAAGTATGAGCAGATGATCGGCAAGCGTTTCAAGAACGGCGTCGAACTATCGGGCGGCGAATGGCAGAAAATCGCCATCGCCAGAGCCTATATGCGCGAAGCGGAGGTGCTGATCCTCGATGAGCCGACAGCAGCGCTCGATGCCCGCTCCGAGTTCGAGGTATTCAGGCGTTTCAAGGAACTCAGTCAAGGCAAGACGGCGATTCTCATTTCGCACCGTTTTTCCAGCGTGCGCATGGCTGATCGTATTCTCGTTCTCGCCGACGGCAAGGTCGAAGCTGCAGGCACGCATGAGGAACTTGTCGCACAGGCCGGTCGCTATGCCGAACTCTTCGAGTTGCAGGCCGCAGGCTATCGATAGTGTCGACAAAACTTGCTCTAGTGCGACCGTCATACGTGCCGCAACAAACCAGAGCCGTTTTCCTGGGACACCATATGGTACCAGCCCGGGACGTAGGTGTCGGTGTTTGAACAGGCTCGTGCAATTCCTGGATGCTGTTTCACCCATTTTTTCAAGGCGATCCAGGCAGCGCTTTGCGTGAACGACAGGGGCCGTATCCGACCTGCGATAGGAATACCGAATTCTCGAGCGAGAGCTTCCACGTCTTCATCGGAAAAACGTGGAAGGATAATATGCGGTTCGTTGTATTTGCAGATCGCGTAATAGGTTCTGCCGGTACCTTTTGAGATCGAGAGCGCTGCGCCCAAGGGAACACCGCGACCATAGGTGCGGTTTTCAAGCATTTTCAGACACGGACCCTCAGCAGATATAGATCCTGTAAAGATACGGCCGCAAATTTCTACTCTATGGAATTCATGTCTGTCGGGCATCCTGTTCTCCCATGATCTAACAGAGGATGTGACGCAGGCACGCTTGACAACTTCGCGAATCATACACGGATTCGAACATTTAGAGCAAATTTTATCTAAATAGAGCCAGTTCTGTTTCTCGGATGGCGAGACAATCCGCGCGGAAGGTGGCGAGGCCGATGTCTTTCCATCGGACGATGCCGCCTGACAAAGTGGGTGGCCGCCAGCCGGAAACCCGAAGGGCCGGGTGAATTCAGGCCAAATCCATCGGACTTCGGCATCGTCCGATGGAAAGACATCGGCCTCGCCAAACCCCTCGACCTTGCCCACGAATTCCCTCCGGCAGAACGGTTCTATTTAGACAAAACTTGCTCTAACCAGAGTCTGGCCAGGCTTGGAGGCAGGGGTACACACCTTTCGTTGGACTGGTGTCACATTTCTGAATCATAATGTGCCCAGAAATCTCACCTTGAATTCAAAAGCAAGGAGATGCGCCGTGAACGATAAAGTCTTCCACGTCCTGTTTCTCTCACATCGCAATTCGGCAAGAAGCATGATGGCCGAGGCGATTCTCAATCATATTGGAAAACCCCACTTCGTCGCCTACAGCGCCGGCACGGAGCCCGCGAGCGAGATCGATCCTGAGACACGGGAACTACTCGAGCAAACTGGCTACCCGATGGATGGTCTTCACCCTAAACACTATCGTGAGTTCGGTTTGAAAGGCGCGCGCAATCTCGATTTCGTTTTTACATTGAATGATGACGCGGCGGGCGAACCTATGCCTGAATGGCCGGGCGTGCCAGTCACGGCACATTGGGAGTCTGTAGATCCGGTCCATGCAAGCGGTCAGCCATGGGAGCGCAAGCAGGCATTTTCCCGCACGATGAAGGAACTGGATCGCCGATTGAAAATTTTCATCAACCTTCCACTCACATCGCTTGATCGCCTGAGCATCCAGCATCACGTCGATGAAATAGGCAAGTCAACGTAACTACAACGTGACTGGCAGCGCCGGGCCGCCGCTTTTGCGCCACGATTTTTTCATCCGCCTGACACGTCGGCTGGCTATGATCGAAGTACTCGAATCAAACCTGATCGGCAAGGCAAATGAACACATCAGCAAATCGATGGACGCCGCACTGGGCGATCCATCCGGGCGAGCATTTGCGTGAATGCATTGAATCCCACGGACTGTCGACGGAGGACTTCGCACGCCGCGTCGAGATGCCCGTGGCGATTGTCGATGCCATTATTGCCGGTCAACACCCGATCACGCTCGACATCGCGATGCGTATTGATCGGACACTTGGCATCATGCCCGAACTTTGGTTTGTGCTGCAGGCAAGATGGTTGCGTCATCAGGAAACATTTCAGGTGTCGGCATAGAGCCTTTCCAAAGGTCCTGACCCTAGAGATCCAGCACCCATGTCTGACCAACGAGATCCTTGCCAAAGGAGTGATGCTTTTCCTCATCGACAAGGTGAAATCCGGCTGCCTCATAAATGCGGCGTGCCGAGACGAGGACGTCGTTCGTCCAGAGCTTGATTTGCCGGTAGCCCAATTCTCTCGCGCGCTCGATACAGGTTGCAACGAGTGTTCGCCCGATACCAAGACCACGCGCACTTGGCTCGACATAGAGCAGTCGCAGCTTTGCGACCGCAGGATCCTCGCTCTGCACGAGGAAGATTGACCCGGCGATCGAACCTGCATGCTCGGCAATCCATGCCGCTTCCCGCGCCGGATTGAAGCTGGCGACGAATTTCGCCAGGATTTCCGCGGCCAGCGCCTCATAGGTCCAGTCCAAGCCATATTCCTTGTAATAGAGCACCGCCTGCCGGTGGATGACCCAGCCAAGATCGCCGGGCTGCGGGTCGCGATATGTCACCTCGCCTGGTGTCTGGCTTTCAGCATCGATGAGGCTCCTGATCTGGCGCATCGACGAAACCAGCCGTCTGCGCGCGTCGTCGTCCAGCGGTGCGAGGATTTGCTCCATCTGAAGTTGCGAGCGCCGGTTCAGCCCCGAAAAGACCTCCTGGCCCGCTGGCGTCAGCGTTATGAGGCGCTGCCGTCCATGCGATGAACTGGCACGAACGCGCACGAGTTTACGCTTTTCGAAGCGTGAGATGATGCGGCTGAGATGGGCCTTGTCCATGTGCAGGCTGCGACCGATATCGGCGGCGGTCTGTTCTCCATTGTTTGCGAGTTCGTATAGCACACGGCCCTCGGCCAAAGTGTAATCGCTGGCAAGCAGATGCTTGTCGAGCAGTCCGATTTCTCTCGTAAAAAAGCGATTGAAACTGCGGAATTCGTCAACGGCGTTCATGTCGAAACCTCAATGTTGTCAGTGACAACATACTATGCATCCGTGTTGGATCGCAAGGCGGAAAAAGTGCCGCTTATGAAGCTTTCGCAACGTGACTATATCGCCTTCGCCGCTGCTCTGCCGGCTGTGCGGCCCGAGAAGATACAGCCGCCGAGGAAGGTTCCCTCGAGCGAATTATAGCCGTGCATTCCGCCGCCGCCAAAACCGGCGGCCTCGCCGGCTGCATAGAGCCCGGCCAGCGGTTCGCCATCGGCTTTCAAGGCCCGCGCGCTCAAATCCGTCTCGATGCCGCCAAGCGATTTCCGCGTGAGGATGCTCAGGCGCACCGCAATCAAAGGGCCATGTTTCGGGTCGAGTATCTTGTGTGGTGGTACTACGCGCACCAGCCTGTCGCCGATATAGTTGCGAGCGCCGCGTATCGCCGTGATCTGCACGTCTTTGGTGTAGGGATTGTCGACCTCGCGGTCGCGGGCCATGATCTGCGCCTTCAACTTGTCTTCATGAATCAGATTGTCACCCGTCAGCGCATTCATGCGGCGGACAAGTGCGGAGAAGTCCTTTTCGACGATGAAATCTTCGCCATTGTCGAGGAAGGCCTGCACGGGAGCCGGGACACCGCCGAGCGCACGCTTCAGCACCTGCCACCAGCTCTTTGAGGTGAAGTCCGGATTCTGTTCCGAGCCAGAAAGCGTGAATTCTTTCTTGACGATCGTCTGGTTCAGCACGAACCAGGAATAATCAAAGCCGCTCTTCATGATATGGCTGAGCGTCGACAGTGTATCGAAACCAGGCAGGCATGGTGCGGGCAGGCGGTCACCGCGCGCATCGAACCACAGGGATGAGGGCCCGGGCAAAATGCGGATGGCGTGCTTGCTCCAGATCGGATTCCAGTTGTTCACGCCCTCGACATAATGCCACATGCGGTCTTCGTTGATGAGATGCGCTCCGGCCTTCCCGGCGATGCCCAGCATCAACCCGTCGACATGGTCCGGCACGCCGCTGATGAGGTGTTTCGGCGTTCCGAGCCGCGCCGGCCAGTTCTTGCGCACCAGATCATGATTGCCGCCGATGCCGCCGCTGCAGATAATGATCGCCTGTGCCTTCAGGGCGAACGAACCGGTGGCAATGCGCGAACTGGGTTCGCTACGCCTGACCTCGCTCGGCTGGAGGATTTCGCCCTCGACCCCGTCAACGATCCCGGCGCTGGTGATAAGCGCTGTCACGCGATGCCGGAAGCGAAAAGTGAGAAGCCCTTTTTGTTCGGCTTCGCGAGCTCGCCGTATGAACGGCTCGACAACGCCAACACCCGTCCCCCATGTGATATGAAAACGCGGCACCGAATTGCCATGGCCGGTGGCGAGCGATCCGCCGCGCTCGGCCCAGCCGACGACAGGAAACCACCGCATGCCTTGAGCGTGCAACCATGCGCGTTTTTCGCCCGCTGCGAAATCGATATAGGCTTCCGCCCATTTGCGCGGCCAGTGATCTTCAGGCCGGTCGAAACCCGCCGAGCCCATCCAGTCCTGCCGAGCGAGTTCGAGTGAATCCTTGATGCGCAGACGGCGCTGCTCGGGGGAGTCGACGAAGAACAATCCGCCGAAGGAACGCCAAGCCTGGCCGCCGAGCGTCTGTTCCGGCTCCTGATCGAGGACGATCACCTTCTTGCCGGCGTCGGCGAGTTCGGTCGCCGCGACGAGCCCGGCGAGGCCCGCGCCAATGACGATCGCATCCGCATCATAACCCATTGCCGATTTTCCTCCCGCGTCCATCCGCGTAGCAGAAAAAACAGGAAAGCTAAATTGTCATTGCGGGTGAGTTTTGAATGAAAAGGAGCTGATCTGGGACAAGAACCTTCGATTCTCATGCAAGAATCATCGATTCCGAGATGGTTTTAGCTACTGGAGATTGAAATTTACGTGTGGTTAGTTGTGTTTTGCGCGTCTGGACTAGCGAGCTTCCGCTTTTTCCAAGCTCCGCAACAGCGCTTTGAGCGGCTGGGGACGATGCAACAGAAAGCCCTGACCATAGCCGATGCCGAGCGATTTAAGGATGTCGACTGCCTGCGCATCTTCGATATGTTCGGCAATAACATCCACTCCAAGTTCACGTGCTATGCCGCCAATGGAAGCAACGACCGCCTGATCGATCCGGCTGTTCGACAATTTCTCAATAAATGCTCCGTCTATCTTGATACTGTCCACCTTGAAGTGGTGTAAATACCCGAATGAACTGAGGCCCGTGCCAAAATCATCGAGACTTATGCGGCATCCGGCTGCGCGTGCTTCGGTGACAAAGTGTTCCGCCGCCTCGTAGTTGTTGATGGCAGTCGTTTCCGTAATCTCGAAGATCAGACGTGACGGAGCGACTTTGGTTTTCTCCATTGCCGACTGCAAAAACGACCAAAGTGTTGGATCGCTTATTGTATTTGCCGATAGATTGATTGCGATCGACACATTCTCCATAAGCATCAACTTGGGACCATAGGTCTCAAGTGTGTGCTGGATGATCCAGCGATCGACTATACCCATGAGACCGAAGCGTTCCGCGGCGGGGATAAACTCGGCCGGGGCGATGATTTTCCCATCGGGTCCGGTCATTCTCGAAAGAATTTCGATACATATGCTTTGGTCAGTTGTATTGGAGATTGCTCTGATCTCCTGACCGTAAATCTCAAGTCTTCCTTCGGACAACGCTTCCAGAATCCCCGATGCAGCCTGAATACTTGCTAAATTCTGCCGGGCCGCGCCAGTATTGATGTTGTAGATCGCGCTTCGATTGCGGCCTTCGGCCTTTGCGGCATAACAGGCAGCATCGGCGCGCGCTATCGCCTCGGCGAGGGTGACGCCTGGTTCGTCGAGCGCCGCTATCCCGATGCTTGCGCCTATGTTCTGGATTTTTCCGCCCCAGGGCAGCCGAATGGTTCGGATCTCGTTGATCAGCCGCTCGGCGGCCTCTTCTGCCTCATCAAATTTGGTGATCGGAAGAAGAACCGCGAATTCATCGCCGCCCAAACGCCCGATGATGGCTGCGTCGGGCAAAGCGCTGTTCATGCTCGACGTCGCCATTTTCAGCAAAGCGTCTCCAGCCGCATGGCCGAGCGTGTCGTTGACCATTTTGAAGCGGTCAAGATCGATGTGGGGCGCTCCGCCGCCGTTTTTTTCAATCGATGAAGAAGCAGCAGACTCGAATGCAGTGCGGTTCAATAGCCCCGTCAAAGCATCATGTGTTGCGGCGTGAGAAAGTTCTCTCTGAAGATTTCGAGCGCTGGTGACATCCTGGATCACGAGCACTGAACCGGTTATCGCGCCTGTCAGATCGAAAAGCGGGGAGGCGATATCCCTCAGTGAACGCCGTCCTCCATCTGACCGGATAAAGAGAACATTTTCAGCGCTTTCTACAGTCTGCCCGATCTGCATTGCACGGCTGGTGGATGATAGCAGTGGCGTACCGGTTCCTTCATCGATGAGATTGAGCGCATTCTCCAGTCGTGAACCGATAAGATCCTGGGCGTTGCGCAACAGCAATTTCTCTGCCGCAGGATTGGCAAATGTAATATTGTTATCAACATCGGTCGTCAGCACCGCGTCACCAATGGATTGAAGCGTGATGCGGTAGAGGTCCTTTTCTCGGGCCAGCGCCTCAGCACTGAGTACCTCTTCCGTAATATCCCAGATGCTACCCATCAGCATGTCGGGCATTGTTTCGTGACGGACAAGCCGCGCAAGCGCGAAAACATGGCGGATTTCACCATTCGGCTTGACGATCCGATAACGTGTTTTCATCGGCTGGCCGGTTTCAAACGTGGATTCTATCTCACGCTCTGCCCTTGCTGCGTCGTCCGGGTGCAAAAGATTATGCCAAGTGGCGCGGGGTACTTCCTCGGGGCCTGGGCCTATACCGAAGATCTCGCGCATCCGGCGATCCCACAACACAATCTCGGTCTCGATGTTGAAATGCCATAACCCAACCTGGCCGGCGTCGAGCGCGAGTTGAATGCGCTCGTTCAACAGGGTCAATTGATGTTCGGCGTTCTTCTGATCGGTGATATCCGTTTGAACGCCGATCATCCTCGACGGATGTCCGTCTTGGTCCCATTCCACAACACGGCCGCGGTCCAGAACCCACACCCAATGACCATCCTTATGGCGCAATCTGAATTCGGTCTCAACCTGTGGAGTTTCACCGGAAATGTGCCGTTCGCCGCTTTCGATGGCACGTTGCCGGTCATCAGGATGGATGAGTGTCAGCCAAAGATCACTGCGATCGCCGAGTTCATCTTCACGATAGCCCAGCATTTTCTTCCATGTCGCCGAATAATAGCACTGCCCGGTCGCGAGATTGGAATCCCAGACGCCGAGGCCGGCAGATTCAAGCGCGAAGCTCCACCGGTTGGCCTCGGCATCAGCGGGCGTTATGGAAGGTCCTGAGTGCAGGCGCATATTCCGAACGTCAGTCATGCCCGAAGCTAGCATGAAAAGCAGAAAAATACAGTTAATGTCTTTGTTAGGATATGGCTCAACCTGTTCATCATTCTAGATGATTTTCGGCTCCAGCCTCGATGTTGCAGCCAGTAGAAGATGTACTCCATGGGTGACCAGATCTTCGTCATCTGCTGTTTCAGAGTTGCTATGCGGCTGAGGTGGCATCGAAATTGCTTGCTTGTCTTTGCAGACATCGAATGGAAAGATGACTGAGTTGACTTCTCAAAGCATGAAGGATCGCTGGAGTGATGACAAGCGCAGTTCAAAGAAGTACCGCAGTCAACGGAGATGCAATTCTTTCCGTTGAAAATCTGACGGTGGACCTGCCCAAGGGCATGGAGCGGCGCTATGCAGTGGAGAATATTTCTTTTGAACTGCGCCCGGGTGAAATTCTTTGCATCATCGGCGAGTCTGGATCAGGAAAGTCCGTCACCGCAAATGCCATCATGGGGCTGCTGCCATCGTCTATTCGCGCCAGCGAAGGGTCGATCCGCTTCAAAGGCGTGGATATACTCAAGGCAAAGGATGCGGATGTACGGGGACTTCGTGGCCGTGCGGTTTCGATCATCTTTCAGGATCCGCTTTCTGCCCTTAATCCGCTGATGACAATCGGCTCGCAGATCGCCGAGGTTATGGAAGTGCACAATGTCGGCACGCCGGAAAGCCGGGCAAAGGCAGTACTCGATCTGCTCGCGGAGGTTGGCCTGCCAGACCCGGTTCTCATACAGCATCAATATCCTTTTCGGCTGTCAGGCGGACAGAGACAGCGTGTAATGATTGCGATTGCTTTGGCGCTCGGCCCGGATGTCCTGATTGCCGACGAACCGACGACGGCGCTCGACGTAACAACGCAGGCGCAGATTCTGGAATTGATCCGCAAGATCCAGCGCGACAAGCATATGAGCGTCATGTTCATCACGCACGATTTCGGTGTCGTGGCTGAGATCGCCGATCGCGTTGTCGTCATGGAAAAGGGCAAGATAGTCGAGCAGGGCAAGGCAGATGATGTGCTCAATCATCCGTCGCATCCTTATACGCAACGCCTGACAGCAGCCGTACCGCGGATGCGCGACAAGGACAGAGCGAGCAACGCGCAGACCCCCGTCGTGCTCGACGTGCAAAAGCTCAACAAGATTTATACGAGTGGCGGCGGCTTCTTTACGAAGGGTCGCACGGTGCACGCAGTCAATGATGTGAGTTTCACGATTCGCAAAGGCCGCACACTCGGGGTTGTCGGGGAGTCAGGTTCCGGAAAATCCTCTCTCGGGCGCGTCCTTCTCAAATTGATGGATGCGGACGGCGGCAAGATATTGTTCAACGGTCAGGACATCGCACCACTTGACGCCAAGGAATTCCGGTCGATGCGGCCCTATATCCAGATGATTTTCCAGGATCCTTTCGCATCACTCAATCCTCGCCATACGATCGGGCAAATTCTGGTCGTCGGCCCGATGGCCCACGGCATCAGCGCTGCGGACGCAAGGACAAAGGCGGTGCGACTGCTGGAACTTGTCGGCCTGGACGCGGGTGCCTATGACCGTTATCCGCATGAGTTTTCAGGAGGGCAGCGACAACGGATTGGCATTGCCCGCGCTCTGATGTTTGACCCAGTGCTTCTGGTTGCTGATGAGGCAGTGTCGGCGCTCGACGTTTCCATTCAGGCACAGATCCTGGAACTACTGACGAAAATTCAGAAGTTGCTCAATGTGGCGATGATCTTCATCACCCATGACCTGCGTGTGGCAAGCCAGATTTGCGACGATATCGCCGTGATGTATCGCGGTGAGATCGTGGAATTTGGGCCGCCCTCGCAAATCTTCCGTAGTCCGGCGCACGCCTATACCCAGCGTCTGGTCTCGGCAATTCCCGGCAGTCAGTGGGAACCTGCTGCCTGATTTTTAGGCTTGGAGTGCTTTTTGGATGCCCGTTTGGCTCGCCAAACGGGCAATTTCATTCTTTGACCAACCTTCCTGCAACGTCGGATAAAATAATAGTTGCATTTGTCCACTATTTGCCGAAGCATGCAAAATTGAAAGCTGCATAACAAATTCAAGTGCTCAAAACCCGAACGCAACAGACCGTGTCGGGAGAGGAAGGAATTTGCGTGAATGCCGATGGTGACGCAGAAGCCCACATCAATTGATCATGTCGATCTCGACGTACTCGAAGACACTTTGAGCTTCTACATCCGCACAATGAACATCGCGGTTTCCCGCGACCTGGATGAGCGGCTGGAGGGTTTGGATGTGGCGCGAGGAACAGGCAAGATCACCACTCTGCTTCTCGTCGACAGTCACCCTGGAATCCGCCCGTCAGTGATCGCGCAGATCATCATGAAGGATCGCTCGGCCATGGGGCGTCTCATCGAACAGATGATCGACAACGGTCTGCTGACGCGGCAAACCTCGGCGAGCGAGCGGCGCGCACATGAGCTTTTTGTGACGCCGAAAGGCGCCGAGCTTGCCGCCACTATCCGGCCAATCGTCACCAAGCAATCAAAGGATTTCTTTTCCTTCATTGCGGAAGAAGAGCAGGCGCAAGTCATGGATATTCTCCGCCGGGCATACCGGAAAATGGTCGGAATGACAGGACGGGAGCGATGATATGGCGGAAGAACGTGTAGTCCTGATATCGGGGGCAAATAGAGGAATAGGCGAAGCGATGGCACGCTTTCTTGGCGCTGCAGGATGGCGGTTGTCGCTTGGCATGCGCAACCCGCAACTCCCGGACTGGGCTGATCCGGATCGCGTACAAGTCGTTGCCTATGATGCAAATCATTCATCCGCAGAGGCTGAATGGGCCGCGCAAGCATTGGCGAAGTTCGGCCGTATCGATGCGGTGATCGCCAATGCCGGCATCATGATCCCGAAGAATGTGATCGAAGCCGACGATGCCGATCTCGATGCCATGCTGGCGATCAATGTCAAAGCGCCCCGGCGGCTGGCTGCCGCGGCCTGGGATGCGCTCGGCAAAAGCGGGCGAGGGCGCGTGATCATACTGAGTTCGTTATCCGGCAAACGTGTGAAATCATCGACCGCCAGCCTTTATTCAGTTTCCAAGTTCGCCGCCGTAGCGCTGGCTCATGGCATTCGCCATACGGGCTGGGAGCTCGGCATACGAGCGACTGCCCTCTGCCCCGGATTTGTCGCAACGGATATGGCGCGGAGCCTGACCAACCGTGCTGACGATCTCATGACCGACCCCGCGGACATTGCCCGCATCACCGCAATGCTGCTCGACCTTCCAAATGAGGCGAGTGTCGCCGAATTCACTATCAACTGCCAGTTAGAGGAATCCTATTAAATGCCCGGTCCTTATGTCGTTCGCGTTCACGGCGACGAAAACCTGCCCGAGAAAGTCGATGTCGTTGTCATCGGCGGCGGTATTATCGGAACTTCCACCGCGTTGGAACTTGCCGAGCGTGGTCATAAGGTTGCCTTATGCGAGAAGGGCGGAATCGGTCAGGAACAATCCAGCCGCAACTGGGGCTGGGTACGCATCTCCCGGCGTGATCCGCGCGAAGTACCGCTCATGGCTGAAGCGCTGCGTATCTGGTCCGGCTTCGACAAGAGGCTTGGCCGCGATACCGGCTATAAGCGCGCCGGCATCATATTTGCTTGCCCCGACGACAAATCCTATGACGAGCACGATCGCTGGGGCAAGAATCTGGAGGGTTACCAGCTTTCGAGCCGCATGGTCAGCGGTAAGGAACTCGATGATCTTTTGCCCGGCGGCAACATGAAACTGAAAGGCGCGCTCTATACACCTGCCGATGGTCGCGCCGAACCGCAAAGGGCTGCGCCAGCCGTCGCCGAGGCAGCGCGCGACAAAGGCGCGGCAATCCTCACCGAGTGTGCCGTGCGTGGCATCGAGATGTCCGGCGGTAAGGTTTCCGGTGTCGTCACCGAGCGCGGGCGCATCGCCTGCGACGCTGTAGTGCTGGCCGGTGGTGCCTGGTCCAATCTCTTCTGTGGGCTTTACGGTATCGATCTGCCGCAACTGAAAGTGATGAACACGGTCATGCGGACGAAACCGCTGGAAGGCGGTCCTGAATCGGCGCTCTGGTCCAAGGACTTCGCCATACGCAAGCGACAGGATGGCGGTTATACGATCGCATCCGGCCACGAGAACATCGTCGACATCGTGCCGAAATCATTCCGCTATGCGTTCAAATTCCTTCCGGCTCTCAAGATGGAATGGAGCTCCTTATCCTTTCGCTTTGGCAGTCGCTTCTTCGATGAAGCGCGAATGCCGGCGCGCTGGAATATGGATGAAGCCAGTCCGTTTGAATACAACCGTGTGCTTGATCCGAAACCGTCGCTCGATATGTCGAATAAGGCGTTCAACAATCTCAAAGCAGCATTTCCGGTGTTCAACAAGGCCGAAATTGCGCAGCGCTGGGCTGGCTATATCGATGTGACACCGGACGCGATTCCGGTGATTTCCGCAGTGGACCAAATTCCGGGGTTCCACATCGCCACGGGTTTTTCGGGGCACGGGTTTGGTATCGGTCCAGCCGCCGGCCGCCTGATGGCTGATATCGTGACCGGTCGCTCGCCGGTCGTCGATCCAACAGATTTTCGTTTTTCCCGCTTCACCGACGGCTCAAAGGTGCGTCCGCTCAGCGGATTCTGAAATCGGCGTGGTTGAGGAGCCACGCCGTAGTGAGAATGGTCTGCCGACTGGCAGATAGAATGCAAACTGGAACATTGAACAAACCAATAATGAAGGGAAACACAATGTCTGATAAGCATCGAAATTCAGTTCTTCATCCGACCCGGCGTCAAGCCCTCGCCATGATGGGTATGGTCGGCGCATCCGGCCTGGTCATGCCGCGAATTCTAGGATGGGACAAGGCTTACGCCGCGCCGCCATCCGCCCCCAAGGGACAGGTCATCATCGGTTTCTCACAGGAACCGACAGTGTTCAATCCGCACATGCTGCATATCGAAGTGGACGAGGGAATCCACTTCAGTGTTTTCGATCCGCTGTTCAACGTTGATCCGGAGGGCAAATTCACCCCGGCGCTGGCCGCCGAGGTGCCGACTGTCGAGAATGGCGGGATTTCTGCCGACGGCCTTAACTGGAAGGTAAAACTTCGCGACGGCGTGAAATGGCATGACGGCAAGCCCTTCACAGCAGAAGATGTGAAATTCACCCTTGACCTTGTCGTCGACAAGGATTTCCGCAGTGCGCGGCGCGCAGGCCATGATCAGGTACGCGATATCAAGGTCGTTTCACCAACGGAAATCACCTGGCGGATGGAAAAACCATACGCGCCCTACGCTTCTATCCTCGCAGCCACCTTCATTGTACCCAAGCACATCCTGGAGCCGGAAGCGGACAAGAACACTGCTCCGTTTAACAACGCGCCTGTCGGCACAGGACCGTTCAAATGGGTCGAACGCGTTGCAGGGGATCACATCGAACTCGCCGCCAACACGGACTATTACGGGGACGGCCCGTATCTCGAGCGGGTCATCTACAAATACATCCCCGATCTCACTGTCCTCTACACCCAGTTCAAGACCGGCGATATCGACGTGACCGGCCTGCAATGGATCACGCCGGATCACTACGACGAAGCCAAGACGCTGGAAGGCAAAGAGGTTCAGGTCGTTCCAGGCGCCACCGTGGAGTCGGTCACGTTCAATATGGAGAAGCCGCAATTCAAGGATCTCGCTGTGCGCCAGGCGCTTTACTACGCTCTGGACAAGACGACGATCATCGATGCGCTTTACTATGGCTTGCCAGCGCCAACCGAAACATACATGCCGCAGCAGTCCTTCTACTTCAATCCGGATCTGCCGAAGCATGAGTTTGATATCGAGAAGGCCAAGAAGCTGCTCGACGATGCCGGTTGGAAGCCAGGGGAGGACGGTATTCGCGTCAAGGACGGGGTACGTCTTGCCTTTTCCAATTCGACCACGGCCGGCAACCATATCCGCGAACAGGTCCAGCAGTTCATGCAGCAGTCCTTCAAGGATATCGGCGTCGAGATGACCATCTCGAACCTGCCGCCTGCAGTCATGTGGGGTGAATACTGGATGCAGTCGAAATTCGAGTCTGTCGTTGTCGGTATCAATTTCCTTACCGGGGCTGATCCCGATTCGTCGGACTATTTCCTCTCGACATCTATCAACGCCAAGGGTGGTGCGGGGCAGAACACCTCGCAATATTTCAATCCGGAAGTCGACAAGCTGCTTGGTGAAGGCGGGCGCGTCTTCGTTCCAGAAGAACGCAAGAAGGCCTACCTCAAGATCCAGGAAGTCATTCGCAACGATCTGCCTCTTTTGCCGATCTTCCAGTACGCCACAGTCCGTGGACGCAAGAAGGGCATGACTGGTTTCACGCCAAACGTGAACAATCGCATCGACTCGTGGAACGTCGGGAGCTGGTACTGGGAACAGGCATAGGATCTGCTGGGCCGGGGTGGAACTCCGGCCCTTATCCTACCGACTGATCGCTATCGGAGATCGAAGCCATGACCCGCTACATTCTGAACAGGCTCGGGCAGAGCCTCGTGCTGCTCGTGCTGGTATCCATGATCGGCTTTGCCGTACTCAACCTCGCACCGGGAGGGCCTTTGTCGCAGTTTGCGCTGACACCAGGCATGACCCAGGCAGATCTCGACCGGATTTCCGCGCAGATGGGTCTCGATCGGCCCTTGATCGTGCAATATGCGGATTGGGCGTGGCGGCTCCTTCGTGGTGACTGGGGACGATCTTTCCGCGATAGCCGTCCGGTTCTCGATGTCATCGGCGGTCATTTCGGCGCAACCCTGCTTCTCATGGGAACTGCGACCGTTATCTCTGTAACGATCGGAACTTGGGTTGGCATAAAGGGTGCAACCAAGCGCTATTCCATCTTCGATTATACCGCCACGGTTGGCGCCATGGTGGCGCTGTCGATTCCGACGTTCTGGTTCGGTCTGGTCGCGATCTATATTTTTTCGCTGAAACTGGGATGGTTGCCGGCGGGCAATATGTACACGATCGGCAATGGTTCAATTTTGGACTATGCCATTCATTTGATCATGCCGGCCATGGTTCTGGCGCTAGTCGATGTGGCGGTCTGGAGCCGCTATATGCGCACCGCAACCCTCGATGTGATTAACCAGGATTTTGTCCGGACGGCGCGTGCCAAGGGGATGACGCCGCGACGCGTGCTGATGAAGCATGTCGTTGGCAACGCCCTGCTACCTATGATCACCCTGGCGGGCCTGCAGGTGCCGACGTTGCTTGGTGGTGCGCTCGTCACAGAGACCGTGTTCACGTGGCCCGGCATGGGACGTTTGTTTCTCGATAGCCTCGGCTATCAGGATTATCCAGTGGTCATGGGGCTGCTGATGTTCTCGGCCATTCTCGTTCTCCTCAGTAACCTCGCGGCAGACTTGCTTACGGCATTTGTCGATCCGCGCATCCGGCTGACATAGGGAGATCACAATGTCTGTTTCCTCAACTCCCGCAAATCGTTCCGTAAAGTCCGGATGGTGGAACAGCCGCACCTTCAGGCGGTTCGTTCGACATCGGCTGGCGGCGCTTGGCGTAATCCTGGTGATCATCCTGACGCTTGCCTGCATCATCGGGCCATATCTCCTTCCTTACAACGATCTCTATATCGATCTGCGCGCGCGCTTTTCTCCGCCGCTGACCGGGTACCATTTTCTAGGCACCGATCCGCTCGGCCGCGATATCGCAGCGCGTCTGCTGATGGCGGGCCGGATCTCAATGTTGGTCGGCTTTGCAGCGATGATCTTGAGCACAATGATCGGTGCCACGATCGGTGTCGTTGCAGGATATTATGGCGGGCGAGTAGGGACCGTTCTCATGCGGTTTGTCGATGCCGTCCTGTCCTTCCCAAGCATCTTCCTGCTTCTGGCACTGGCAGCGTTCATCAAGCCCAGTCCGATTATGATCACGGTCATCATTGCGATCACCAGCTGGATGGAAGTTGCACGTATCGTCGAAGCGGAAGTGCGATCCCTACGCGAGCGTGATTTCATCATGGCGGCGCGTATGCTCGGTCTCAGCAATCGCTGGATCATGTTTCGCGAGCTGCTGCCGAACGCGATGGGTCCCATTATTGTCGCCGCTACCTTGACCGTCGCCAGAGCCATTCTTCTCGAAGCCTATGTGAGCTTCCTCGGCTATGGCATTCAGCCGCCACTTCCGAGTTGGGGCAATATGTTGAACGGAGCGCAGCAATATCTCCAATCGGCACCCTGGCTGGCGATCGTACCCGGTGTGGCGATCACGCTTGCGGTCACCAGCTTCAACTTTATCGGTGATGGCCTGCGTGATGCGCTCGATGCCCGCAGCGATCTAAATTAGGGAGACCCTTGGATAATGCCGAAATTCTCTCCCTTCGAGGCAACGCTCTGGTATGCGACGGCGGCACCTGCGCCGGAAACGTCAAAGCTGGAAGGTCAGTCCAAGGCTGATGTTTGCATCGCCGGCGGCGGCTACACGGGCTTGACGACTGCGCTGGAACTCGCGCGCGCGGGTGTCAAGGTCGTTTTACTCGAGGCGCAAGAGATCGGGTTTGGCGGTTCCGGCCGTAACGCCGGACACTGCACGCCAACATTCACCCATTACAGTCTGCCGGAATTGCGAAAGATGCTGGGCGAGCCTTGGGCCGAGCGGCTGATAAAGCGTCAGACTCGCGCGAATGACCGCGTCAAGGATATGATCTCGCGCTATAAAATCGACTGCGAATGGCAGCAAAACGGCTACGTGATGGGTGCCCATACGCCGAGTGCCATGACAACCATCGAAGAAAAGGCGAGGGACTACAACGCGGTAGGTGCAAAGACCCGTGTTCTGGATAAGAGCGAAGTCGAGACTGTCACCGGTAGTCCGCGTTTTCACGGCGGCTGGTTTCATTCCGAGGCAGGGCATCTCAATGCACTGGGTTATGCACGCGGACTGGCACGAGCCGTGATCTCCGAAGGCGGTATGGTTCATACATATTCGCCTGTGACGAAGGTTGAGCGCGAAGGTGGAGGATGGGCAGTCAACACGCCAGAAGGCACGGTGATAGCGGACAAGGTCATCTTTGGCACCGGCGCCTATACGGTCGATGGCTGGCCGGGACTGGACCAGACATTCAAGATTCAACGCGTATTCGTGGCGGCAACGGAGCCCCTGTCGGACGATTTGCGGAAATCTGTGCTGCCGCAGAACACCACGATTCACGATGGGCGCGGCGATATCTTCGTCTACAAATACAACGCCGAAGGCCGTATTGTCGCGTCGATGTTCCCGATGGGGCGGCGGGGCAAGGATATTGCCTATACGAAGCAGGTGATGACCGACCGGCTCAAATGGCTTCACCCGCAAATCCGTCAAGGCATACGCTGGGATTATTTCTGGTTTGGTGAACTCGACATGCAATACCGTACAATTCCGCGGCTCTATGATCTCGCTCCCGGCGTGGTGGCTTTGACAGGCCTTTCCGGACGCGGCGTCCCGACCGGCAGCATGCTTGGCGGCATCCTTTCGGAATGGGCACTGGGTGTTGCTGAGAGTGACCTGTCGCTCAAGCTGGAGCCACTGAAAGCCGCGCCGTTTTACATGAGTTTTGGACCACAACTGACATTGCGCTACTACCGCGTCAGGGACTGGCTGACCACGAAACGCGATCGCGCGGCACTGCCACCACACGCCTAAAGCGTCCACTTGGCCACGCACCGAGCAAAACTTTTGGCAACAAGCGTCTAACCCGCGCTTAATTGTCAACAATTTACAATGATTGTTGACAATTTACATTCTACATCCTAGTTTTCTGGCGACTTACGTATGCAAGCCCAACTTTGCATAACACCAGGAGACAAGACGCGTGAATACGACTTCCGACATCACGGCCCAGGCCATACGTTTTATCGAACGCACGACCTATCAAGACCTGCCGGAAGAAGCGCTCGTCGTTGGTCGCCGCTGCGTGGTCGACACGGTTGGGCTCTATCTCGCCGGCAGTCGCGAAGCATCGGTCCGCATTCTGATCGAGGACGCTCTTGCAGAGGGAGGGCGCGAAGATGCGTGCTTGCCTGGAAACGGACCGGCGAAAGTGCCGGCGCCGTTGGCGGCCCGCGTATGGGGTACCGCCGGACACGCTCACGACTGGGACGACACACAGGTTTCCCACGATCCGGCCCATGTCTATGGACTGCTGACGCACCCTTCCGTACCGCCCCTTACTGCTGCGCTTATCGTCGCCAGTGAAAAGGGAAATGTAGACGGTCGCGACCTGATGCTCGCCTTCCAGCTCGGATTCGAAGTCGAGTGCAAGATTGCCGAGTGGATGAAGCCACGTCACTATCGTCGCGGGCATCATACGAGCGGCACCGTCGGCACCTTCGGCGCTGCTGTCGCTGCTGCCAAGCTTATGGGATTGACGGGAGACAAGCTCGCCCATGCGCTCGGGTTGGCCGCCAGTTTCGCCGCTGGCATCCGGGTCAATTTCGGCACGATGACAAAGCCGCTTCACGTCGGTCGCGCCTGTGAAAATGGCGTCACGGCCGCTCTTCTCGCTGCGCGCGGTTTTGAGGCTGATCCGGCCGCTCTCGACGGACCCTGGGGCTTCTTTTCCGTCATGGGCGAGGGCTTTGACGAGGAAAAAGCGGCGGCCGGTTTCGGAGCGCCTTTGACAATTGTCAAACCCGGCGTCAGCATCAAGCCTTACCCGTCAGGCATCCTCACCCATCAATCAATGGATGCGATGCTGAGGCTGGTCATGGATCATGATTTGAAAGCGGAAGAGGTCGAGCGTATCCGTTTCTTTGCCGGCAAGAATATCATCGAGCCGATCCGTTATCCCATCGCGCGCAACCATTTGCAGGCGAAATTTTCGATGCCCGCTTTGCTTGCCATGATCGTGCTGTGCCGTCGCGCTAGCCACCACGAGTTCGAGGATGCTTTTGTAGCTGGAGATGCCATGCAGGACCTGCAGGCCCGTACGGACGTCATCAACGATCTCGAGATCGATGCGCTCGGTTACGACAAGATTCGCTCGCGTATCGAGGTGATCACCAAAGACGGTCGCACGCTCGTCCAATGGGCCGACGAGCGCTATCGCGGCGGACCTTCAAATCCGATCAGCGACTCTGGACTGGATGACAAGTTTCGCATGTGCGCCGAGGGCGTCGTTGACGGCCCTCGCCAAGATGAATTGCTGGCACTTGTGCGCAAGATCGACAAGGGTGCGGATATCGGACGGCTTGTTACACTGATCAGCGGCGAACGGGAACTCGCAGCGAAATAATTTGAAAACAGAGGCAAGCCGTTCTGAAGAAACGGTACTTGAAAGGGAGAGAGACAATGAGTTTTGTGAAATCGATCGGCATCGCGGCGCTCGGCCTCGCCACGGCCGCCATTCTGACCGGCACATCGGCCCAGGCCGACCCGCTGCCTTATCCAAACAAAGTCGTCACGCTGGTGACGCATTCAAGCCCCGGCGGCGGCAGCGACGTCTTCCTGCGCGAAATGACGAAATACCTGGGCAAGTATATCGACGCCACTTTCATCGTCGAAAATGTTCAGGGCGGCAGTGGCGCGAAGGCCATGGCACGTGTTGCGACAGGGCCCGCCGACGGAAGCGTCTTCTACGCGACTACACCGACCTATATCTATACATCGCTGATGAGCAAGCCGCAGAATACCTACAAGGACATGGATCCCCTCGTGAATATCTTCGCCGACAGCGAAGTGATTTATACGCGGACGGACGGTCCTTATAAATCCCTCAAAGACGTTATCGATCACGCTAAAAAGGAGCGTGGGCGCTGGGGCGCTGCCAACCCGGCTTCGCTTGAGCGCCAGGCGGCCGAGCAGTTGAAGACCGCTGCGGGTGTCAAGCCCGCGATTGTCACGCATGAAGGTGGCGGCGACATGATGCTGAATGTTCTCAATGGCACACTCGATATCGGCATCGGCGAGATCCAGGAACTGCGCTCGCAGCTCGATGCGGGCAAGATCACCTTGCTTGCCACCTTCAATCCGGTGCGCATTGTTGAGAAGCCGGATGTACCGACTGTGAAGGAGTCAGGGTTCGATGTCAGCCTCGTCAAATTTCGTGGTCTCGCCGGTCCCAAGGGCATTCCGGACTCCACGACAGCAATCTGGGACGAGGCCGTAAAGAAACTGCTTGAAGATCCGGACTACAAGAAGGCCTATACTGAAGAAGTGCTCGTGCCCCAATTTATCGCGCACAAGGACTATCCCGGGTTCGTCGATAATTTTGGATCGACGACGGAAGCGTTCCTGAAATCCACGGGCGCCATCAAATAGTAACGGTGAGGGACCGGCAATGTTAGCCGGTCCCTTACAACGTGTCTTACGAGGGCCATCCCATGAACAAAGACCTTATCAGCGGCGTTGTTCTTCTTGCCGTCTCCGGGACGTACTATGCCTGGTCCGGTGAAATCGCCGATAGCACCCTATCTGATGAAGTGGGTGCCACGGGCTTGCCGCATGTGCTGTCCGTCATACTCGCCATTCTTGCTGTTCTTTTGATCGTACGTGCCGTGCTCCTCAGCAGAGCTCGAACAGTTGCTGCAGCAGGTACCGATGACGAGAGCGACGCCCACTTCCCGCGTGCCGTTGGTTTTCTTCTGTTGGGCGCAGCCTATGTCTTTCTTCTCCCCTTTGTTGGCTATATCGCCGGTACCGCTCTCCTGATTGGCGCCGTTGCGCTCTATGAGGGCGCTCCGCGTAACTGGGTGGCATTGGCAGCGGCCGTGGGCGGGGCTGTGTTCTATTGGGCGGTTTTCGTAAAATTGCTTGGCGTCCATCAGCCTGTGGGCTCGATTTTTCAAGGAATGTTCTGATGACCACTTTCTGGGACATCATCCACCTCTTGACCGAGACGCCGCTGTTTTTCGTTGCCATTGGCGGGCTCACCTGGGGCATTCTCGGTGGTGCTTTGCCGGGTATATCCGCGTCCATCACCATGGCGCTCGTTCTGCCCTTTACCTATACGATGGATCCGGCCCAAGCGATTGCGCTGCTGGCTTGCGTTTATATCGGTGCTGAATATGGCGGGTCAATCCCGGCTATTCTCATAAGGACGCCAGGAACCAACTCCTCGGCCGCCACGGTGATCGACGGCTATGAGATGAACCGCCAGGGGCGTGCCGGAGAGGCGCTCGGCATCTCGCTGATGTCCGGCGTTGTCGGCAGTCTCTTTGGCCTTGCCATGCTGATCTTGCTTACCGAGCCCCTGTCCTGGCTCGCGCTGGCATTCACACCGCCATCCTATTTCGGTCTTGGTATCCTTGGCCTCAGTGTCATCGCCTCCATGAGCGGGGGATCGCTTATCAAGGGCCTTGCCGCCGCGACCATCGGATTGATGATCGCGACTGTTGGTACGGACCCGATATCCGGCGTGACACGCTTTACCTTTGATATTCCTGACCTCCTCGGCGGTATCGAACCTGTGCTGGTCATGGTTGGTCTGTTCGCGCTCACCGAACTGATGAGCCAGTCCGGCTCGTCAACCGTTCTGCAATTGAATGAAACGATCAGGATCAAGTTGCCAAGCTGGTCGATGATGAACAAGCTCAAGCGCTCGCAATTCATCGGTTGTATACTCGGATTGTTTGAGGGTTTGACCCCGGGAGGCGGGGGATCCATCGCTGCATTCATGTCCTACAATGAAGCAAAGCGCTGGTCGAAGACACCGCATCTTTTTGGCAAGGGATCCGAGGAAGGTGTGGCCGCGCCTGAAGCCGCCAATAATACTGTGGCGAGTACGGCACTGATCCCGTTGCTCAGTTTCGGCATTCCAAGTTCCAATTCGACCGCTGTCCTGCTGGGCGGGCTCCTGATGCACGGGCTCATCCCTGGCCCGCGCCTGTTCGAGCAGAGCGCACAGGTCATCGACAGCATCTATGTCGGCTCTTTCATCGCGATCATCGCCCAGATCGGTGTCGGCATGATCATCCTGCCCGCCTGCATCTGGCTGGTTAACAGGCCCAGGGCTTATCGCGCCGGATTCATCTTTGCTCTGATCCTCTCCGGCATCTTTACGCTGAATAACAGTCTCTTCGATCTGGGCATTGCGCTCGCGCTCGGCTTGGTTGGCTATTTGATGCGGATCGCGAGCTTCCCGGTACTGCCGATGATCCTTGGCGTCGTGCTCGGCCACATGGTGGAATCGAGCTATCGTCGTTCGCTCGTTCTGTCAGGCGGAGATCTTATGATTTTCCTGCAGGACCCGATCGCCGTCTGCCTGCTCTCCATCGCCCTGATCTTCGTCGCCTTTTCGCTTAGCCGTGAATTCCGCGACGCCCGCAAGACCAAAATCGAGGAAGCTCATTCATGAATCATTCCGTCCCGACGTCGACGCCTGTGGCGGTCAGATTGGCGACATTTGCTGCAGAGGCTGCGCCGCCATCTGCGGTGACCGACGTTTGCCGCCGCCTGATCTTCGACATTATAGGTCTTTCTATCGCTGCCCGGGACACGGACTATGTGCGGGCTGCGCTGGCCAGCGCAGTCGATGAAGGGTCATGCACTGCTCATGGTCATATGCGCGGACTCGGGCTTTACGATGCGGCCCTCGTCAACGGCACCGCCGCCCACGGCGAGGATTACGACGACACCTTCGAAGGCGGGCCAATCCACGCCGGCGCGGTGATTGTCTCCGCTGTTTTGGCGATAGCCGAAAAACGTGGTCTTGATGGCAAGGCAGTGATGCGCGGTATTGCCGTCGGTTCCGAACTGATGTGCCGCATGAGCCTTGTCGCACCGCAGGCGACTCACAAGGCCGGCTTTCATCCAACGGCTATTTTCGGAGCACCAGCCGCGGCGGCAGCCGTTGGTGCGGCGCTCGGTCTTGACGCTGCAATCATTGGCAGAGCGCTCGGCATTTCCGGAAGTCTTGCGTCCGGCATCATCGAATACCTGGCCGATGGCAGCTCGACCAAACGCCTGCATGCCGGAGCTGCGGCACAAGCGGGACTGCGCGCAGCCCTCCTTGCAGAAGGAGGCTTCACCGGGCCGATTACGGTCTTCGATGGTTCGCATGGTTTCTACAAGGCCTTTGCGCCCTCAAAAACACCGGATTTCGTGCCCCTCGTCGAAGGACTCGGCAAAACCTGGATCCTTGAGACGCTGGCTTTCAAACCCTATGCTTGCGGAACCATGACTCAGCCATTCATCGACTGTGTAAAGAAGCTTGCAGCGACGGGCGTGAAGTCCGCCGACATTGTCTCCATTACCTGCAAGGTCGGCGAGGGTACCGTGCATCGCCTGTGGGAACCGCTGGCCGAGAAGCACCGGCCGCCCAATGGGTATGCGGGCAAATTCTCGACACCCTTCTGTATGGCAGTCGGTTTCCTTGATGGCGAGGCGGGTCTCGGGCAGTTCACCGATGAACGGGTCAAGGATCCCGAGGTGCGGGCGCTTGCCGCCAAAATCTCCTATGAGATCGATCCGAACGATCCCTATCCCCGGAATTTTACTGGTCACCTCAAGGCGACCCTGAGGGACGGAACCGTGCGCGAATTTCGTCAGCCCTACATGCGCGGCGGCGCACATGAACCATTGCCAGACGCCGAACTGGCAGCCAAATTCGAGGCCAATTTGGGCTTTGGCGGGTTTGGCGACGGCGCGATTGCAGCGTTGCGTGAGGCGCTCAATCAAATAGCGGATGGCGGCGAAGTTGATTTGACGGCGGCACGAGGATGAGCGGAGACAGCGTGGATAATTGTGAACTCAAAGGGCGCGTGGCGCTCGTCACTGGTGCCTCCCGCAATATCGGACGTGCCATCGCCCTCACGTTAGCCGAAGCAGGCGCTTCAATCGCCATCGTGGCAAGGGCAGACCAGATTGCGGCTGAGTCCGTAGCACGGGAAGTAGAGGCAAAAGGCAGCCGAGCCACTGTGCTTCTCGGCGACGTATCGCGGGAGGCCGATGCAGCGCGGCTCGTCAGCCAGACGGTAGAAATTTTCGGCGGCCTCGACCTCCTCGTCAACAATGCGGCGATACGGCGGGAGGCTCCGGTCGAGCAACTATCGTTCGCCGAGTGGCGTGAAGTCATGGGTGTGACGCTGGATGGAGCTTTCCTGATGAGCCGCGCTGCAATTCCCCATCTGCTTGCGAGCAATGGCGGCGCAATCGTCAACATTGGAGGCCTTACCGCCTATACCGGCGCGGTGAACCGCGCGCACGTCATTTCAGCGAAGGCGGGACTTGATGGTTTCACCAAGGCGCTTGCTCACGAGCTCGGCCCGCAAGGCGTGACGGTGAATCTGGTCTCTCCCGGAATGATCGATACAAACCGCGCCCATACCTCCTCCGGAGGTGAACCCACGCATCACAATACGACACGTACGCTCGTCGGCCGGCGCGGCACGCCTGAAGAAGTTGCAGCTGCTGTGCTCTATCTTGCGGGACCTGCGGCACGCTTCGTAACGGGACAAACATTGCATGTGAACGGAGGGGCGTTCTTGCCCTGAACCACGATCCTGAGTGGTCACGACAAAATGTGATGAACACGTAAAATGCTGGTTGACTAAACGAAATAGGAGACCCAAGACGAGACCACCACGCATACAGTTAGAGTCGTTCCAGCAAGCAACGGACACAACCCTTGACGTCTTCAGTCCCTGCCCCTTCGCTAGAAACACCAAGTCTTCGTTCTCTCTTCCTCCTTTGCTTCAAGATCGGCGTCTTGAGTTTCGGTGGGGGCCTCAGTGGCTGGCTCTACAAGGAGTTCGTGTTACGCAAACACTGGATTAACGAAGACGATTTTTCGAGCAGCCTGGCGATCTCGCAAATGCTGCCCGGCGCGAATGTGGTCAATCTGGTGATCTGCATGGGCGAACAGCTGCGCGGGCCCGTGGGCGCTTTGACTTGTGTTCTCGGCTTTCTGGTCGGTCCGTTTTTTGCAGTCGTCGGTCTTTGCCATTTATTCGACGCCCTGGCTGGTTACCCCTTGCTGCCGGTAATTTCGGACGGTGTAGCTTTCGCCGCAATGGGCCTCTTGATCATCATGTGTGTTCACGGCGTCCGCCGGGCCATGCGATTTCCACCGTCTGTCATCACTATTGCTGTGACGGCGATCCTAGTCGGGATTTTCCGGTTACCGCTGATCCCGGTGGTTTGTGTGATCGCTCCCATCAGTGTCGCTCTAGCTTGGCGGAGAATCTGAATTGCGTTTCGATACACTCGTCGCAATCGCCTTGGTGTTCATCCCTTTCTCGCTCACATCGATCGGCGGCGGTGCAGCCATCGTGGCCGGCATTCAACATGAAACCGTCAGCGTCCATGCCTGGGTGAATTCGCGCGAATTCCTCGATCTGTTTGCTGTGTCGCGCGCCGCTCCTGGGCCAGGCATGATGCTGGCTACGGTCATCGGCTGGAAGGTCGCCGGATGGCTCGGAGCCTTCGTGGCTACACTCGCTCTTTTCGTTCCGTCTTCGATGCTGTGCTATTCGGTATTCAAGCTGACCAACACACATCGCGACAAGAAATGGCACCGCGCCATGCGCGAGGGCCTTGCGCCGGTCGGTATCGGCCTGATCATCGCCGGCGTCTTGTCGCTGTTCCGGCTTGCCGACGGTGGGATCATCGCGGTTCTCATCGCGGGTCTTTCCGGCGCGATCCTGTTCTGGGTGCCAAGGTTTCCTGTTTTAGGCGTGCTGGTGCTTGGTGGGCTTGGTGCAGTGGTCGCTTCAATGTTGGCTGCCTGGCTCTAGCGTGCCGATCCGTTTAAACTGGACGAGCCTGCTTGCCAGCTTGATGGCGTTCTCGAACGCACCGGTATCTGCCACGCCCTTTCCAACGATATCGAACGCTGTTCCGTGGGCAGGGGTTGTGAAAACGGTATCGAGGCCTGCAGTCACGGTCACACCTCGGTTGAAGCCACGCATCTTCGTCGCGATCTGGCCTTGGTCGTGGTACATGGAAAGCACGCCGTCATAGTCTCCTGCAAAAGCCTTGAGATAGACCGTGTCGGAGGGGAAGGGACCCTCGCAGTTGATGCCCTTTGCCGCCATGGCCTGAACGGCAGGGCGAATGATCTCGATTTCTTCGGTGCCGAACAGGCCGCCTTCACCGCCGTGCGGATTGAGTGCGGCGACGGCAAGCCGGGGCGACTCGATCCCCGCCTTCCGCATCATCGTTGTCGCAAGAACGATTGCACTCTCGATCGCTGGACGGTTGATCTGCTCGACTGCTTGCCTTAGCGAAACATGGGATGTCACGCGTGACATCCATTGATTGTCGAGCACATTCATCTCGCTGAAATAGCCCTTGTGATCGAGGAGATGAGCGAACATCTTGTGTTCGTCGGGAAATTTCCATCCGCCATCATACATGGCGCGTTTGTTGAGCGGCGCGAAAGAAACCGCGTCGACTTCACCGGTCTTGGCGAAATCGATAGCGCGTGACAGGGTCTCACCGGTGACGCGGCCGGATTCCGAGCTGCCGACGCCGGGTGCGTAAAGTGCTGGGTCCGTATTGGCGAGATCGATGATTGGAATCGCATCGTCAGACCAATCAATCGCGGCGGGCGATGTGTAGCGCTTATAGTCAAACGATACTCCTGCCTGGCGCATCCCAAGATCCAGCACTCTGGCATCACCGACAACAACGATGCGGGCAGCGCCCGCCATCCTGCGGTCGTGCAGAATGCGTGCGGTCTGTTCCGGACCGATGCCGGTGCAGTCGCCGGGTGTGAGAGCGATGATGGGAAGCTCTGAGCTCATGATGCCCTCGACATATCGGAACTGGATGCGGAAATAAGCGCAGCTGCGACGGCCTTGCCGCTGGTGATTGTGTTTGCGGTGCCGCCGAGATCACCGGTCCGGGAAGAGGGATCGGCGAGAACGGCCTCGATTGCAGCAACGATTGCAGCCGCCGCCTGCGGGTGGCCGAGATGCTCGAGCATCATCGCGCCCGCCCAGATCTGCCCGATCGGATTGGCGATGCCTTTGCCGGCGATATCCGGCGCCGAACCATGAACGGGCTCGAACAGCGACGGGAAGTTGCGCTCCGGATTGATGTTGCCGGATGGTGCGATGCCGATGGTTCCGGTGCAGGCGGGTCCCAGATCGGAGAGAATGTCGCCGAAAAGATTGGAGGCCACGACGACATCGAACCGGTCGGGGTTCAGCACGAAGTGCGCGCAGAGAATGTCGATGTGATACTTGTCCCAGCGCACGTCGGAATAGGATTTCGCCATTTCCTCCACCCGCTCGTCCCAATAGGGCATGGTGATTGAAATGCCGTTGGATTTGGTCGCCGAGGTCAGGTGTTTCTTGCCGCGGCTTTGGGCAAGATCGAAGGCGAAACGCAGGATACGGTCGACGCCGATGCGGCTCATCACCGTCTCCTGCACGACAATTTCGCGCTCGGTTCCGGGAAACATCTTGCCGCCGATCGAGGAATACTCACCCTCGGTGTTCTCGCGCACGACGAAGAAATCGATGTCGCCGGGCTTGCGACCGGCGAGCGGCGAGGGAACACCCGGCATCAGGCGAACCGGACGCAGGTTGACATACTGGTCGAACTCGCGGCGAAACTGCAGAAGCGAGCCCCAGAGCGAGATGTGATCCGGAACGGTCTCCGGCCAGCCGACGGCGCCGAAGAAAATCGCGTCGTGGCCACCGATCTGCGCTTTCCAGTCCTCCGGCATCATGCGGCCGTGCTTCGCGTAATAGTCGCAGGAGGCAAAGTCGAAACTGTCGAACTTGATGTCGATGTCGAACTTTTCCGCGGCGGTTTCGAGCACGCGCAGCCCTTCCGGCACCACTTCTTTTCCGATGCCGTCGCCGGCAATCACCGCGATCTTGAGACTGTTGGCTGGCATCTTGTTTCCTCTCTATTCGTTGTCGCCGAGAACAGCAGCGCAGACGGCGTCTGTGACCATTTCCGTTGTTGCGTTGCCGCGAAGATCCGGCGTGTGAAGCGTTGGGTCTGCGGTAACGCGTTCGATGGCGCGCATAAGCCGTGCCGCAGCAGCGGGCTCACCAAGGTGTTCCAGCATCATCACCGCCGACCAGAACGTGCCGACGGGATTGGCGATGCCCTTGCCGGTGATGTCGAAGGCCGAGCCATGGATGGGTTCGAACATCGAGGGAAAGCGCCCTTCGGGATTGAGGTTTGCCGTCGGAGCAATGCCGATGGACCCTGCCAGTGCAGCAGCAAGATCGGAGAGGATATCGGCATGCAGATTTGTCGCCACGATCGTATCAAGCGATCGCGGATTAAGCGTCATGCGGACGGTCATTGCGTCGACCAGCATCTTGTCCCAGGTGACATCGGGAAATTCAGTCGCGACCTCGCGGGCAATTTCGTCCCACAACACCATGCCGTGGCGCTGGGCGTTCGATTTGGTGACGACGGTCAGCAGCTTGCGCGGCCGCGATTGCGCCAGTTCGAAAGCAAAGTGCATGATGCGGGTCACGCCGGCGCGCGTGAAGATGGAGACTTCCGTTGCGACTTCTTCCGGCAGACCCCGGTGCGAGCGGCCACCTTGGCCGGCATATTCTCCTTCGGAATTCTCGCGGACAATGATCCAATCGAGATCTTTGGCCGTAACCCCGCGCAGCGGGCTTTCGATTCCGGGCAGGATGCGGGTCGGACGAACATTGGCATATTGATCGAAGGGCTGGCAGATGGCGAGGCGCAAGCCCCAGAGCGTCAGATGATCAGGAACATCGGGCGCGCCCACCGCGCCGAAATAGATCGCATCGAAGGCCTTCAATTCGTCGATGCCGCCCTCGGGCATCAAAACTCCATGCGATTTGTAGTAGTCCGATCCCCAAGGGAAATCCTCGACATCGAGATTGAAATTGCCATCGCGGGTTGCGCAGGCATCAAGGACACGAAGCCCGGCGGCAACCACTTCCTTGCCAATACCGTCGCCCGGAATGGCTGCAATCTTGTACGTCTTCATTGATTGACTCCTTGGCGGCGCATGTCGCAATTCCGTTTCCACATATTCGGATGCCGATTTTTTTCGCAATTGTCAATTATAAATTGTTGACAATTTACAAAAATGGGCATGTCGTTATCCCGACAGTATCCTGCATGTTTGAGAGCAAGTGAGAAGGAGAAATACGATGTCGCTGACCAAGCCGATGTCCGAGATGCCGCCGTTCTTTGAAGAGAAGGGAAAACTGATGCATGGCTTCCGCTACGAGCGGATCCGGACGGCGGGCGCCGAGATCAACGTGGCGATTGGCGGTGAGGGCCCACCACTCCTTCTCCTGCATGGCAATCCGCTGACGCATGTTAGCTGGCACAGGATCGCTCCGGCGCTTGCAAAAAGCTTCACAGTTGTTGCCCCCGATCTTCGCGGCTATGGCGACAGTTCAAAGCCCGATGGAGGGGAAGATCATGCCGGCTATTCATTCCGCGCGATGGCCCAGGACAACGCCGAGGTCATGTCGCATTACGGCTTCGAGAAATTCCAGGTGGCCGGTCATGATCGCGGTGCACGCGCTGCTTTCCGCATGGCGCTTGATTTTCCGGATCGGATCGAACGCTTGGCTTCGCTTGATATCGTGCCGACATACCACGCGCTTACCAACGTTACTCTTGGCTGGGGACTCGAGGCCTATCACTGGTTCTTCATGGCGCAGAAGGCTCCGTTCCCCGAGAAGCTACTCACTGCGGATCTTGACTACTACATCGACTATAAGCTGAACAAGAAAGGCGTCGGCCTTGAAATATTCAGCCCGGAAGCGATGGCGGAATATAAGCGTTGCACGACGCCCGAGCAAATCCATGCGGTCTGCGAGGATTATCGCGCTACCGTCAGCGTCGATCTCGCCATGGATACGGCAGACTTCGGCAAGCGCACGATCAACTGCCCGGTGCTGGTGCTATGGGGCTCCAACAGCCATTGCGGCCGTCATTTTGCGCCGCTTGAGGCCTGGAAGCCGTGGGCTCCGGATATGCGGGGCTGGGCAATGCCGACGGGCCATTACCCGGCTGAGCAACTGCCAGACCTTGTCTATGACGCGTTCTGGAAATTCTTCAGCGGACAGGAGCCTGTGGAGATCAAGGGCTGAAATACCGCCGCGAATTTTCGCGACTGAATAGGACTGTGCAAAAGATGGCGCTTCTACCCTCCCCCTTGTGGGGAGGGACGGAGCAAAGCGACGGGGAGGGGCCCTTTGGAACGATCTCCACCGCTGGTCAAATAAGAACCCCTCCCTGCTGCTCCGCAGCCCCCTCCCCACAAGGGGGAGGGTAAGAGGTCGGCGTACTAGCCAATCGCCGCAATGATCCCTTTGGTCATTCCGGCGGTGTCGGTGGTCCCCTTGATATCGCGTGTGCGTGTGGCTGGGTTGCCAAGTGCCGTTGCGATCGCTTTCTCCATAATAGACGCTGCTTCCACCGCTTGCGGTATCTTGCGGTTGTGTCCAAGCCACTCGATCATCATCCGGGCGGATTCGATCATCGCAAATGGATTGGCTATGCCCTTGCCGGCGATATCGGGAGCCGAGCCATGGGTGGCCTGAGCCATCGCCAGATTACCTTCGCCGATGCACAGGCCCGGCGCCATGCCGAGACCGCCAACAAGCCCCGCAGCTTCGTCCGTCAAGATGTCGCCAAACATATTCGTGGTGACAATGACGTCGAAACTCTGCGGGTCGCGAATAAGACGCATCGCCATCGTGTCGACGATCACTTCATTGACAGTGACATCGGGGAATTCCTTGGCGACGCGATGGCATTCTTCGACGAACATGCCGCAACCGAGCTTGAAAACAGTATTCTTGTGCACCAGCGTCAGGCGCTTTTTACGTTGCTGCGCGATCTCGAATGCTGCCCGCGCCACACGTGATGAACCCACCCGCGTAATAACGCGAACCGAGATCGTCACATCTTCGGTCGGCCGGAACTCGCCAGAGCCGGCAACGACGTTGCGGTCGGGCTGGAATCCTTCATTGTTCTCGCGCACGATGACGAGATCGATGCCTTCATGGATGGCACCAAGTCCGGGAAAGGACTTGGTGGGGCGGACATTGGCAAAGAGATTAAAGCCCTTGCGCATGATCGGGTGCGGATTGATAGCGCCTGGGACTTTTGGATAGGCCTGATGCCCGATCGGGCCAAGAATGAAGCCGTCCATCCTGGAAAGCGTCTCCATCGTACCTTCGGGGAAAGTCGAGCCGTGGGTGTCGAGTGCAGTGCGGCCGATCGGCATTGGCCGCCAATCAATCTGCAAACCTGTCCTGGCGGCAGCGGCGCGTGTTACTTCCACAGCTGCCGGCACGATTTCATGGCCGATATCATCGCCGTTCAAAATCCCGATCACGAGATGGCTGGTCATGGAAACAGTCCTTTCAATCAGAGGTGGCGTCGAGACGACGCGAAAAGGTTTCAAATATCCGGAGGGTGAAGAGGATCGTCGTCATCACGACAGCAATCCGCGTGATCTGGAAGGCGGTCACAGCGGTGGCATCGAGATGCATGGCGGTTGCGGTGAGAGCCATCTCGGTTACCCCTGCTGGTGCGACGGCAAGAAGGCTGGTGACGAAGGAAAGACCGGTCGCCGCGGACAGGGCCCAGGCTAGTCCAATGGCCACGGCAAGAAGAAAGGCCGTTGTCACAAAAGCCGAAGAGGTAACCCGCCATAGCCTGCCAAGAAGCGATCGCCGAAAGCGGCAGCCGAGCCAGACTCCGATGACGATCTGCGCGATGGTCAGGATGATCGATGGAACCGCAAATGGGCCAAAGCCAAAGCCGGAGACAACGGCACCAATGGCCGCAGGAACCAGAAGCCAGGTATTGGGCAGCTTGAACCGCCGTACGAGAAATGCAGCCGATGCTCCCACAATGAAAAGGGCGACAAGGGGTATTGCTTCGCCTCGAAACGGTATCGGCGTGAGGCGAATACCGCCATCCTCGCCGAATATCGTTACCAGGAACGGAACAATCGTCACGATCGAAGTAACCCGGATAAGATGAACTACCGCGACCGTATCGCTGTCTGCGCTTTTCTGGTGGGCGACGACCGCCATTTCTGCAAGCCCGGCGGCTGCTGTCGCAAAGAAAGCCGTCTTGCGGTCGGTTCCGGCAAGCCTTCGCATCATCAGCGCCGCGACCATCGTTGCAACGATCATCAAAAGCGTCGCAAACAGCATGAACGGGAGCAATTTGGCGATGGCGATGACCACGACCGGAACAAAGCGCAAGCCTATGGCGAGCCCCACTGCCACCTGGCCAAGTTCTCGGCCGTACGGCAACGCGGCAAGGGGCGCACCCATGATTGCCGCACTGCCACAGGCCAGGAGTGGACCGAGAAGATAGGGTAGGGGCATTGCGATGCTTTTCGCGACCACAGCGCCCGCAATGCCGATCAGGAATGCCAGACCGATCCTTGCGAGGGTGCGGTCGAAGACACGCGGACCGCCACCCAATGTTCCCGAGTCTGGCATGGTGATTTTCGTCAGGCGATGGAGATGAGACGCGCTGACAGATCGTCCAGTGTGCGGAGGTTTTCCAGCCCGCGCACCAGTTCGACGATCTCATCCGCCTTCACGCGGGACATCCCGGCGAACTCGGCGTTCTCACGGAATTTCCCAGCCACCTCGTCGTAGCTCATCGGGAAGGCCGGACTGCCCTTGCCGAAATCAGCGCGACCGGAGATCTTGCGGCCATCCTTGAGCTCGATATCGATCAGCGTTGTCATCAGGTGATACCCAGCGGCCTCCGCCTCGTCGTCGATAACGAAGTCGACCTTCTCGATCATCGCCTTGACATCCTCGCGTTCGACAGCGGCGTCCGCAAACTCGCTAAGACCGGCACGGCCTTCAAGCAGCAGGATCGCCATGCAGAATTCCATGGAAAATTTGGCCTGAAGTTCGTCCTTTGGGCGATGATGGATCAAGGCATTCGGCATGTTGGAATTGGTACCGACGCGAACGTGCTTCACATCCTCGGCGCGGATGTCATGCTGTTTGATCAGGCGTAGCATTTCGGTCATGCCGGGATGGGTGAGGGAGCCTGACGGATGCGGTTTGATCGAGATGCCGGGATTGGCGAAGGTCCACGGTGCGCCGAGCTTGTCGAGGATGGCACTTTGATCGTAACCCCCACCCGCTGCGGCGAAGAAGCCGCGCGGTGCCTCAAGGATGCGCGGTGTGGCGGTCCAGCCGTAGGACGCAAACTGCGCTGCTGCAACGCCGCTTTCCGAGGATCGTCCCGCGTGGAACGGCTTCGTCATGGTGCCAAAATTCTCGCGCAGGCCAGCTGACTGACTGCCAGCAATGGACAGGGCACGCTGTGTGGTCGCGACGTCGAAGCCCATCAGTCTGGCGCTTGCTGCGGCGGCAGCAAAAGTTCCGCAGGTTGCCGTTGCGTGGAAGCCCGTCTGGTAGTGACGCGGGGCGATCGCTTCGGCGATTTTGCACTCGACTTCAACGCCGAGATGGTATGCCAGCATGAAGTCCCTGCCAGAAGACTTGACAAGCTCGCCGATAGCAAAGGCTGCAGGCAATGCTGGTGCCGTTGGATGCGTGAGCAGACCATAGACGCGGTCCTTGGCGACGGCCAATTGTGTGTCGTCATAATCATCCGCGTGGATGCCGACGCCGTTGGCGAAAGCGGCGAAGCGGGGCGCTACCTTGCGGCCGCCTCCTATGACTGTGGCTACGCCCGCAGCTAGGCCAAGGTCGCCGAGGTGCTGGCGAACCAGTTCGCCGCTCTTGGCAACCGAACCGGAAAGCGCAAGACCGAAGCCATCGAGTATCGATTTCTTGCCAAGTTCGACGACTTCCGGCGAGAGATCAGTAAATTTTGTCTCGACCACGAATTCGGCGACGTATTTCGTCAGCTCGATATCGACTGCCTTGTTCTGGTTCATGCGAAATCCTCTTATGTCACGTCTGTCTTGAATAAAGTCTCAATTCGACTGTGCTGGGAGGATTGTTAATTGTCAACAGTTTTGTGTTTGCAAAAACGCAAGCCTCTACTGGCTGAGGCGAAGGGCGTCAGGTTTCGTCGGTGGACTTCTCAATGCCACGCTGCTTGCGCGGCGTTTTTTCCGGTAGTTCACCCCCTACGCCTGGCTGACCGGCCTGACGGGTACGAACGATACCGTTGAGAATATGGGTGCGTGCAGCGATGAGGCTGCGAACGGGATCGCGCGCCTCAAGGGCATCGACAATGGCCCGATGCTCGTCGTTGGAGATATGCAACACGTCGCGGCTTGAAAGTGCACGATAGCGCTGGATGTGCAACTCGCGCACAAAACTCTGATAAATGAGTTCGAGGCGGTTGTTCCCGGCCATATGAGTGATCTGCTTATGGAATTCCAGATTGACCGGATAGTAGATGTGCACGTCGCCCAGCGCAACGATCTCATCCATGCGCTGCAACAAGGCTCTCAGGATGGCGATCTGAGCGTCGGTCACCCGTTCGGCCAGCATCATGGCCATGCATCCGAAGACGCCGGCACGGGCTTCGGAAAGGTCCTGGGCTTCGTCGTTGGTGAGAGCCCGGATAAAGAAGCCGCGATTCGGGATGATCTCGATGAGCCCCATGGCCGCCAATGCACTGCAGGCTTCGCGGATTGGTCCGCGGCTCACACCCAGCCGCTGCGAAAGACCGTTTTCGTTCACCCGTTCATTCGGCTTGAGCTCGCCATCGATGATCATCCTCTCAATCTCCGCCTGGACCACGTTCGCGAGAGAGCGGGTCCGGAGAAAATCGATCGCGGACAGATTATGCGGGGCGTTCGTTATGTCTGACATGCATAAGCCATTATGACGGTTCCAGTAAAAGCGGAGCTCAAACCTTGCGGATCTTACTCCTTCAGCCCTCGTTTAGCAGCAATTCCAGCAATTGGCGACCCTGCCAACTGGCAGGATCTACGGGGTTTAACGGAGCTGGCAAATCGCTTAGCCCCGCGTATTCATTTGCGAACCACCAAGAACTGGAACCCGGTTGGCGATAAAGACCACGGCAAAAGACGCGGCAAGCAAAATGATACCGAGAACGCAGATCGCCCCGAGATCGCCGCTCTCGTTGAGATCATAAATGATAACCGAGACGAGCTTTGTATTCGCCGTGGTTAGCAGGATCGTTGCCGAGAGTTCGCGGATTGTGCCGACGAAGACGAAGCACCAGGCAGCAACGACACTCGTCCGCAGCAGCGGCGCCGTGATGTCCCAAAGGGTCTTCAACCGAGAAGCGCCCATGATGCGCCCGGCTTCCTCCAATTCGGGATGAACGCCAGAAAAGGCCGAGGACATTTGCTGGTAGCCTGCCGGAAGCTCGATTGTCATGAAAGCGATGAGCAGAATCCAGATCGTTCCGTAGAGCTGGAATGTTGGATTGGCATAGCTGAGGAACAGCCCGACGCCGAGAACGATGCCGGGGATCGCAACCGGAGCCGTGGCAAGGACGCCGAGGAAACCCGAGCCTGGGACCGAGCGGCGGATAACCAGATACGAAACAACCAGCGCGATCGCGGTGACAGCAGTCGCCGTGAGGAAACCCAGAAGAAAAGTATTTCGAAGAGCGAGCTGTGTCGCTGAAAATTCGAACAGCACGAACCGCCAGTGGCTCAGTGTCAAAGTGTTGAAGTTGATCGGATCGCCGACGGTTTCCGTGAAAGCGGTTTTCAGGATCGCAAGATAGGGCAGCAGGATCGTCAGGCTGAGGATGCAGAAGACGAAGACGACCGCGATCCACTTCCAGCGTCCGAGTTCGGTAATGCGCGGTGTGCCGCTCTTGCCCCCGAGGACAGTGTAGCCTTTGCGGCCGAGGATCGACTTTTGAGCTCGCAGAAGAATGACGGTGATGATCAATAGCGGTAATGCCGCCGCGGCTGCAAGACCGAGACGCGGTGGAAACTGGAAAAGGCTCCAGATCTTCGTGGTTATGACATGGAAGCCGGCGGGCAGGGCAAGGATGGCTGGTGAGCCGAACATCGTCAAAGCCTGGAGAATGGCAATTAGTGTTCCGGCCAGCATGGCCGGCAACACCAGCGGAATCGTCACTTTCCGCAAGGTGGTCATGGATTTGCCGCCGAGGATCGAAGATGCGTCCTCGAGATCGGATGGAACCTTGTCGAGCGCGTTCGCCACAAGCGTGAATACGTAAGGAAAGGTGAAACAGGCGATAGCGAAAACGAGACCGCTGAATGTGTAGATATTCACCAGATACTCGGACGCTTCGAGACCGAAGACACTTCGGTAGATGATGTTGACGATGCCGCTGTTCGGCGCAGCGAGAATCTCATAGGCGATAGCCCCGAGGAACGGTGGCGTCACGAAGGACGCGGTCACCAATATTCTGATGATACGCCGTCCCGGCAGATCGGTTCTGGCAACGAGCCATGCCATCGGCGTTGCGATAAGGCACGCAAGAATACCGACGGCCAGAGCCATGCCGATGGCAAGACCGTAGGCGCGAAGAAGCGTCGGATCGGCGACGAGGGCAATGTAATTGGCGAAGGTGGCGCCCGCGCCGGTATCGCTGCGAAAGCTATAATAGACGAGCCAGAATAATGGCAGGAGAACCAGAACGCTCAGGACAAGCGTCAACAGAGCGAAGGTCGGCCATGAGAGGTCGATGCCACGGCGCCGACCCTGAACCGGCAAAGCTTGAACCTGAACGTCACTGGTCATGATCAATTATGTCCCAAAATACTTTTCGTAGTTGGCTTTGATAGTCTGGATTTCGGGCTCGAGTTTTTCAGGATCCGAATGCAGGATCTTGATCTTCGACAACGGTGTGCGATCCGCCTTTTCCTTGACGCCAGGGTGGAACGACCTCAAGCCGCCGAAATCGCTGTTGAGCTGCTGCGCATCGAGCGAAAAGAGAAATGCGTAGAATAGCTTCGCGGCGTTCGGATTAGGCGCCTGCTTGAGGACCGCTGCATTACCGACTGCAAGCGGTGTGCCCTCATCCGGATAAACGATCTTGATGGGCTTACCCTCGTCGATGAGACGGAAGACGTTGTATTCATTGCCATCGACCTCAAGAGCCCGCTCGCCCTGAGCCAGCTTCTTCGGAGGCTCGGTCGAAGATTGCACCTGCATGATGTTCTGCTTGCCTAGCTTTTCAAAATAGTCCCAGCCAAGAAGCTGGCTCAGCACAAAAGTCGAAGTCATCACAGTGCCGCTATAGCCCGGGTGCGCTTTGACCATCTTGTCCTTGAAACGCGGATCAAGCAGATCTTCCCATGTCTTTGGAGCATCTGCATCCTTCATCAGGTCCGTACGGTAGGCGATGACGGATAGATGCGCGCGATAGGCAGCGAAATTGCCGTCGGGATCACGCTCGTCAGCCGGCCACTTGTCGGCAACCTCCTGCGGCACCATGGGTGCCAGCCAGCCCTGGCGCTTGAAATATTCGAAATGCACCGCGTCGGAAGTCTCGATGACGTCGGCATTATAGATGCCGGTCGAGTATTCCTGGCCAATTCGCTGGAAGACACGCTCGGACCCCGCACGCTCTACCTGTACCGCGATACCCGGGTACTTGGATTTGAAGAGCTCGGCGAGCTTTTCTGCAACCGCGACGTCGGTTGCGGTATAGAACACCACCTTGCCTTCAGCCTTTGCAGCAGCTTCGAGCTCGGGCGTAATCTGATAGGGTGCCGGTGCTTCAGCCCAGGCGGCGGATGAGGCCGCCAGTCCCGTAGCCAAGAGCGCGGCAGATAGAGCTTTCTTCCACATGCATAGTTCCTCCCTTATTGTGCGAGCGCCCGGCATTTCTCTGGCGGAAAATGCAGCCATACTTCTTGGCCAACCGGGATCGCGACGTTGACTGGCGCGACTGTGCGCACCGTTTCTCCACCAGCGATTGAAACGAGATAGTCCCGGTGCGAACCGAGATAGATTTGCCGCGTGACCGTGCCGATGGTCACATTGGTGGCGGCGCTCTTTGGCTTGGCCGATGACAGCTCGATGTCGTGGTGGCGGACCGAAACCGCTGTCTTTCCGGAGCTCGCGGTACTGCCGCTGCCGCAACGAAGCACGAGCCCGCCTTCGCCAATGACGCTATCCGCGTCGCCGCGGGTGCCGCTGAGAATATTGGTGCCGCCAATGAAGCGGGCGACAAATTCAGTCTCCGGACGTTCGTAAATATCTTCCGGCGAACCCGCCTGCTCGATACGGCCGTCATTCATGACGACGATAATGTCGGCCGTTGTCATGGCTTCCGCCTGATCATGCGTCACATAGACTGTGGTATAGCGGAATTCGTCGTGCAGCCTGCGAATCTCGAAGCGCATCTCCTCACGCAGATTGGCGTCGAGGTTCGAAAGCGGCTCGTCGAGGAGCAGGATTTCAGGTTTGATGACCAATGCCCGCGCTAGCGACACACGTTGCTGTTGACCGCCGGAGAGCTCACCCGGATAGCGGCTCTCCAGTGGAAGAAGCTGTGTTGCTGCGAGGATCGTCCGGACGCTCTTGGTGACTTCCGATTGCGGAAGACGCCGCAACTTCAAACCGTAAGCCACGTTCTCGAAGACTGTCATGTGTGGCCAGAGCGCATAACTCTGGAAGATCATCGACATGTTGCGCCCTTCAGGCGGCACCGTCGAATGAGCGGATGATATCGTTTTTCCGCCGACACGTATTTCACCCGCATTGGCCGGAACGAAGCCTGCGACCAACCTTAGCGTTGTTGTCTTGCCGCAGCCAGAAGGCCCAAGAAGGCAAACGAGTTTGCCTTTGTCGACTGATAGATTGACGCCTTTGACAACCGTAAGCGTACCATAGCTCTTGGTCAGGCCGTCTAATTCCAGGAATGCCATTCCACCTCCCGAGTGTTCACAGAAACCGAGAGGTCGGTCTTCCGTTAAGATTGGCTTGATCGAAACGTACGGACCAAATTGAAGACTGTCAACAGATTACTATTTTACGGGAATTCACTTCTAGGTGTTGTTTGCAAAAACACACCCGCTAAGTCTCCATATCCGTCTTTTCATCTGTCCTGTTGACAGATATCCTACAAGTGGGTATCTAGCTGACCGTCGTAGATTTTCTGATAGGAAGAAATGGATTATGGCGTTCAAATCCCTCAAGCCCCTGCATCGTGCGCCTTTGCTGCATGTGTCCGTTCAGGAAAGTTTGCGGGCCTATATCAACGAAAATGGCATGGAGGCGGGGGCGCCGATGCCGCCGGAAGGCGAACTGGCCAGTCAGCTTGGTGTCAGCAGGAACTCGCTGCGCGAAGGGATCAAGGCTCTGGAGTCGGTTGGCGTTCTGGAATCGAGGCGCGGGGTGGGAGTTTTCGTCAAAGCTTTTTCCTTTGAGCCGCTACTTGACAATCTCGCCTATGGGCTAGGTGGCGCTCTGCGCCAGATCGAGGAAGTGCTGGAGATTCGCAGGACGCTGGAGGTCGGCTTGATAGGCAAGACCCTGGAGAGAATTACCGACGAAGATATCCACGAGTTGCGGCAGGTCGTGGCGCGGATGCGAGTCCATGCCGAGCGTAACGAAGCATTTGTCGATGAAGACCGGCTGTTCCATCGGTTGCTGTTCCGCTGCCAGGAAAACGAAACGCTGGTGCGGCTCATCGAGGTGTTCTGGCTGGCTTTCTATAAGGCGTCCGATTTCGTCAATCTCGAAAACACCGATCCGATGGCGACGTGGCGTGATCATGAGGCGATCGTCGACGCTGTGGAAGCCAGAAATCTCGAAGACGCACGCAACCGTCTCGACAGTCACTACGAGGGGATCGCTCGAGTGATTGAACACAACAAGACGAATACATCCAATGGGAGGATTCCATGAAACTGAAAATGATTGCTTCGGCGCTGGCACTGTCTGCCGCGGTGATGGGAGGCGTGTCGTTGACAACGGTCACTGCACAGGCGGCAACCTTGTCGGGTGGGTTTGATGTGGGGCCGGGAGGGTTCCAGGGTAACTTCAACCCGCTGGCTGCAACGGCCGGATTCACTTGGCTCAGCGTTTATTTCGAGCCGCTCGTCACCTATGACGAGAAACTGCAGAAGGTAGTGGGCGTCCTTGCGGATTCCTATGAAGTCAGCGCGGACCAGATGACCTATACGTTCAAGCTCTCGGACGCCAAATGGCACGACGGCAAGCCGTTCACATCCAAGGATGCGAAATTCACGATGGGCCTGGCCATGGACACGAAATCGGGATCGGTTCTTGCTGCCCGGTTGAAGGCAGTTGCCTCCGTTGAAGCACCGGACGAGCACACCTTGGTCGTCAAGCTCAGCGCCCCGAGCGCTAGCACCCTCGACACGATGACCAAGGTAATGATGCTGCCCGAACATGCGTTGTCGTCCATACCGGCAGATCAGCTCGCCAAGAATGCCTGGTGGTCTACCTCGCCAATCGGTACCGGACCTTTCAAGTTCGCCAAATACGTCGCCGATCAATATGTCGAACTTGCCGCCAATACCGACTATCGCGGCGGAAAGCCTGCGCTCGAACGGGTGATCAACCGGTACTTCGCCAATCCGGCCGCGGCCATTGCCGCCCTTCGTGCCGGTGAAATCCAGTTCACCTACGTCGACTCCAATGACGTCTCGACGTTCAAGGACGACGAAGCTTTCAAGGTGATCGAAGGCAACTCCTTCGTGGTCAACTATCTCGGCTTCAATCACGAATCGCCGATCTGGAAAGATGTCCGCGTCCGCAAGGCTGTGATGTATGCGATCAATCGTGATGCCGTCATCAAGAGCCTCTATGGCGCGGCTGCCAAGCCGGCCAACTGCGCCTATGTCGCCGACCGGCTGATCCCGCAAGGCATCGACACCTATGCTTACGATCCGGAAAAGGCCAAGCAATTGCTGGAGGAAGCCGGATGGGCGCAGATCAACGGCGACAAGCCGATCACCCTTCTGACCTATTACACCACGCCGCTCGCGACCAACGTGCTCGCCGCCGTGCAGGCCATGCTCGCGCAGGTCGGAATAAATGTCGTGCCGCGTGCTGTGGATACGCCGACTTATAATAGCATTGTCCTGAATCCGAAGCCGGACGTCTCACAATTCCAGCTGGTCTATGCCGGTCTTCAGAACGGGCCGGATGCGGGCAGTATCAATGTTGGTCTCAATGAAAAGCAGATTCCGCCAGCGGGTCCGAATGTGGTGCGTGCGCGAATGCCGGAACTCAACAAGGCGCTCGACACCGCCCTTGCCGAGACCGACGCCTCCAAGCGCGATGCCCGCTATCAGGATGTCTGCAAGGTCATGAATTCCGATCTGCCCTGGGCAACCCTCTGGGTGGCCAATCGCTATGGCGTGGTATCGTCGAAGGTCAAGGATTTCGTCTGGACACCTGCACCGGGCGGCGGACCCTATCAGGCTCATCCGGAAAAGTGGTCTCTCGGCGAGTGATAGCACCCGTTTGATCGTAGTTTGAGGGGTGGCGTTGGCCACCCCGGCAAAACGGAACGAAAATGCTTCAATACAGTCTTCGACGTCTGCTGATAGGAGTGGGCATGCTCCTTGCCTTGAGCGTGCTGATCTTCGTGCTGTTGCGTCTCACCCCTGGCGATCCGATCGATGCCTATATAGATCCGAACATTCCGATGTCACCGCCGCAGCTTACCGAATTGCGCAGTCAACTTGGGCTCGACAAGCCTTTGCCGGTGCAATATCTGGCGTGGCTGCAACAGGCGATCACGGGTAATCTCGGCTTTTCGATCAAGCGTCAGGACCAACCGGTGTTGGGTTTGGTGTTGTCGCGTATAGGTCCGACGGTCCTGCTGATGGGATCAGCATTGGTCATCGCCATCGTCGTCGGCATCGTCACTGGTGTTGTCAGCGCGGTACGGCGGAACTCTCCTGTTGACCTGTCATTTTCGGTGTTTGCCCTTGTTGGCATTTCGAGCCCGGCCTTTCTGAGCGCCCTGATCGGCCTCTATATATTTGCCGTTCGTCTGAGATGGGCTCCGTCTGGTGGCATGCTGACGCCCGGCGCAGAATTTTCCATTGCTGATCTGCTCCATCATTTGATCTTGCCGGCGGCGCTTCTCTCTATCGCCCAAGCCGCCTTGATCATGCGCTATATGCGCTCTTCTCTACTGGAAGTGCTCAACCAGGATTACGTGCGGACGGCCCGTGCAAAAGGCGTCAAGGAATTCTGGGTCATCGCCAAGCATGCCTTGCGCAATGCCTTGCTGCCCGTGGTGACGGTCATCGGCTCGACCATCGGTCTGGCAATTGGCGGCGCAATCTTCATCGAGAGCGTGTTCAACTGGCCGGGCATGGGGCTGTTGCTCGTCAATGCCGTCGAGACGCGTGATTACCCGGTCATCATGGGTGCGACGCTGATCATCGGCGCCTGCGTGATCGTCGTCAATCTTTTGACCGACATCACCTATGCGGTCATCGATCCACGTATCAAGGTGGGTTGAGATGAGTGTGCGGGCAGTTCCCTACAGTCCAGGTCCGATGGCGCGCGCATTTCACCGCTTCGGCCACAACAAGGCGGCGCTGTTCGGCGTCTGCATCATCGTGCCGATGCTGGTCATGATCCTGTCCTATCCGCTGTGGTGGACGCTCAAGCCGAACGACATCGATCTTTTGGCCATGAACAGTAGACCGACCGCCACCCATTGGTTCGGAACGGATGGCGTCGGCCGCGATGTTTTTGTCCGCGTGCTTGAAGGCGGGCGCATTTCCCTGCTGGTAGCCGTGGCCTCGACCATCATCTCGGCGATCATCGGATTTCTGGTCGGCGCCATCTCGGCGCTTGCCGGGCGCTGGGCCGATGCTGTCATCATGCGCTTTGTCGATCTGGTCATGACTTTGCCACCAGTGATTTTCCTGCTGGTGCTGGCATCAATCGCCGGTACTGGTATCTGGCCGACGGTCCTTGTCATCTCGCTGCTCTCGTGGCCACTGTTGTCACGCATGATCCGCTCGCGCCTGCTCGAATTGCGCGAACGCGATTTCGTCCTGGCATCGCGCGGCATGGGGGCAGGGCTCGGGCACCTCCTGTTCCGTCACGGCCTGCCGAACTCCATTGATATCCTTGTTGTCTATGCCACGCTGCAAATCGCCAATGCGATCCTTCTAGAAGCGGGCCTTTCCTTCCTCGGTCTGGGCATCGCCCCGCCCGCCGCCAGCTGGGGCAACATGCTCAATGCCGCCCGCTCAACTGCGGTTCTCGAACAATTTCCCTGGCAATGGCTGTTTCCCGGCGGAGCGCTGGTCCTTGCCGTTCTTGCAATCAACTTCATTGGCGATGGTCTGAGAGATGCCTTCGATCCTCGCGCCGAGCTAAATTAACAAGAAAGAAAAGCGAAAATGACAAAATTCCATGGTGTTGTTCCTCCTGTCGTAACACCGCTCAATCCGGATTTTACGGTTGACTATCCTTCTTACACGCGCGTGCTCGAACATCTGATTGGGGCAGGGTGCCACGGCGTGTTCGTTCTGGGCTCCACGAGTGAAGTGGTGTTTCACAACGAGAAGACGCGGCAGGAAATCCTCGAACACTCGGTGAAAGTCGTCAACGGCCGCGTACCGGTCATTGCCGGCGTACTCGATGCCACGACCGATAACGTCATTGGTCATGCCAGGATCGCCAAGGCGGCCGGTGCTGCCGCGGTAGTCGTGACCGCACCGTATTATACCGTGACCAGCCAGCCCGAGATCATCGACCATTTCCGATACATCAAGGATGCCGTCGATATTCCTCTTGTCGCCTACGACATCCCGGTCTGCGTTCACACCAAACTCGCGCGTTCGACAGTGACCACGCTGGCAAAGGAAGGCACCATCATCGGTCTCAAAGATTCGAGTGGCGATGACGGCAATTTCCGTTACGCCTTGCTGGATCTCGCCGAACACAAGGACATTTTCCTGATGACCGGCTCCGAGATCGTCGTCGACAATGCGTTGTCGATGGGCGCGCACGGTGTTGTCCCGGGTCTCGCCAATGTCGATCCGCACGGCTATGTCCGCCTTTGGGATGCCGCCCAGCGCGGCGATTGGACCGCGGCGCGCAAGGAGCAGGGACGGCTATGCCGCCTGTTCGAGATCGTCTGGGTTGCGCAAAGCCGCGTCAGCGGCGGCGCGTCCGGCGTGGGCGGGTTCAAGACCGCCATGCGCAGCCTTGGTATCATCGACACGAACGTCATGCCACGCCCCCGGCAGGCGCTCAACGATGCAGAAACTACAAAGATCGACGCGATCCTGCGTGTCACGGGCTTGCTCGGCTGATGCCAGACATGGACAAGCGCATCATCGAACCCATTCTCGATATTCGCGGGCTGCGGACAATCTTCCGCACCCGCGGCGGCGAGATCACGGCTGTCAACGGCATCGACCTCACCGTTGCAGCCGGCGAAACGGTGGCGCTTGTCGGCGAATCTGGCTCCGGCAAATCCGTAACCAGCCTGTCGGTCATGCGCCTGTTGACCCGCAATGTCGGGGCGATCGCGGCCGGAAGTATCCGCTTCAAGAGCAAGGATGGCGCGGTTCGCGACCTCGTTACGCTGGGTGAGGAAGATATGCGGAAAATCCGCGGCGACGATATCGGCATGGTGTTCCAGGAGCCAATGTCGAGTCTCAATCCCGTGTTTACCGTTGGCGACCAGATCGCTGAACCTATCCGCATCCATCGCAATGTTGACCGGAAAACCGCCATGAATTCGGCGGTCGGACTTCTGGATCAAGTCGGCATTCCCGATGCGAGACGTCGGGCAGGGCAATATCCGCACGAGCTTTCCGGCGGTATGCGCCAGCGTGCGACGATCGCCATGGCGCTTGCCTGCGATCCGACACTGCTGATCGCCGACGAACCGACGACCGCACTCGATGTGACCATTCAGGCGCAGATCCTCGACCTTCTGCTCAAGCTGCAGCGCGAGCGTGGCATGGGCATGCTGTTCGTCACGCATAATCTTGGCGTGGTGGCCGAGATCGCCCACCGTGTCGCGGTCATGTATGCTGGGCGGATCGTGGAGGAGGGGCCAGTCGGCGAGGTTTTCCGTAATCCGCGCCATCCTTACACGCTTGGTCTCCTTGCTTCTATGCCGCGCCTGGGCGACGCGACCCGCATGAAGCAGGCGGGAGAGAAACTGGCCGCTATCCCCGGTGTTGTGCCGAGCCTTGCCGACATGCCGGATGGCTGCGCATTTTCTCCGCGCTGCAGCTATGCCATCGATGCGTGCAGGGTGGCGGTGCCGCCCCTTGCCGAGGTCAATGCCATGCACCGTAGCCGATGCCTTAGATGGAAGGAGGTGAGCCGATGACCGCTGCTCCATTCCTCATCGTCCACGATCTGGCAAAACACTACGTTTCCCGTGGCACGAAACTCAATATCCTCGAAGGCATCTCCTTCAATATCGCCAAGGGCGAGGTGGTCGGGCTAGTGGGCGAGTCCGGCAGCGGCAAGACCACGATTGGCCGTTCGGTATTGCGGTTGGTCGAGCCTTCTTCGGGCAGCGTGAGGTTCGACGGCACCGAACTAACCACGCTCTCAGCTTCGCAAATGCGACGGACACGGCCCCGCATGCAGTATATCTTCCAGGATCCGTTTGCCAGTCTGTCGCCACGCATGACCATTGGCGAGATCCTGACCGAAGGTCTGAAAATCCAGCGCATCGGTACACGCCAGGAACGCCTCGATCGGGCTAGAACCGCACTGGAACAGGTCGATCTTCCAGCCGAAGCGATCAACCGCTATGCGCACGAGTTTTCGGGCGGACAGCGCCAGCGTATCGGAATTGCACGCGCGCTGACGCTCGCGCCGGAATTCATTGTCGCCGACGAGCCGGTTTCTGCGCTCGATGTGTCGATCCAAGCGCAGGTGATCAATCTCCTGCGCGATCTGCAGCAGCGGCTCGGTCTCACCATGCTGTTCATCTCGCATGATCTTGCAGTCGTTGAATATATCTGCGACCGGGTGATCGTGCTCTATCTCGGCCGCATCATGGAAATTGCGTCGAGTGCCGATCTCTACGCGCGGCCGCAACATCCCTATACGCGGGCGCTGCTTTCGGCGATCCCGTCGCCAGATCCGGATGCAAGCCGCGACCGGCAGATACTGAAGGGCGATATTCCAAGTCCGGCCAATCCGCCGAGTGGCTGTGTGTTTCGCACGCGTTGTCCGCTGGCGCTGGAGGCCTGCGCCCAAACAGTGCCGCAACTGCGTGAAGTCGCTCCGGGCCAGTTCAAGGCCTGTATCCGCGATGATTTGAACTGACCTCAGGAGCTCCATGTGAAATCAGGAAAACACGCGATCAGCGGCAATTGGGCCAGTCTCCTCCTGCCGATCGAGGCGGACGACAGCATTGAATTCGACAAGCTCGGAGATGAAATCGATATTCTGATCGATGCGAAGGTCGATGGTATCTACTCCAATGGCACCGCAGGCGAATTCCACAACCAGACCGAAGAGGAGTTCGACCGGATTCAATTGATGCTAACCGAACGCTGCCAAAAAGCTGGCATGCCCTTCGTCATCGGCGCCTGCCAGCCCGACTCCACGATTATGCTCAACCGTCTGCGTCGCGCAGCTTCGCTTGATCCCGCTGGCATTCAGGTCATCTTGCCGGACTGGTGGCCGCTAACTGACAGGGAGGCGATCGACTACCTCAACAGGGCATCCGAGATTGCCAGCGGAATTCCGCTTATCCTCTACAATCCACCGCATGCAAAACGCGTTCTTTCGCCAAAGGAACTCGGCGCGATACTGGCCGCAACACCCGTTGTGACCGGAGCGAAACTCGCCGATGGCGATGCAAACTGGTACGCCGCGGCCCGCGCGCATCTGCATCGAGTCGCGCTCTTCCTTCCCGGGCATCATCTTGCCACCGGTGTCAAGGAAGGTGTCGCCGCGGGGTCGTTTTCAAACGTCGCATGTCTTAGTCCGCGCGGTGCCCAGCGCTGGACGCAATTGATGCATGAAGATATCAATGCGGCCCTCGAGATTGAACAGCGCATCTGCAAATTCATGGACGAGCACATCGTTCCGTTCAGGCAGAAGGCTGGATATTCAAATGCCGCTCTCGACAAGCTGCTGGCCGCGATCGGCAATTGGGGTCCGGTAAGCACACGCTTACGTTTTCCATATCGCTGGATCGGCGAGGGCGAAGCTGAGCGCCTGCGCACCGTCGCCAAACAGGAACTGGGCGACATCATGATTTGATGAATGGGACGGCCAGTCTATTTCGGAGCGTGCGACTGGACGACTTTTTTGCATTCGGGCGTGAGCTTGTCCAATTGCTTGGCCAGACACTCGATAACCCGCCCGCCACCTGGCACAACGCCGGAGCAGTATTTCTGAAAGTCCGCCATGCATGCCGCACGTTCGGCGGCAGTTTGCGCCATGGCAGCGCTGCAGAACAGACCAATTCCAATGACGCTCAAGATTATCCGCATCTCATCCCCCCTACAATTTGTGATGGAGAGCTATCTCTCAGATGCCGAATAAAGTAGCATCCGTCATGCGTTTTCTGCAAAGGCCAATTGGGGGACAAGATGGCCAGAATAAGAGGATTGCACGCGCGACACGAACGTTCTTTCTGCGCAGGCCGCGGGATCGGTTTAGCTTGCACCGTGTTGTTTGCGCTGGGATTAGCTGGCTGTAATCAACAGAACACTTACGTTCCGCCACCGCCGCCCAAGGTCGATGTAGCGCTCCCGGTGAAGCAGAACGTCACGCCCTATCTCGAGGCGACGGGTAACACCGCAGCAGTCAACCAGACTGCGTTGGTTGCACGTGTTCAGGGCTTCATCGAGGAAATCGAGTACAAGGATGGCGATGCGGTGAAAGCCGGCACTGTGCTTTTCGTCATCGAACCCGAGTCTTACCAACTGGCGCTAGACCAGGCGACCGCTGCAAAGGCATCGGCCGACGCGTCTGTAAAGCTGTCGCAGGCGGAATATGAACGGCAGGCAGCGCTCGTATCCAAGACCTTCGCTACGCAGCAGGATCTGCAGAAGGCGGAGGCCCAACGCGAAGCCGACCTGGCCATTCAGCAACAGGCCGCGTCCAATATCAAACAGGCTCAGCTCAATTTGAGCTACACGCAGGTGAAAGCGCCGTTCGATGGTGTCGTCACCGCGCGGCTGGTGTCGATAGGCGAACTTGTCATCGCCTCCACCACGACGCTTGCAACCATTGTCCAGTTCAATCCCATCTATGTCAATTTCAACGTCAGCGAGAAGGACGTGCTGCGTATCCGCGCAGACATGAAGAAACGCGGGATGACCGCGCAGGATTTGAAAAAGGTGCGTGCCGAGGTCGGTCTGCAGAGCGAGACCGGCTACCCGCATGTGGGGACGCTCGACTATGTGGCGCCAACCATCACTTCCTCCACCGGCATGCTGGCCGTCCGTGCGGTGCTCCCGAACGCCGAACGGCAATTGCTGCCCGGCTATTTCGTGCGCGTGCGCGTTCCCTTGTTCGAAGAGCCGGGAATGTTGCTTGTTCCGGATCGCGCCATTGGCAGCGACCAGAGCGGGCGCTACGTCCTCGTTGCAGGCAAGGACGATATAGTCGAACAGCGCAAGGTTGAGATCGGTCAGCTGGTAGGCGAATTGCGGGTGGTTACCACGGGCGTCGCGCCGGAAGATCGCGTTGTCGTTTCCGGTCTGCTTTCGGCCATACCCGGCCAGAAGATCGAGCCGCAATTGACGGAACTGAGCGCCGTTGCTGCGAATGGCGCCGCGCAATGATCTCAAAGTTCTTCATAGAACGGCCGGTCCTGGCCAATGTCATCGCCATCCTCATGGTCGTCATTGGCTTCGTATCGCTGTACTCGCTGCCGGTTGCGCAATATCCGAATGTTGTGCCGCCAACCGTCCAGGTTACGACCCGCTATCCCGGCGCCAGTGCGCGGACGCTGATCGATACGGTGTCACTGCCGATCGAGCAGCAGGTGAACGGCGTCGAGAACATGCTCTATATGCAATCCTATGCGGCATCAGACGGCAGCTACTCGCTCACAGTCACATTCGCGATCGGCACCGACCTCGATGCGGCACAGGTGCTGGTGCAGAACAGAGTTTCTGCCGCTCTGGCCTCGCTGCCGCAATCGGTGCAGGTTCAAGGCGTCAATGTTCAGAAAAGGTCGACGTCGATCCTGGAGATCGTCACACTGACATCGCCGGACAAGAGCCATGACAGCCTCTACCTCAGCAATTACGCCACCATAGCGCTCAAGGATGAGATTGCCCGCATACCCGGCGTTGGCAATGTCACGGTGTTTGGCGCAGGCCAGTATTCGATGCGCATCTGGCTCGATCCGGACAAGATGCGGGCGCGCGGGCTGACCGCGCAGGATGTTATCCAGTCGCTGCAACAGCAGAGCGCGCAAGTCACTGCAGGTCAGGTGGGTATGCCGCCAGCGCCTGAGAACCAATCCTTCCAGTACACGATCAATGTCGAAAGCCGCCTCGACGATCCCGACGAGTTTGCTGCCGTCATCGTCAAGACAGACGCCAATGGCGGCATGACAAGGGTGCGCGATATCGGGCGGGTTGAACTCGGCGCCCAGACCTACAGTCAGGTATTCAAGCTCGATGGCGCGGATTCGGCGGGCCTTGCCATTTTCCTGTCGCCGGGCGCCAATGCACTCGATGTGGCTCAGCGTGTCAGCACCAGAACGAAGGCACTTGCGGCCGAATTTCCGCAAGGGGTCGCCTACTCCATTCCGTTCGACACGACCACGTTCGTCAGCCAGGCAATCGGCGAAGTCTACAAGACATTGTTCGAAGCGGCACTTCTGGTGCTGATCGTGATCCTTGTCTTCCTGCAGGACTGGCGGGCCATGCTGGTACCTGCGACGACGGTACCGGTGACGATCATCGGCGCTTTTGCCGCAATGGCTGCGATGGGTTTCTCGGTCAACCTCTCGACGCTGTTCGCTATCGTGCTGGCAATTGGCATCGTCGTTGATGACGCTATCGTGGTGGTCGAAAGTGCCGCACACAATATGGAACGCGGAATGTCGGGCCACGACGCCGCTATCAGCGCCATGGATGCGCTTTTCGGACCAATCGTCGGCATCACGCTTGTTCTCATGGCCGTGTTCCTGCCCGCTGCCTTTCTGCCCGGCATCACCGGCCAGATATTTGCGCAGTTCGCGCTGGTGATTGCCGCCACCGCATTCATAAGCGCTATCAACGCCGCAACGCTAAAGCCAACACAGTGCGCCATGTGGTTGCGAGTACCGGTGCCGCCGGAACAACGCAATTTCTTTTATCGCGGTTTCAATGCGGTCTACCAGCGTCTCGAGAATGGCTATGTTGGTGTGATCGGTTCGATGGTCGCGCGCAGCGGCCTCATGGCGGTGATCGCGCTGCTTATCATCGCCGCTGCCGGTTATGGCATGTCCCGCGCGCCAACCGGCTTCCTACCGATCGAGGATCAGGGTTATCTTCTGGCAGCTGTACAATTGCCTGACGGCGCTGCCCTTGGCCGCACTGAAAAATCATTGGAGGAAGTGGAGCGGGTCGCGAAGGAAACGCCGGGCGTCAGCCAGGTCATTACGATTGCCGGCATCTCCGCCCTCGACAACAATTCCTCGCTGGCCAATGCCGGTCTTGCCTACATTATGCTCAACGACTGGAGCAAGCGTGGTTCGGGTGAAGATTTGGCTTCGCTCTACACGACGCTCAACATGAAACTGAAAGGCGTCGGCGAGGGGCGGGTACTCGTTCTGCCGCCACCGCCGATCCAGGGTATCGGTAATGCCGGCGGGTTCACCATGCAGACAGAACTGCGCGATGGCAGTTTCGATCTCGCCAAATTGCAGAGCTCAACCAATGCTATCGTGAAGGCCGCTGAATCCCAATCGGGCATCCAGAGTATCAGCGCACCTTTCCGGGCAAATGCGCCGCAATACGATGTCGCGATCAACCGCGAGAAGGTCGAGAGCCTGTTGCTGACGACCGATCAGGTTTTCGACGCGCTCGCCAGCTATCTCGGCTCGAGCTATGTGGATCAGTTCAACAAATTCGGCCGGGTGTTCCAGATCTATGTTCAGGGAGATGCACAGTTTCGCCTGACGCCGGAAAGCATCAATAGTCTGACCGTGCGCAATCAGAATGGCGACATGATCTCGCTGGGAACAGTGTTGACCATCACACCGAGCGTTGGACCTTCGCTCATCAGCCTCTACAATCTCTATCCGTCCGCTTCGATCATCGGCGTACCGGCGACGGGCTTTTCGTCGGGCGAGGCGATCAAACTTATGGAAGAGATCGCAGCCGCCACTCTGCCGAACGGTTTGGGTTTCGACTGGACTGCTCTCTCGTTTCAGGAAAAGCTTGTCGGCAACCAGATGTACCTGGTTTTTGCGCTTGCTCTGCTGCTGGTTTATCTGGTGTTAGCGGGACAATATGAAAGCTGGATTGCCCCGGTGGCAGTTCTGCTTGCCGCACCGTTGTCATTGATCGGTCCTGTTTCGATTCTGCTGGGCCTGCATGTCGCCGTCAATCTCTACGTTCAGATCGGCCTTATCCTGCTCCTCGCACTTTCGGCCAAGAATGCAATTCTCATTGTAGAAATGGCGCGCGAATTGCGTGCCTCCGGCAAATCGATCATCGAGGCAGCCACCGGTGCGGCACGGGCTCGCTTCCGGCCGATCCTGATGACCTCGTTCGCCTTCATCCTCGGCGTGGCGCCGCTTGTATTTGCAACCGGGGCAGGCGCCAGCGCCCGCAAGTCGATCGGCATCACCGTTTTCAGTGGCATGATCGCCTCGACCTGCCTTGCCGTGCTCTTTGTGCCGTCGTTCTTCGTGGTCCTGCAGCGCTTTGAAGAGTGGCGCGCCGCGCGCAAGCGGCCCGCCGAAGCAAAGGTCCTGGACACCTGAGTGAACTGATGAGCAAACGCAGCATTTGCATGTTGCTTATGTGCGGACTGTCGGTAGCGGGGGCGGTATTCCTGATTATCGACATGGCTCACCCCTATCTCGGCATTATCCAGGTCTCGGATGCTCCGTTGCGAACCGCGCTTGCACATCTTGGACACAATTGAAAACGGCCTAGGCTTTGAATTTGCTGATCTGCTCAACCAGAAGCAGGCCGCGCGCTGTCTCCGCCATCTGAACGATATCCTCGGCGTCCCCATCGACTGAATTCTCGGTCTGCAGGGGAAGATTTCCTGGCGGATCAATTTTACCGCATCCGCGAGTAAAGAGCTGTTTTATGATATGCTGTACGGGGATAACGGCGTATCATGGGGGAAACGCCACTCGGGGACGATGATCGGGCAGGAAATCAAAATCATACCGCGCATGTTGAAGCGCTATGTCGGGAGCAGCCGGTGAAAATCCTGCGTAGGTCCAATGATCGCTGGAGCATCGCAGCCGTTCCGGCATTTTTGCGGCGTCTTGGCCTTATGCTCCCGGACGGGAAAGCCTTGCCGCCCAGCGTACCGATGAACGCCCCCGCGCTCCCGCTTGTGCCATACGGTCTCTTGCTGCTCATGAGCGTCGGCGTCATCATAATGGTGTTCATCGTCGGTGTTTTCGAAAGCCGGGACCGGATGGTCTCGCAATCGAAAATTCAGTTGCGCCAGAAGACCGCCCTGCTCGAAGCCTATGTCAGCAAGATACTCGAGGCGAACGACATGGTGCTTCAGGGTATTTCCTCCGAGATCGAACCCATATCGTGGCCGGAAATCGCGTCTTCGGACCGTGTGGTCAAATTTCTTGCCACCCAGAAACAATATCTGAAGCATTCGGGATTCATTGCCCTCGTGGACCACGACGGAAAACTCGTTTCTACCAGCGAAGGCTTCCGGAACAATTTGCTTGACGTGTCGGACCGGGACTATTTCCGATATCATCGGGACCATCCTTCGGACATCACGTTCATAGGCGAGCCCTTGATCGGTCGGGCGTACGAGAAACCGTCTTTATCGATGAGCAAGGCGCTGCATAGGGCTGATGGAAAGTTCGACGGTTTGATCCTGATCACGATGCCCATCGACTATTTCACCAGATTGTTCGATGGGGCAGCGTCTCCCTCGGACGCTGCCCAATTTCTGCGCGAGAACGGGGAAGTCGTGGTGAACGTCCCGTTCTGGGAGGGTGGCGCAATCGTACCTGATTGGTTCCGGCAGGCGACGGCCGAGAATCCGGTATCGGGTGAGATTCATCACGTTTCGTCTTCGGGAGGCATCGACCGCCTGGTGGCCTACCGGAAGGTCGAAGGATTCCCATTCTATGTAACCTACGGCATTGACGAGAATGTCCTGCTTGCAGGCTGGCGGCAGTCGGTGCGAGTCTATGGTACCGTTCTGGCCATCGCCCTTGCGGCGTTTCTCGCGACGGCCTGGCTGGCACGCCGCCGCTCTATTGCGTTGATGTATTCAAACGAGTCCCTGCGCGAAGTCAGTGAGCGCCTTCTGGTTTCGCAGGATGAGGAACGCCGTTCTATTGCCAGGGACCTCCACGACTCTACCGGCCAACATCTGATCGGCGCGGCAATGGAACTGGCGAACGTAAAATCCCGCCTGCCCGATAGCGACGACGAAACCTCGCGGGCATTGGCGCGCACGTCAAAACTCATTTCGCAAAGCAATGAGGAATTGCGGACACTATCCTACCTGCTGCATCCTCCCATGCTTGATGAATCCGGCCTTCCGAATGCCCTGGAGCTTCTCGTTGTCGGTTTTGAGGAGCGAAGCGGACTGGAAATCGAATTGAGGGTCGATCCCGTGCTGGCGGCAAAGCGACCTCCACAGGATGTGGAGCTGACTATTTTTCGCATCGTTCAGGAAGCGTTGACCAATATCTATCGCCACTCGCATGCCGGCAAGGCGACGATCAGGCTGGTTCGCCAAGGAAGCGAACCCGATTCAATGCTGTCGCTTACCGTCAAGGATGACGGCGTCGGCATCGAAAGGCGAAGACGCAGGAACGTCGGCGTCGGCCTTTCCGGCATGGAGGCGCGGCTTCGTCCGCTCGACGGCACGATCCATATTTCAACGGGCAAAAAGGGCACCACAATTTCAGTGAAAGTGCGCGGGTAAACGAATGATCGCGGCAGCCGATGTAGTCGCTCAATAAGTTCCTGTCGCTCTGTGCATGAAAGCCTGCCCCCCAGCCCTGTGATGTCATCAACGCTCTAGTCGGGATTGCGCTGGAGTTCGCCCATGTCACGTTGGTCGCGTTCGAGAAAGAAGTTGAGAAAGGTGCGGACCACCGCGATCGCCGCAATGCGGCCGATATCATCCCAAGCCGGAGTGACCGAGGTTTCAAGAATGTCGGCCGCAAGCTGGAAGGTTAGTCCCGCCACCAGCCAGCGCGAATAGCGCATCCACACATGCCTTACGGCGTGATGCCCTTCCGGGTGCGAAAACATCACCCTTGTGCCGTTGATAAACGCATCGATCGTGCCAATTGCGATGATGATCAAGGCGAAGATATCGATGATCGAGACGATTGGTTCCGTGAGCTGAATCAACAGGTCCCTGAGCATCGCGCGTTCTATCCTTCGCGATCCGGCCGGACGATGCAGCGGAAGCCGAGATGCGAGATAGACGTGTCGACGGGCTGCGACATGCGCGCCGCCGGTCTGTAGCGCCGGCAATAGTTCGGCGCGCAAAGATGCGACCCGCCCTTGGTAACCCTGCGCGCAATCTTGATTTCCGGTTGGCTCGGATCAAAGCTTTCCTCGAGCGTGCCGCCACGCGGGTTGTCCGCCGTGCAGCAGGGGCTCGTTATCTTGCCGTGTTCCTGGTACCAGTCCGTCGTCCATTCCCAGACATTGCCGGCCATATCGTAAAGACCATAGCCGTTGGCCGGAAAGGACCCGACCGGAGACGTATACTCGAAGCCGTCGTCGAGCGTGTTCCGGTAGGGGAAATCGCCCTGCCAGGTATTGGCCATATATTTTCCGCCGGGGGTGAACTCATCGCCCCAGACATATTCGGCTCCATCCAGGCCACCGCAAGCGGCGAATTCCCATTCGGCTTCGGTTGGCAATTCCTTGCCGATCCAGCGGCAATAGACTTCGACATCTTCGTAGGCGACGTGAACGACCGGGTGATCGGCAAGTTTCTTGATCGTACTGGCGGGCCCCCGCGGATTACGCCAGTTAGCGCCTCGCACATACACCCACCAGTTGAAATGATTGCTCATATCGACTGGTGCGGAAGGTTTCTTGAACATCGTCGAGGACGGCGCGAGCATTTCCGGCAAGGCGCCCGGGTAGTCATCGGGATTGGCAGGCTTTTCCGCAAGCGTGACATAACCGGTCGCCTCGACGAAACGGGCAAAGTCGCGATTGGTCACCGTAAACTTGTCCATCCAGAAACCATTGACCCGCACCCTGTGTGCAGGGGCTTCCTCGGGGTAGTAATCGTCAGAACCCATGCGAAATTCGCCGCCAGGAACCCAGACCATATTATCGAAGGGAGCAGATGTGCTTTGCGTTCGTTCCTGCTGGTTTAGCATCATTTCACCTCCGGATGGAGCGCATGAATGCTCGTGCGCCATCTGACATAGGGTATCGAGACAATAGCTCCGATGACAAGATGGTAAAGCACGACCGCCATCACAGCCCTTTCTTCAGGAAAATTCAAGCTGGCGATTGCCAGTGCAACGCCAGGATGCCGCGTTCCCGTGGCCAGCGCGAGCACCGTGCGGTCATCGGGATCGGGACCGCCAAGAAAGTGACCGATGCCGACGCCAATAAGGGTGAACAGCACCAGTATGATGACAATTCCGTTTCCGACCAAGGCCGAGATGGCATGCCAGGCAATGAACAAGACCGGCACGACGGCGACGATCAGCAGCAGGGTTGCAAACCGCGAGATCGGACGTTCGATGCGCTTGGCAAGGTCAGGCGCAAAATGACGGATGACGACACCCGCGACCAGCGGGCCGATCACCGACAGCAGCACGACGGATGCGATTGTGCTCGCCGGTTCGTGCATGTTGATATTGAACGAACTGCCTAATAGGCGGATTGCAATCGGAACGAGAATGATCGAAACCAGCGCGGTGGCCACCAGCAGGCCGATCGTATAGGAGGCCGATCCCCCGGCCTTTTCCTGCTTGCCCGGCAGCACCGGCGGCACCGGCGAAACGGCGAGCGCAACAAGCGCGATCTTGATGGCCGGGTGGAGATTGAACAGCAGCGACAGCAGGACCGCGATCACCAGCATGATGATATTCATCGAAAGAATGGCGCGGACAAGCAGCCCCGGTCTCCGGAACAGGTACGTCACATCATTGAACGTCGCACTCAATCCAAGTGCGAAGACAATGAGGAACATGCTCGCATTGATCGCGAACCCGATGATCTGCGCCAGCGTCATGCCTCTTTCCCTTGCCAATTGACGGACAGAGGGCGGCTGTCTTGCGAAGCCGCCCTCGACGATCTCTAGTTGAATTTGCCGCTGGTTGCTTCAGCCATTTTCGCGAGCGCATCGTTGATCGTGAAGCTCGCAGCCTTCTGACTGGGCGGAAAGTCCTTGAATGTCGCCGCGAATTTGTCCGCGATCATGTAGGCGCCGAACAGAATATAGTCGTGGTACAGGAACCACTCGTAATAGCTGTTGGAGGTCACGTCCGCTCGCTCATAGGGGTCAGTGCGCAGGTTGAACAGCTTTGGCAGCCGCAGCGGTGTAAATGGTTCTGCCCAGATCCGCATGGTGCCCTGACAACGTTGTTCCATGAATACCACCTTCCAATTGTCGTAGCGGATGCCGAGCACGTCGCCGTCGTCACTGAAATAGACGAAGAGCTTCCGCGGGCTGCCCTTCTCCTGCCCGGTGAGATAGGGCAGAAGATTGTAGCCGTCGATGTGGTTCTTGAATGGCTTGCCGTTGGCGGTGTAGCCCTTTTTGAGTTTGTCCATGACGTCGGGATCGCCCGCCATCGCAAGGAAGGTCGGCAACCAATCGTGGTGCTGGATGATTTCGTTCGATACCGATCCTGCCTTGATCTTTCCTGGCCAGCGCACAAGCATTGGAACACGGAAAGCGCCTTCCCAATTAGAGTTTTTCTCGCTGCGGAATGGGGTCATGCCTGCATCCGGCCACGAGTTCATGTGCGGTCCGTTGTCGGTCGAATACATGACGAATGTATCTTCGGTGATGCCAAGTTCGTCGAGATAGTCGAGCATATCGCCGACGTTCTTGTCATGATCGATCATTGTATCGTGATAGGGAGACTGCCAGCGCCCGGCCTGCCCGAGGCTCGATTTCTTCGTATGCGTGAACAGATGCATGTGTGTGGTGTTGAGCCAGACGAAGAATGGCTTGCCGGCGCTGTTCTGCCGCTTGATGAAATCTTTGGCTGCGTCGACGAATTCCTCATCGCAGGTTTCCATCCGCTTGGTGGTCAGCGGCCCGGTGTCCTTGATTTTCTGCTTGCCTACTCTGCCCCAGCGCTTTTCCTCCGTTGGATCGTCCTTATCTTGTGCCCAGGAATGGATCACGCCGCGCGGCCCGATGCTTTCGCGAAGGCCCGGAAAGTCCTTTTCCGGAAAATAATCATACATTTCAGGCTCTTCCTCGGCATTGAGGTGGTAGAGATTGCCAAAGAATTCATCGAAACCGTGGACAGTCGGCAGGAATTTGTTGAGGTCGCCAAGGTGATTCTTGCCAAATTGACCTGTCGCATAACCTTGATTTTTCAACAGGTCTGCGATCGTAACGATCTCGGGTTGAAGTCCGCTCGCTGCGCCCGGAATGCCGACCTTGGAGAGACCTGTCCGATAAGCGCTCTGGCCCGTTATGAACGATGATCTTCCGGCCGTGCATGACTGCTCACCATAGCTGTCGGTGAACATCATGCCTTCCTTGGCGAGGCGGTCGATATTGGGTGTCTGGTAGCCCATCAGACCCCGGCTGTAGCAGCTCAGATTGGAGATGCCGATGTCATCGCCCCAGATCACCAGGATATTCGGTTTGCCGCCGCCCTTTTTCGGTTTCTCGCTCTTTTTATCTTTGGCCAATTTCATAACTCCTCTGTGAAGGGTTTACTCGTGGAATCAGCTGCCCGTTCCGTCCTGAAACGGGCCGATATTGAAGACCATGCTGGCGACAGCGAAGAGACCGATGAGAAGCAGGATCACTGCCGTCACAAGTGTGTACGAAACCGGATAGCGACTCTCACCGTGGATCAGACCATCCCTGACCATCTCTTCCCGGGTACGGCGTAGTTCGAGCATGAATTGCGTGTGATAGATGATGCCGATCACCAGCATACATATGCCGAGAAGCACGAGCGCGATCCCGAAATTGCGTGGCGCGGCGGCATGGGGAAGCGTGCCCGCTTCGCGCAACTTCTGGAAGAACTGGAAAATCGTGAAACCGAAGCCGATCAGCGAGAGGGAGGTGCGGATCACCGACATCAAGGTGCGGTCGGCGCTCATGCGGGTCCGCTGGAATGACATGCCGGTACGCCGTGCGGACAGGTCCACCGAAATCACATCAGACGGGGATTTTGAATTCGCATGTTCCATGGGGGTCGTTGGGCCTTGTTCGTCGCGAACACGTTCGCCACTGGAGTGCCGGTTTGTAAGTACGTAACAGTTACAGCAGCCTTCCGGCTTACTTGCCGAGGGCGAACTGGAAGTTGACGCCCATCGAATACCTACCCATTCGGATTGCCTCTACCCGGCAGGTTGAGGGAGTGCGTAACGGTAACAAAAGCAAGGGTAGAAAGGGCGGAGCGATACCTCCACGATGGCCATGATCAGAATATTTTCCGTCCCTTAGGACATGTCCTTGGGGGCTTTTACCGTAACGTACTCCCGCCGCGAGTATCTATTATGCACTATCTCTGGATGGAAACCGCGTATTCGGCATTTTGCCGGATAGCTCGAATGGATTAGTTCATGGCCTGACCGAAGCGGAGGTTCAGCATAGGCAATGTCGACGGCTTCATCCCAACGGGGACTCTGGAAATTGATGCTCAAGCTACCGGCGATGCGCGGCCAGCTGCAGATGCTCAGTACCCGGAATTCTACCTTGGTGAGCCTGTGCGACGCCTTTGACGAAGCCAGTTCCACGCTCGACCGTTTGCGGCGAAATGGCTCCACGGACGACAAGCTGCTGATCGAGTACGAAACCTTGTGTTCCGATATCGAGAATGAAGTCATCGACATCTGCATTGCGGCGCGCAACAAAATGCCGTGACCGGATACCCGGTCGGATATCCTCTTTTCTCTAATCAATTCTGGTTGAGACCGAGTGTCTCAGTACAATTCCGGTACAACCTAGGGTATTCACCCTATGGCTTCTTCGCCTGTTCCGTTCAATTCTGTCCCGGGCGGAAAGCACGGGGGGTGTGCCATGGAAGTTGACGTCAATGTCGACGCACCAGAAACCGAAAGGGTCACCGAACGGGAGGCGAAGCAGGAATTGGACAGGCTCTTGTCCGATCCCCAGTTTCACTCGACGGATCGCAACAGGAATTTCCTGCGATTCGTAGCCAACGAAATGTTCGAGGGTCGCGCTGCTGCGGTGAAGGCCTATACGATCGCTGTCGATGTGTTTGGCCGCCCCTGCAGCTTCGATCCCACGACCGATCCAATTGTCCGTATAGAGGCGACACGGCTTCGGGCTTCTCTAGCCCAGTATTACGAAACCCACGCCGAAGAAGGTAGCGTTCGCATCGAGCTACCGCGCGGGCGCTATATTCCGGTTTTCACCAAGGCTCCGCCGCAAACTGAAACTCTTGACGAAGCCGACCTCCTGGACGCTCCCGAATTCAGGAACATCAATTCCGGGTGGTGGAATACCATCTCCGATCGCAGGCTCGTCCTTGCAGGACTTGCTGCAGCCGCTTGCGGTTTCTTGTGGTTTCTTTCCAGCAGGGGTCCCGTTTTTTCGGAGAAGCCAAACGTTGCCATCGAGATGAAATTGGCCGGTGACCAGACGGACACCGAAGCCAGACTGATCCGCGATTATCTGATGACGGCCCTGTCACAATATCAGACCCTCAAGCTTGCTGCAGGAGACATGCCGGCGGATACGAGCGGAAATGTCATTCGATTGGCGGCCGGCTCCCTGTTCGGTTCTGAACGCCGAACAGATGCTCCCTATCAGGTAATCCTCAAATATCATCCTGCCGACGACGACCGTTCGGTGTGGTGGCAGGTTATCAATCCTGCCACGGGAGAAGCCTTGCGTTCGGGAGTCGAGCGTGTCGACGCGGACAACAGGCCGGGTATCGACGTTCGCCACGAACTTGTCACGGACCTGGCAAACCGGTTTGCCGGTACGCGCGGCGTGATCAACGGCCTCGAGTTGACGCGGGAACTGGTGTCGCCAACGTTCGGTAATGGCTGCATCCTGCGCTCCGCAATGGCTCTCGAAGAGCTCGACGCGAACCAATTACAAGATGCGCGGACCTGCCTCGACACCACGCTGCTGGCCACGCCGAACGATCCGGACATCAACGCCGAACTCGCAATCGTCGATCTCGAGTTGGACGCACCCGAAGCGCCGACCGAATTGACTACGCGGGCGCTGACGCTGGCAAACAAAGCCGTTTCGCTCGCCCCTATGTCCGACCGCGCCGGCTACGCGCAAATGCTGGCACAATTCCGCAATGGCCAGACAGAAGCAGCTTTCGCGTCCGGGTACCGCGCAATCGGACTCAATCCCGGTAATAGCCTCATCCCGGCCAGGCTGGGAGCAATGCTGTTTGCCGAAGGCAGATGGGCAGAAGGTGCTGGGATGGCGATCAAGGCTGGTATGATCGACGGCCTCCCGCCCAGCGATGCCGGGCTCACGCTTGCGCTCGATGCCTACCGGCGCGGAGAATTTGCGGAAGCTCTGCTTCGCGTGCAGCAGATGGGCAGGTCAGACAACTATATCGCCAACATTCTCGAACTCGCGGCAGCGGGCCAGACGGAAAATGCCGGAGACGTAAACGAAGCTGCAAAACGTCTGAACGCCCAGCGCAAGCATTTCCCGGCATCATTCCGGTCCGATATGGCGGCCCGCCGCTATTCACCGGAGATAGTGGATCAGCTTGGTGCCGGGTTGACGAAGGCAGGCTTCACCTTGCCTGCCCCGGTGGCTGACGCATCCAATTAACAGTTACGTACTTGTTCCGCTGCCATCAGAGACAACTCTGGAGCCGACGTATCACATTGCTCATTCAGGGTGTGCAGAATGATCCATCGACTTTTCTTTGCAATCCCGTTTGCTGCCTTATTGCTGGCCGTTGTTTCGTCACCCGTCATTGCGGAAGACATCAATCTCCCGATGGGTGACGTCCCGACCAGTTTCGGACTTCCCGCCAATCAGGCCACTATCGAAAAACTTTATGACGAGCTCGACTATTAGCGTGCCACCCAAGCCTACATCTGGGCTCTGCCGATTGTCGGGTTCGCGGAATGGCAGGCTTCGACGCGCAAGGACCTTGGCGCAGGCAACACCGATCTGGTTCTCTATGAAAGCGTCAAGGACAAGCTGGGCATCCTGACGGCCAATGCCACGACGCCTTACATTGGCGGGTTTCCAGACCTTTCGGCGACAGGGCCGCTCGTGATCGATTATCCTGCCGGGGCAACCGCCGGGGGTGTCGGGGACTTCTGGCAACGGCCGCTCACCGACATGGGCGAGACCGGACCCGACAAGGGCAAGGGAGCGAAATATCTTTTGCTTGCGCCCGGACAGAAAGCTCCGAAGGTCAAAGGATATACAATCATTCAATCGCCGACGAACAATGTGTTCTTCGCCTTCCGGGTGCTCGATCCCGATCCGAAAAAGGCAAAGGCTCTCGTCGAAAGCGTCAAGATCTATCCTCTTGCGGAGCGCGAGAAACCGAAACCTGTCAAGCTGATCCGGCCCGAAGGCCGTAGCTGGAGCCAGGTGCCGCCACGTGGCCTTGCCTATTGGGAACGTCTGAACGACATCGTGCAGCGCGAGCCGGTCATGGAACGCGACCGGATGATCATGGCGATGCTGCGCCCGCTTGGCATCGAAAAGGGCAAGCCGTTCAACCCGGATGAACGCCAGAAGAAAATCCTGACCGAAGGCGCGGTGACCGGCGAACTCATGGCTCAGGCAAACTCCTTTGCGACACGCGAGGAAGGCGCCCGTTACAGGCCGGATTCGCGCTGGGACTATGTCATCCTGTTCGATCCGTTGCAGGAGGCTACCGGCTATACGCAGCTCGACCAACGTGCCAAGTATTTCTACGAGGCGGTGACAACCTCCCATGGTATGGTGACCAGGATACCAGGTGTCGGTCAGGCCTATCTCGGTGCGCACCAGGATGCCAATGGCAATTGGTTCGACGGCGGCAAATCCTACAAATTGAACGTGCCGCCGGATGTCCCGGCAAAGCTCTTCTGGTCGGTAACGCTCTACGACTCGCTCACCCGCGTGCTGATCGACAATGAGCAGCAGGTCGCTGACAAATCGTCGCGAACCGATATCACCAAGAACCCCGATGGGTCGTACGACCTTTACTTTGGCCCGAAGGCGCCTGAAGGCAAGGAGAAGAACTGGATTCCGACGCTGCCCGGCAAAGCCTAGTTTGCTTACTTCCGCTTCTATGGCCCGCTTCAAACTTATTTCGACCAGTCATGGAAACTGCCCGACATCGAAGAGGTCAAGTAGGGCGAAGGCTGGAGAAGCTCATTTCCAGGGTTCGATCTTCGCGATCTTGCTGTTGTCGGCGTTCATCGTCAGGCGGTATTGGGCGAATGTCGTTTTGTCGTCGCAGGTCACCCGCACGATCGTCGGGCCGCCGGCGGATCGTGCCTTGTCGATCCTGGCGTCTGTGATCTTGTCGCACCAGAACCCTGCATTGCGTATGGCGCGAGCCGTTTGCCGCTGAAGCATGCGCGATTGCAGCGACTGGGCCGAGGCGATCTCGGAGGCGCAGAGCAGGATCAAAAGAGCTGGCAGAATGCGTTTCATGCGGTAAGCCTGTGTCAGTGTCTTAGCAGGAATTGGCGTGAGAAACGCCTCCACTACGACAACGATGCGTTGAGGCCAGATTTCTTGCAACGATGTTACTGTAACATCGTTGCTGCCGACGCTGTTTTGGAACAGCATTATGAAGGGCAAACAGGGTGCCACCCTTCCCATTGCCCCGCCCGGGCGGGGCCGGAGATTGACGAATTCGCTTTCCCTTGCACCCACCGCGAAGTCGGACAGTTACGGACACGCTCGGGCCCCCAGGGCGGATACCAGCTGGTTTCAAAGCAGCAGCAGGCGCTTCAGGACGGGGACCAGCTCCTTGACCGGGAGCTGTGTCAGGCCGATAGCCACGAATGGCAAGAGCGCCGCGGCGGAAACCGGAACAAGCGTCGATCTCGTCACCAGCATCGGCGAGAGCTTCTTTGCCGCCTCGTAGAGTTTGCCCGGATCCGGGATTTCAGTGTCCTTCGCAACCTTCTCGTCATCGTCGATAACGTTCTTGCCGAGCGTGTTGCGTTCGGATTGTCGCTGATATTCGGTTGCCCGTGCGGCTGCCGCGAGCAATGTCTGCCGCTTAAGTTTTGAAAGCACACGGGCAAAGCCGATCAACGGTATGCCGAAATAGACGAATATGACGGCGAGCCATAGGCCCATGACAGCACCAAGCGCCGCGACCGTGACTGTGCCGTGCAAAACCTGATGCGTCACAGCCGCCGCGATTACGCAGCCTGCGGCGACCGTGAAAAGCACATAGGCGTTTGGATAACGGCCGACAAAAGCTAGCCCTGCATGGCCGTCCGGATGGGTTGCCACCAGTCTTGTTTGCAACCTTGAGAAATCATGGAGCAGCAGCGCCCATACGATGTGCCGCCACGTGGCGCGCATGAGCAGGAACCAGAAAAGAGTGTTGCTGACGACGATAGACCACCAGGCCGCAAGGCTGAGGGATCGTCCCCCGGCATCGATCGTTACCGCCCAAGACGACGATGTCTGATCCTGCATGTTTGATATCACGAATGCCGATGCGAGGACCGCCAGCGCCAGACAGACCAGTTCAGCCAACCGCGAATCCCGGCGCTTGAGCGCTTTCCGGACCGCTGCCCTCGCGGGCGCAAGTGAATTTGCGTCGAGAAGTTGACCGGTGAGAAACTGGTGCACGCCATCGCGAAGCTGATTCTCGATCTGGGATTCGGCAAAGACGAGGAGCCCGATTGCCAGAAAGAACCGCGCAAAGGCGCCAGGATCGAGCAGATAGGGACGTGCCTCCAATATCCCGAAAGCGGTACCTGCTATCAGGCTCAACAGAAGCGGCACGCCCCACGCAACAGTTACGAAGATAAGCGCGCGGGTCAGGGGATTGAGATCACCGCCACGGACCAAATTCGCTTTCAACTGCAGATTATAAAACGGCCCGCCTTGGAAAATCAGGAAAGGCGGGGTGTTGTCCTGTTCAAGCGCCATGGAACAATTAGTAGCTCAAATCAGGCGTAGGTGACTTGCTGTTCAGGGTCTCGTTCACCCTGTCGGATTTAGGGCGTCTATATTCGATCTTGTTGCCCTCGAGCACTGTGAGCGGCGCGGTCACGGTCGTCGCTGCAACCTTGCCCACTGTACCAACGCTGCCGGCCACGACCGCTGTCACACCATCCGCAAACGAAACATCGGAATCGGTGAGCGTCTGCCCTGTCACGAGACGTTGTCCGATGAGCTGGACGATTTCCGGGCTTTCGGCGAATTTGCCGTGGCGCAGCCCGTCACCGGTTTTGATCTGGGTCAGGTCCACAACGGTTATTCCTGCCGCTTCCAGCTTGGTCTTGTAAGGCTCCGCCGCCGGATTGATCGCGCCAAGGCGATCGACATCGCCGGAGATAAGCCGTGACACTTTCAGGGCCCTGTCGTCCTGCGATACGAAGATGGTGATTTTCGGCTTATCCTTGCCCAGCTCGTTCCATTGGCGTGCGAAGACATCGACATCGATGTCGGGCGAGGCGAGGATCACATTCTTTATCTTGGGCTGTACCCTGCCGTCGCGTATCGCCATCTGCCGCAGCGATTCCATGGCGAGCCATGTTCCCATCGAATGGGCCATGACCGTGATTTCCTTGACGTCCTTGTCTTTGGAAAGTGTCTGCAGCGCTTGTTCCAGCGCGGTACGGGAGAAGTTGGTGCTCTCCTTGTCGTAGTTGTAATCGAAAACGCGTGCTCTTGAGGGCCAGGTGAACAGGATCGGTGTTACCGGCGCCTTGGAATCATGGACGATCTGGGCAAAACGGAAAACCGAGTCTTCGTAGCGGTTGTTGAAACCATGGACGAAAACCATCGCATGCCCGTCAACGATGTGCTGACGGAACCAGGCGCGTCCCTCATCGACGGAATGCAGCTCCTTGACCCGCGTCACGGCAAAATCCGTTGCCGGATTCGGCGGTACCTTTTTTGGCCACTGCACTGTTCCCGGTTTGCGCTTGGTATCGGAAGGGATAGATACGGTGATATCCGTCAAATAGGGCGTCGGGCTGCGCTCCCCGGTAAACAACGTCGCCGGATCGTTCGAGGGTACGCGGCTGGTCACGACGAGCATGTCGACCGTTGAACCACCGGTTGCACCCGTCACGGCCACTGGCGCCATTACGCCTTTGGCATGCCCGGCGCAACCGGCCAATGCGAGCGTGAGCACGAGCCCAAGCACTGGCAATGCGGCCACGCGACGACAGGGTGGCCGCGAAGGCTGAGTTGCTCCGGAGGTGTGATCCATATTGATGCTTTCGCTCGAGGAAATTGCGGCGGGTGAATAATGGTAATGCTTGACTATTTCGCGCGAAACCATCGTCAAGCCTCGATCAACCGGTTTCTTATGGCATATCGAACAAGGGCTGCGGTGGATTTTGCGTCGAGTTTGCGCATTGCAGCGGCACGGTGGCTTTCGATGGTCTTCTCGCTGAGGCCAAGCACTGCTGCCGTCTCCTTGTTGCTGTGACCCTCTGCGATCAGTTTGACGACTGCCGTTTCGCGCGAGGTGAGAATACTCGGCGCAGCGTCGGATTTAGCGAGGTAGGATGACACGAGCATGTCAGACACCGTCTTTGTGAAGAACGGCTGGCGGTGCTCCAATGCTTCTACCGCCTGAATGAGATATTGCGTGGCGTCGGATTTCAGCAGATAGCCACGGACGCCCGCTTCGAGAATGTTGCGCAGCAGAGCTTCATTATCGTGCTGGGTAAATATAAGGACCTCGGTCTTCGGACTATGCAGCCGGATTTGCCGGGCCGCCTCTACACCATTGATGAAGGGCAAGGCGTAGTCGAGAATGGCGATTTCGGGTTCGGTCAGCCGCGCCTGCTCGACAGCGTCGCGCCCATCGGCTGCCTCGCCGACGACCTCCCAGCGCTCCCGTCTCGACAGGATTGCCTTTACACCTTGCCGGACAATCTCGTGATCGTCCGCGATCAGAATCCGTGTCATGCCGCCCCCGGTCCTCCTCCGGCTATCTGCCGGAATGGAACGCTTCAGTCCTACACCGTAAACCGGATTCCGGCAAAAATTAACAGTTACGTACTTACGATAACGCAGTCGATGCCTGCTAATGCCGACCACATCATGTGGGAGCGTGGCAAATGAGGCAACGATCAATGAGGCTCGGTCAATTTGCGGGATTGGCCCTGTCAGTCTGGATAGCGTTCCCCGCAGCTTCAATCGCGGCCGATCTGGTTGTCGCCATGCCGAACTGGCCGTCGGGCCAGGTGACGGCAAACATCATCAAGACCAGCCTCGAAGAGAACATGCACCTCAGCGTCGATGTCGAGGAGATGGGGACGATGACCGCCTTTGCCGGTCTTGCTTCCGGGGAGGTCGACGTTCATCCGGAGGTCTGGCTGCCGAACCTCGCTTCGCTGGTTAAAAAATATGGGGAGAAGGTCCAGCTCGCGGATTTCGGCGTTCCTGCGTGGCAGGGCATTTGCACTACGAAGCAGACAGTGGACAAAACCGGGATCCATGCGATTGCCGATCTTCTCGATCCGAAAAAGACCGCGGCCTTCGACACGGACGGCGACGGGCAGGGAGAGATGTGGATCGGCGCCGAGACGTGGTCTTCCACGGCGATCGAGCGCATTCGGGCCAACAGTTATGGTTATGCCAAGACCATGCGCTTGCTCGAAATGCCGGAGGAAATGGGCATGGCAGCGGTCGATGCTGCCGAGGCAGCGGACAAGCCGATCATCTTTGCCTGCTACAGCCCGCATGTCGTCTTCAAGCTGCATGATATCGTCAAGCTGGAGGAGCCCGCTTACGACGCGTCCAAGTGGCATGTCATCCTGCCGGCGGACGATCCGGATTGGCTGGCCAAATCGAGCGCACCCGTCGCTTGGGATGCGGCGCACTTTCACATCGCCTATTCGAAGGCTTTGGCCACAAAGAGGCCGGAAGTTACCAAGTTTCTCGAGAGCATCGATTTCACTCCCGACGAAATCACCGAGATGAGCTATGCCGTCGAAGTCGACCGCCAGCCACCAGCCGACTACGCCAAGGCGTGGGTTGGAAAGCATGCCGACCGGGTAGCAAAATGGTTGAAGGGGACGGCGAAATGAAAAGAAGTTCCGCATCGTTTCTTGGCATGAAATCAGCCACTTTTCTGGCTGTAGCAGGATTGCTCATTGGCGGCATTGCTGCCGGATTGGCTCAGGTTCCGAAGACACAAATCTACGATACGAAAACCCGGACCTGGATCGCCTACGACAGCAAGAAAGCCCGCAAATACTATGCGGCGAACGGGCAGGTGCCGGAAGCATTCCGCAGGCAGGTTGTTCCATTCCGTACGGCTGAAAGGCCCGGAACCATCATCATCGACGGCAACCAGCATTTCCTTTATCTCGTCAAAGGCGGCGGTCAGGCCGTCCGGTATGGCATTGGCGTTGGCCGCGACGGCTTCGGTTGGGCCGGCATCGTACGCGTGGGGCGGATAGCCGAATGGCCGACCTGGACACCGCCAGCGGAAATGGTGGCGCGTGATCCGAATGCCGTAAAGTTTGCAGGCGGGATGCCCGGCGGCCCCGACAATCCGCTCGGCGCGCGCGCGCTCTATCTCTACGAAGGCGATCAGGACACGATCTACCGCATACACGGCACGCCCGAGCCCTGGTCGATCGGCCTCAATGTGTCGTCGGGCTGCATCAGGATGAACAATGAGGACATTACCGATCTCGCTTCACAGATCGAAGTCGGAGCGAAAGTGATCGTGCTCATGCAGGGCGCGTCACTCTACAAGGGTGTTTGAGTAGCAAAGTCAGGGGAAAACGATGCTTTGCAGATCAGGTCGAGGACATTTGAAAAATATCAACTTCATCATCGTTGCGAGTGGTATATTGGCGCTAGCAGGATGTGTGTCGGACAACAGCCCCACACCCGAAAACATGGCAAGAAACACGGCGCAGACGGCACCAGCCGACCTGCAGCTCGCATGTTCGAGTGCGGCAGCGACCAAATTTGGTGCGGACCACGCGTCGGCGCTTCCGGTGAGCTCAAGCGCCGTCGATGGCGGCAAGTACCAGATCATTCTTGAAGCGAAGGGCCAGCGTTCGAGCTGCCTCATCGATCAGGCCGGAACGGTGCTGTCGCTCGAAAAGGTCTGATGCCTTAGCGAACCGACCGACTGCAAGAAATTACCCGGTAGCAGCACGTCGTCAGAACGTGGAATTTGAGGAGAGCAGCTATGTCATTGCACCAAAAAACGATTGCCGTCGTGGCTTCGGCAGCGCTGCTGATGTGCGGGCCGGGCATGCTGGCTTGGACGCAGACGCAGCCCGCGCCGGCTGCAACGGCGCCGGCCGCACCGGCGGCGCCCGCGCCGGCGTTGCTGACTGCGGCAGAACTGCAAACACTGACCGCGCGCATCGCGCTCTATCCCGACGACCTTGTGGCCCTTGTGCTTTCGGCCGCGCTCAACCCTCTTCAGATCGTCCAGGCGGCGCGGTTTCTGGATCAGGCGAAAGCAAAGCCTGAAGCGAAACCCGATCCATCATGGGACGGAAGCGTCATATCGCTTCTCAACTATCCGACAGTCCTCAAGATGATGAACGACGATCTCGACTGGACGGAACAGCTGGGCGAGGCGGTCGTCAATCAGCAAAAAGACGTGCTTGTGGCGATACAGGAACTCCGCGACAAGGCAGTGGACAATGGTTCCATCAAGTCGGATGACAAGGTTGTCGTAGAGACAAACGACGACAACAACGTTGTCATTCGCCCTGCCAAAAAGGAGGTGACGTATGTCCCGACTTATGACCCCGTCATCCTGACCAGCCCGACCTATGTTGCGTCGGCCCCGATCGTGTACGGCGATCCCTATCCTTCGTACTATTACCCCTACGCGCCCTATTGGAGTGGATTTATCACCGGTGCAGTTTTCGGCGCTGCAATCGACTGGGATAATTGGCACTCATGGGGAGGGGAGGATGTCGACATCAACATCGACAATATCAATCGCAACGATTTCAATTTTGACAAGAACAATATCAACAACCTCAATTTCGACAGCAGCAAATTCAATTTCGACCGGGATTCCATCACGAACAATATTCGCGAGAACAGGGGAAACCGGCTCGATCTGAGGGACAACGGCCAGCTCGGCAGCCTTGGCGGGCTCGGAGGCGCGGGCCTCGCGGGAGCCGCAGGTGCCGGGCTCGCGGGGGCTGCCATCGGATCGAGAATCCAGAGCAGTGACGTTCGCCGCGATGTGCAGAATCAACTGAGGCAAAGGGACGGTGGCAATTTCGCCGGGAATCGCCCTGGTCAAGGTGCAAATCGTCCGGCCAATCGCGATATCGGGCAAGGTGCAGGCGCGGGCAACCGCAACATCGGACAAGGCGCAGGGGCCGCCAACCGCCCGAATCGGGACAGACCCAACGCCAACCGCCCGGATCGCCCCCGGCAACAGCCGGCAGGTGGCCGAGTCGATAACCGTGCGAGGCAGCCAAGCACCCTCGGCAATTATGGCTCTGGTCGGGATGCTCGCGCTTCGTCACAGCGCGGCAATGCCAGCCTGGGCGGCGGCGGAGGACGTCCCAGAGCCCAGGGTGGCGGTGGTGCCAGGGTCCAGGGTGGTGGCGCGCGCGCCAGGGGCGGTGGCGGCCCCAGGGTGCAACGCGGCGGAGGAGGCAGAGGCGGAGGAGGCAGAGGCGGCGGGGGCCGGGGCGGCCGTCGCTGACCAGTCAATAGCCATCACCAATTCCTTGTGAAAGGATTACGAATATGTATCGCTCAACTCTGAAAACACTTCTCGCCTCCGCATTCCTTTCTATCGCGGCATCGTTTCCTTTGCTTGCCGCGGAGCCTTCGCTTCAACGTTTCGTTGGCGCAGAGTCCGAAACATTCAAGGAACCGGGGGAGGCGCTGGAGGCTCTGAAGAAGGATCTCGGCGCCAAGGATGTTGACGCACTGGCCAAGGTCCTTGGCCTGAACGCCGAAGCGGCGAAGAAATCAGATGACTTCGATGCTCGTTTGACTGATCTTCAGAAGGCCTCCGGGGAGCGCGCCGAACTGAAAGACCGGAAAGATGGCAGCAAGGAAGTCATTCTCGGAAATCTTGCCTGGCCATTTCCGTTTCCCTTGGTCAAGCAGGACGCCGGCTGGCAGTTCGATACGAAAAAGGGGCTAGAGGAGATTCTGGCGCGGCGGATCGGCGAGAACGAAAACGAGGCCATCCAGACGTGCCGTAGCTACATCGCCGCGCAGACTGCCTACGCGCAAGAGGATCACGATGATGATGGTGTTCTCGAATTCGCCCAGAAGATCATCAGCGATGAAGGAAAACAGGACGGTCTCTACTGGAAGTCGGACGGAGGTGAGCAAAGCCCGGCAGGCAGTTTCGGAAATGCCGCCAGGATCGAGGGCGCTGCGGCCTCTGATCAGGGCTATTACGGCTACCGTTTCCGCATTCTTAAATCGCAGGGCAGCAATATCGCCGGCGGCAAATATGATTATGTCATCAACGGCAACATGATTGCCGGACACGCTCTGATTGCGTGGCCGGCAAAATATGGAGAAACCGGGATCAAGACTTTCGTCGTCAGCCATCAGGGTAACATCTATGAAAAGGATCTCGGTCCGGCTACTGATAAGGCAGTCAAGGAGATTCGATCGTTCAATCCGGACAAAACGTGGGAGCCGGTTGAGGAATGATCGCGATGTTCAAAATAGGGGGAACAGCGATGAAATATTCTATTGCGCTTGCAACCGTATTAACGGCGGGTTTTCTCGCCGCAAGTCCCGTCCGGGCGGCAGATATCACGTCGCCGATGGCACCGGAGCTCAAGCAGACCGAGAAGGACGGCTGGACCTTCGCGATCGCTCCGTATTTCTGGGCGGCGGGCATGTCCGGCGACAGCGGGCTTTTCGGCCTGCCGACGGTGCATCTCGACATGGATTTCGGCGATATCCTGAATGATCTCGATTTTGCCGCCATGGCCATCGGCGAGGCGCGCTATGATCGTTACAGCATCTTTTCCGACATCATGTATACGAAGATTTCGAGCGGTTCCGGTACGCCCAGAGGCATCGTTGCCGACAACGTCGATGTCACGTCGGAGACCTTTGCGGGGCTCCTCGGGGCCGGTTATTCCGTGCTGCAAAATGATCGGGGCAATCTCGATCTCGTCGCCGGGTTAAGGGTCTGGCATGCGAGCACGGAAATTTCGTTCAGCGGCGGCATTCTCGATGGTGTGAGCCGCGAAGACAGCGCGACCTGGGTCGACGGCCTCGGCGGAATACGCGCCAAATATTCAATCACCGACAAAGTCTATTTTACCGGCTGGGGGCTCGTCGGCGGTGGCGGCGCCAATGTCGACTGGGACGTCGCTGGCGGAATCGGCTACAGTTTCAACGAAAACGTATCAGCGGTCGCCGGTTACCGGGCGCTCGGCGTTGACTACAGCAATGACGGTTTCGTTCTGGACATCGTCGAACAAGGGCCGATCTTCGGCGTCGTCATGCATTTCTGATATTGAAGCCAGCCTCGCCGCGCGATAGGGCGGCGAGCACCGTAACGTTCACATGTCGCACTTCTTGTAGGTGACGTACATATCATCGCCAAAGGGGTCGAACCGCTGGAACGTGTTGGCGTCGACGATCTTGAACGTCTGGCTAACGTCGCTCTCGATCATTGAATCCGTACACGACAACCGCGCCGATAGCCGGTCCTTCTGTTTTTTCACGCTCAGCGTCGTGCACACAGCATTCGGTCCCGTTACCTGGCTGCCGCTGATCAGCAATCCTGTAGATGTGGACGCCGTCCGGTCCTTGAACTCGACCGTCTTGCCGACCTTCTTGAATGTGTCCTCACATTTGGTTCCGTTCATGGTCCAGGCGCCCTGCAGCTCCTTGATCGTTGCCGCCATGACGCTCGTTGTCAGGCAGAGACCGAGGACACTGCCCGCCAATATGACTTTGCCGAATTTACTTTTCATCGAAATCGCTCCGGGATCCGTTTCACCTTCGTAACGATAGACACTCGTATCCGTGCTGGAAATGCAGCTGCGGCGAATATACGGCTACGATACGGTAAATGCTCCCGCTGTCTAAGGAACTGCCAACAGCAATATGAAGGCGATGAAGACGACCAGATGCACCATCCCGGTCAGCACCGTGGTGCGTCCTGTTCCGAAACTGTGGATGCTGATCGAAAGGATCAGCGCCAGAAGCACCGTATCGCCGGACGAAAGGCCGAGCATGAGTTCCCGCCCGGTGATGAGGCTTGCCATGCCGACTGCGGGGATCGTCAGCCCGATGGTTGCCAGCGCCGAACCGAGCGCGATATTGAGGCTGCGTTGCAATTCATTGTTCAGTGCGGCGCGAACGGCGGCGACGCTTTCCGGCAGGAGAACAAGCGTCGCGATGAAAGCGCCGACGATCGCGTCGCTCTGCTTGACTTGAAGAGCGGCAAGGCCATTCTCGATCCCGACAGCAACCTGTTCTGCGAGCAGCACAATGCCAACCAGCCCGATCACCAGGAGAATTGCGTTCGTATAACCGGCTCCTTCCACTGCATCTCCCGGATGATTGGTGGCATAGGCTGCGCTTTCGTCGAGGAAATCGTCGCGATGACCCATAGTCTGCGCGAACACGAAACTCGCATAGAGCAGCACCGAACAGAGGCTGACGAAGATGAGTTGTACCGGAGAAAAGCTGCCCGGATCTGTCGCAAGCGTGAAATTGGGCAGAACGAGCGTCAGAACGGTCAAGGCGGTCAGAACCGAGAGGATGGCGCTTGTCCCCTGTCGTTTTAAATCCTGCTGTCGATGCTGCCATGCTCCAAGCGTAAGACATAGTCCAACGACGCCGGCGCAAGCGATCATCACCGTGGAGAAGACCGACTCGCGCGCCAGCGTCGGATTGTTTTCACCATGCAGCATCATCGAGACGATAATCGAAACCTCCACCGTCGTGACGGCGAAGGTGAGCAGCAGCGTTCCGTATGGCTGGCCGAGACGGAACGCCAAGGCTTCCGCATGTTCAAGGACGACGAACACGGTGGTGAGCAGCACGCAAAGGGTGATAAATGAAACCAGGATCGTAACCCAGGCATGGCCTTGGCCGCCCGGAACTCCGATCAGTTGAACCCCCACGGCAAGCGCCAGCGCTCCTATCGGTACCAGATATGACGAAGCCGGGAGGCGATGGGAGATCATAGGCGCGAATCCCAAGATGAAAGAGTTGCCATACTACCGCGCCGGGGTCCGGCCCAGCCATAAACCTATCGGACTAGAGCCTTTCATGCCTAAATAGAAACAGTTCTGTTTCCCGGATGGCGAGACAATCCACGCGGAAGGTGGCGAGGTCGATGTTTTTCCATCGTCCGATGCCGCCTGACAAAGTGGTTGTCCGCCAGTCGGAAACCCGAAGGGCCGGGTGAATTCGGGCCAAATCCATCGGACTTCGGCATCGTCCGATGGAAAGGCATCGGCCTCGCCAAATCCCTCGACCTTGTCCATGAATTCCCTCCGGCAGAACGATTCTATTTAGGCATGAAAGGCTCTAAAATCGTGTTCAGTAAGGCAGACCGACATAGTTTTCCGCCAGCACCGTCGAGGCGGCGCGGGAATGAGTGAGATAGTCGAGTTCGGTCTCCTGGATCTTCTGGTCGAATTCCCCCGTATCCGGAAAACGATGCATCATGGTCGTCATCCACCAGGAAAAGCGTACGGCTTTCCAGACGCGTGAAAGGGCCCGCATAGAATAGGCGTCGATGCCGGCTTCAGTGCCATCGCGGTAATATTCGGCAAGACCGGAGAAAAGGTAATGGACATCGCTGGCTGCGAGGTTGAGACCCTTGGCCCCAGTCGGCGGCACGATATGCGCCGCATCGCCGACGAGGAAGAGACGCCCGAACCGCATCGGTTCCGCGACGAAGGAGCGCAACGGCGCAATCGACTTTTCGAACGAGGATCCAGTCACGACCGCGTCCGCATGGTGCGACGGCAGGCGGCGCCGCAATTCGTCCCAGAAACGGTCATCGCTCCAGTCTTCGATCTTCTCGTCGAGAGAACATTGCACGTAATAGCGGCTGCGGATTGCGGAGCGCATGGAGCACAGCGCGAAGCCGCGCGGATGGTTGGCATAGATCAGCTCGTGATTGACCGGCGGCACATCGGCAAGGATGCCGAGCCAGCCGAAAGGATAAATCTTCTCAAAGATGCGCAGTGATCTCTCCGGCACGGATTTGCGGCTGACGCCATGAAAACCGTCGCATCCCGCGATGAAATCGCAGTCGATACGGTTCGTAACGCCGTCCTTCTCATAAGTGACGCAGGGCGCACTGCCGTCGAAATCATGCGGCTGGACATTGCTTGCATCATAGATGGTCACACCGCCGCTCTTTTCGCGATGTTCCATCAGGTCGCGGGTAAGCTCTGTCTGGCCATAGACCATGACACGCTTGCCGCCGGTCAGGCCAAACAGGTCGATACGATGATCGCGTCCGTCGAAGACGAGAGAAAAGCCGTCATGCCGCAGGCCTTCCGCATGCATCCTCGCTCCGGATTTCGCCTTGTCGACCAGCTCGACCGTGCCTTCTTCGAGAACCCCCGCCCTGACGCGCCCGAGAATATAGTCCTTGCCGACGCGGTCGAGGATGATGTTGTCGATCCCGGCTTCGCTCAGAAGCTGGCCGAGCAGCAAGCCGGATGGTCCCGAACCAATGATGACGATTTGGGTGCGCATGATCCCCCGCATTTTTGGCGGAGTCTGTACTGGGCGAGCGCCGACGGCAAGGGAGATTTCGCGGAATAAGTTTGCACAACTGGCATGCGCGGTTCGACGGGGCTCACCATGAGGGAGGTGAATTGATTGCAGGGGACCAAAATGTGCGGAATTGGCCCTGCGCTCTTGGGTGGGCGATTATCATTGCAACCCGCAATGCTCCCTCATGGTGAGCCCCGTCGAACCACGCACAGCATTATCGCAAATAACCAGAAACACTTAGCCCTTTACAGCCCCCGCCGTCATCGAACCGCTGATCTGGCGATACATGACAATGCCGATCAGCATGGGTGGCAGCGCGCCGACGATCATCACCGCCGATGCCGCTCCCCATTGAATACCGCCCCCGCTCGCCGCGAAGAAGAACGAAGCACCGACCGTCATCGGCACTGCCCTGTTGGAGGTCAGCATCAACCCGAACAGGAATTCGTTCCAGGCGGTGATGAAACCAAAGATGAAAACAGTGGCGAGCGCCGGGCGGCAGACCGGCAGCATCATCTGCTTCATGATCCCCCACTTGCTCAGGCCGTCGAGTTTTGCCGCCTCGTCGATCTCGAAAGGCACCTCGGCTATGGCATTGACGAAGACGATCAATGAGAGCGGCAGATTGACGATCGTCAAGATCAGCCCGAGGCCAAGCTGCGTATCGAGCAAGCCAACGAACTGGAACATCATGTAAAGCGGGATCGCGAAGATGATGAGCGGCACCGCTCGCAGATTGACGATCAGCGGCATCAGGATCTTGCGGCCATATTCACCGCGCGCGATGGCAAAGGCTGCCGGAAACGTGATGATCATCGCGAGCACCGTGCCGATCAGGGATGCCGCCAGGCTGTTGAACAGATAGGCGAAAATGTTCAGCCGGTCAGTGACTTGCAAGACCTGCGCATAATTTGCGAGGGTAGGGCTTGATATCCAAAATCCCGGATTGACCGAAATCTCCTTTCCGCTCTTGAAGGACGTTAGCAGCGTGACGATGACCGGAAAATTCAGGGCAAGAGCAGCGACAGCGTAGACGGTCCACCGCAGGAGATTGATCATGAAGCGGCGCCTTTCCTGCGGCGGGATAGCCAGGTCAGCATGTACAAGCCTACGAAGGACGCAAGGAACAGGATAACGGAGGCGGCGATTGCCTTGCCGATGGCGCCCTGCTTGAAGAAGGCTTCGTATATGTAAATCGGCAGCGATGTGGTCGAACCGCCGGGACCGCTGCCGGTCAATGTGTAGACATTGTCGAACACGCGAAATCCGTCGATGAACCGGATGAAAAACGTGAAGATGAGCGTCGGCCGCATCAGCGGCAGTTCAATCGCCATCAGGATCTGGCGAGCCGAGGCGCCATCAATCGCGGAGGCTTCGCGCACGTCGGTAGGGATCGCCCGATACGCCGTATAGAACAGCAGCAGGGCGAACGGCGTCCACTGCAATGTCTCGACGACCACAAGGGTCCAGAAGGCATTCCCGGCATTGAGGAATGACGGACTGTCGCCGAACCATAAATACAGATAATACGGAACCGGCCCGACGAACTCATGCAGCACGAGGCGATACATGAGCCCGATCATGGCCGGCGCGACCATTAGCGGCAGCATAAGCGGCGCCATGAGCCAGGAACGTTTCTCGATGAGTGGCGACAGGAACACAGCGAGTGCAAGACCGAGAAAACATTCCAGAACTGCCGTTATGACGCCGAAACGGAGCGAAAACCAGCTGGCACGCCAGAACTGCGGATCACCTAGAACCGCACTGTAGTTTTCGAATCCGACGATTTCCGGGCTGCGCAAATTTGTGAAACTGACGCGGGAGAGGCTGTAGACGAGGTCGATCAGGATCGGAAATCCGAGGAAAAGCAGGAGAAAGCCGACCAGCGGGCCCGCGAAACCTCTCCATCCTTTGTGGTCGAAATTGACCATGTTTTTCCTTTGCAATGACTCAGAATAGGTGGCTCCGCTTATCTCCCCCTAGGGGAGAGCTAACCGGCATCTGCTGGCGCTTCTATTGCTTCAGCAGTTTCTCCATGCCAGCCTTTGTATTGGCAAGCGCTTCGTCCAGAGTTTCCTGCCCCGACCAGTAGCCGGTGAATTCCTTCGCCTGCAGTTCATAAACCGGGAAGGCATTGGCCGACGTGGCGCCGGTCATGACATAGCCATAGGCACCGGCATATTGCCCGAGCGTCACGAGATCCGGCCGCTCCTTGGCGATTTTTGCCGCGATATCCGGGAGAAGCGCAGGCGAGCCTCCGCTGCGGGCGTAGAGCAGGGCTGGATCCTCGGTTGCGAGCCATTGCAGGAATTTTGCCGCGCCGGGCTTGTTCTTGGCGTTCTTGTTGATGCCAAGCCCGAGGCCGTGGATGTGATCGGCCCGTCCCGCCGTTCCTGCGGGAGGCGCGACGATACCCACATTCTCCGCAATCGCCGGGGATTTGGCAGGATCGGTGAGTTCGCTCGCTGCGGCATTCCATTGCAAGGCCGTCGCCACCTGACCGGATCCGAACGCGGCATTGGTTTCGGGATATTCGTAGGATAGCGAATCCTTCGGCGAAGCGCCCGCGTCGTAGAGTTTCTTGTAAAGCTCGAGTGCGGTTCGGTAGGCCGGAGAGTCGACCGTAATATTGCCCGAAGCATCCACCCAGTCGCCGCCATTGGCACGCGCCACGGACTGCCACACCATGATGTTGAAGAGGAGGTTCTTCATCTGCAGCACCGTGCCGTAGCGAACCGGACTGTCGGCATTGACCGCCTTGGTGAAATAGAACGCGGTGGCCGCCCAGTCATCCCAGGTCCAGCTGTCAGGCGCTTTCGGCTCCAAAGTCTTGCCGAGATATTTCTGGCTGATTTCGCTATATTTCGCCTTTGCCGCCGGATCGGCAAGCAGGGCGTCAATCAAATCCTTGCGGTAGTACATAAAGTGCAGCGACAGATCGGTCGGGACACCATATTGCTTGCCGTCGAGCTGCATGGTCTTCAGCACGGACTCGCCGAATACCTTGACCGCATCGGGACCAAGGTCGACCGGCTCCATATAGGGCGCATATCGGCCGATCGAATAGGTTGCGAGCAGGTTGATATCGAAGGCACTCGATCCGGCGGCCATGTCGGCCTGCAATTTGTCGTAGAAGCCGTCGCGGCTGTAGAAGAGCAGCTCGACCTTGTCCGCATCGGCAACGCCGCTCTGGGCGTTGTAGGCCTCGGCGGCGGCGCGCAGGGCGGTCTCCTCCGAACCGCCCGGCCAGCCAAGCACGGTGACAGTAGCGTTGGCCGCGCCAAAGGATGCGGTAAGCAGTGCAAGAGCCGATAAAGTGATTTTGGTCAATCTAATCATTTTCTAGCCTCCAATGATTGAGCTGGACTGTGCAATAGAGAGATCCGCCGCGCCAATAACCCCGGCGTGACGGCCAAGACCGGCGCTCCCAAGGGTTGGACGAAGCGATATTTTGGGAAAAGTGAACGCGCTGCGAACTTGGTCGATGTATCCTTCGGCAAGCCCGATACCCCCGCCGATGACGATGCGCTTCGGATCGAGCGCCAATTGGATATTCTGGCAGAGCATAGCGAGCCGGCGGGCTGAAATTGCGATGATGTGCGATGCCCAAGGTGCGCCCGATCGTGCCGCGGCAAAGATTTCCGGAGCCTCCACATCATAGCCCGCCTTGCAGGCTTCCGCGCTCATCCAGTGGCCGGAAATGCTGTCTTCGAGTGGCCGGTGCGAGCATTCGAAGTAGCCCTGGAACAATCCGAAATGACCGGCAGTGCCTTGCAGCAACCGGCCATTGACGACGATGCCGCCACCAATGCCCGTAGATATGGTGAGGAACACCATGTCCTGTTGCGCGCCAGCGCCAAACCGGTATTCGCCCCAGGCGGCGCATTGCGCATCGTTGACCGCGATTGCTGCAACGCCGAATGTGTCGCGCAACTTGTCGATCAGCGGATAGCTGTCCGGCAGATTGAGCGTCGCCGGGTTAAGCGCCTCCCAGTTTCCATCGACGACAATCCCCGTCACGGCGGCGGCGATCTGATCATAGGAACCGCGCCAATTGGCGACGCCGGCGGCAATGGCATCGATCCAGCCATCGGGACCCAAACTTTGATCCGTCGGGAATAGCAATTCTTCAATGACTTTTCCGTCTTTAACCAGGCAGGCCATTGTCTTGGTGCCGCCAATATCGATCGCAAGGACGGCCTTCCCGGCTTGCCTTGCAGCCTTGGCATCGATTGCCTGCTTGAACCATGAGGTGACATGTTCGGTGCGGGTGATGGCGGAGCCGACGACAACGCTGAATGCGCCACGGCGAAGTGCTTCCGCTGCCTGCTCGGGAGTTCTGATGCGGCCCTCCGCGATCACGTAGGGCGTCAGCTCGCGCAAGCCAGCAATCAGATCGAAGTCGGGTTCGTCGGGAACAGGTCCGCCAGTATAACCGGACAGCGTCGACCCGACGCAGTCGGCACCCGCAGCCAGCGCCGCACGGCCATCCTCGACCATTGAGCAATCCGCCATCGCCAAAGCACCGTTCGCGTGAATGGCTGCGATGATGTCGGAGACTGTGTCAGGGCGCTGGCGGCGCGTAGCGTCGAAGGCGACAATCTGGGCACCGGCCTTGGCCAGCGCCACCGCGTCAGTCACATGGGGCGTGATCCGGACGGGCGACGTTTCGAGATCTTTCTTGACGATGCCGATGATCGGCACGTTTGTCGCTTGGCGGACCGCCCGGACACAATCCACGGACTCGATCCGCAACGCGCTTGCACCTCCAGCGACCGCCGCCAGGGCAAACGCCGTGACCATTTCGGCACGATCCATCGGTCCGCCCGGAACCGGCTGGCAGGAGACGATAAGACTGCGCTTGAGTTGCTCGATATCCAACTGAAAATCCTCGGTTACGACGAGAACGATATCCAGATCATACCAGATTGCAACCAGTCAAAAACTGGTATTAGCGGCTCAGTTCCGTGACGAAATCGTAAAGATCGCCGCGGTATCTCGTTTCGGTGAATTCAACGGGCTGGTCGTCGGCGAGGAAACAGCGCCGTTCGATGATCAGAAGCGGCGAACCGACCGCACATTTCAGAAGGGCACTGTCCTGAGCCGAAGCAGGCCGCGAGCGCAGCCGCTGAATGGCACGCTGGGGCAGGGCGCTGCGCTTGGCCAGTGCCTCATAAAGGGAATTGCCGACCAAATCGGGTGACGGCAAAAACTTTGCCGGGATCGCCGCTGTCTCATACGCCGCAGGCTCGCCGTCGGCAGTCCGGATGCGCCTGAGGCGGATGATCTCGGCATTTGGGGGCAGGGCGAGCGCCATTGCCTCTGCGGGGGATGGACGGCCGATTTCCTTGGAAATCCAGATACATCCGGGCTCAAGTCCCCGCGCAACCATATCCTCGGAAAAGCTCGCCAAGGTCGAAAGCGACTTTTCGACCGGCACGCTCACTTCGGTTTTCGCACCATGCCGTCGCCGCAGATGACCGTCCTCGATGAGAAGCTCGATCGCCTTTCTGACGGTCACACGGGAGAGGGAAAGAGCCTCCGCGATGATCCGTTCGCCGGGGAGCGTAGAACCCCGTCTCATGCTGTTGCTGACGATGAGATCCTGCAGCGCCATCTTCAATTTCTTGTGCAGCGGAGTCCCTGTTTCGAACGTGTCTATCCGGGACTGGATCTCCACAAACAGCTGCTCGCGCTCCATGATTTCTCCTTGCCCGCGGTCGTCCAATAGCTGGGTTCTTACCCTCGCATTATTTTTTTGGAAATCCAACTGGTATTATATATGGCGGTTTCGGCTCCCGGAAGCCAAAGAGGCTAGCGGGATTGATTTTGCACTACAGGTTCTCATTTCCGCGAAGTCTTTGCGCGAAATGATGGCATTTTCGCACAAGAACATGCGATTCTTGCACATGAATCATCGAATCCGGGACGTGTTTCGCTACGCAGGATTGAAATTTACGTGTGACCAGTTGCAACTGCGTGTTTTCGAAAGATAATCGAACGATCTATTGCAATTTCCTGCAGATCGACCTTTTGTGAAATCCTGCTTCGAGAGCCTGCAAAAATCATGGAAAGAGAAACGTGCATCAAGAGGTTTCGCTCTTAGCGACGGTTGCGATCGGCTTCGTGTTTGCCGCCGTCTTCGGCTATCTGGCCGATCGTCTGCGTCTGCCTCCGCTGGTCGGATATCTCGTCGCCGGCATCATGATGGGGCCGTATACGCCGGGTATTGTTGCCGATAGCGCTCTCGCGTCGCAACTGGCCGAAATGGGCGTTATCCTTCTGATGTTCGGCGTGGGCCTGCATTTTTCCGCCTCGGATTTGCTGGCGGTTCGCGGTGTAGCGGTCCCCGGCGCGCTGGGGCGTATCCTGCTCGCCACTTTGCTCGGCATCGGCCTCAGTTCCTTGTGGGGATGGGGGTTAGGGGCGGGCCTCGTCCTCGGCCTCTGCCTTTCTGTTGCAAGTACCGTGGTCCTTCTCAAGGCGCTTGAAGAGCACAATCAGGTCGACTCGGTGAATGGCCGCGTGACCGTCGGCTGGCTCATCGTCGAGGATCTGGCGATGGTGCTCGCCTTGGTGCTTTTGCCGGCATTTTCAGGGGTTTTGGGTGGCCATGTCGATGACGCGGCCGGCGCGGGCGTCCTCGCCATCACATTGACCATTGCCCTGACCCTGCTCAAGGTGGGGGCCTTCACGGTGATGGCGATATACTTCGGGCCGAAAGTTGTTCCCTGGATTCTCACACTGGTCGCCCGAACCGGCTCACCTGAACTGTTCACGCTTTCCGTTCTCGCCGTTGCCCTCGGCATCGCCTTCGGCTCGGCGGAGATTTTCGGCGTATCCTTTGCACTCGGTGCCTTCTTTGCCGGCGTTGTGATGAGCGAGTCGCATCTCAGCCATCGCGCAGCGGCCGACTCGCTGCCTTTGCAGAATGCGTTCGCCGTGCTGTTTTTTGTCTCCGTAGGCATGCTTTTCGATCCCTATGTTATCATCCGCGAACCGCTTGCCGTCGCCGGCGTGCTTGCGCTGATCATCTTCGGAAAATCGCTGATCGCCTTCCTGATCGTCGTTCTGCTGCGCTTTCCGATCGCGATGGGATTGTCCGTAGCTGCCGGCTTGGCGCAGATCGGCGAATTCTCTTTCATTTTGGCTGGTCTGGGTGTTTCGCTAGGCCTTTTGCCGCGCGAGGGACAAGATCTCATACTCGCCGGCGCCATTCTTTCAATTACAGTCAATCCGCTCGTTCTACTCGCCGGAGACTGGCTGCAAAAAGCCATTCATCGAAAGTGGCCCTCCCTCTTTGAAAATCACGGGAAGGGTAAGCATGATGCACTTTGCCGCGAATTGGAGCGCATCCGGGCGATCAGCGACGACAGAAACAGGCAGCATCAGCTCGAAATGCAGCAGCTGATCGAAACTTTCCCGATGTTTGCCCAGGTTGACGAAAATTCTCAGGAAGAACTCCTCCTGTTATTCCGGCCAAAGGTGGCATCGCCGGGCGAACGCGTCATTCGCGTTGGAGATCGTGGCGACGGAATGTATTTCATTTCATCGGGAGCGGTAGAGGTTCAACTGGAGGACGAGCCGGTTCGCCTCGAGGCCGGTTCCTTCTTTGGCGAAATGGCGCTCTTGAGCGGCGGACGCAGGACCGCTGATGTCATCGCTGTCGATTTTTGCCAGTTCCTGGTTCTCGAACGCCGGGACTTCAATGTCTTTATGTCAAAGCATCCCGCACTGCGTACGGCCGTCAGCGATATGGCCAAAGAGAGGAAGGCAATGAACGTCTCACGCAGAAAGCGGAACCAATCTCTCGACGCGACGTGACCGCTAATCCGACATCAGTGAAATCGTCGAAAATCCACGCATGGCATCGGCCACGAGGCACTTGTCAGCCAAGGTCAATCGATTGCCTGTCATGATATCCTGAAATTCCTTGCCATTGATTTCCGCTGGAATATGCAGCGCCGTATCGCCCCACGCCGGTATAGGCATGAAGGGTTCGTGAAACCGTTTGACCGCTTCGTACGGTTGGCGGGGCACGGCTACCAGACAGTAGTCGGATTCATGCTTGCGCAGAAAAGCGACGATGTTTTTCCGCTTCTTGCCGGTTACCTTCAGAGGAATGTATTCGCCTGCAATAAACAGTTCAGGCTTGCGCTTTCGCGCCCGAAGATGCGCTGCAACAAGGCGCTGTTTGATGGCACCCGTATGCCAATCTTCCAGCAGAATATTCAAGGGGCACTGGTCCGCATACGAAAGCCGAGCAGTAAGGGCATCGAAATCTATGTCATTCGATGCCGGAATATTCGATACGGCGAAATCCCAGGATTCCGCCCCATTGTAGATGACAGGAACGCCGGGAGCAGTCGCCTTGAGGACCGTCTGCGAAAAACTGTTGATCGCTCCGGCGACCCAGAAGGGCTGCATCGTCTCCCTGAAGTCCAGGAGGAAAGAACGGTCGGCAAAGAGCTGGCCGATATAGTCCATCACGGCCAACTCATAGGGCTTGTTTATTTCTGTCCAGAAGGAATCTCTTTGAATTTCGCTTATCGCTTTCTGGATGAATGCGCAAAGATCGTTATGGACCGCCTGCAGGCTATTTTCGTCATCGAGCTGCAGGGTCAATGGCCAGATCGCAGCGAGAGTTTGATAGATCAGCCATTCAGTCTGAGGGTCTGGCGCCAGCGTCTCCTCGATCGTCGCGACGTGGCCGGCATGGAGCCCGCGCCAGCGCGCCACCGCCTTGCACCAGGTTTCCGGGGCTTCGGATAGAGCGAGAAGCCGCATCCTGGCATCCTCGCCGAATTTGGTGGTGTACGAAAACGTTGTCGCCAGCATGCCTCTTGGTGCGGTGGCGGCTTTGCCCAGCATCTTCTCATGGAATGCCTGCACCGGATCCCCGGCATCACTTGAACGCAATATCACTTCGTCAAGAGCAATGGGTCCGCGGCCATACTGGTAGGATTGTTCGATTGCCTGAGCCATCACGGCGGCAGTCAACTGCTGGAATCTCACAATGAATTGGCCAATCTTTCCCTCAGGATCATTCGCGGCTTCCAATACGCGCTGTACGAACTTCAGCGGTGCGGGATCAGCAGCGTCGGGACGTGCCAGGATATCGGAAATGGTGGATTGAAGAATGGATCGATAGGCTTCGAGGATTCCCGCCTCATTCGAATAGGTTCGGAAAACCGGTAGTTCGATGACGAGATCGCTTACCGCGCGCCTCAGCTCAAGCTCATCTGCCGCATTCGGTTCTATCAAAATGAGGAGGTCGACCAGAGCCTGTAGTTCCGCAGCGAATCTGCTGTGCAGGACAGCTGACTTTGCACCGCGATAGTGGAGCGTACTTTGCGCACCAATATTGCTGCTGTAGAGCTGTTCGAGTGCAGCCAGCTTTGCGTGATCGACCATAAGGTTCGCGGTTACCGAAATGAACTCGTAGCCTGCGGTTCCATCGACATGCCATGAAGCGGGATAAGGTTCACCGTCCAGAAGAATTTTGTCGGCGACCAGATAGGCTTTTTCGCCCGCGTGCCGGCGCAATTCCTGCGAATATGTTTCAGGATCGGCCAGACCATCGATCTGGTTGACACGGAAACCGATGACTTGACTGATCTCAAGCAGATCAAGGGGGACCTCGTGAAAGTCCTTGAATGGTTGTGTCTTTTCGACTTGAACGCCGACAGAGTGCATGGATTCGAACGAGTGGCGGTAGTTCATCCGGCGGCGAGCCTTCTGACGTGTTACAAGACGCCATTTCTGCATCGACAGCACATCTTCGAGCATGGCGATGTTCTGTGAAATCTCTTTCAGTCGCGATGCAAGTTCGAGACGGTGGACAAGTTCACTGGTGTCGTACAGTTCCCGCAACCGGATGTGGAATTCGTCGGATCTATGCGCGTCGGAGTCGTTTACTGCATCCAGGAAATCATTCGAGAGAGAGTTTTCGACCCCGCGAAGGATAGTTTCATAGGATTTTGGAAACAGCGGATAAAAGACCTCCCCGTAAGAAATGCCGAAGGCAAACTTATTCGGATCGAATTTGAGCTGCAGCGTCTCGGCCTGGACTTCCTCGATCAGCGGGCGCTGAAGAACAGGAAGCGTCAGACGCTTTTTCCAGTCCACATCGAAATGATCGGCATAACCGCTCTCCGATCCCCATTCGAGGACATCAAACCACCAGGGATTATGGTGGGTAGCCGGCATTTGATTTGGGTTGATATCGACGATGAGCCCCATACCGAACTTACGAAGCGCAGAATCGAGGGCGACGAAGCCGGCTTCTCCCCCGGCATCCCTGTCGAGCTTCGTTGGATTATAGGATTTCTTGCCGCGACCGACATCGATCGTGCTGAAGATCGGAGAAATGGCGAGCGTGTCGATGCCGAGATCATTCAGATAAGGCACGATTGCTGCTATATCGTTGAAGGACAGTCCGTTCCTCAATTGAATGCGATAAGCGGAATTTGGTAGGGCCATATTCTTCATGCAACCCGTTCATTGGCGTGCTGATCGCCATGTTGCAGGGCGTGGAGATATTCCCGCTGCCACCATTGCGCGTCGCGATCGACGACACGTTTTAGAAGCTTGCGATGGCGCAGTTGCCGTTCCTCCAGCGGCATCGTTACAGCCGTCTTCAAAGCGCGTGCAACCTCACTGATATCATAGGGATTGACGATAAGTGCCTCGCTCAACTCTTCGGCCGCTCCCGCGAACTTGGAAAGGATGAGCACGCCCGGATCCTTGTCATCCTGAGCTGCAATATATTCTTTGGCCACGAGGTTCATTCCATCCCGCAGCGGCGTTATCAGACCGATCAGACTTGCCCGAAAGAGCGGGGCCAGTTTTTCTCGTGGAATGTTGCGGTTGATATATTGGATAGGCGCCCAGTTGAAATCAGCGAACTTCCCGTTGACCGCACCTGCGAGCTGCTCAAGCTCGGCCTTGATATCCGAGTAGGCGGTGACGTCTTCCCGGGATGGGGAAGCAATTTGCAGATAATCCGCATGCCCCTGATATTCGGGGCAGGTTTCCAGAAATTTTCTGAAGGCCTTCATGCGGTGCGGCAGGCCTTTCGAATAGTCGAGGCGATCCGCCGAAATGACCTGGAAGCGTTTCAGGACCGTACGGCGCATGCGTTCCAGTTCGATTGTATCGTCGGTTCTGGCAGACACTTTCGAAAACTGTTTCACATCGATGCCGATGGGGAAGTGCCCGATATTTATCGTGCGATGATTGACGCGCACCAGTTCTGGCGAAATGATCGCCGCATCGGAATGCTCTTTCAGATAGCGATGGAAATTATGGACATCGTTGATCGTCTGGAACCCGATGAGATCAAATTGCAGGAGACAGTAGCGCAGCCATTCGTGGCGGGGCACGGCAGAGAAGATGTCGGCCGAGGGGAACGGAATATGCAGGAAAAACCCGATCCTGTTCTTGCAACCACGCTTGCGCAGTTCTGCAGCCATCGGGATGAGATGATAGTCGTGCACCCAGATCACGTCATCGTCGCGCAGATGCGGGCTGATCATTTCGGCGAATTTCCCATTGGTCGCGGAGTAGCAATCCGCGAACTCCATGCGGTAATCCATCAGGTCAAGGCGGTAGTGAAAGGCCGGCCAGAGCACTTTGTTGGCGAAACCGAGGTAGTATTTCTCATGCTCCTCGCTTGTCAGCGCCGTGGTCAGGCTTGTTACATTGCCGTGCGTTTGAATCTTGGTTGTGGCAGCTTCCGCATCGTCCACAACGCTGCCGTCCCAGCCGGCCCAAAGGCCGCCCTGGGTCTTAAGCGCGTCCACGATACCGACAGCGAGTCCGCCAATTTGAGTGTTCTTTCCCAAATTCGCCGTGCGATTTGAGATTACGACTAGCCGTCCCATAAGATGTCCCTTGCATGCAGTCAGGACTCTAACCAACTCCTCAAGGACGTGATGGTTCCGGAAAAAGGCTACAAAAGGTCAACTTTCATTGAACGATTTCGCGTCGGCTGAGTTCTCCAATGATGAGCGTTCAATCCAGGGAAAGAGATATGCAGCCTAGCACGGCAGTTGAGGAAGCAAACGAACCACTGCCAGACAGACTGGATGGTTGGGCACTTTTCATAGACATTGATGGCACGCTGATTGATCTTGCGGCAACGCCTGAAAGCATAGTCATTCCTCCTGGGTTGCCGCGTCAACTCATCAAGCTGTCGCAAAAAGTCGATGGTGCCATGGCGCTCGTGACCGGTCGTTCCATTGCCGCCGTCGATGCGATGTTTGAGCCCTACCGTTTCACCGTCGCGGGACTTCACGGCGCGGAAATCCGCAGGGAAAATGCAGAAATTCTCCGTCAGGGAATGGAGGCAGGGGCACTTGACCGCCCGCGCATGGTGTTGCAGAAATTTGCGAGCCGGTGGCCGGGTATGGTGATCGAAGACAAGGGCTTGGGGCTCGCCGTACACTACCGGCAGGTGCCGGAAGCCGCCATTGCCGCCACGCGTGCAGTCGATGGCCTGGTCAAGGATCTTGGCTACGGATGGAAGCGCCAGGATGGCAAGATGGTCATCGAAATAGGACCTTCCGGTACCAGCAAAGGCATGGCGGTTGCGCATTTCATGGAAACCGCACCCTATGCCGGACGGAAGCTTCTCGTTATGGGCGATGACCTGACCGACGAAACCATGTTCCGCTTTGCCAATGAAACAGGCGGACGCTCGGTGAGGGTGGGCGATCCGCCTTTCGAGAGCATTGCCGAATTCAAGCTGGACTCTGCGGGTACTGTACGATCGTGGATCGCCAGAATGACGGCTGAGGAATGATTTTCAATCCCTGCCAGCTGTCGTTGTCTCTGGCTTAATTTTCCCAGTTCGCGTATGTTTTGTCTTGTGCAGGTTTAGGTCCATTGGTACCGCCTCTAGCATGGTGCCACTGGTGCCTTTCCCGCTCGAAACGAGATTGGGAGAATTGCTCATGGCACAATTTCATGTGATCGCTGGCGCAAGTGAAACCAGCGTCTATCCTGAGGTGCGTAAAATCAGTGTGGCAGATGTTTTTGCTGCTCTTCGTCAAGGGCTCGACGACTTTTGGGACAAGCCCTCTCACTATGTTTTCCTCTGCCTGATTTATCCCGTTGCCGGGCTGGTACTGGCGCGCTGGTCGTCGGGAGCCAATGCGCTGCCGATACTGTTTCCGCTGATGTCGGGTTTCGCCTTGATCGGTCCCTTTGCAGCCATCGGTCTCTACGAGATCAGCCGCAGGCGGGAACTTGGTCTTGATACGTCATGGCAACACGCACTTGAGGTCAGGCGTTCTCCAGCTATGCCTTCCATCTTTGCAGTCGGCGTTCTGCTCTTTACAATTTTCATTGTGTGGCTGCTTACGGCCCAGGCGCTTTACGTGAACCTTTTCGGTCCGGCGGCACCCGAGTCGATCAGTTCGTTCCTGAATCAGGTATTCAACACGCCTGAAGGCTGGCGGATGATCGTCCTCGGCAACACGATCGGATTGGTCTTCGCTATCGTCGTTCTATGCATCAGCGTCATCACATTTCCGCTGCTGCTCGACCGGGACGTCGGTGCGTTGGCGGCGGTCATAACATCGATCAAGGCGGTGCTGACCAATCCTATACCCATGATATTGTGGGGTTTGATCGTAGCTGCACTTCTCGTAGTCGGATTCCTGACCTTGTTCGTCGGTCTGGCGATCTTCATACCGGTGCTGGGACATGCGACGTGGCATCTTTACCGCAAGGTTGTGGCACCTCTGCCCAGCGCAGAAATCCAGAAGCTGGCGAAGTCACGATCTCGAACTCGTAAATAAACGGAGTGCGATTGAAAAACGCGGTGCCGAAAGGCGCCGCGTTTTTTTGCGCCTAAGGGGCTGCGCCGAAGAATGTCAATCGACTGAAAAGCACGTAGTGCGCCTCCGACACCATCATGGCCACGAAAACAAGGACCAGGACCGGTGGAACCAGTATGGCATAGATGAGGGCAAGCCTCTCCCATGCCATATGCATGAAGATTGCGACGATGAGCCCGGCCTTCAGAATCATGAAGATCAGGATCAGGGACCACCGCAGATAGCCATGAAAACCGAGATAGTCGACCATATACGAGCATAGACTCAAGACGAACAACAAACCCCAAACGACGAGGTAAAGCTTGATGGGGTGCTCCTGGTGTTCCGTATGCGCTACCGGTTGTGTCATGATAGAGCCTTTCGTGGCCTCACCACAAATAGAAGAAAGCGAAGATGAATACCCAGACCAGATCGACGAAGTGCCAATAGAGGCCCATGATCTCGACGATCTCGTAATGACCTTTTCGACTGGTGAAAAAGCCGCGTTTCTCCGTATCGAAATCGCCCCGCCAAACCTTGCGGGCTATGATGATCAGGAAGATGACGCCGATCGTGACGTGGGTACCGTGAAAGCCGGTGATCATGAAGAAGGTCGAACCGAATTGCGCCGCGCCCCATGGATTGCCCCAAGGGCGAACGCCTTCAGTGATCAGTTTGGTCCATTCGAAGGCCTGCATTCCGACAAATGTCACACCGAATAACGCAGTCAACAGCATCAGGATGGCCGTCTTGCGGCGGTCGCGCCGGTAACCGAAATTGACGGCCATCGCCATGGTTCCACTGCTGCTGATGAGCACGAATGTCATGATGGCAATCAGGATCAGCGGAATTTCCTTACCACCGATATTCAACGCGAAGACTTCGCTCGGATTGGGCCAGGGGACGGTTGTCGACATGCGGGCGCTCATATAGGCCAGCAGGAAGCATCCAAAGACGAATGTATCGCTGAGAAGAAAGATCCACATCATGGCCTTGCCCCAGGAAACATTCTTGAATGTTCGCTGGTCGGAGGCCCAGTCGGACGCGAAGCCGCGCAAGCCGTCGGGCCGGGGCAGCTGTACTCTGGTTTCGGTTTCCATGACTTGATTCATCTTCAAATCCTTAGGTCAGCAGTTGCCGGCAGATATCGACGAAATTATTTGCCCAGCCTGCGAACAGCGCAAAAATGACCAGCCAGACGATCAGCATGAAATGCCAGTACATGGCGCACAGTTCGATGCTGAGCCGCGCCTCTTTCGGCGGTTCATCCAGCCACACTTTCAGCGTGGTTCGGCTTAGCACCAGGAGACCGCCGAGAATGTGCAGGCCATGCATTCCCGTGATCAGATAGAAGAAGCTGTTGGCAGGGTTATCGGCAAGTACATAGCCGGCGGACACGAGCTCCCGCCATGCAAACAACTGTCCGATCAGAAAGCCGATCGCTGTCACAAAACTTGCCAGAAGGGTGATTTTCATGGCGTTGGCGTCGTTTTGCTGTGCTGAGGATTTTGCCATCTCAAGTGCAATGCTGCTTACGACAAGGGCAGCCGTATTGACCCACAGGACGCCGGGCAGGGGAATGGCCCACCAGTCCTGCAAGCCCATGCGCATGAAATAGGCGCTGATGAAAAGCGTGAACAATGCGCCGACAACGGCAAGAAACACGCCGAGGCCGATCTTTGCGGTTGGTATCGGCGAGCGGGTGATTTGGGAAATGTCACTGGCTCGTCCGGCCTCGAGCCATGGTTTCGACATCAGACGCTGTTGCGCCATCCACCAGATGATGATCGACGCCAGCCCCGCCAGAAAGATCAGGATAGCACTCATGATGAGTGCTCCCTCGACCGGTGTTCAGGGTCTGGCACATTTTGTGGAATGAAGTCCTCAGGAGCGCCGGGAACGCTGTAATCATAGGCCCAGCGATAGACGACCGGAAGCTCTTTGCCCCAATTGCCATGCGGCGGCGGTGTCGTTGGGGTCTGCCATTCGAGCGTCGTTGCCCGCCATGGATTCCCGCCCGCATCCTTGCCTCTGCGGAGGCTCCAGGCTGCATTGAACAGGAAAAGCATTTGTGCAGCTCCCACGGTCAGAGCCATCAGCGTGATGAAGATGTTCAGGTCGTGCGCCGATGGAGGGTTGACCACTGATTCACCCAGTTCGTAATACCGGCGAGGGGCTCCCAGCAGACCCAGATAGTGCATCGGGAAGAAGATCAGGTAGGCGCCGAGGAACGTCACCCAGAAGTGGATCCGCCCCATGGTTTCATCCAGCATTCGCCCGGTGATCTTCGGATACCAGTGGTAGATCGCGCCAAAAATGACCATGATCGGCGCGACTCCCATCACCATGTGGAAATGTGCAACGACGAACATCGTATCGGAAAGCGGGACATCGACGACGACATTGCCGAGGAACAATCCAGTCAGTCCGCCATTGACGAATGTAACGATGAAACCGAGGGCGAACAGCATGGGGATGGTCAGGTGAATGTCGCCACGCCATAGGGTCAGCACCCAATTATAGACCTTGATGGCGGTTGGGACAGCAATGATCAGCGTCGTCGTCGCAAAGAAGAACCCGAAGTTTGGATTCATACCGCTGACATACATGTGGTGCGCCCAGACAACAAAACTCAGTGCACCGATGACGACGATGGCCCAGACCATCATGCGATAGCCGAAGATATTCTTGCGTGCGTGAACGCTGATGAGGTCCGATACGATACCGAAGGCGGGCAGGGCGACGATGTAGACTTCCGGATGGCCGAAGAACCAGAACAGGTGCTGGAAGAGGATGGGGCTACCACCGCCGTGCTGAAGCTGCGTTCCCATCTCCACGATGGCGGGCATGAAGAAGCTTGTTCCGAGTACCCGGTCGAACAACATCATGACAGAGGCGACGAACAGGGCAGGGAAGGCGAGCAGCGCCATGACCGTCGCGGTGAAAATGCCCCAGATCGTCAAGGGCATGCGCATCAGCGTCATGCCGCGTGCGCGCCCCTGCAGCACCGTGACGACATAGTTCAAACCACCCATGGTGAAGCCGATGATGAACAGAATCAGCGACGTCAGCATCAGGATGATACCCCAATCCTGCCCGCCCGGCGTGCCGGAAAGCACGGCTTGCGGCGGATAGAGCGTCCATCCGGCGCCGGTTGGTCCGCCCGGCGCGAAGAAGCCGGCGACAAGGACCAGCACCGCCAGCAGGTAGATCCAGTAGCTCAGCATGTTGGCGTAAGGAAACACCATATCCCGTGCACCGAGCATCAGCGGAATGAGGTAATTGCCGAAACCACCCAGGAAGAGCGCCGTGAGGAGATAGATCACCATGATCATGCCATGCATGGTGATGAACTGGTAATAGCGCTCGGCATCAATGAAGGTGAAAACGCCGGGAAAACCAAGTTGTAACCGCATCAGCCAAGAGAGGACCAGTGCAACGAGGCCGATAGAAATGGCCGTCAGTGAATACTGGATGGCGATGACTTTGGCGTCCTGGCTGAAGACGTAAGTCGTCCACCAGCTATGCGGGTGATAAAGCTCCACATCTTCGACTTCCGCTGCCGGTATGGGGTCGTTGATGCTGGATGGTATGTTGACCATTCTATGCCCTCCCTGGCTTCATCGCTCCTCTCCCCAAAGAGCGGTATCACTCTCAATTCGTTGTCTGTGGTTCTCCGGACGCCATCATCTGCGTGAATGTCTGTTGCTGCTGCAGCCAGGTCTGGTAATCGGCCTCAGTATCGACCACCACCGTTCCGCGCATTTGTGGATGCCCGACGCCGCAAAGTTCGGCGCAGAGGACTTCGAAGGTGCCGGTTCTCGTGGGGGTAATCCAGAAATAGGTGACCATGCCCGGCACCATGTCCATTTTCGCCCTGAACTCCGGCACGTAGAAATCATGCAGGACATCGATTGAGCGCAGGACCATCTTAACAGGTTTTCCAACCGGAAGGTGCAACTCGCCGCCCTGGATGATGATGTCGTCCAGGCCGGCGCTGTCGTTCTTGTTCACACCCAAGGGATTGTCGGCGCTGACATCACGGGTCTCGGATGTTCCGAGCTTGCCATTGGCCCCAGGCAAACGAAAGCTCCAGAGCCATTGCTGACCGACGACTTCGACCTCGGTGGCGTCACTCGGCACATTGACAAAGCGGTCCCACACGAACAATCCGGGCGCAAGCATGGCGACAACGCCGATGGTGGTCACCGTGGCGAGCCAGAATTCCAGCTTCCTGTTTTCCGGCTCATAGTGCGCACGGTTTCCTGGCTTGTGCCGGAAACGGAAGACGCAATAAGCGACGAACAAAACCACCGCGACAAACACGAAACCGGTGATCCAGAAAGTAATGATGATTGTATTATCGATGTATTGCCAATTGGACGCGATCGGCGTCCACCACCAGGGACTCAACAGATGAAACAGGACTGACGCAACTGCAACAAAAGCAAGAATAAAGACTACAGCCATTCTATTGTCCCCTCCCTGCCGAATCGGCTGTGGACATGAACTCGCAATCCGTAGAAGTTTCACCGTAGCATTTCACAAACGAGAAATACAGGTAGTCGACTCATCGAAAGTATCGGTATGCCGACTGTCAGGAACAGTGATTGTTTTTGATCGCGCGCCGTTATCGACAGCGCGCGGATTCGGTTGGGAAAAGCACCCATATTGGATGCGCATTATAGCTCCATAAAAGGTGCAAATCCGCCATAGATCATGCGCTTGCCGTCGAAAGGCATATTGTCCATGCTCCCCTTAAGACGCGGATCTTCCATGACCTTCGCGTTGATAGCGTCACGCTTTTCGCGGGATTCGTAGACGATCCAGGAAAAGGCAACGGTCTCGTCGTCTTTTGCCTGCACTGCGCGCGGAAAGGAAGTGAGTTCGCCATAGGGCACGTCATCGGCAATGCACTCGACATAAGCCAGCGCCCCGTGTTCCTTCCAGATCTCTCCGGCTTTCCGAGCCAGTTCTTTATAAGCTTCGAGTTTCTGCTTCGGGACGGCAACTATGAAACCATCGACATAGGACATGTAGACCTCCTCTTGATTGGAACGACCATAGGACGTTGGATCAAGCGGGAATCCTACAATGTCTTTTAATTTTTGTCTTGGCTGCGCCACAGCCAGATTGTTACCGAGCCAGAGCGTCCGCGAATTTCCGCTTCCAGTGGTCCGCTGAGGACGCCGGTTTTGTACGGGTCGCTGTCCGGTCCTGCGACATGCAGGATTTCGGTGCTAAGCGCGAGCTCCGCCTCATTGCTCTTCGCAACTTCCATCAACCGGCTGGCCACGTTGACCGTATCGCCGGTCGCGGTGATCTGTTGGCGGCTTCCGCCACCCAGTCGCGAAGCAACCACCGTTCCGAAATGCGCGCCCAGTTTGAAGCCGATCCGCGACGCGATCGATGACGGCAGCGAGGCGAGCCAGAGTCTCATTCCATTACAAAGTCTTATGCAGCAGCGCGTCGCATTGGCTGCATCCTCCGGTGTCGGTTCCGGCAGACCAAAGAGGATCATCGCCCCGTCGCCCATGAAACTCGTGATGGTTCCATTGCAGGCCGCAACTTCCTCGTCGACCAGATTGTAGAAACCGTTCAGCAGTTCGCGCGTCGCATTGGGTCCAAGCACTTCGCTGAGGCCGGTGAAGCCTGACAGGTCGATGAAAACCACAGCCGCGTCCTGGCGAACCGGCTCGGCTAGAAAGTTGGGGTTTTGCGCCAGCCACTTTCCAAGGCCCGGAGCCTGGACACTTTGCAGCATCTCGCTTTGCGTCGCAAAATGCTGCGCCCGTCGTCTGCCAAGCAAAAGCTGCGTCGCACCAAATATGAGAACCGGCGGCACAACTGCGGCAATGGGTATGGCCGCGCTGAGCCAGATGCCGTTTGCAAAGGCTACCGCGTTGAAAATGAGCCATGCGCAAACCACTGCGACCATCGCGCCCAGTCCAATGGCACTGCGCCGCCACGCGAGCAGCCCTACGAGGACGAGCGGCAATCCAACAGCGAAACCCGCGTCGACAAGGCGAATATTACGATCGCGGACCGTGGCGTCGCCCGCCACCAGTTGGGCTATTGCCGTGGAGATGACCTCCACGCCCGGAAGCACCTGATCAAAGGGTGTCGGGAAAACGTCGCCGCCGCCGGTTACCGTCGTTCCGAGAACGATAATCTTGCCGGCAACATCCTTGGCCGCAAGCTGACCATTCAGCACGGCAGCGGCGCTGATCGTTTTTATCGTGCCCCTCGGACCATAGAAGGTCAGGGGAAATGATTGGCCAATATCCGTGCGGATGTGGTGCTCGCCCAGCGCGATGCCGCCGGGCTCGAATACAGGTTCGACTCCGGCGGCAAGTGCAACTGCACGTAATGGAAAAGACGGCTGGACCTCCTCGCCCTTCTTGAACAACATCGGGATAAATCGCGGCGTTCCGGACTGGTCAGTTGCCACGTTCACGATGCCCACCGACGAGACATCGGCAAACTCTTGCTGCGGGAGTAAAAAGCTGACGGCATCCGGAACGCGATCGAGTGCGTCGCCGTTCGAGGGCTCGATCAACTGCTTGCCGCTCGCGAACACTGCCGCCCCCGCCAGAAGTGTCGTGGCTTTCCCAAGCGATTCTGCAAGCTTCCGGTCGCCATCTTCCTGACCGCGATCCACAAGAAGCAGATCCATAGCGATGACTTTCGGCTTAAGCTTGGCGATTTCGTCGATGATCGCAGCGAGCGTCGAGCGGGGAACCGGGTAGCTGCCAACCAGCGTCACTGTCGGGTCGTCGATGGCAATGATTGCCACGGTGTCCGGTGCCGGCATTTTCCCGCGAATAATGGTGCGAAGATCAGTGAGAGTTGCTTCGACGCGTTCCAGAAACCAGGTGTTCCCCCTGATGTGCATCAGGCCGAGCCCGGCCCCCCAGACGCAGGTCAGGATCAGCGCGATCAGCGTCTGCCGTACGCGGCTGCTCATCGCTTTTTACTGACCAAGGCGCGTCATCAATGCGTTGACACGCGGGGCAGGCCAGCGCTTTACAACGAGCGCGCTGGTGCTTTCGTCCACATCGACGCCTTCACCGGGTCCGAGCACCACTTCCGCGCTCGTGGCCTGCCTGCGAACGCTGACCGCGCCCCTGACAACGAACACCGCGGTTTTACCGGCACTGACATCGACAGCCCATTTCGTACCCCTGACCGCTGCAATCGCCTGCGGCGTATCGACCTCGAATCCCGCGGGGGATTTCGGTGCGTCAAGCAATATCGCCTTGCTCCTGGCCCGCACGGCATCGACGATCCCGTCGCGGCTGCGGTCCAACAATGTGTATCGTGCCCCGCGCTCAGCGGTAATAGTGAGGCCGCCACGGCATTTCAGTACCTGCCTCCCGGTCCCGCCGACCTGCGTCAGCACGCATCCCGAATTGGTCGCGGAACTGGCGGATTGTGCCTGCGCCACACCTGAGCCCAGCATAAAAACAAAGCCAAGGGCCGCCACTGCGCGAAAAATTCCCGCCATTGAGTCCATGGAAATTGCCCCTGTTACCGGCACCAGACTAGGCGCGGTTTCGCCTGCAATATAGGACTACAGGAGGGCATTTCAAAGCGCTGATAAGGTTTTCTCTTACATCGGCGTCAGTACTGGCCGGTTTTGTACCGGGCCCAACGGCAGTAGAGCCGTTCAAAGCTCGCTGGCGGGATAAAGCCGGTCGATCGACGGCAAGCATTGCGCACCCTTGCGGCTGAGGAAGTCCTGAAACGCCCGCATGGCCGGTGACATTGTCCGGTCTGTGCGCACGACGGAAAACCATTGGCGGCGGATAGGCATGCCGATCACGTCGAGCATCACCAGTCTGCCGACTTCCAGTTCCAGCGCGATGGTGTGGGCCGAGATGAACGCGATGCCGAGTCCGGCCATCACCGCCTGCTTGATCGTCTCGTTCGACGACATTTCCGTCCCGAGATCGTCGAGCCGGCCTGGCAACTCGCTCAGAAAAATCTCGAGCGATATGCGCGTACCTGATCCCGGCTCGCGGATAAGGAAATGCTCCTGCGCGATACGCTCTTTCGTGATGTCGCGGCACTTGGCAAGCGGATGATCGGGAGCGGCGATCATCACCAGCGGATGATCGCCGAAGACTGCTGAACGCAACGGCACATCTTTTGGCGGACGGCCCATCAGGGCGAGATCGACCGCGTGGCTCTTCAGCCCGGCTATGGTCTCGGCCCTGTTGCCGATTGCCAGCTTTATGGCGATATCCGGGTGTTCCTTGCGGAAGATCGCCATCAGTTGCGGCGCAAAATATTTGGCGGTGGACACGACGCCCAAGGTCAGGCTGCCGATGCGCAACCCCTTGATTGCATCGATCTCGTCTTCGAGCAAGCGCAACCGCTCTTCGATCATTTGCGCCGCATCGAGAAAAGCCAGACCGGCAACGGTTGGGCGCAGGCCTTCATTCGTGCGGTCGAACAGGATGATATTGGCATCCTCTTCAAGGAGTTTGAGCTGGATCGTTACCGCAGGGGGCGTCAGGCCCAGCGCATTGGCCGCGGCGGCGATTGTGCCGTGCGCCATGATCGCCTGGATCGCCCGCAGTTGCTTCAAATTGAGATTGCGCATAGCCACAGTTAATATAATTTATCGAGTAGGTAAATATAATAAATTTTACTAAGTGTGCCCCGCGTGGTTCCATGTTCCCGAAACCTGACGCGGAGAGACGTTTAAGGGATCCTTTGAAAATTCAGCCTGATGAGGCAGATGGTGTGATTTTCGAGTACCGGAGCGGAGTGGACTTTTGAGTCCATGAGCACCGGAAGCACAGAAAATCGCATCAGGTGTCCATCAGGGTGGAGAGTTCAAAAGGTCCCTCAGGTACGGGAGGACTACCATGACCACGGCAACTTTAGATGCCTTCCTTGGATCCTATGCGGAGAGCGGCGATACGCTTCGTGCTTCCGTGTCGTTAGTCGTGCGCCAGCTGTCCCTGACTGCGGTCAAGATCCGCAACACGATCAATCAGGGCGCACTCGGCAAGGCCTTCGCCAGCAGCCAAGGCAGCAAGAACGCCGATGGCGATTCCCAGAAGGACCTCGACATCTTCGCCGATGACATGTTCCTTGAGGCTATGCGTCAGGCGCCAGTCGCGCTCTACGGCTCCGAGGAACTGGCGCATCCAGCCTTGCTTGACCCAAGCGCGCCGCTGGCGCTGGCGATCGATCCGCTCGACGGTTCTTCCAACATCGACACCAATGTCTCCATAGGGACAATCTTCTCCATCCTCCCGGTGGCTGGCCAACCGGACAGCGAGCCTGGCGCGTCGTTTTTCCAAAAAGGCGATCGCCAGCTCGCTGCCGGTTTTTTCATCTACGGACCACAACTCGCGCTGGTCCTGACTCTTGGCAGCGGCACGCATGTCTTTGTGTTCTCGGCGAGGCTCGGCACATTCATCCAGGCTTATGCCAGCATTGTCATTGCTGAGAAGACACAGGAATTTGCCATCAATGCCGCCAATTACCGGCATTGGGACGAGGCGGTGCAACTCTATGTCGATGACTGCCTGAAGGGCAGCGAAGGACCCCGCGAGCGTGATTTCAACATGCGCTGGATCGCGTCACTGGTGGCGGAAACCTATCGCATTCTCATGCGCAGCGGTGTGTTTCTCTATCCCGGCGACAAGCGCAAGGGCTATGGCGATGGCCGTATCCGGCTGGTCTACGAGGCCAATCCCATTGCCTTCCTCATAGAACAGGCGGGCGGGGCAGCGACCGACACGGCAGGCCGCATTCTCGATCTGACACCGAAGACCATGCACCAGCGCGTGCCGTTCATCTTCGGTTCGGCGAGAGAAGTGGCACGTATCACCCGGTATCATACCGAGCCCAGTAACATTGGTGAGCGTGCTCCGCTCTTCAGCAATCGCGGCCTGTTCAGGGTTTAGGGAGGAGAGGCGACATGTCGGCAAAGCATCCAATCATATCCATCACCGGATCGTCAGGCGCGGGAACGACCTCGGTCAAGCGCATCTTCGAGCAGATTTTCCGCCGCGAGCATATCGAGGCCGCGTTTATCGAAGGCGACGCGTTCCACAAGTACGACCGCAATGCCATGAGGGCGAAGGTCGCGGAGGAAGAAGCGAAGGGTAACCCCAACTTCACGCATTTCCATGTCGATGCCAACGAGTTGCACAAGCTCGACGAGGTCTTTGAGGAATATGGCCGCCGGGGTACGGGCCAGACCCGTACCTATATCCACGACGACGAGGAAGCCGCGCAATACAACACGCCGGCGGGCACGTTCACGGAATGGCGCGATTTCCCGCCAAGCACCTTGTTGTTCTATGAAGGGCTGCATGGCTGTGCCGTGACCGAGGGTGTCAACCTTGCCCGGCACGCGGATTTGAAGATCGGCGTCGTTCCCGTGATCAACCTCGAATGGATCCAGAAGATCCATCGTGACCGCTCGACCCGCGGTTACTCCACCGAGGCGGTGATGGACGTCATCCTGCGCCGGATGCCAGACTATGTGCGCTACATCACACCGCAATTCACGCTGACCGATATCAATTTCCAACGGGTTCCGATTGTCGATACATCAAACCCGTTCATAGCCCGGTGGATACCGACACCTGACGAATCGATGCTGGTCATTCGTTTCGCCCGGCCGCGCGGGATCGACTTCCCCTACCTGCTGTCGATGATCCACAACTCCTTCATGTCGCGGGCAAACTCAATTGTCGTGCCCGGCAACAAGTTGGATCTCGCCATGCAACTCATCCTGACGCCGCTGATCATGCAGTTGATCGAACGCAAAAACCGTGCCTCGTGAAGGAGATAGCGATGAACACGCAAGCTTTGCTTCAAGAAACCCCGGACGTAGAAACCGTCTCGGAACGCGATATGGCAAACGCCATCCGGGCGCTGGTTATGGACAGCGTGCAGAAGGCCAATTCCGGTCACCCCGGCATGCCCATGGGTATGGCCGACGTTGCGACGGTTCTCTTTAACCGCTTCATCAAGCTTGACCCGTTGCATCCGCAATGGCCGGACCGCGACAGGTTCGTTTTGTCGGCTGGGCACGGTTCGATGCTGCAATACGCCCTGCATTATCTGATCGGCTATCCCGACATGCCGATCGAGGAACTGCAGCGTTTCCGCCAGCTTGGCGCGAAGACGGCGGGTCACCCCGAATATGGTCATGCGCAGGGCATCGAGATGACGACCGGTCCACTCGGGCAGGGCATCGCGACTGCAGTCGGTATGGCGCTGGCCGAACGGTTGCTGGTGCAGCGGTTTGGCGAGGATATCGTCGATCACCACACCTATGTGATCGCTGGAGATGGCTGCCTGCAGGAGGGCATCAGCCACGAAGCGATTGACCTTGCCGGTCATTTGAGACTGTCGAAGCTGATCGTCTTCTGGGACAACAATTCCATCTCGATCGATGGGCCGACATCGCTTTCGACGTCCATGGATCAGTTGATGCGGTTCGAGGCTGCCGGTTTCGATGTGCAGGAGATTGACGGCCACGACTATGAAGAGATCGCGGAAGCCATTGCACGCGCCAGGTCTTCTGACCGGCCATCGCTGATTTCGTGCCGCACGATCATCGGCAAGGGCGCGCCGAACCTGCAAGGAACCGAGAAGACCCACGGTGCGCCTCTGGGGGACACGGAGATTGCCGCCGTCCGCCAGACCATTGGCTGGCCGCACCAGGCATTCGACGTCCCCGAGGACATCATCGAGACCTGGCGCGATGTGGCCCGCCGCGGTGCCGATGAGCGGCGCGAATGGTGTGTACGAATGGCAGCATCACCGCATGGAGACGACCTCAGGCAGGCCGTTCAGAAGCAGTTGCCGGCGACCCTGTTCGATGAGCTGAATGCTTTCCGCCGCGAGCATGTCGAGAAGGCAACCAAGGTTGCGACCCGCAAGGCTTCGGAAATGGTGCTTGGTGTCATCAACAAGGCCACCGATCTGACGATTGGCGGCTCGGCTGACCTGACCCATTCCAACCTCACGGTTACGCCCGGCATGCGGGATGTCACGCCGCAAAATTTCTCCGGCCGCTACATTCATTACGGTATCCGCGAGCATGGCATGGCTGCGGCGATGAACGGTCTCGCGCTGCATGGCGGCTTCATTCCCTATGGCGGCACATTCCTGGCGTTTGCTGATTATGCGCGTGGCGCGATGCGGCTGTCGGCACTGATGGGCCAGCAGGTCATCTACGTCATGACACATGACTCGATCGGTCTTGGTGAGGATGGTCCGACGCATCAGCCCATCGAACATCTGGCGATGCTGCGCGCCACGCCCGGCATTAACGTTTTCCGGCCCGCCGATATCATCGAGACAGCTGAATGCTGGGAGCTAGCGCTGAAGTATAGCGACCGGCCAAGCGTCATCGTCCTGTCGCGCCAGAATCTTGCGATGCTGCGCCACGCCCATGCTGAGGAGAACCGGTCGAGCCGCGGCGCCTATGTGTTACGCGAAACGGCGGAACCACGCGCGATTACGCTGCTGGCGACTGGCTCCGAGGTCGAAATCGCCTGTACTGCCGCCGACATGCTGCGCGGACAGTACAAGATCCCGGCCGCAGTCGTATCGATGCCGTCATGGGAATTGTTCGAGGCGCAAACCCCGGCCTATCGCCGGTCTGTTTTGGCTGCGGCACCGCGTATCGGTATCGAGGCGGCAGCACGCCTCGGTTGGGATCGCTGGATTGGCGAGAAGGGTGCCTTCATCGGCATGCAGGGCTTTGGCGCCAGCGCGCCGGCTCCGGATCTCTACCGCCACTTCGATATCACGCCTGAAAACATCGTCGCCACGGCGCGCAAGCTCATCAACTGAACTGAAAGGAGTATTGATCATGGCCCGGATTACCTTGCGACAATTGCTCGATCATGCTGCCGAGTATGGCTACGGCGTTCCCGCCTTCAACATTAACAATATGGAGCAGGGGCTTGCCGTGATGGAAGCGGCTGCAGCCTGCGATGCGCCGGTCATCCTGCAAGCGTCACGTGGTGCACGTTCCTACGCCAAGGATTTGATGCTGGCGCGGATGATCGATGCGCTGGTGGATATCTATCCATCCATTCCCGTCTGCATGCACCAGGACCACGGCAATGACGAAGCCACCTGCCTGACTGCGATCCGCCACGGCTTCACCTCGGTAATGATGGACGGTTCGCTCGAGGCCGATGCGGCAACGCCTGCCGCCTATGAGTACAATGTCGAGATCACCAGACGAGTCACCGCGATCGCCCATTGGGTGGGTGTGTCGGTGGAAGGTGAACTCGGTGTGCTGGGTTCGCTCGAAAGCGGCGAGGCCGAGGCCGAAGACGGTCATGGTGCGAGCGGAGTGCTCAGCCACGACCAGCTCTTGACCGATCCGGATCAGGCTGTGGATTTTGTCCTGCGCACCAAGGTCGATGCGCTGGCCATCGCCTGCGGTACATCGCACGGCGCCTACAAATTCACGCGCGCTCCGGACGGCGACATCCTGGCGATGGGCGTCATCGAGGAAATCCACCGCAAGCTGCCGAATACCCATCTCGTTATGCATGGCTCGTCGTCTGTTCCGCAACCTTTGCAGGACATCATCAACCGCTTCGGTGGCGAGATGCCGCAAACCTATGGCGTGCCGGTCGAGGAGATCGAACGCGGTATTCGCCACGGCGTGCGCAAGGTCAATATCGATACGGACTGCCGCATGGCCATGAGCGGTCAGTTCCGCCGGATCGCTACGGAAAACCCGGCGGAGTTCGATCCGCGCAAATTCCTCAAACCGGCGATGGATGCCATGCGTGACCTTTGCCGAGACCGCTTCGAGCGGTTTGGCACGGCAGGCAACGCATCGAAGATCAAGGTGATCGGCCTTGATGACATGGCCAAACGTTATGCCGCCGGAAAACTCGACCCGCAAATCGCTGCAGCCAAGGCTGCCTGAAGACTGCACTAAAAGGAAAGGACCTTATCATGTCGAACAAGTCAGAAACGGTCACCGGAAAGGACCGCTACAGGTCCGGTGTCATGGAATACAAGAAGATGGGCTATTGGGAGCCCGACTACGAACCGAAGGACACCGACATCATCGCGCTGTTTCGCATCACGCCGCAGGATGGCGTCGATCCGATCGAAGCTGCCGCTGCCGTTGCCGGTGAATCGTCTACCGCAACCTGGACGGTCGTCTGGACCGATCGCCTGACAGCGACAGAGAAGTATCGCGCCAAGGCTTACCGCGTCGATCCGGTTCCCAATGGCGAAGGCCAGTACTTTGCCTACATTGCCTACGATCTCGACCTGTTCGAACCGGGCTCCATCTCGAACCTGACGGCGTCGATCATCGGCAACGTCTTCGGCTTCAAGCCATTGAAGGCTTTGCGGCTTGAGGACATGCGCCTGCCGGTGGCCTATGTGAAGACCTTCCAGGGTCCGCCCACAGGTATCGTCGTCGAGCGCGAACGCCTCGACAAGTTCGGCCGGCCGCTGCTTGGCGCAACGGTGAAGCCGAAGCTTGGCCTGTCCGGCCGCAACTACGGCCGCGTCGTCTACGAGGCTCTGAAGGGCGGTCTCGACTTCACCAAGGACGACGAGAACATCAACTCGCAACCCTTCATGCACTGGCGCGAGCGTTTCCTCTACTGCATGGAGGCCGTCAACAAGGCGCAGGCTGCTACCGGTGAGATCAAGGGCAGCTACCTCAACGTCACTGCGGCGACGATGGAGGACATGTATGAGCGCGCCGATTTCGCCAAGGAATTGGGCTCGAACATCGTGATGATCGATCTTGTCATCGGCTACACGGCGATCCAGTCCATGGCCAAGTGGGCGCGGCGCAACGACATGATCCTGCATCTGCATCGTGCCGGCCACTCGACCTACACGCGGCAGAAGTCGCATGGCGTGTCGTTCCGCGTCATCGCCAAGTGGATGCGGCTTGCCGGCGTGGATCATATCCATGCGGGTACGGTGGTCGGCAAGCTCGAGGGCGATCCGGCAACCACGCGCGGCTACTACGACATCTGCCGCGAGGACTTCAACCCGATGCGTTTGGAGAACGGCGTGTTCTTCGATCAGCATTGGGCCTCGCTCAACAAGATGATGCCGGTGGCCTCGGGTGGTATCCATGCCGGTCAGATGCACCAGCTTCTCGACCTTCTGGGCGAGGACGTGGTGCTGCAATTCGGCGGCGGCACGATCGGTCACCCGCTCGGCATCGCAGCCGGTGCCACGGCCAACCGCGTTGCACTCGAATGCATGGTGCTGGCACGCAACGAGGGCCGCGACATCGTCAACGAAGGACCGGAGATCCTGCGCATGGCTGCACGCAGCTGTCAGCCTCTGCAGCAGGCGCTCGAAGTCTGGAAGGACGTTTCCTTCAACTACACCTCAACCGACTCGCCGGATTTCGTTCCGACGGCCACAGCAGCTGAATAGGAGAAGCGACATGCGTATTACCCAGGGAGCATTCTCGTTCCTGCCCGACCTTACCGATGAGCAGATCGCCAAGCAAGTACAGTACTGCATCGACAATGGCTGGGCGGTCAGCCTCGAATTCACCGATGACCCGCACCCGCGCAACACATATTGGGACATGTGGGGACACCCGATGTTCGACAACCCGGACGCCGCGGCGCTGATAATGGAACTGAAGGAATGCCGCAAGGTCTATGGCGATTATTATATCCGGTTGGTGGCCTTCGATAACTCGCCTGGCTGGGAGTCGGTCAAGCTGTCGTTCCTAGTCAATCGCCCGCCGGAAGAGCCAGGGTTCCACCTTGCCCGCCAGGAAGGCGAAGGCCGTGTCGTTCGGTACACGACAAGGGCCTATGCGACCGACAAGCCAGCGGGGCAGCGCTATGGCTGACGCGAGCATCACGCAGCTGGAAATCCCTGCTGCCATCGACCTGCGCGCCGAATATGTCGAATCCGGCGTCAAGGAAGTGCTCGACGAACTCGACCGCGACTTGATCGGCCTAAAGCCGGTCAAGCAGCGGATCAAGGAGACGGCGGCGCTCTTGCTGGTCGAGCGTGCGCGCCGTCGCATGGGTCTTGCACATGAAACGCCGACGCTGCACATGAGTTTCAGCGGCAATCCCGGCACCGGCAAGACCACCGTGGCGTTGCGCATGGCGGACCTCTTGCATCGCCTCGGTTATATCCGCAAGGGCCATCTCGTCTCGGTCACCCGCGATGATCTGGTCGGGCAATATATCGGTCACACAGCACCCAAGACCAAGGAGATCCTGAAGAAGGCCATGGGCGGCGTACTGTTCATCGACGAGGCCTACTATCTGCACCGGCAGGAGAACGAGCGCGACTACGGCCAGGAAGCGATCGAGATCCTGTTGCAGGTGATGGAAAACCAACGCGACGATCTCGTGGTGATCCTGGCGGGTTATGCCGATCGCATGGACAAGTTCTTCGAGAGCAACCCCGGCTTCCGCTCGCGCATCGCTCATCACATCGATTTTCCGGATTATAGCTCGGACGAGTTGCTCAGTATCGCCGAAACCATGCTGTCCAAACAAAACTATACGTTCGATGCGGAAGGCCGCGCCATCATGTCCGACTATATCGAGTTGCGCCGCCAGCAGCCGCATTTCGCCAATGCCCGTTCCATTCGCAATGCGCTCGACAGAGCGAGGTTGCGTCACGCCAACCGATTGTTCGAGGCATCCAACGGGCCAACCGATGCAGTGGCGCTGTCCACGATCACTGCCGACGATATCAGGGTCAGCCGTGTGTTTTCCGCATCACCAAGGGAGGAACCAACACCATGAACCGGAACATACTCATTGCACCGTCCGTGCTTTCCGCGGATTTCTCCCGCCTGGGCCAGGAAGTCGAAGACGTCATGGCTGCCGGAGCCGACTGGGTGCATCTCGATGTGATGGACGGACATTTCGTCCCGAACATCACCTTCGGGCCGCAAATCATAAAATCCATCCGCAATAGAACGGCGGCGATATTCGATTGTCATCTGATGATAGCGCCAACGGATGCTTATCTCGGTGCCTTCGCCGATGCGGGATGCGATTTCATTACTGTGCATGCGGAGGCCGGGCCGCATCTCGATCGTTCACTGCAGGCTATCCGCAACCTTGGCAAGAAGGCGGGTGTCTCGCTCAATCCGTCAACCCCGGAAAGTGTCATCGAATACGTGCTGGACCGGCTCGATCTGGTGCTCTTGATGACGGTCAATCCTGGTTTTGGCGGGCAGGCGTTCATCCCGTCGGTCATCGAAAAGGTCCGGCGTGTGAAAGCGATGATCGGCAACCGTCCAATCCATATTGAAATAGATGGCGGCGTGACGCCGGATACCGCACCACTGGTTGCTGGAGCCGGAGCTGATGTGCTCGTTGCGGGTTCCGCCGTCTTCAAGGGAAACGGCAAGGCTGCCTATGCTGACAATATCGCCGCAATACGTCATGCTGCCGATCATGCGAGGCATCGCGCGGCAGCGTGAACGTGCCTTACCCTCCCCCTTGTGGGGAGGGCAGGAGCGAAAGCGACGGGGAGGGGTCCTTTTTGAAAGCTTACAGAAATGCCCCTCCCCGGACCTCCGGTCCGACCCTGCCCACAAGGGGGAGGGCAAGGCGGCGACGTTAAGGAGAAAATAATGGCGGCGATACCACCCCTTTGCGATTTTGGCTGGAAAGCCGTTGATGCGAGCCTGATCGGAACCGATGGCCAAAGACATTCCGTTCTGGCGCAGGCAGGCGACAAGGGGCTCGTCGTCGCCTTCATCTGCAACCATTGTCCTTATGTGAAAGCCGTTATCCAGCGGATTGTCCGCGATGCCCGGGACCTGAACGAACTTGGCGTCGGTTTCGTCGCCATCAACGCCAATGATGCGGTTGCCTATCCTGCCGATTCCTATGAAAACATGAAGGTTTTCGCTCGAGACAACGATTTTTCGTTTCCCTATCTCCACGATGCTGACCAGAGCGTTGCGCGCACGTATGCCGCGGTCTGCACGCCTGATTTCTTCGGGTTCAATGGCGCTGGTGAATTACAGTATCGCGGACGCCTGGACGCGTCGCGGAAGGAAACAGCCGCACCAGATATACGCCGCGACCTTTACGAAGCGATGAAGGAAGTCGCGAATACGGGGCAGGGGCCGCGCGAGCAGATGGCGTCGGTCGGCTGTTCGATCAAATGGCGTGAGATTGCCTGATGAAGTGAAGGTGCCGCCGGCCAGATCAACCGGCGGCGATCCCAGCTATTTGTATTGATTCAGATAGGCTTCAAGATCAGTAATTTCCTTATCGTCCTTCAACCCGGGAAAGGCCATTTTCGTGCCTTTCACCTTGGCTTTCGGATCGTGCAGATAGTCGCGCAAGCTGGCTGAGTCCCACACGAGTCCGGCTGCGCCTGCCGCCTTCATTGCGGGTGAATAGCTGAAACCCGGATGGGTTCCTGCGGTCCTGCCCATCAACTTGTTCAACGACGGTCCGACTTTGTTCTTGTCGGTATCGGCCACGTGACAGACCGCACATTTCTTGAAAACTGTTGCTCCTGCAGTGGCGTCACCGGCGTCTTGGGCTCGGGCTCCAGCAACAGACAGAATCGCAACTGATAGTCCAATCAGAACGGTAGAATAACGCATGGCATCTCCTCATTTTCGCCAAGGGTGCCCTGGACGAAGACCGGCGCCAATTTTCCATGCATTGGCGCCACCAGTTTTTAGAACACTTCCAGAGCGTACCTTCAGCGCCTGATAAGTCAATTGCTTGGCTGGGAAATAACGCCGCAGCTTCACGTTTGTGTTTTCTCTGGCAGGTGCGATTGACGCCAGCAGATCACAACCGTAATTTGCGAGGAAAGTTTCTCATCGGGCACCTTGAGAAATCCAGTGAACGACCTTTGATCCTGTCGGCTTGCCTCTTGTTACGGCGCTATCGCAGGTGAAACGTGTCAGAGGATTGGAGGCGCCGGTATGGATGTTATCGATCTCGTTTTGACCATCTGTCTCTTATCCAACCCGACCAGTTGTCGGGAGGAGCGCCTGCATTTTGAAAACAGGGGCGGCCTGAACAATTGCATGTCCCTCGCACCAACAGAAATTGCAAAATGGTCCGGGGAACATCCAAAGCTCAAGATCGTTCGGTGGAAATGCGACTATCCGCCAAAGGACCTGACGCTCTAGACAGGTAAAAGCGGTCTGTCTGGGAGGACATCGTGACAGCATTACATCTAAGGTTATTCCGCTTATCGATATTGCTGCTGCTCGCTCTTGGTCTCGGCACGCAGGTGGGGCTGGCTGCGGAGACCATTCGTGTTGGCGTGCTCAAATTCGGGACTGTCAATTGGGAACTGGATACGATCAAGCAGCATAAGCTCGACGAAAAATATGGTGTGAATGTCGATGTCCGCTTCTTCGCCAGCGAAGATGCAACCAATGTCGCGATGATGGCCGGAGACGTTGATATCATCGTGACGGACTGGCTCTGGGTGTCGCGGCAGCGCGCATCGGGCGAAGACCTGACCTTCGTGCCCTATTCCAGTTCAGTCGGCGCTTTGATGGTTCCCGATGGCTCGCCGATCAAAAGTCTGGCGGATCTCAAGGGCAAGAAGATCGGCGTGGCAGGCGGGCCGCTGGACAAGAGCTGGTTGCTCATACAGGGCTATGCCAAACACCAATTCTCGCTCGATCTGCCTGCACAAAGCGAGATCGTCTATGGCACGCCGCCCTTGCTTGCCGAAAAAGCGCAGCAGGGCGAACTCGACGCTGTGCTGAACTTCTGGAATTTTTGCGCAAGGCTCGAAGCCAATGGGTTTCACCGTCTGGTCAGCACCAGCGATGCCGCAAAGTCGCTCGGCGCCACCGGAAATGTTTCTGCCATCGGATATATCTTCCACGATAAATGGGCCGACGCCCATCCGGACGCAATAGCGGGTTTCGTCAAGGCCAGCAGGGATGCGAAGACTCTGCTCGGCAGCTCGGATGAGGAATGGCAACGTCTGGCGCCGGTGGTGAAAGCCGAGGGCCATGCGCTCGACGTGCTGCGCGATCGCTATCGCGAGGGCATTCCCGCGCGACCCATCGAGGATGAGCAGGCCGATGCCACGAAGCTCTATGCGATCCTCGCCGAGCTTGGCGGTGAGCGGCTGGTCGGCCCCGGAAAGACATTGGCACCCGGTACGTTCTGGAGGGAGGAGTAGGTGGCGGTAGCCTCGACTGAACCTGAGCAGGACGGCAAGATCATCGTTTCCGGCGAAGTCAGGAAGCGGCAGTGGAATTCGCCGCTGATGGTGTTGCTGTCGTTTGCAGCATTGGTCATCGCGTGGCATGTCGGAGCGACACTCTGGCCGAGCCGTTCTTTCCCGGCGCCTTTGCTGGTCCTGCAAACATTCATCAGCGAAACCGCGAGCGGCGATCTGCCCTATCATCTGGGTATTACCTTATGGCGCGTCGCCGCCTCCTTCTTTCTGGCGATGCTTATAGGCTCGGTGATTGGCATCCTGCTTGGCAGCCATCAGCGCGCCAACCAGTTCTTCAATCCCTGGGTCATTCTCTTCCTCAACATACCGGCTCTGGTCATCATCGTCCTTGCCTATATCTGGTTCGGGCTCAATGAGGCCGCAGCGATTGGCGCTGTCGCGCTCAACAAGATCCCGAACGTGGTCGTCACCATGCGCGAAGGAACAAGGGCGCTCGATCCGCGCTACGCGGAAATGGCGCAGGTCTATCGCTTCAGCGCGCTTGAGCGTTTGCGGCATATACTGTTGCCGCAGCTGCAGCCCTATATAGCCGCCGCATCGCGCTCCGGCGTTTCGCTGATCTGGAAAATCGTGCTTGTGGTCGAGTTGCTCGGCCGTTCGAATGGCGTCGGTTTTCAGATCAATCTGTTTTTTCAACTCTTCGATGTCGCGGCGATCCTTGCCTATACCCTGGCCTTTGTCGCTGTGATGCTTTTCATCGAACTTGTCGTGGTGCAACCGCTTGAACACACATCAACTCGCTGGCGTCGGCGCGCGGCTTAAAGCCGATATAGAAGAAAAGTCGTTCCGCTCATCCAATGGCGGCGCGATCGAGGTCCTGCGCAATCTGCGCTTCGAGGTGGGGCAGAACGAATTCGCCTGCATCCTTGGCCCTTCCGGTTGCGGCAAGACGACGACGCTTCGGATTTTGCTTGGTCTCGATAGCGACTATCGCGGGTCGATCCAATTGCCTGGATTGGCAGACGCGCGCATCGGCGCAGTGTTTCAGGAGCCGATGCTTCTGCCGTGGCGAACGATCGAGCAGAATGTACGCCTCGCCATGCCGAAACATTTGCGCGATACCAATCTTGACACGCTGTTCAGCACGCTCGGCCTGTCGAAAATGCGGAACTTCTACCCGGCAGAGTTGTCGCTTGGGCTTGCGCGCCGGGCGGCGATTGCCCGGGCGCTGGCGATCGAGCCGGATATCCTCCTGCTGGACGAACCTTTCGTTTCACTGGATGAGCCCACAGCGCAACAGCTGCGCTACATGCTTTTGTCCGTCTGGTCCGAGCGCCCGACGACCGCGCTGATGGTGACGCATAATCTGCAGGAAGCGATCATGCTCTCCGACCGCGTCATCGTGCTTTCGGATCGTCCCGCCCATGTGATTGGCACGTTTGATATCCGCCTGCCGCGCAATTATCGCAACGAACAGGTCAAGTCTGATCTGTTACGTTCGTTCAATGAGAAATTCGCTGGGCTGAGGAACGCGCCATGAGCCAGCCAACACGGCGCAGCGTGCTTCGAACAGGCGTCTTTTTCGCCTGTTGTGGCATGACGCATATCCGTCTGACGCGGGCGCAGTCGAGCACAGTCGAGGCTTTGCCTGTCCAGGAGATTACCCAAGGGATCTTCGCCTTTGCGGGCAGGCCCGAAATGATGACCGAGAAGAACGAGGGCGAAATCTGCAATGTCAGTTTCATTATCGGCGAAGACGCGGTCGCCGTGATCGACAGCGGCGGCAGTGTCGCCGAGGGCAGGGAACTGCTCGCCGCCATTCGCGCCAACACCGATAAGCCGATCCGGTACCTGATCAACACGCACATGCACCCCGATCATATCTTCGGAAACGCCGCGTTCGAGGGCACCAGCGCCATCGTCACAGGCCATCACAATCTGCCGCGTGCGCTCGCCAGCCGCGGCGACTATTATCTGCAGAGCTACCGCGACGCCATGGGTAGCGCGCTGATGGCGGACATCAGGATCGTCCCGCCGACGAAGCTGATAACCGGCGAGGAGCAGCTCGATCTCGGTAACCGGAAACTGACATTGAAGGCCTGGAAGCCGGCCCATACGGACAATGACCTTACGATTTTCGACGAGCAGTCCGGTACCTTCTTCACCGGCGATCTGTGTTTCATTGACCACCTGCCGACGATGGATGGATCGTTGCTGGGCTGGATCGCGCAACTGGAAGACCTGAAGGCCATCAGGGCGAAATTCGCCGTTCCGGGGCACGGTCCGGTGCCATCCCCATGGCCGCAGGCGCTCGATCAGGAGCAGCGCTATTTCGATGCGCTCGCCCGCGATATTCGCAAGGCGATCGCCGATGGCGTGCCCATGGCGGAGGCGGTCAAGACAGCGGCAGAGAGCGAGCGGAACAACTGGCGTCTCTTCGACGAATATAATTTGCGCAACGCCACGGCCGCCTTTGCCGAACTCGAATGGGAATGAACTCGTTTGCAAGTACGTCAGCCGAGGTGATATACTCAGAAATGGCCGGGCACCGCCAATTTTTCTTGGTGGAGGCAGAATATGATGATGAAGGCGATACAACCGCGCAGCCGGATGTTTGCGCTTGTCCTTCTGGCGCTCGTTGGAGCGGCAATGCCATTTGCCGCCAGCGCACAAAGTACCAGCGCAACCGATAGTAAAACCTGGGACAGCCTCAAGGGCGACGTATTCGGTCAAAAGCCGATCGAACCCGCCGGCGATATCGTCACCATCGAAGCGCCGAAACGCGCCGAAGACGCGGCAATCGTACCCATTGATTTGCATTTCAAAACCGATGCGGCAACTGGCCGGATCAAGGCTGTAACCCTCATCGTCGATGAAAATCCGTCACCCGTCGCCGCCGTATTCCGGTTCGGCAAGGATGCGGGCGTGACCCACCTGGCGACACGCATCCGGGTCAATGCCTATTCCTATGTCCGCGCTATCGCGGAAACCGAGGATGGTAAACTTCATATGACACAGGCTTTCGTCAAGGCGTCCGGTGGCTGCTCCGCCCCCGCCATGAAGAACCAGGATGAAGCTCTGGCCTCGCTCGGCAAGATGAAGCTCCGCGTCTTCACATCCAAGACCCCCGGCAACGAGCCGATGACCCGCGCGACCGAAATGCAGCTGATGATCCGTCATCCCAACAATTCCGGGCTGCAGATGGATCAGGTCACGCGCTATTACATTCCCGCGCATTTCATCCAGGGCCTGACCGTATCGCAGGGCGACCGGTTGATCATGTCGATGGAGGGCGGAATCTCGATCTCGGAAGATCCGAATTTCCGCTTCGAGTTCGATGCAAAACCTGGCGAGGATGTCAAGGTCGAGGCGGCCGACACGGAAGGCAAGAAATTCCAGGATGAATGGCCGCTGGCATCATCGAGTCTTTGATCCCGTTCTAGAAACAGCGGACGTCGGCTTCGGCCTGCGCGCGCTTCAATTCGGTGATTGAAGCCTTTGCCGGCGCACTGTCGCGGAACAAAGCGCCATTCTCTCCGGGCACCAGTCCCATCTGTTTGTAGGTCTCTGCTGCTTCGTAGTGAGGATAGGTCACGACCGAGGCGATCACGTCGATCGAACAGGAGCAGCGCTGGAGCATATCACGGTTCTCACCATTGGCTTTCATGCAGCCGTAAACGTACTCGGCCAGGGTCGAAGTGGGGTAATCCGAAGCCGCTTTTGCCGGCAAAGAAAGGACAATTGCTGCACTTGCTAACAGGGCAAATTGCGTGATTTTCGACGTCACCATGGCATCCTCGCATTTGTTGACGGTAAATATACATTTTCCAAATAGATAGCAAATAGCGATAACAAACTGCAATCAGAATTGTTTTTGCAAGTATCAAATTATGTGACGGGGTCTTCTGGCAGAATATGGTAATTAAATCGGCCACTTACTGCGATGCAGCATAAGTACACTGCAGTGCAACAAATATAATTTGATAATCCCGCTTGCCTAATGCAATTCTTTCTCCTATCGTCAACTTGTTTCCGGCTTCAAGGACGTTACCGTCAAGGGAGTGGTGACAGTCTTCGTAGGCCAAGCGAGGTGGGCAGTAACGGTGCCCTCTGCGCGCCTGGCTTTGTCGTGACACGCTGCCGGAAATACTTCCCCATTTGCGTGAGCTAATGGAGCGAACCCGCACTGAAAAACGGCTTCGTCCGATAGTTCATAAATGTGAACTTAGGGAGGACTCATAATGCGTGTACACAAGAATTTAATTGGAATTGCATTGGCTACGACGGCCATGACGTTCTCATTGGCGGGGGGTGCTCTGGCCAATGACGATCTTCAAGGCCTGATTTCTGATTCGAAGAACTGGGCGATCCAGACCGGCGATTACGCTAACACACGATACTCAAAACTCAACAAGATCACCAAGGACAACGTCAAAAACCTTCAGGTCGCCTGGACGTTTTCGACCGGTGTGCTGCGCGGCCATGAAGGAGGCCCGCTCATCGTTGGCGATGTGATGTATGTTCATGCGCCATATCCGAACACCGTCTATGCGCTTGACCTGAACAATGATGGCAAAATCCTCTGGAAATATGAACCCAAGCAGGACTCGAACGTCATTCCCATCATGTGCTGCGATACCGTTAATCGCGGCGTAGCCTACGGCGACGGCAAGATATTCCTCTATCAGGCCGACACCACACTCGTTGCCCTCGATGCCAAGACAGGCAAGCCCGCGTGGTCCGTGAAAAACGCTGAGGCGTCAGACGGCAGTAAGGGTGAGTCTGGAACTTCCGCGCCGATGGTCGTGAAGGACAAGGTCATCGTCGGTATTTCCGGCGGTGAATTTGGTGTTCGCGGTGCGTTGACCGCTTACAACATCAAGGACGGCAAGCAGGCCTGGCGTGCCTGGTCGATGGGTTCCGACAAGGAAACATTGATCGATCCGGAAAAGACCACCCAACTCGGCAAGCCGGTTGGAGCGGATTCCGGTACCAACACCTGGGAAGGTGATCAGTGGAAAACCGGTGGTGGAACAACCTGGGGTTGGTACTCGTACGATCCCAAGCTGAACCTGATCTATTACGGCACCGGCAATCCGTCCACCTGGAATCCAAGTCAGCGTCCAGGTGACAACAAATGGTCCATGACCATCATGGCCCGCGATGCCGACACAGGCATGGCTAAATGGCTCTACCAGATGACCCCGCACGACGAGTGGGATTATGACGGTATCAATGAAATGATCCTCGCGGATGGCATCAAGATCGATGGCAAGGATCGCGACGTTCTCGTCCACTTCGATCGTAACGGCTTTGCCTATACGATGGATCGTGCAACCGGTGAGCTCTTGGTCGCAAAGAAATACGACCCGGCAGTCAACTGGGCGACCGAAGTCGACATGAAAAAGGACAGCAAGACCTACGGCCGTCCGAAGGTCGTAGACAAATATTCGACCCAGGTACAAGGCGAAGACGTGAACACCACGGGCATCTGCCCGGCGGCTCTTGGTACTAAAGATCAGCAGCCCGCAACCTATTCGCCAAAGACCAAGCTTTTCTATGTTCCGACAAACCATGTCTGCATGGATTACGAGCCATACAAGGTCAGTTACACAGCCGGTCAGCCTTATGTCGGTGCGACACTGTCCATGTATCCAGCTCCGAACAGCCATGGCGGCATGGGTAACTTCATCGCATGGGATGCAGCGAAGGGTGAAATTGTCTGGTCCAAACCCGAACAGTTCTCGGTCTGGTCAGGCGCTTTGGCAACTGATGGCGATGTCGTCTTCTATGGAACGCTTGAGGGCTATCTGAAGGCAGTCGATAAGAACGGCAAGGAACTTTACAAGTTCAAGACACCGTCCGGTATCATCGGTAACGTCACTACATACGAACATAAGGGCAAACAATATGTTGCCGTTCTGTCGGGTGTTGGCGGATGGGCCGGTATCGGTCTTGCCGCTGGCTTGACGAAGCCGAATGAAGGTCTTGGTGCGGTTGGCGGTTACGCCGCTCTTTCCGACTACACGGCCTTGGGCGGTCAGCTGACCGTCTTCACTGTCCCTGAAAAATAAGGGACGAAGCGGACACAAGTTTGCAGATGCAAGCTTTGAATAGAGGGCGCCCGGTTAAACCGGCCGGGCCCCTTGTGCCGCCAAAATCAGATGATCAATCACGACCGTCTAACCAGCACCATGAGGTGCGAGCGGACGAGTTGGAATGTGAGGTTACCGTATATGCCTATTCGAATGACATTGCTTGCCGTTACTGCCGGTCTTGCGCTTGTAGCAAGCCTGGGCAGCGCCTACGCCGATGATAAGGCCGCCGCCGCGGTTGCTTCCGACGAAAATGGCAAATATGCCGACAAGGACGGAACCCCCACCTTCAAAATACAACCGGATGGTACGGTCGACTGGTACACCTATAGCGGCTTCCGCCGGTTCAATTCAGATTGTTTTGTCTGTCATGGTGCTGATGGTGCTGGTTCGTCCTTTGCACCGGCTTTGGCAAATTCGCTGAAGACAATGTCCTATGCCGACTTTCTGTCCACAGTTGCCGAGGGGCGCAAAAACCTCAAAAATGGCAATGACAAGGTGATGCCGGCCTTTGGCAACAACAAGAACGTCTATTGCTATATGGATGACCTCTACGTCTATCTGCGCGCGCGCGCCGTGGGCGATCTGCCACGTGGACGCCCCGCGAAGCATGAGGACAAGCCGCCTGCGGCGAAAGAGGCGGAAACCTCCTGTATGGGTGGATAAATGATGCGATATGCGCGACCACTGATGAAATGGATTGCCGGTGGCGTGATGGCGGCAACAGCCGCCATGCCAGCCGGGGTTCTTGCGCAAGGCGCTGGTCTCGGAGCCTCGGGTGAACTGGTCGATCCTGACGTCCTGCGGGTTTGCTCGGATCCATCCAACATGCCGTTCTCCGAGGAGAGCGGCAAGGGGTTCGAAAACAAGCTGGCTGATCTTGTGGCCGCAAAGACCGGACGCAAATCGGTGGCCTATACATGGTATCCGATGGCGACAGGCTTCGTGCGCAACACGCTACGGGATAACCGCTGTGATATCATCATGGGATATGCGCAAGGCGACGAACTTGTTCAGAACACCAATGCCTATTACCGCTCTACCTACGTGATGATCTACAAGAAGGACAGCGGCCTTGATGGTGTGGATACAATCGAGGACAGCAAGCTGGCGAACAAGAAAATCGGCGTCGTTGCCGGGACACCGCCGTCAGCCAACCTGGCCAAAGCCGGCTACATGCGCAATGTCCATCCCTATCCATTGATGGTCGATACGCGATTGGCGCCGTCCATGGCGGAGGTCATGATCAAGGAACTCAAGAGCGGTGTAGTCGACGTTGCGATCCTTTGGGGGCCGATGGCCGGTTATTATGCCAAGCAGATCGATCCGAATCTGACTGTCGTGCCGCTGGTCAAGGAAAAAACCGGACATATGACATACCGGATCACCATGGGTGTGCGGCCCTCTGATCAGGAGTGGAAGCGCACATTGAACAAGGTAATCCGGGAGAATCAGGCTGAGATCAACAAGATCCTGCTCGATTTCCAGGTGCCGTTGATTGACGAGAATAACAAGCCGATCACGCAGTAGCGTGGCGGACAGGAGTGCGAGGTGAGAATATCGCTGCGGAACTGTTCCGGTGCGTTGGCCGTTTTAATCACCGTACTGGTGACGACGGCTTCCGCGGCTGAAACGGTCCCGGAGCCAACGGGCTACAGGACCGAGAACTATCAGGCTCCGGTTCCGGCCACGTTGAAGGGGGCAAAGGTGGTCACTACCGACGAAGCCATCGCCCTCTGGAAAGACAAGTCGACGGTCTTCGTCGATGTCCTTCCCCATGATCCTAAGCCGGCAAATCTGCCGGCGGGGACCATCTGGAAGGAAAAGGTCCGGGAGGATATCCCGGGAAGCATCTGGCTCGCAAATGTGGGCTACGGAATCATCAACAAGGAGACGGAAGCCTATTTTCGCAAAGGGCTGAAATCTCAACTGGGCGACGACACGAAACGAAAGGTGCTTTTTTACTGTATGGAGAACTGCTGGATGTCTTGGAATGCGGCCAAGAGAGCTGTCGAATGGGGATATAAATCGGTACTTTGGTATCCTCTCGGCACCGAGGGCTGGGTCGCGGCGAAGCAGCCCACACAGAAAAATGAGCCCTTTTAATTCAATCTTGCGCCATAACGGCGTATGATAAGGGAGAAAGATCAATCTTTGATCTTTGAGCAGAAGGAGCAGAGCATGAAGAAATCATGGACAAAACCGACCATGTGTCAGGTCGCTGCCGGTATGGAACTTTCGCGTTACCTGCCAGCAGAACTCAAGGCAAAAAAGTAAGATCTGACCCATTGCCCTGCGCGATCTGATCGCGTGGGGCGACTTTCAGGATTGCTCATGAGGCTGGGAAGTGATTCCGGCTGCAGGGAAGTTTGCCCGCAATGCGATTAAAAATTATCGGCTCCGCGGCAGGGGGCGGGTTTCCCCAGTGGAATTGCAATTATCGATTGAGCCGTGGAGCATGGGACGGCGAAGCAAACTTTCGCGCGAGAACCCAATCCAGCCTCGCCGCCAGCGCGAATGGAAATGACTGGATATTGTTCAATGCCTCCCCCGATATCCGCCAGCAGATCGCGGCGACGCCGGACCTTCAACCTCGGGTCGATGGCCCGCTGCGCTCAACGCCGATCCGTGCGGTCATCCTGACCAATGCCGATGTCGATCACATCGCCGGGCTGCTTAGCCTGCGCGAGCGTGAGCCCTTTGTGGTCTATGCGACAAGGCGGGTTCTCGACGTGCTCGAATCCAATTCGATTTTCAACGTGCTTGACCGGGAGGTCGTCCAAAGACGCGAGCTTGCGGTGGGTGAGCGCATCGATATTGTGGACGTGAACGGAAAGCCGGTCGGTATCGTTGTCGAAACATTCGCCGTACCGGGCAAGGTGGCGCTGTTTCTCGAAGACCAGTCAAAGGCCGGGGAGGGTTTCGGCACGAAGCAAGGCGATACGATTGGTTTACACATTTCTTCAGAAAGTGGCGGGGCGGCCTTCTATGTTCCAGGCTGTGCCGGGATCGACGACACGCTCAAAAAGCGCTTGGCTAATGCCGATTGCCTCCTTTTCGATGGAACCGTCTTTACCGATGACGAGATGATCACCGCAGGTGTCGGCATAAAGACCGGCGCTCGCATGGGTCATATGTACATCTCAGGCGAGGGCGGATCGCTGGAAGCGCTTGCTGATCTCGGCATCAAGAAGCGGATTTATGTTCATATCAACAACACCAACCCCATTCTCGATGCAGCATCGCCTGAACATGCGGCAGTTGTCGCAGCGGGCTGGAAAATAGCATTTGACGGGATGGAGGTCAGGCTTTGAGCGAATTTGGCGATGCGGCGCGAGACGGATTGTCACCGGCTGATCTGGAAAAGGTTCTGCGCGAGGTCGGCGCCGAGCGTTATCACAATCGTCACCCTTACCATCATCAGATGGTGAGCGGGGCCTTGACCAAGGGTCAGATGCAGGCTTGGGCGCTCAACCGCTACTGCTACCAGTCGGTTATCCCGCGCAAGGACGCGATGATCATTGCCCGATCCGAGGATCCCGAATTTCGTGCCGAATGGCGCAAACGGGTCGAAGACCACGACGGCGATGACGGCTGGAGCGGCGGCATCGCGCGCTGGCTGAAGCTTGCCACGGGCCTTGGCCTCGATGCAGGCGATGTCAAAGGCGAAAAGCTGGCGCTGCCGGCGACGCGATTTGCCGTTGGCGCCTACCTTTCCTTCTGCACCAACCGCACGCTTCTCGAAGCCGTGGCGTCATCGCTGACCGAACTTTTCTCGCCTGTCATCATCGGCGAACGCGTCCCGGCCATGCTGGCGAAATACGATTATGTGACGCCGGATATCCTCGCGTACTTCGACAAGCGGCCGACACAGGCATCGCGCGATTCAGATTTCGCCCTTGCCTATGTGATGAAACATGCCGATACGCCGGAAAAGCAACAGGCCGTCATCGACGCCTTGATTTTCAAGTGCGACGTCCTCTGGGCCATGCTCGATGCGTTGGCTCATGCTTACGGAGAAAAGGGCAATATCCCGCCCGGCGCTTTCGATCCGGAGGCGACATGACCCAGACAGCTCGTGTCCGTGCAGTTGTTTCCATGCAATCGCGGCCCATATTAAAGTCTCACGCGCGGCTGCAATATGATAGGGTACGTGAGGCTTGGGCGCTGCTGTCGCCGGAACGGGTGTTCTGGCCGAATGAAGTCAGCCTCGACATCCTGAGGCTGTGCGACGGCCGCCACAGCGTGGGCCAAATGATCGCCATTCTTGCCGATCAATATGCGGCGGACGAGGCGGAGATCACGCCGGATGTAACCGGCTTTCTGCAGGAATGGTCCGACAAGTTTCTGGTGACGTTATGAACGAACCTGTCCTACCCCCGATTGGCATGCTGGCGGAACTGACGCATCGCTGCCCGCTTCAGTGCGCCTATTGTTCAAATCCGGTCGAGCTTTTGAAAGCCAACCGGGAAATGGATACGGCAGGCTGGCTTTCGCTGTTCGAACAGGCTGCCGACCTCGGCGTTCTACAGGTGCATCTTTCCGGCGGCGAACCGACGCTTCGCGCCGATCTTGCGGAACTTATTGCGTGTCTGGCGCGGCGCGGTGTCTATACCAATCTCATCACGGCGGGCGTTGGCATTGCCGATGGCCGAATTGAAGCCTGGACCGATGCCGGGCTTGATCATATCCAGTTGAGTTTCCAGGGCGCGTTTGCCGCAACAACGGAGAAGATCGGCAATTCTCGCGGCGCGCATGAAAAGAAGCTCGAAACAGCGCGTCGCGTCCGCGCCGCAGGTCTGCCGTTGACGATCAATGCGCCGATCCATCGCCACAACATGGAAGAAGTGCCGGATTTCATCGATCTTGCGCTCTCCCTTGGCGCCGAGCGGCTCGAAATCGCCAATGTTCAATATGCGGGCTGGGCTCTGCTCAACCGCAAGGCGCTCATGCCTGAACGGGAAGCCGTTGAACGGCAGGTGCAGATTGTCGAGGAAGCGCAGGAACGCTTGCGCGGTATCATGACGATCGATTTTGTTACGCCCGATTATTTCGCCATCTATCCGAAGCCCTGCATGGGCGGCTGGGCGCGTGATGCCTTCATGGTCGCGCCCGATGGGACTGTGCTTCCATGCCATGCTGCCGGCACGATCAAATCCCTGCATTTCGAGCGTTTCGGCGATTGGAGCTTGAGCCGCATCTGGCATGAATCATCAGCGTTCAATGCGTTTCGCGGTACCGACTGGATGCAGGAGCCATGCCGCAGCTGCGAGCGTCAGGAAATCGACTGGGGCGGCTGCCGCTGTCAGGCCATGGCGATCGCTGGCGATGCCGCTGCTACGGATCCCGCCTGCATCAAATCCCCACTGCATGCCCGCATGGGTGCGCTCATCAACGAAGCCATCAGCACAAAGGCGTCCGACACAACACCAGACGCCTTCACCTACCGCCGCATCGGCAGATCGGTCGAACTCGACCCAACTTCAGCATAGATGCTGTGCGTGGTTCGACAAGCTCACCATAAGGGAGATGGTGGATTGCAATATAATCACCAACGGTACAGATCTTGGCTCCCTGCAACCATTAACATCCCTCATGGTGAGCTTGTCGAACCACGCACAGCGCCCTCATGCGGCGGGTTACATATCAAGGTTTGACGATCGATTGCTGGATCGTCTTCGACAGGCCGTAAAGGCGCTGTTCGATGATGGTTGGTACTTCGCAGACATAGCTCAGCGATTGCACCCGCTCCTCGAAAATACGGGTTTCCCATTTCAGCCGCTCATCGAGCCTGTCGAGTTCTTCCGGGTCGGCATCGGGTTTGGCGCGCATCGCGTCGACCGTCGAGGCTTCCTTGCGCAGATCCTCTGCCATACTCCGCTGCTTGTCAGCATAGCGCGAAATCCCGGAAATCACCTGTTCGCGCTCGCGGTTCAACGTGTCGAACACCCCCTGAAACAACATGAACATCTTGTCGTTCACCTGTTCCTTCGGCAGTCCCACCGCAAACTCGACAATCTGCTTTTGAGCCACGTCGAGCGGGTTGCGCCGCGCCGCGAGTTCGCCGACGAGATCGTCGATTTTGGGATCGGTATCCCAGTTTTTCGCCACTTCCGGAATGTCAGGGCCGTTCCACACCTGGCCGATCGAAAGTTCCGGCACCTTGCGCTGGACGCAGGGCCAGCTCGGATCATTGTTCGCCGCGGCAAAAGCAAGATGCGACGAAAACAGCAGGAAAACGCCCGCCGACGCAGCGAAGATTACCTGTGAGCGCTTCAATTATTGCCTCCCTCTTGTTTCTTGATGACGAGACCGCGGGAGGGGTCGTAGGCGATGATGGCTCCGGCGATGAAAACAAACGTGAAGCCGCAGACGACCGCCAGCGAGGTCCATTCGATCTGCCCGTAGAAGGCGAAGCGCACCAGTTCAACCGCATAGGTAAACGGGTTGAGCAGGCAGATCTTGTAGAGGAGGGGGCTTGCCTCCTGCACGCGCCACAGGGGGTAAAGTGCGGAAGATGCGAAATACATCGGGAAAATCACGAAGTTCATGATGCCGGCGAAATTCTCGAGCTGCTTGATCAGTGAAGACAGCAGCATGCCCAGCGCACCCAGCATCATGCCCGACAGGAACAGCGCCGGCAGCGTCAGCAAATAGCCTGATGGCGGTGCCTTGACGCCCCAGAACCAGGCGATGAACAGGAATGCGTAGACCTGGATGATTGACACCGCGACACCGGCGAGCAGCTTCGAAACCAGCAGGAACCAGCGCGGAAACGGACTGACCAGCAGCGTGCGCATATTGCCCATTTCCCGGTCATAGACCATGGAAAGCGAGGATTGCATGCCGCTGAACAGGAGGATCATCCCGCACAGGCCGGGCGTGATATAGACCTCGTAAAGCACATAGGTCTGATAGGGCGGGATGATCGAAACGCCGAGAACCTGCCGGAAGCCCGCGGCAAAGATGAAAAGCCACAGCAGCGGCCGGACCAGCGAAGAGATGAAACGTTCGCGCTGGTTGAGATAGCGCAGGCCTTCGCGGATGAGAATACCCTTGAGGCAAACCAGATAATGCATCAGGCCGAAGCGGCTGCGTCCGATCGGACCGTGGCTGGTGATATCGGTCATAGCCGGCTCCCCGTTTGCAGTGCGACAATTCCGGTAAGCCGCGAGAAGGCTTCGTTGATTGTCTCGGCGCCGGCGTTCTTGACCACGTCATTCACTGCCCCATTGGCAACGAGCTTGCCCTGATTGAGGACGATCACCTGATCCGCATGACTGACTTCGTCGATCAGATGTGTCGCCCACAGCACGCTGATGCCGTTTTCCTGCACCAGCTTGCGGATGTCGGCGAGGATCGTGGCACGCGACTTGATATCGAGACCAACGGTCGCCTCATCCAGGAGCAACAGCGAAGGCTCGTGCAGCAGAGCACGGACAATCTCGACGCGCCTGATCTGCCCGCCTGAAAGGCTCCGGGCCTTTTCATGCAACCGGTCGCTCATGTCGATGGATTGCATCAGATCGTGAATGCGCTGATTGGCCTCCCGCGAGCGGATACCATGCAACGAGGCATGGTAGGAGAGGTTCTGATGCACCGACAGGTCGAGATCGAGCGTGCGTGCCTGGAAAACGATCCCGAGCCGTCGCAACGCATCGCCTGGCCTGCGATCAATGTCATGGCCGAAGACATGGATGCGGCCTTGCCTCGTCGCGAATAAGTGGCTGATCAATGAGAACAGCGTCGTCTTGCCCGCCCCGTTGAGGCCAAGGAGCACGGCAAACCGTCCAGGCGCTATGGAGAATGTGATGTCATCCAGCGCTTGCCGCTTGCCATAAGCGTAGCTTACCGAGGCGAGTTCAAGCGCCGGAACACTGGTCTCCGGCAATGATTTATCGTGAATGTTTTTCAGTCCGGCATTTGTACCCATCAAGCTCCACCCTTGGTACTCCATGCGATTATATAACCCTGCAGCGATCTGACGGCTATTTGATGGTAATCGTACCCTTCATTCCCTTGTCGGCAAGATCTGGCACAGACCATGTATATTTGCCGGGCCGCACCGCCGTGAACTGTACATTGATCGTCCCCGGACTGTCGAACTCTAGCCATGCGGGTCCGCCATCCATATGCACTTCGAGATCGTTGATGACGATCTGGTTCATCCAGACATTGCGGAAAAGATCGGTAACGAATTTATACTCGAGCCCCGCCGCAGAAGTGATCTTCCAGCGATAGCCCTGTCCGGTGACCAGTTCAAAATCCTTCTGGTTCACGGTGAATTCATCGTCTTTCGAACCGAGGATGAGTTCCGGGACATTCTTGCTGGCGCGTGTGACCGCGGGTGGTTTTGCCTGCATTGCCGCTTTGGGCTCAGGCGCAGCCTTGGTGTCGTCATCGTCATCGGCTTGAGCAAAGGCAAACGACTGAGCCAGCGCGATGCTGATAAAGGCGGCAAGTGCCAGCGTTTTATAGTTCGTCATATATTCCCTCCCTTTGGTAGTCGTCAGATTTGCTTCAATTCGGCGATATCGCCACGCCCCAGGGCAATTGTCCCACTGTGACCGATTTGATCGGCTCATCGGTTTCAGTGTCGATGAACGTGATGTCGTTCGACAACCCGTTCGTGCTGATGATCTGCTTGCCATCCGGCGTAAACGCCAACTGCCAGACCCGCTGCCCCACCAGTATGTATTTTTCCACCTCGTAGGTTTCCGTGTTGACCACGGCGACGCGGTTCGCGGGACCGAGTGCCACATAGGCTTTCTTGCCGTCAGCGGTGATGAGTATGCCAACGGGCTGGATTTGTTCGGAGCGCAGCCCTTGAATTTCGAAGGTGATTTTGTGGGTTACGGCGCGTGACTTGTTATCGATGACCGATACTGTGCCGCCGATTTCCGCGGAGACCCAGACTTCCGAGCCATCGGGCTTGAACTGCGCAAAACGCGGACGTGAATCCACAAGCACATTGTCGGTGATTTCGTGCGTCGACGTATCGATGAAATGCGCCATGCTTGTCGTTTCCGACGTATTCACGATGGTCTTGCCATCCGAGCTCACGCCCATGCCTTCCGGCTCGACCCCCACCGGAATTTCTGCAACCACGCTTTTTGAATTGACATCGATCACGGTGACGAGATTGTCGTCCTCGTTGGCGATATAGAGTGTCTGGCCGTCGGGCGAGAGGACGAAAAGTTCGGGATCGGGACCAGACGGGAGCGAGCCGACGATTTCATTCGTGCTGGTATCGATAATCTCCACGGTGTCGTCATCGCTGGCGCAGACGTAGAGCAGCTTGCCATCATGGGAAATGGTGATGCCGCGCGGCCTCTGCCCGACATTGATCGTCTTGACCACCTCCATGGTTTTGGAATCAACCACGGTTACCGTGTTGTCTTTCTCATTCGAAACGTAAACCATATTGGCCCAGGCGGGCTGTGCAAGAAACGGCAGCGCCACGGTCACAGCGAGCAGCCACATATGTCGTCGCATTTCATTCCTCCCATTACGATTCTTTAATTGAGCTTGCACTTGGTCTCCGGCCTGTCCACGCCCAGCGTGTCGAGCTCTGAAAACTGATGCAGGAAACCTTCCTGCGGCGAAGTGGAAACAACACCGTGGCCATCGCCGATCAGGATCGGCTGGCGCAGCTGCCAGTTCCAGTTCCGGAAACTGAGCTTTTGACCCTTGAAGGCTGCTATGGAAAAGTCGTCTGCCTTGATGAAGGTTTCGACCTGTTTGGGATCGTTCCCCTTTGACCGCGTGACCGCCTCTCCCAATATGCGCACTGCAGTCCAGGCCTGCATATCCTTCGACAGCATCCGCCGTCCGGTCGCCTTGTCGAAACGGTTCTGAATCTGTGATCCACCCCACTGTTCGCTGGCGGGGTGCCAGCTTGAGGGAACAAGCCCGGCGGTTCCTGCCACAGGTCGCGGCGTCCACGTCCGGTAAGGTACGTAGCTGCCAAAAACTTCGCTTTCATCGGCGACAATGACGACGTCGTGTTCGGGCAGGTTCTGCGTGAAAACCGGCATCTGCTTTTGCACCTGGATGACGCCGGTATCGGTCCTGCGTGCGGTGCCTTTGTCCTCGTAAAGCCGCTCTTCCACGATCGTCGCACCGAAGCGCGATGCGGCACGGCGGATCGCGTCTGCATAAAGCTTGTCGCGGTCGTGCGAACCATAGAGCAGAACCCATTTGCGCCATTGTTTCCAGACGAGGTACTGCGCCAGTCCGTCGGCAAGCATGCTTCGCGTCGGTGCCGTGTGGAAGACGTTCGAGCGGCATTCCTCCTCACGCAGGCTGTCATCCGTCGCGCCGACATTGAACAGGAGGACGCCGCTATCCTTGGCAAGATCGGCTATCGACAGCAATTGCTTGGCGGAAATATCCGTCAGAATGAAACGATCGCCGCGGGCGAGCATTTCCTTGAAGACGGGGACCACATCGGCGTCGAATTTTGTCTCGGTCACATCGAGCGCAAAACTCTGGCCCAAAAACTTGCCTGTCGTGTTGTTGTCGTTGATGGCGACATTGGCGCCGGCAACACCCTCGTCACGGGGCGGGATATCGAGCACTGAAAGCGCCAGTTGTGGTTCATAGGCACGAAGATAGCCGATCCGTGTTTCAACCGCAGGTTTTGCAGGCTTATTCGTCGCAGCCTGCTGCGCCGATACCCCGGACACGTTGACGAAGAGCAAAAAAAAGCCGAATAAAACTAAGAGAGTGTTTGGCACCGTACTCTTCATGATCATACCATTCAGTCTACCCGCCATTCACATGATGGCGGTCGCTTAAGAACAGAGGTGCCCATAGTGTTTTTAAACAACCCCGCCATAATCTCAACCCTCGGTGTCAGCTTTTCTTTGACGCCCGGAAAGATTTCCAGTCTGTTTCAGGGGGTATGCTGATGACACAGATGCTGGCGAGTGTTCAGGACTTTCGGGAAGCGGAAATCGTCTTCCAGAATGGTGCGGATATCATCGATTTGAAGGATCCGGCCAATGGCGCGCTGGGCGCAGTTGAACCGTCCAAGCTTATGGAAGTTATCGATTTTATTGCAGGAAAGCGGCCCGTCAGCGCCGCTTGCGGCGATCTTCCCATGCAACCTGAAGTCGTTCGCAAAAAGGTTGAGGAATTTGCCGCAACCGGCGTGGACTATATCAAGATCGGGTTCTTCCCCTCAGGGCATTTAGCCGGCTGCCTGGAAGCATTGAGGGCTCTCGCTTCACACAATAAATTGATTGCCGTGCTCTTTGCCGACTACCGTGACACATATGGAAAAAACCTGTTCGAGGGGCTGTCTTCTGCCGGCTTTCACGGGGTGATGATCGACACGGCTGACAAGTCCGCCGGGCGGTTACTCGACCACATGACGCCGGACCAGATCGGCAAATTCATCAAGGATGGTCAGTCGCACGGATTGAAGGTGGGCGTTGCCGGATCGCTTGAAGCGCCGGATATTCCACGCTTGTTGGCGTATGCACCGGACTTTCTCGGTTTCCGCGGCGCACTGTGTTCAGGTCTCGACCGCACCGCGCCGATCGATGCGCAGGCAACGGCAAAGATTCGCGGCCTGATACCGGAGGCTCTGGAGGCGAGCGCACCTCCGGGCGTCGACTACAAGTTGCTCGCGGCGCGCGGTTATTTCCCCGATCCCGCCGAAGCCGGGCTTGGAACCGACAAGATCTTCGTCCGTGATTTCGTTCTGCCCGTCCATATCGGCGCCTATAGTTTCGAGCATGGCAAGGCGCAGAAAGTGCGTTTCGATGTGTCAGCCGATGTCCTGCGGGTGACACGCAATCCGGAAGACATGCGCCACGTCGTCTCCTACGATCTCATCATGGATGGCATTCGTGCCATTGTCGCGCGCGGCCATATCGAGCTTGCCGAAACGCTGGCAGAACAGGTGGCGGCTTTCGTTCTCGAAAATCCGCGGGTAACCCGCGTCCTGGTGCGGGCCGAAAAGCTGGAGCTTGGACCCGGCGGCGTCGGTGTCGAGATCGAGCGGAAAAACGATGTGAAGAACTCGTCGGCCAAGCCCCGGCCGATTCACGCCCACGGAGGCCGGAAATCCTCATGAAGCCGCTCGTCGTCAAGCTCGGAGGCAGCACGGCGGGCCATGCGGAAATGCTGTGCTGGATCGACGTTCTGGCGAGCGCAACCTTTCCGCTCGTTATCGTGCCCGGCGGCGGTCCCTTCGCCGATCAGGTGCGGATTTCGCAAAAGCGTCTCGGATATTCCGATGACGCGGCGCATGCGATGGCTATCCTTGCCATGGACCAGTTCGGCATTGCTATCGCCGAGCGCCACCGGCAATTGCGGGTGGCGCGTTCCATCGATGAAATAAACGCGATGTTGGACGCCGGTTCCACGCCGGTCTGGCTGCCGTCGTCGATGACTATTGGCGCCGCGGACATACCTTGTTCCTGGCAGATTACGTCGGATAGTTTAAGTGCCTGGTTGGCCAGAAAATTGCCCGCCGATACTTTGCTGCTGGTCAAGCAGACCGACGAATACACGCATTACGCGAGTGTGCCGGAACTTGCCGCCGCTGGCATCGTCGACAGCATGCTGCCGGACATGCTGGGCGAGGGCACAAGCCTGCATGTCGCCGGTCCCAAGATGCTAGATGCGCTCGATTTTCCCTTGGCATCCATCCCCGGCCGCATGATCATGCGGCACAGATATATCCAAGCTATGGGTGCGCAATGACGAAACTGCATACACCGCGCTGGGCCTGGGCATTGACCGGTTCGGGCCATTTCTTTGTGGAAAGCTTCGAACTGATACGCACGCTCGGACATTGTGACGTCTTCGTCTCGAAGGCCGCGAATGAAGTGCTGCGCATGTACGGACTGAAACTCGAATTTCCGGAAACCATGCGGGTGCTGCAAGACAAGACCGCGAGTTCCGTTCCTATCGGCGGGTTCTACCACGGTGTTTACCACACGGCAGTCATTGCCCCAGCAACATCCAACACGGTGGCGAAATGCGTCGCCGGCATCTCGGATACGCTCCCCACCAACGTCTATGCGCAGGCGGGAAAGTGCCTTGTGCCATCCATTGTCTTCGCCTGCGATACGGCGCCGGAGCTTGAAACCATGGCGCCAAGCGGCATGGTCAAGGTCTATCCGCGCCCGATCGATCTGGAAAACACCGCACGGCTCAAGACCTATGAAAGAACCAAGGTCGTCGAGTCGCTGGCCGAACTCGTAGAAACAATCACCGCCCGCCAAAAGGTGCTCTCCGGCGATGGCTGAGAAATTGTTGTTCCTGACCGGGCATCTCGCCCGCGCACGGCTGGAGCGAATTCTCGCCGATCTCGGTAAGACAGCGTTTACCTACGAAATTGTCGATATCGGCGTGAAGGTTGCGGCGCTGATGACCGAGGAGATCATCGCGCGCCGCCTGAAGCCGCCGATCACCGCCAACCGCGTCATCTTGCCGGGGCGCTATCGCGGTGATCTCGACAGTTTGAGCCAGCGTTTCGGCATTCCATTCGTCCGCGGTCCTGATGAGGTCGCCGATCTTCCTGTCTTTCTCGGGCGTGTCGGCAAGCCCATCGATCTTTCAAAGCATGACATGCGCATCTTCGCCGAAATCGTCGATGCATCGGCGCTGTCCCTCGATGCACTGATGCAGCGCGCAGCGGAGCTCGCCGCAGCCGGTGCCGATGTCATCGATCTCGGCTGCCTGCCGGAGACACCGTTTCCGCATCTCGCCGATGCCGTTCGCAACCTCAAGGCGCAAGGCCTCTCCGTCAGCGTGGATTCGGCCAATCTCGAAGAGCTTGAGACCGGCGCAGCGGCGGGTGCGGACTATCTTCTCAGCCTCACGGAAGAGACGATCGGCCTTGCGATCAAATATGGCGTCACGCCCATTCTCATACCTTCCATCCCGGGCGATCTCGATTCACTCGGCCGCGCCATCCATGCGGCGCAGGCAGCGAAGATCCCCTTCATCGCCGATCCGGTACTCGACCCGATCCATTTCGGCTTTGCCGGTTCGCTCGGGCGATTTCTGGAAGCGCGCCGCCGCTGGCCGGATATCCCTATGATGATGGGCACAGGCAATCTCACCGAACTGACCGACGCGGATTCCTCCGGCGTCACCGCCCTGCTTGCCGGCATCTGCTCGGAGCTGTCGATCGGAAATGTGCTCGTCGTCAATGTCAGCCCGCACACGATCCGCACGGTCGAGGAGCACGACAGCGCCCGCCGCACCATGTTCGCGGCGAAGCAGGATCATGCCCTGCCGCGCGGCTATGATGCCGGCCTCTTGCAGGTGCACGACCGCAAGCCCTATCCCAACAGCACCGAGGATATCGCCGCGCTTGCCGCCGACGTGCGTGACGCCAATTTCCGCATCATGACCGCGCCGGACGGTGTGCATATCTTCAATGGCAAGGGCCACAGAATAGCGCATGATGCTTTTGAACTTTTCCCGAGCCTCGACGTTGAGAGTGATGGTGCGCATGCTTTCTATCTCGGCGCCGAACTGACCAAGGCGGAGATCGCCTGGAAACTCGGCAAGCGTTACGCGCAGGACGAGCCGCTCACCTGGGGCGCGGCTGTTCCTGAGAAACAACAGGACCGCCTGCGGCTGGCCGAAGCAGGGCACACGTTGCGAGCGAAAAAGGATAAGGCGCCGTGACCTATATCAGGGAAACCATCGTCACCACGGTCGATACCAAGGGCGTTGCCCACATCGCGCCTCTCGGTATCATCCAGCAGGATGATGGTTGGGTCATCGCACCGTTTCATCCGTCGAAGACGCTGGAAAATCTCGCCGCCATTCCGTTTGCCATCGCCAACTATACCGATGACATGCTGGTCTTCGCCGGCTGTCTGACCGGCCGCAAGGACTGGCCGACTGTTGCCGTCAAGAACTGCCCGGTACCGCGCCTCGAGTCCGCGCTCAGTCATTCGGTGCTGAAGGTCGTCTCCGTCGATGACGATGCCCTGCGCCCGCGCCATTTCTGCAAAGTGGTTTCCGAGGCGACGCACGCACCGTTTACCGGGCTCAATCGCGCCAAGGCTGCCGTGCTCGAACTGGCTATCCTCGTCAGCCGCCTTTCCATGTTGCCGCCAGACAAAATCCAGGCGGAGATCGCTTATCTAACGATCGCAATCGAAAAGACCGGCGGGCCTGATGAACATCAGGCATGGTCATGGCTGATGCAGAAGGTCAAGGATCACCAGGATGCAGCTGATTCCAAAGGGAAAAGCGCAATTCATCACGGCGGCGATATCTGAAGTTTAACTCTCCTGCAGATGCAGGGACCCCAGCAACGCAACGGCCGCTGCCGGTGCAGCCTTGCTCGCATCATCGCGGGTATCTTCTGCGGCAGGGATCAACGACCCGAAATCGACATAGGGCCGGTCCATGCGTTTGGCGAGCTGCCTGATTTGCGGCCGCCCGATACCCGCGCCGACCACAGGCGCAGCGTGATCCAGCTTGCGCGCAACGCGAAAAGCCCCATCGTGGATCATGCGCAGTTGATGCTCGCTGAACCAGCGCGCAATATCGATCCATTCGCTCTCTTCAAGATCGCCGCTGTCGCGCCCGACCATGCGCGCTATGCGTTGAATGGAACCCGCGACGGTCTTTGGCAGCCGGTCCGCCGAAGGATATTTGTCGTCCGCCTCGTTCAGCGTGCCGAGAATGCGGCCGAGATCAGCGGTGTTGGCGAAATATTCGTTCATGAGCGGCGTCATATGCCCGCGTACCGGAACCAGTGCGGCGATGCCGATCAAGGCGGAACGGGCAAAACCCGTATAGACCAGCTCGCCGGTCAAGAGCCGCTCGGCATCGGAATAGCCGTCATTGACCAGCGCGCCGTGCTTGAACGCCAGGATGTCCGTCGTGGTCGAACCCATATCGACGAACAGACCGGTGCCTGCCAGTTTCGCACTCAACGAAGCGGTGGCGTGCCAGTTGGCAGAGGCGATGTCGCTGCCGAGGCTGCGCGCCGCACGGACATCGCAGAACCCCGCCCGACCCGCAAAGATCAGTGTGTTCTCAACGCCGAATTCCTCTTCGATGAAGTCCAGCAGGCCGGCAATTCCCGCATCGCGTGAGGTAAATGTATCGGACAACTCACCCGTCATGGTGAAAACGTTGACGTTGCCTGTCTCCCGCAACGGACCGAGCTCCCGCAATGCCTCGCGCGTTTGATCGACGCCAAGCCAAAGCGGCGTCTTGAGAATTCTGGCCGAGATGATCTCGCCATTCCGGCATCGTGCCATCTTGAGATGAGCGCCGCCAATATCCCAGCCGGTAACAAGGGTCTTTCCTTCGTTGGCAAATCGGGATTTCATGGGCGCATCATTCCGTAAGGTTTACTCGTGCATATCATTCCCGTACTCGACATAAAAGATGGCCTCGTGGTGCGTGCGCGCATGGGCGACCGCGATTCCTACAAGCCCATCGAAACCCCGCTCAGTCCCACCGCCGATATTCTCGATGTTGCGGCTGGCCTGCGCGCACTCTATCCTTTTCCGGCTTTCTATGTCGCCGATCTCGACGCAATAGAGCGGCGCCGGGAAAGTTCCTTGGACCAATTGAAGCCATTATTGTCGAAGGCGGATATCTGGCTGGACGCAGGTTTCAGCGATCGTGACCAACTGGAAATCGCTCTTGCGACAGACGGCATCTGGCCGGTCCTTGGTTCCGAATCCCAAACCGATACCTCGGTTCTCGACAGTCTTCATGCCAGCCCAAAGCTTATTCTTTCACTGGATTTTCGCGGCGACGAATTTCTCGGACCTCGAACAATCCTTCAGAATACAGAAATCTGGCCATCCCGGGTAATCGTCATGACGCTTGGCCGCGTCGGGGCCAATTCTGGTCCCGATTTCGAACGCCTGACAGAAATCAAGCGCCGCGCCGGACATCGTGCGGTGATAGCCGCCGGCGGGATCCGCGATGTGCACGATCTCGAACAATTGCAAGCTATCGGCATCTCGGCTGCGCTTGTGGCAACGGCGCTTCATAGTGGCGCGCTCACTCCCAAAGCCATCTCGTCTCTGATGAAGACTGAGAACATCACATACTGAGATAGTGGAAGAAGGGGGTGTCCCCCTTCTTCATGTCTAGAAGCCCAGACTTTTTGCCAACCGGCGCAACAGACCCTCCGGTTCCACAGAGGGTTTACTCTGTGCGGGGTTGTCTCGTGTCTAGGCGCTGAATGGATGCTTAACCGAATCGCGCTGCGCGGTTGCTTCGGCGGCAGTCGGCTTGCCCGTCACTGCGCGTTGAATTGCTTCCATGGTTGCGCGATAATTGAAGTCCTGGATCTTCGCGTCGTCTTCGGCTTCCCAGTGAATGAAGACACCGACGCACATAAACAGATCGTCAGCCTCGTCCGCTGGAATGGTGCCGTCGGCAACACTGTCCTGAACCGCTTTAGCCACTGCATGCTGGGCAGGTCCGAACATCTGGACAGCCTGTTTGGCGCCTTTGATCGTGACCTTGTTGAACAATATCGTGTTCGGCTTGCACGCCATATTCGGCGCGATAAGCGCAAGAAGGGAGGTGAACCCGTCCTTGTTGTTCGTCAATGCATGGCAGAATGCCGTTTCAACAGCACTTCCACGCGGTCCGATCAAAAGATCGATATGCGCAACTTCATTGCCATCGCCAATGAGCGATTCGCCAACCATAACCTTGTTGATTTTTGCCACGGCCAATTCCTCCTAAACCGTTTTTCCCAATGGTTTGTCCAAAGACGCCGCACCTCGAGACACGACTCCCGATGGACAGCTATCCTTGTTCACAGCACCCTTCGAGCGGGGTCGGTTGGCCAGATAGCAGCGGACGAAATCCGCTGGTGAAATTCAAGCATTTACCTCGTCATTATGCAAGACCAAGTTGAGATAGAATGCAAAAAGCGTTGCGACTGTCAGGTCCGCCGAGGTCCCCGGATTGATGTTGTCGCCCTTCAATTGCGCATCGAAAGCAAGAAGCAGCTTCTCGCGCTCTTTTCCGTTGTTGAGAGCTTCCACGCGCGGGAGAATTTGCTGAGCTTCCTTTTGTGTTTTCCTGGCAATTGCATCGCCATGCTTGCGGACAATATGACTGTCGGGAAATGCCGACAGGAAATGCAGATAGGTAAAGACGACGGGCCACATCTCGCGCTCGTCGCGATCGACGGCTGCTTTGTAAGCCTTGAGCCCACCGTCAAAAATATCGGCGAATCCGGTGACATATTGCCGGGCGATCATGTCGCGATCCGCAGCTTCGCCCATTGCTTCCAGCAGTGACACTTGCGGGACAGTCGATACGTCATGTTTGGGCGCTGAGCCAAGCCCACCCGGCTGCGCCAGCATGATCGCCAAAAAGACATTGCGCGCATCATCGACGTCCAGTTTGTCAAGCACCGACTCAAGTTGCGCCTGCAAATTGAGCTCCCCATTTTCGGCAGCTCTGGCCAAAGGAACGCACAAAAGCAGGATACCGAGATTGGTGTTGGTTTCGACCTTGCGGCGCGTCTCCCTGACCGCCGCAAGAATGCGCAGTCCGGTTGAAAGGGCAGGGTCTGTCACTGCTTGCGATGAAGCTTGGGCGCTTTCGAAAAACTGCTCGGCACTCATGCGATGACCGTCGGCAAAACGATGCACATTGCCGGGCTTCAGTGCGTCGATCTCCTGATAACAGGCGTCGATATAGGCGCGTCTTATCTGTTCGCGCGTCGGGGTCACGCCGCCGGTCTCTCGTCGAGTTCGTCCTCGATGCAAGTCGCCAGAGCATTGGCGATGCAATCGGCAATCCGCACAGGAACGACGGATTGCAGTCCGGTCCAGGCAGGCATGCTGTTAACCTCGAGGATGAGCAGTTTGCCGTCGGCGGCCGGAATGATATCGATACCGGCAAAATCCGTGCCGATTGCAGCGGAAGCGGCAAGCGCAAGGCTTTCCAGCTTGGCGCGCAACGGCCCTGCGACGGATTCGGCCTTCGCACCTTTGGCAATATTGGTGATCCAGCCTTCAGCCCGTCGCGCCATCATGCCCAGCACCTCGCCGTCGCAGGTAAAGACGCGATAGTCGCAGTAGGGCGGGCCCGGACGAGCCACGAAACGCTGCAGATAATAGACGTCATCGACTTCTTCCGGTTCCGGCAAATCCTCGACGTTGCGGATCAGACGAATACCCTTTCCCTGTGAGCCGAACAGCGGCTTCAGCACCAGTGGACCGTGCGTCAGTTCGCGTTCGGCGACGAACCTCGCATTGGCAATGCTTTCCACCGCAAAGGTTTCCGGTGTCGGCAGTCCTGCCTGCGCCAGAAAGAATGTCGTGGTCGATTTGTCGACGCAACGCTCGATAGCCTTGGCCGAGTTCCACACGGGAATGCCGAGATGCGCGAAGGCATGCAGGATACCGAGACGGCGGGTGATCGCCTCGAATGTGCCGGACGAAATCGAACGCACGATCACTGCTGCGGGCAGGGCGCCATTCATGCGTGGTACCGCGATGCCGGAGGGGTAGCGGCTGTCGAAGCCGATATCCACCAGCGGCAGCGCCAGAACGTTGAAGCCGAGCGATCGCAGCGAAGCCCGCAGCTGTTTCACCTGGCGGTCGGGCCGGTCGGAAAGGATCAGTATCGTATCTGCCATGTTTGCGTCTCAGCCCAGGGATTGTTCCAGCATTGCGTTGTGAATTCCGCCGCTGCGGAACGTATCACCGGTTTCGATCGCTGTAACGATCACCTCGGCGGGGCTGAACAGATGCGGATCGATGGCATAGAAATCGCCTTTGAACTTCTTGAAGATATCGGCGAAAGGCTGGCCGTGATCGCGGGAGGTGTGGCTTGGTAGCTGCTCCGCCAGATCGCGCGCCGCCTCCGCACTTCCCTTGACGAAAAGCTGGACCGTACCACCATAGATGATTGCGTCATTGGTCCGGCCCATAGCCTTCAAAAAGTCCGGATGTGGCGCAGGGATCGGCGCTCGGCCCGCACCATCGACAATATCGGCGAGCGGGAATTTCAGGTCGTGCGCCTTGTGCAGGGCGACCTCGAGCACACGCCCGACGATCTGCACTGCGCCTGTCAGGCTTTGCGTCGGCGCGTAGATGAAAGTCAGCCTATCGGGAGCGAGACCCGTAGCCTTCGACACTTTCTCAACGATTGCGCCGGGCGGCGGGGTTGAGGTCTCAAGTACGATCACCGACGATTCTGCCTTTGGTTCGCGGTAGGCGATTTCCTCGAATAGCGGCTCAACCCGTGCCAGCGCCCGCACCGGACCGGAACCCATGGCGAAGTACTTTTCGTGCGAGAGGTTCCACCCGGCATACTGGCTGGCGAGGCAGGCGAGAACCGGCTGCGACGAACGGATATCCACCGAGTAGGGCCATTTGCCCGCACCCAGCCCCGCCGACACGGTTCCAAGCCCGCCGAGGCAGATTTCGACGATCAGCAGCCCCGCCTCGATGCCACCCGGACTATCCGCGCCAGCGTCGATCAGATGTTCGCCAAGATCACCGCGGCTGTGGCTGATACCAAGCCGGTCCGCATCCTCGATCATCCTGTCGGTTATGCGTTGCGCGTTTCTGTTGAGATAGGCATGACCGTCCCTCATGGAAAATCTCCCCTCCAATTAATCGAGAGTTCCTTGACGCGGTTCTTTACGGCCCGCATCGCTGCGGCAGCCGAAGGAGCCGTGGCAAAAACCGTACAGACAGGATCGCCTGCTGCGAGCGTGGTGCCACACATCTGATGATCGGCCGTCATGGCTGGCCAATCAAATTTCGGAAAGGTGTTGATGACTTTCGCCGTGTAGGCGATCGCGGATGCCGCCGAGCCGTCATAGGCCGGCTTCGAAATGCTCGACCCCATAACCGCGCGCAGATGTTCGCGTAGAAGCGGGATCTCGTCATTGTCGAAAATGTCGAGCGTCGCGCCGGGCCGCGGATTGATCTCGATGAGATGCAGACCGGCATCGCCATCGATGAAATCGGCGCTATTGAGGCCAGCAAGTCCCGTTCTCTTGGTTAAATCCGTCAGCCATTCTTCGATCTGGAAGGTCTTCTCCCGATCGTAACGACGCAAGCGCACGGCACCGCCATAGCGAAACGGCGTGTGTTTCGCAGGCGACGACCATTGCCGGCTGAACCCCACAATGTGCGCCTGTTGCCTGTCGGCGAGAAATAGCGCGGATAGGTTTTTGCCCAGAACGAAGCGCTGAAAATAATGCTCATGTCCGGACGTATCGCCGTTCGCTGGCTTCACATGCGAACCGCCTGCAGCGCCGGCAAGTTTTGTCAGCCATTCTTGCGGATGTTCGGGAGCATCGAATCGAATATCCGGATGTGGTATCGACAACTCGGAACATAGCCGCGCCAGCCGGGCCGGATCCTTTACGAGGCGGATAGTTTCCGCAGTGTTCCCGGCGACAGCAAACCTGCGCGAAATCGCTTCGATCATCTCCGGCCTGCGTTCGAAACCCGAGCCGTAGATCACGGCCACCGGCTGGTCGTCGCCGGCGAGGCGAGTCAGCGTCTCCACGACTTGTTCCGCATCGATCCCACGCTGCAGGCTGCCGGAAAGCTTCACGGCGCGATCCGCCAATACCAGCGTATCGGCATCGTTGAAAAGGTCGGCGACCAACGGCCGGAAACCGGCACGCCGCGCCGCCGCTGCAAGCGAGCGTCCGGAAATCGCGGCGATCAGGATCGCGGGATTATTTGGCAAGGTCGCGAGCAAGGGTGAATGCGTCCCGAAAATCAAAGATAACCGGCTTTTTCGCCTTGATCATCTGTTCGAACAAACCGGCTTGCGTCTTGTATTTGACGTTGCCGATGGAGAGCGGACCAATGCCGACAGCCTGTGTCGCATCGAGTGGTTCGCCATTGGCATTGACTTTCAGGCCCTCGATACCAGCCGGAGGGACAGCATTCACATCGGCGGCGACGAGAAGCCCGCCTGCAGAGCCGAGCTGCGCTTTCGAAATCACCTGAACGCCAGCCTTTGCCGCCGCCAGAACGACTTCCGCATCCTCGACGATTGCGGCCTTTCTGGCTTCCGTCGAACCGTCGGCGGGCTCGACTGTCACACCAAACCGCTGCTTGATCGATGCCGCGATCTCCTGCACGCGTTCCAGGCCATCGTGACCGACAATCGTCACCCGCGCACCCTGTTCGGCCGCGATTACCGCCGTGCAATAGCCGACGACACCCGTCGCGCCGAAGACCGCAACTGAGGTTCCGTTCAGTTCACGGTCATGGTGCTTGATCAGCGCCTTCTCAACCTTGGCGACCATTGCAGCGGCGGTTGTAAAAGATCCCGCCGGATCGGCGAATACCGAGATTTCGAAGGGTGGCACCATGGCTTTCTTTGCAGCGTCGAGCATGTCGAGCGCCGTCGGCGCGTCCTTGCCTGCGAGGAAGATACCAGTTGCGACACCCGCGTCCGGCGGGCGCGAGAAGATCGCGTCCTGAACGAGATTGCCGACATCGGAAAGGCTGACATCCGTATAGGGAACCACGGCGTCGTAGCCTGCATCGAGCGCCATATTGACGTCGAACGGGCTCATCTGCCGGAGTGGTGTCAGCATGTGAAGGATCGTCTTGCGGCTCACTGTTTCCGCTCCCTGTTAATAGTGGTACCCTAAGCTGTTGCGAAGTTTAACGTGGTGTGCGTGATATCCGCGCCCGCGTTTCTGCCCGCAACGATCTGGATGGTGGTGCCTGGCGACCGCCCGCCGATCTCATCGACGATGCGCGTCGCGTCCAACTGCGAGGCGGCAAAGGCGAAACCCGTCGGTCCCCATGAACTCTGGCCGATACCGACAGCGCCAGCCTGCGCCAGCCGCCGGATGGTGGCTTCGACGTGTTTGCTGGTGAAGACGCCGCCCTGCGCCGGTGCAAAATAATTACCGATCTCGGTCTGGATGGCTTCGACCGCCCGGCCGAACGATGCCAGATCCTGCTCGATCAACGCCGGCATGATACCCATCAGGACATGGCGGCAGATCGAAGCCGACGTTTCAACGGGGAACGGCGGTAATGTCCGGAAAGCTTCGATCTCTGCCTCGCCATGGATCCCTTGTGTCGAGGCATCGAAGACGAGGATAATGCGCCAGGCTTCAGGGAACGGGATGCGCGAGATGACTGTGGGTGCCGCGCTGCCAGCTCCCTTTCCCGCATCGACGATCAGGCCGCCCTCTTCGAATGCGGCAATGCCGATGCCCGAGCGGGAGCCGCGCCCGAGCAGCACAGCGTCGTTGACGGTGTCGAGCGGCAGGCCATGCAGCGTGCGAATCGCAGCCGCGACAGCCAGAGCGATCTGCGTGCCGGAACCGAGGCCGATATGCCGCGGGATCGTCCGCTGCACATGGATCCGGTGCTGCGCCTTGATACCGAGATGATGGCAGAGTGTCGCGACATGCTGTTCGATGCGCGCCTGTTCGTCGCCGTTAACCTGTGTCTCGTTCGAACGGCAAATCGTCAGGACTGTCGCTATATCCTGCACAGGCAGGCCGATGCTGCCGAAGCGGTCGGTGCCAGAACGCGGTATATCGAGAAAGCCGAGATGAAGGCGCGCCGGGACTTTGATGGTGACGGATTCCGACATTTGCTATTCTTTACACAATCTCAAAAATCGGGCCCTGCACTATGATATCGTCTTTCGACCGAGGTGCAAGCACCATGAACGAAGAAGTGGAGTATCGCCGATGACCGATGAAAAGAAGCCCAAGGAAAAGGTATATTCCGAAAGCGAAATCACAGAAAAACTCCAGGCGGAATTGCCGCACTGGCGCTATGAGAACGGCTGGATTCGCCGCAAGTACAAGACCCATGGCTGGAAATCGACCCTGATGGTAATCAATACGGTCGGCCATCTCGCCGAAGCCGCCTGGCATCACCCGGACTTGAAGGCCTCCTATGCCTGGGTGGAAGTCCTGCTGCAGAACCATGCCGCCAAGGGCATCACCGACAAGGATTTCGAGCTCGCCAAAAAGATCGAGAGCGTTGTGCAGTGGCAGCCGGGCAAGGAGGCGGGATCGCTGGAAGGAACGCCGCAAACCGACCAGCGCTTCGCCTACGTTAAGTACGACGATTGATCTAAAATTTTTTTGCACACCGACAGGGTTCACATTCGAAAAAAAGGTCGCTAAGTTTAAGCTGGCACCAGAAAGTTGCGGAATATGTCGGTTGCATGGGTTGGCAGCCAGCCGGTACCTTTGACGGATGCTGTTCGGAATGCTGCAAAGCTTCTGGCATCCAGCCGCTGTCCAGTTTTCACCCTCGATGCGGATGTGCATGGTACGCGCAGTGCCATTGCGCTGGCAGAACGGTTAGGTGGGGCTTACGATCACGCCAGGGGCAAGGTGCTTGCCACCGAAGTCGCGCTTTTCACCGACAGTGGCGGTATGTTCACGACGCCGGGAGAAGCGCGCCGTCGTTCCAGCCTGATCGTTATCGTCGGCGAAATCCCATCCGCGCATCACGAACTCCTGCAGGCCTGGGCGGATTCACAGCCGGATCTCGGTGACAAGCAGAAGCGCAGCTGGTTCCACATCAATGGAACCGAAACGAGTGAAGCCGGCAAGCTTGCCCGCAAATTGAGGGCCGTGCCACTTCTGGGCGAGGGCCTGTCGCTGGGTGCTGCGCTTGGCGTCCTTCGCGCCGAGCTGCAGGGCCGCCGCATCGCGGCCTCCCTGACGAACATAGACCGCTTCAAGAAAGCCCTGACCACGGCGCAATTCCCGGTGTTCGTCTTCTCGGGCACGTCGGGCGAAGCGGCTGGCCTCATCATGCTCCAGGGCCTGGTCGCCGATCTGAACAAGACAGGCCGCGCCAGCAGCGTATTTCTGCCTGCCGATGACGACGCATGGGGTACGGCTCTCACCTCCCTGTGGATGACAGGATTTCCGCCTCGAACAGGTTTCACCAATAGCCTCCCAAGCTATGACCCCGGGCGATGGGATATCCAGCGCATGATCCGCGACAAGGAAGCGGACCTTCATGTCTGGATGTCGACGAGGGGCGGCGAAAATCCCCCCCAGGGGGGAAGGATCCCGCTGATATCTCTCAGCAAGACCAATGCCCCAACCTCGGGGGCGAAAGTCACCATTTCCGTCGGAAGGGCCGGCATCGATCATGATGGCGTTTGCTATTCGAGCCGCATCGGCACATTCAGGGCGGTGCAGGCCACCCAGCCTTCGCAATTGCCGAGTGTCTCGAGCGTCATAGGCCAACTAGCGGAGGCACTTCCGGGTCGAAAGGCTTTGCCATGCTGATCCGTCTTACCGGTGGAGAGGTCGTCGATCCCGTCCACGGCGCAACAGCAAAGCGCGACGTCTGGATCAGGGACGGCTTGCTCACCGATGTGCCCAAGGGCGAAACGGCGGATGAAACACACGACGTCTCGGGCTGCATCGTCATGGCAGGCGCCATCGATATCCATTCGCATATCGGCGGCGGCAATGTGAACACGGCGCGGCTGCTCCTGCCCGAACACCACCGGGCGCATCAGCCGCGACCAGCCAATACGCCGCTTTCCAATGCCGGCTGGTCGACCTTCCAGACCGGCACGCTCTACGCCCAAATGGGCTTCACTACCGTGGTAGAGCCTGCCATGGCGCCGTACACGGCACTGCATACGCACCTGGAACTCGCCGACATTCCAATCATCGACAAAGCGACGCTTGCTATCCTCGGCAATGACGATTTCACGCTGTCACTGCTTCGCAATGGCAAGTCCTCGGCAATGCTCGACGATTATGTTGCATGGGTGGTCGGCTCAACCCGTGCTCTTGGCGTGAAAGTCATCAATGCCGGAGCGGCGGCCGCCTTCAAGGAGAATGTCCGTTCCTTTTCGCTGGATGATACCGTGCCGGAATATGGCGTCAGCTCCCGCAAGATCGTCAAGTCGCTGCAGGCCTCGGTAACCCGCCTCGGCGTGCCGCATCCCTTGCATGTGCATGCCAACAATCTCGGGATTGCCGGCAGCGCCGATACGGCTGCCGCGACAATCGCCGCGAGCGAAGGGGTGCCGTTGCATCTCGCTCATCTGCAATTCTATGGCTATGGCACCGAAGGCAAGCGCAAATTCTCATCCGAGGCGGCGCGGCTGGCGGAAGCCGTCAACGCCAACCCCGATGTCACCATCGATATCGGCCAGGTGATGTTCGGACAAACCGTGACGATCTCGTCGGATGTGATGCGGCAGTTTTCGGCCATCGGCAATGCCAATCCTAAAAAGACCGTCATTTTGGACGGCGACGGCAACGGCGGCGGCGGCATCGTACCCTATCGTTACAAGCAGGATTATTACGGCTCGTTGCAATGGGCCGTCGGGCTTGAGCTTTTCCTGCTCATCACCGATCCGTGGCGGGTGTTCTTCACCACCGACCACCCGAATGGCGCGCCCTTCACCGCCTATCCGGAATTGTTCGAACTGTTGATGAGCAGCAGCGCACGCGATGCGAAATCGACAGAACTCAACGCCACCGCGCTCGGCCTGACGACGCTCGCCTCCATCCGCCGCGAATACAATTTCGAAGAGATTGCGATCATGACGCGTGCGGCACCGGCCAAGCTCCTCGGCCTCAAGGATCGCGGTCACCTCGGGGCAGGGGCCATCGCCGATGTCGCGGTCTATCGCAAGGGCAAGGACATCGCCAAGATGTTCCGCGAGGCAGCTCTGGTTTTCAAGAGTGGTGACCTTGTGGTCAAGAACGGCAAGGTCACCCACTATCGCTGGGGCAAGACGCTGCGGCTCAGCCCGCCGCCGGACAAGGCAATGGTCAAGCACATGCAAACCTATCATGAAGAGCGCTACGGCCTGTCGCTCGACTGGTTCACTTTCCCCGATTCCGCCATCCAGCGGGACGAACCGTTTGCGGAGGTCTCATGCAACAGCTGACCCGCAACGGCGTCATCATCGACGATACGTTCGCCGAAGCCTTCGGCATGCGCGCGACCGCGATCATCATCACTGCACCGACGCTGAAATGGGCGCGGCAGGCCGCTATCACCATGACTGGCTATGCGACGTCCGTCATTGGTTGCGGCTGCGAGGCGGCCATCGATAGGGACCTGCCGGCATCAAAGACGCCGGACGGGCGGCCAGGCTGCCGCGTCATGATCTTCGCCATGGGCACGGATGAATTGCAGAAGCAGCTGAAGAACCGCCTTGGCCAATGTGTGCTGACCTCGCCCGGCAGTGCCTGTTTTGCCGATCTCGAAGGAACGGCACCGCTCGATCTCGGCAATGCGCTGCGCTATTTCGGCGATGGCTGGCAGATATCGAAGAAATTCGGCGGCAAGCATTATTGGCGCGTGCCGGTCATGGATGGCGAGTTCCTGTGCGAGGCGACGACAGGATTGACCAAGCTCGCCGTCGGCGGCGGCAACCTTTTGTTTCTCGCCGCCGACAATGCCAAGGCACTGCGCGCCGCGGAACGCGCCGTAGCCGCCATCGAAAAGGTCCCGGGCGCGATCATGCCGTTCCCGGGCGGCGTGGTCCGGTCTGGCTCCAAAGTCGGCGGCAAATATAAGGGCATGGTGGCCTCGACCAATGATGCTTTCGCGCCGACGCTGCGCGGCGTCGTCAACAGTGCGCTGACACCGGAGGTTAGTGCGGTGCTGGAGATTGTCATTGATGGCGAAACCAACGACGCTGTGGCGGCCGCCATGCGGGCCGGGCTGAAAGCGGTCGTCGAACTTGGCCCCAAGCGAGGCGCGCTTAGGATCAGTGCCGGCAATTACGGCGGTAAGCTCGGCAAGTTCCATTACCACCTGAAGGATCTGCTGCCATGAAAGCGCTGACCTTCTCGCTCCTTGCCGAACCGGAAGAACGTCTGGACCTATCGGCTCTGACGCCTCCTGTGCTAACCGGGCTGACAGATGTTCAGATCGCAAAACTGCGCGTTGGCACAAGCCGCTATCCCGCTACGGTGGGCGATGTTTTCAAGATAACCGGCAAAGATACAAACAGCATTGTTTTCGAGGGTGGTAGCGCGCGCTTCGACAAGATCGGTGCCGGGTTGAGTGGTGGCGCCATTCGCGTGATCGGCAACGTCGGTATTGAGGCCGGCAGGAAAATGTCCGGCGGGTCCTTGGCTATCGACGGCAGTGCCGGCGATCATGCTGGTTCCGGCATGATTGATGGCCGGCTCGAGATCAAGGGCAATGCGGGAGACTATCTTGGCGGGCCGCTTGCTGGCGAAATCACTGGCATGGAAGGCGGTATGCTGATCGTTCGCGGCAAGGCCGGAAATTATGCTGGCGAGCGATTGCGCCGCGGCATCGTCGCTATCCTCAAGGGCTGCGGTGACTATGCCGGCTACCGCATGATCGCCGGATCTATTGTCGTCACCGGGCGCATTGGTGCGATGCCTGGTTACCTGATGAAACGCGGCTCCTTGTTCCTTGACCGCCGCCCGGAAAATCTCTCGCCGACTTTCGTCGATTGTGGTGAGACGGACGTCGCTTTTTCCACCGTGTTCGACCGGTTTCTCATCCAGGAAAAAATCATGGACAAGCCGCTGCTTGGAACGAGGCCCGGCAAGTTTGGCGGCGACGTTGCCGTGTCGGGCAAGGGCGAGATTCTGTTCCGGCGAGGCAGGTAAATTCCAGCGCCGTACCCGCCAGTACGGCAAATTGGCTCGCACGGCCGAATCGTTGCGAAAGGGCCCAAAAATTAAAGAAACGCTCGTTCAATTAATCTGCCGCCGGATTGCCGAAATCTACCATTCTCACGGTGCCCGGAAGCTGTTTTAGGGGCAGATATCGGACGCCTTTGTGCGATTCTCACATACGAATGCCGGATTCTCATGCAAGAAACCTCGAATCTGGGGCAAGATTCTCAACCGGCGCGTTTATTCTGATTGTATCAAGTTGTGAGAAACCCGCAATTTGGCGAGTGGGTGGAATTCGACGACTGGCAATCGGTGCAGTCTCGCTTATAACGGGATAGTAACGCCAGTGTCTTCCAAAGAAGAAAGTTGACGAGGTGACAGACCGGGCATCGCCACTCGCACCATTCAGACATGACATTTTCCGGACCTGGTTTGCCAGTCTTTCCTCTAATTTCGGCTCCCTGATCCAGTCCGTCGGCGCGGCCTGGATGATGACAACCATCTCCGATTCCGTCGATATGGTGGCACTGGTGCAGGCTTCGATCGCGCTGCCTATCATGTTGTTTTCGTTGGTATCCGGAGCTCTTGCCGACAATTTCAACCGCCGCCGGGTGATGCTTGTCGCGCAATGTTTCATGCTGGGCGTATCGATCCTGCTGACCCTGTTTTCGCACTTCAACCTGATCACGCCATGGCTGCTGCTGTGCTTCACTTTCCTCATCGGTTGCGGAACGGCGCTCAACAACCCTTCATGGCAGGCCTCCGTCGGCGATATGGTCCCGCGCGATGATTTGCCGAGTGCGGTCGCATTGAACAGCATGGGCTTCAATATTACCCGCAGCGTCGGCCCGGCCATCGGCGGCGTGATTGTCGCTATTGCAGGTGCCGCGGCTGCATTTGCGGTCAATACTATAAGTTATCTTCCGCTGATCTATGCACTGTTCCGCTGGCAGCCAAAATATGACCCGAATCCTTTGCCGCGCGAGACTTTGGGGCGGGCGATTTCCGCCGGTTTGCGTTACGTCGCCATGTCGCCGAACATTGGAAAAGTAATTTTCCGCAGCTTTGTTTTCGGCCTTTCCGCCAGCGCCATCCTCGCCCTTTTACCACTGGTGGCGCGCGATCTGGTTCACGGCGGACCCTTGGTTTACGGCGTCATGCTCGGCTCCTTCGGCATCGGGGCGATTTGTGGTGCGTTGATCAGCGCGCGCCTGCGCGAATATTTGTCGAGCGAAGCCATTGTTCGCATTGCGTTTATTGGCTTCGCCGCGAGTGCAGGCATGACTGCACTCAGCAGCAATGTTTGGCCGACCAACGCCGCACTGCTGCTCGCTGGTGCATGCTGGGTGCTTGCGCTTTCGCTGTTCAACGTGACGGTGCAGCTTTCGACGCCGCGCTGGGTCGTCGGTCGCGCCTTGTCGCTTTATCAGACAACTACCTTTGGCGGCATCGCTGGCGGCAGCTGGTTATGGGGTGTTGCAGCGGGCGAGTATGGCGCAGACAGGGCACTGCTCGCTTCAAGTATAGTTATGTTGTTCGGCGCGGCAATTGGCCTCCGCTATGCTTTGCCAGAGTTTAAAACGCTCAATCTCGATCCGCTGAACCGCTTTAGTGAACCGCTGCTGAAATTGGACCTTAAACCGCGCAGCGGCCCTATCGTTATCATGATAGACTATGTCATCGCGGAGGCCGATGTGCCTGAATTCCTTGAGGTTATGGCTGCGCGGCGGCGCGTCCGCATTCGTGATGGGGCAGGGCATTGGGCACTGATGCGCGACCTGGAAAACCCGGAAATATGGACAGAAAGCTATCATACGCCGACCTGGGTCGAATATGTGCGCCACAATCTGCGTAGAACCCAGGCGGATGCCGCGATTGGTGATCGAATCCGCGCCCTTCACCGGGGCCTCACGGAGCCGCGCGTGCATCGCATGATCGAGCGGCAAACGACCCTTCCGCACGATATCGCCGCGCACAAGACGCCGATCGATATGTCCTGATGACGAGGAATTGTTCAATATATTCATAATGTTGTTGCATGCGACGCTTAGAAAGCCACCGAACGATTTATGCGACAACACGAGGCGCTAAAATGAGCGAAAAGATGCTGGGGATTGCCCCGATAATTCACCCCACCGCCACCGTGCGGGATAGCACACTGGGGCAATATACCGAGGTTGGCGCGCGCACGGCCATCGCTGAAACGGAATTCGGTGACTACAGCTATATCGTGCATGATGGGTCGATCATTTACGCAAAGATCGGCAAGTTCTGCTCGATCGCCGCCTTTACCCGCATCAACCCGGGAAATCACGCAACGTGGCGCGCCAGCCAGCATCATTATAGTTATCGCTCGCGCCAATGCGGTTTTGATCTTGGCGATGACGTCGATTTTTTTCAGTGGCGCCGCGATCATCAGGTCAATATTGGTAATGATGTCTGGATCGGGCACGGCGCCGTTATTATGCCGGGTATTACTATCGGAGATGGCGCGGTCGTCGGCTCTTCGGCCGTGGTGACCAAGGACGTTGCGCCATATACCATCGTTGCCGGCGTTCCGGCAAAGTTCATCAAGCGCCGCCATCCGGAAATACTTGCGGAGAAGTTGATCTCTCTCGCTTGGTGGGACTGGAGCCATGAAAAGCTTGGCGAAACTCTTCCCGATATGCGGGCTTTGAGTGCCGAGGCCTTCGTCGAGAAATACAGTACTTGATAATACTGGCGCGTCAGGAGACGCGCTTTCCTTCCCGCCAGACGCTTAATATGACCGGGACGCCATCTATTAACCGGACTCTGCTGAAATCGGCGCGCTTGCCTATCTCAATAACGCCACGATCATCCAGGCCGACCATACGCGCCGGATTGTCCGAAACGAGCGAAACTGCCTTCGCCAGATCGATTCCCTCGCTCTGATTCAGCAAAAACACCGATTGCATAAGGCTTGAGGGAACATAGTCGGAAGAAAGCCCGTCAAGAAAATCCTGACGCACGAGATCAATCGCCGAGACGTTGCCTGAATGCGACCCGCCGCGTACCACATTGGGTGCGCCCATGACGACTTTCATGCCGCGCCTGTTGGCATGGGCTGCGGCATCTATACTTGTCGGGAACTCGGATATGGCGATCCCGTCGCTTACCGCCTCGTCGATGTGCTCGGGTGTCGTGTCGTCATGGCTGGCAAGCACGGTACCGTGCTGGCGGGCAAGCTCGATCACTGCAGTGCGATAGCGGCTAACATATTGAGATTGCGCAGCAATTCTGTCTTCAACCATCTGATAGAATTCGAGATCCGTCCATTTCTTGTCGCGGTTGAACTGCCGCCATTTGGCGAGATCCGCCCATTGCCGCTGACCTGGTGTGTGATCCATCAACGAGACAAGCTTGACGTAAGGGTTGTCCGCAATCGGTTCGTAAATGTCGAGCACGGCCGAATCTGCCAGCTCACAGCGCAGATGCAACAGATGCTCGCTGCGAAGTACTTCACGTACACGCGCATTAGCAACGGTTTCCACGGTACTTGTGATCATCTGGCGGCGGGCACTGGCGGAAGAATATTCTCCGACAGAGACAGCATCGAATACGGTGGTAATACCGGCACCGGCAATCTGTACATCATGTGCAATCACCGATGCTGCACTTGACGGCCACATGACCCCGGGCCGCGGCTGCAAATGCTTTTCAAGGTTGTCGGTGTGGAGTTCGACAAAGCCCGGCAAGAGGAAATCGCCTTCAAAATCAATGGCATCGGCAACAGAGCTGGACCCTTCACCGATATCGTTGATCCGTCCGTCTTGAATGCCTACGGTCCCGTCGAGGGTATTATCCGCCAGAACCAGCCGGGCGTTGGTGACGAGCATTTCGGTCATGAATTTTCCATTTTAGTTGACGAGCCGCCCTTGCCGCCACACCGAACGGATGACGGGGATATTGTCCACCAGATGAACCCGAATGAGGTCGGCGCGCAAGCCCGGCAGAATTTCCCCACGGTCATCGAGCCCGCAGACTCGCGCGGGAACGCTGGTCATCATGCGGACCGCCGCGGGCAAGTCAACGTCGAATTCCGGCCTGTTTGCCAGCATGAAAGCGCAATCGAGCATGGAACGCGGTACATAATCCGAAGTCAGGATGTCTACCAGTCCCTCGCCCAGCAGTTCGGTGACCGCGACATTGCCCGATTGCGAACCGCCGCGCAGTACATTCGGCGCACCGGCCACGATCAGCATGGATTGCGCTCGGGCTTCGCGCGCAGCTTCAATGCTGACCGGAAATTCGGCAACACGGACGCCTTCCGCATGCGCCATGCGGATATGCTCGACAGTCAGATCGTCATGACTGAACATGGGCAAGCCGCGTGTCTTGGCAAATTCGACTACGAGACGGCGTACTTCACTTGAACTTGCTTCCAGACTTTCGAGCAGTTCGCGTGTTTCTTCTTCGACAGCCGTGCGATCCTTGCCCGTTTCTTTCATTCGCCGGTCGAGATAGTTCGATACATCATGACTTTGACGCTTGCCTGGAATGTGTTCCATGATCGAAACAACGCGCACAATATCCCGGTCGATGTTTTCGGCGATAAGCGCAGGCGTCATATTGTCGGTGATCTCGCACCGCAGATGCACAAGATGCTCTGCCCGCAACATGCCCTTCGCGCCCGCATATTCGAGAGCGTCGATCATTGGTCCCAGTATCTCGCGGCGTTCAGGATTCTTGATGGTCGCGCCGACGCAAAGCGAGTCGAAAACCGTGGTCACACCGCCGCCGATGATTTGCGAATCATGTGCCATGACGGCCCGTAGCATGTCCCATTTGACGTGAGCGCGCGGATAGACATGTTTTTCAAGATGATCGGTGTGCGCATCGACCAGACCAGCCAGAATATAATCGCCGCCCATGTCGATGGAGCTCGAAACCGCTGAACGGCCCATGTCGACACTGGCTATTGTCCCGTTAACGATCTGCACCGAACCATGAATGATTGCATCGTCAAGAACGACGCGGGCGCCCGTGAGAATCAGTTCATTCGTCATGTCGCGTTCCTTCGGAAATGCTGCAACAAGAAATGGCGGCAATGACGCCGCGCGCACCAGTCAGAGTTGGTGATTTCAGAGTCTTGGTCCTTATGACAATATGTCTTGGGGGAATCTGACGCCGTTCTTATCCCGCGTTTCATGACAGGGACGTGACAAAGCCACCGGCAAAATTACTTTTGAAGGATTGTTGACCGGACAAGTGAGTTCGCGCGCTTAGAAGAACGGAGTTCCGTCACCGCGCGGACAGCGTAACAAGGACGTCGCCGGGATTACGGCTTCAGATCGAGTGCAGCCTTGAAGCTGCCATCCATGTAGAAAGGCACGGAGGCATGCTCATGCGCGATCTTCCACGTGTCATTTTGCTTGATCAGGCCGAGAGTCTGGCGGAACCAGAGGTCCGGCTCCTCGCCATCGGCCTTCTTTCCGGTCATGCGGACAAGGCTTCTTACGAAAGCTACATCGCCGCCGGCTATGATCTCCACATCCCGCGCTTCGGCACCGATTGGCCCTTCCCATGTATCGAACCAAGCTTGCAGGTCTTCAGCACCCTTACCCTGATATTGCAGGGGTGGAGCGAGCGTGAATTGGACCACATCGTTGGTGAGATAAGACAGGGCGCGCGCGGCTTTTTTGTTGCTGATCGCTTTCGACCAGTCCTCGATCACAGCTGCAATTGCGGCTTTTTCGTCCGTGACAGTCATGGTGTTCTCCTTCCTCGATGGTTCATAAAACTGCCCCCACCGAAGTGCGGGGATCGTCTCTGAACCAAGGACGGATGAACGACTGCCGATCCGACAGGAGCGTCAAAAAATTAGTTCTGTCGGTAAAATCAGTCTTGCGCAAGCCGATCGAGATGCATGCGGATATGGGCGGCTTCAGCTGCCGTATTGGCGAGAGAGATCGCGCGGTTGAACGCTTCCCGGGCCTCGTTGGTGCGGCCGATCTTCATCAACAGGCCGCCTTTGACGCCGAAGAAGTGGAAATAGCCTGAAAGCCTTTCCTCCAGCGGCTCGATCAGTGCGAGCGCTTCGGCCGGACCGCGCACTTTCGCGACGGCGACGGCACGATTGAGCGTGATCACAGGCGAGGGCGTCAACCGTTCGAGCGCTGCATAAAGCAGGTCGATCTCCGTCCAATCCGTATCTTCCGCGCGCATGGCCCGTGCATGCAGCGCAGCGATTGCGGCCTGGATCTGATAGGGACCAGGCTGCCGGTGACGCATGGCCTTGTCGATCAGTGCCAATCCTTCATTGATCATACTGCGATTCCAGAGGCTACGATCCTGATTCTCCAACAATATCACCGAGCCCTCGGTATCGAAGCGGGCGTCAGCACGGGCACTCTGCAGCAGGAGGAGCGCGGTCAATCCCATGATCTCCGGTTCGGTCGGAAAGATTCGCAGGAGCAACCGCGACAGGCGGATTGCTTCACCACACAATGGGGAACGGGCTTCGGCTTCGTTGCTGCCTGCCGAGTAACCTTCGTTGAAGATCAGATAGACCATAGCTGCGACTGCGGCGAGCCGTTCAGCCCGTTCGATCGGTCCGGGCGTTTCGAACGGTATTTCACCGGCCCCGATGCGACTCTTGGCGCGTGTGATCCGCTGTTCCATTGCGCTCTCGCTGACGAGAAAGGCGCGGGCAATCTGCCGGACCGACAGGCCGGACACGATCCGGAGCGCCAGCGGGATTTGCTGCGTAGCGGGAAGATCGGGATGACAGCAAATGAACAACAGGCGCAAAATGTCGTCCCGGTAATCGGAACCGTCAATCTTCTCCGCGACAGCGGTTTCTGCGTCTTCAAGGTCGGACAAGAGTTCCTCTGGCGGTAGAGGCTGCTGTTTTGCCTGACGCCGCACCACATCGATAGCGCTGTTACGGCCGACAAAAATGAGCCATGCCGTGGGGTCGCGTGGTGGTCCATTCTTCGCCCAGCTCTTCAGCGCGCGAAGACAGGCTTCCTGAAACGCCTCCTCCGCCGTATCGAGATTGCGGAAATAACGAAGCAGCGCCCCGACCGCCTGCGGACGGGCGGCGGTAAGCGCGGCATCGATCCAGCCTGCGTCGCTCATGAGAAACTCGACCCTGGCCTGAATATCCCGATCGGCCTTATCTCATAGGAACCGGTTCCCGGGTTCGCACGGGCTAGGTCACGCGCCGTTTCCAGTGCCTCGTCCAGTGAAGCACAATCGACAACGTAAAATCCGAGGAGTTGTTCTTTGGTTTCAGCAAAAGGCCCGTCTATGACGAGGGGGTCTTCGCGGCCCTTGCGAAGGGTGGTTGCGGCAGTGGTCGGAAGAAGTCTTGCGACAGGCCCAAGACGTCCTTGCTTGGTGAGCTCTTCCTGGACGACAGCAAGGCGCGCCATCACAGCGTCATCCTCCTCCTTGGTCCAGGAACTGACGACGTCTTCGGGATTATAGCAAAGTATGGCGTAAAGCATTTGGATCGTTCCTTCTTACGTGAAGACGATCCAGTATGGCTTTTCCCGACACCGGGTCAAAAAATATTACGCGATTACCTGCAAGAAAACCCGGGTGCTATTTTGCAATTGGATCGCGGACGGTGCGGCCTGTGATAAGGACGATGTCCATAACCATAGGGCGGTCGGACGATGATCGTCGGGCGAACCACAACTCCGACTCTCGGTCGTACAATTCCCGCCGGCTGGAGATAATTGGCGGAAAGCCATCCTCGAACGCCTTGATTTCCGACGCGACACCAGTTCGGCTGACATGCCAGAATATTGACGCGAGTACCTGCCGCCAAGGTCGCGACGCGAGTGTAACCTGTTCCGGGGCCGGTGCGAAGATTGACGCTTCCGGTTGTATAACCGACATCCGCTAATGCATATGCCGGCCAGGCTAACAGTCCGATACTAATTAAAATTACTGATACCAGCTTCTTGTGCACCTGCCTCAGCTCCGGGTTTTTAATCGCCTACGCACACGATTTCTGATCGCAATAAATGCGATTTTAAAAGTGTTGTCGAGTGGGTCTCCTTCAAAATATCGGGAATTACTTCTGCAATGAACGAAATAATTGATAAATTTCTGTAACATTGTTCGTGTAAAAGAGAAATACTGCCAACGAAACACCGTTAGTTTTTCTGATACATGCATCGTACGGATTGCGTGGATGCACACGAGTATAATTTGATACGGAAATCAGGAAAACACATAAAATTATCACTTTTACTGAAAATTCCACGGTTCCCGCATCACGCAATCGTTATTAATATTAATATGATAAATAATTAATTAGGATTACGCCGAATGCAACAATGTACTAGTCTGATAATGGAGGTGTCGCTAATTCCGGAATAGTGCGATCTGGTGAACTTGCCAGGGTATTGGCCTTTTCTCCTGCGATTGGCGCGATCAAACCCTCTTCCTTGTGGAGCAGCATCTTGGAGGATGCGGGGCAATGCGGGTGATTTCCATATTTCAACTATCGGTTGTAGCTGGACTAGTACTGGCGGTCGGTCCCGTCACTCTCGGCAAGGCTTACGCCGACTCCGCTGTTTGCACGGCGCTGAAACGACAATTGGTGACTGTGTCAAATAGCGGAAACAGTTCACTCAAATATAACCGTGGCGCCCAGCAACAGGCTCTGCAGTTGCAACAGATGCGAGCGAAGGCAAGCAAGGAAGGCTGCGGCGGCTTCCTGTTTTCGCGTGGTGACCCTGCGCTTTGCAAAAATTATGCCCGAACCATTGACGCAATGTCCGCCAGACTCGCAAAGCTTCAAAACGCGAGTGACAGATCCGGTGCGTCGCAGCCTTCGCGCCAGCAGATTCTGGCCTCGTTGGAGGCCAAAGGCTGCAATGACAGAACGGCATCGTTAAGCGGAAACAATGATTCATCCAATATCCGTCGCAAGACTCTGCTGGAAGTCCTGTTCGGTACGCGGACTGAGGAGGATAAGCCTTCTTCCAAAGTGATTGTCAGAGGGTTGCCGGATGAACGTGACAATATGCGCAGAAGTTCAACCGCAGCTCCGGAAATGCTTGCAGCGACATATGAAGGGACCGAGCCGAGCGTTAACGGAATCGTCAAAAAGGGTTATCGAACCATTTGCGTGCGTACATGCGATGGATACTATTTCCCGATTTCGTTCTCGACCAAGCCCAAATATTTTGCGCGCGATCAGAATGCTTGCAGTGCGATGTGTCCGGCCGGGAACGCGAAATTATACTATCATGCAGTGCCGGAACAGGAATCGGATGCAATGATATCCGTCGCCAACAAGAAGCCCTATAGCGAGTTACCAAATGCATTCAACTACCGCACAGCGGGAGTTAAAGCCGTGCCAGGCTGCACGTGCCATGCTCAAGCCGACATAACGGCTGCAGTGCCGGAAACGCCCGTTTTCCAGTCTGAGACCGCCATATCTGCGGTGAAAGAGACCGGGGAGCCAGATGTTGATGCCTTGTCCGAAGAACCCGCTCAGGGAGATGCCGATGAAAACGAGACATCGCAACGAAATGTAAGGACCGTTGGTCCCGCGTTTTTCCCGGACGAAACCAATACCATGGATTTTACTGCTCAACCTCCCGAAAAGGAGGTTCAGGAAAGCAAAGCCAGCATCCTTACGCCTGAAAATATCGTCAAGACGATCGCGTCGGATATTATCCGAAGAATTCAATAGAATAGCTGTACTCATAAAGAGCGGTGCAATATTAAGCCCTGTCATCGCAATAGGCATGTTAATGCTTGACGAGTGACAGGAGCATGAGTCGCATATGAGAAAGTCGGATTGGTCGCCGGGGCAGTATCTCAAATTCGAGGACGAGCGTACCCGCCCGGCAAATGACCTGCTTTCTGCCGTTCCCAATCAGGATGTGAAATTTGCGGTAGACCTCGGATGTGGCCCGGGCAATTCCACCGAACTGATTGTAAAGCGATATCCGTATGCTGAAGTCCTGGGGATCGATTCTTCTGCGGATATGACCGCAAAGGCAAAGGAGCGGCTGCCGGGGTGCGAATTCGCAACAGCTCATGTCGACACATGGACGCCGCACAAGAATGCCGACCTTCTCTACGCCAATGCCGTCATGCAGTGGCTCCCTGACCACGACCGGCTTTTCCCGCGGCTGATGGGTTTCCTGGGTGCCGGTGGTTCTCTGGCGATACAGATGCCGGACAATCTGGAGGAGGCGACACATGTGGCTATGCGGGAAGTTGCGGCTGACGAACGCTGGGCTGCAAGGGTAACGCAAGCCAACGCCACCCGTAGCGAGATAGGCACTGCGTCATTTTACTATCGATTGCTACGGCCCCATTGCCACCGTGTCGACATTTGGCGCACGACCTATAATCATCCGCTGCAAGGGCTGGATGGCATCATCGAATGGTTCAAGGGTTCAGGCTTGCGTCCATATCTTTCTTTGCTGAACGAGGAAGAACGCGCGGGCTTCCTTGACAAGTATAAGCAACGTTTGGCTCAATCCTACGAGCCGATGGATGACGGAATAGTGCTCTTGCCATTTCCCCGTATCTTCATCGTAGCAACGCGGTGAACCGGCAAATTCTTTTCTTCTAACTCAAGAAAATATTGAAGGTGTTTCGCATATGAATGCGGAATAGACGCCTAGTATCGCCGAAGCGAAAGACGCACAATTGCAATTACGGTGGCGACACTGAGGAGCGGCAGGCATGCGGAGGAGTGTGCGCCTGTCATCTCTTGATCGGAGAATTACCGAAAACTCAAAAGAGGCAGCCTGCATTGACGCGTCCAGCGCTTGCAAGGCAACCGGAGACTTAGGCGTTTGCCAAGGGAGGAATTATGCTCGAAAAGCTTTTCAAGCTTAGCGACCACAACACATCGGTTCGTACGGAAGTGTTAGCGGGACTGACGACGTTCCTGACGATGTCGTATATCATTTTCGTCAATCCAGAAATTTTGTCCTCCACGGGCATGGATCGCAATGCTGTGTTTGTCGCGACCTGTATCGCCGCGGCGCTCGGTTCGGGCGTTATGGCGCTGGTTGCCAATTGGCCCATCGGTATGGCGCCAGGTATGGGCCTCAACGCTTTCTTCGCTTTCACCGTCGTTGCTGCCATGGGCTTTTCCTGGCAGCAAGCGCTTGGAGCCGTGTTCATTTCGGGCTGTATCTTTCTGCTGCTGACGGTAACCGGAGTACGCCGCCGGCTCGTAGCAGGCATTCCCAAATCGCTGCGCAGTGCGATCGCGGCGGGTATCGGCCTCTTCCTTGCATTCATTGCGTTGAAAAATTCGGGCATCGTAGTGGCCAATCCCGCGACATTCGTCGGTTTGGGCCATCTTGGGAGTACGGGGGCCTTGCTTGCGATGCTGGGCTTCTTCGTCATTGCCGCCCTCGATGCGCTCAAGGTACGCGGGGCCATCCTGATCGGCATTCTGGTTGTAACTGTCCTGTCGATGATCCTTGGTGCGAGCGAGTTCCAGGGCGTATTTTCAGCGCCGCCAAGTCTGGCACCAACCTTCTTCCAGCTTGATATCATGGGTGCTTTGCACACTGGGCTTCTTCAGGTCATCCTCGTATTCGTGCTCGTCGAAGTCTTTGACGCGACGGGAACCTTGATCGGCGTCAGCAAGCGCGCTGGGCTGATCGAAGAGGGAAAGCCGAATAATCTTGGCCGCGCATTGTTCGCCGACAGCACGGCTATCGTGGCTGGCTCATTGCTCGGAACCAGCAGCACGACTGCCTATGTCGAAAGCGCATCTGGCGTTCAGGCCGGCGGGCGCACAGGATTGACCGCATTGACCATTGCCGTCCTGTTTCTGGCGGCACTGTTCATTTCTCCGTTGGCTGCAGCTGTCCCGGGCTATGCGACGGCGCCGGCCTTGCTTTACGTCGCGGGTTTGATGATGCATGAACTTGTTGATATCGAATGGAGTGATGTCACAGAGTCGACCCCGGCCGCTCTGACCGCATTGATGATCCCGTTCACATACTCGATAGCTAACGGCCTTGCCTTCGGTTTCATCAGTTATGTTGTGCTGAAGACTTTCACGGGCAAGGCAGGTGTTGTGCACCCGGCGACATGGCTTGTGGCTGCCCTCTTCATAATAAGGTTCGCGCTATTTCCCGCCTGACGTCATAATCCGGTGCGGATGCGTCGATTGCGCCGCATCCGCACCATTGCTATTTTCAGACATCGAATCTGTAGAAGGCCACCGATGAAGCAGCAAAGTATGAAGACTAATCTGATTGAAGTGCTGCTGGATACGATCGAGCATCGGATTATCCCGAAGACCGAGATAGGCGTAGCCGCCGGAAACAAGATTTTCGGTGCAGCGTTGCTACGCAAATCAGATTTCTCGCTCGTGCTGGCCGAGACCAACAATGAGACTGAAAATCCGCTATGGCACGGCGAGGTTCATACGTTGAAGCGGTTCTACGAGATGGCGGAGGACACGCGTCCCGATCCGCGCGAGCTGATTTTCCTGTCCACCCACGAACCTTGTTCCATGTGCCTTTCGGCCATCACCTGGGCGGGTTTTGACAATTTCTACTACTTCTTCAGCCACGAAGATTCGCGCGATGCATTCGCAATCCCGCACGACCTCAAAATCCTCAAGGAGGTTTTCACTCTCGAGCCGGGCGGCTACAACGAGCAGAACGCCTTCTGGAAGAGCTACTCCATCCACAAACTGATTGCTGGCTTGCCCGAGCGGGATCGGCAGCGGTTGCAACGCCGCACAGCAGCGATCAGCGAAAAATACGGGGAACTATCGGAGCGTTATCAATCTGGGAAGGGCGAGAACTCAATCCCCCTGAACTGAGTTCATCGAATCAGCGGACAAGAAATGGTTCGCTGTAGAAGTGTTCTTGCAGGTTGATGCCATCGCCGCCACGATCGATGACGACAAAATCGGATACACGATTGAGCGGTGTCAAAATGCCGTGCCACACATTACGGTGAATGTTGACGCCTTGCCCCGGAGCTGTTTGGAACGCAATGGGCTCGCCGGGGCCATCGCGTGTTTCGTGGGCTACGACTACCAAAAACGGATTCTGCGAAAGCGGCACGAATGCCTGGCTCCCGAAGGGATGGCGTTCGACCATTTCAAGTTTGAGTGGCAGTTCGTAAGGTTTGCCGCGCAACAGGCTGATCAAGGTACGGGCATTCTCCCCCGCCGTCTCAACCTTGGCCAGATCATGATAACGCATGCACATGCCATGATTGATGGGAAAGCTGTGTGCGCCTTCCATCTCGATGACATCCCCGAAAGGCGAAAACGCCTCCCGGGTCAGAGGTTGAATGATGATTTCGCGCATGGATTATCCCCGAGCGAGCTTGCCGAACAGGCGAAGCCGGCTGACACCGCCGTCCGGATAGATGTTGAAGCGTGCGTGCGTCACGGAGCCATTCTGTTTGATCTGGTTGCCGCCATATTCATGAACGTTGTCCGCCGAAAGTTTTTGCACAGGCAGGATTTCTTCCCAGAACATGGACGACGCCACAACCAGCTCATCAAGACTCTCACCAGCATCGCCTAGATCGGCGACCTGGATGGAACAGGCATCCGGATAGTTGCCCTTGAAGTGGGCCGTATCGACAATTGCGCTTTCGATAATGCCGCGCGCCGCAAGCTTTATGATGATCCAGTCATTACCCGGCTCCCGCCGCCGGCGGGTTTCCCAACCGTCGCCCATATTGATGCCTCGACCCGGCGCGAGAAGGCGTTGAAAACCATAATGGGCGTTCGACATCGCGACGACGCGGCCGCCCAAAAGGGATGAGGCAAGATCTACAACTTCACCACCGATAGAACTGGTATCCAGCGACGGTTGGCCATAGACGCGCAAGCGCGCAACGCCGCCATCCGGATGGATGTGCAGGCGGACATGGCTCCATACGGCCTTGGACGAGCAGGTAAAAAAGTGATGCGCGCTTGGCCCCAATCGATTGAGGCCGAGCACTTCGGTCCACTCTGTCGTACCGTCGGGCTCACCTGCGGAATTACATGCCTCAATCCGGCAGGCGGGAGGATAGTTTCCGGTGAAATGCGCCGTATCGACATCGAAACCGGAGATTGTTCCTGGCGCTGCCAACCGCACAATTGCATGATCGTGTCCTGTGCTGCGGCGTCGGCGCGTTTCCCATCCATCCATCCACTTGCCGTTGTCGTCGAATTTCTCAGGATAGAAAATCGCTGGCTCGTCACTCAGCATACGCTCCAGTGGAGCAAAGAACTCGTCTGTCGCAAAGATCGGCTTTGCACCGAGTCCAGCCGATGCGAGGTTGATCGAGTTGCGCGCGAATGCGGGGACATCTTCATTTGTGTTTGACATTTTCATTCCTCAGTTTGGCAACATGTCCTGAAGCCGGAGAAGGGCGATCCTCTCCACCTCTCGGCATGCAGTGTTGAATTCGGTCTGGCGATTGTTGGCGATCCGGGTCTTGAAGGCGGAAAGGATTTCATCCTTGCTGTGTTCTTTGACAGCGATGATGAACGGAAAGCCAAAAGTCTCGACATACCGCGCGTTGAGCGCGGTGAACTGTTCCCGCTCGTTGTCGGTCAACGCATCGAGACCGGCGGAAGCTTGTTCCAGCGCCGAGCTTTCCGTCAGCCGCTTGGCTTGCGCCAGTTTGCCGGCAAGATCGGGGTGCGCATTCAACACGCCGAGGCGTTCATCTTGGGAAGCGCTGCGAAAAGCGATTGTAAGTGCGGAATGAAGCCCAATAGCGGTGTCATGCGCTGGCGAAAGTTCGGAGGCATAGACGCGCCTCGCTATCCAGTCGGAATGTTCGAATACACCGCCGAAGCGATCGACAAATGCCTCTTCATCAAGAGCTGAAGGTCGAGCGCCTTGCTGCCCGTAAGGGTGGTTGATTGCCCAGTGCTGCGCAATATCGATGCGGCGGGCTAGCCAGACCTTTTCGTGGCCTTGCACATAGTCGATGAAACGGGCGAGGGCCGCAACGCGCCCCGGCCGGCCGGCAAGGCGGCAGTGCAAGCCAATGCTCATCATCTTAGGCGAACCGGCTTCGCCTTCGGCATAAAGAGTGTCGAAACTGTCCTTCAGATAGGAGAAGAACTGATCACCTGAGTTGAACCCTTGCGGGGTGGCGAACCGCATGTCGTTGGCATCGAGCGTGTAAGGGATGACAAGCTGATGTCTACCTGCATGCTCGTGCCAATAGGGCAGGTCATCGGCGTAGGAATCGGAAACGTAGTCGAAGCCGCCTTCCTCGCTGACGATATCGACCGTATTCATCGAACAACGGCCGGTGTACCAGCCGCGCGGACGTTCGCCGGTGACGGCAGTATGAATGCGGATCGCTTCGAGCATGTGTTCACGCTCGGCTTCCGGGCTGTAATCCTTGTAGTCGACCCACTTCAGGCCGTGGGATGCGATCTCCCAGCCTGCGTCCAGCATAGCGCGGACTTGCGCAGGCGAGCGCTGCAGGGCCGTCGCAACGCCATAGACCGTGACCGGCACGTTCTTTATTGTGAGAAGGCGATGCAGCCGCCAGAACCCGGCCCGGGCGCCATATTCGTAGATCGACTCCATATTCCAGTGTCGCTGACCAGGCCAGGCCTGCGCGCCGACAATCTCCGAAAGGAATGCTTCGGATGCCGCATCGCCATGCAACACACAGTTCTCGCCGCCTTCTTCGTAATTGACGACAAATTGCACAGCGATGCGCGCGTTATCTGGCCAATTGGCCTGCGGCGGGTTCGCGCCGTAGCCATGCATGTCGCGGGGATATCTCGCCAATGTGGCCCCTCCTCAAACGTCTGTTCCATCCCTGAATAATCAAATAATGCGCGATGCATTCCCCCATAAAAATTTGAAAGTCCTGCAATCAACGGCTGCCTACCCGGGAACTGCGTCGACGGGCAAATTGAGCGATGGAAATTGAAAGTACTCCACGGGAGGGAGGAACACTCATGAGCCTTCACAACGAAGCAGCCGGTCGCCTGACGACCCATGTGCTCGACACGGCCAGCGGCAAGCCTGCTGCTAAGTTGCGCGTCGATCTCTTTCGTGTCGATGGCGAGCGCCTTATGCCGTTGCACAGCACACGCACCAACGAAGACGGACGCTGCAACAATCCACTGATGACGGGAGCGGATATGCGCTCGGGCGCTTACGAACTTCGCTTTCATGTAGGTGAGTATTTCGGCAGTCAGTCGGCAAATGGTCAGACGCCGTTTCTTGACGTGGTCCCGATCCGCTTCGGTATCGATGACGAGAATGTGCACTACCACGTGCCGCTACTCGTTGCCCCCTTTGGCTATTCAACCTATCGCGGGAGCTGATTTCACATGGATATCCAGGTCCGCAACAGCGTCCGGTTTCTACTCAACGACAAGCTCATCGAGCGGAAGGATGTTTCCCCGACAGAGACACTTCTAGATTTTCTCCGGCTCGACCGCAAACTGCGCGGCACCAAGGAAGGTTGCGCAGAGGGCGATTGCGGTGCCTGCACGGTTCTCGTTGGCCGGTTGTTCAACGGCCAGCTCAAATATGAATCGGTGAATGCCTGCATCCGCTTTGTCGGTTCGCTCGATGGCTGTCATGTCGTCACGGTCGAAGCGCTCGCCGGGATAGACGGAACGTTGCATCCGGTTCAGCAGGCCATGGTCGACACGCATGCTTCGCAGTGCGGGTTCTGCACGCCGGGGTTTGTCATGTCGCTCTACGGGTTGTGGATGCAGAATCCGCAAGCGAACATCCAGGAGATCGAGAAAGCGCTCCAGGGCAATCTTTGCCGCTGCACCGGTTACGCTGCCATCATCCGTGCAGCCGAGCGCGTTTCGGCGGTGGGTGATCTGAAGAAGGATCCGCTGGTTGCTGAACGGATGCGCGTGACGGAGCAACTGCTTGCACTGAAGGACGGCAAGCGTGTTGTCGTCGGTGAGGGCAAGCAGCAGCTCATACTACCTGCCAATGTCGATGATTTCGCGGACGTGCTGGAAAACAATCCAGGCGCGACCATCGTTGCAGGTTCGACCGATGTCGGGCTCTGGGTGACGAAGTTCATGCGCGAGATTGGGCCGGTCGTTTTCCTTTCGCATCTGGATGAACTGCGCCAGATCAGGGAAGGCGAGGAGGGTCTGACGCTTGGTGCGGGTGTCAGTTACACGGACGCCTATCCGGTTATCATCCGCCATTTTCCCCAAATGACCGAACTGTGGAACCGCATCGGCGGGGAGCAGGTTCGCAATATGGGAACGATCGGCGGCAATGTCGCTAATGGCTCGCCGATTGGTGACACGCCTCCAGCCCTGATTGGTCTTGGCGCGATCGTTCTGTTGCGCAAGGGCAAAACCAGGCGATCGGTCCCGATCGAGAATTATTTTATTGAATATGGAAAGCAGGACCGGTCGCCCGGGGAATTCGTCGAAGCAATCCAAATCCCATATCTCGGCACTGACGATCTTTACGGCGTCTACAAGATTTCCAAGCGCCTGGACGAAGACATTTCGTCAGTCTGCGGCGCATTCCGGATCGCTTTGGACATACGGGGCGGGGTGGAAAGTGCCGTCATCGCGTTTGGCGGCATGGCAGGCACGCCCAAGCGCGCCGGGACCGTCGAACAGGCTTTGACCGGCGCCGTCTGGGATGAAGGGGCCATTGAAAAGGCGATAGCCGCATTTCCCGATGATTTCACGCCGCTGACCGATTGGCGAGCCTCCGCAGACTACCGCCTGCTGGTGGCGAAGAACCTGCTGCGCCGCTTCTATCTCGAAACAGGCGGCGAGAAGCATGTCCGGTTGAACCGCTACGAAGCGGTATTTGGGTGAGGAGTGCGCAATGAACTCAATTCAGCCGATTACCCGCATTCGCGGCGGCGTTCACGAAAAACAGCCGCATGAATCCGGTCACAAGCATGTCTCGGGCACGGCCGAGTATATTGATGACATGCCGGAGCCGTCCGATACGCTGCATGCATATCTCGGCCTGTCGCAACGCGCACACGCAGAAATCGTGTCCGTCGACTTTGAAGCCGTCAAAGCTTGTGCCGGTGTTATCGGCATCCTGACGGTTGACGATATTCCCGGCCATAACGACGTCAGTCCAGCCGGGAAACATGACGATCCAGTCTTTGCCGTCGGCAAGGTTGAATTCCACGGCCAACCGATTTTCGCGGTGGTTGCCGAAACCCGGCAGATTGCGCGTCAGGCAGCATCGAAGGTCAAGATCGAGTATCGTGATCTTGACCACGTCATTGACGTTCTGGAGGCAGAAAAAGCTAACTATCCCCTTGTCATCGATCCACTGAAGCTTGAGCGCGGCGACATTGCTAGCGGTCTTGCCGGCGCAAAGAACCGACTGAGCGGCGAGATGCGCATAGGCGGTCAGGATCACTTCTATCTGGAAGGTCATATCGCCTTTGCCATCCCCGGCGAGGACGATGAGGTGACAGTGTATTCGTCGACCCAGCACCCGAGCGAAACGCAGCACATGGTTGGCCATGTTCTCGGCGTTCCATCCAATGCCGTAACGGTCAATGTGCGGCGGATGGGTGGCGGCTTCGGCGGCAAGGAAACGCAGGCCAATCTCTTTGCGGCGGTCGCAGCGATTGCTGCCAAGAAATATCGCCGGGCGGTGAAGATCCGGCCCGACCGCGACGACGATATGGTTGCAACGGGAAAGCGCCACGACTTTCATGTGGCCTATGACCTCGGCTTTGACGATGGAGGCCGCATTGAAGCGGTCGACGCCACATTTTCGGCACGTTGCGGTTTTTCTGCCGACCTCTCCGGCCCGGTGACGGACCGTGCATTGTTCCACGCCGACAACTGTTATTTCTATCCGAATGTGAGGCTGAGATCGCGGCCGTTGAAGACCAATACCGTTTCCAACACCGCCTTTCGCGGTTTCGGCGGGCCACAAGGTATGGTCGGTGGCGAACGCATGATTGAGGAAATCGCCTATGCGCTTGGCAAGGATCCGCTGGAAATCCGCAAGGCGAATTTCTATGGCGGCGAAGGCCGCAATCTTACGCCGTATCATCAGACAGTCGAAGACAATATCATCCCGCAAATCATTGCGGAGCTTGAAGAGTCGTCTGAATACGCGGCGCGGCGTGAGGCGATTATCAACTTCAATCGCCATAGCCGGATCATCAAGCGTGGTATAGCGCTGACGCCGGTGAAGTTCGGTATTTCCTTCACCAAGACAGAGTACAACCAGGCCGGTGCACTCGTTCACGTCTACACGGACGGTTCGATCCATCTCAACCATGGCGGCACCGAGATGGGGCAGGGTCTCTATACCAAAGTGGCGCAGGTCGTTGCCGATGAATTCCAGGTTGATCTCGACCGTATCAAGGTGACGGCGACGACAACCGCAAAGGTACCGAATACCTCTGCTACCGCTGCGTCTTCCGGCTCTGATCTCAATGGCATGGCCGCAGCTAACGCTGCCCAGCAGATCAAGGCACGTCTGGTCCAGTTTGCCGTCGAACAATATGGCGTCGGACAAGAGCAGGTTGTTTTCGAACCGAACATCGTTCGGGTTGGTGATCGGCTCATTCCGTTTCCGGAACTAATCAGATCCGCCTATGGCGCCCGCGTACAGCTTTCGGCGGCAGGATTCTACAAAACACCCAAGATCCATTGGAGCCGGGCGGAGGGCAGGGGTCGTCCTTTCTATTACTTCGCCTATGGTGCTTCCGTGTCCGAAGTGAGCATTGATGCGCTGACCGGCGAATATCAGGTCGATCGCACAGATATCCTGCACGATGTCGGCAAGTCCCTGAACCCGGCACTCGATCTTGGTCAAGTGGAAGGTGCCTTCGTGCAGGGTATGGGCTGGCTGACGACTGAAGAACTCTGGTGGGATGCCCAAGGCCGGCTGCGCACACATGCACCGTCGACCTACAAGATCCCGCTCGCATCGGATCGGCCGCGCCAGTTCAACGTCAACCTTGCCAGCTGGTCGGTCAATCGGGAGGAGACGATCCGCCGCTCCAAGGCAGTGGGCGAACCACCCTTCATGCTGGCGATCTCGCTGCTCGAGGCTCTCTCCATGGCCGTTGCAAGCGTTGCCGATTATCGCATCTCGCCCCGCCTAGATGCCCCCGCCACGCCGGAGCGTGTGCTGATGGCGATTGAGCGGTTGAGAGAAGCGACGAGGGGGTGAGTGCCCATGCCGAACCGCGAGGACATCAGGGATTTTCTCAATCGGCGGAACCAGGTCGTTCTCGTCGAAGTGAAGACTGCTGACGGGTCCACGCCGCGTGAAGCCGGAGCCTGGATGCTTGTGGCCGCGGATCGTATCTTCGGCACGATCGGTGGAGGACAGCTCGAATTCATGGCGATCGATCACGCGCGCAGGGCACTCAACAACGGAGCCCACACTGAGGAAATGACCGTACCGCTCGGCCCGGAGATCGGCCAATGCTGCGGTGGTCGTGTCGCGCTCGGTTTCAAACGAGTTGATCGAGGTGTAGCCATGACGTTGATCGAGAAGGTCGATCTTGAGATTGCCCAGCGTCCGCATGTCTACGTCTTCGGTGCCGGCCATGTCGGCGATGCACTGGCCATGGCGCTGTCGCTGGTGCCGTTGCGGATCATATTGGTCGATACGCGCGAAAATGAACTTTCCGCCACGCAGGTGCCTGGCATTGAGACCTGCCTTACGGCCATGCCAGAAGCAGTTGTCCGCGATGCGCCCGCTGGAAGTGCCTTCGTCATCCTGACCCATGACCACGCGCTTGACTTCCTGATTACCGCCGAAGCTCTCGCCAGGACAGATGCGTCCTATGTCGGCATGATCGGTTCGAAGACAAAACGGGCGACGTTTCGCAACTGGCTGACGCGTGAGGTTGGCCGTCCGGAGATTTTCGATAGACTCGTCTGTCCGGTGGGTGGAACTGCCGTGAAGGACAAGCGACCAACCGTTATCGCAGCGCTGGCAGCCGCAGAAATCATGACGTCGGCGCTCAATTATCGAGTTCCGAAAGCGATTGTAGTCAAGGAACGCAAGCGCGTTGTGGCCTGAACCTATTTCAACATTTCGCTGACTAGGCGTTGGCAGCGTTCCGTCATGAAATCGATCATCAGCCGCACCTTCGGATCCTGAAACCGCTTGTGCGGATAGATCGCAGCAAGTTGAATACTGGCGGGCGGCGTATCCGTGAGGATTGCCTGCAGCGCCCCCTCATTCAGATAGCTTTTGACCTCGAAGAGGGGCTTGTTGATGATGCCGCGACCCTCAAGCGCCCATTGTGTCAGCACATCGCCATCATCGGAATCATAAGGACCGCTGACTTCGAGCTTGCGGGTTCCTTCCGGCGTCTGCAGCGTCCAGAAATATTCCTTGGAACCGGGATAGCGCAGAAGCAGGCAATCGTGATGTTCGGCTATCAGATCATCGGGTGTTACCGGTGTACCGCGCCTTTCCAGATAATCTGGCGATGCGCAGATTATCCTTTCACAATTCATGATGCCGCGCATGCGCAGATTGGAATCTTCGAGAATGCCAAGCTTGAAGGCAACATCAACGCCTTCACTCATGATATCGACGTTGTGGTCCGATAATCTCAGCCGCACTTCGATGTCCGGATATTTATCGTGAAACTCGGGAATGCCGGATGCAATCAGGCGCCGACCGATGCCGAGCGGAGCGGTAATGCGGATCGCGCCTTTCGGTTTCTTCGATAGATCGGCAATCGCGGCTTCGGCCTCGTTGATGGCCTCGATAATCTTGACCGCGCCCTCGTAGAAAACCCGGCCGTGCTCGGTGGGCGTAAGTTTGCGTGTCGTGCGATTGAAGAGGCGCACACCGAGATGGCGCTCCAGTTCCTTGATACGATTGCTGGCGACGGCCGGAGAAGCGCGTTGATCGCGACCGGCAGCAGAGAGGTTTCCGAGTTCGACGACGCGAACGAAAACACGAAGGTTATCAAGGTACGACATGGTTTTCGCCCGAAGCCTTACACTGTCTGGTGGTCTAGCATTTTAAAGATTTTTTTGAAAGAGATGGGTCTATTAGGGTGTTTCACATAAGCATAGGCTTTGGCACATACTCCCCATAATAAATGGGAGAGCTGCATGTACGAATTCGCTATTGCCTGGGATTGGATGAACTTCGCTGTTCGCTGGTTGCATGTGATCACCGGCATTGCCTGGATCGGCTCGTCCTTCTATTTCGTCGCGCTCGACCTCGGTCTACGTCAACGTCCCGGTCTTCCAGCTGGAGCCCATGGCGAGGAGTGGCAGGTTCACGGCGGCGGCTTCTACCATCTCCAGAAATATCTGGTTGCGCCCGAGCAGATGCCCGAACATCTGACCTGGTTCAAGTGGGAATCCTACGCAACCTGGCTGTCGGGCTTTGCCTTGCTCTGTATCGTCTATTATGCGGGCGCAGACCTCTATTTGATCGATCCGCATGTGCTGGATGTTTCCCGTCCTGTCGCCATCGCGATCTCGCTGGCGTCAATCTTCGGCGGGTGGATCGTCTACGACCTCATTTGCAAGTCGCCACTTGGCAAGAACGATACGCGGTTGATGGTCCTGCTTTATTTCGTGCTTGTCGGCATGGCATGGGGCTATACGCAGCTTTTCACCGGGCGCGCCGCGTTCCTGCATCTTGGTGCATTCACCGCGACCATCATGTCCGCCAACGTATTCATGATCATCATCCCCAACCAGAAGAAGGTGGTTGCGGACCTGGTTGCCGGAAAGACACCAGATCCCGCGCTCGGCAAGCAAGCCAAGCAGCGCTCGACCCACAACAACTATCTGACGTTGCCCGTGCTGTTCCTGATGTTGTCGAACCATTACCCTCTGGCGTTCGGCACCAAGTACAACTGGATCATCGCCTCGCTGGTGTTCCTGATGGGCGTGACGATCCGCCATTGGTTCAACACCCGTCATGCACGCAAGGGCGAGCCGACCTGGACCTGGCTGGTGACCGCCGTCCTCTTCATCATCATCATGTGGCTGTCGACAGTACCCAAGATACTTTCAGGTGAGGGCACGGAAGACAAAGTCTCGGCAGTCCAGCAGCCATTTGTCAGTGCACAAGCCTTTCCGGCGGTTCGCGACACCGTGCTTGGACGGTGCTCGATGTGCCACGCAAAAGAACCGGGCTGGGAGGGTATCATAGCGCCGCCGAAGGGCGTCATGCTCGAAACCGATAGCCAGATTGCGGCTCATGCCCGCGAGATCTATCTACAGGCAGGGCGCTCGCATGCAATGCCGCCTGCCAATGTGAGCGGTATCACCGACGAGGAGCGGCGGCTGCTCGCCAGCTGGTACGAGACTACAGTTCAGGGAGGAACAATCCAATGAGAAAATTGCTTTTGCGTGGCCGCGTGCTGACTTTTGTCGATGAACCAAAGAGTATCGACGATCAATCCGCCTATAGCTATTTCGAGGATGGCGCGGTCCTCATCGAGAACGGCAAGGTAATTGAAGTGGGCGAATATGGGGCGCTCACTGCGATCGCCGGTCAGCACGCCGAGATTGTGGATCATCGCCCGCATTTGATCCTTCCAGGATTCATCGATACCCATTTGCACTTTCCGCAGACGCAAGCGATCGCCTCCTATGGCGCTCAGCTTCTCGAATGGCTGAACACCTACATTTTTGTCGAAGAGCAGAAATTCTCTTCCCGCCCGCATGCCGATTTCATCGCCGGCAGGTTCATGGACGAACTGCTGCGCAATGGCACGACATCGGCGGTTGCCTACTGCTCGGTTCACCGCGAGAGTGTCGATGCCTATTTTGCCGCCGCCGAAAAGCGCAACATGCTGATGATCGGCGGCAAGGTCATGATGGATCGCAATGCACCCGATGCTTTGTGCGATACGCCGCAATCCGGCTATGATGACACCAAGGCTTTGATCGCCAAGTGGCATGGCCGCGGCCGTGCTCACTACGCGATCAGTCCGCGTTTCGCCATCACCTCAACACCGGAGCAGATGGACATGAGCCGCGCTTTGGTGCACGAACATCCGGAATGCTACGTGCAGACGCATCTCTCTGAAAACAAAGACGAAATTTCCTACGCAACGTCGCTTTATCCTTCGGCGAAGAATTATACCGACATTTATGCGAACTATGATCTGCTCGGGGCAAAGACATTGCTCGGCCACTGCATCTTCCTGTCGGACAGGGAAATCTCGGCCCTCGCTGAGACTCGGTCGGTCGCGGTCTTCTGCCCGACTTCCAATCTCTTCCTTGGCAGCGGTCTCTTCGATTATGACCGCTTCCGCAATCTCGGTGCCCGCACTTCGGTCGCAACCGATGTCGGCGGTGGGACCAGCTTCTCCATGCTGGAGACGATGAGCGAGGCTTACAAGGTTTTGCACGTTCAGGGACAGCGCCTCTCGCCTTTCGCTTCCTACTACATGATGACCCTTGGCAATGCCCGCGCACTAGGTCTTGAGGATCGTATTGGCTCGCTGCATGCAGGGGCAGATGCCGATATTACCGTCCTCGACAGCAGTGCCAAACCGGCAATGGAGTTGCGCATGCGCACTGCTACAACGCTGGCCGAGGAACTGTTCATCCTCCAGACAATGGGAGACGACCGGTCTGTGGCCGAAGTCTACGTCGCTGGCAAGCCGATGAAGAGCGGACTCCACCAACCGGCTCCTGCAAATACTCCCACACGCCCTGTGTCCGAATTGCAGACTGCCTGACTGGCCGCTGCCACGAAACGTAATTTCGCGTCACTACACCAAAATTTAAACCTGCGATTGAAAAAACCGCGTCATTTTCGGCATTTCTTGCATAAGAATCGACCATTCTCGCGTAGGAATCGCTCCATCTTGTGCAAAAGCTGTCCAGCTTTTGAGGATTAACGATTCTCTTCGATTGTCAGGACGATCTTGCCGATGTTGGCGTTGGATTCCATCAATGCGTGGGCCTGACTTGCCTCGGTAAACGGAAAACGTGCGTGGATAAGTGGCCGGCATTTGCCCGCTGCTAGAAGCGGCCAGACATTGGCTTCAACCTCGGCGGCGATCCGCGCTTTTGCTTCGAGAGATTGCGCGCGCAGCGTTGAACCGGTGTGTGTCAGGCGCTTCATCATCAGGCGCATAAAATCGACATCAGCGCGAGAGCCTTGCAGGAATGCTATATTGACAATCCGACCGCCGATCGCCGCAGCCTGGTAATTTTTCTCGATATAGGGACCGCCGACCATGTCGAGGATGACGTTGGCGCCTTGCCGATCCGTAACTTCCCTGACCTCTGTCACCCAATCCGCCGTGCGGTAATTGATTGCGCTGTCCGCACCGAGATCGCGACAGGCGGCGCATTTGTCGTCCGTTCCGGCGGTAACGATCACCTTCGCACCGAATGCCTTGGCGAGCATGATCGCAGTCGTGCCGATGCCCGATGCGCCGCCATGGATCAGCAAGCTTTCGCCAGGCTTCAGAGCGCCAAGCTCGAAGACGTTATGCCAGACGGTAAAGAAGGTTTCCGGTACGGCGGCCGCTTCAACGAAGGAGAGCCCTTCCGGGATCGGTAGCGCGCTTGACCCGTCGACAAGCACGTATTCGGCGTAACCCCCACCCGGTGTCAGGGCGCAAACCTTGTCTCCCGCCTTCCACCGCGACACGTCCGTTCCCACGGCCGCCACCTCTCCGGCAACTTCGAGACCGGGCAGGTCGGAGGATCCTTTGGGAGGCGGGTAGCTACCGGCGCGCTGCAAGATATCGGGGCGATTGACGCCGGCGGCAGCGACACGAATGAGTATTTCGTTTCCCGCAGGGGCGGGGACGGGGCGCTGTTCCGCCTTGAGAACTTCAGGTCCACCGGGTTCGCTGATGGCGATTACAGTCATGCTCTCGGGAAGGCCGGTCATCGCGACATCTCCGTTAAGGAATGGATGAGTGAGAGGTTCACGCCGCTCGCTTGCTTATTGCATCAGGCCCTGCGAGCAGTCAGATTCTCAATCGAGAATGCCTTCGCTGTGCTTCTCTACATAAGCGGCGAGGCCGAGCGTATGATCGCGGCAAAGCTTTTCAGCTGTCTCCGTATCGCGCTTCTCCAAAGCCGCAATGATTGCCAGATGGTCCTTGATCGACTGGGATGCACGATCGTCGCGCCCGATGGTGATCTTCCGGATGCCTCGAACGTGGAGGAGAATGTTCTCGGTGGTTTCCCGGAGAATCTTCGAATCCGTCATCTGGATCAAGGTCTGGTGAAACTGCAGGTTGGCTTCGGAATATTCGCCCAGATAGTCGGCCGGCTTATGACCTTCATGGAACTTTTCGAAGAGCGTCCTCAACCGCGCAATATCCTTGCCGCTGGCATTGAGCGAGACGAGGCGGGCGGCCATGGCTTCCAGAGCAGCCCAGACCTGGATCATTTCGATCACTTCGCGCTTTGTCTTGCGCAAGACCATGATGCCACGACGGGGAATGGACTTCACAAACCCCTGTTGTTCCAGCATCGCGATCGCTTCGCGGATCGGCGTCCGGCTAACGCCGAGCCGGTCGGCTAACTGCCGTTCGTCGAGCCAGGTGTCTTCGGACGTAGCATAGATGTCCATGTTCGCGATGGCCTGTTTCAACGTCGCATAGATCCGCGTTTTGAAGTTCGGCTCGGCCGCAAAAGGCTCAAGGACGAGGTCCGGGGTGACGTCATCGGCCAGCGGCCAACGCATGTGGGTTCTCGGGCTCACGTCAGGTCTCCATGTATATTTGGAATGTATAATACCATATGTAATCCTTTGAAGTCATTTTGCGAGTCTTTGCAACCATTGCATTAGCCGTGCGCGCCGAAATCAAGGGCCAGCGCTGCGCCGGCTTCGAGAATGGCGGTGTAAGTATCGGCAATCGGGTCGATCAACCGTGCGCTGAGATCGGCATAGTTCGAGGGACGTTCTCCGGGATAGGTGAAGGGCTCGCTGAGATGATAGTTCTTCATGTCGACGGGGTTTCCTGGATATGCGCCGTGGAGCAGTTCGACGGCTTCCGGTATGCGCAGGCTGAAGATCAGTTCCATGATGTCGTCGCGGGAAATATCGTTGCGCGTTGAAAATCGCGGAACGCGTGCGGCCATCAGGAAGATGTGCTGTAACAGTGCCAGGCGTATGGCATGCAGCATATCGCTGCGCTCATATCCCGGCTCCTGCGGCTTGCCTGCGGGCAATTCGACCGCGTCAAAGATACGATGAAGCCAGATGGCATCGATCCTTAGCTTGACCGCCAGCGCGCTTATAGCCGTCGCCCTTTCATCGCCTTCAAGGAGCTGGGTTATCGATAGACAAGGTGCGGCGAGATGCGGCTCCGCGCCAGCATAGGGCCGCGATGACCAGAACGCAGGGTCGTAAATGGTTGCGAAAGCGGCAAGCGCCTTGATGCTCGACTTCTGTTTCGTGGCAAAAACGTGAGATGTGAGCCGGCGCAGGCGATCCGATCCCTTATAAACCTCCACAAAGCGATCCTCGTCATCGCGCACGGCGCTTCCAAAACCGGAGACCACAGTCAGTGGGTAGCCCAGTTGCTGCAGGATGGCATTATGGGGGATCGCGCGGATTTTCCTGACCTGATGGACTTCGGCGCCAGCGACATCGAATTGCCGGCGCGATTTGCGCGAACCGGTCTCGTTGAGAAGGCCTTGTGGAAATGAGCCGAGCGTTCTGTGATAGGCCCGGTCATTCAGAAGACGATCATGAAAATTCGCGATATGCCGATAGAAGTCGAAGGAAAAGCTCGTCTTGGCGTAGAGCATATCAGCGTCGGGCGCGCCGCGCGTCGGCACCTCGCATTCGACAAGCCTCGTCAACGTGGCAAGAGCCAACTCAGGCGTCTCGAAATAGAGATATCCGTCGCCGCCTTGAAAACTCACCTCATGTTTCAAAGCAATGCCAGCGTCCCGGTATTGGTGGCGGATCCATGGGCTAAGCACATAGAACGCCCGGTCCATAAATGAGCGCTGGTGGGCACCGCGGCCGGCGGATTCGCCATGCGTGTTGAAAATGAGGACTTCGACGTCCGTGAGTTCATGACGAATGCACGCGCGCGCCAGTTGCCCCTGGACGCGTTCGATGGCGAGAGCCGCCGGAATCTGACCCATGAAACGACCGGAATCGGAAAAGCCGGTTTGTATTGCTATACGACCGCGGACACGCACGATGTCACGATATTCGGGAATGGTGAAAAGTACGTCGAAGAAGCGGGCCGCACTCTCCAGCGCTGTGGGCGTCTCGAACAGCGGCGATATATCGAGCCTGTGATCGACGCCGAACAACCGGGCGAAGCACATTGCGGCAAGCACAGTTGCCGGGGTTTCGCACTCGGCAATCAACAGGCGAATGGAGGAATCGCCATCGACATGTTTTAGAATCTGGGCGGCAAGCAGGAACTGACGCAGGGCAGTTTTTTGCTCGATGTCGAGGGAGGCGAAGTTGACCTGGTACTTGTCGGCATTGCGGATGAGTTCGCCAAGCCTTTCGAGAATGGATCGGCTGCCGATCTGTTCTTCGGAATCAAGGTCTAAATACTGCATGATGGCGTTGTGAAGCTGCGTCGCATTGATACGAAGGTGAACCTCACCCACGCCAAAGTTGAGCGCCGCCATCTCGCTGCGCAGAGTAAGCAAGTCTATGGCAATTTCGTCAGAGGCATCCGCGATCGCCTCGTCCAGCATGGAGAGCAAGGGAGCGGTGCTGACGATCCGGTCGGGATAGCTGGCCGTCAGTATCTCAGAAGCGGTCTCCAGCGCCGAGGGATCAAGCGGCGATTGGGAAAAGGCCTCAAGCACAAGATCGTTCCATGCTTGGAGCCGGTACAGCTTCAGGGCCATTTGCCTGAGCCTGCTTTCGGTTGCCGATCCGCAGCCGGGCCTTGTGAGTATCTGGTTGATTGAAGCTTCATAACGACGAATCTGCCGCGATTTTTCAGCAAGCCTGAAGCGGAACATGTCGATCCAGGCAATATCCGTGCGCCCATCCAGATCGTAACCGACCCAGGTGCCGACGCCGACGAAACCGATCTGCGCCTCCCGCCATCTGCCTCCATGACGTTTCCGCAGGATTTCAATCGACGTTCTCGAAAACTCGGCGATCGCGTCGCTGGCTCTGTCAAGCGCCACAAGCACCGCTTCATGCTCGTCATTCAGCGTGATCGGGCGATCAGGACCGAAACCGGTTTCATCGTCTTCAATGATTTCGCCATTGGCGAGCCGGGCGAGCATGTTGCGCTGACGGCGAGACAGAAGAAAGGTTGGATGTGCTGTAAACACCAGCCCGAGCTGGCAGCGGCGAAGAGCGGCAAGATCCTCCTCGAATGTGCCGGTATCGCCGAGCAGGGATTCGATGGCGGTCTTCAGACGCTTGCGATTCTCATCCATATCGAGCGGGCCAACATAACCGGCGAGGGCACGGGCGCGAGCCTGAAAGCTGGCCTTGCCGAGAAAATGGATGAGGCCGGTCAAATCCTGTCTACTGAGCGTGCCTGCTTCGAGATCACGCGACAGTTCGAAGGAGAGCTGGGCGACCGGATTGTAGCGTGGTTCGTCGGTCAGCCGCGCGCGAAAGGCGGCAAGCCTTTCGCGGCAGCGCTTTTCAAGCGACATGACGGTTTGATCCGGTGCCGGGACTGCCATCAGCCGGTTGCTGACAGGCGTGGAGATTCCGAACGGTCATTCAGCAGTTCGACCAGCGTTGTGCCGAGACGGGCCGGCGTGGAGGCGATCCGGATGCCAGCCGCTTCCATGGCGCTGATTTTATCTTCCGCGCCGCCTTTGCCGCCGGATATGATGGCACCGGCATGGCCCATGCGCCGGCCGGGAGGTGCTGTCCGCCCCGCAATGAACCCGACCGTTGGCTTGGAGCGTCCGCGTCTTGCCTCATCCGCAAGGAACTGCGCGGCTTCTTCTTCGGCCGAACCGCCGATTTCGCCGATCATTACGATTGATTGCGTCGCCGGGTCGGCAAGGAACATTTCCAGCACATCGATGAACTCGGTGCCCTTGATAGGATCACCACCAATTCCGACCGCAGTTGTCTGGCCAAGACCTTGTTGCGAGGTCTGGAACACTGCCTCATAGGTCAGCGTGCCCGAGCGCGATACGATGCCGACGGTGCCTTTCCGGAAGATGGATCCTGGCATGATCCCGATCTTGCATTCATCAACAGTCATGATGCCCGGACAGTTGGGGCCTATCAGTCGCGATTTCGACCCGCTCAATGCACGTTTGACACGTTGCATGTCGAGGACAGGAATACCCTCGGTGATGCAGACGATGAGCGGGATTTCCGCCTGGATGGCCTCGCAGATAGCGTCTGCCGCGCCGAAAGGCGGTACGTAGATAACCGAGGCGTCAGCCCCGGTCGCTTCACGTGCTTCCGCCACCGTGTCGAAGACGGGCAGGCCGAGATGTGACGTTCCACCCTTGCCGGGGGAGGTACCGCCAACCATGCGGGTGCCATATTTGATCGCCTGTTCGCTGTGGAAGGTGCCGGTCTTGCCGGTGAAGCCCTGGCAGAGGAGACGGGTGTTCTTGTTGATCAGTATCGACATTAGTTCAAGCCTCCGACTGCATTGACGATCTTCTGGGCGGCATCGTCGAGATCATCGGCCGGGATGACGTTCAACCCCGATGCCGCGATGATCTTCTTGCCCTCATTCACATTGGTGCCTTCGAGGCGAACGACGAGCGGGACCGTCAGCCCCACTTCCTTGACAGCGGTGATCACGCCTTCCGCGATCACGTCGCAGCGCATGATGCCGCCGAAGATGTTGATGAGAATGCCTTTTACATTCGGATCAGCGGTGATGATCTTGAATGCTGCTGCGACCTTCTCGGCCGTGGCGCCACCGCCGACATCGAGAAAGTTGGCCGGTTCTGCGCCGTAGAACTTGATGATGTCCATTGTCGCCATGGCAAGGCCGGCGCCGTTGACCATGCAGCCGATGCTGCCGTCCAGCGTGATATAGGAGAGGTCATATTTCGACGCTTCTATCTCCTTGGCATCCTCTTCGGTCTCATCCCGCATTTCGAAAATGTCGAGATGACGGGCGAGCGCGTTGGAATCGAAGCTGACCTTGGCGTCGAGGCATTTCAGCTGGCCGTCCTTCGAGACGATTAGCGGATTGATCTCGAGCATCTCCATGTCTTTGGCAGTGAAGGCGGTGTAGAGCTTTGCGACGAGTGCGTGAGCCTGTTTGGCGAGATCGCCGTCAAGCCCCAGCGCCTTGGCAACGGCGCGGCCATGATGGGGCAAGATGCCTGTTGCCGGATCAACTGAGAACGTCAGGATCTTTTCCGGTGTGTCGTGCGCTATGGTTTCTATGTCCATGCCGCCTTCGGTGGAGACAACGAACGAAACGCGGCTGGTTGCGCGGTCGACGAGAAGCGAGAGGTAGAATTCCTTCTCGATCTGCGATCCGTCCTCGACATAGAGGCGGTTGACCTGCTTGCCTGCGGGACCGGTCTGGATTGTTACCAACGTATTGCCGAGCATTTCAGCGGCATATTCGCGTACTTCTGCAATCGAACGTGCAAGGCGGACGCCGCCTTTTGCACCTTCGCCCAGTTCCTTGAACGAACCTTTGCCGCGGCCACCGGCATGAATTTGCGATTTGACGACAAAGACCGGACCAGGAAGTCTTGCGGCCATTTCACCGGCCTCTTCGATGTCCACAGCCAGGTAGCCTTCCGGGACAGGCACGCCAAAGGACTTGAGTACGTCCTTGGCCTGATACTCATGAATATGCATTGGAGAAACCTCCCCTTGAAATTTATGGATTTTGTGAGGACACCAGACCCCGGCTTACGCCGGGGCCTAGCGGGGAGGACCTAGAGAAGACCTGCGCCTCGAGCCCATTTATACTTCGCTCCCAGCACCTCGACTGGAAGCTCGGTCGAATAGGCATAGGCGGGAATGCCATGCTGGTAGAGATACTCGGCGGCCTCTTCGACTTCGACGTCGCCGGCAAGCGATGCAACCATCGGCTTTTCGATGCCCTTGGCCGCCATCTCTTCCTTCACCTCGACCATCAGCCTGGCAAAGACCATCGGCGGAGTGACGATCGTGTGCCAGTAACCGAGGATCAGTGCGTGGATGCGGTCATCCTCGAGGCCGAGTTTGACCGTGTTCTTGTAGGTGAGGGGTGGTTCGCCGCCGGTGATGTCGACGGGATTGCCCGCAGCACCGAAGGGCGGAATGAACTTGCGGAAGGCCGCATCGAGATCGTCAGGCATCCCCATGAGACTGAGGCCGTTATCGACGCAGGCGTCGGAGAGAAGCACGCCCGAGCCGCCGGCGCCGGTGATGATGACGACGTTTTCTCCCTTCGGCGTCGGCATGACCGGAATGCCGCGTGCGAACTCGAGGAGCTGCCGCAGCGAGCGGGCACGGATGACGCCGACCTGTTTGAATACGTCCTCGTAGATCTTGTCGTTACCGGCAAGCGCGCCCGTATGCGACGAGGCTGCTTTGGCACCGGCGGATGTGCGTCCGGCCTTGAGAACCACGATCGGTTTTTTCTTCGAGACGCGTTTTGCCGCTTCGGCAAAGGCACGCCCGTCTTTCAGGTCCTCAAGATGCTGGGCGATGATCCGCGTATTGTCGTCCTGCTCGAAGAAGGTGAGCAGGTCGTCTTCGTCGATATCCGACTTGTTGCCGAGACCGACGATTGCCGACACGCCCATCTTGGCCGAACGTGAAAAGCCGATGATCGCCATGCCGATGCCGCCGGACTGTGACGACAATGCTGCCGAACCCTTGACATCATAGGCCGTGCAGAATGTCGCGCAGAGATTTTCCGGCGTGTAGTAGAAGCCGTAAATGTTCGGGCCCATCAGGCGGATATTGTATTTGCGGCCGATCTTGACGATTTCGTCCTGGAGTTCCGGTTCCCCGGCTTCGGCAAAACCCGAGGGAATGAGGACCGCGCCGGGGATTTTCTTCTCGCCGCATTCCGCAAGCGCGCCGGCGACCAATTTGGCAGGAATGGCAAAGACCGCTGTATCGATATCGCCCGGGACATCCTTGACACTCTTGTATGTCTTGTAGCCGAGGATCTCTTCAGCTTTCGGATGGATCGGATAGATTTGTCCTTTGTAGCCACCGTTGATGAGGTTCTTCATCACCGAATTGCCGATCTTGCCATCCTCTGCGGATGCACCGATCACTGCGACCGCCTTCGGACGCATGATACGGTTCATGGATTTGAGGATTTCTTCCTGGCTCGGGCGATGGCGCGGCTTGGCCTGATTGTAGTCGATGACGATGCGCACGTCGGCGGCAATCGCGCCGTCCTTGGTGGCGAAAACCGGATTGAGATCAAGTTCGGAAATTTCCGGATAGTCGTCTACAAGCTTGGAGACCTGCACAATCATGTCGGCAAGCGCAACACGATTGACTGGTTCACCGCCGCGCACGCCTTTCAGCATTTCTGCTGCCTGAATGCTGTCGAGCATGGACAGGGCTTCGTCGTGCGTCACCGGGGCGAGGCGGAAGGTAATGTCCTTCAGGACTTCAACGAGGACGCCGCCAAGCCCAAAGGCAACGAGCTTGCCGAAGCTGTCGTCCGTTACCGCGCCGATGATCACTTCCAGGCCGCCGGTCAGCATTTGCTGGACCTGCACGCCTACGATTTCCGCATCGGCTTTATAGGCTTGAGCGTTGGCGATGATCTTGTCGAAACTGGCTTTGGCTTCCTCGGCAGATTTGACGCCGACGATAACGCCGCCTGCTTCCGTCTTGTGCAGGATATCCGGAGAGACGATTTTCATTACCACCGGAAAGCCCATGGATGACGCAAGCTTGGCGGCTTCCTCAGCACTGCCAGCGACGCCTTCGTGCGGAACTGCTATGCCATAAGCATCGCAAATAAGCTTGCCTTCGGGTGCGGTGAGGGCCTGGCGGCCCTCGGCCCGCGCCGCTTCCAGTACGTTACGGACAACGGTTTTGTCGAGCATGATTTTCTCCGTGATGGCCGCGTGCACTCCCCGTGACGGCGGCATTGGTGTGGCCTGAATCTCCAGCGGCGCGAACTGGTTAAACTGTTTAGGCGCCTATGTTGGTGTATTGTATGCCAGAGAAATTACTGTCAAGTCCTGCTCGCTCTGGCATGCGCTATTTGCATTCAATGCGGATTGACTGTCTGAGTTGGATGCCTGGGCTGGATCCATCCAGCCCAGGCGACTTCTATCGAGATATTACTGGGCAGGCTGCAGGGCGCTGTTTTCCGTCTTGCGAATAATACCTGCGCGCCATGGTTTGAGTACGAACAGAGCCAAGAGGGAGGCGCCCGCATTCAGGATGACGCCGATGATAAATACTGCACCCCAATCGCCGTCCGCCGCCAGCGCCGTACCAAATGGCACGAGAAGCGCGGCCGTACCTTTGGCCGTATAAAGCAGGCCGGCATTGGTAGCAGCGAATTTGGAGCCGAATGTATCGGTGCAGGTTGAAGGGAAGAGCGAGTAGATCTCACCCCAGGCGAAAAACACCAGACTGCTCAAGATCACGAACATCATCGGTTCATGTGCGAAGAGATAAAGCATATATATGCCAATCGCCTCGATCCCGAAGGCGATAAACATGGTGTTTTCACGTCCGATTTTATCCGAAATCCAGCCGCAGAGCGGTCGTGTCACGCCGTTGAGAAGCCGGTCGAGCGTGGCAGCCAAGGTGAGGGCTGGTATGCCAAGCCATACCGGAATATCCGCGACACCGTAGTCCTTGGCCATGGGCGCAAGGTTGGCCGTTACAACGAGGCCACCGGCACCCACTGCCACGAACATAAGATACATGAGCCAGAAGATCGGGTGCTTCAGCACTTCGGAAGGCAAATACTGCCGGCGGCTCTGGATGATCGGGCCTTTGTTAGTGACTTCAGGAATTTGACCCGGCTTCGGGGCAAACAGGAAGAAAGCAAGGACTACGATAATAATACCTTGCCCCAGCCCGAAGGTAAGGAAGGTGTGCGCGAAGCCAAAATGGGCGATTGTTGCCTGGATCGGCCAGACCGTCAGGGCAGAACCTGCGCCAAAACCGGCTGCCGTGATGCCTGCGGCAAGTCCGCGCCGGTCCGGGAACCATTTCAACGCGTTGCCGACACAGGTGCCATAGACAGCACCCGCACCAATACCGGCAACGGCTTGGCCGACGCAGAATAAAAACAGCGTATCGGCTTGCGAGTTAATGACCCATCCAATAGCGCACAGCACGCCGCCGAACATAATAACGATCTTCGGACCGTATTTGTCGACAAACCAGCCCTCTACCGGAACGAGCCATGTTTCGAACAGGACGAAGAGCGTGAATGCCCATTGGATTTCTGCACGCCCCCAACCGAATTGTTTGGTAATTTCGGGAACAAAGAATGTCCAGCCATATTGAAGATTGGCGATCGTGACCATGCAGATCACGCCAATTGCCAATTGTCCCCATCTAAATCCGTCGCTGACCTGTTGCGAGCGGAAATCCTCTTTTACCGCTTGAGTCATGTTCATCCCTTTCTACGCCTTTTATGTAGCTAAAATGCCCTGCGCTGATTGGAACATACTGGTATCTGTTATACCAAAAGACAAGAGCCAAGCTGGTGTTGGCATGCAACTTTCGTAAAAGCTGAATGTCTTCAAAACGTTAAGCGGCCGCCGAACGTGATCCGGCAGCCGCTTAAGGGAAGAAAAAGAAACTTTTTAGCGATCAGAGGCCGAAAGGTTCGTTATTTTTGTTGCGTGCATTGATGTGTGCAACGCGGTCCAGGAAGGCAAGAATCGTCTCAATGATACCGCGAGGGGCGGTACGGGTCGATGCATTGGCTATTTCTGTGCGTGCCGGCATAATTGACACTCCTATTGCTGTTTAAGATGGCACTTATCTGGCATACCATATCCCAGTTCACAACCGCGCCGGATGCATACCAGCGTCCCATTTCTGCATAGGTTGTGCACTGCACACATCTATAACGCCTTCGGGAGCGTTTGGTTTCGATCCCTTTCCAGCTTTTTGATTCACGCACAAAGAAGAGAACATCTCTTCATGAAGGATGTTTGACTTATGGTATTTATTATGCCAGAAATTATTTCAACGAGCACTTCAGCCGACCCACACCCGGCGAGGAAGCGTTGCGGACTTTAGTAAAATCCGGCTCGGCTCTTTCGACTGTCTCCACGGGTTTCGTCCTTGAAGCGATAATCTGGAAACAGGGGAGGAAGGCGGGGCTCTCGATCTCAACGAGCGTTTATCGCATGCAAAATCTCGGTGTAGCTGGGCCGGTTGGCTCCCTGAACAAGACCCCTGACCCACTCACTGCTGGTACGGTGGCCTTAACTTGAAGCTTCCAGGATCAGCGCGGCAAACAGACGCCAACTATAAAGATGGCAAGGTTCAATAGGAGGAAAGACGTCCATGACAATCGTCACAAAGGTTGAGAAGGCCACATCAACGGCTGAAGATACATTGAAGCGGAAGGTACGCGACGGGAGCGTGGTGTCCGGTGGCCATCTGGTGGCGAGGGCGCTGAAGAATGAGGGCGTCGACACCATCTTTACGCTTTGCGGCGGCCACATCATCGACATCTATGACGGCTGCATCGATGAAGGCATTCGAATCATCGATGTGCGTCACGAGCAGGTCGCGGCGCATGCTGCCGATGGGTATGCCCGTCAGACGGGCAAGATGGGCTGCGTGGTTACCACTGCGGGTCCGGGCTGCACCAATGCGGTAACCGGTATCGCCACAGCATTCCGCTCGGAAAGCCCGGTGCTTCATATTGGCGGGCAGGGCGCCCTGACCCAGCACAAGATGGGCTCGCTGCAGGATCTCCCGCACGTCGACATGATGGCACCGATCACCAAGTTTGCCGCTTGCGTCTCGTCCACGGAGCGCATTGCCGACATGATCTCCATGGCCGCGCGCGAGTGTTTCTCCGGCGCATCGGGACCTTCCTATCTGGAAATTCCGCGTGACGTTCTGGATCGTGAAATACCCATTGAAAAGGCTGTCATACCTGAGCCGGGAAAATACAGAGCTTCGACATATTCGATCGGCGATCCGGCCGACATTGAAAAACTGGCCGATGTTCTGGTGAACGCCGAACGTCCGGCTATTTTGTTCGGCCAACAGGTATTCACATCGGGTAGTACCGAGGCCGCGATCGAGCTGCTTCGCGGGCTGGATATTCCCGGCTACTTCAATGGCGCAAGCCGCGGCACATTGCCGATTGGCGATCCCCATCACTTCGACCGCACACGCGGCTTTGCATTCAATAATGCTGACGTAATCGTGGTGATTGGCACGCCCTTCGATTTCCGCATGGGCTACGGCAAGCGCATTTCCAAGGACCTTACCCTGGTGCAGATCGATCAGGACTACCGCACTGTCGGCAAGAACCGCGATATCAATCTGGGGCTTGTCGGCCACCCCGGTGCCATTCTTTCGGCGGTCCTGCAGGCGGCGTCTGGCCGCATCGATAAGGGCAAGCGTCAGGCACGCCAACAATGGATGAAGACGCTCGAGGAGCAAGAAGTCATCGCCTACGAAAAGGTGCTGCCGCTTCTCAAGTCGGACCAAAACCCGATCCATCCCTACCGCGTGGCTTATGAACTCAACGAATTCCTCGGTGAAGATACGATCTACATCGGCGACGGTGGCGACGTGGTGACTATCTCTGCTCAGGCGGTGCGCCCGCGCAATCCGGGCCAGTGGATGGATCCTGGCGCACTTGGTTCACTGGGCGTCGGGACCGGCTTCGCGCTTGGAGCGAAGCTGGCTCACCCGCAAAAGGAGGTGCTTTGCTATTATGGTGATGGCGCCTTCTCGATGACGGCCTTCGATATGGAAACCTGTGATCGCTTCAATGCGCCATATCTTGCGGTTATCGGCAACAACTCGTCGATGAACCAGATCCGTTATGGCCAGGTTGCGAAATATGGCGAGGAACGCGGCAATGTCGGCAACAAGCTTGGCGACGTCGAGTTCTCCAAATTCGCCCATATGCTCGGCAATCATGGCGAGGAGGTTCGCGAAGCGTCCGAAATTCAGCCCGCTCTTAGGCGCGCCCGCGAGGCCATAGCCAAGACCGGCCGGTCGGCGGTCGTCAACATCTGGGTCGATCCGAATGAGTATGCGCCCGGGACCAAGAACCAGACGATGTACAAATAACGATAAAGCCCGGCGGTCACTCAGGCCGCCGGCTCAAATCGACATAGAGCAAGTTTTGTCTAAATGGAGTCGTTCTGCCGATGGAAATTCGTGGGCAAGGTCAAGGGGTTCGGCGAGACCCATGCCTTTCCATCGGGCGACGCCGAAGCCCGATGGATTTGGCCCGAATTTACTCGGCCCTTCGGGTTTCCGGTTGGCGGCCAACCACTTTGTCAGGCGGCATCGGACGATGGAAAAACATCGACCTCGCCACCTTCCGCGTGGATTGTCTCGCCATCCGAGAAACAGAACTGGCTCTATTTAGACAAAATTTGCTCTCGCAGAACGAACAAGTTCCGCGCCGGAAGAAGGGAAGAAAATAATGACAAAAGCTTTGGAGGGTGTTCGCATCCTGGATTTCACCCATGTTCAGTCGGGACCGACATGCACACAGCTTCTTGCCTGGTTTGGTGCCGATGTCATCAAGGTTGAGCGTCCTGGGGTCGGGGACATTACGCGGGGTCAGCTTCGCGATGTTCCCGATGCTGACAGCCTTTATTTCACCATGCTCAATCACAACAAACGTTCGATCACGCTCGACACCAAGAACCAGAGCGGAAAGGCGGTTCTGGAAGAGCTGATCAAAAACTGCGATGTGCTGGTGGAGAATTTCGCTCCCGGTGCACTCGATCGCATGGGCTTCACATGGGAGCGTGTCCAGGAACTCAATCCTGCGATGATCGTTGCCTCGATCAAGGGCTTCGGCCCCGGTCCATATCAGGACTGCAAGGTCTATGAAAACGTCGCGCAATGCACGGGCGGCGCTGCCTCGACTACAGGCTTTCGCGATGGTCTGCCGCTGGTTACCGGAGCGCAGATCGGCGATTCCGGCACGGGTCTGCACCTTTGCCTCGGTATCGTCACGGCGCTTTTCCAACGCACGAAAACGGGACGCGGCCAGAAAGTCTCGGCAGCAATGCAGGATGGCGTGCTCAATCTGTGCCGGGTCAAACTTCGTGACCAGCAACGCCTGGCCCACGGTCCGTTGAACGAATACAGCCAATATGGCGAGGGTATTGAATTCGGCGAAAGCGTGCCGCGTGCGGGCAATGATTCAGGCGGCGGCCAGCCCGGGCGCATCCTGAAATGCAAGGGTTGGGAGACTGACCCCAACGCCTATATCTATTTCATTACCCAGGCGCCGGTCTGGGAGGCGATTTGCGACGTGATTGGCGAGCCGGATTGGAAGACCCATCCCGACTATGCAAAACCCGCAGCTCGCCTGCCACGTCTCAATGCAATTTTTGCGCGCATCGAGGAATGGACAATGACGAAGGATAAATTCGAGGCGATGGCAATCCTCAACGACAGGGACATCCCGTGCGGTCCGATCCTGTCCATGAAGGAAATCGCGGAAGATGAGTCGCTGAGAGCCACGGGCACGATCGTCGAGGTTGAGCATCCTGAGCGCGGCAACTACCTTTCTGTCGGTAACCCGATCAAGCTTTCGGACAGTCCGACAGACGTTACGCGATCCCCGCTTTTAGGGGAACACACCGAGGAAATCCTGCGCAACGTTCTCAAATTCGACGAGCGGGCGATCGACGAATTGCAGAAAAGCGGCGCGCTCGGAATCCCGCAAAAAATCGCGGCCGAGTAATCCGCATCCAGAAAACGGCGACGATCACCCCATGTCGCCGTTTTCCTTTTCCGGGCATAACGTGCCGGGTATTGTCGGTTGCAGAAATCATAATCTGGCTACCGATTGACAGGTTCGATTTCTGTTGGCATTATGTATTCCAACGAAGACAATTCGGTAGGATCCATCCGCGGGAGCAGGTATGCGAACGAGAAGTGGTTTTCCGATTTGACTAGACGACAAGTGTGGCTCGCGGGCGGCGTTAAGCCCCGCGCATCATGCCTAATCGCTTTCAGGGAGGAGGCGGCTATGAAGCTTCATGAGTTCCAGTCGAAAGCACTGTTATCCGCCAAAGGCGTCAATGTCCCCAAGGGCCAGGTGGCGCTGACTGCCAACGAGGCCCGCGAAGCCGCCCTGGCTTTGGGCGTGGACAGGATCGCCGTGAAATCACAGGTTCTGGCGGGAGGGCGCGGCCTTGCGGGCGGCGTCCGTCTGGTCTCATCTCCCGGAGAGGTCGAGGCAGCCGCCGCCGCGATGCTTGGACGCACTCTCATAACCGAACAGACAGGGCCCGCCGGTTGCCGCGTCAACAGAGTGTTGATCGAAACGGCTGTTCGCCCTGTCCGCAGCCTCTATCTATCGTTGCTCGTTGATGCGGCAAGGGCTGAAATTGCCGTCCTCGCCGGCGCCGAAGGGAGCGAGGATATCGAGCAGCGGCTTCAATCGGGCGAAACCCGTCTGGAACGGCTTTCCCTTGGTACCGGAGATGCGTTGGAGAAAGAGGTCGTGACAGGCTTGGCCCGGCGTCTCGGCCTTGAGGCCGGCCTTCACTCTTCCTTTGCTTCGCTTCTCGACCAGTTGCGCTTAGCCTTCGTCGAACTCGACGCAACACTCATCGAACTCAATCCGTTGGTGGTGACAGAGGAGGGCAATTTCGTTGCGGTCGATGTCAAGATGATCATCGACGACAACGCGCTGTTCAGGCATCCCGAGTTGGTGGCCCTGCGCGAAGAGCATGACGGTGATGAGATCGAGCTTGTCGCGCAGAATCGTCAGCTCAACTATCTGCGGATGGACGGCAATATCGGTCTGGCTGTTAATGGAGCCGGGCTCGGCCTTGCGACGCTCGACATGGTGCGCGCGGCCAATGGCAGCGCTGCAAACTTCATGGATATCCGCACGACGGCCACCAGCCTCGATGTCGCGCACGGGTTCACGCTTCTCCTCAACAATCCGGCCGTGCGCTCGATTCTTGTCAATGTGCACGGTGGTGGAATGCAGCCCTGCGATACCATTGCCGACGGTCTCGGCATCGCGATGCGGCGGACGGGCCGCTCCTGTCCCGTCATCGTTCGTCTGGCGGGTAACAATGCCGAATATGCCCGGTTCCGTTTTGCCAATTTCGGTTGCAAGGTGATCGACTGTCCCGACATGTGGACGGCGGTGAGCCGCGCTGTTTCCGCCGCAGAGGGGGGAAGATCATGACCATTCTCGTTGACCAGAATACCCGCGTCGTCTGCCAGGGCATGACCGGCTGGGCCGGAACACATTATTCGGCGGCCATGATGGAATATGGAACCCGGATCGTCGGCGGCATCACCCCCGGCAAGGGCGGAACCTATCATTTGAATCTTCCGGTCTTTGACGAGGTTGCAGAGGCGATGAAAGAGACTGGCGCGAATGCCAGCATGATTTTCGTACCGCCGGAAAACGCTGCCGCAGCGATGATCGAGGCCATCGAGGCGGGTATGCCGCTTGTCGTGGCTCTCACAGAACGGGTACCCGTACAAGACATGCTGCGCGTGCGAGCGGCGCTGAAGCAGAGCTCGACCATTCTTGTCGGCCCGAATTCTCAAGGGGTTCTGTCCCCGGGCGTCTGCAAGATCGGCGTCATGGCTACCGGCAGCGAACGAAAAGGCCAGGTCGGCATCCTGTCGCGTTCGGCATCGTTGACCAGCGAAGTTATCGCTCAGGTGAGTGCGGCGGGATTGGGCCAATCTACCACAGTCGGCATCGGCGGCGATGCCATTCATGGGCTGAGCATGCGCGATTGCATGGAACTTTTCCTTGCTGATCACGACACGCGCGGTGTGATCGCCATCGGCGAGATTGGCGGATCCGAGGAGCAGGAATTGGCGGAGTTCCTTGCCGGGATCAAACCGGACATTCCGGTCGTTGGGCTGGTTGTCGGCCGCTATGCACCGACGGAACGCCGCATGGGTCACGCCGGTGCTTTTGCGCAAAGTGCTGCAAGTGACGCCGAGAACAAGATCAATGCGCTTAAAGGCGCTGGCGTCATCATCGCGAAGAGCCCGCATCTCGTCGGTGAGACTATCCGCGAGGCGATGGCCGTTTCGGCATAAGGCCACATAGTTTCTGGCCGGGTTTGGACAGGGCGCTGAAATGCCCAATCTCGGTCCGATAGAAGAATGCCCGGAGCTTATGGTTCCGGGCATTCTTTGCTGATGGGGTCCGGCAGCGCCGGCAATCTACTGAACGAATGTAGTCGACAACGTGCCGATACCGTCGATGGTGACGGAGACCGTGTTGGTCGGATCCTTGATCGAGCCGACGCCCAGCGACGTGCCGCAGCAGATCAGATCCCCAGGCTCAAGCGTCATATCCTTCGATAACGCGCTGACAAGGCGTGCCGGCGGAAAGATCATATCGCTAAGTGGATAGTTCTGGCGCAGGGCGCCGTTGAGTTCGGTTTTGACATGGCATTCGGTCGGGTCGATATCGGTGGCGATGACCGGGCCGAACGGACAGAAACCGTCGAAGCTCTTGGCACGAGCCCATTGCGCGAAGGTCTTGTCGCGAGCGATGATGTCGCTCGCTGTCAAATCGTTGACACAGGTATAACCGAAAATCGCGGCTGCGGCCTCCTCTTCAGAAGCATTGGTGCAGCGCTTGCCGATCACGATACCGAGTTCGCCTTCATAGCCGACGCGTTCAGCGTAGGAAGGAGGGCGGCTGACGACAGCGTCGGGAGAAGCGATGCTGGATATTGCCTTTAACAGATAGAGAGGCTCATCGGGTTCCGCGACATCGAGTTTGGCCGCGAGCTGGCGGAAATTGTTCCACAGCGCGATGATCTTGGAAGGTGAGCACGGCGCCAGCAAGCGAACTGAGGCAAGTGGAAGCCGCATGTCCGTGGCGGTCGGTTGGTCGAACATGTAGCCTTGATAAACGACAATATCCTTACCTTGCAGAAGGCCGAAGCCCTCCACGCCCTCATCGTCAAATCGTACCCATTGAGCCATTTTCTGTATCCTCCATTTTGCGAAAGCACGAATCTTTTTCCGCTCCTCGCCGGTTTCCTCTTTGCTAGTGATCGAGCGCCTTGACGATGTTCTCGACCATTTTCTTGGCATCGGCGAAGAGCATCATGGTGTTGTCACGGAAGAACAGTTCGTTCTCGACGCCGGCATAGCCCGAACCCATGCCGCGCTTGATGAACAGCACGGTGCCTGCCTTGTCGACATCGAGGATCGGCATGCCGAAGATCGGCGATTTCGGGTCGGTCTTGGCTGCCGGGTTGGTCACGTCGTTGGCACCGATGACGAAGGCGACGTCGGCCTGCGCGAATTCCGAGTTGATGTCCTCGAGCTCGAACACTTCGTCGTAAGGCACGTTGGCTTCGGCGAGAAGCACGTTCATGTGGCCGGGCATGCGGCCGGCCACCGGATGGATGGCGTATTTGATCTCGACGCCTTCGGCCTTGAGCTTGTCGGCCATCTCGCGCAAGGCGTGCTGGGCCTGCGCCACCGCCATGCCGTAGCCCGGCACGATGATGACCTTGGAGGCATTCTTCATGATGAAGGCGGCATCGTCGGCCGAGCCCTGCTTGACCGGACGCTGCTCGACTTCGCCGCTTGCGGCGGCTGCCGTCTCGCCGCCAAAGCCGCCGAGAATGACCGAGATGAACGAGCGGTTCATGCCCTTGCACATGATGTAGGAGAGGATCGCACCGGAGGAGCCGACCAGCGCCCCGGTGATGATCAGCGCCAGGTTCCCGAGCGTGAAGCCGAGCGCCGCCGCCGCCCAGCCGGAATAGGAGTTGAGCATCGACACGACCACCGGCATGTCGGCGCCGCCGATCGGCACGATGATCAGCCCGCCGAGGATGAGCGACAGGATGACGATGAGCCAGAACACGCCGTGGCTTTCGGTCAGGACCAGCGCAACGACCAGAACGACGATGGCGACGAGCAGGCTGACGTTGAGGAGATGCCGCCCCGGCAGCATGATCGGCTTGCCCGACATGCGGCCATCGAGCTTCAAAAAGGCGATGATCGAGCCGGTGAAGGTGATGGCGCCGATGGCGACGCCGATCGACATTTCGACCAGCGCCTGCGCATGGATCATGCCGACCTCGCCGATGCCGAAGGAATCCGGCGAATAGACCGCAGCGGCCGCCACCATCACCGCGGCAAAACCGACGAGCGAGTGGAAGGCGGCAACCAGCTGCGGCATGGCGGTCATGGCGATGCGCTTGGCGATATAGGCGCCGACGCTGCCGCCGATGGCCAGACCGACGACGATCAGGCCAAGGCCTTTGATGCTTGGTTCGGCCAGTGCCAGCGTAGTCAGGATCGAGATGCCCATGCCGGTCATGCCGTAATAATTGCCCTGGCGGCTGGTCGTCGGATGCGAAAGGCCGCGCAGCGCCAGAATGAACAGGACGCCGGAGACAAGATAAAGAAAAGTCGCGAAATTCACGCTCATGCCCATGGTCATCGCCTCACTTTTCTTTTTTCTTGTACATGGCGAGCATGCGGTGGGTGACGAGGAAGCCGCCGAAGATATTCACGCTGACGAGAACGAGGGCAATGAAGCCGAAGCCGGTGGCAAACCCGCTGGCCGACAGGCCGACGGCCAGCAGCGCGCCAACGACGATCACCGAGGAGATGGCGTTGGTGACGGCCATGAGCGGCGTATGCAGGGCCGGGGTCACCGACCAGACGACATAATAACCGACGAAGATCGCCAGGACGAAGATCGCCAGGCGGAAGACGAAGGGATCGACCGCGCCGCCGGTGACCGCGTGGGCCGCCGCGCCGGCGGCATCCGGCATGTTCTCCGCCGCCTGGCGCACCATCTCGGTGGCCTGGTTCAAGGCATCGAGCGCCTTGTCGAGTGTCGCATCGGCAGCCATCATGCCTCTCCTTCAGTTTTGGGCGCAGTGGTTTTGGGAGCAGTCCTTTTGGGTGCGGCTTTCGGCGTTGCCGCCTTCTTGGGCGCTGCTTGCTTGGCCTCTTTCACAGGAGCTTCGTTTGCAACCGCTTTGGCGGATGCGGCCTTCTTCGCAGCAGGCTTGGCTGCAGGAGCAACAGCCGCTGCACTTGCCGCATTGGCGAAGTTCGGATGCACCACCTTGCCGCCATGCGTCAAAACGGTGGCCTTGACCAGTTCGTCGTCGAAATTGATCTTGACGGTTCTGGCGTCCTTGTCGACCAGCGTCTCGAAGAAGGCGACGAGGTTCTTGGCATAAAGCTGCGAGGCCGTGGCGGCGATGCGGCCGGCAACATTGAGGTGCCCGACGATCTTGACGCCATCGACCTCGACGATCTGGCCCGCTGCGGCGCCCTCGACATTGCCGCCGCGCTCGACCGCAAGATCGACGATCACCGAGCCCGGACGCATGCGCGCATACATCTCGCGGCTCACCAGCCTCGGCGCCGGACGCCCCGGAATGAGCGCCGTGGTGATGATGATATCCTGCTTGGCGATGTGCTCGGCGACCAGCGCCGCCTGCTTGGCCTGATACTCCTTCGACATTTCCTTGGCATAGCCGCCGGCGGTTTCCGCCGCCTTGAACTCCTCGTCCTCGACGGCGAGGAACTTGGCGCCGAGCGAGGCGACCTGTTCCTTGACCGCCGGGCGCACGTCGGTCGCCGTCACCACCGCACCGAGCCGCCGCGCCGTGGCGATGGCCTGCAGCCCGGCAACGCCGACGCCCATGATGAACACCTTGGCCGCAGGCACCGTGCCCGCCGCCGTCATCATCATCGGCAAGGCCCGGTCATATTCCTCCGCCGCATCGATCACCGCCTGATAGCCGGCAAGATTGGCCTGGCTCGACAGAACGTCCATGACCTGCGCCCGGGTGATGCGCGGCATGAATTCCATGGTGAAGGCCGTCACGCCGGCATCCGCCAGTTCCTTGACCGCCGCATCATTGCCGTAAGGATCGAGCATGGCGATGACGACCGCGCCCTTCTTATAGGATTTGAGTTCGGCCGACGAAGGCCGGCGCACCTTCAAGACGACATCGGCGCCCTTGACATCGGCAGCCTTGCCGATGGTCGCACCCGCCGCCTCGAATTCGCGATCCGGAATGCGCGATGCCGTGCCGGCACCAGCCTCCACGATCACGACAAACCCCAGTCCGACCAGCTTCTTGACCGTCTCCGCCGAACCGCCAACCCGCGGCTCGCTGCCATCAATCTCTTTCGGTATGAACAGTGTCTGAGCCAAGCTCTCACCCCCAAGCAAGTTAAACACAACAAAGGCAGTGGTCCGGAAGACCAGCGCGGCTATCGTGGCTGAAATTTCAGGTAGAACGGCCAGCTACGAGAAGGCGGCTGATACCATCAACCTGATTTTGTTTGAAAACGGCGAGCGGAATGGTTCACGATGCCATGACAAGCTTGGCCTCCGCCACTTCGGGGAAGGTGGGGTAGAGCCCCCTCACGCGTCCCATCTGCTGGGCAAGCGCAAGCACGCTGTCGATAAAGGGCGTTTCCACGTCGGAAAGACGGCCCATTTCCTGCACGGATGTCAAAAGCGCGTCGAGTTCGATCGCGCGGCCCTTGTCGACATCCTGCAGCATGGATGTGCGGTGCGCGCCGACGCCCGCTGCGCCGTCGATGCGGCGCTCGACATCGACCCGGAAGGTTGCGCCGAACTTTTCGCCGATTGCCTGGGCCTCGAGCATCATATTGCGGGCCAGGGTCCGAGTACCCGGATCGGTGGCGACGATGTCGAGCGTCGCACCCGTCAAGGCCGAAATCGGATTGAAGCAAAGATTACCCCAAAGCTTCACCCAGATGTCATTGCGAATGTCTTCGTAGAAGCGGGTTTTCAACCCGCCAGCCTCCATCACTGCTGCCAACCGGCTAACCCGCTCGCTATTGCTGCAATCTGGTTCGCCGAGGCCAAACTGGTTGCCGTAAATATGCTTGATGACGCCGGGGCCAACGATTTCTGTGGCGGGATAAACCGTGGCGCCGATGACCCTCTCAGGTCCTATCGCATTCCACTGGCGGTTATCCGGGTCGACGCTCTGCAGCCTGAGATTGGCCACGCTCGGACCCAGGCCATGAAAATACCACCAGGGAAGCCCGTTCTGGGCTGTCACTACTGCGGTGTCCTTGCCCAGAAGCGGCGTCATGTCCTCCGCCACCTGCCACGCCTGATGTGCTTTCAGCGTGACGATCACATAGTCCTGGACACCCAGCTCGCCCGGCTTGCTTGTAGCCGGCATGCGCTCGACGATTTCCGCACCGTCTATCAGGAGTTTCAGGCCGTTTTGCCGGATCGCGTCGAGATGCGCACCTCTGGCGACGATGGAGACGTCAGCGCCGCCGCGCTTGAGCATCACTGCCATGTAACCACCGATCGCGCCGGCGCCGTAAATGCAGATCTTCATTTGTTTTCCTCCTGCTCGCCCTTTTGGGTTGTCCTGCCCCCATTTTGTTCTTCAGGGATCTGGTTTTGTCACTTACTTCGGCCCGGTCCCGCTTTGGCCCTGCCCAGCGTCAGGCCAGGCGCTCATCAGGCAACAATGGAAAGTCGTCGTTGCCTGTCTCTGCCGGCCAGGTGAGTGGGCCGACGGGCAGACAGCGGCGAAGGCATCTGTCCTTTCATCTGTGGTATACATAATCCCAAGAAATTCTTGAATGTCAATCCTGTCGACGATAGTGCGAAGAGGATTCATCGAGAAAAGACGCGAGGAAGTGCTATTTGGCTGGTCTATCGTGTTGGTGCGCGGGTATGCGAGCAGGTGCAATTCGGTCTGTGATGTCACCGGTCTCTTGTGCTGCTCAAGCGGCGGCTATAATTGCCCTACGTCTTCAGCGTCTGTTCCAAGTGGCAAAACACCGCAGCATGAATCCAGCATAGATATCCTATATCATTATTATAACTCTATTTCCTTGCATTCTGGGTGCTCGCCAACTCTCTGCAAAAAAGCCGTTTCGGAATCATAGATGAAGTCACGTTTTCTGCCGGATACCTTCACCCTGCTTCTTCTATCGACCGTGGTTTTCGCTTCATTCGTGCCGATCGACGGCATCGCGGCCGATTACTTTGCATTGGCAACCAAGTTTGCGATCGGACTTCTCTTCTTCCTGCATGGAGCAAGGCTATCGCGCGAGGTCGTCGTAGCAGGTCTTCTTCACTGGAAATTGCACATTGTCATTTTGGCCGCCACCTTCGTCCTGTTCCCGTTATTGGGATTGACCACAAGCGTTCTGGTTCCCGAAATTTTGTCACCCTCCCTATATGCCGGGATAGTCTTTCTCTGCGTTTTGCCTTCTACGGTCCAGTCGTCCATCGCTTTTACATCGATGGCAGGCGGTAACGTTCCGGCCGCAATCTGTGCCGCCTCAGCATCGAACATTTTTGGGATGTTCCTTACCCCCTTGCTGGCAGGCGTTCTGCTCACCGCTAGCGGACATGCCAGTTTCTCTCTCGATGCGCTGCAGTCTATTCTGCTGCAGTTGCTTGCTCCATTCGTACTGGGTCAAATCCTGCAGCCGTGGATCGGTAATTTCATCAGAAGCAAGAACAAAATTCTCATGCCAGTCGACCGGGGATCTATCCTTATGGTCGTATATTCGGCGTTCAGCCAGTCCGTAAACGAAGGACTGTGGCAGACGACTTCCTTGCACGATCTGGGCATTCTGCTCGCTATTGACATCATAATTCTAGCAGTCGTGCTCGCAGTTACAATGTTTGGCAGCCGTTTGCTCGGCTTCTCCAAGCCCGACGAAATCGCAATCACATTCTGCGGATCCAAGAAAAGCCTCGCAAGCGGCGTTCCCATTGCCAACGTGATATTTGCAGGACAAAGCATCGGCAGCATTATCCTGCCAGTTATGCTTTTCCACCAGATACAGCTGATAGTTTGCGCGGTTATCGCTCGCCGGTACGCTACGTCGAACGCGAGGAAAAAACCCGTGATGGCGGCAAATCCGGGAGCCTGAGTCCGATCTCGCAAAAGCTCTGTTCTGACCGTCAGATTGCACATCCCTTCAGGAACAGATCGGCACACATCCGCGCCCGCTCGACAATCTCTTCGGTTGTGGGTGCTGGTTTTTGACGCAGCATCGCTGCACGTTGTGGCTCCATGGTCATCATGCCGCGGAGCATGCCGCAGGCGGCTTGTGGATCCTCAAGGGCAATGAGTCCAAGGTCGATTTGCTTCCGAAGCCAACTCTCCATCAACGTATTCGTTTTGACGATCGCCCGTTGGTAGAACGATGCCGCGATCTCAGGAAAACGGTCGGATTCGCCGATAACGAGGCGCATGATGGTGATCGTGTCATCCGAGAGGGTCAGCACACCGTACGCTGTCAGTATCCGCTCGAGATCTTCTCGCAGGTTCACGGTTGCAAATGTGCCTCCGTCCACTGCGAGCAAAAAACGGCGAATACGGTCCGATACCATGCTCGTGAACAGATCCGCCTTGGTTGGAAAGAGCCTATAGAGCGTCTTCGTTGAAACGCCTGCGTTCTGCGCAATGGCGCTGATGCTGGCGGCTGCATACCCGCTTTCGTGAAACTGATCATTGGCGGCTTCGATAATGACGCTTTTCGTGTCGTCGTCACAGCGCACCTGTGGCCGGCCTCGCGATCGCTTCTCAATCTTGTGAATTACGACCATGATGATTTTCCAAATTCTTGTTGACATCCATTTTATAGAGCATATTTTGGAAAAAATCAAGTTTCCTAAATAGTTTCTTACCCATCAGAGGCCGCGGCCCTTGTGACGGCGACCGGCAATCCGGAGAGACCACAATGACCAAGCTGTACGCACTGAACAATAATCTTGCCCATCCTGCTGAAACCGAAATTCAGCCGGTTGTGGCTCCTTCTCTAGACGCGGGTACGCCGGTTCGCGTTGCCGAAGCACCGCAGTCGCCCGCCGCCGATGAGAAGCCTGCCCGCAAGCGCAGCGGCCGTTCGTTGTTGCTTGGCGCAACCGCTATCGCTCTGATCGCGGCCGGCGTCTACTACGGGCACAGCTACTGGACTGTCGGCCGCTTCCAGATCGAAACAGATGATGCCTATGTGAAGGCTGACAACAGCTCCATTGCTCCCAAGGTCTCGGGCTACATTGCCGATGTCATCGTCGGCGACAACGAAACCGTAAAGGCGGGTCAGCCGCTTGCCCGCATCGACGATCGTGATTTCAAGGCCGCGCTCGATCAGGCAAAGGCCGATGTCGCAGCCGCGGAGGCAACGATCCAGGCCAAGCAGGCTTCGCTCGAAATTCAGCAATCCACAATTGCAGCGGCCCGCGCGACAGTCGATGTCGATCAAGCCAACGAAACCTTTGCGGAGCAAAACGACAAGCGCTATGCAACCCTTGCCACAAGCGGTTACGGAGCGATCCAGACGGCGCAGCAGGCTGCATCCCAAATCGCCGCCGCCCGGGCTACTGTCGTTCGCGACAGCGCTTCGCTGGAAGCTGCGACGAAGCAGGTCGATCTCTTGAAGGCAGAGCTTGCACAGGCGAGGGCGACTCTCACGCACGATCAGGCCGTTCAGCATCAGGCTGAACTCAATCTCTCTTATGCAACGATTGTCGCTCCGGTCGATGGCGTCGTCGGCAATCGCACGCTGCGCGTCGGCCAGTTCGTCCAGGCCGGCACACAGCTGATGTCGGTCGTACCGACAGCGTCGGCCTATATTATTGCCAACTACAAGGAAACGCAGCTTACCGACGTTCGTGCCGGCCAGCGGGTCGATATCGATGTCGATATGTTTCCGGGGCGTGTCTATCACGGTCGTGTCGATAGTCTTGCTCCCGCGAGCGGCCAGGAATTCGCGCTGTTGCCGCCGGACAACGCAACCGGCAATTTCACCAAGGTCGTCCAGCGCATTCCAGTGAAGATCGTTCTCGATACCGACAGTGCCGCTGCCGGCGATCTACGCCCCGGTATGTCGGTCCAGCCGAGCATCGATACCAAGACTGACGCTGTCGAGCGCCAGAGCCATTGATCGACGAGGTCAGGAGGATCGCGTCATGCCTGCTATCACATTCACCGGCGCGGCGGTTCCGCAGCCACGTGCCAGCACGAAGGAATGGATTGCCGTTCTCGCCAGTATGATTGGCGCTTTCATGGCGATCCTCAACATCCAGATCACCAACGCGTCGCTCCTCGATATCGAGGGCGGTATCGGAACGGGTGTAGACAACGGAGCCTGGATATCCACGTCCTATCTGATCGGCGAAATCGTTGTCATTCCGCTCACCGCGTATTTCAGCAACGTATTCTCCTTCCGCCGTTACATACTCGTAAACTCCATTCTTTTTCCGCTGTTCTCGATCGCATGTGCCTTCACGCATGACCTTGGTTCGATGATCCTGATGCGCGGTTTGCAGGGGTTTGCCGGCGGCGTACTTATCCCCATGGCCTTCACCATAGTCTTGACGAAATTGCCTAAGCCGCAACAGCCCGTCGGCCTCGCCATCTTCGCACTCTCGGTTACCTTCGCTCCGGCCATCGGTCCGACGATCGGGGGTTACTTGACCGAGAATTACGGATGGCAAACGATCTTTTTCATCAATGCCATCCCGAGTGCCATCATGGCCATCGCCCTGGCAGCAACGCTTGAAAAGACGCCGATGCAGCTTCATTTGCTGAAGGAAGGCGATTGGGCGGGTATCTTCACAATGGCAGTCGGCCTCTCGGCGCTTCAAACCGTGCTTGAAGAAGGCAACAAGGACGACTGGTTCTCCTCGCCCTTCATTCTCAAGCTCACGGCGGTGGCTGTCGTTTTCCTCGTCGCTTTTATCTGGATAGAGTTGACCGTTGAAAAGCCCTTGGTCAAGTTGCGGCTGTTAAAGCAGCGTAACTTCGGCATCGGTGTCGCCGTCAACGTACTGGTTGGCGTCGCTCTTTTCGGGACAGTGTACATCCTGCCGCAATATCTCGGACAAGTGCAGCGTTATAATGCCGAGCAGATCGGCAATGTGCTCGCCTGGACCGGTCTGCCGCAGCTGCTGTTGATCCCGCTTGTTCCGATGATGATGAAGCGTTTCGACGCGCGCTATATCGGCTTTCTCGGCATCAGCATCTTCGCGATCAGCTGCTTCATGAACATCACACTCTCAGCCGACACGGCAGGCGATCAGTTCTGGATACCGAACATCGTCCGCGCAATTGGTCAGGCTCTCGTTTTGACGCCCATCACAGCTATTACCACAGCGGGCATCGCAGCCGCCGACGCCGCGGCTGCGTCGGGGCTGACCAATATGCTGCGCAATCTCGGTGGTGCTGTTGGAACTGCGGCGTTGGGAACGGTGCTGACCAAGCGCGAGCAGTTCCACTCGAACATCATTGGCCAATCGATCACCCTGACGCGGGATGAAGTTCGCCAGCGTCTCGACCAACTGACAGGTTATTTCATCTCGCATGGTGTATCGGATCACGCAGCAGCTGCACAGCAAGCCATCGTAGCGCTCGGCAGGGTGGTCAAGCGGCAGGCTCTTATTATGGGTTTCAGTGATACTTTTGCCGTCATCGGCGTCCTGCTTGCAATCGCCGCCGTGGCTCTGCTGTTTGCCGAGAAACCTAAGGGTAGTGCAGGCGCAGGCGCTCATTAGAGTGTCCTGCCGGCAAGCCGTTTCCTTACAGCTCTTCGGGTCGCCTGCCACCCATGGCCCGCGTCAGTTCATCGGCCGCGTCGCGTATAACCGGGCCGAGCACGATCAGCTTTTCCTTGGGTAGTCGCACCGCCGGTCCCGAAATCGACATTCCGGCGATCGCCTCGCCATGCTCGTTGAAGATCGGCGCCGCGATGCAGCGCATGCCGAGGGTGTGTTCCTCATCATCGATCGACCAGCCGCGCGAACGTATCTCCTGAATATTCTTCAGGAGAGCCGGAAGCGTATCCAGTGTGTGATCAGTGAAATGGGCAAGTTGCTTGCCGCCCACGGTCCGGCCAATTTCGGCGTCCGACCAGGTCGAAAGGATAGCCTTGCCGATGCCGGAGGCGTGAATGGGGCCGCGCCGTCCGGGCCGGTAAAAGGCGCGCATCGGTGCATGGCTCTCGACTTGTGAAATGAATACCACTTCCCCGTCATCCTCGATGCCGATATTCGCGGTTTCGCCGCATTCCTCCATCAGCCGTTTCAGGAAGCGGCGGCTGATCGTGCCAAGCTTGCGGAAGCGCAGGAACGCGTTGCCGATCGCGAAAGCCCCAACCCCTATGGTCCAGTCGCCTGTTTCCGGATCATGTGCGACCATGCCGTGGTTCTGAAGCGATGTCAGCAGACGATGGATGGTCGAAGGCGCGAGGCCGGTCTGGTCGGCAAGCTCCGTGAGCGCCGAGCCATCATGGTCGGCAATAATGGCAAGTAGTTTCAAGCTCCTGTCGAGGACCTGCACCGAAGACGGCGCCGCGTCCGCTGCAGCCTTACGGCCTCTTTTGCCTTTAACCGGTTCGATAACAGCCACAATGGCTCCTTTACTCACCCCGTTGCACGATCCACAGCCATAGACCGGCAAACCGGATTTATCCAGTTTTATTGAAAGTCATTATTTCCATAGAATGAGATTGTTTTCCATTTTATATTGATAATTACAAATTTTGGGTTACAGTTCCATAAAATCTGGAGGAACTGCCATGACCAAAATGCGTGCCGTTGATGCTGCTGTTCGTATCCTGGAGAAGGAAGGGATCGATTGTGCCTTTGGTGTCCCGGGGGCCGCCATTAATCCGTTTTATTCGGCGCTCAGAGCGCGTGGCTCGATCCGCCATATCCTGGCGCGTCACGTCGAGGGTGCCTCGCATATGGCTGAGGGCTATACCCGCGCCGAACACGGTAATATCGGCGTCTGCATCGGCACCTCCGGCCCGGCGGGAACGGATATGATCACCGGCCTTTATTCTGCGTCGGCGGATTCCATACCGATCCTGTGCATCACGGGGCAGGCGCCGCGCGCCCGGCTCGACAAGGAAGACTTTCAGGCCGTCGATATAGCGTCGATTGCCAAGCCCGTGACCAAATGGGCGGTGACGGTAATGGAGCCAGGCCTTGTTCCCTATGTTTTCCAGAAAGCCTTCCATATCATGCGCTCGGGCCGTCCTGGCCCGGTGCTGATCGATCTGCCGATCGATGTGCAACTGGCGGAAATCGAGTTCGATCCCGAAACCTATGAGCCTCTGGAGCCTTACAAGCCCGCCGCCACGAGGGCGCAGGTGGAAAAGGCGTTGACGATACTCAACGAGGCGGAGCGCCCGCTGATCGTTGCAGGCGGCGGTATCATCAATGCCGATGCTTCCGATCTGCTGGTCGAGTTTGCCGAGATCACCGGGGTTCCGGTTATTCCCACACTGATGGGCTGGGGGACGATCCCGGATGATCACCGGCTGATGGCCGGAATGTGCGGCCTGCAGACATCGCACCGCTATGGCAATGCGACCATGCTGGCCTCGGACTTCGTGCTCGGCATCGGCAATCGCTGGGCCAACCGCCATACCGGCAACGTTGCGACCTACACGGAGGGAAGAAAATTCGTCCATGTCGACATCGAGCCAACGCAGATTGGCCGTGTCTTCTCACCGGATTTTGGCATCGTGTCCGATGCTGGCAAGGCGTTGAAGCTGTTCCTCGACGTCGCGACCGAATGGAAGACCGCCGGCAAGTTGCGCGACTGGTCGAAATGGGCAGAGGAATGCCAGGGACGCAAGCGGACGATGCTGCGCAAGACGCATTTCGATCAGGTGCCGTTGAAGCCGCAACGCGTTTATGAAGAAATGAACAAGGCGTTCGGCCGCGACGCCTGCTACGTGACGACCATCGGGCTCAGTCAAATCGCGGGGGCACAGTTCCTGAATGTCTATAAACCTCGCAACTGGATCAATTGCGGACAGGCCGGCCCGCTCGGCTGGACCTTGCCGGCGGCGCTCGGCGTGCGTGCTGCCGATCCGCACCGGCCGATCGTTGCTCTCTCAGGCGACTATGACTTCCAGTTCATGATCGAGGAGCTTGCGGTCGGGGCACAGCATAAACTGCCGTATCTGCATGTCGTCGTGAACAACTCCTATCTCGGTCTCATCCGCCAGGCGCAGCGCGGTTTCGACATGGATTTCGAAGTCAGTCTGGCCTTCGACAACATCAACGCGTCAGGCGATGCGGAGAAGGGCTATGGCGTTGACCATGTCGCTGTCGCCGAAGGGCTCGGCTGCAAGGCGATCCGCGTTCGCAGCCCCAACCAGTTCACTGAGGCGTTCGATTACGCCAAGGCGCTGATGGATGAATATCAGGTGCCGGTGGTCATCGAAGTCATCCTGGAACGCGTGACCAACATCGCGATGGGCATGGACATCAATGCGGTCGTCGAGTTCGAAGATCTCGCCGAGCGGCCAGAAGACGCGCCGACCGCTGTCGCTGCATATCTCGATTGAGGAGGATGACATGCCCAGATTTGCCGCCAATTTAACCATGCTTTTCAATGAAGTACCATTTCTCGAACGCTTTGCGCTTGCGAGCGAGGCGGGATTTGAAGCGGTCGAATATCTCTTTCCCTACGACTACAACGCCAGGGAACTGAAGCAGGAGCTGGACCAGAACAGGCTTGTTCAGGTGCTGCACAATCTGCCTGCCGGCAACTGGGGCAAAGGCGAGCGCGGCATCGCCGTGCTGCCCGATCGCATCGACGAGTTCCGGCGTGGCGTCGTTATGGCAATCGACTATGCAACGGCGCTCGGCTGCAAGCAGGTCAACTGCCTTTCGGGGATTGCTCCGACGGGATTGGGCGATGATGTGCTGCGTTCAACCTTCGTCCATAATCTGAGGATTGCCGCACAAGAGCTCGCAAAATATGACATTCGACTGTTGATCGAGCCCATCAACACGTACGATATTCCGGGGTTCTATCTGAACACGGTCGAGCAGGCGGCTTCGATCATCGAAGAGGTTGGCAGCGAAAATCTGTTCATTCAGTACGACCTTTATCACCAGCAGCGCACGCGTGGCGAACTCGTCGCCACCTATGAGCGTCACAAGGAACTGATCGCGCATATCCAGCTTGCCGACAATCCGGGCCGTAACGAGCCCGGTACCGGAGAGATCAATTATCCCTTCGTTTTCAAAGCTTTGGACCAGTCAGGCTATGATGGCTGGATCGGCTGCGAATACAAACCAAAAACAGAAACGCAACGCGGACTTGCCTGGTTGAACGAAGCTTCAACGACGCAAAAGCACGCGGATATCATCAGGATGAGGAGCTGACGCATGGCGGACATAGGTTTTATCGGGCTGGGTATCATGGGAACACCCATGGCGCGCCATCTGCAGGATGCCGGGCATGAGCTCTACACGTCGAAGTTCTTTATCGAGCCAAAACAAGAGCTTATCGACAATGGCCTGAAGATCGTCGAGAGCCCGAAGGCTCTGGCCGAAAGGACTGACATCATTATCCTGATGCTGCCGGACACGCCGGAAGTGAAGGACGTTCTCTTCGGCGAGAATGGTGTGGTCTTCGGGCTGAAGCCCGGCAAACTCGTCATCGACATGAGCTCGATCTCGCCGATCGATACCAAGGAATTTGCAAAGAAGATTCGCGAAACCGGCAGCGAATACATTGATGCGCCGGTCTCGGGCGGTGAGGTCGGCGCCAAGAATGCGACGCTCAGCATCATGGCGGGCGGCGAGCAAAGCGCATTCGACCGTGCCTTGCCGCTCTTCAAATTGTTGGGCAAAAACATAACCTTAGTCGGCGATTGCGGTGACGGTCAGGTAACCAAGGTTGCCAATCAGATTATCGTCGCGCTGACCATAGAGGCCATATCGGAGGCGCTGGTGTTGGCGTCGAAGGCGGGCGCCGACCCGGCTCGGGTACGGGAAGCGCTGATGGGCGGCTTTGCCTCCTCCCGTATTCTGGAGCTGCATGGCGAGCGCATGATCAAGCGGACCTTCGAGCCGGGCTTCCGCATCTCGCTGCACCAGAAAGACCTCAATCTTGCACTGCAAAGCGCCAAAACACTGGGTGTTTCACTGCCCAACACCGCCTCGACGCAGGAACTGTTCAACAGCTGTGCCGCAAACGGCGATAGTGGTCTCGATCATTCCGGCCTGGTAAAAGCGCTCGAACGCATCGCCAATCACCAAGTCGCGTGAACGGCTCTTCTAACCTGTAATGGCGCGATTTCGCGTCATTACACCAAAATTTAAATCTCCGATTGCAAAACACGCGCCAATTCCGGCACTTTGTGTGTGAGAATCGACCACTTTCGTGCAAGAACCGTCGCATTCCGTGCAAAAGTCGCGTCATGTTTAAAACTTCTTCTCGGACTTCGACACTGACAATTTTCGCCGGGCAATTGCCATGGAGCGTCTTGAGAAGATAAGACCCTCACCATAGATTCCCGTTTTCCAGTTCTGGCGAGAGTTCGACCATGGCGAGCAATACACCACCGCGGATCCTCTGTGTCGGGGCGCTGACCATGGATACGATTTTCCGGCTCGACAGGCTGCCGCCGGGACCCGGGAAGTTCATTCCGCTCGAAGCTATCGAAATTGCCGCCGGAATGGCGTCGAGCGCAGCGGCAAGCATCGCCCGGCTTGGCGGCGATGTTTCGCTCTGGGCATCGGTCGGACAGGATGACGTCGGTCGGCGGGTCGTCGAGGAACTGACTGCCGAAGGCGTGGACTGCTCCCACGTCCGGCGGATCGAAGGCGCCCGATCAGCCTTCTCGACCATCTTCGTCGATGCGGCAGGCGAACGGATGATCGTGCCTTACTATGATCCGAAGCTTCTGTCCGCGCCGGAGACAATGCCGCCGATCGCTGACGGCACATACGATGTAGTGATGACCGATGTGCGCTGGCCACTCGCCGCGGCCCAGGCGTTGAAGGCGGCGCGGGACGCTGATGTCCATAGTGTCCTCGACGCCGACACTGCTTCGCTCGAGACATTGGAAATGCTGATGCCGCTTGCTTCGCATATCGTCGCCTCCGAGCCGGCGGCGGAGAAGGTGACGGGCGAAAGCGATCCGGAAAGGGCAGCTGTCGCTCTTGCCGCATTATATGGTCGGGATGGGGCATTCATTGCCGTGACCGGCGGCTACAAGGGCTCATTCTGGTACGATGACCTGGAGGGCGAGGTGCGCCACATGCCGGCCTTCCCCGTCGATGTCGTGGATACACTTGCCGCGGGCGATGTTTTCCACGGTGCGTTCGCCTTTGGTCTCGCACGCGGCTATCCGATGTACCAGATCATGCGCTTTGCCAGCGCTGCTGCTGCGATCAAATGTTCCCGCTTTGGCGGCCGGATCGGCGCCCCGACGAAATCCGAAGTCGACGCGCTTCTTTCCCAGAATCCCGAGGATTGAAACTTCATTGTAAAAAGTCAGTGCGTTCTTGTTGACTTTCAACTAACATGTCAGTACGTCTTTAGTCGTAAATAAGATGGGAGAAGCAAGTGTCTCGGGATCGCTTTGGACTTTCCGCCGCGCTGACAACGCCGTTCGATGCCGGGATGCGCGTCGATGTGCCGAAAGCCGTCGAGCATGCCCGGCACTGCCTGAACAGTGGCTGCAACAGCGTGACCCTGTTCGGAACGACAGGTGAGGGTTCTTCCATCGGCGACGAAGAACGTGGGGTCGTTATCCAGGCGTTTCTCGACGCAGGAATCGAGCCGAAGCAGATCGTGGTCGGCGTCATGGCCAACTCGTATGTCGACGCGGCGGTGCAGTCGCGCCATGCGCTTGACGCGGGTTGCCGTGGCGTATTGCTCGCTCCTCCGTCCTATTTCAAGAATGTCAGCGACGATGGACTGTTCGTCTGGTTTTCGTCGGTCTTTACGGAGATCGGTGCGCAGGCGAGAGACATCATCCTCTACAATATCCCTTCCGTTACTGCCGTCGAAATTTCGGTCGAACTTGTCAGTCGTCTGCGCGAAGCTTTCCCGAAAGTCGTGGCAGGTGTGAAGGATTCATCGGGGAACTGGCCCTTCACCGAAAAGCTGCTGGCAAAGCACAAGGATCTGGCAATTCTCATCGGTGATGAGCGTTCGCTTTCCGCTGGCGTTCGCCTTGGCGGGCAGGGCGCGATTTCCGGCATGGCAAATCTCTATGCGGACCGTCTTTTGCCAATGATCAATGAAGGCCGCGATGATCCTGCAATGATCGAGGCGGTCAACGAGCTTCTGAAATTTCCGGTCACGCCCGCGGTCAAGGCTATGGTCGCCTACCACGCCGGCGATGATGGGTGGCGCCGGGCACGTGCGCCACTGCAGGCTCTTTCGGATTTGGACTATAAACGACTGACCGGCATCTTCGACCGCTTGTTTGTGGCTGCCGCCGCGTAATAATGGGGGAAGCGATACGAGTCGGGAGGACGGGCATGGATGATAACGAGCCGGTAAGACTGCGAGAGAAGGCCTATGTGAGCTTCACGGAACATCTTCTGGCCCGTGATATCAATCCGGGACAATTCGTGTCGCAGCGCCAGCTTGTAGCGATGACCGGCATGCCGCTTGGAGCCATCCGCGAACTGGTGCCTCGCCTCGAAGCCGAGGGGCTGGTCAAGACCATTCCGCAGCGTGGCATCCAGATTGCGCATATCGATCTCAACCTGATCCGCGAGGCTTTCCAGTTTCGCCTGTTCATGGAAAAGGAAGCGGTTGCCCTTTTTTGTGCTTCGGCATCCGATGAACTTTTGGCCCAGTTGCGCAAGGAGCATGAGGACACGCTTGAGGAAGCGCTGCAGGGCAAGGAGACGCCCGAGCTCGAATTGCGCGCACAGACGATCGACTGGAATCTGCATGAAACGATTATCGATTCTCTCGGGAACGGGATCATCGGCAGGGCTTACCGGATCAATGCGATCAAGATGCGCCTGATCAATCAGGAGCGCTTCCGCATCACAGGCCGTGTCGTCCCGGTCATGCGTGAACATCTCGCGATCCTGACGGCGATCGAGACCCGCGATCCGCAGACGGCAATGGATGCGATAGCAGTGCACATCAACAACGCGAGGAATTTGGCACTGAAGCTTTAGAGTGTTGGCAATGGGAGTTGCCGCGGAAAGTTACCAGAGGAGGAAACAATGATCATGAACTTCGTCAAACCGACGCGCCGCCAGTTCCTGGCCGGGTCGGCGGCACTCGGTGCCGCAAGCATCACCGGCTTGAAGCCGGCATTCGCCGCTGTCGACTGGAAGAAATATGCCGGCACGACCCTCGAGGTCAATCTGATCAAAAGTCCGCGCGGCGATATCCTGCAAAAATATCAAAAAGAATTCGAAGAGCTGACGGGGATCAAGGTCAACGCGGAACAGACGCCCGAGCAGCAGCAGCGCCAGAAGGCAGTCATCGAGCTGACATCCGGCAAGCCGAGCTTCGACGTCATCCACATCAGCTATCATGTGCAGAAGCGCCAGTTCGAAAAAGCTGGATGGCTTGCCGATCTGACGCCGTTCCTCAAGGATCCGAGCCTCACCGAGGCCTCCTTGACGGAGAGCGACTTTGCCCAGGCCGGGCTGGATTTCGCCAAGGACAAGAATGGCCGCTTCGGCGGGCTTCCCTTCTCGGTGGATTACTGGATCGTCTATTGGAACAAGGAACTCTTTGCCGCCAAGGGCGTCGAATATCCGAAGACGTTCGAGGAACTCGTCGCTGCTGCAGAAAAGCTGACCGACAAGGACGCCGGCACTTACGGTTTCGTTGCCCGGGGCATGAAAAACGCCAATACGCCCGTATGGGCAAGCTTCATGCTCGGCTATGGCAAAAGCACCGTGATGGATGGCAAACTCCAATCGGACACGCCTGAATCCATCGAAGCCGCAAAACTCTACCAACGCCTGATGACAAAATCCGCACCGCCCGGTGTGACAGGGTTTAACTGGGCCGAGTGCCAGTCGAGCTTCCTGCAGGGCAAGGTCGGCATGTGGCTCGACGGTATCGGCTTTGCGCCGCCGCTGGAAGATCCGAAGAAATCGCGCGTTGTCGGCAAGGTCGGTTACGGCGTCATGCCCAAGGGCCCGGTGGTGCAGGCCGCGCCGACATTCGGTGACGGTATTGGCGTGACCGAGGGTTCATCGAAGAAAGAGGCCGCCTATCTTTACTGCCAGTGGGCGATCTCGAAGGAAATGGGTGCGCGCCTGCTGCAGTCCGGCTCCGGCGTGCCTTTCCGCAATTCGGTGCTCAACGATCCGGAGATCCTAAAGGGCGTGACCATGCCTGCCGAGTGGGCAAGCGTCCTGTCCGAGTCGGCCAAAGTGAGCCAGCTTTGCCTGCCGGTCATCGTTCCGGTCACCGAGTTCCGTGACGTGATGGGAGTGGCATTGACCAATGTCATTGGCGGAGCCGATCCGGCAGCGGAAATGAAGCGTGCAACGGAAGAATTCCGTCCGATCCTGGAAAAAAGCGAAGCGTAGCGTAGCACATGACAATTACCGCCTCGACCGTGACCGAGAACAAACGAAATGCCAAGGTGATTACCGGTGATGGCCGGCTGACGCCGAGCTATTGGCCGTTCGTCGTTCCGGCATTGGTCATCGTCGTGGCGGTGATTGTTTTTCCTTGGGTGTTCACCCTGTGGATGAGCGTCAATGAATGGCATCTTGGCGGGGAAAAGAGCTTCGTCGGTTTTGCCAACTTTGCCCGCCTTGCCGGCGATGCCCGGTTCTGGCAGTCGATGTGGCACACAGTGGTCTACACAGTTTTGTCCGTCGTGGCGCCGCTGTTTCTCGGCACGATCGCTGCCCTCGTATTCGATAGCAAACTACCAATGCGCGGGCTTTTACGCGGCATATTCGTCATGCCGATGATGGCGACACCCGTTGCGGTCGCGCTTGTCTGGACCATGATGTACCACCCGCAGCTCGGGGTTCTCAACTATCTGTTGTCATTGGTCGGAATCGGCCCGCAGGAGTGGATATTCAACCAGAGCACCGTGATCCCGTCGCTGGTGCTGGTCGAAACCTGGCAATGGACACCGCTGGTCATGCTGATCGTCCTTGGCGGTCTCGCTGCCATGCCGCGCGATCCATTCGAGAGCGCCGAGATCGACGGTGCCAATGGCTGGCAGAAATTCCGCTACATCACCTTTCCTATGATCCTGCCGTTCATGATGGTTGCCGTGATCATTCGCTCCATCGATGCGCTGAAAAGCTTCGACATCATCTTCGCCATGACGCAAGGGGGCCCCGGTACGGCCTCGGAGACGATCAACATCTATCTCTACAATGTCGCCTTCGCTTACTACGACATTGGCTACGGTTCGGCCATCGCCGTCGTCTTCTTCATCGTCATCATCACCATGTCGCTCGCGTTGCTGCATCTGCGCCAGCGGACAAAGTGGAACAGCTGAGGGACGAGAAAATGCTGCTTCGCAAACTGTTGAGATGGTCTGGCACCGCCTTCATCGTCTTCATCATCGTCTCGCCGGCGATCTTCTTCTTTCTGTGGATGCTGTCGCTCTCGCTGAAATACGAGATCGACAATGGCGCCTATCCGCCGATCTTCATTCCGGAACAGTTTGCCTGGTCGAACTATAGCGATATCTTCGCCACCAATGACTTCCTGCATTATTTCTGGAACAGCCTTCTGGTGACCGGAAGCGCGACAATCCTGGCGCTGCTGGTGGGTGTGCCTGCCGGCTACGGCATCGCCCGCCTGCGGGCCGACAAGTCGGCAATCGTCATCATGATCGCCCGCATGACGCCGGGCCTTTCCTATTTGATCCCGTTGTTCCTGCTGTTCCAGACCCTGGGCCTGCTCGGTACGCTGTGGCCGCAGATCATCATCCATCTGGTGGTGACGGTGCCTATCGTGATCTGGATCATGATCGGCTATTTCGAGACGACACCGATTGAACTCGAAGAAGCCGCGATGATCGACGGCGCGACCTCGTGGCAAGTGTTCCGTCTGGTGGCACTGCCGATCGCCAAGCCAGGTGTCGTCGTGGCGCTGATTCTGGCGGTTATCTTTTCGTGGAATAATTTCGTCTTCGGTATCGTGCTGGCCAGCCGCGAAACACGAACGCTTCCCGTGGCGGTCTACAACATGCTGTCCTTCGAACAGGTCAGTTGGGGACCGCTTGCGGCCGCAGCCTTCGTGGTGACGCTGCCGGTGCTGCTGCTCACCGTCTTCGCCCAACGGCAGATCATTGCCGGGCTGACCGCCGGTGCCGTGAAATAGATAGAGCTAGACGCCGTAGCGCTCGGTGCGGACGATCCCGGCGGGAACATCCGCCGCAATCAGCGCATCGGCCGCGGCGGTGACGAAGGCATTCGATCCGCAGACGAAGACTTCTTTCGGCGGCGAAGGCATGCGGGCAAGCACGTCCGCAATCATTGCCGGGTCGATGCGCCTTGTGTAGTCGCTTTCCTGCGATAGCGGCTCGCGCGTCAGCGTCAAGACCAGATCGAAGCCATTGCCGGACTGTTTGAACGCCAGCAATTCGTCGTGGAAAATCAGTTCTTCCGACGTGCGGGCGGAATAGAGCAGCAGAATGGGCGCCAGTGATTGTTGCGCGGCGCGGTGGCGGATCATCGATACAAGCGGTACCACGCCTGAGCCGCCACCGATCAACAGGATCGGCGCGCCATCCTCGACGGTCCAGATGAAATGCCCGCCGATGGGACCGCGAAGCTCGATCTCGTCGCCTATCGTCGCGACATCATGGAAGAAGGCTGACACCTCGCCGTCGTCCAGCCGTTCGATGGCGAGTTCGATGATCTCGCCCTGTTCCGGCGTCGAGGCGATCGAATAGCTGCGCTGCGTCTGATAGCCGTCAGGCGCGCTCAAGCGCACATCGACGTGCTGGCCCGGCCGATAGGCGAGGGGCTGGGATGGCTGGAGGAAGAAGCTCACGACGCGCGGCGTCTGCCTGACGATTTCGGTGATGGTTGCGCGCTGCCATTCCGCCTTCGCAGCAAGTGCCGGATTTTGCATATTCAGTCGCCGGTGTAGCGTTGTTCGCGCCACGGATCGCCATAGATGTGATAGCCGCGCAATTCCCAGAAGCCCGGCTCGTCACGCGTGGTGAACTGCAGGCCATTGATCCACTTTGCCGATTTCCAGAAATAGAGATGCGGCACGAGCAGGCGAGCCGGACCGCCGTGATCGGCCGTCAGCGGCTTGCCATTATAGAACGTGGCGATCATCGCCTTGCCAGCAATGAGATCCTTGACCGGAACGTTGGTCGCATAGCCATCGAAGGAATGCGCAAGTGTAAACTCCGTCGGCGGCTCGATGCCGGCCTCGGCGAAAATATCGTCGATCAGCACACCCTGCCACGGCGTATCGAGCTTCGACCAAGCGGTGACGCAATGGATATCCCGGGTGAACTTCGTTTGCGGCAGCGCATTGAATTCGGCCCAGTTCCACTTGACGAGCGGCTTCGGCCCATCCTTGAGCGTGAAGGACCAATCCTCGGTGCGGACCCTCGGCGTCGGGCCTGCCGACAGGACGGGAAAGTCGTCAGTCAGCGATTGGCCCGGCGGGATACGATCAGAGATTTCCGGCGGTTGCCGCCGGCCGGTGAAGCCGCGTGTCGTCATGATTGTGCACTCCTAGAGCCTCATACAACCACAAAGGTCTGCCGCGGCCAAGACCGGAGCCGGTCAACCATGGTTGATCATGATGTGGCGCACCGCCGTGTAATCCTCAAGCGCATAGACCGACATATCCTTGCCGTAGCCCGATTGCTTGACGCCGCCATGCGGCATTTCATTGGTCAGCATGAAGTGCGTATTGATCCAGGTGCAGCCATATTGCAGGCGCGACGCGGCTTTCATCGCCTTGGAAATATCCTGCGTCCAGACCGAGGAGGCGAGGCCGTAATCGCTGTCATTGGCCCAGGCGACGGCCTGATCATCATCCTTGAAGCGCGTCACCGAGACAACCGGACCGAACACTTCGCGGCGGACGATTTCGTCTTCCTGCGTTGCCCCTGCGACCACGGTGGGCTGGAAGAAGAAGCCATCCTTGCTGCCGGCGGCACCGCCAGTGGTGATCTCGATATGCTTCTGCTCGGTTGCACGCTCGACGAAGCTCGCGACACGGTCGCGTTGACGGCCAGAGATCAAAGGCCCGATTTCGTTGACGGTATCGTCGGCGTCATTGTAGCGGATGGTCGAGACGGCGGAGGTAAGGTCGGCGACCAGCTTTTCGTAGATTCCGTCCTGCGCATAGATGCGGCAGGCCGCGGTGCAATCCTGTCCGGCGTTGTAGTAGCCGAAGGTGCGGATGCCGTTGACCACTGCTTCGAGATCGGCGTCATTATAGACAAGCACGGGCGCCTTGCCGCCCAGCTCGAGATGCGTGCGCTTGACCGTCTTGGCCGCCGCCTGCAGCACTTTCTTGCCGGTGGCGATATCGCCGGTGATCGAAACCATGCCGATCTTCGGGTGGTTGATCAGTGCATTGCCGACGGTCTCGCCGCGTCCGAGAATGACGTTGACCACACCCTCGGGAAGGATACCCGCCAGCAGGCGCGCCATTTTCAGCGCGGTCAGCGGCGTCTGTTCGGACGGCTTGAACACGACCGTGTTGCCGCCGGCGATGGCAGGTGCGAGCTTCCACGCCATCATCATCAGCGGGTAGTTCCATGGGGCGATGGAGCCGATAATGCCGATGGCATCGCGGCGGATCATCGAGGTATGGCCCGGCAGATATTCGCCCGCGACCGGAGAGGTGAGGGTGCGCACGGCTCCGGCGAAGAAACGCCAGCAATCGATGATCGCCGGGAGTTCGTCATTGCGCACGGCATTGATTGGCTTGCCGCAGTTCAGGGCTTCCAGCGCGGCGAAATCATCCGCATGTTTCTCGATGGCATCGGCGATCCTCAAGAGATAACCCGAGCGCTCGGCAGGTGTGGTACGCGACCATGTGGAAAAGGCTTTTTCCGCCGCATCGACAGCGGCATCGATCTGGCCATGGGAAGCCTCGGCGAGGTCGATGATCTTTGTGCCGGTCTTCGGGTTGAGCACGTGCTCCTCCGCTTCCGTTCCGGCTTCGAACTTTGAACCGATCAGCAGTTTCGTATCCATGACATGTTCTCCCGTATTTAGATCATTTGCCTGAGCCGGCGATCTGGTCGCCGTCACGTGTGAGGTAGTAGGCGCCGAGGATCGGCAGGAAAGTCACGATCACCACGACCATGGCAACAACGTTGGTGACAGGTCTTTGGCGTGGACGGATCAATTCCTGCAGCATCCAGATCGGCAGGGTCGATTGCTGTCCGCTGGTGAAGGTGGTGACGATGACTTCATCGAAGGACAGCGCGAAAGCGAGCATGCCGCCCGCAAGCAGCGCGGTGCCGATATTCGGCAGGATGATGTGCCGGAATGTCTGGAAGCCGTTGGCGCCGAGATCCATCGAGGCTTCCATCAACGAGCCGGACACACGGCGGAAGCGCGCGACGGCATTGTTGTAGACAACGACGATGCAGAAGGTCGCGTGACCAAGGACGATCGTCCAGAACGAGAAGGGGATATCGGCGAGGCTGAACGCCGAACGCAAGGCGATACCGGTGATGATACCGGGGAGGGCGATTGGCAGGATGACCAGCAGCGATATGGTTTCGCGTCCGAAAAAGCGCGTCTGGCTGACGGCGGCGGCGCAAAGCGTGCCGAGAACCAGCGCGATAGCCGTCGAGATCGAGGCGACGCGCACTGAGAGCGACAAGGCCTGCCAGACATCCGGCCTGTCCCATGTCACCGCGAACCATTTCAGAGTCAGACCGGGTGGCGGGAACTGATAGCTCTTTTCCTCGGTGGTGAAGGCGTAGAGGAAGATCAGCAGCAGTGGCAGATGCAGGAAGAGCAACCCGCCGGCAGCGGCGATCTTCAGGCCCAGAGGTGCGGAATTGGATTTGTCAGAGCGCATCGAAGGCTCCCATTCTCCGCGCCATCCATAGATACAGGCCCATGATGACGATGGGCACCACGGTAAAGGCGGCGGCCAGCGGGATATTGCCCGCCGTACCCTGCTGGGCGTACACCGCCTGGCCGATGAACAGCCGCGATGAGCCGATGATCTGCGGAATGATGTAGTCGCCGAGCGTCAGCGAGAAGGTGAAGATCGATCCGGCGACGATACCGGGGAGGGCAAGGGGAAACAGCACATGGCGGAAAGTCTGTTGTGGCGTGCCGCCAAGATCCGACGATGCTTCGATGAGATTGACCGGGACACGCTCGAGCGCTGCCTGGATCGGCAGGATCATGAACGGCATCCAGACATAGACGAAGACGATGAAGGTGCCGGTGTAACTCACCGACAGTGAATTGCCGCCGATAACCGGGAGCGAAAGCCATGCGTCGAGCAGCCATAGGAGATTCAGCTTGGTCACGAGCCAGGTAAGAATGCCTTCCTTGGCGAGGATGAGTTTCCACGCGTAGATCTTGACGAGATAGCTGGACCAGAGCGGCAGCATGACGCCGAGATAGAAGATCGCTTTCCATTTTCCCCTGGCGTAGCGGGCTGCATAATAGGCGATCGGGAAGGCGATGACCGCCGAAAACAATGTCACGATCGCAGCCATCAATATGGTGCGGACGATGATGTCGAAATTGGCATCGTTCAGCAACTGCCTGTAAGTCGCAAGCGTGAACTGGTAATTGATCAGGCCGGAATAATCGTCGATCGAGAAGAAGCTTTGCAGCAGCAGCGCGAGAAGCGAACCGAGGTAGATGATGCCGAGCCAGAGCAGCGGGGGCCCGAGCAGAATGGTGAGAAACACATGCGGATGCTTCCACAGGAAGTCCGAGATGCGGCCGGCCAGACTGCCGCGATCGGTCTGGATGGCTGGTTGCTGAACTATGGCGCTCATGACGCCGTCTCCATCAAATGCAGGTCGGCGCGATCGAAACTGAGCGTCACCGGATTGCCCTCGGCGGGAATGGATGTCGCTGCCGGGCTCATGACGTTGATCTTGGTGCCGTTGACGCTGACCAGAACGCGATTTGCTGCCCCGAGGAAGCTGCGCGACAGGACAGTGCCATCAAGGACGAGCTTGCCATTACCGCTTCGGCCCAGCGAGATTGCCTCGGGTCGCAAGCTGGCAAATTGCGGTGCTGCACCGAGTTGCGACACGAACTCCGGCGGCAGGATATTTGACGAACCGACAAAATCGGCGACAAAGCGCGTTCTCGGCTGCTTGTAGACTTCTTCCGGCGTACCGAGCTGTTGAATCTTGCCCTCATTGAACACGGCGATGCGATCAGCCATCGACAGGGCTTCGCCTTGGTCATGGGTGACAAAAACAAAGGTGATGCCGAGGGACTTCTGCAGGGATTTGAGTTCCTCCTGCATCTGCTCGCGCAACTTCAGATCGAGTGCGCCGAGCGGCTCGTCCAGAAGCAGAACTTTCGGTTTGTTGACCAGGGCCCGGGCCAATGCCACACGCTGGCGCTGACCACCGGAAAGCTGGCCCGGACGGCGCGTGCCATAGCCCGGCAGTTTGACCATGGCGAGCGCGTCTTCCGCTGCCTTGCGCCGTTCTTCCTTGCCGACGCCCTTGACCATCAGGCCATAGGCGACATTGTCGAGAATGCTCAAGTGCGGAAACAGCGCATAGTCCTGAAATACCGTGTTGACGCTACGCCGATAGGGCGGCACGCCTTCCGCCGTCTCGCCGAAAATTTCGATATGGCCGCCGGTAGGCTGTTCGAACCCCGCCATCAGCCGCAGGCAGGTGGTCTTGCCCGAGCCCGACGGGCCGAGCATGGCAAAGAACTCACCCTCGGCAACCGCAAGATCGACGGCGTCCACGGCGCGCACGGCACCGAAATGACGCGATACGTTTTCGAACAGCACGGCAGCGGTCATGGCTTGCTCCGGATGATCCACCTCTAACCCTCCCCCTTGTGGGGAGGGACGGACCGCAGGTCCGGAGAGGGGTATTAAAAGTAAGCTAACGGTGCAAGGTAGAGCATTTCAAAAAGGCCCCTCCCTGCTGCTTCGCAGCCTCCCTCCCCACAAGGGGGAGGGTAGGGAGCGCAACTGCAAAATTCAGCGCCCGCCGATCACGCCAATATAATCCGACACCCAGCGATGATAGGGCACGCATTCGCTCTGGGTTTCGCACTTCGATACCGGCGTTCTCCAGAACTTGACCTTGTCGAAGTCATTGTAGCCATTGGTGCCGCAGCCTTCGTCGGTCAAGAGTTCGTTGCCCTTGCAGGCTGCTCCAACCGAAGGATTGGCGCCGAACCAGGCCGAGACGTCACCCTGTACCTTGGGCGAGAGCGAATGTTCCATCCACATATAGGCGCAGTTCGGATGCTTGCTGTCGACGTGCAACATGGTTGTGTCGGCCCAGCCTGTCGCTCCTTCTTCGGGAACGACGGAGGCGATAGGCTTTTTCTCTGCCTTCAACAGATTGACCTGGAACGGCCATGAGCCGGAGGCGACAACGCCTTCGTTCTTGAAGTCGTCGACCTGGATCATCGCATCGTGCCAGTAGCGGCCAGCCAGGGTCCGCTGCACGCGCAGGATGCCGAGAGCGGCCTTGTACTGGTCTTCGTTGAGTTCGTACGGGCTCTTGATGCCAAGCTCCGGCTTGTGGAACATCAGGTAGTTGGCAGCGTCGGCGATATGGATCGGACCGTCATAGGCCTGGATACGGCCCTTGTTCGACTTGCCATCCGGCAGTTTCATTTCCTCGAACACGACGTTCCAGCTGGTCGGCGCCTTGTCCTTGAAGGCTTCGGTATTGTACATCAGCACATTCGGACCCCAGACATAGGGCACGCCATAATGAACGCCCTTGGCGGTGTGCCAGGGCGCGTTCTGCATGCGTTCGTCGAGAGTCTTCCAGCTCTTGATGAGGTCGGTATTGATCGGCTGGACGCGCTTGCCAGCAACGAGACGCAGCGACGCGTCTCCGGATGCGGTGACGAGATCGAAGTCGCCTTCGTTCATGAGCGCGACCATCTCGTCAGACGTTGCAGCGGTCTTTACGCTGACCTTGCAGCCGGTTTCCTTCTCGAAGCCTGTGACCCAATCGTAAGCCTTGTCGGTATCGCCACGTTCGATGTAGCCCGGCCACGCGACGATGGAGAGTTCGCCTTCACCCTTGCCGATTTCCTTCAGAGCTTCCTGGGCAAGGACCTGTGTGGTGAAGGCGAGGGAAAGTGTAAGCGCAGTGCAGGATTTCAAAAACTGCTTCATCTCAATTCTCCCGTTTGGGCCGTATTTTCACGGCATATGTTCCCGGAAGAAAAGTGCCTCTATTTCTCCGCATTCGCAAATTCATTTATCAGAAGGGCGGTATCGGAAATTCCGATATCACCTTCCGCGTCCACTGCGCAAAGCCTCGGCGATGCCGACGAAATCGCGCGCCGCCTGCGGCAGGCTGGAACCCTTGCGCCAGACCATGCCGACCTGCACCACGGGGAGGGCGCCGGAAACATCGCGGCTTTCGATGCGGTCGCCTTCAAGTGACCAGGGGCGATAGACGAGGTCGGGCAACAGTGCGATCCCGGCGCCCGTGGCAACAAGACTGCGTACGGCTTCTACAGAGCGCGTGCGGAAGGCGACATGCGGACGCGCGCCGAGAGCGGTCAGGAGTTTGCCGGTGTTCTCCTCGATTTCATCGACGGTGAGCATGATCAGCGGCTCCCTGACGATATCATTGATCGAGATGATATCCGCACTGACCAAGGGATGACCGAGTGGCAGCCACAATCTGTAAGGTGAGGTTTCGATGATCTCCGCTTGCAATGCCATGCGGTCGCGCAGATTGGAAATGACCATGACCGCCACGTCGAGTTCGCCACCGACCAGCAGATGTTCCAGATAGGAGCCGTTGTCTTCAATGGCGCTGACCTCAACGCCTGGCGAAGCGCGGCGGAAACGGGCAAGGAGGTCGGACAGGACATAGCCGGCGACGAGCGAAGTAACCCCCAAATGCAGTTTGCCGGCCTGCTTCGGCACCTCTTCTGAAAATGAGCGGCGGGCATCGGAGACATCGGCGAGGATCTTGGTTGCGTGACGCAGGAACTGGTGGCCATTATAGGTAATATCGAGGCCGCGCGGATGGCGCTCAAAGAGTTCGACACCGAGATCGCTTTCGAGTTCCTTCACCGCCTCGGTGATCGACGACTGCGAAATCGACAGGTTTTGCGCCGCGCGGGTGATTGAACCCTGTTCCGCGACGGCGACGAAATACTGCAATTGCCTGATTGTGAACGCCATGCGCCGAGTTAATAGGCGGAGGTGTGGCTTGGCAAGCAGCCGGGTGAAGACATGGTTGCGCAATATTGCCGATTGTTAATGATATTATTATATTATAAATAGGATCAAGAAGTGGGGGAGCGCGCTGGGAGGCCGTGCCGTTTGCGACTTTGGCGACGGTTTTGTCTGGTTAAATTCCCCACCCACGCAAGCAATTAGCAGGCAAGCATTTGGCAGGCAACCAGCTCACCAACTACGATTTCCGCACGGCGGGCCAAGCGCGAACGCATCATGGCCACGTCATGCGCGATCTCGGGCTAAAGATAATAAACGGCGTCTACCCGGAGAATAGTATCCTGCCGGGTGACGCGGAATTGCTGGAGCGCTTCGGCGTTTCACGAACCGTGCTGCGCGAGGCCTTGAAGACGCTCGCCGCCAAGGGTTTGATCCAGCCGAAAGCCAAGATCGGCACGCGGGTGCTGGAACGTTCCCACTGGAACCTCTTCGATCCGGATATCCTGGTCTGGCATTTCGAGGCGGGGGCTAGCGCGCATTTCCTGTCGAGCATCGTCGAGATGCGGCTGGCGCTTGAGCCGGAGGCAGCGGGCCTTGCCGCGCTGCGCCGGACCGATGCCCAGCTCGATGATCTGTTCCATTGGGTCGAGAAAATGGGGAACGCACGCGAATCGGCGGCGGATTTCGTCTATAGCGATCTGCAGTTTCACATCGGGATTGCCGAGGCTTCCGGCAATCCGTTCATGCGCTCAATCAGCGCGCTGATCGAAGTGGCGCTGGTGACAACCTTCACCATCAGTTCGCCCATACCCAATTCCGAAAGCCACGTGCGCTCGGTTGCACGCCATGCAGCGATCGCCGAAGCGATCAAGGCACGTAACGTCGAGGCGGCGAAGCAAGCCATGCGCGTGGTGATAGAAGAGGGCGCCGAGAGGGTGCTGACTGCCGGGCGAACCGCAGCTAGAGCCTTTCCTGCTTAAATAGAATCGTTCTGCCGGAGGGAATTCGTGGGCAAGGGCAAGGGATTTGGCGAGGCCGATGCCCTCCCATCGGACGAGGCCGAAGCCCGATGGATTTGACCCGAATTCACCCGGCCCTTCGGGTTTCCGGCTGGCGGACAACCACTTTGTCATGCGGCTTCGTCCGATGGATAACATCGGCCTCGCCACCTTCCTAGTGGATTGTCTCGCAATCCGGGAAACAGAACTGTTTCTATTTAAGCATGAAAGGCTCTAGAGCGTAGTAACCTTGACTTTCGCAGGCTTCTCGACCTTCAGCGGATTACGCAGCGGCAAACCGAAGGCGGGCGCTTCGATCTCGAAGACATCGCCGTTCTCAGCCTTGATACCATCCGCAAAGGAAAGCGTCGCCGTGCCGAACATGTGCACGTGGATGTCGCCAGGCTGGCGGAACACCGCATATTTGAAATGATGATGCTCGAGATTGGCGATGGTGTGGGACATGTTGTCTTCACCCGAAAGGAAAGGCTTTTCCCATATGGTCTTGTTTTTGCGCAGAATACGCGAAGCGCCACGAATGTCGGAAGGCAGATCGCCAAGGATCAGCTCGGGGCCGACCGAGCATGGCCGCAGTTTCGAATGGGCAAGGTAAAGATAGTTCACCCGCTCCATGACATGATCGGAAAACTCGTTGGCTAGCGCAAAGCCGATGCGGAAAGGCGAGCCGTCGGGGCCAATCACATAGATACCCGCAATCTCCGGCTCTTCGCCAGCATCGTCGGCAAAGGCCGGGGAGATGAGCGGCTGGCCGGGGGCGGTCAGCACGGAACCATTGCCCTTGTAGAACCACTCGGGCTGGACGCCGGTTTGGCCCTTCTTCGGCTTGCCGTTTTCGAGCCCCATGCGGAACATCTTCATCGAATCGGTCAGCGTCTCTTCCTTGGCCTCGCCGACCTTGCGATGCATCGCATCGCGCGTCGCGGCAGATCCAAGATGGGTGAGGCCGGTGCCGGTGAGGTGGATATGCGCAGAATCGTGTGTGTCGATGGGGGGAAGCAGGCGGCCTTCCGTATAGGCAGCCGCAACATCGATTTTCTTGCCAAGGCCGCGATTTTCGACAATCTCCGCTATGCTCGCTTTCGCATCGATCGCCGCATGGGCGAGTTCCAGCACAGAACGCGTGCGCTTGACATGGCGGAATTCCTCACCGACGCGTGCGGCGACCTGCCGCTTTCCATTGGCATTCGTCAATTGGACCAGATTCAAGACTTCCTCCCGATATATCAGATATGTGGGGTAGCGTTATAGGCTGGCGATTCGGTATCGTCCAGCGGCTCTTTTCAAAAAATATTATAATAGTATTATATGGTTCCATGGGTTTTTCACAACACGGCGAAAGTCCTATTCCAAAAGTCATACTTTTGCGATAGATGTTGGAAAGACCCGCTCTGGGAGGACTGGTCCGGTGCTTAAAAAGTCGGTCGAGGCCGCTCAAAGCATCGGGCATGATTGGAAACTGGGAGGATACAAGTGAAGATACTCAATCTATTTGCCGCGGGATTGATCGCACTGGGTGCGATGGGTACGCAAGGTTTTGCCCAGGAGAAGGGCTCCGTCGGTATCTCAATGCCGACCAAATCCTCGGCACGCTGGATTGCCGATGGTGACAACATGGTGAAGGCGCTGAAAGAACGCGGCTACACCACCGATCTGCAATATGCGGAAGACGATATTCCAAACCAGCTGGCGCAGATCGAGAACATGGTCACCAAGGGCGTCAAGGTCCTCGTGATCGCAGCGATCGACGGCACCACGCTTTCGAACGTACTGCAGCAGGCGCACGATGCCGGCATCAAGGTCATTTCCTATGACCGCCTGATCCGCGACACACCGAATGTCGACTACTACACGACCTTCGACAATTTCCAGGTCGGCGTTCTGCAGGCAAGCTCGCTCGTCAAGGCGCTTGGCCTTCCGGATGCGAAGGGCCCGTTCAACATCGAGCTGTTCGGTGGTTCGCCTGACGATAACAACGCCTTCTTCTTCTACAATGGCGCCATGTCCGTCCTGCAGCCTCTGATCGACAGCGGCAAGCTTGTCGTCCAGTCCGGCCAGATGGGCATGGACAAGGTCGGCACGCTGCGTTGGGATGGTGCCGTTGCGCAGGCGCGCATGGATAACCTCCTGTCGGCCTATTATACCGACAAGAAGGTGAATGCCGTTCTTTCACCCTATGATGGTCTGTCGATCGGTATCCTCTCGTCGCTGCGCGGCGTAGGTTACGGCACCGCCGACCAGCCATTCCCGTTCGTTTCCGGACAGGACGCGGAAGTACCATCGGTCAAGTCGATCATCGCCGGTGAGCAGTATTCCACAATCTACAAGGACACGCGCGAACTGGCGAAGGTTACGTCCGACGTCATCGACAAGGTCCTGAAAGGCGAGGAGCCGGAAGTTAACGACACCAAGACCTACAATAATGGTGTCAAGGTTGTTCCGTCCTACCTGTTGAAGCCTGTCGAAGTCGACAAGACCAATTGGAAAGAAATCCTGATTGGCGGCGGCTATTATACGGAAGACCAGATCAAGTAGGTCTTTGACCAATGACGAACCCTGCGCTCACCGCGCAGGGTTCGTTGCCATGTCGGCTCTCCGAATGATGTTTTCGGTGGCGCAAGAACGCAGAGCCAAATATAAATTGCAGAAGGAAACGACGCCACAGCAGGCGATTTTGCTGCAGAGCGTCGGTGAGGATATCGATGGAAACCATCCTCGAAATGCGCAACATCACCAAGATTTTCCCTGGGGTGAAGGCGCTCAACAATGTCAATCTCGATGTTCGCAAAGGCGAAATTCACGCTCTGGTGGGCGAGAATGGCGCGGGCAAATCAACCCTGATGAAGGTGCTGAGCGGCGTCTATCCGCATGGCAGCTATGAGGGCGAAATTTTCTATAATGGCCATGAGCAGCACTTCCGCGGTATCAGCGACAGTGAAAAGCAGGGCATCATCATCATTCACCAGGAGCTGGCGCTGGTTCCGCTTCTGTCGATTGCCGAGAACATCTTCCTTGGCAACGAACCGGCAAAATTCGGCATTATCGATTGGCATGTTGCGGAAAACCGAACGCGCGAACTCCTCGCCAAGGTTGGCTTGAAGGAAGACCCGCTGACATTGATTACCAATCTTGGCGTTGGCAAGCAGCAGCTGGTGGAAATTGCCAAGGCTCTGTCGAAGGATGTCGAGCTTCTGATTCTCGACGAGCCGACGGCGAGCCTCAACGAGAAAGACAGCGATGCATTGCTGGCGCTGCTGCTGGAGTTCAAGGCCCACGGCATTTCGTCCATCCTGATTTCGCACAAACTCAACGAAGTCGGTAAGGTTGCCGACCGCATCACCGTGCTGCGCGATGGCGCGACGATCGAGACGCTGGACAAGCAGGATATCTCCGAAGACCGGATCGTCACGTCGATGGTCGGCCGTCAGCTGGCAGATCGTTTTCCGCAGCGCGAACCCGACATTGGCGAGGTGGTGTTCGAGGTGAAGGACTGGGTCGTCCATCACCATATCCACAGTGAGCGCACCGTCATCAATAGTATCAACCTCAACGTCCGCAAAGGTGAAGTCGTCGGCATCGCCGGGCTGATGGGCGCTGGCCGCACCGAATTCGCCATGAGCGTTTTCGGCAAGGCATACGGGCGGAACATCAGTGGCGAGGTCTTCATCAATGGCAAGAAGGTTGACGTCTCGACTATCGGCAAGGCCATCGACAACGGGATTGCCTACGTCACCGAAGACCGCAAGACCTACGGCCTCAACCTGATCGACCACATCAAGCACAATACCACGATCGCCAATCTCGATGGCGTTTCGCACAATGGTGTCCTTGATGACATGGCTGAACTGAAGGTGGCGAATGAATATCGCCGCAAGACCAATATCCGTTCCTCGAGCATCTATCAGAAGACCGGCAATCTCTCCGGCGGCAACCAGCAAAAAGTCGTTCTGTCAAAATGGTTGTTCGCCAATCCGGACCTCTTGATCCTCGACGAGCCGACACGCGGCATCGACGTCGGCGCGAAATATGAAATCTATACGATCATCAACCAACTGGTAAGCGAAGGCAAAAGCGTGCTGATGATCTCGTCGGAAATGCCAGAGCTGCTCGGCGTCTGCGACCGGATCTATGTGATGAACCAGGGCAGGCTCGTCGGCGAAATGCCGGCCAGCGAAGCCAGCCAGGAAAAAATCATGCGCGCCATTATCCGTGCCGAAGGGAAAGCATCATGACCATTGAAACCGCAGCAACCCAAGGGAAAAAAGACCTCAAGACTGAGGGGTCCGCGCTGAAAGGCAATTACCGCGAATATGGCCTGGTACTCGCCTTGATCCTCATCATGATCTTCTTCCAGTACACAACCAGCGGCGTTTTGTTCAAGCCGGTCAACCTGACCAATCTGGTTCTGCAGAACAGTTATATCATCATCATGGCACTCGGCATGCTGCTGGTGATCGTGGCCGGACACATCGACTTGTCGGTAGGCTCGGTTTCGGGATTTATCGGCGGCCTTGCTGCAGTGATGATGGTCCAATGGCATATTCACTATATTCCTGCAGCGATTCTCTGCCTGATCATGGGTGGCGCAATTGGAGCCGCGCAGGGGTATTGGATTGCCTACCACAAAATCCCGTCCTTCATCGTCACGCTGGCGGGCATGCTCGTCTTCCGCGGCCTCGCCCTCTGGCTGCTGGGCGGCCAGTCCGTAGGGCCATTTCCACCGCAGTTCCAGCTCTTGAGCTCGGGTTTTATCCCCGACCTTTTTGCCAATCCGGGGTTCAACATCACCTCGATGCTCGTTGGCATCCTGCTTGTCGCATTGATGATTTATTTCAGCATCCGCGGTCGTGCCAAGCGCGAGAAGCATGGCTATGAGGGCGAACCCTTTGCGCTGTTCATATCCAAAAATCTGATCATCGGCGGCATCATCCTGTTTCTGACCTATCTGCTTTCGTCGTATAAAGGATTGCCGAACGTCCTGGTCGTCATGTCGCTGTTGATCGCGCTTTTCGTCTTCGTGACCAAGCGCATGACAGTCGGGCGCCGCATCTATGCCATGGGCGGCAATGAGAAGGCAGCGAAACTATCCGGCATCAAGACTGAGCGTCTGACCTTCCTGACCTTCGTCAACATGGGTGTTCTGGCTGCTCTCGCCGGGCTGATCTTTGCTGCCCGCCTAAACACCGCGACGCCAAAGGCGGGCCTTGGCTTCGAGCTCGACGTGATTGCGGCGGTGTTCATCGGCGGGGCATCGGCCATGGGCGGTGTCGGCCAGGTCATGGGCGCTGTTATCGGCGCCTTCATCATGGGCGTGATGAACAACGGCATGTCAATCATGGGTGTCAACATCGATTGGCAGCAGGTGATCAAGGGTCTCGTTCTGCTCGCCGCCGTCATTTTCGACGTCTACAACAAGAACAAGGCTTGAGGCCCATTTCACTTTGTCGTTGATCGGCCTCGCCTTACAAGGCGGGGCCGATTGCTTTGGTCATCTGCGAATTCCATTTTGACTCTCCATCGGCGTAATGCATCAATGCCGCGCGAACCAAAAATCAGCAGCGGACTTCTCATCCATGGATAACGCCAAGCCGGCCTCAGACAATCGCGCTTCGTCGCATCTGTTCTACCAGTCGCGATTGCGCCGTCCGCTGGTTGATCGCGCCGAGGGTATCTATCTCTGGGACCAGGATAGCAACCGCTTCATCGACGGTTCGAGCGGCGCAATGGTGGTCAATATCGGTCACGGCAATCGCCACGTCATCGACACGATGAAAAAGCAGATGGACAAGGTGACCTTCGCCTACCGCCTGCATTTCGAGAACGAGCCCGCCGAAGATCTGGCACGGCGGATTTCCGGCTACATGCCGGAGGGCATGGACAAGGTGTTCTTCGTCTCGGGCGGTTCCGAAGCAGTGGAATCCTGCCTCAAGCTTGCCCGGCAATACGCGGTGACGATTGGCCAGAACCAGCGGTGGAAAGTCATTTCGCGCTTTCCCTCCTATCATGGCGCCACACTCGGTGCGCTTGCGGCCACGGGCTATGCCGCGCTGACCGATCCCTTCACGGCGATGATGAAGGAGATGCCGAAAATACCGGCGCCGACGGCCTATCTCGACCGCGATAATTTCTCGATGGAAGAGCGCGGCCTGCGCTATGCCGACAGATTGGAGGAAGCCCTTCTCGCGGAAGGACCCGAATCCGTGCTCGCCTTCATCATGGAGCCGATCGGCGGTGCATCGACCGGCGCACTCGTCGCCCCGGACAGCTATTACGCGCGCATCCGCGAGATTTGCGACCGCTACGGCGTGCTGCTGATCCATGACGAGGTGATGAGCGGCGTCGGGCGTACCGGTAAATTCCTCGGCGGCGATCATTGGAACTGCAAGCCCGATCTGATCGCCTTGTCGAAGGGCTTCGGTTCCGGCTACAGCCCGCTTGGCGCCATGGTCGCGCCGTCGCGCATGGTGCAGCCGGTTCTCGATGCCGGTGGTTTTCAGCACGGCTATACTTATGCCGGTAATCCGCTCGCCTGTGCGGCCGGCGGTGCCGTGCTCGACGAGATCGAGCGGCTGGATCTGATGGGCAATGCCGCTGCGATGGGGGATCTACTGAAAGACGAGCTGATCACATTGTCGAAGCGCTTTCCCTTCATCGGCGATGTGCGCGGCAAGGGCCTGCTGCTGGCGGCGGAATTCGTGGAGGACACGGCGACGATGAAACCCCTGCCGAAGGAGAAGAATGCCTTCCAGCGGGTCATCGATATTGCCTATGACAAAGGTCTCATCATCTATTCGCGCCGCACACGAGGCGGAGTGGAGGGAGACCATTTCCTCGTCTGTCCGCCGATGATCGTCACGCAAAAGCAGATTGGCGAGATAGTCGCCATCCTTGGCGATGCGCTGCAGGACCTTGCCAGCGAACTCGACCTGCCGGTGAACGGCTGAGGGAACATCCATGGCCAAGCGAAAAGTCATCATCACTTGCGCCATCACCGGTTCCGTGCACACGCCGACGATGAGCCCCTATTTGCCAGTGACGCCGGACGAGATCGCTGCGGAAGCCATTGCCGCCGCACAGGCTGGCGCGTCAATCCTGCATCTGCATGCGCGCGACCCGCAGACGGGCAGGCCATCCGCCGATCCGGACGTGTTCATGCAGTTCCTGCCGCGCATCAAGCAGGCGACCGACGCGGTGATCAATATCTCGACAGGCGGCAGTTCGCTGATGACGCTGGACGACCGGCTTGCCGCTGCCATGCGGGCTGAACCGGAAATGTGTTCTCTCAACATGGGTTCGATGAATTTCGGCCTCTATCCGGCGCTCGACCGCTATGCGGAATGGAAGCATGAATGGGAACCGCAGCTGCTGGAAGCAACGCGCAGCTCGATCTTCAAGAACACG
>NZ_CAXUQT020000002.1:307500-505308 GCF_964253365.1 Phyllobacterium sp. LjRoot231
ATATTGGCAATGAGAATGATCAAGTGTCTTAAGGGCATTTGGTGGATGCCTTGGCATGCACAGGCGATGAAGGACGTGATACGCTGCGATAAGCGTCGGGGAGGTGCGAATACCCTTTGATCCGACGATTTCCGAATGGGGAAACCCACCTTAGATATCTAGAAAATTAGTTTGGTTGAAGCTGTGTGAAGTGCAGCCTCTTTCTTCTTTCTCAAACATTTGAGGATGAGGATCGAAGCGAAGCTTCGCAAGCGCGACTGCGCGTCGGCCACTTTTGGCCGCCCTCGCGGAGCACAGCCCGGAACGGGCGTACGTGCGTGAGCGCTTATAAAAAACGGCGAGAACCCAACTAATTTCTAGATATCAACATAAGGTATCTGACCTTCGAATACATAGGGGTTAGAAGCGAACCCGGGGAACTGAAACATCTAAGTACCCGGAGGAAAGGACATCAAACGAGACTCCGTCAGTAGCGGCGAGCGAACGCGGACCAGGCCAGTGGCTTGAGTGAGACAAGTGGAACACTCTGGAAAGGGTGGCTAAAGTGGGTGACAGCCCCGTACACGTAATGCGAACTCAAGTCCTTGAGTAGGGCGGGACACGTGAAATCCTGTCTGAACATGGGGAGACCACTCTCCAAGCCTAAGTACTCGTGCATGACCGATAGCGAACCAGTACCGTGAGGGAAAGGTGAAAAGCACCCCGACAAGGGGAGTGAAAGAGATCCTGAAACCGAATGCCTACAAACAGTTGGAGCCCAAGATTTGTTCTGGGTGACAGCGTACCTTTTGTATAATGGGTCAGCGACTTAGTCTGACGAGCAAGCTTAAACCGGTAGGTGTAGGCGCAGCGAAAGCGAGTCTGAACAGGGCGTTCAGTTCGTTGGATTAGACCCGAAACCAAGTGATCTAGCCATGAGCAGGTTGAAGGTAAGGTAACACTTACTGGAGGACCGAACCCGCATCTGTTGCAATAGATTGGGATGACTTGTGGCTAGGGGTGAAAGGCCAATCAAACTTGGAGATAGCTGGTTCTCCGCGAAATCTATTTAGGTAGAGCGTCGATTTTATACCTTCGGGGGTAGAGCACTGGATGGGCTAGGGGATCTCACCGATTTACCAAACCTAACCAAACTCCGAATACCGAAGAGTACTGATCGGCAGACACACGGCGGGTGCTAACGTCCGTCGTGAAGAGGGCAACAACCCTGACCACCATCTAAGGTCCCTAAGTTATGGCTAAGTGGGAAAGGATGTGAGGATCCCAAAACAACCAGGATGTTGGCTTAGAAGCAGCCATCATTTAAAGAAAGCGTAACAGCTCACTGGTCTAAATAAGGGTCTTTGCGCCGAAAATGTACCGGGGCTCAAGCCATACACCGAAGCTGTGGATTTGCTTAGCAATAGGCAAGTGGTAGCGGAGCGTTCTGTAAGCCGTTGAAGAGGGACCCGTGAGGGCCTTTGGAGGTATCAGAAGTGAGAATGCTGACATGAGTAACGATAAAGGGAGTGAGAGACTCCCTCGCCGAAAGTCCAAGGGTTCCTGCTTAAAGTTAATCTGAGCAGGGTTAGCCGGCCCCTAAGGCGAGGCCGAAAGGCGTAGTCGATGGGAACCACGTTAATATTCGTGGGCCTGCGGGTAGTGACGGATCGCGTGTGTTGTTCCTCCTTATTGGATTGGAGGGGCTTCGAAGCGGTCCCAGGAAATAGCTCCCGCGTATAGACCGTACCCTAAACCGACACTGGTGGACTGGTAGAGCATACCAAGGCGCTTGAGAGAACTGCGTTGAAGGAACTCGGCAAATTGCACGCGTAACTTCGGAAGAAGCGTGACCCTTTTTGACGCAAGTCGAGGAGGGTGGCACAGACCAGGGGGTAGCGACTGTTTACCAAAAACACAGGGCTCTGCGAAGTCGCAAGACGACGTATAGGGTCTGACGCCTGCCCGGTGCTGGAAGGTTAAGAGGAGAGGTGCAAGCTTTGAATCGAAGCCCCAGTAAACGGCGGCCGTAACTATAACGGTCCTAAGGTAGCGAAATTCCTTGTCGGGTAAGTTCCGACCTGCACGAATGGCGTAACGACTTCCCCGCTGTCTCCAACGCAGACTCAGTGAAATTGAATTCCCCGTGAAGATGCGGGGTTCCTGCGGTTAGACGGAAAGACCCCGTGCACCTTTACTATAGCTTTACACTGGCATTCGTGTCGGCATGTGTAGGATAGGTGGTAGACTTTGAAGCCGTGGCGCCAGCCATGGTGGAGTCATCCTTGAAATACCACCCTTACCTATATGGATGTCTAACTGCGGTCCGTTATCCGGATCCAGGACAGTGTATGGTGGGTAGTTTGACTGGGGCGGTCGCCTCCTAAAGAGTAACGGAGGCGCGCGATGGTGGGCTCAGACCGGTCGGAAATCGGTCGTCGAGTGCAATGGCATAAGCCCGCCTGACTGCGAGACTGACAAGTCGAGCAGAGACGAAAGTCGGTCATAGTGATCCGGTGGTCCCGCGTGGAAGGGCCATCGCTCAACGGATAAAAGGTACGCCGGGGATAACAGGCTGATGACCCCCAAGAGTCCATATCGACGGGGTTGTTTGGCACCTCGATGTCGACTCATCGCATCCTGGGGCTGGAGCAGGTCCCAAGGGTATGGCTGTTCGCCATTTAAAGCGGTACGTGAGTTGGGTTCAGAACGTCGTGAGACAGTTCGGTCCCTATCTGCCGTGGGTGTAGGAATATTGACAGGATCTGTCCCTAGTACGAGAGGACCGGGATGGACGTATCTCTGGTGGACCTGTTGTGGCGCCAGCCGCATAGCAGGGTAGCTATATACGGACGGGATAACCGCTGAAGGCATCTAAGCGGGAAACCCACCTGAAAACGAGTATTCCCTATCAGAGCCGTGGAAGACCACCACGTTGATAGGCCGGGTGTGGAAGTGCGGCAACGCATGAAGCTTACCGGTACTAATAGCTCGATTGGCTTGATCATTCTCATTACAAATATCCATCGCAAAGCGATGGAATTTGATTTTAAAAGCGCTCACGCATGAGCGGGTCTTACGACCCTATGCTCCGCGAGGGCGCCGGACGACCGGCGACGACCTAGCGGTCTGTACGGGCACTCCCTTCTGAAAACTTCAGGATAAGGTGCCAATAACAGAGCGTGACGTCTTATCGCCCATACAGCGCGATAGCGCGTCGGCCATTGTTGGCCGCGCCGTCGCAGCGCCCGCCCCGGCAGGGGCGATACGGCGCGTGAGACAAAAAAACTCCCAGCTTCTCATGAACGTTGCGCTTTGCTGACCTGGTGGTTACAGCGGGGTGGCTGCACCCGATCCCATTCCGAACTCGGCCGTGAAACGCCCCAGCGCCAATGGTACTTCGTCTCAAGACGCGGGAGAGTAGGTCGCTGCCAGGTCTGCCAAACGCAACGTTCAAAGCATGCGCGCAAAAAGCCATCGGACTTTCATGTAAGCCGCATGCGATACAAAATATCTTCTCAAGAACTCGGAACAACCATCATCAGGCCGCTCCTTTTTAACGCAATCAGGGCGGCCTTTTGCTTTTGCAACAAAACGCCTTTTGCTTTGCAAATCCCGAAGCGTAAGAGCATACTTACAAGATGCAAAAGCACAAAACGCCGGCAAGCATTTGCCGATGTGGTGGCGCGGGGTGGAGCAGCACCCCGTCCGAAGCCGGCAAAGCCTCCGTCAAGGCTTTGAAAGGCCGGACAAACGGAGAAATCCGGGCTGTATCAACGGCAATCGCCGTATTTGGTGACGCGGGGTGGAGCAGCCCGGTAGCTCGTCAGGCTCATAACCTGAAGGTCACAGGTTCAAATCCTGTCCCCGCAACCAAACACTCTTCAAAGATAATACGACGTTCTAACATCCACCACCGTCAGGCTCATAACCTGAAGGGTGAGGGGCGCCCGGCAATGCCGGTCAATCGGTCCGGTGGACCGATGGAAGACCCGAACCGGCAAAGCCTGTCCCCGCAACCAATACACAAGCAACAATTAACAGCCGACCGCGCCAAAGCCCAGCTTCCCGTTCAACAAAAACACAAACAAAACCCCGCAATCAGCGGGGTTTTTGCGTTTGTAGACGTCTCTAAAACAGAGGGTGCAGAAGCTCAGTCGAACTTCACTGCCGTTGTATTCGCTGAAATAGCCCCCGAATTATCCGGACAGTCCCTCACACTTAATTAAGTGGTAGGAGTATTGTTAGGAATATGACCAGTCGCATGCCCCATATTGAGATTTTGAACGGACCGGAACGGCGCCGTCGTTGGACGACAGCCGAGAAGCTGGAAATGGTTCAGGAAACCTACGAGCCTGGCGCTACGGTCAGTCTCGTTGCCCGTCGCCGGGGTGTTGCGCCCAATCAGCTGTTTGGCTGGCGCAAGCTGGCAGCTCAGGGTGCCTTGATGGCAACGGGATCGGAAGAAGAAGTTGTGCCAGCTTCGCAATACCGCGCCCTTCAGAACCAGGTCCGTGAACTTCAGCGGCTTCTAGGCAAGAAAACCATGGAAACGGAAATCCTCAAGGATGCCCTTGAGGTCGCCACGGATTCAAAAAAACAGACATTGCGGTCCTTGTCGTGGCCGAAGGACGGCACCCGATGAACCCCATCTGCGATATCTTGAATGTTTCCCGCTCTAATATTGCCGAACGCTCATCCGGCAGACCGGCCATGCGGCGCGGCCGTCCGCCACAACCCGATGCTGATTTGGTCGAAGAGATCAAAGCCATTATTAGTGCCATGCCGACATACGGCTATCGCCGTGTTCATGCAGTTTTGCGCCGAAATGCCAAGGCGGAAAACCGTTCATGGCCCAATCACAAGCGGGTTCACCGGGTGATGAAGGTTCATGGCCTCTTGCTTCAGCGCCATACCGGCAATCACGAAAGCCGCAAGCATGACGGCCGTGTCAGCGTTGACCAATCCAATCTGCGGTGGTGTTCCGACGGCTTCGAGATCGGATGCGACAATGGCGAAAAAGTCCGTGTCGCCTTCGCTCTCGATTGCTGCGATCGGGAAGTGATCGGCCATGTCGCAACCACAGAAGGGATCAAGAGCGAAGACGTGCAGGACCTCGCCATCCTTGCTGTCGAAAGCCGCTTCGGCCAGGTCAATACATTGCCGCACTCCATTGAATGGCTGACGGACAATGGCTCCTGTTTCATTGCCAAAGACACCAAATCCCTGCTCAAGGACATTGGCATGGAAGCACGAACCACTCCGGTCAGAAGCCCGGAATCGAACGGCATGGCCGAAGCCCTCGTCAAAACCTTCAAGCGCGACTACGCCGACGTTAATCCAGCGCCAGACGCAAAAACCGTCATTAAATCCTTGCCTTTGTGGTTCGAGCACTACAATGCTCTTCACCCGCACAAAGCTCTCGGATATCGTTCACCCCGAGAGTTCATCGCTGACCAAATCAACCCGTGAAACTGTCCGATCTTTCGGGGGCATCTACATTCGCACCGCAGACGAGGACGGCCACGCGCTCATCTGGTGCCGGAACATATTTGCCGGAAAGCAGCGCGGCGACGGCGGCGGCACCGCCCGGTTCCGCGACGATGCGCACCTTGTCCCAGAGCGCACGCTGCGCGGCGCGGATATCATCATCGGAAACCAGCACCGAGCGCTCGACGTAAGCCTGGGCGATCGGAAACATCAGTTTGCCCACCTGCTTCGGTGCGAGCGAATCGGCGGCAATACCTTCCGCCGGCGCATCGACAGGCTGACCGGCCTCAAGCGCCATATGAAGTGTCGGGGAGCCCTCCGGTTCGACGGCGATGACTTTCACTCGACCTCTGAACCACGCAGCGATGCCGCCGATCAGTCCGCCGCCGCCAACCGCAACCAGCAGTGTTGTGATATCAGGAAGATCAGCTTCGATCTCGGCACCGAGGGTGCCCTGACCGAGCAGCGTCTCGGGTTGGTCATAGGCGTGGACGGCAAGAGCACCGGTTTCTCCGACAAATTTCTCACTCGCGGCCAAGGCGTCGGCGTAACGATCGCCGCCGATGACGAGATCTGCACCATAGCCGCGGATGCGTTCAGCCTTGGCCGGGGAGGTGACGCCCGGTACGAAGATGGTCGCGGGTACGCCGAGACGCATCGCGGCATAGGCGACCGCGGCGCCATGATTGCCGCCGGATGCCGCCACGACGCCAGCCTGCGGAATGGAGCGGGTCAGGAGATTGGTGAAAGCACCGCGCGCCTTGAACGAACCCGAATGCTGCAAATATTCCAGCTTGAGATCAACCGGACGCGGTGCAAGTCCGAAATCGGTCATGTCGACCCGCAAGGTTGGCGTGTGACGGATATGCGGGCGGGTCAACCGCTCTATCTCGGCAATTCGTTCGGGTGTGATCAGGGAATTCATGCGATTCTCGCTCGGAAGGACAGGTGCCGAGAATAATGGTGGGGGAGGACGGGAAGCAAGTGCAAACGGTTGATCGATACCTAAACGCAGTGAAACCATCATTGACTCAAAGGTTGTCCAGGAGTACGAAATCACAAAAGAGCGAGAAAATCACATTTGTTGTTATTTGAATTGAGGCGAAGGGAGGTCGAGCATGAATGAAATTCGTCTTCAATCATCGAACAGGCTTCCTTCGGACGAGCAGCGCGAACATTTGATGGTGCGCGTCGCCAAGCTTTATTATGACCTTGAATGGACACAGGGCGATATCGCGGCTGAACTCGGCTTGACCCGCTGGCAGGTTGGACGGTTACTGACCGAGGCGAGGGAGCTCGGCGTCGTCCGTATTGAAATCACGCCGCGGGCCATGCGCAGGACCGATCTGGAAGTGCGGTTGCAGCAGCAGTACGGCTTGAGGGACGCTATTGTCGTTCCGTCCGGCGGCATGACGGATTCAGCACTTCTGACCCAACGCGTGGCGCAGGCCGCGGCGACTTATCTTGCCGGACTCACGCCGAAATCCGACCTCATCGGTGTCTCCTGGGGCCGCACCATGTCTGCCGTTGCGCAATTCCTGCCGAACAACTGGAACCCGGGTGTGCATGTGGTGCTGGTCAACGGCGCGACCAATCTGCGCTCGACGTCGACGCATTCAAGCGCCGTTGCGGAAGAATTTGCCCGCGCGGGTAACGGTAGTGCGACCTTGCTTCCGGTGCCGGCGATCGTCGGCAAGAAGAGCACTCGCGAGGTGCTGGAAGAAGATCCGATCATCGAGCGGGTGCTGAAACTTGCCATGCAAGCGGAGGTCGTGTGCTTCAGCATGGGCGGTATCAACCATCAGTCGGTACTGCTCAGCAATGGCTATCTCGATGAGGCCGATATGGATAGGCTGAAGGATGCGGGCGCCGTTGGCGACATACTCGGGCGTTTTGTCGGTGAGGATGGCAGGATCATCGATGAGGCTATCGACGATCGCACCGTGGGCATGCGCCTCGAACATTTGAAGACCAAACAGCTCGCCATCGGCGTGGTCGCGGGTGAAGACAAGCACCGGGTTGCAGTTGCGGCGCTGAAGGCGGGCTATGCGTCGGTCATCATCACCGATGAAGCAACTGCGCTCTACGCATTGGACAACCGAGATGATGCATGACGCGCTTTCGACGATGAATTGCCGTATCGATCACAGGAAGGGTCGGGGATGAACCGCCAGGAAATATTGGTTTCGAAGGGAACAGACTTGCTGGTGCAGCATTCCCATGCACGCAACGCAGGCACCAAGCTCACGCTTGACTGGTTCGAGGATATTGCCGCCAACCGCTCGGCGACGGAGCGCCGTGCTGCGACGCTGACGACACGCCGGACGGTGAAGAAGGAATATCAGGCGGCCTGGCTGGTCAAGGCGATTACCTGCATCGATCTTACGACGCTTGCCGGCGACGATACGGCCGGCCGTGTTCACCGGCTTTGCGCCAAGGCCAAGCGTCCGGTGCGGGAGGATATCCTCGAGGCTCTCGGCTTGGCCGATGAGAATATCACCACGGGCGCTGTTTGCGTTTATCCGACAATGGTCCCGCATGCGGTGAAAGCATTGCAGGGATCGGGCATACCTGTGGCTTCGGTGGCGACCGGTTTTCCGGCTGGCTTGACGCCGTTGCCGCAACGCCTTGCCGAAATCCAATACGCTGTGGATGAGGGCGCTGCAGAAATCGACATCGTCATCACCCGCGAGCATGTGCTGACGCAGAACTGGTCAGCGCTTTACGACGAGATCGCACAGATGCGCGAGGCATCCGGCGACGCGCATATGAAAGCCATTCTGGCGACCGGTGATCTCAACACGCTGCGCAATGTCTACCGTGCCTCGATGGTGGCGATGCAGGCTGGTGCCGATTTCATCAAGACATCGACCGGTAAGGAAGAGGTGAACGCGACGCTTCCCGTCAGCCTGATCATGCTGCGCGCCTTGCGCGACTATGGCGAGTTGTCGGGCCAGACGGTCGGCTTCAAGCCGGCCGGCGGCATGAAGACCGCCAAGGATGCGATGAATTGGCTGATCCTCATGAAAGAAGAGCTCGGCCTGCCGTGGCTGCAGCCGGATCTGTTCCGTCTCGGGGCAAGTTCGATGCTCGCCGATATCGAGCGGCAGCTCGAACATTATGTGACGGGCCGCTACGCCGCGTCGTCGCGCCACGCGCTAGCCTGAGGGAACCAATATGGGACAGATCAAGGATATCCTCCGCACCATGGAATACGGGCCAGCACCGGAGAGCAATACCGACGTTCAGGCATGGTTAGATGCCAATACGAGGGGTTTCGCCCATTTCATCAACGGCAAGTTTACCGGTACTGAAGGTCGCAAAACCTTCGCCGTGATCAATCCGGCCAATGATGCGGTGCTGGCAAAGGTTACACACGGCACGGCTGAAGATGTCGATGCGGCTGTGACAGCCGCCCGCGTCGCCTTCGGCAAATGGTCGAAGCTGCCGGGACATGAGCGCGCCAAATATCTCTACGCTATCGCCCGCCACATCCAGAAGCGCGAGCGCTTCTTCTCGGTGCTCGAGACGATGGACAATGGCAAGCCTATCCGCGAGACGCGCGACATCGATATCCCGCTTGTTGCCCGGCATTTCTATCACAACGCCGGCTGGGCCGAGATGGTCGAGACCGAGTTCGAAGGTTTCTCGCCGGTGGGTGTTTGCGGTCAGGTGATACCTTGGAATTTCCCGCTGCTGATGCTGGCGTGGAAGATTGCCCCGGCGCTGGCGGCCGGTAATACGGTCGTGCTCAAGCCGGCGGAATTAACGCCGCTGACGGCAATCGCCTTTGCAGAAGTTTGCCACGAGATCGGTCTTCCGGCGGGTGTGGTCAATATCGTCCATGGCGACGGCGAGACGGGCGCCCTGATCTGCGGCCATGACGACATCGACAAAGTTGCCTTTACCGGCTCGACCGAAGTCGGCCGTATCATCCGCGAACAGATTGCGGGCTCGGAGAAAAAGCTGTCACTGGAACTCGGCGGCAAGTCGCCTTTCATCGTGTTCGAAGATGCCGACATGGATGGCGCTGTGGAAGGTGTCGTCGATGCCATCTGGTTCAACCAGGGCGAGGTCTGCTGCGCCGGTTCGCGCATCCTCGTGCAGGAAGGGATTGCGCCACGCTTTTACAAGAAACTCAGGAAGCGCATGGAGACGCTGCGTGTCGGTGATCCACTCGACAAGACCATGGATATCGGTGCACTTGTGTCAGCCGGGCAGTTGAAGCGCGTTTCCGCGCTGGTCGAACAAGGCAAGGTTGAGGGCGGCACGCTGTGGCAGGCGCCGGTCGAGCTACCAGCCAAGGGCAGCTACTTTGCCCCCGGCTTCTTCACCGATGTAGAGCCAGCGTCGACAGTTTGCGAAGTCGAAATCTTCGGCCCCGTTGCCACCGCGACCACCTTTCGCACGCCGGACGAGGCAATCGCGCTCGCCAACAACACCAAGTACGGTCTCGCGGCATCGATCTGGTCGGAGAATGTCAATCTGGCGCTCGACATGGCGGCGCGGGTGAAGGCTGGCGTCGTCTGGATCAACTCGACCAACCTGCTCGATGCAGGCGCCGGTTTCGGCGGATACCGCGAAAGCGGCTTTGGCCGCGAAGGCGGGCGCGAAGGCCTCTACGAGTATCTGACTGCCGATTGGGAGAAGCGCCTGCCCCTGGCCAAGGCGGAGCCTGCCTTCAAGCCTTCCGCTGCGCCCGATGGCGATGCCAAGATCGCAGCCACCGGCACGATTGATCGCACGGCGAAGAACTATGTCGGCGGCAAGCAGGCGCGTCCGGATGGCGGCTATTCCTATTCGGTCACCGGCAAGGGCGGTCAGGTCATGGGCCAGGCCGGTCTCGGCAATCGCAAGGATATTCGCAACGCCGTGGAAGCGGCAGCCAAGGCTGGTTCCTGGGGCGCCGCAACCGCTCATAACCGGGCGCAGGTGTTGTATTATCTCGGCGAAAACCTCAGTGCCCGTCAGGCTGAGTTCGAAGCGCTACTGGTGGAAAGCACCGGGGTTTCAGCAAAGGCTGCCGCTGAAGAGTTTGCGGTCGCACTGCGCCGCATCTTCTACTATGCCGCCCAAGCCGACAAATATGATGGCGCGGTGCATTCGACCAAATCACGCCATGTGACGCTCGCCATGAACGAGCCTTGGGGCGTCATGGGCATCCTATGCCCCGACGAAATGCCGCTCCTTTCCTTCGTCTCGCTGGTGCTACCGGCGATCGCCATGGGCAACCGCGTCGTGGCTGTGCCTTCGACGCGCCATCCATTGCTCGCCACTAACCTTTATCAGGTACTCGACACGTCCGATGTGCCTGGCGGTGTGGTGAATATCGTCACCGGCGAGCGTGATGTATTGGCCAAGACGCTGGCCGATCACGACGAGGTCGATGCACTCTGGTATGTGGGCTCGAAAGAGGGCAGCGCCATGGTCGAGAAAGCATCGTGCGGCAATCTCAAGGCAACCTGGGTCAACAATGGCCGCCAGCGCGATTGGCTGAGCAATCAACAGGGGCAGGGCAGGGACTATTTGCGCAGGGCTGTGCAGGTCAAAAACATCTGGGTTCCCTACGGCGAGTGAGAATTCATACTGATGGCCATCTGATGCGATTTTCTCGACTTCCGGTGCTCATGGACGAAAAGTCCACTGCGCTCCGGTTCTCGAAAACCGCACCAGCTGACTCATCAGTCTGAATTCTCAACCAGCATGTGAATAATCACTGCCTACTTACGGCGGCGGTAAAGCCAGAGCGTCAATGGAGCGAGCACGACGGTCAATAACACTGGCGCGATCAGCGCCGCTGCCAACTTGGCTGCGGTTGCATTGCCATCCATCAGACCGCGCATGGCGGTCGTCATCAGCGACACCGGATTGACCTCGACGAAGGCACGCAGCCAGCTTGGCATCGTCGCGGGGTCGACCATGATATTCGACGCGAAAACCAATGGCATAATGCCGGTAAATGCCATGGTCATGACGGTGCTGGGCGTGCGCATGACCAATCCAAGCACAAGGAAGATCCAGCCGAAGCCAAAGCCGATCAACACGAGCAGGATCAGGGAGGCGATGACGCCGGCAATACCTGCTTCCGGCCGGTAGCCAAGCAGGATGCCGATGAAAAGGATGATCATTGACGCAATCAGATGCCGCAGGATATCGCCGACCATCAGCCCGGCAAACGGCGACAACGACCAGATGGGCAGGGAGCGGAAGCGGTCGAACAGTCCCTTGCCGAGATCGGTGCTCAGCCCCATGCCGGAATACATCGAATTGAAAACCACTGTCTGCACCAGAATGCCCGGCAAGAAAAATTGCAGATAGGTATCCGTCGATCCCGACAAGGCACCGCCGAAAACGAAGGTGAACAACAGCGTGAACATGATCGGGGTCATGACCAGGTCGAAGAGCTGTTCAGGGACGTGCTTGAATTTCAACACGGCGCGCCAACCAAAGACCAGCGCGTTGGACAGGGCCGAAGGCTGGGGCGGACGCTCCGCATAGATGAGTGTGGATACGGCGTTCTGGTCATCCATCAGGCATCTCCCGCGGTAGGCTGGTTCTCTGTGGTCTGCCCGGTGATGGCGAAGAACACTTCATCGAGACTTGGCGCGCCCATCGAGAAATCGGCAAGCTCGATGTCCGCTGCAATTAGCGCGGCCAGTGCGCGATTGGCCCTTTGCGGCGTGTCGACCATGGTGGATAGTGTTGCACCTTCCGAACTGTGTTGGACATTGCCGCCGATTTTCTCCTCCAGCAGACGCTTTGCCTCGTCGATCCGGTCGGGCTCGACCAGTGTCAGGTGCAGAAACCCTGATCCCGTTGCCGCCTTCAATTCACGGCTGGTTCCCTCGGCGATTTTCTTGCCGTGGTCGATCACGATGATACGCGCGGCGAGTTGGTCGGCCTCCTCCAGATATTGCGTCGTCAGAAGAATAGTGACACCCGCCTCGGCAAGAGACCGGATCATGCGCCATACGCTCTTGCGGGCCTTGGGATCAAGGCCGGTTGTTGGCTCGTCGAGAAACAGCACACCCGGCGTTACGACGAGGGCGGCCGCGATATCGAGCCGGCGGCGCATGCCGCCGGAATAATCCTTCACCTGTTTGGCTGAAGCGTCAGCAAGATCAAAAGCCGTCAAGCAGATCATCGGCGCGCTTCTTCGCGGACTGAGGGCGGCACTGATAGCAATGATGGCGATTGATGTCAAAGTGTCGCAGCTGAATGCTGTCAGGAGACGTTGATGCGCAAAAAGTGGGACCGTGCTCAATCTATAGATTGGACGAATGCCGTCTGTTCGCCATAATGCCGGCGGCTTCGATGCTCAAAGACGCCGGCAGACATTTGTTTCGAGTCAATTTGGTCGGGTCGCATGAACAGATATTCGTTCGGTTTCTGGATATTCGTACTGTGCGCGGTTTCCGCGAGCGGCGTGTTTTTCAGTTGGGTGTTCTACGGCCAGCCGTCGCCTCTCGGAGCAGTCTTTGCGCTATTCACCTGCGTGCCGATCATTGCGCTCGAGCGTGGCGCCTTGTTTCCACGCATGTACTCGCGACTCGCAGCGCTTTCGACACCATATTATATCCTCGCCACGCTGCTCGTGACATACGTCCTCATGTATCTCGGTTCTGCCGCCTGCCGCCTGCTCCTTTGGTCGCTGGGATATCTGACATACGAGAGTTGGAGCGAAGTTGCCGTCCTGCCGCCCAGCGCTTTGTTTTCAGCGTTAGGCGTGTCCGCTATTTTGAGCTTCGTTGCTCGTGTGCGCGAACTTCTCGGGCGCGACATCTTCTCAAGTCTGCTGATCGGCCGCTATCGCAAGCCCATCGAAGAAGAGAGGGTGTTCCTGTTCATCGATCTTGCAGGATCGACCTCGTTCGCCGAAGAATTTGGCGATCTGCGTGCCCAGCAACTCCTGAGCGCTTTGTTCACCACATTTGCGCAACCGGTACGACGCCGCAACGGTACGATCGATGATTATGTGGGCGATGCCGCCATCATTACCTGGCCTATGGCGCGCGGGATAAAGAATGCCAATTGCGTTCACTGTGTCTTCGACATCCTGGACGCGATCGAGGCCAATTCGGAAAAATGGATACGAAAGTTTGGCCAAGTTCCACGCTTGCGAGCCGCACTGCATGGAGGCACGATTATTACTGCGGAGATTGGCGTAGATCATCACAAGATCACCTATTTCGGCGATACTGTGAATACCACAGCGAGACTGGAAAGCCTGTGCCGCACGCTGGATGCGCCGGTGCTTATTTCAAGCGATCTCGCGAAACACATGGATTTTACCGGCATTCTCAGGGCTGAGTACCTTGGCATGCATGCCGTACGGGGCAGGGGTCAATCGCTAGGGGTAATGGCTTTGTCACGGGGGAAGCCGGCGCTAAAGCTTGTTGCGAAGCGGGCCTAACAATTCGACAGCTTCCGAAACGGCCGCTGCTGCGAGGCGTTTGTCAGCCGTGGCCAAGGGGAAATTCTCGTTGATCGCCAAGGCGAGGTACGATGCATCGTAGGCAGAAAGATTGTGTTTGAACGCAAGCGAAAGAACCGCATGATCGCTATCGGCATTTTGCACGGTCAAATTCAGACGACGCAGGCGCCCAATGGCAGTCATTGCTCCGCCAGTTCCGATTCGACCACGCCGCTCGGCCATAACAATCAGGTTGCGGACTTCAAACCAGAACAGCGCCGGAACCGAGGCTGGTTTAGTTTTCAAGTCAAACATGATGGCGTCGGCTGCATCATTCTGCTCGTCAACCAATACCCAAGCAGCTGCAATTGACGCGTCTACAATGACCGCCATTAGTATCGGCGACCCTCTTCTATCCATTCCCTGATCTCTTCAGGCGTCGTTCTTTTATAGGTTTTTCTGGCGGCCAGTATTTCTTGGATCACATCCGCTACATCTGATCGATCTTCAATGGGAGTCAGCTTTGCGACAGGCTTATCGCCACGCGAAATCACCACTTCCTCCCCGGCTTCGACTTTGGCCAGAAGTTCTGAAAGGTGCGTTTTGGCTTCACCAACTTTGACTCTGATTGTCATGGCAATATCCTTTATGTTGAGTAATAAGATAGAGGCCTGCGCCAAGTTGGTCAAGGCTTGGCCAAGTTGTACGAACCAAGGCCTATATCCTCTCCTCGACAATTTCTGTCCACAAAGCGTCAAATCGACGGATTGGGCGGTGACAGCGCTTGTGCGGTGCGATATGGTCTACCCTGTCGAGGGTCTGCGATTGCAGAATCAAGGGCCCTGTCAATTTGCGGGAGAGTGTCCTGTGCAGCGATGTGCAGGTCCACCGAAGGGGAAATCGCCCGAAATCTCTCAGGTAGCAAGAACCGCAAAAGGATAAGACAACTCTGGAAAGTCGAGGGAAACCTCGCGCCGAAGGTGTAAGTTCAGCCGGGATGCAAGTCCTACGCTGTGCGAGTCTCTCAGGCTTCCGACAGAGGGGCAAAGAAACGGTCCGTCCTTGTGGCGGAGATCTTTGCACGACTCTGGAGTAAAAATGGGCACCCAAGAAGAAAACCTGGAATCATTGCCACTTGACGATCTGCATAAAGCTGCCGGTGCGCGCTTTGGCGGGTTTGCAGGGTGGTCCATGCCGATCACCTATCCACTGGGGGTGATGAAGGAACATCTGCACACGCGCGAAAAGGCCGGGCTGTTCGATATCTCGCATATGCAGCTGTTCGATGTCGCGGGACCCGGAACAGTGGCGCTGCTTTCCCATGCTTGCCCGCTGGATGCAGATGCGCTGGCGATAGGGCAATCTAAATATACATTCTTCCTCAACGAGCAGGCTGGCATTCTCGATGATCTGATTGTCACGAGGTTGGGCGGAGACCATTTCATGGTCGTCGCCAATGCCGGCAATGCTGCCGCTGACGAAGCGCATTTGCGCGAAGTTGCGAAAGGCTTTGACTGCAGGATCAATGCGCTGGATCGCGTGTTCCTGGCGATTCAGGGGCCGCAAGCGGCGGATGTGCTGCGCGTGGCCGGAATTCCCGGAACAGAGCTTGCGTTCATGCATGGCTTCGAGCCGAAGCCTGGCTGGTTCATGAGCCGCTCGGGCTATACGGGTGAGGACGGTTTCGAGATCGGCCTGCCGGCAGATGAAGCGCGAGAACTCGTGGGGACGCTTCTCGCCGACGAGCGCGTCGCTTGGGTCGGCCTTGCGGCGCGTGACAGCCTGCGGCTGGAGGCCGGGCTTTGCCTGCACGGTCATGATATTACGCCGGAGATCGATCCAGTCGATGCTGGTCTCACCTGGGCGATCGCCAAGCCGGTGCGTGAAAAGGCCGGGTTCATCGGCGCCAAGGCGCTTCTCGACAAGATCGCCAAGGGCCCGAGGCGCAAACGCGTGGGCCTGAAGCCTGATAGCCGACAGCCTGTGCGCTCCGATACCATTCTGGTTGACATCAATGGAAATGCGGTTGGCGTCGTGACATCCGGCGGCTTTGGTCCTTCGGCCGGTTATCCGGTCGCTATGGGCTACGTCGCCAAGGACTTCGCCCCCATTGGTACCCAGGTTTTCGCGGATGTGCGAGGCAATCGCATCGCGCTCCATGTCCACCCGCTTCCCTTCACCCCACATCGCTACCACAAAGGATAATACAGATGGCAGCCACATATTTTACTGAAGATCACGAATGGGTCCGTGTCGAGGATGGCATTGCCACCGTCGGCATTACCGATCATGCGCAGGACCAGCTCGGCGATCTCGTTTTCGTTCAATTGCCGGATGTAGGTCAGTCCCTGTCGAAGGGCGACGCCGCTGTTGTGGTCGAGTCGGTCAAGGCAGCTTCGGATGTCTATGCGCCGCTGGACGGCGAAGTGATTGAAGTCAACGAAGCGACGGCAAGTGACCCCGCGCTGGTCAATTCGTCGGCGACCGGCGATGGCTGGCTATGGAAGATGAAACTGTCCGACACCAACCAGTTGACCGGTTTGCTCGACGAAGCTGGTTACAAAGCGATTATTGGCTGATCCATCATGAATAAAAGCATTTTTCCTTTTTCCGACCGCCATATCGGCCCAAGCATTCAGGGCTCGCGCGCAATGCTCGCCGCGCTTGGCATTCCTTCGCTGGAAACCCTGATTTCGCAGGCTGTGCCGAAATCAATACGTTTGGAACGGCCGCTGAACATTCCCGAAGCCGTCAATGAGGCGGAAGCATTGGCGGAACTTAGCCTCAAGATGGGTCAGAACAAAACCCATAAGAGCTTTATCGGCCAAGGCTATCACGGCACGCATGTACCTGCGGTGATCCAGCGCAATCTCTTTGAGAATCCAGCCTGGTATACGGCTTATACGCCGTACCAGTCCGAAATCAGTCAGGGACGGCTTGAGCTGCTGTTTCATTTCCAGACGTTGGTTACGGAACTGACGGGCTTGCCGGTGGCATCCGCCTCGCTGCTCGACGAAGCGACCGCCGTCGCGGAAGCCGTCGGCATCGCATACCGTCATCATCGTGAAAAACGTACCAGTGTCGTGCTTGCTGGTGACGTACATCCACAAATCCTTGACGTCGTGCGGACCCGCGCCGAGCCGCTCGGCATGACGGTAAATGGCGGCGAGATCAACGCTGACGTCGCCGCGATTATCGTGCCTTGGCCGGATACCTATGGTGTCTATGGCGATCCTTCCGCCATCATCAAGGCGGCCAAAGCCGCAGGTGCGCTGGTTATTGCGGTCGCTGATCCCCTCGCACTGACGATCACAGCTTCCCCCGCTTCGCTTGGGGCGGATATCGCCGCTGGTTCCATGCAGCGTTTCGGCGTGCCGGTCGGTTATGGCGGGCCGCATGCGGCCTATCTGGCCGTCAGCGATGCGCTGACGCGCCTCATTCCGGGCCGTCTGGTTGGCCAATCGGTGGATAGCAAGGGCAGGGCAGGGTATCGCCTCGCTTTACAGACACGCGAGCAGCATATCCGCCGCGACAAGGCGACGTCCAACATTTGCACCGCACAGGCACTGCTTGCCAATATGGCCGTGTCCTTCGCTATCTGGCATGGTCCGCAGGGCCTGCGGGCGATTGCAACGCGTGTCCATGCACAGGCCTCGCGCATCGCGGCAGGTCTTCAGGCAGAAGGTCTCAAACTTGGCGGCAACCAGTTCTTCGATACGATCACGGTCAGTGTACCGGGCAAGGCAGCTTCCATCACTGGCGCTGCCGAAAAGGGCGGGCGCTTGCTTCGCATCATTGATCAGGATCGGCTTGGTATTACCGTTGACGAGACGACAACGGACGAAGACCTCGGCGTACTGGCAGCGCTGTTCGGTGCAAGCTTGCCGAATGATTCGGGCGTAAAGCTGCCTGGCACGAGACCGGCTGAAGGGTTCATGACTCAGGCTGTGTTTCATCAGCAGCGTTCCGAAACCGAAATGATGCGCTTCCTGCGCCGGCTTGCCGACAAGGATCTGGCGCTTGATCGGGCCATGATCCCGCTCGGCTCCTGCACGATGAAGCTCAACGCTGCAGCGGAAATGCTGCCCGTCAGCTGGCAAAGCGTTGCCAATGTCCATCCCTTTGCGCCAGCCGATCACGCGCTCGGCTATAGGTCACTGACTGACGATCTCGAAGCGTGGCTCTCCGAGATTACCGGCTTCGACGCGGTTTCCCTGCAGCCGAATGCCGGCAGCCAAGGCGAATATGCCGGCCTGCTCGCCATCCGCCGCTATCATCTCGATCGCGGCGATGCTCATCGCGATATCTGCCTCATTCCGGAATCGGCGCATGGCACCAATCCCGCCAGCGCCCACATGGCGGGCATGCGGGTCGTTGTCGTGGCTTGCGAAGAGGCGGGCGACATCGATCTTGACGATCTGAAAGCCAAGGCGGAACTGCACAGCGCCAATCTTGCCGCGCTGATGATCACCTATCCCTCGACGCACGGTGTGTTCGAGGAAGGTGTGAAGGATATCTGCGCAATTATCCACGGCCACGGTGGACAGGTCTATTTCGACGGCGCGAACTTGAATGCGCTGGTTGGCTTGGCTCGTCCCGGCGATATCGGCGCTGATGTCTGCCACATGAACCTGCACAAGACGTTCTGTATTCCGCATGGCGGCGGTGGGCCGGGCGTCGGGCCGATCGGCGTGAAGAAACATCTGGCACCATTCCTGCCTGGGCATGTCGCCAACGGTTCAGGGCATGCGGTGTCGGCTGCGCCGTTCGGCAGTGCCTCGATCCTGCCGATTACGTGGATGTATATCCGCATGATGGGCGGCGCCGGGTTGAAGCGCGCGACTGAGATGGCAATCCTCAATGCCAACTACATCGCCGAGCGGTTGAAGGATACCTATCCGGTGTTGTTCCAGGGCCGTAACGGCCGTGTGGCACATGAATGCATTCTCGATACGCGGGTGTTGAAGGACAGCGCGGGTATCAGTGTCGAGGATATCGCCAAGCGCCTCATCGACTATGGTTTCCATGCGCCGACCATGTCCTGGCCGATTGCCGGGACGCTGATGGTCGAGCCGACAGAGTCGGAATCGAAGCGGGAGATCGACCGGTTCTGCGACGCGATGATTGCCATTGCATGCGAAGCGGCAAAGGTGGCGAGCGGCGCGTGGCCCAAGGACGACAATCCGCTGGTCAATGCGCCGCATCCGGCGGGGGATGTTCTGGCCGACGACTGGTCGCATCCCTATAGCCGGAGCGAGGCAAGTCTGCCCGCTGGCGAAAGCGAGGAAAACCCGAAATATTGGCCTCCGGTTTCGCGCATCGACAATGTTGCTGGCGACCGCAATCTGGTTTGTTCCTGCCCGCCGATGCAGGCGTACAGCTAGCCGCGAGGGGCGCCGGTTTATATCTGGCGCCCCTTTAATCAGGTCACCAGTTTGGTGTGAGGTTCAGTTCTTCATTGCTAGCGGTCGTAACGGGCAGGAGCTCCGTGGCAAACTGCCGCAAGGCAAGGGGAAGGGCCTGTAAGTCATTGGATTCAAATGAAAGGTGTGGCAATCGAGTGTGGATGAGCTCGGCTACGACCCGTGCCTGCTGCTCGTCACGTACGCGCTTGGCCGCATCGCGATCGGCACGCCGCGACAGCCACAATTTGTGAAGCGCAAAAGCTCTCGGATCCGGGCTGGAAAGGCCAAGGGGATAGCCCCGTTGATCGATCACCACAGCATGCGTTTTCGGGCTGTTGACGAGCCATGAAAGCCCTTCGATTTCAATAGCTTGCAAATCATCGGCATCCGCACTGAACCGCGTCTTTTCTTTTGATGACATGACGTTTTTCGGTGTCGGCTTGATCAAATCAACAAGAAAACCGTCGCGGTTCGCTGCCCGGTAGCTGTTCTTGGCGAGTGGCGCGAAGGAGTGGTCGATTTTCTGCAGAAGACCGATCAATCCCTTGTTGGAAAAATCCTTGGCTATCAACCGCAGGCTGTGGCGCGAGTCCATCAGCAGATCAACGTCCTGCGTCGAAAGTAATCCACTTGTAATATGGACACCGGCCAGACGCTCGTAGACAAACAGTGCATTGGTGCCGACGACATCGACCGCCGTGCCCATCAGCCCAAGCCTGTCTAGCGCCCGGATAATACGTGCCGTCAAAAGTGGTACACGGCCCAATGCCATGGCTCGATTGACCGGGGCCAACTCATCCAGACGTTGTGCCAGATGCGTTACACGCGCCTTGGAATTGCCGCGGCCAGTATGGAATTGATTGTAGATCGTTTCGGTCTCAGCGGACTTCGGTCCCAAAGACTTCCAGATGCTGCCGGTCTTTTTGTAGAGATATTCCTTGTCATTCGTGCTTTTCTTCCACGACATCGACCCGGAAAAGCGCTGCTCATATTCCTTCAGACTGGTCCGATAGACTTCGTAAGCCTGTTCGCTATCGACGTACTGGCGGATTTGTTCAGAGGATAATTCATTGAATTTACTCATCTTATCCCTATTATAAAGAAAATAGAATGCGCAAGGGATAATATCACACTTTTCTTGAATTAAAATACTGATTTATAATTGATTATCCCTATATTGATAAAGTATCGCCCATAAAGGGATAATCTGTGAAGTGTCCATTTAAGAGCCGTTCGGCCAATAAGGTCGGATGGCTCAATCATATGAGTTCCATAATTAAGCTTATGTGATTTTTGTGTGTAGCCGCAAAGTTGAAGTGTCCTGATCCTGCAAAGTAAGAATGTCACTCTCCCCGCGTTTTGAATGGCGTGGGAGATTGCGGATGGGATTGATTGCGATGAGCGAGCGTGATCTGCAGAGGATTGAGGTTTTGTCGAAGGTCATCGACGGCCGAACGACGATCATTTCGGCCGCCCGTGTGCTGGCGCTGAGCACGCGCCAGGCTGGATGACGGAGGCTGGATTATGGTTGTCACGCCAGCAGCGCCGGACGTTTCATCAGCCTCGGTTGCGGCGCGAAGCCTATGGCGAGCTGGTGCAGATCGACGGGTCCGAGCATCGCTGGTTTGAAGATCGTGGGCCGCCCTGTTCGCTGCTGGTGTTCATCGACGATGCGACCGGCAAGCTGATGCAGTTGCGCTTCGTGCGGTCAGAAAGTGCGTTTAGCTATTTTGGGGCGCTGGAGCTTTATCTGAAGGCGCATGGCGCTCCGGTTGCCTTTTATTCGGACAAGCATTCGGTGTTTCGGGTGGCGAAGAAGGATGCCAAAGGTGGTCAGGGCATGACCCAGTTCGGCCGGGCGCTGTCGGAGTTAAACATCGAGATTCTTTGTGCCAATTCGAGCCAGGCCAAGGGCCGTGTCGAGCGGATGAACCGGACGCTACAGGATCGGCTGGTCAAGGAATTGCGGCTAGCCGGCATCTGCGACATGGCAGAAGGCAACGCCTTCCTGCCCGGCTTCATGGAGCGCTATAACGCCCGGTTTGCGGTTACCCCTGCCCGGTCCGGCGACCTGCATCGACCCGTCAATCTTGCGCTGGATCGGCTCCGGGAGATCCTGTGCAAGCGCGAGCAGCGCTACGTCGGCGCGCAGCTGACGTTTTCGTTCGAGCGCAAGCGGATCATGCTCGAGGAGAATGAGGTGACGCGCGGGCTGGTCGGTCGCTATGTCGAGACCTACGCCGACGCCGACGGCCGACTCGACATTCGCTGGAAGGGGCATTCCCTGCCCTACAGGACGTTCGACAAGGACCAACGGGTGACGCATGCGGCGATCATCGAGAACAAGCGCCTCAGCGACGTTCTGGCCTATATCAAGGAGCGGCAGGAGTTGCAGACGCCAAAGGTCAAGACCAATAGCGAGAAGAATGGCTATAAGCCGCGAGGTCAAAAGCCCGGACGGACGAAAGATTTCGGGAACGATCCGGCCGTGATCGCTCGACGTCAACGGGCGCTTTCCCGGCAAAGTGCAATGGATGAAGGGCAGTCTTACCCGACACCGTTCAATGGAGGGTAAATTCGGATTGCGCGTCTGATTCCAGCCTTAAACAGGCAGCCCACAACGGTGTCTTGTGGTAGGTTCCGTCCTGCAGAATAGTCAGTCCCTCGCGATCTTCGTGTAGCAATCCCAACCAGCACAGGGGACGAATGACGTCGTAGCGGAACTCCGACTTTTCCGTCCAGGCTTCGACAGTCACTTCTGCTGGCGCCGCCGGGTATGACTCGCTCGGGTATAACTCGTTCACCAGATCGCTCAGCGAACAGCCCTTTCCTGCCTTGATATTGATAAGATTGAGAAAGACGTGCCACCAACGCATCCGCTCATGGACATCCTGCTGCGTCTGCCCATCGTGGATATAAGCATAGAGATAAACCGTCGCGATCAGATTGAAGAAGGCCTGCGGTCTTGCCAGAAAGTCCCGGCCACGTTTGGTGGGAAGCAGGGTGTCTTTTTTTCGCCGAAGAAGTTTTAAATGGCTGAGCATGTCTCGGACCACCCAAAGCGGCGGCATGTCAGCTTCATTGAGAACTTTGTTGACGCTGTACAGGTCCTCACAGGTGTAGTCAGGCCACTCGAAGTGAACAGCGGCCCAGTGCACGAACTTGCGGTTCATCGCGCCCGTCACTGTCAGTCCAATGCCCCCTTCGGTGTTGGCATAGGATACGGTCATGATCATGCCGCGAACCAGCGGTGACAGGGTCAGTACATCAACGTCGGCAAGCAGCTCAATTTTGGGAAGCATTGCGTAATCCTGGCAGAACTGGAGTGTCGATCCGATCCAGATCATTCCCCAGGAGCGCGCTGATTGAAACCCTGAAAGAAAGCCGAAGGGTGCCCCTCACCCGCCCCGATCTGTCCTTGCAACCCGGACCAGCCGGCCAGATCGGGGCTGATCATCGCGCCGCGTAGCAGCGCAAAGTGACATCTTTACTTTGCGCAACGGCGGACAATTCAACTTGGCCGCCACATTGTATGTAGCCAGGTGGGTTCTATTTCGAAGCGCGACACGTTAAGGATATCAACGTGTTAGCTTTGGAGAAGAATGCATGGGTGTGTTCAAATTGAAGTGCGGCGTGACATGCAAATTTGCCTATTGAGACTGGGCGGCGTGTGTCGCCCGGCCGGCGGCCCTATATTTCTCGAGAATTATCGGATCCAGCGTGAACAATTCCTGCGCCCTGCCCACACCGCGCAGAGCAAAACGGCCAACTGAGACCAGCTTTCCGCGCAGTTCTTCAGGCAGGGCCGCGGCGAAGCGGTCGGAAAGGAGAACGTCCTGATCGACCGACCGGCACATGGACGCAATACGGCTGACTTCGTTTACTGCCGGTCCCACAACGGTAAAGTCCAGCCGGGTATCGCTGCCGATATTGCCATAGAAGACCTCGCCAATGTGAACGCCAAGATAGACGTCTGTGGCGGGCTCACCACTGGCTTTGCGTGTCTTGTTGAGTACAACCACGCGCTTGCGCAGATGCATCTGCGCTCTCAACGCGGCGGTGGCAGCGTTTGCTGAATCCCCTTCAGTGAAAATCGCAAGTATGCCATCCCCGATCAGCTTCAATACATCGCCGCCCGCCTCTTGCACGGATGAAATGACTGCTTCGGCGTAGTCATTCAACATGGGTATGATTGCATCAGGTGCAGCAGCATCGGAAATACGCGTATAATCCCGCAAGTCGGAATACCATAGCACCGCCTCGATGCGTTCGGCCGAACCGCGGTTGATCCGCCCCGCAAGCACACGCTTTGCTGCGTCACGGCCGAGATACACGTCGGCCAGCGTCTTGACGATGCGCGTGAGCGAAGCACATTTGACAGCGAGACCGAGACCCCTCACCAATCGCCTGAGCACATCGATATCATCCTCGGAGAAACCTTCTGGATCAGCGGTCGACCACGAGGAGTAGAAGCAGTCCATCTCTCCGATGCTGCCTTCACTCGAAAACCGGTTCATGAAAGCAAGATAATCGGTGCAACCCTCGCTTTTGAGACTGGTGAGATGGCGGAAGCTGATATCCTCAACGCCGGCAAGCCGGTGGCGCATTTCGTCCTCACCGATTTGCAGGAGGTGGTAGAAAGTCGAATTTTGCCAGTTGTCAGCGCTTTCGCCTTGCTGCGAAGAGCCGTATTCGATGATGGTTTTCTCGACTTCGCCATCCCGGCGCCACGGGAACGCCCTGCCCTCATATATCGGATGAAGCGTATCAACAAAGGCGCTCGCACGTTCGAGCTTGATGCCTGCAGCAAGGCATCGCGCGCAGAAGCCGTTGATCAGATCCATTTCGGACATGCCCGACAAGCCTTGCAGATCTAGCCAGGCTTCAATCTCTACGATACCGGCTTCGTTCATGGTTTCGCGCTCACACTGCTAATCACCGAGGGGTAACACGTTCCGATTGTTTGACAAAGATTGTGATTGGCGAACAATGCCGGAATTTCCAGTATTTTCAACGATAAATATAGGAGCGAAAATGCAACCTAACTCATTGTAAACCGCTTAAAATTTCCCGATTTAGTAGCATTCAATGATGATTTCATAATACTTAAGTCCCATTGAGAGAAATAGCTCAACTAAATACTCGCATTGTGTTGTAAGGCTCTTTTGAGACCCATTTTCGAGTGACCTTAATTTTTTATACCCTGTTTTTTTGAACGTAAATGTAATTCCCAGAAATTATTCATATCGATTTAGGCGTAATGATTTTGAATCCAATATTTCCAGTGTCGCGTGCGCGTTTCGCGTTATTTCAGCGAAGCGATCCGCTGGGCGCAGCTCTGACCACCGAATTGATAAGAGCTTTCTGCCGTGAAAGACAATCCGTCAGCCGGAAGCGATTCTCGATCGTCTTCCGTGCGGCAATGCGCAAAGGCAGAAAATCGTCAGGCTTTTGCAGTACTCGAAGGATCGTATCGGCCAAAGCATCGGTATCAAAGAATGGCACGAGGAGGCCATTCGTTCCGGATCGGATAATCTCCTGAACCGGCTGAGTATCGGAGCCGATAATCAGGGCGCCACATGACATCGCCTCGATCACCGACCACGACAGCACGAAAGGATAGGTCAGATAAATATGCGCCGTCGATATCTGGTAGAGCTGGCGCAGGAGATCGTGCGAAATGGCCCCCGGAAACAGGATCCTGTCGGGCGGAATATCATGGCTGGCGAGCAGCGCATCCTTCCACGATCCACCACCGGGCGGCGGTGTGCCATAACTCACGCCATCGCCGCCGACGAAAATGAAAAGCGCGTCTGAATTCTGGCGTATGACCTTCGCCGCCGCTTCGAGTGCTTGCGGAAAACCGCGATAGGGTTCGAGGTCTCGCGCGACGAACGTGATGATCGGCGGATCGCCCGCTTTCAACACGCGCCCGTCAGGCAGCCTGAGCGACGCATGCCGGTCGGGACGGAAAATCTGCGTATCGACACCCTCATGACAAACAGCGATCCGGCTCTGAGCTGATGCCGGATAGAGGCTCTTTTGCCAACGGGTGGGGCTGATCCCGCCGTCGATGGTTTCCAGTGAGAGAAGTTGCGCAACGTTGCGCAGGCGCAATCGTTTACGCGTTTCAGCATCCGGATTGTCGTCGGGAGCAAATCCCACGTCAGCGCCTTCGGCCTTGTAGAAAAATTCGCAATAACCGATAGCCGGCACTTTTGGCAGGATATCCTTGACGAACATCATGCTGCCCCAGCCAATATGACCGATGACAATATCCGGCTGCTCGCCGTGGCGCACCATCGCATCGAATGTTTCCGCCACACGGTGACCAATGCGAACATGGTGGTCCGGAATGCCCAGATGCCTGGCCATCTGGGCATCAGCCCGGGGTCCTGGTTCCACTCGGTGCAAGATCACGCGGACTGACGGGAGGCGCCGGTCCACGGTCTCACAAATAAGGCTGACGTCATGCCCGCTCGTTGCGAGATGCTCAGCCAAGGCTGCGAACTGGCCAAAGCCACGCCTATGAACAAAAGCCACATGCATGAGTTCAGCCCCTTCCGGGACTCAAGACACTGTTCGAACGGGAATCAGATGCCGTAACGTGCGGCATTGCCCCAAACCAGTTCGAGCCTGTGCAGCGTCTGGAACGCGATTTCGAGATTGCGGAGATCATCGGCATCCCTGGCAAGAACACGATTATATGCCCCGCCAGCGTCACGCAGATTGGCGCAAAGCTGCTCTCCCTTTTCCGTCAATCGAATCCTTGCAGACCGCTTGTCCCGTTGGGATGCGACCCTGCCGATGTAACCCCCATCGGCAAGCTGCTTCAGATAGTAGGAAATGTTCGAACCGACATAGTGCCCCCGGTCCAGCAATTCCCCGACGGAAAGTTCGACGTCGCCGATAGCCATCAGGACCATTGCCTGCGCCGGACCGACGTCTTCAATCCCCAGCTTCGTCATTTCTGTTCTGAGCAGACTTGCGAAGCGACGATTTACTCTCTCAATCATTCGAGCTAGCTCGAAGTGTGTAACTACGACCGTATGAACTGGGTGTCTATGTCCCTGTTTTTCCGCAGTAATTTCGGGGAAATCGGCGGCGTAATATCCATCAATAGATGCTTCGACTTCCACTCCTTCGTGCAGAAGTTTCTGTATCATCTTTGTCTCCATGGTCATTTTACTTCAAAATTTGAAGTAAGTTGCGAGTGTATTTTCGATTCTCCTTCGCTTTTTTCCCCACCATATGATCTTTTTTCTGTCACATTCTGCACGGTATTACTTTACTAGTCTCTGGTCTTAGACCAAGGTCGTAGGGGCTAACTGGCAGCTGTGTCATTTCCAAGGCAGATTACACATGAGTGATACTCGTCAAATCGATGCAAATGGCAAGAGCCATGTTGGAAAAAAAGCGACGACGCCGGGGGTCCCGACGCCGCAAACGCTGATTTTCAAGGCCCGCCGTGTTTTTCTGGCAGGTCTCCTCTACGCCGTATTGCTTAGTTTCTGTATCAGCCTTTTGCAACTTACGGTACCCCTTTACATGTTGCAGGTGCATGACAGGGTACTGAACAGCCGCAGCACCGACACTCTGCTCATGCTGACGGTCTTGGCTGTAGGCGCTTTGTTGGTATACGGCATTCTCGAATTTATCCGCGCTTTGTCCTTCCAGGCGATGGGTAGCGCGCTTGTGCGCCGGCTAAATCTGCCGATTCTGACCGCTGCCGTGCAGGCATCAGTGGATCAGGGCCTTCCCAAGGCCACGCAATCGTTGCGCGATCTCACTGAATTGCGAACTTTTTTGACTTCTTCGGCCGTAAGCGCCCCGCTTGATGCTGCGTGGTCGCCCGTCTTTCTCACCGTGCTTTTCCTGCTGCATCCCGTTTTCGGGATCATCGGCGTCGTGGGCGTAATCATCCTTATTTGTTGTGGCGTGGTTACTGATCTCTTAACCCGCAGCCTGCTCAAGGACGCCAATCAGGCCAATATCGAGGCTATTTCAAAAATCGGTGCAACGCTGCGTCATGCCGAGGCGATCGAGGCCATGGGAATGTTGCCCGCTCTGGCGAGGCGCTGGCGTGGTCTGCAGATGAATGCACTGGATCTACTCGATCTTGGAGGTACCCGCAGCCGTGCAATGGCATCGATTGCGCGCACCCTGCGCTTCATGATTCAGGTCGCGACGCTTGGTGGCGGAACCCTGCTGGCGATGGAGCAGGAAATTTCGCCTGGAGCGATGATCGCAACGAGCATTATCGTTGGCCGTCTGCTCATGCCTTTCGACCATGTGGTCGAGACGTGGCGTCAGTGGGTGAATGCGGTTGGGAACTGGCAGCGGATCCAGGCCTTGCTCGCGCAGAACCTGGCCGTGCGCCAGACCATGCCTACGCCAAGGCCTCATGGCGATCTGATCATCGACAGGCTTGTCTATGCGGCTCCGGGCGTCGAGATGCCGATCATCAAGGGCATTTCCTTCAGCCTGTCGCCAGGTGAAGTTCTTGGCATTGTCGGCCCATCCGCTGCCGGCAAGTCGACGCTGGCTCGGCTCATGATCGGGATCGTAAAGCCGACATCGGGCGGCGTATTCCTCGACGGAAACAATGTCTATCTCTGGGAACGTGGGTCCTTCGGAGAGATTGCCGGCTATCTGCCGCAATCGGTGGCACTGCTGGAAGGCACCATTCAGGATAATATCGCGCGCATGGGCGACAGCGATCCTCACCGGGTTCTTGAGGCGGCGCGGCTTGCCGATGTGCATGAAATGATCGGACGCCTGCCACTTGGTTACGACACGCCGGTGGGCGACGGGAAGTTGACGCTTTCCGGCGGTCAGCGTCAACGTATCGGCCTTGCCCGATGCCTTTACAATCGCCCTCGGCTCATCGTGCTCGATGAGCCGAATGCCAATCTCGATGCAGTCGGCGAAAGAGCGCTGATGCGTGCGATCGAACAAGCCCGTGATGATGGAGCAATCGTGGTGATGATTGCCCACCGCCCAACAATCATGCAGGTGGCCGACAAGCTGCTTGTGCTGGAGAACGGGCGCATCACGCAGTTCGGCCCACGAACGGATGTTGTTTCGTCCATCACCCCGACCGGTCCGAAAATGGGAGCCACAGCATCATGACCGGCAATACAAATCTACAAAAGCGCGCCCCTCAGCTATTGGCGCCACGTACCGTATCGGGCGGCGAAGCCGTGCCGACCAAGTTTGGGTCCGTTCGTCCGGAATGGGTTACCGACCTGGAACAGGAAGACGCAAAATCACCGCTGCGCAAGCTGATCATCGCCGGCGCATCGACGATTTTAATAGCGTTTGGCGGCTTTTTCGGATGGGCCTATTCGGCAGAACTTGGCAGTGCCGCAGTCTCACTTGGGACTGTGATCGTCGATTCGAAGCGTAAAACAGTCAGCCATCTTGAGGGAGGCATTCTCGATCGTCTCCTGGTGCAGGAAGGCGACGAGGTGAAAGTAGGTCAGCCGCTGGTCCGGCTTGACGACACCAAGGCACGCTCCGAGTTGCAATCCCTGCAAAGCCGCCGGGTCGGTCTAATCGCCAAGTTGGCGCGACTGCGTGCCGAGCAGGCAGGGGAAACGCAAATCAGGTTTCCGGAAAACTTTGGTGAGATGGGTGATATTTCTGCTGAAAGTGCAATGAGGGCGGAAAAGATTTTTTTTGAGAAACGCTACACCCAGAAAATGAGCCGCATCGATATCCAGCAAAAGACCATTGAGCAATATACAGAGCAGGCGAAGTCATCGGATGCCCAGATCGCGGCAACTGACCGGCAGATCGAATTGATCAATGAACAACGAGAGGCGATTGCCGGCCTTGTCAAAAAGGGTTTTGCCCAGAAATCGAAGTTGACCGAGATCGATACCAGGTTGAGCGAGCTCGCGGGAACCCGCGGTGAGTATGCGGGTGACAAGGCGAAGGCCGAGCAGGCCAAGGCAGGCGCAGAATTCTCCCTCACGGGCATTGAAAGCGATCTGCAGTCGGAGATTGCCGGAGAAATTACTACGAGCCAGGTCGACCTGGCCGACACGGAAGAGCGCATTGTGGCTGCCAAGGACGTCATGCGCCGCGTCGAAATACGTTCGCCGCAAGCCGGCATCGTAGCCAACATACGTTTGCGGACACCTGGCGGCGTTGTGGCCGCTGGCGAAGCCATACTCGATATCGTACCGGAAAATGAACCGCTGGTTGTCGAAATGAAGATCAGCCCGCGCGACATTGACAGTGTGGTTGTCAGCTCGCCGGTGCAGGTTCGCCTCACGGCCTATAACCAGCGTTCGCTATCGCCGCTCGACGGCAAGATCACTTATGTGGCCGCGGATCAGGTTATCGATGAAAAAAGCGATACGGCCTACTTTGTTGCGCGTGCGGAAATCGCACCTCAATCACTTGTCGCCAACCCTACGATCAAACTCTACCCAGGCATGCCGGCCGAGGTGCTGATCGTCCACAAGCCACGCAAAGCGATCGAGTACATCACTTCCCCGATCTCCGACAGCTTCAACCGTGCGTTCAGAGAGGATTAGTTAGAAGATTCCCATCGCAGCGCACCATATTTGGCGATATTTCAAATTTCGAATTAAATTACGCTTAATACAAAATGATATAACAAGTAGTTTTGCTTTAATCAGGAATTAGCCACTAATATAAAAATGTCATAATACATGGGCGTAATAATTTGTTACTATGGATTGCCACATTTATATTCTTAGTCTAGATTGCATTTCGATTTGGTGCAGCGCACAATCGTTAAGGCATCGATCGTCGGAACCTTTCCGGCAATTTGTAGACTCAAAGCAGGACAGAAGGAGAAGCAGATGGCCACTTTAGAAGGCGGCGCCTACGACGACGTTTTGTTTGGCTCGCGTTTTGACGACTTCATCCACGCCAATGGCGGTGATGATGTTGTTTTTGGCTCGAACGGAAATGATTCGATATTTGGTGACGCCGGCGACGATTTGTTGTTCGGCGGCAATGGCAGTGATTCCATCTTCGGCGGTGAGGGAACCGATATCCTCTTCGGCGACAATGGTAACGACGTACTGAGCGGTAACGAGGGAAATGACGTTCTCTTCGGTGGCCACGGAGATGATGTTCTTTCCGGCGGTGCCGGTTCGGATCTCTTGTTCGGCGATGCTGGAAACGATGTTCTTTCCGGTGGTGCCGGCGATGACACTCTCTTTGGTGGCGCAGGCAATGATACACTCATTGGCGGCGCAGGCAGTGATGTATTCCTGTTCACTGGCGGCGGCGGTAACGACGTCGTGCTCGATTTTACCCCTGGTGAAGACGTCCTCCAGATCTCCAGCGGCATCAACGGGCAGGACATTCATTCGGCTGATGACCTCGCCTCACGCGTTACGCAGGTTGGTGGCAACGTTGTCGTCGATCTCGGTCATGGCGATTCAGTTACACTCGTTGGCGTCAATGCCGACGATGTCACAGAACATCCAGGCGACTACTTCGTCGTCCATTGATAGCGATTACGGCGTGCCCTGCCTTCCGGCCGGGCACGCTTTCTTTCCGATGTGAATGAAAGGGCAACGTGTTGAACCTCGACCATTCGACGGATATTGCAGGCGACACCGAGGCCATTTCAATCTCGCGTCTCTGTGCAGATGTGGCCGTCGTGATCTGGGACCTTCCGGGTTCCATGCGGGCGTCGACGAAATGCACGCTCGAGGCGCCGGAACCGCTCGTTCCGCTCATCAGCCTGAGCATTCCCCTTGAAACGGGCGGCCAGCGTATTCTTTGGGCCATGCGCACCAAGGAGGAGCCGATCAGTCTCACCCTTACTGCAGGTGCGCTCGGGCCGACCGAGCAGGCTGTTCTTTATCCGGCAGTTGAACTTGGCTCTTTTAATGTGGATCGCGCCGTCGATAATCTCGCGGCTGCCGGACATATCAAGCTGCTCAACAATATGCTGAGCACCTGGCGCAGCGCCTTTCGCCTGTCGCAGAACCAGATTTTTGCCAGCGTTGTTCGCGAAATCACCCTGGCGCTGACGCCGGAGCCGCGGCAAGTGCGCGGTTGTGGTCAGCCGATTGACGGGGAGCACCTGCTGGAAACCGCACTGGATCCGGACCTTGGCGATGTGACAGCCATCTATGCAATCAGCGCCAATTCCGTAACTACCTTGCCGACGAAGCTGGTTATGGGCGGCCAATCCAAAAAAGGCTGGCAGTCGTGCCATCTCCTTGTGGAGTCCGCTCGGGCGCTGCCGCAATCTTTGCTCTTCGTGCTCTGCGGGAAAAACGGTGTCGCCGTTCGCAAATTATCCGATAGCGGCGGCCCGATTGATTTTTCGAAGTGGTGGGCAAAGCGGCAGCACGATGTGGAACTGCGTGAGTTCCTCGTGCGTCAATTGGCACAAGTGCCTGGCGCTGGCGCCGCCACGGCTATCGATATGCAGATGCGCGCGCCGTTACCGGTCCGCCAGATCGCAAAGTCGGCGACGCATCCTGCGGCCGAAATCGATCTCGCGCTGGCACTCGATGGCGGTCTGCTCGTTGGCGGCTGGACCCATGATCCAGCAGCCATGCTTTCCCGGATCGAATATCTTGCGGAAGATGGAAGTGCCCTGCCACTCCAGCCCAATTTCTACAAATTTCCTGGCAAGACGGGCGAACGCGAGGATGGGCTTGGCGCCGATGTAACCGGTTTTGTCGCCTGGCTGCCGCAGGCCAAGAATCTTGGCCCATTGCTGCAGCCGCGTTTTCAGATGCGGCTCGTCTCAGGTGCGACGTTGATGCTGGTGCCGCCAATGCAGCCATTTGAACCTTCGGCGCAGCGTAACCGCATTTTGCGGGCGGTACCGCCGCAGCACGCACGTAGCCAGGTGTTCGAAAACATTCTTGCGCCAGCCCTGGAAGAGGTCGAGCAAAAGCTTGGTCAAACGGTGCGTATTGCAGATGTCAAGGAATACGGCCAAGGATCGGCTGCGCCTCTGGTCTCGATCGTCATCCCCCTCTACCGTAACCTCGACTTTTTGCGCTTCCAGCTCTCGGCTATGGCAACCGATCCCTGGCTTGTCGGGAATGCAGAAGTGATCTTTGTGCTCGATTCTCCTGAAATCCAGGATGATACGGAGCACATGCTTGGCGGGCTGCACATCCTGCACGATTTGCCGATGAAGCTTGCCACCATGAATCGCAACAGCGGGTATGCCCGTGCCTGCAACGCCGGTGCGAGCCTTGCGACAGGCACCATCCTGGTGATGTTGAATTCCGACGTCGTTCCCTGCAAGGCTGGCTGGCTGGATGAACTCACCCGGCCGTTGTTCGAACAGAAGAAGCTGGGTGCGATCGGGCCGAAACTGCTTTTCGAAGATGGCTCCTTGCAACATGCTGGACTATACTTCGCCCGCGATCAGCGCGGCATCTGGCTCAACCATCATTTCTACAAGGGCATGCCGGGCTATTATTCGCCGGCTCAGATCGCCCGTACAGTGCCGGGTGTTACCGGCGCGTGCCTTGTAACCCGCAAGGACATTTACGATCTGGTTGGCGGCTTCACCGAGGACTACGTCATCGGGGACTACGAAGACAGTGACCTCTGCCTGAAGATCCGGCAGATCGGTTTTCAGGTCGCTTACGAGCCAAGCGTTGCTCTCTATCACTTCGAACGCCGGTCTATCCGCCGTAGCAGCGACTACATGCGGGGCCTCGCGAGCCAATATAATTCCTGGCTTCATACAAAGCGCTGGGACGACGACATTGCCGAATTAATGACGACCTATCTCGATGAAGCGGTGCCCGATCAAATGAACGGGAACACCGTCACTTCCTTCGTCAAGGAAAAGTCTGAAAGGAGCGCCGCTTGACTGAGGTTATTGCACTCAAGACAGCTTTTACCGAACCTGCCCCCGCATTCAATAATGATCACGTCGAATGGCTGATGGAAGCCGTCCTGCGCAATCGGTTTCTCCCTTGTCCTGACCCAGACAGCATTTTCGTCGGAGACGGCAATTTCCAGGCCGTCGGCGCGGAGTTCCTCGGTCATTTCATCCGCAAGGGCTGCTTGCTTCCGGAAAGCCGAGTGCTTGATATCGGTTGTGGCATCGGGCGCATGGCTGTCCCGCTAACCCAGTATCTCGACTTTGCAAAAGGCAGCTATTGCGGCATCGATCCGGTTGCCGGCGGCATCAACTGGTGCCGGCAGATGATCAGTCCGGTCTATTCCAACTTCGAATTCCGCCACCTGGATATCGCCCACTCGCTGTATAATCCGAAGGGTGCGATCGACGGGCTCGAACTCGTCTTGCCATATGAAGACCGGCAGTTCGATTTCATTATCATGACGTCTGTCGTCACTCATCTGCCGGATGAAGAGGTGAGCGCCTATCTCCGCGAGGTGGAACGGGTTCTTGCGCCCGGTGGCCGCCTGTTCATGACTTGCTTTGTTGTCGATACGGTTGCCGCAGAGAATCCATTGAAGAAGCGTGATGCGCGGCTCGGATTTCAGCGTTACGATGAAGGTCCGTGCTGGTTCGTTCCAGAGCTGCCGCCACTGGCTGCGGTGGGTTTCGACGATGGATTTCTGGATGGTGCGCTAACGCGTGCCGGTCTGTCGATCGCAACCAAGTCATTCGGTCACTGGCGCGGTATCCCCTCGGATCACTATCAGGATCTCTTCGTTGCAGAACTGAGTGAGGATAGCCGATGACTTCGCGCGTCCTCGTCGCTGCTCATAATCACCCGGCTTTGCATCCAGGTGGCACGGAAATATTCGCCCACGACCTTTTCCGTGCCTATCAGCGGGCTGGATGCGAAGCTCTCTTCCTTGGCGCAACCAACCACATTCACCGTGAGGCGCGGCCGGGAACAAGCTTTCAGAGTATCGGCACCAACGGCGATGAAATCTTGCTGTGGTCGGGGCACTTCGACAGGTTCTTCATGAGCCAGGTCGATCTTTATGGGATCGTGCCGGACATCGTAGAACTCCTTCGCGATTTCCGGCCGGACGTCGTGCATTTGCATCATCTCCTGCTTTTGGGCGCGGAGTTTCCGCATATCGTGCGTCGCACGCTGCCCGAATGCCGCATCGTCATGACGCTGCATGATTATTATCCGATCTGTCACCATGACGGCTTGATGGTACGCACAACGAGCAAGGAACTATGCCACGGTGCGAGTCCGGACCGGTGCCACAGTTGTTTCAAGGATATTGCCCTCGACAAGTTTGTTCTGCGCGAGCGCCATCTGAAGTCTCTTTTGAGTGCTGTCGATGGTTTCGTGTCGCCGAGCACATTTCTCAAGCAGCGCTATGTCGATTGGGGTATTTCCGAAAATTTGATCAGCGTGATCCCCAATGGCCAGCCCGAGCGGGTTAAGGTGAAAAAGCCGGAGACCACACAGCGTACCAAGCCGGTTTTTGGCTATTTCGGTAATCTCAATCCATGGAAAGGTGCGACTGTGCTGCTCGAAGCAGCAAAGCAGCTGATTTCCGAAGGTCTCGACTTCGAGCTGCGGGTGCACGGCGCGGCTCCTTTCCAGAGCGAAAGCTTCGTTGCCGATATCGATCGCCTTTTTGCTGAAACGTCGCCAACCGTGCAACGCCGCGGCGCCTACCGTCGGCAAGATATCGTCGATCTGATCGCCACGGTCGATTGCGCGATCATGCCTTCAATCTGGTGGGAAAATGCACCGCTGGTGATCCAGGAAGCGCAGGGCCAGAATTGCCCGGTGATTACCAGCAATATCGGCGGCATGGCCGAAATGATCGAAAACGGCGTCAACGGCCTGACTGTTCCGCCAAATGATCCTATGGCGCTGGCGGCCGCCATGCGGCGTATCGCCGAAGATTCTGAACTGCGCCAGAATCTTGCCTTGGGGGCTCGCCACCCCGCCACCATTGACACGACGGCCGCGCGCTATCTTGATTTGATCGAGACGCTGCGTCCGGCACATGTCGAAGCAGCCTGAAAGGACCATTATGTCTATTGTGACAAAAGTGTCGGCACAGGCTCCCGTGCAGCCGAGTGCCATTCCTGTGCAGAATAATGAACAGCCCCCAAAGGTCGAACCGACAAAGGGACGCGTCGATGCAATCGATGACGGCCGTTTGTTCGGTTGGGCATTCGATCCGGCAGCTCCAACCAAGCGACTGACCATTCGCGTGCTTCTGGATGGCAAGCCTATTGCCGAGGCCGTAGCCGACAAGGACCGTCCAGACCTGAAGCGTTCCGGTATTGGCGATGGCGCGCACGCATTCGACGTGATGCTTCCGCAATTCGCCGCGATGCGCGCCGGCGAACTGGTGGTCGTTGCCATAAGCGGCGCAGGTGTCGAACAGGCCTTGCGTGTTCCAAAGCCTGATGAGCAAGCCGCTGAAGCACTGATCGCCGCTCCGATGACACGCATTCTCGACAAGCTCGATATGCTGATGGCGGCGCAGAGGCAATTGCAAGTCAACCAGCGTTCGCTGCAGCGTGTTGCGCCTGTCATAGACGGAACGGGCAGCAGTGCCGCTGTCGACGCCGCTGATGTCAGCAATTCGATCGAAAATCTGCGCGGTGACGTCAACCAGCGCCTGACGGAACTCGATGTTCATCTGATGCGAATGGACGGCGTCGTCGCGGGAATGGAAAAGCGCATGGAGTCGCTGCAAAAACGATCCAATGGCGACGTCAAACCATTGTTGCTGCTGCTATTCGTTCTGGTTGGCTTTGCTGCCGGGGCTGTCTTGTCAATATCGGTCATGCCTTGATCATGGAGCAGATCTGAATGCTTCGAGACGACAAAAACGTTTTGCCGACAAAGACCGGTAAAACCCCGGAACGTCTTCCTGTGGTGATGCAAGGCGAGATGGTCGTTGGTTGCCCCATTGACGATACGCTTGTTCTTGTTCTCGGCATCGGCAGCCTGACCTCGGAACAGGCCACTGTTTTCCTCAATGGCGATCCCGCCATGAGCGTGAAGGTGACCCTTGTCAGCTGGCCGCTTAAAGATGCGTCGCCCGCCGGTACCCACGGATTTGTGGCGATTGTTCCGACCAATATTCTGCGCCGTGGTTCACTGAAGACCATCATGTTTCAGCACAAGGCCAACGTGACACGCTACGCCTTTGCAAGCCGTGCAGCCTCGACCGGCGAATTGATCGCCATGATCACCGATCTGGCCGGTTCCAACTTGCCTTCTGTGATCGATGGGCTGGTGGAAGGCCTGATTTCAGGACCGATCGGCCGCAAGAAACTTTCGGCGATCACCGTTCTGTTGCAGGCGGGTGCACGTTCCGACGGTTGCATCGAACTGATCGGCGGTAGCGATGAAGGTGAGATCTTTGTACAAGGCTGGGCGCAGGACCTGACACCTTCCGTGACACGGCTCCTGATCAGCGGCCGGTCGCCGTCCCTCGCGGAATGTGCGATCAGCGTCTTTGCGCGGCCAGATTTGAACGAGCAATCTTCGGGTTTCGCTGGTCTGTTGCTCGCGAATGAAATCGTTGAGCCGAATGATATCGAGCGTCTGTTGTTTCGCGGCCGCCGTGGCTGGCGCTTCACCGAAGTTTATGATCGGCGCCTGATTGCGGGCGCTCGCGAAACTCCCAGCCATGTGCGAGCAATCCTGCCTCGCGTTCGCAGTTCGACCGAGATTCTCCTTCGCATGCGCTCGGCCGCCAATCGTTTCGATGGAACAGAGACGGTTTCCAGCTTGCCATTTCCGGTTCGTATGGGCATCGACCATGTATTTCGTGTCGAGGGTAGTGGCCTTCTTGTCTCCGGCTGGTTGCTTGATCCAGACAATCATGTGGGGGATGTCAAATTGCGCCGGCATCGCGGCGAAACGCAGCTCGATGCAAACTGGACGCGTATCGACAGGCCCGATGTTACACGCGAATTCGACAACAAACCGCCGTTCAATGCCGGGCTCGATCCTAATCGGCATGCACATGGGTTCGTTGCCTTCGCACCGGAACTCGAAGGTGACAGCACGGCACCCTTCTATGTGGAGCTTGGTCTGAGCGATGGGCGGCGCGCGTTCATGCCTTTGACGCCGACGCGGATCACGTCGCGCGATGCAGTTGTCCGGCAGATCCGCGCAATAGACCCCAATGCATGGGCGCTTCGGCATATTGTCGATCAGCAGCTGGTACCGTTGTTGCGAGGAGTGAATCGCCCTGCCCCTGAAATCTATGGTGTGGTCGATCTAGGTTCTTTCGAGGAAGTTCTTGGACCAACGCTGATTATTGGCGTCGATGAGCGTGTGGAAGAGATCGCGCCGCTTATTGCCTTGCTCGCCCTTGATCCGGAAACCCGCCGGGCACCTATCGTTATTGCCGCGGCAACCGAGATTGTCGATCGCATCGGTGTGCAGGTGCGCAGGCTTGCCGATTTCTATGGTCTGCATCTGCGTCTTGTTTCGGCGAGCGGCTCGGAAGACCTTTACGATGCCTTGGAAGTGGGCGCCCGGGCGGTTTCCACCGAGACGGTGGTTTTCTTGGCTGCGTCGCTGCTTCCACGCAATGCGGGCTGGTTCAACAAGTTGCTGGCGGCCTATGAGGCGCGCAAGGAATGCGTCCTCTCCCCTACCCTTGCTTACGAAGACGATTCGATCCGTTGGGCCGGCACATGGGTTGCGGGCGCACAATCCGACCGTGCTCTGATCAGCCGTTATGCCGGCTATCCCATCGACGCCGTAACCGGTATGGCGACGACCGAAGTGGCGACCGCGACATTCGAATGTTGCGTCATGCCAAGGAATGCCTTGTTTTCCGTCGACGGGTTTACGCGCGGATATCTCGGCACGCATGAAAAAGGTCTGGATCTCGGTCTGAAGCTCAAGCAATCCGGCCTCAAATCCTACTGGCTGCCATCCGCGCAAATGCTGGGCTCCGACGACATTTCCGTTGCGGACAAGGCGTCGACCATTGCGCTTATCGAGCGTATCGACCGTCAGGTCTTCGATGCCCGCTGGGCAAACATCCTTACAAAAGATCGCACAACAACAGCGGAGGCAGCGGTATGACCGAACAACTCCGGGTTCTGGTGATTTCGCACGCCCATCCCAGTATTTCACTGGGCGGCGGCGAGATCGCATCTTACAATCTACATAAAGGGCTGAACACCTTGCCCGGCTTGCAGTCCGTCTATCTGGCTCGGGCCAGTCATCCAATACCGCGTCATGGCACCACCGCTCTGATGAGTCTGCGCCGCAGCAGCGACGAAATCCTGTTCCACGCGGACGAATACGACCATTTCTACCTGTCGAATAACAATACTGATGAAATCCGGCGCGACCTCCTGCGCTTTGTCGGCGATCTCAATCCGCATGTCGTGCACTTTCATCACGTGATGGGGCTTGGTCTCGAGACGCTTTACGCCATCCGCGAGGCGTTGCCCGATACGGCAATCCTGGTAACGTTCCATGAGTATCTGTCGATCTGCAACAATGACGGCCAGATGGTGAAGGCCGGCTCGTCGAAGCTCTGCAACGAGGCATCGCCGATCGACTGCCACGCCTGTTTTCCCGACGTTCCGCCTGCCCGCTTTCTGAAGCGTGAACGATTTGTCCGCGGAATGCTCGAACTTGCCGACGCCTTTGTTGCGCCCAGTGTCTTTCTCGCCCGGAAATATGCGGAATGGGGTCTTGATCCCGACAAGCTACACGTGATCGAGAACGGCATCTCCGTCGAGAGCGTGACGCCGCCACGGGAATTGACGGGCCCAAAGCCGCGTCGCAACCGTTTTGCCTATTTCGGACAGATGACACCCTATAAGGGCATAGATGTCCTGGTTGACGCCGTGTCCCGTGTACCGGATGAAATATGGGGCGCGGATTCTCGCTTGATGATTTTTGGCGGTAATCTCGAAAAACAGCCACGCGAATTTCAGGAACGTATGGAAAAGCTGATCGGAGAAGCCGGCTCGCGCGTACGGTTCTACGGGGCCTATCAAAACGCTGAAATGCCACGCCTCATGCAATCGGTCGACTGGGTCGTGATGCCTTCGATCTGGTGGGAAAATTCGCCGATCGTTATTCAGGAGGCATTGCATCATCGCCGGCCGATTATCTGCTCCAATATTGGCGGGATGGCCGAAAAAGTACGCGATGGTGAGGATGGCCTGCATTTTCGTGTTCGCAGCGCCGAAGATCTTGCCGACCGTTTTACAGAGGTATTGAGTGATCCATTGATCTGGGACCGTCTTCATCACAGTGCTCGCCAGCCGACGAATTATATCGACTGCGCCGAAGAACATGTCGCTCTCTATGGCGACCTGCTCAAATCTGGTCGGCAAGAGCCAATCAACATAGCCGCAAGGACCGACGTCGTTCTTTCGCAAGCAAGCTGAATTTCCTTCAGCTTTCAACGCCACGAGAAGGAAACCCCATGGCACGTGTACTCGTAATGATCCCATCAGGCGAGGTCTACGATCACGACAGTGTTCGCTGGTACCAGCACAGCAATGTGCAGGGTAATATCAATCACTACCATAATATCGGCGACGCTTTTGTCTTCGATTCGTCGTTGAAATTGATGAATTACGAAAAGCTCGCTGAATTGCCGATCATGAATCCGAACATGGATCACATCGATCGCCTGCGGCAGGAATATGACTATGTCATTCTTCGCGGCTCGAACTACGTTCACCAGCACATGGACTGGACCAACGCCATCCCGGTCCTGAAGCGGCTCGGTTTGCCGGTGATTGCCTTTGGTATCGGGGCTCAGGCTCCGGTCAAAGGCCAGTTGGAACTCTCCGAACAAACGAAGACGGTGCTGAAAGTGATGGCGGACTCAACAGTTTCGGTCGGCGTGCGCGGAGCTTATTCCGCGCAGGTCATGAGTGATATCGGCATCAAAAATGTTCGCATTATTGGCTGCCCGACGGCATTCCGCCGCAACGAGCCCGAGATGCGAGTAAAGCTGACGCCGCTTGAGGAGGTGCGCGATATCGGGATCACCATTCGGCGTGAGGTCTCACCGACCTACGCCCAGGATATCGAGCGTTACCTGACGTTTCATCGCGATCTCGTCAAGGAAATGGCTGAGCGCTTTGACGCGACCCTGATGGCGCAGGGCGAAGTGGAGGAGAAGAAACTGGTTCTCGGGACCGATGACCAGAAAGAAGAAGCGATTGCGGCTCTGAAAGCAAACAAATGGGCTTCCGACTGGTATCTGGATGAGACAGTCGAGAAGCTCTACCGCGAGCGCATGTTCTACTCCGATGTCGTTGCTGATTATGAGAGCCTTGTCCGGACAAAGGACCTCGTTCTTGGCTATCGCTTGCATGGCAATCTCATGGCATTGGCCAATGGCGTGCCGTCGATCTATTTCACCTATGACAGCCGCACTGTGGAGTTTGCCGAGACCTATCAAATTCCAAGCTTCGATGTTTTCAGCGACGGGAAATTCAGGCTGGAAGATTATTGGGACCAGTCGCTCTTCGACAAATACAATCGGGCCTGGTACCGGACCTATGGCGAAATGTACCGGTTTCTGACGGAAAACGGTGTGGATCACAAAATGGTGGAGACTGAAAAGCAGGTGCCGGATTCGGTTCGCAGGGTCGCATGATACCAGCACGACTTTCATGGGAGGAACGCAGCAGGGTTGGGGAGGTCTAACCAAAATTCGCTAATTGGCAAAAGCCAGGTTCTTACAAACAATCCCTCAAGCAGAATTCCAGGAGTTTCCCCCATGACCGTTCTTGTTACAGGTGGTGCAGGCTATATAGGCAGTCACATGGTGCTCGCTTTGAAAGATGCGGGCAGGTCCGTTGTCGTACTCGATGATCTGAGCTGTGGTTTTTCCTGGCTGGTGCCGGAGGATGTCCCGCTCATCGAGGGCGACGTCGGTGATCAGGCGCTCGTGCGCGAATTGATCCGCAGTCACGAAGTGACCGCGATCCTGCATTTTGCCGGCTCGATCGTTGTGCCCGATTCCGTGCGCGATCCGCTTTTCTATTACCGCAACAACACAGTGCAATCGCGTGCGCTAATCGAAGCGGCTATCGCCGAAGGTATCGAGCATTTCATTTTTTCGTCGACGGCCGCCGTCTATGGCGAGCCCGAGAAGACGCCAATCACCGAAGAGATGCCGCATCAGCCCATCTCGCCCTATGGCACGTCAAAACTGATGACGGAGTGGATGCTGCGCGACGCGGCAGTCGCTCACCCTGACTTCAACTACGTTGCGCTGCGCTATTTCAACGTGGCCGGCGCCGATCCGCAACTGCGTTCCGGACAATCGTTCCCGCGCGCAACCCATCTGATCAAGATCGCCAGCCAGGCTGCGACGGGCGAACGCTCGCATATCGAAGTCTACGGTACGGACTACCCGACGGCCGACGGAACCTGCATCCGCGATTATATCCACGTCAGCGATCTGGCCCAGGCACATCTCTATGCGCTGAATTATCTGGAAGCTGGCGGCAAAAGCACGGCCGCCAATTGCGGATATGGTTACGGCTACTCGGTGCTTGAGATCATTGATGCGGTCAAACGCGTATCGGGCGTTGATTTTCCGGTACGCATGGCGCCCCGGCGTGCCGGTGATCCAGCCATTCTTGTGGCTGGCAATGATCGGGTTTGCAATGAATTTGGTTTCTCACCCAGGCGTGCCGATCTCGATCTGATCGTCGGGGACGCTCTCGCTTGGGAACGAAAGCTGCAATCGATGAAAGCAGCAGATGAACCGGAAGATCGCATCGCCGTCTAGCGATGGACCCTGAGTTTTCTATGACTGCGCCGGCGTTCGAAAGACGCCGGCGCAGTGCCTTATAGTATGCAACAATTGCTCAAATAGTTTGAATTTTGAAGTAAATTACTTCAACAATGATTTTAAGTTAAGTGAAGAATAAAATCATTTAATCGAAATATTTTTATTGTTGCGCTGCAATATAGTTATGTGACAAGCTTCATCAAGTTGCCATTATATTTGTCTAGAAACATGGTTCGACGCCTATGATTGGCCAAGGATGAGGGAAATGACGGTTCAGACTTCGTACAAGCTTTCGCCAGCTACGAAATCCTTGAGGGAAATCGACTTATTGAAAGAACCGATCCTGCTTCGCATGGGAATCGACCATGATGAACTTCCGGATGGTTTGTCAAAAGCCGTGAAAATTCTGGGCTTTGAGGGTGTCAAGGATGACGCGGCTATCTTGTCGGATGCATCCGGAAGGAAATTCGAGATGCATGAGGCGCCCTTGTGCACGCTGGCTGTTCTCATCAATCCCGTTCACCGGGGCCGGGAAAAGCGGCTGCTCGACTGGTTGAAAAGCCGTGGTGTGGTCGACGAACCAACGGTCTTCGAGTGGCATCCTGGCAAGGAGATTGAGACGGCAGGTCTGATCATCCAGAAGCTTGCAGGCCTGTTGGTATTCGACGCGCGGAAAATCACCCAGTCAAATCGCGAACTGCTTGCCTTGCGCACCTTGAATGACAATCTGCAGAACAGGTTTGCTGCAGTCGAAAGTTTTGTCGACAGGCAAGGATTGCAGCCCTTCGATATCGCTTTTTCAAACGAGCCGATCAGCAGTTCCTCACGTTCCAACGTTCTGGCCGATGCGTCGTTCGAAGGCGTATCGCAAATCCTTCCCGTCGCCAGTGCCGGCGTCAGCGCTGTTGCCATCCATTTCGAACGTCTGATACAACGTGACGACGCTACCCTGCATGCCCAACTTGTCACGCTTGAGGACATGTGCATCGTCGAAAGCTGGGTGGTACCGCTTTCAAAACTCGGTCAGGGCTGGAACTATCTGGGCCTTTCGCGAACGCTTGCCGGCTTGCGAAGGACGCTGAGCCTGCGCCTTCGTATCGAGGGCATGGATGACGAAATGCCTTTATTGTCACTTGGCGGGCTTCAGCCGCTCGAGATGTTTCAGGTTCGAGATGCGGCAAACGATACCCCACTACTGAAGAATAGCCTAGCAATGCAGATCTGGTGCGGCATGCCCGGTGTTCTGCTTCCGAGCTGGGCGAACTATTTGCCGGCTCAATCCCAGGAGGCAAAAAACGGAGGTTTCCGGGAAATGCCAATGGCAACCGGCATTCTCGAGCTGGCGGGCCTGTCCAATACGGACGAAATTTCATTTGAGTTCGCAGCCATCCTCCCTCTGCCGGAGGAAAGGGCCATCGGCTGTCATCCGCCATCAACTGGCATAACGATCGGCCATATACCGGCGGCTTGCCCCCCAAATATTCTGCGTGTCTCGTCCAGTGCAGTCATCGATAATGAAGAATCGAAGGATGTCGATTTTGCCATCGTTATTGCAAGCGATGTTCACAGCGCCCGCCAGCTCTTCGATGAGCAACGGATCGCTGGCGCCGGAGAAGGATTTTCAGGTTGGGTCAGCGTCGCACCCGGCGAGGAGCCGCGGCTCAACGCCTTCATCACCGAGCAGGTTGGTGTGTGGCAGAACATCTATATCGCGACCCGGATGAAGAACAATCCGGGAGACAACGCCTTCGCTTGGGCGAAATTCCGCAACATCAGCCTCATGGTCAACGGATAATTTCATGCTGGACCAGATCAACCGCCTTCGGGAACAGATCACGACAAAATTGCCATCCGATATTAGCGCGGACCATGCACTCTCTCCAAGGGTTGCGGTTCTCATCCCCGCTTATAAGCACTCCGTACTTCTCGCGGAGGCTGTCGAATCCGTTTTGGCGCAGGAAGCACCTTTCGATATTGCCGCGGTGATCATCGATGATGGCTGTCCTTATCCGGAAACGGGCGAAATCGGACGGACCTACGCGCTGGCTCATTCAAACGTCTTTTACCTGCGCAAGGCCAATGGGGGCCTGAGTTCTGCCCGCAACTACGGCATCGAATTTGCGTTGCGCAATTTCCCGGACCTCGAAGCGGTCTATTTCCTCGATGCCGACAATCGGATTACGCCCACGGCGATCCGCGACATTCTCGGCTTCATGAAGTCTGACGACAAGGTCGACTGGATCTATCCCAATATCGACAAGTTCGGCATCGAGTGGAATGGAAACTACACGACGCAGTACTCACGTCTTCTGCACCTGACTTTCGACAATATATGCGAAGCCGGCAGTCTGGTTTCGCGGCGTATGCTCGACGCTGGCGTTCGCTTCGATGAGAGCATGAAAGCTGGTTTTGAGGACTGGGACTTCTGGCTGCAAGCGATTGGACGCGGCTTCCTTGGTGCGAACTATCCCTTCTTCGGTTTCGAATACCGGCAACGCGCCGAAAGCATGCTGCGCGATTCAAACCGTACGCGTGAGGGCATCCTGACCTATATCCGCCAAAAGCATAAGAAGCTCTTTGCCGCCGAAACTCTGCTTGCCTGGGAACATGAGGAAACGCCGCGCTATGCTGCGATCGGCATGGGCACCTATGCGGTGGATCTGTTCACCGATCCGACAGTCGAGCATGCCAAATGCAGCCTGGAGGATTTTGTCACACGTTTCTGGGCAGCGAAGGCCGAGCCGGAAACCTTCGGTGTTCCGCCGTTCCTGTTGTGGATGACCGCAGCACACAGGGAGGCTCTGACCCGCCTCGGCTTGATCCATAATCTGCTGTGGCTGGGCGAGCGAATTTCCCAGAAGCACCATTTTGTCGCCATTCGCTTCGAGCGGAATAACGCCAAGGTCGGTATTGACATACGCAAGATCAGCGATGCGGAACCGCTTGCCGACAAGCCTTTTGGCTGGATGTGCACATTCGATATTTTCTCGACCTGCGCAGATGACGCATCCGACGATTGGACGCGCTCGCTGCACAAGCCGGTTCCAAGCCCCAATGTGATCGAGATCGTCATCAGCGGACCATTCACATCGAGAGAAATGCAAAGTACCGCCTTGTCCCCAACCAATGCCCTTCTGGCTACCCTGGGAGCGCTGCGCGATTCCGGTTATCGATTGCAGTCCAAAAACCGCTGGCTCTGGCGGTCGGTCTACTTCCCCAACCGCAGCCGCTATTTCGAATTGTTGCGGCATGCCGTGGGGGCACGACCGGTGATGCCAAGGCTCGCCCAAGCCTCCAATCCGCTGCGTGTCGGATTCCTTTTGCCTATCGGCAGTTTCGGCGGCGTCGAAAAAGTTGCTTATGCTGTGGCGCAGGCGTTGAAGAATGCGGGCTGTGAAGTCCATCTCTTCCTGCTTGGCAAGCCGGTTTATAATCGCATTCCTGAAAATGACGGGGTGTTCAAGACGGTTAACTTCCTCGCGGATGATTATCCGCTCTGGGGCGGTCCCAATCAGTTTGCCGGGCATGATTTGTTGATGGGGCATGACGAGGCCGCGAAAGCCGAGCAGATCATGGGATTTCTCGCCGGGCTAGATGTGGTGATCAACAATCAGGCAGCCCCGGTAAATTCCATGCTTGGCGAACTTCGCCGCCGCGGCATGAAGGTCCTGAACTATGTTCACGTGCTCGACAAATCGAAGATGGGACGCGATGCAGGCCATCCGTACCTCACGCTCGCCTTCGAGCACGTCTACGACACCATCCTGACCTGTTCCAGGGATATGGCTGAGTGGCTGCACGCCATGGGCGTCCCGGATGCCAAGCTGATGCATATCCAGAATGCTGCGAGCTACGCCCTATCGCCGAAAGATCAGGATGCCATTCTTACGGCGCGCCGCAACAGGCCGCAGCGCGACAGGCTCAATGTCCTTTTCCTGGGGCGGCTCGATGCCCAAAAGGGTATTGAGCGATTGCTCGCTTCCGTTCGCGAATTGCGGCAACGCTCAGCGCCGATCGATTGGAAAATCATCGGCAGTGACGTCATGGACGCCGGTGCCGGAGGCTCCTGGAAAGAACGCTTCGCCGAAATTGGTGTTCATGTCGAACCGCCGGTCTTTTCGAGCCGACATCTGAACAAAGCCTTCGCCTGGGCCGATGTGGTGGTGTTGCCGTCGCGCTGGGAAGGCGCACCACTGACCATTATCGAGGCGCAGCGTCTGGGTTGCGTGCCAATCGCGACGTCAGTCGGCGCAGTCGGCGAACTCATAGATCATGGTGTCGATGGCCTGCTGATCGAGTCGGCTGACGATAACGTCATCAGCCGGGAGCTGACTGAAATCATCATGGCTTTGTCCGAGGATCCAGCAGCGTTGCGCCGGCTCTCCGAAGCAGCCGCGGAACGCGGCGGTTCTCTCGCTTGGGAACAAAGTGTCGAGCCCTTGGTGCATCAGTTGAAGTCGTGGTTCCCAGACCGGCTTACCACGCGCCCGGTGGAAACGACCCTGAAGCTCGTCGAACAAACGGTTCCATCGATTTCGCCCGAGCGAATACCTTCTGTTGAACGGTTCCCGCGTGAGGTGGGACCCAAACAACGTGACGAAATTTCCGAAATCAGGCCGCTGCAGATCGCTGCTGCCGGATCAGCCCACATGAATAATTTGAGGAACTAACGATGAAGAAACTTTTTGTTCTGAACGGTGGCGCCGCGGTCAAGCCTGGCAACAAGTCCGCCTATCTCAAGTTCGAGGATCCGCTCGCAGCCTTCAACAAGGGCGGCATCAATACAGGCGACGTTCTCGTCTATGACGCCACGCTTAAAGCGCTTGCCTATGACGATATCAAGAACGTGCAATTCTCGCACGCCGGCAACGAAAAGCTCTGGCCGCAAGATGGAACTTATGACGCCACGGTCGTACGCGGTTCGAACTATCTGACGGAAACCGTCGATCTCGCCCATGTCGTACCATTGCTCAAGAAGCTGAAAGGCCCTGTCGTCGCCATCGGCGTTGGTGCACAAGCCGGCAAGTACAAGAAGCTCAACGTTCCGAAAGGAACCGTCGAGGCGTGGAAGATCATCGCTGACAAATGCGAGACGATCGGCGTCCGCGGCTTCTACAGTGCGGAGATATTCAACGATCTCGGCATCAAGAACGTGCGTGTGATCGGCTGCCCGAGCTTTTACCGTTCGCTACGCCCCTCGATCACGATCAAATCTATCGATCCGGCTACTGCGCGCGTCGGGCTGACGCTGAACAAATATCTTTCTGCTGACTACGCAAGCAATGCGACCAAGACCAACCGCATGCAGCGCGCGCTGATCGATGCGGTCGCCAAGCGCCCTTCGAGCAAACTCTATTCGCAGGGCGAACGCGAAGAGACACTCGCAATTTTCTCCTCCGGCAAGGAGAAGCAGGACAACATCAAGGCTATCCTCACCAAGTTCAATCTGCTTGGCCACGCCGAGGCTGAAGAGATGCTTAACAACCGCATGAGCGCCTTTTTCGATATCGAAGAATGGGCGGCCGACGCTGCTGCGAATGTGGATGTGATGGTTGGCTTCCGGCTGCACGGCAATGTGATCGCCCTGCACCAAGGAATTCCAGCGGTCTTCTTCACCTACGATTCGCGCATCCGGGAATTGTCATCGCTGTTTGCGATTCCGTCGATCGAGATCGAGGACTATCTGCCAATCAATCTGGAGAAGATGCTTGAGAAGGCGGACTTCTCCAAGGTCCAGCATGTTTATCGACTGAACTATGCCGAGTACCATCGCTTCCTGACCGAGAACAAACTGAACCACGTGCTGCCAAAGCCGGTAGCCGCACCTGCAGACAAGCCGCTGTCGGTACCCAATCTGGTGCAGGTTCCGCACAATATCCACGAAGCTGTGGCGTGGTTCCGCAGCGAGATCGATTTCATGACCGGAGAGGTGGAAACCTTGCGCAACCGTGCCTGGAATCTCGAAACCAGCCTGCGCGGCCTCAAGGAAGCTCCAGCCAAGGCCGTTGTATGAGGCAGAGCCGCGCGGAATTCAGCCGACGTTCTTTCCTTAGCCTTGCGGGTTTCGGGATTGCTTCGGCTGGATTGCTGGCGCGGCCGGCCCTTGCTCACGCACTTTGTTCGGATCTGCCCGCTCCGCTGCAACGCGCGAAAGGCAAATGGCAACTCTCGTTCAATGACGATTTCACCGACAATGCCGGCTTCGACCAGCGTTGGATCAAGGTGAATGACAACGGCGGAGAGACAAAGAGCGTCCGGATACCCGGGAATGTTGCGATCTCGGGTGCCGGGCTTTCACTGAAACTTGGCCGGAACATGGGCAAGCTCAGTGACAAGCGGCCGTTCACGGGCGGGTATGTGCGAACGCGCGATTTCCGCCAGTGCTACGGTTATTTCGAGTGCGAAATGAAGATCGCCAATGAGCCCGGCGTCAACAACGCGTTCTGGCTTACCTCCGTTCGTGAGAGTGAAGGCGATACGCGCTTTGAGCTCGATGTAGCAGAGGCCAAATACCCCAATCTGGTTCAGGTGACAGCGCATCGCTGGCTACCTGACAGGCAGGTTTTATCTAAAACCTATCGCCCGCGCTTGAAACTGGCCGATGCCTTCCATCGCTACGGCATGCTGTGGAGCAAGGAGCGGTTCCAGTTCTTCTTTGATGACCGGAAAATCTACGAGGTCGGAAACACCTTCGCACACACGCCTGCGCAGCTTCTCTTCAGCAATGCAGTCGCGTCCTTCGCCGGCAAAGATGACGGCGATGTAGATCGCGCGGCGACCTCGGTCAAAAGCATTCGCGTATTCCAAAACAGCGAGTGGCAGGACGTGCCGCTCTGGAGGTGTTCATGAGTGATGATTTCGTTTCCACGTCACGCGCTGACAAAAGCAAGAAATATCTCCTGGGCAAGGATGGCTGGATTTTTCTCGACCATGATTCAAATCGCGTTATCGACCAGATCACTGGCCGCCATTTGCTGGATCAGCAGAGTATCGACGCTTGGCGCAAGCTGATCCTCGACCGCGACCAATATGTAGCTTCGCTCGGAGCCCAACATCTGATGTTCGTCGCTCCCAACAAGGAACTTGTCTATTCGGAACAGCTTCCGGACTGGGTCGAGATCGCTGAACAGCGCCCTATCCAGCAGATCATGGCGGCGCTTGGTCCTAAACGTGCAAGGAAAATCATCTATCCCCTCAGCGCGATCCGCGCTGCCAAGGCCCAGGGGCTAACCTATCCGAAGACCGACACGCATTGGAGTGGGTTTGGCGCCTATATCGGCTATCAGGCCCTTTGCTCGGGCCTGTCGGAAAGCGGCATAGAGCCGTTGCGGGTCGAAGGCTCCAGAGTGGCTTTCGAACAGGTGCCCTATGTCGGTGATCTCGGTATCAAGTTCGAGCCTCCAGTCTCTGCGCCCACCCTATCCGCCCGCATTGAAGGCGCCGCTGGGCGGCTTGCCTTCGACAACCGAATTCCAAACCGCGGAAGGATCAGAGTTTTCGTCAACAAGGATACGACACTGCCGCGCTGCGTGATGTTCGGCGATTCCTTTGGTGGAAACTTGCTGCCTTTCCTCAAGGAGAGCTTCAGCACTCTCGTCTATGTTTACGGCAAGTCTTTCGATCGGGAATTGATTGAGGCTTATCAGCCGGACGTTGTCTTGTCGCAATTTGTCGAGCGCTTCTTGATCGAGCCACCCATTGATACGCCGCGCTTCACCTACGCTTCAGTGGTTCGTACCAAGCTGAAGCTTCTGTCGAAAGAAGATTTGGCTTTCGCAACACAACAGGCGGCCAGCATCGAACCTGCCATCTTCCCGGTTCGTGCCGTCTACCAAGGCTTATTATCCGCACATAGCGGCAGGGCCATTCTTCCCGATCTCGTTGCGGAGCTGAAAAACCATCATCCGGACAACCCAGAAGCACAACATATGATCTCGGTCGAACTGTCCCGGCTTGGTGAGAAGCTCGATGAGGCGCGAATCTATGCGGAACGCGCAGTCAGCGCTGAGCCATGGAATGCGCGCGCGCGGCATCAATTGGCGCTGACCCTGATGCGGCTGGAACAGCCTGAAGAAGCTGAGGCTCAGCTGCGCAAAGCAATCGAACTCGATGGCAGTGTCGATTGGTGGAACTACCAGCTGGCACAGGTGCTGTTCCGGCAACAAAAATACGATCCCTGCACCGATGCCTTGCGCGAATATATCTCCCGTCGGCCGGATTCGTCCGATGCGTGGCAATTGCTTGGGCGTTGCTACGAAGCTTTGAACAATATCGAAGATGCGGCCGAAGCCTTCGTGCGGGCATCCGATGCCAAGCCCGAATGGACCTGGCCGCTGCTCAAGCTCGCCAATCTTCGCGTCCACAGCAAGACCAACCCGGAACAGGGTTTGATCGCGACAGATCGCCTGCTCGAAATACTCTTCCAAGCGCGCGAACGCGCCGAAGTCTACATACTGAGATCGCAATTGTACGAGGTGAACGGGCAGCGCGATAAGGCTATCGACGCCGCAGTTCGGAGCACTGAACTTGCGCCGGATTGGCAATGGGCGGAGAAGACGCTGGCGCGTTTACGTGCACAGAAAACACGCCAGGCGAATGTGGCCAGACCCGCATAGCGATACACCAATACGTGTCTTCTGACTTTCGTCTAATTGCTGCTTGACAAGAATTGCTTGCCCGTATTTTAATCGTGCCTGCAGATTGAGCATGATATCTGCAATCACATGACTTCGATGGTCGACGGGCAGTTTCGCCCCATGACGCCCCGTCCTAGATGGGAGCAGGCGTCGTGGGGTTTTTTGTATTGGCAGGTTAATGGACGCGGTGAAAATCGGCATTCTTTATTCGACAACCGGACCCTACGGGGCAATGGGACGCGAATCCCGCGACGGCGCCGAATTTGCCATCGAAGAGTTGAGCGCTGCGCATGGCGATTTGATCCAGCCAATTTTCATCGATCCGCATGGCAATATCCCGGAATATCTCGAAGGCGCACGTTCAATGTTGCGCGATTCCGGTTGCCGCCACATCGTCGGAACGATCACGTCTCTGGCGCGCAAGGAAGTCATTCCGCTTGTGGAAAAGCACGACGGTTTGCTTTGGTATATGTGTCCCTATGAGGGCTTCGAAGCCAATGAGAATGTCATCTATACCGGCGCCTGTCCCAATCAGCACCTGATTCCCTTGTTCGATTATCTCCTGCCACGCTACGGCAAACGGCCGTATCTTGTCGGTGCCAATTATGTCTGGGGCTGGGAGATGAACAGGCTTTCGCGTGAACTCATAAACGAGGCGGGCGGCGAGATTTTGGGCGAGCGCTATTTGCCGTTCGAAGAAACGGCGGTTGAGCGCGTCATCAATGACATCGAGCAGCGCAGACCGAGTTTCGTCCTCAGCAATCTGATCGGTCCGGCGAGCTATGCTTTCCTGAAAGCTTTCAAGCAGCTTGGAGATCGCGACCCGGCCTTCAAACCCGAGAACTGCCCCGTCGTCAGTTGCGATCTGACGGAATGCGAACTCGGCGAAGTCGGTCGCGGCGTTGCTACGGGACAATTGTCGGCAGCTTCGTATTTCGACAGCCTGAACTCGGCCGAGAACCTGGCTTTTAAAGCTCGTCTTACCAAGCATTTCGGAGCGGAACGGCGCATCTCCAATTTCTTCGCCAGCGCGTACTCGGCTGTAAAAATGTGCGGCGAAGCCATTCTGGCCGCGGGAACGGACGAGCCACAAATCGTTCGTCGCAGACTGTCGGGAGCACCCCTGTCAACGGTGCATGGCACTATCCGGATCGACGCCGAAACCAATCATGCAGCGCTGCCATTTCATCTTGGCCGGATCACCGCGGATAACGGTTTCGATATCATCGCCTCGCAGCCTGCAATCGCGGCTGATCCCTATCTGACCGGACGCCGGAAGCGCTCATCGCCAAAATTGCGGATCGTGTCATGAAGGAGACGCCGAATTTCACCGGTTGGCGGGTTACCGTCCTGCATCGATCCGACGCCACGACGGAGCGGCTGACACGTCAATTGAAGCTCTTAGGTTTCCGCGTGACTGTGCAATGGGCCGTTCTCGATGCCGGGGAACTGCCAGACATCGTCCTGGTTGATGCCGATCAGGGCTGGGATGAGCTCTTGCCCTGGAGTGGTGCCGACGCACCCCTGCCAGTTGTCGCGCTCCTCGGTTCGGAAGCGCCTGGCCGCATCGCTTGGGCGATGGAACAAGGCTCCTGCACGATCATATCCAAACCGATCACTGCGTCCGCGATCTATCCTGCGCTAGTCATGGCAGTGAGCATCCACAAGGAACGCGAAGCGGTTCGCAACAGGCTTCAACATCTGGAGGAACGCATTCGCCTCCGCCCATTGGTTCATGCTGCGGTACAGAGAATCATGGCGGCGCGCCAGATCGACGAAGAGCATGCCTACAGCATCCTGCGCAACTGTGCGATGCAGAAAAGACTTCCGATGGAACAGGTCGCGGCCTCGATTGTCGGCGGTGCAGAACCCCTGCCGGAGGCTGGTTGATGCGCGTACTGAAAGCCATATTGCGCCAGCCGGCGGCGCTTTTTGGGCTCATCGTCGTTGTGGCTGTCATGGCGATGGCGATTGCGGCACCGCTCATTGCTCCCTATAGCCCGGACAACCAGATGTTCGACGGGCTGACGCTCGAGGGTGCTCCCATGCCGCCAAGCGGCCAGTTTCTGCTTGGAACAGATACGTTGGGGCGTGATCTGTTTTCGCGGCTGCTTTTCGGTGCGCGAACATCATTGGTCATCGGACTCGTCGCCAACGGAATTGCCGTCGCGATCGGATTGTTCATCGGCATTCTCTCCGGCTATCTGCGCGGCGTCGTCGGCAGCCTGCTGATGCGCTTCACCGATCTGATGATGGCGTTTCCGGCCCTTTTGCTTGCAATCGTACTTGCGGCCTTGCTCCGCCCCAGTCTGTGGATCGTCGCGATGGTTATCGCGCTGGTGAACTGGGTGCAGGTCGCGCGCATCGTCTACACGGAGACGCGAGGCCTCGTCGAACGGGATTTCATCCTCGCGGAGCGTTCGCTCGGCGCCGGACATTTCCGTATTCTGTTCATGCACATTCTCCCGCATCTGATGCCGACAGCAATTGTCTGGGGAACGCTTGGCATCGCCACTACGGTGCTTCTGGAAGCGACCTTGTCATTTCTTGGCATCGGGGTACAGCCACCACAGCCGTCCTGGGGCAATATCATTTTCGAAAGCCAAAGCTATTTTCAGGCGGCGCCATGGCTCGTGTTTTTTCCTGGCGCGATCATCCTGTTGACGGCGCTGTCGTTCAATCTCGTCGGTGATGCGTTGCGGGACATTCTCGATCCGACGCAGCGGGGGCGCGGCTGATATGGCACTCCTTATCCTGCGTCGCCTCGTGCAGACCGCTTTGATCCTTCTTGGCGTAGCGGCCATCACCTTCCTGCTTCTTTACGCCCTGCCGGCTGACCCGGCACGCATGATTGCCGGGCGCAGTGCGACCGCGCAGACGGTTGCCAATATCCGCCGCGAACTCGGTCTTGATCAACCGCTCCTGGTTCAGTTCTGGGCGTATCTGCAGGGTATCGTGCATGGGGATCTTGGCCGTTCCTACGCACAGAAGACAGATGTCGGCGCTCTAATCGCAGCCCGTATTCCAGCCACACTTGTTTTGATGGCGGCGGGAATTCTGGTCGAAGTCGTGCTCGGTTTGACGTTCGGTATTATTGCGGCGCTTCGCCGTGGCGGGGCCATCGACAGGGTCGTCATGATGGCGTCCTTTGTCGGTGTTTCCGCTCCGCAATTCGTCGTTGCCTTGCTGCTTCTTTATGTTTTCGCGGTCACGCTTGGCTGGTTCCCGATGAGCGGTTTCGGCACGCCAGCCCATGTGGTTTTGCCAGCCGCAACGCTCGGTATCCTTGGCGCGGGCTGGTACGCCCGCATGGTGCGCTCGGCCATGATCGACGTTCTCAATCAGGACTATGTCAGGACTGCCCGCGCAAAGGGACTGTCGTCCGCGCGCATCATCCTCCGGCACGCCTTGCCCAATGCCCTACTGCCCATCATTGCCATGATCGGGATCGATATCGGCCAGTTCATGGGCGGCGTTGTCGTCGTAGAGGCGGTTTATGGCTGGCCCGGCATCGGTCAGCTCGCCTGGCAGGCGATCCAGCAGGTCGACATTCCGATCATCATGGGCGTGACGCTCGTTTCGGCTCTCGCCATCGTTCTCGGCAACCTCGTGGCAGACATCATTGCACCGCTTATCGATCCGCGCATTCGTGCGCGCTGACTTTCAACAACCAAAAAGGGGAACAGAATGTTCAAACGCTGGCTTAGAAACACAACAATAGCGACGGTATTGGCATTCGCGCCATTGCCGGCGTGGGCGCAGGACACGCCACAGCAGGGCGGGGATATCATCGTTACCTACAAGGACGATATCGCAACGCTGGATCCTGCAATCGGTTATGACTGGGTTAACTGGTCAATGATCAAGAGCCTGTATTCGCGGCTGATGGACTATACGCCGGGGACCGCCAATCTTATCCCGTCGCTGGCCGAGACGTTCGGAGTTTCCGATGACGGCCTCACATACACATTCAAGCTTCACAAGGGCGTAAAATTTACCAACGGCCGCGAAGTCGTGGCCTCCGACGTGAAGTATTCGATCGAGCGGGCCGTCAATCCAAAGACCCAAGGGCCAGGCGCTGGCTTCTTTGGTTCGATCAAGGGATATGAGGACGTATCCGGCGGCAAGACAACGACGCTGGAAGGGATCGAGACCCCGGATGTCTCCACGGTCATCTTCCACCTTTCGCGTCCTGACGCGACTTTCCTTCACGTCCTCGCGATTAATTTCGCTTCTGTTGTCCCGCACGAAGCAGTCGAGGCCGCTGGTGGGGATTTCGGCAAAAAGCCTGTGGGCTCCGGTACCTTTGTTCTAAAGGATTGGACAATCGGTCAGCATCTCGTCTTCGAACGCAATCCGGACTATTTCGTCAAGGACATGCCGCATATCGACAAGTTCACGGTTGAGGTCGGTCAGGAGCCGCTCGTGGCGCTGCTCCGGCTGCAAAAGGGTGAAGTTGATATCGCCGGCGACGGGATACCTCCGGCGAAATTTCTCGAGATCAAGAATTCGCCAGACGGCCCCAATATGATTGTCGATGGCCAGCAACTCCAAACCGGTTACATCACGCTGAACACAAAGGTTAAGCCGTTCGACAATGTGAAGGTTCGCCAGGCGCTTAACATGGCAATCAACAAGGATCGTATTACGCGTATCCTCAATGGCCGTGCGACGGCTGCCAACCAGCCACTGCCGCCGTTGATGCCCGGTTATGACAAGAGCTTTACCGGCTATGCATACGATGTCGAAAAGGCCAAGGCGCTCTTGGCTGAGGCGGGCTTCTCGAGCGGCTTCGAAACCGTGCTCTATTCTACGAACACCGATCCACAGCCGCGTATAGCGCAGGCAATTCAGCAGGATCTGGCGGCGGTCGGCGTCAAGGCGGAAGTTCGCGCGTTGGCGCAAGCAAACGTTATTGCAGCAGGCGGGACCGAGGGTGAAGCACCGATGATCTGGTCCGGCGGTATGGCCTGGATCGCAGACTTTCCGGATCCGTCGAACTTCTATGGACCGATCCTCGGCTGCTCCGGCGCTGTAGCCGGCGGCTGGAACTGGTCATGGTATTGCAATCAGGATATCGACAAGCGCGCCGTTGCGGCGGACTCGATGTCCGATCCGTCCAAGGTGGTCGAGCGTTCAGCCACGTGGGGCAAGATATTCACGGACATCATGGCCGATGCCCCGTGGATTCCGCTCATCAATGAGCGCCGCGTCGTTGCCAAGTCGCTGCGTATGGGCGGTGCCGACAATATCTACATCGATCCAACCCGCGTCATCAATTACGACGCCATCTACGTGAAGCAATAATCGCTTTCGTGTGATCCCCGGGATGCAAAGTCCCGGGGAATGACATTCAATTTTCTGGAGAGCTGCCATGTGCGTTGCCTGCACCCACACCATCCATCGTGCGAGACATCATTTCGGCTGGAACCGCGACTTCGAACCGGCACTTGTCGCCAAGGCTGGCGAGACCATTCACTTCGAGTGTCTGGATTCCTCAGGCGGACAACTCGCCAAGGGCGCGACACTGGAAACCCTTTCCAATCTCGACTTTGGCAAGATCAATCCGGTGACCGGTCCGGTCTATGTGGAGGGGGCGCAGCCCGGCGACGCGCTGAAAGTCACGCTGCGGCGGTTCGTACCATCGGGCGGCGGCTGGACGGCCAATATCCCTGGATTCGGCCTGCTTGCAGATCAGTTCAAAGAGCCGGCTTTGCATATGTGGACCTATGATCCGGTCGCCATGACGCCTTCGCTTTATGGCCCGGGCGGACGCGTTCCCCTGAAGCCCTTTGCTGGTACGATCGGCGTTGCTCCCGCAGAACCGGGGTTGCACTCGGTCGTGCCGCCGCGTCGCGTCGGTGGCAATATGGATATCCGCGATCTGACAGCTGGCGTGACGCTTTATCTTCCCGTGGAAGTGGAAGGCGCCCTGTTCTCCATCGGCGATACGCATGCGGCACAAGGCGATGGCGAGGTCTGCGGCACGGCCATCGAAAGCCAGATGGAGGTCGAAGCCACCATTGAACTCGTTAAGGATGCCCGTCTGAAAAGTCCAAGGTTTACGACTACAGAGCCGGTCACCCGCCATCTTGATGGCGCGGGCTACGAGGTGACTACAGGTGTTGGGCCTGATCTCATGACAGGCGCCCGCGAAAGCCTGATGCGTATGATCGATCTGCTCGGGGCTGAACACGGCATGAGCCCGATCGACGCCTATCTGCTCTGCTCGGTCTGCGGCGATCTGCGGATCAGCGAAATCGTTGACGCGCCCAACTGGGTTGTTTCGTTCTACTTCCCGAGGATCGTGTTCGCGTGAAACTTGTTACACCAGCATCCATGCCAGTCCTGTCAGTACGTGATCTGTGTGTTGATGCCCGCACGCCGGAAGGCAGGCGGCGTGTTCTCGAAGACGTCAGTTTTGATCTCAATCTCGGCGAGACACTATGCATCGCCGGGGAGTCGGGATCGGGCAAATCCGTGACGTCACTGTCAATCATGCAACTACTGCCGAAGGCATCGCTGCAGATTGCATCAGGCAGCATCAAACTCGGCGATCGCGAGCTGACCAAGCTTTCCAATCATGCGATGCGGCGAGTTCGCGGCGGCGATATCGCCATGGTTTTTCAGGAACCAATGACGTCGCTCAATCCGGTCTTGTCGATCGGAACGCAGCTCACCGAAGCAATCCGCGAGCATCAGGCAACCGGTAATGCTGAAGCGATAGCGCGGCAGATGCTCGACGCGGTCCACATCACGGAGCCCGGCCGCCGCCTGACGCAATATCCGCACGAACTCTCTGGTGGCATGCGCCAACGGGTCATGATCGCCATGGCTCTTTCATGCAGACCGAAGGTGCTGATTGCCGACGAGCCGACGACGGCGCTCGATGTCACCGTACAGGCGCAGATCCTCAAACTGATGCGCGAATTGAAACGGGAATTCGGCGCGTCCATTATCCTGATTACCCATGACATGGGCGTGGTCGCCGAGATGGCTGATCGCGTAGCGATCATGCAGAACGGGCGCGTCGTTGAACAAGGAAGCGCCCTGACCGTATTCGAGCGGCCAAAGGAACTTTATACGAGGCAATTGCTTGCCGCCGTCCCTCGCCTCGGTGCTCATGCCGGAACGGAAGGCCCGCCGCGCGTCGGTCCTCAAACGACCACTGTGGACGTGACCGACCGGTCACCCATTCTTTTCGTCCGTGACCTGAACGTCACCTATGGCAGCCCAGCTCGTTGGCTGTTCAAGGGGAAACCTCCGGTTTCTGCTGTTGCAGATGTATCATTCGAACTTCGGCCCGGCGAAACGCTCGGGCTTGTCGGTGAAAGCGGCTCAGGCAAATCGACGACCGGCAAGGCCGTGCTCGGCCTTATCCCGTTTACCGGTGATGTGGTGGTCGACGGTCACAACATTGCCGGGCTGAGCGCCCGCCAGATGCAGCCTATCCGCCGTTCGGCGCAGATGATCTTTCAGGACCCCTATGCATCGCTCGATCCACGCATGGCGGTCGGCGCTGCGATTGCGGAACCGCTGATCATTCACGGTCTCGCCAACAAGGGTGAACGCGACGACCGGGTAGCCGAACTGCTGCGACGCGTTGGTCTGCAGCCTGACGCCGCCAGCCGTTATCCGCACGAATTTTCCGGCGGTCAGCGCCAACGTATTTGCATAGCGCGGGCTCTCGCCTTGGAGCCGAAACTGATCGTTGCGGACGAGAGCGTGGCCGCGCTCGATGTTTCGGTGCGGGCTCGCGTTCTCGATCTGATGCTCGAATTGCAGGAAACGATGGGCCTTGCCTATCTTTTCATCTCGCACGACATGGCCGTGATCGAGCGTATGTCGCACAATGTCGCCGTCATGCGAGGGGGCCGCATCGTCGAGATGGGCACGCGGCGTCAAGTGTTCGAAAGTCCCAAGGACGAGTATACGCGCGCGCTGATGGCCGCGGTTCCTATTCCGGATCCGCGAGCCCGCCAGATCGTCTGATCAGACCCTTTCCAAGGCGACGGCAATCCCCTGCCCGACACCGATGCACATGGTGGCAAGCGCACGTTTTGCACCGCGCAGATTGAGCTCAAGCGCGGCGGTGCCTGTGATGCGGGCACCGCTCATGCCGAGCGGATGACCCAGCGCGATGGCGCCGCCATTGGGATTGACGAAATCGGCATCGTCGGCAATACCAAGCGCGCGCAACGTCGCCAAACCCTGCGAGGCGAAAGCCTCGTTGAGTTCGACAACGTCGAAATCTTTCGGCGTAACACCAAGCCGCGCGCAGAGTTTTGTCGTAGCGGCGATAGGACCGATGCCCATGACGCGTGGCGGGACCCCGGCCGTTGCGCCGCCGACAATACGGGCAATCGGCGTCAGGCCATATTTCTTTGCGGCCGCTTCGGAAGCGACAATCAAGGCCGCCGCGCCGTCGTTGATGCCCGATGCATTCCCGGCCGTAACCGACCCGCCTTTGCGGAATGGCGTCGGCAGTTTGGCCAGCTGCTCGATCGTGGTCTGTGGACGCGGATGTTCGTCCCGATCAACAATGATTGCATCGCCCTTGCGCTGCGGGATCGTGACCGGCGTGATTTCCCGCGCCAGACGACCATTTTCCATTGCCGCTCCAGCCTTTCGTTGTGACCGTACGGCAAATGCGTCCTGATCGGCACGCGAAACATGGCAGTCTTCGGCGACGTTCTCGCCAGTCTCGGGCATTGAATCGACGCCATATTGCTGCAGCATCAGTGGGTTGATGAAACGCCAGCCAATCGTCGTGTCATGGATTTCCGCGTGACGGGAAAATGCGCTGTCAGCCTTAGGCATGACAAAGGGCGCGCGGGACATGGACTCGACACCGCCGGCGATCGCAAGTTCGATTTCTCCGGCTTTGATTGCGCGGGCGGCAGTGATGACGGCATCCATGCCAGAGCCGCATAACCGGTTCATGGTTGTTCCGGGAACGCTGACAGGGAGTCCGGCGAGGAGCAGCGCCATCCGCGCGACGTTGCGGTTGTCTTCGCCTGCCTGATTGGCACAACCATAGATCACTTCGTCGATTGCTTCCCAGTCGACGCTTTTGTTGCGTTCGATCAGCGCCTTTAGCGGAATTGCACCGAGATCGTCAGCCCGGACAGAGGCAAGCGCGCCGCCAAAGCGGCCGATGGGCGTGCGGATATAATCGCAAATGTAAACTTCAGACATCAGGCTGCCTCGTGCGCTTTTTTGGTGCGCGCATTGATGTCGCGCAGCACGGAGATTTCGGTTGTCGTCGGGACCGGCGTTTCGGCTACTTTTTCGGCGAAGCGTACCGGCCAGCCGCAATTCTCTTCGATTGTTGCACGGTTCACGCCCGGATGGATTGAAACGACGGTCAATTCCTTGGTCAAAGGGTCGGGCTCGAATATGCACAGGTCAGTGATAACGCGTGTCGGACCTTTGGTTTTCATCCCAAGCCGCGCCCGATGATCGCCGCCCTCGCCATGCCCCATCGATGTAATGAAGTCGAGATGATCGACAAAGCCGCGCTTGTTGAGCGCCATCGTTATATAGATCTGGCCGCAATTGCTGGCGATTTCAGGTGCGCCGCCACCGCCCGGAAGGCGAACTTTTGGCTTGTCGTAATCACCGACGACGGTCGTATTCAGATTGGCGAAGCGATCGATTTGCGCGCCGCCGAGAAAGCCGGTGGTAATGCGTCCGCCCTGCAGCCAGTAGCGGAACATCTCCGGCACGGATACCGTGCACAGGGCGGTATCGCACAATTCGCCATCGCCGATCGAAAGCGGCAGAACGTCGGGCTTGGTTCCGATAGTACCGCTTTCGTAGATCAGCGTGATATCCGGTGCATGGGTGAGCCGCGCGACATTGCAGGCCGCCGATGGCGCACCGATGCCGACGAAACACACGTCATCATTGGTCAATGCGCGGGCCGCTGCAATCGTCATCATCTCTGTTGGTGTAAATTCAGTCGACATGACGATGCTCCCTATGCCGCCTTGGCCGTACGCTTGCCTACATGACGGGCGAAATCTTCAGGCTTTCCGCCAATAACATTTTCCTTGATCCATGCCGTAAAACTGTCGCGGTCGCGGGCAATCTTGTCCCAGGCGATGTAGAATGCATTGGAGCGCGGATAATAACCGTGCGCATAGGATGGGAACGCGCCACCCGGCACATGGACGACAGAGCTGACCGCCCATGTCGGCAGGACCACTGCATTGGGCGATGGTGGGTCCAGCTCGTCTACGATTTCTTCAACCGTCACGATGGAGCGTTTCGCCGCCAGCACAGCCTCTTTCTGGACGCCGGAGATGCCCTCGATCAGCACGTTGCCTTTGCGATCGGCGCGCTGGGCATGAATGATCGAGACATCCGGGCGAATCGACGGCACAGCAGCCAATACTTCTCCGGTAAACGGGCAGGTTATTGATTTGATGTTCGGATTTACCTTGGCCAGGTCCGCACCGATATAGCCGCGCAGCATGGCGAAGGGCAGATTTGCGGCGCCAGCCTCATAGGCGTTTGCCATGGCAGCATGGGAATGCTCCTCGATTTCGAGCGGCCGCGGCCACTGGTTCTCGACCGCATCGCGAAAGCGATGCAGCGAGCCAACGCCAGGATTACCACCCCAGGAGAATTTCATGCCACGCGCTGCGCCAACGCCGATCAGCTGGTCGTAGATCAGGTCTGGTGTCATGCGAATGAGGAAAAGCTCCTTGCGGTCCTGTCGGATGATCTCGTGGCCGGCCGCATAGGGGATCAGATGAGTGAACCCTTCCATCGCAATTGAATCGCCGTCCCTGACATTTTCTTCGATCGCTTCGGAAAGCGTGCAAATCCGCGCCACGGTTTCTCTCCCTGTTTTGTATGTCGCCTTGCGTAATCCTTTGCGGTCTGGTCGGTCAATCCATTTGTGCGGTATGTGATTTTTGTTCGTATATCGCACAAAACGTGCTATTGTGCTCAACCATGCGGGAAACGGATTTCATAAGTGGCTTTGCCAAAGGTTTATCAGTGGTCGAAGCTTTCGATGCTGCAAACCCACGCCTGTCGATTACGGATATTTCCAGGATTACCGGCTTGGAGCGTGCCACTGCTCGTCGCTGTCTGCTGACCTTGGCACAGCTTGGCTATGCCGATTACGACGGAAAATTCTTCTCGCTGTCACCACGTATATTGCGGCTCGGCCATTCCTATCTCACATCGACACCACTGCCCCGCCTGATGCAACCTTTTCTTGATCAACTGTCGGAAAAGACCGGCGAAAGCGCATCGGCTTCTGTGCTCGATGGTAACGAGATCGTCTATATCGCTCGGGCATCGCACAAGCGGGTAATGTCGATCAACCTCAATCCAGGAAGCCGGCTGCCCGCCTATTGCTCGTCCATGGGGCGGGTTCTGCTTGCCGCAATGAGTGAAGACGAGGCGAGGAAGGTTCTCGAGAATAGCAACCGTAGAGCGAATACGCCGAATACAAAAACCACGTTCGCCGATTTGATGGCTGAGCTGCAACTGGTACGCGAGCAGGGATATGCAGTCATCGATCAGGAGTTGGAGATTGGTCTCTGCTCGATCGCCATTCCGGTGCGCAACATGCGGGGTACTACAATTGCCGCGCTCAATGTCGGCGCACAGGCTGCGCGAGTGACTGTCGACGAAATGGTCGCCAGCTATCTGCCGGTGATGCAATCGACTCGCGATACGCTTGCGGGCCTGTTGGTTTAGTTTCGGGATGCGCCAGTTGCCGCTTCGCGGATCGTTTGCATCAGAATCATGAGGGGTAGAGACGGCGTTATGTCAGCGCGCATTGTGAGGCCCACCGGTCCCTTGGTTTCGCTCGTGTCTATAGGCAGGAGTGCCAGAGTGCCGGCCTCGATATCGTTGGCGACGACGCCCGATGAGATAATCCATATGGCATTTTTCGCACGAACGAAGGCGCGGCCGAACGCGTCTGAGACTGTCTCGATCTGTGTAGGCAAGGTCGCAACGCCATTAGCGATGAGGAAGCGGTCGACGAAGGGCCGTATGATCGATGCACGCGTTGGCATGAGTATGGGGAACTCGGCAAGACGCGAAAAGATATCCTCTTGTGAATTCAAGAGGGGATGTCCGGCGCTGACAGCGAAAACCACCTGCTCGGAGTAGAGATGTTCGAAGGAAAAGCCCGTCATCTTCTCCGGTGCTGCAAGGCGGCCAACAACGAGATCGAGATCGCCGAGGCGAAGCTGTTCCAGCAGGACCGCGTTTTCGCCGGTAACAATCTTGATGCGGCTTTGCGTTTTCTCTTGCAGAAACAGGCTGATGGCATGCGGCATCACGCGTGCAGATACGGTAGGCAAAGCGCCGATGCGGATGGGAATGCCCTCCCCCGACCGTTCATTGGAAACAGAATCGATGCCTTGGCGCAATGCCGTGATTGCGGCGCCGGCATGGCGCAGGAACACCTCGCCATAACGCGTGATTCTGATACCGCGGCCGTCGCGTTCGAATACGGCAACACCAAGCTCGCTTTCCAGTTCACGGATTGTTTTGGTGACAGCCGGTTGACTGATATGAAGGATTGCTGCTGCCTTCATCACGCTTTTCTGACGGGCGACTTCCAGAAAAGTTTGAAGGTGGCGAAATTTGATACGACTGTCGATCATGGTATTTCATAACCCATGAGTTAAGAGAATGCGATAGAATATCATTTTACCTAACCAAATGGGTAATCCATGATGGTTTATTGAATGGGAGGCTTCTGTGCAATTCGTTTCTGTCAATGGCGTAGCGCTGCACTATCAATTGATCGGCGCACCGGAAGGCAAGCCTGTGCTGGTCTTTGCCAATTCGCTCGGTACCGATTTTCGTATCTGGCGCGATGTGATCCTTCGGCTTGTCGGCGATTTCGCTATCGTAACCTATGACATGCGAGGACACGGCCTTTCAGATATCGGGACACCGCCCTATTCCATCAACGATCACACAGGCGACCTCGCCGGGCTCCTCGATTATCTCGAGGTGAAGAATGCAGTCATCTGTGGTCTGTCGGTTGGCGGGCTGGTGGCGCAAGGCCTTTATGCGACACGGCCGGACCTGGTGCGTGCGCTGATCCTTTGCGATACCGCCCATAAGATCGGCTCGGCAGAGATGTGGGGTGCTCGGATCGCTGCGCTTGAGCAAGGCGGGATCGAGTCCATTGCTGACGGCGTACTCGAAAAATGGTTCACACCGCCCTTCCACAAGCAGCGTCGCGACGAACTTGCCGGATATCGCAACATGCTAACCCGGCAGGCGGTAGCTGGATATACCGGTACGTGTGCGGCGCTGCGCGATGCCGATTTTACAACCGAAGCATCGCGGATTGCGGTTCCCACCATTTGCATCGTGGGGGATCAGGACGGGTCGACGCCACCGGAAGTTGTGCTTGCGCTGGCGAAGCTCATTCCGCGCTCGCGCTACGAGGTGATCAAGGATGCGGGACATATCCCCTGCGTCGAACAGCCGGAAGCGCTGACTGCGGTGATACGTGCATTCATCGACGAGTTCCAACTTGGAGAGAAATCATGACGGCTGTGGCTGTTCCCTCCCGCCGCTATGCCGAGGGCATGGCAACGCGCCGGATCGTTCTGGGTGATGCGCATGTCGATCGCGCACAGTCGAACAAGACAGACTTTGACGAGCCTTTTCAAGAGCTTATTACTGAAGCGGCTTGGGGTCATGTCTGGTCGCGGCCAGGCTGGACGAAGCGGCAGCGCTCAATTGTAACCATCGCATTGCTGGCCGCCTTGGGGCAGGACGAGGAACTGGTCATGCACATCAAAGCGACGGCAAACACCGGCGCGACCCAGGATGATATTTGCGAGGCGCTGCTGCACGTTGCAATCTATGCGGGTGTTCCGGCGGCCAACCATGCGATTAAACTGGCGAAGCAGGTCTATAAAGACCTCGCTGCGGCCGAAAAGACAGCCTGACGGGAGGCAGACAATGTCCAACAGGAAGCCGGAAACCGGCGCATTCTTTCAGCGGGACAGGCAATGGCATCCGCCTGCCTATACGCCCGATTACAAGACGAGCGTCGTGCGTTCGCCGCAACGGGCATTGATTTCATTCGATAATACGTTGTCGGAGATCACCGGGCCGGTGTTCGGCCATTCGATGCTGGGCGAGCTCGACGCCGATCTCATTTACAATTATGCGAAGCCGGGCGAAAGCGCCATTGGGCAACGGATCATTGTTCACGGCAGGGTTGTAGACGAGCGCGGCAAGGGTGTTGCCGGTGCGCTCCTCGAATTCTGGCAGGCCAATGCCGGCGGGCGCTATCGGCACAAGCGTGAAGGGTATCTTGCGGCGCTCGATCCCAACTTTGGCGGGTGCGGCCGGACGATCACCGACGAGGACGGTTACTATCGTTTTCGCACGGTCAAGCCGGGAGCATATCCTTGGCCCAATGGCGTGAATGACTGGCGCCCGGCGCATATCCACTTCTCGGTGTTCGGCCATGGTTTCGCGCAGAGGTTGATAACGCAGATGTATTTCGAGGGCGATCCGATGATCTGGAATTGCCCGATCGTCAAATCCATTCCAGACAAGGCAGCGATCGAACAGCTGATCGCGGCGCTCGATATGAACAACACCATTCCGATGGATGCACGCGCCTACAAGTTCGACATCGTCTTGCGCGGCCGCCGCTCGACCCTGTTCGAGAATCGCATGGAGGGCAACTGATGGTTCAACAATTGGGGTACCTCAAGGAAACACCATCGCAGACGGCAGGACCTTATGTCCATATCGGCTGCACGCCGAATTTCTGCGATATTACAGGTGTTTACGAGAATGATCTTGGCATTTCGATGGTCAATGACAAGACGCTGGGCGAGCGAATAACCATCCGTGGACGGGTTTTCGACGGCACCGGAACGCCGCTGCGCGATGCTTTGCTTGAGATCTGGCAGGCTGACAGCAAGGGGCTTTACAACAGTCCTTCGGAGTTGCGCGGCACCGCCGATCCGAATTTCACCGGGTGGGGACGCTGCCCGACGGATATGGAAACGGCCGAATATCACTTCGAGACCGTCAAGCCGGGTCAGGTTCCGTTCAAGGACGGACGTTTGATGGCGCCGCATGTCACGGTCTGGATCGTGGCGCGCGGTATCAACATAGGGTTGCACACGCGGATCTATTTCGACGATGAGAAAGCGGCGAATGACCAGGACCCGGTACTGCAACGCATCGAGCACAAAAATCGTATCCCGACGCTGATCGCGAAGCGCGACGGATCGAGCTATGTCTTTGATATCTATCTGCAAGGCGACAAGGAAACCATCTTCTTCGATGTGTAAGCGATGAGTATTTCTCCTTTCGATCATCCGTTTCTGTCCGGCTTGATCGGCGATGAAGAGGCCGCGCAATGGTTCTCGACGGAGAGCGATATTGCGGCGATGCTTCAATTCGAAATCGCTTTGGCCAAGGCGCAAGTTACTGAAAATATTATAGAAAGCGCGGCCGCGGAGGTGATCGAAAAGGCGTGCGGGGCTTTCTCACCCGATATAGCCGCGCTCAAATCGGCGGTTGCGTCGGATGGTGTTGTCGTTCCGGAACTTATCCGGCAATTGCGTGAAATTATTCCTGAACAACATCGCGCGTCCCTGCATCTGGGAGCGACCAGCCAGGACGTGATCGATACGAGCCTGATGATCCGGTTGAAGCCGGTAGTGGCACGCCTCGACACCGGATTGTCCGATATCATCGCAAAGCTGGATCAGCTTGAAAAGTCATTTGGCAACAATGACTTGATGGGGCGTACCCGCATGCAGGCGGCCATCCCGATCACAGTCAACGACCGTATCGAATCCTGGCGCTCGCCTCTCCTCCGTCACCGCAAGCGCCTTGATACGCTGGAGCTTCAATTACCGGTCATCCAGTTCGGCGGCGCTGCAGGAACGCTGGAGAAGCTCGGGGATAAAGGACCAGCCGTGCGCAAGCAAATGGCCGCGCTTCTTGGCCTTCACGACATGCCGCAATGGCACAGCCAGCGCGACATCATCGTTGAATTTGCTGACTTTTTATCGCTGATTTCCGGTTCGCTTGGCAAAATAGGCCAGGACGTCGCGCTTCTGGCGCAAGGAGGAGAAGAGATCAAATTGAGCGGTGGCGGCAAGTCATCCGCGATGCCGCACAAGCAAAATCCGGTCCTCGCTGAACTTCTGGTTGCGCTTGCTCGTTACAACGCCACGCAAGTATCCGGCATGCATCACGCCTTGATCCACGAGCAGGAACGTTCGGGCGCAGCATGGACGTTGGAGTGGATGATATTGCCATCCATGGTTGCAACGACGACGACCGCGCTGCGCTCGGCGAGCAGCCTGCTTGGTTCGATTGAGAGGTTTGGCAGCGCATAACTTCAACCACGCGCAACTAAAATGCAATTGCGAGTGGAAAAACTTGCGCCAGAATCGACATTTCTTGCATGAGAATCGCCTTGTCTTGAGTAAGAATCGCATCTTTTCGTTTCATTCTTGTTTTGGAAAGCGCAGGTCGTGTGCAATGTTCTGAAAAAGCCATTTTCGATTGAGGGAGGAACTATGAAAAAGCTGATTCTGGCCGTCGCCGCATCAATTCTGATGAGCGCAAGCGCCTATGCCGAAGTCATCAAGATCGGTGTCGTCGGACCCTTCTCGGGACCGTTCGCAATACAGGGCAAAAACTTCAAGGCGGGCATCGACGCCTACATTGCAACCCACGGTGACAAGGTCGGCGAAAACACGATTGAAATCCTCTACCGGGATGTGCCGCAGGCCGACCCGGCGCAGTCGAAAGCTCTGGCGCAGGAACTGGTGGTCAAGGAAGGCGTGCAATATCTTGCCGGCTTTTATTTCACCCCGGATGCCATGGCGGTGACACCGCTGCTCAAGCAGGCGAATGTGCCGATGGTCATCATGAACGCGGCGACGTCGGCCATCGTCACCAAGAGCCCGCTGGTTGTCCGTACTTCATTCACGACATGGCAGACCTCCGCGCCGATGGCGAAGATCGCGCGCGAACGCGGTGTCGAAAAAGCCATCACCGTGGTCAGCGATTATGGCCCGGGCGTCGATGCGGAGAACGCGTTCAAGACGACGTTCGAGAAAGAGGGCGGCAAGGTTGTCGAATCCATCCGCATGCCGCTGTCGACCAATGATTTCAGCCCTGTCATGCAGCGGGTGCGCAATTCCGGGGCGCAGGCGGTTTTTGCCTTCCTGCCGTCGGGTCCAACCACTCTCGGTTTCGTCAAGGCCTATAACGAGAACGGCCTGAAGCAGGCGGGCATACAGTTCCTAGCGCCGGGTGACCTGACGCAGGAATCCGATCTGCCGGCGATTGGCGATGCCGGCCTCGGTATCCTGACGACGTTCCATTATTCGCTGGCGCACAATTCGCCCGAGAACAAGGCATTTGTCGCCGCCGCCCAGAAGGCGATCGGCAACCCGGCCGAACTCTCCTTCCCTTCGGTCGGCGCCTATGATGGCATGTATGTCATCAGCAAGATGATCGAAGCGACCGGCGGCAAGCAGGATGCACAGAAGGCGGTCGATGCGGTGAAAGGTCTTGCCTGGGAAAGCCCGCGCGGGCCGGTCTCGATCGATCCGGAAACGCGCCACATCACCCAGAACATCTATCTGCGAGAAGTATCGAAGGGTGCTGATGGCGTTTATTTCAACAAGGAGATCAAGACGTTTGAGAAGCAGCCGGATCCGGGATTGGCGGCTGCAAAGTAGCCCGGTGCAAAAGCCGCTGTCCGGGATGATCTGATGCAAACGTTCTTCAGCATTGGCGTCGATGCCCTGGCCTACGGGATGATCCTGTTCGTCATTTCGATTGGCCTGTCGGTGACAATGGGTCTGATGCGGGTGATCAATCTCGCCCACGGAGCGTTCGCCATGATCGGCGGCTATATCGCTTCCTATGCGGCGCGCGACCTCGGGCTTGCCTATGGTTTTGCGATCGTGATTGCGGTCCTTGGCACGATTGTCATTGCCATTCCGCTGGAACGTTTTCTCTACCGGCGGATTTATGGTGCACCGGAATTGACCCAGGTGCTGATGACCATCGGTATCACCTTTTGCGTCATCGGCCTTGCCAACTACGTGTTCGGGCCAACGCTGAAGACGATCCCCCTCCCCGCGGAACTGCAAGGTCCGGTCGATATCGGCTTCCGCACGATCGCGGCGCACAAGCTCTTTGCCATCGGCTGCGGCGTGGTCGTTGCTTTGGGGCTTTGGTACCTGATCGAGCGGACCTCCTTCGGTGTCAAACTGCGGGCATCGGTGGACAATACGGCGATGGCGGCGGCGCTCGGCGTGCGCACCAAGATCGTCTATGCGGCAAGCTTCGCTCTGGCCGTCGGGCTTGCCGCCTTTGGCGGGGTGATCGGTGCGGAACTCCTGCCGGTCGAACCATATTATGCGTTGCGCTACATGGTGACGTTTCTCGTCGTCGTCTCGGTCGGCGGTGCGGGTTCCATCCCCGGCGCGCTGATCGCCTGCCTGCTGCTCGGCGCCATCGATACGACCGGCCGTTATCTCGTGCCGGAATATGGCGAGTTCTTCTTCTATCTCGCAGTGATCGCCATCGTCTGGGTATTCCCGCGTGGTCTGATGGGAAGAGCAAAATGAGTGCCGAGGTGTCCGTCAGAGCACTGCCAGCGCAAGGCAGCGGGTGGCAGCGTGATCTGCTTGGTGTGGCTGTGATCTTGATTGCAGCCATAGCCGGGTACTTCCTGTTTCCCAACAACCTTGCCCTGCTGACGCGCATGATCGCGATCATGCTGCTTGTGCTGTCGCTCGATCTGGTGACGGGGTATTGCGGCGTCGCGACGCTCGGCCACGCTGCACTGTTCGGCAGTGGTGCTTATGCGGCGGGGATTGCCGCGGCGCATTTCGGGATCACCGAACCGATCACCATGATAGCCATCGGCGCAGTTGGCGGTGCTGTAGCGGGGTTGATTTCGGGAATCGTCATCCTGCGCGGACATGGCCTCGCTCAACTTGTCCTGTCCATCGCCATCATCCACCTCTTCCACGAGGCGGCCAACAAGGCATCCGAATATACGGGCGGCAGCGATGGACTCGCCGGTATCTCGCCGGATCCTATCCTTGGCCTCTTCGAGTTCGATCTCTGGGGCCGTACCGCCTATGTCTTCGGCATTGTGTTGCTTGTCCTGGTTTTTGTGCTTTTGCGCATCCTGGTGCGATCACCCTTCGGCATGCTGTGCCGCGGCATCAGGCAGGATCCGGTTCGGGTCAGCGCGATGGGCGCGTCGGTCAAGCTCACCCTGATCAAGATGTATGTGATCTCGGGGTTGGTCGCGGGTGTCGGCGGCGCCTTCAATGCCGTATCGACACAGGTTGTCGGCCTCGACAGCCTGAGCTTCACCAATTCCGCCGAAGCGCTGGTCATGCTGGTTCTGGGCGGAGTGGGCTCGCTTTACGGCGCGCTGATCGGCACGATTGCTTTTGTATGGATCGAAGATCTGGTCTCTGCCGCCAATCCGTTCCATTGGCTGACGATCGTCGGCGCGTTGTTGATCGCCGTGGTGCTGTTCGCGCCGAAGGGCCTTTATGGCACTGCTGTGACTTTCGTTGAACGATACAGGAAGGGCGGCAAATGAGTGCACTCTTCGAGGTCGATCATCTGCAGAAGGCCTTCGGCGGACTGAACGTCACGCGCGATGTCTCGCTGTCGCTCGGCAACGGTGACCGGGTGGCGCTGATCGGCCCGAACGGCGCCGGGAAGACCACTTTCGTCAATCTGGTAACCGGCCATCTGCGTCCGGACTCTGGACAGGTCCTGATGGGCGGCGAAGATATTTCGAAATTCAATCCGATGAAGCGCGTGCGAGCCGGGCTGGTTCGCTCATTTCAGGTGACACGGCTTTTTGCCGAGATGACCCCGGAAGAGCATGTCGCGCTCGCCATCCTGCAGCGGGAGGGCAGGTCCGGACGGATGGCCGGTTCGTTTCAGGCCATGCCGGAGGTGATGCGCGAGACATATGAAATTCTCGAGACCCTCAATCTGACGGCGCTGGCGCGAGTTCCGGTCAGCGAGATCGCCTATGGGCAACAGCGCCTGCTGGAGATTGCGCTGGCGATGGCGCTGCGGCCGAAGGTCCTGCTGCTCGACGAACCGGCGGCGGGGGTACCGCATAGCGATACATTCCTGATCGAAAACGCATTGGCTCAGCTTCCGGCCGACCTCGCGGTACTGATGATCGAGCACGACATGGATCTGGTTTTTCGTTTTGCCAAAAGGGTGATCGTGCTGGCGGCGGGCGAAATCATCTTCGACGGACTGCCGGTTGACGCAACAAACGATGTGCGGGTGCGCGAGGCTTATCTCGGAGGGTACAATGCCAGCAGCGCGGCTTGAGATCACAAACCTTAGCGCCGGTTATGGGCCGACGCGGGTTCTGGAGAATATTTCATTCACAGCAGAGGCAGGATCGCGCATTGCCGTGCTGGGGCGCAATGGCGTCGGCAAGACAACGCTGTTCGCCACCCTTGCCGGGCAGACCCGGCGCTATGACGGCACGATCAAGCTGGGCGATGCGGACCTCACCCATATGGAAAGCTCCAGCCGGGCCTGGAGGGGGCTTGGCTTCGTGCCGCAATCGCGCAGCATCTTTCCATCGCTAACTGTCGAGGAGAACCTCTTCGTCGGGTTGAAGGGAAGGCCGCGTAGTGCGTTGCAGGAGGCCTATGACATGTTCCCGCGGCTCTACGAGCGGCGGGCGAATTCCGGGGCCAAGCTTTCCGGCGGAGAGCAGCAGATGCTCTCCACGGCCCGCACCATTCTCGGCAGGCCGACGGTACTCCTGCTCGACGAACCGCTGGAAGGGCTGGCGCCGGTGATATGCGAGGAACTGATGGCGGCTTTCTCACGCCTTGCCTCCAGCGGCGAGGTGACCATTCTCCTCGTCGAACAGCGCATCCAGAGCGCGCTCGATTTTGCCGAACGGGTGATCATTCTCGAACGCGGGCGCATCGTCTGGGACGGTTCATCGGAGCAACTGGCGGGTGATCGCGATACGGTCGATCAGCTGCTCGGCGTCGCGAGCGTTGCGCGTTGAGTTGCCAGTCGTTTATGACAGGTGATCTGGCATAGCGTGCGCCCCCTTACCCTCCCCCTTGTGGGGAGGGAGGCTGCGAAGCAGCAGGGAGGAGTATTTTGAATCTCCGTCTCTAAAAAGAGAAAGACCCCTCCCCGTCGCTACGCTCCGTCTTCCGGGGCGAGCCACGGGTCTCGCCCGCCGTCGGCCCCCACAAGGGGGAGGGTAGCGGTCAGCGTTGTGTAATTGTGGAAAGAATGTGGCGATGCAGGCTACGTTATCGACATCAGGTTGCATTCGATTGTGGATTAAAACAATCAACTTATTGGAATAATTGACAAATTTCCTCCGGTTATTCCTTAGAATTCTTCTAATATATTGTTATTGCTTCGTTTTTCGCGACAGTCTATGACTCCCGCGGCGCCAGGGCCCGTCTAAAAGAGACGTCAATGGTTCGCCGAGGGTGTGATTTATGCTGGTTCCATTCCTGATAATGCTGCGTGAAGGCATCGAGGCGGCTCTGATCGTCGGTATCGTTGCGAGCTATCTGAAGCAGACCGGAAGAGGCGCGTGGATGCCGGCCGTCTGGCTCGGGATTCTGCTTGCCATTGCGCTTTCATTATTCGTCGGAGCCGGGCTGCAGATGGTCAGTGCCGAGTTTCCGCAAAAGGCGCAGGAATTCTTCGAGGCCATTGTCGGACTGATTGCCGTTATCGTTTTGTCGTCGATGGTGTTCTGGATGCGCAAGGCGGCACGCTCCATCAAATCCGACCTCCACCATTCAATTGACTCGGCGTTTTCGCATTCGACCGGACAGGCTCCGGCGCTGATCGCCATGGTGTTCTTCGCTGTGGCGCGAGAGGGTCTGGAGTCCGTGTTCTTCCTGCTCGCCATTTTCCAGCAGAGTACCAACAGCGATGCGCCGCTTGGCGCGCTGCTCGGCATTCTCGTGTCGATCGTATTGGGATACGGCATTTATATGGGCGGTGTCCGCCTCAATCTGCGCCGGTTCTTCTTCTGGACGGGGCTTTTCATTCTCGTGGTCGCTGCCGGAATATTGGCGAGCACGTTGCGTCACTTCCACGAGGCGGGTGTCTGGAACAGCCTGCAGACCGTTGTCATTGATCTGAGCAACGTCCTGCCGGTCAGCAGCCCCTTCGGCACATTGCTTTCCGGAATGTTCGGTTACCAGGACATGCCGACATTGGGCGAAGTCATCGTCTATGTCGCCTTCCTTGCCATCAGCATTTTCATGTTCCTGCGTCCAGCGGGCAGGCGCACGGCCGCCGCCCAGGCTTCTCATTGACCGCCTCTCATTGACCGAAAGAAACACTTCATGACGCAAACCGCCGGCTCCAGTTCTCCCCGCCCTTCATCGCAAAAGCTGATGAAGCTGGCGGTCGCCGGGGCCGCCCTTCTCGTCGTCGCAGGCGGTGTGGCTTTCTACTATGCGTCGAAAGGTCTGAAATCGGCGGGTTCAGGCGAGGCAATCACTGTCACCATCAACGACAGCGCATGCGATCCCAACGAGATTACCGTTCCGGCCGGGCGTTCGACATTCACCATCGTCAACAAGTCCAACCGTGCGCTCGAATGGGAGATCCTTGATGGCGTGATGGTGCTGGAAGAGCGCGAGAACATCGTGCCGGGTTTCACCCAGACGATGCAGGCAAAGCTGAAAACGGGAACCTACGAGATCACCTGCGGCCTTCTCAACAATCCGCGCGGGACCTTGCACGTTACGCCATCCGCCGAGTCCGAAGCGGAGGCGGCACGTCCGGCGCTGGTCTCGTTTGTCGGGCCGCTGGCGGAATTCCAGGTGTTCATGGTGATGCAGGCGAATTCGCTGGTGAAGGCGACGCAGGCACTCGATGACGCGATCAAGGCCGGCGATCTGGAGAAAGCGCGGGAATCCTATCAGAAGGCGCGCGCTCCCTATAAGCAGATCGAACCCATGGCCGACCTCTTTGCCGATCTGCACAACGCCATCGATCCGGTGGCGGATTATCTCGAAAAGCGCGAAGACGATCCAGGTTTCACCGGCTTTCACCGCATCGAGTACGGTCTTTATGCCAAGAAAAGCCTTGATGGACTGGCGCCGGTCTCGAGCAAACTGCTGGCCGATGTGACGGCGCTGAAGGACCGGATTCGCGGCCTGCGCATTCCGCCCGAACAGATCGCCAAGGGTGCGGGGCGGCTTGTCGGGCAGATTGCCGATACGAAGATCACCGCGGGTGAAGACCATTACGCGCAGACTGATCTTGCCGACTTCGAGGCCAATGTCGCTGGCGTTTCCCGGATGATGGCGCTGTTCAAGCCCGTTGCGGTGCAGGCTGCGCCGCAGGTTGTGGCCGATATCGACAGCCGCATGACAGATACCGGCAACGCATTGACTGCGCTCAAGGGTCCGGACGGCTATCCGGCATATGACAAGGTGAGTGCCGATAGCCGCAAGGCGCTGGCGCAGAAGATGCAAGGCCTGGCCGAGGCGATCGGCAAGCTCAATGCGGCAGTGGGACTGGAGTAACGGCGATGACAACGAACGACAACAAACTGGTCACGACACGGCGCAACGTTCTCTTCGGAGTCGGTGCCGCAGGCAGTGCCTTGGCCACAGGATTGACGACCGCACGCGCAGCGGAAAAGCAGGGCGGACAGGTCACCGATGCGCCGGTCAGCGACAAGACGCAGGAGCGGCAGTCGTTCTACGGTCCGCACCAGGCGGGCATCGTCACGCCGCGCCCGGCGGCAGGCATGATCGCTTCGTTTCACGTGCTGGCGGAAACCCCGGCGGATGTCGAGCGACTGTTCCGGACGCTATCGAGCCGCATCGCCTTCCTGATGCAGGGCGGCACGCCGCCGCAACTCGACGACAAGCTGCCGCCCTCCGACTCAGGCCTGCTGGGACCGGTGGTTCCGCCGGACAATCTGACAATCACAGTCTCGCTTGGTTCTTCATTCTTCGACCAGCGCGATTGGCTGGCTCCGCACAAACCGGCGCGCCTCTCGCGTATGAAGGCATTCCGCAATGACGCGCTGGATGCCGATCTGTGCCACGGCGATCTGGCGTTGCAGATCTGTTCAAACACGCCCGACACGAACATCCACGCGCTGCGCGATATCCTGAAAAACCTGCCGGATCTGATGGTGCTTCGCTGGAAACAGGAAGGCTCGGTGCCCGTCCAGCCGCCCAAGCCGGACGGAACCCACGAAAGTGCGCGCAATTTCCTCGGCTTCCGTGACGGTTCGGCCAATCCCGATGCCAACAATGCGGCGCTGATGGACAAGATCGTCTGGGTGCCGGAAGGCGGGGACGAGCCCGCATGGACGCGCGGCGGGTCCTATCAGGCGGTGCGCATCATCCGCAATTTCGTCGAGCGCTGGGACCGCACGCCGCTGGGCGAGCAGGAGCGGATCATTGGCCGCAAAAAAGCGACGGGTGCGCCGCATGGCGGAAATACCGAGCATGATGTGCCTGACTATTCCAAGGATCCGGAAGGGACGATAACGCCGCTCGACGCGCATATAAGGCTCGCCAATTTTCGCACGAAGGCTTCCGAGGCAAACCTGATCCTGCGCCGCCCGTTCAACTATTCGAACGGGGTGAGCAAATCCGGCCAGCTCGAACAGGGGCTCTTGTTCATCTGCTATCAGGCCGATCTGGAGAAGGGCTTCATCGCGGTGCAGGGCCAGCTCGATGGCGAGCCGCTCGAGGAATACATCAAGCCGATTGGCGGCGGCTTTTTCTTCACACCACCCGGCCCGCAGGACGAAAGCGATTTTGTCGGCCGAACATTATTGGAAGCAGCGGGGCACGCCGTGACCCGCGTTAAATCTTAAGGGGACCACCAACGATGAAACTGAAAGTGACACTCTCCGCAAGCCTGTTTGCACTCGCCGCGGCGATTATGCCGCGCGCCGCAATGGCCGATGTCTCGCCGCTCGATCTGGTCGGCCCGATTGCCGACTACAAGATCTATGTCTCGGAAAACCTTGAAATACTCGTGACCGACACCAAGGCGTTCACCGATGCCGTCAAGGCAGGCGATGTGGACAAAGCCAAGGCGCTCTTCGGCTCGACGCGCATGAGTTATGAGGCAATCGAGCCGATTGCCGAATTGTTCAGCGACCTCGACGGTTCGATCGATTCGCGCGCCGACGACCATGAAAAGGCCGAGAAGGATCCGGAATTCACCGGTTTTCACCGCATCGAATACGGTCTTTTCTCCGAGAACAGCACCAAGGACCTGACACCATTTGCCGACAAGCTGATGGCCGATGTGACCGAACTCAACAAGCGCATCACCGATTTGACCTTGCCGCCGGAAAAAGTTGTCGGTGGTGCGGCCGCGCTGATGGAAGAAGTCGCCGCGACCAAGATTTCGGGTGAAGAAGACCGCTACAGCCACACCGATCTTTGGGATTTCAAGGCGAACTTCGATGGTTCGCGCAAGATTTTCGAACTCGTGCGTCCGCTGGTCCAAAAGGACGATAGCGCGTTCGTCACCAAGGTATCGGGTAATTTCGACAAGGTCGACACGACTTTGGCCAAGTACAAGACTGCTCAGGGCTATGAGCTGTATGACAAGCTGACCGATGATGACCGCGCCGTGCTGGCCGCTGCCGTCAACACGCTTGCCGAAGATCTGTCGACCCTGCGCGGCAAGTTGGGTCTCAACTAACAGCCTTTTGATTTCTTCACCCTGATGGGCATCTGATGCGGTTTTCTGCGCTTCCGGTGCTCACGGACCGATAAGTCCGCTGCGCTCCAGTTCTCGACAACCACACCAGCTGACTCATCAGGCTGAATTCTCAAAACGCTTCTGCGCCACTCTTGCAGCCCGGCTCGATCGTTCTGATCGGGCCGGGCTTTTTGTTGAGCGGCGATTGCACGTTCAAGAATTTGGCTCCAACGGTGCCGCTTCTTGCCCTCCCCTTGTGGGGAGGGAGGCTGCGCAGCAGCAGGGAGGGGCTTTTGCGAGACTAGATCTTCTAGCGCTAGCGGCGACCAACATCCCAAAAAGACCCCTCCCCGGACCTTTGGTCCGTCTTCGGGGCGAGCCGCGGGTCTCGCCCGCCTTCGGCCCTCATAAGGGGGAGGGTAAGAGGCGGCGTCATCACGGCCCCTTCTCTTTTCTGTGGGGTCCAAAATCTGCCTCTTGCAAATTTACGATTTATTAAATATCGTGATTTCAGTAATTACTGAAATGACAGTTGCAACGGGATAAACCGATGAATCTACCGCCTCTCGTTCAGTCCTTTGTTCTGCACTTCGGCGAGATGGGCAGCCGGTGGGGAATCAACCGCACCGTCGGCCAGATCTATGCCCTGCTCTATGTTTCGCCCGATCCGCTCAATGCCGAACAGATCGTCGACGCGCTGGGAATTTCCCGTTCGAATGTGTCGATGAGCTTGCGCGAGTTGCAGGCCTGGAACCTCGTTCTCTTGAAACATCTGCCCGATGATCGCCGGGATTTCTTCACGACGCCCGACGATGTCTGGCAAATCCTGCGTACGCTGGCCGAAGAGCGGAAGAAGCGCGAAGTCGATCCGACGCTGTCGGTCCTGCGTGAAATTTTGATGCAACAGCCCGCCAGCGATGCCGAACGCCATGCGCAAGCACGTATGGGTGAGATGCACAGTCTCATCGAACAGCTGACCAACTGGTATGACGACGTCAAAAAACTCGAAACGGACCGGTTGGCAACCCTATTGACGCTGGGCGCGAAAGTCACAAGACTGCTGGAGGCGAAGGACAAGATCGTGTCCCTCGGCAGGTCGAAGCGTACTACCGAAAAAGGTTGATGGCATGGGACCCGCAGCACATTCGTCTTCGATAGCGCTTCGCACGCAGAACGAATTTGTGCCTGGCCAGGACACGCAGCACATCACTGCGACAAGATCCGACGATGCCGTCGCCAACAAAAGCCGCGCCGAGAGGGCAGCGGCATTCATTCAAGTGCTCGCATCTCTCTTGTGGTTGCCACAAGCCGCACTGCTCGCCATGGGCGTGGGCGGGATCGTTGCCGGCAAAGGAATGGCGAATATCCACTGGCTGGTTCTCGGCGTCGTCGTGATCGGCGCAGTCCGGGCGCTGCTCGACGCCATGGGTAACCGCCTCGCTTTTCGTGCGGCCCGCGATATCCTGTCGGCAAAACGCGACAAAGCTGTGATAGCGCTCGTTCAGCGCTCGCCGCTGGACATGGAAAGGCCTGCTTCCGGCTTTGCGGCAAGTGTGCTTGCCGAGCAGGCAGAGGCCATTGTGCCCTATCTTTCACGCTTTCGCCCGGCGCGGCTGAAGGCGACGATTGTGCCGATTGTTATTCTGTTTTGTGTTCTGCCGCTCTCCTGGGCGGCAGCTATAGTCCTGTTAGTTTCCGCTCCTCTGATCCCGGTGTTCATGGCGCTGATCGGCTGGCGTGCCAAAGCGGCGAGCGAGAAACAGCTTGTCGAAATGGGCGGTATGAATGCGTTCCTGCTCGACCGGCTGCGCGGACTCGCGACCATTCGTTCACTGGATGCCGTGGATTTGACCGCGCATCGCCTGCGCGACAATGCGGAATCGCTGCGGGTACGTACGATGGCGGTGCTTCGGATCGCGTTTCTGTCGTCCGCGGTGCTCGAGTTGTTCGCAGCACTGGGCGTTGCAATGGTGGCCGTCTATATTGGTTTCCATCTGCTTGGCCAGTTGAATTTCGGTGCCTGGGGCGGGCGTTTGAGCCTGACCGAGGGCCTTTTCATTCTTTTGCTCGCGCCGGCTTTCTTCGAGCCTTTGCGTGAGTTGTCCTCGGTCTGGCACGACCGGGCTGCGGGAGAAGCTGCGATGGAGGCTCTGGATCGGCTTTCAGAAAATGGTGTGGTCATGCCTGGCGCAGGCAAGCAAGGAAAGCATGCAATGCCGCCAGTTGCGGGCGTCCACGTTGAAGACCTCACATTCCACCACAGGGGCAATGGTTCGCTGGTTTTCGACCAGTTCAATTTCGATGTTTTGCCGGCTGAGCATATTGCGGTGCTGGGTCCCAGCGGCTCGGGAAAATCCACGCTTCTCGCATTGATTGCCGGGCTTGCGCCTTATGAAAGCGGGCGGATCGCAATTGGAGACATCCCTCTCACGACAGCCATTGCAGCGGAGCTTCGGACCGGCATCGCCTGGGTCGGACAGAAGCCGCATATTTTCGCTGGTACGGTCTCGGACAATGTCGCGCTGGGTCGCCCGGAAATTGGATCATTTGAAGTCGGAACCGCACTTCGCAAGGCAGCCCTGCAAGACGTAGCCAATGCGCACGGAAACGCGCCGATTGGTGAAGGCGGATCAGGCCTTTCCGGCGGCGAAATCCTGCGGCTTGCCCTGGCGCGTGCCGCGGCCAATCCGGATGCGGGCCTGATCCTTGCGGATGAACCGACCGCACATCTCGATACGATCACCGCCAATGAGATCATGGATAGCCTGCTGAAGATTTCTGCCGGCAAGACGCTCATCGTCGCGACGCACGATCCTGTCTTGGCGAGCCGCATGGACAGGATCGTCGTCCTGCCGTCGAAAACATCGCAGGAGGACGTGTAATGGCCCTGTGGAGCGCATTCCGGCCTATATTGGCGCTATTCCTCGTTCAACGGCGCGCCGCGCTTCTGGCGGGCGCTCTGTTGGCGGCGGCAACCGTGCTTGCCGGTATCGCCCTGCTTGGCCTTTCCGGCTGGTTCATCACCGCGACGGCGATTGCTGGGCTCTCGTCAGCCACGGCGTTCGCTTTCGACGTTTTTGCTCCTGCGGCAGCGATCCGTTTTCTGGCTCTGGCCCGCACTGCCGCGCGCTATGGCGAACGCTTGACCACGCACGATGCGACGCTTGGTGTACTGGCAGGATTGCGCGAGCAGGTTTTCCGCAATTGGTCGCAACCGCAGGCTGCACAGAAGCTATTGAAGCGTCCGGCAAAGATTCTCTTCCGCCTGACTGCCGATATCGATGCTCTCGATTCGCTTTATCTGCGCATCCTCGTTCCCGCAGCGGTCGCGCTTTGCACGGCGCTCGCCGTGAGCGTCGCGCTCGGGCTGATGCATCCGCTGCTGGGGCTTGGCGCTGGATCGTGGCTGCTGCTGACGGGGCTTGGTATTCCGCTCGTTGCCGTCCGCTTTGCCGCAAAACCATCACGCCGCCGCGCTCATGCGCTGGAAACCCTGCGCTCACGCACGATTGATCTTGTCGCGGGACAGACCGATCTCGTGATGGCTGGACGGCTTACCGCCCAGCGGAATGCGGTAATGGCTTCCGATCGTCGACTATTGCAAACAGATGATGCGCTAAATCGTATCGAGATGTTCGTCACAGCCGGTTTCGGCATAGCCTCGGCAATCCTGCTCGGCGGTACGCTTTATGCGGTCGCGTTATTGGTCAGCGGCGGGGTGATCGGTGGTCCGGTGGCAGCCCTCGGCCTTCTGATCGCGCTTGCAGCGCTGGAGCCTTTCGCCGGGTTGCGTCGCGGCGCGGTAGAACTCGGGCGTACGGTTCTGGCGGCCAAGCGTATCGGTCCGAACATAGCTCCCCTCCCCTCCCCCGAATTGCGAGCTATATCAGGGCATGAACTGGCGGTTCAGCTTGAGGATGTTTCCGTCTGCTACGATGGTTCCCCCCTCCCCTCACTCCAGAATCTGTCGCTGTCTCTTCGTCGCGGTGAACGTCTCGCGCTCATCGGCGCGAGCGGGGCCGGCAAATCCACACTGCTGGCACTGCTTGCGCAGGAGATCGAAGCTGAGGCGGGCCGCGTTGAATGCCTTCCCGCTACCCTTCTCACCCAGAAGACAGAACTCTTTCAGGACAGTCTGCGCGACAATCTCCGGCTTGCCGATCAAGGTGCCGACGACGCGCGTTTGCAGGATGTGTTGGAAACGGCGGGCCTTGGAGAATTCGTTGCCGCTTTGCCGGAAGGTCTCGATACGCGGCTTGGCGAAGCTGGATTTGGCCTTTCCGGTGGTCAGGCGCGCCGTCTGGCGCTGGCGCGGCTCCTCCTGCGCGATACAAAGGTCTGGCTGCTAGACGAACCGACCGAGGGTCTCGACGGAGAAATTGCGCGCGATGTGCTGCAGTGCCTTCAAACGCAGATGCAGGGACGCTCCGTGGTCATCGCCACGCATATCAGGCGGGAGGCGATGATCGCTGACCGGCTGCTCATCCTCGAACGCGGGCGCATTGTCGGCGCGCCGCGCCGTGGAGAGAAGGAATTCGACGCTGCCCTCGCCGCGCTGAGGCCGGACTGAGGACAGGCATTTCATTCGGCATTCGCTCGAGGTGAATGCCGCTAACAGGGGACCGGGGCGACCCGGCAAAAGCAATGGAACTCGATATCGTGGCGCTTTCGCGCCTGCAATTCGCGATCACAGCTCTCTATCATTTTCTCTTCGTGCCATTGACGCTCGGACTGTCGGTTCTCCTTGCGATCATGGAAACGGTCTATGTGATGACCGGCCGCGTCATCTGGCGCCAGATGACCAAATTCTGGGGCACGCTGTTCGGCATCAATTTTGCTCTTGGCGTCGCCACGGGCATTGTCATGGAATTCCAGTTCGGCATGAACTGGAGCTATTACAGCCATTATGTCGGCGATATTTTCGGAGCACCGCTGGCGATCGAAGGATTGATGGCGTTCTTCCTCGAAGCGACGTTTGTCGGGCTGTTTTTCTTCGGCTGGGAAAAGCTTTCGAAGGTCGGTCACCTGGCGGCGACCTGGGCAGTGGCGGCGGGGTCCAATTTCTCGGCGCTGTGGATCCTCATCGCCAATGGCTGGATGCAAAATCCGGTTGGGTCCGCCTTCAATCCGCAGACGATGCGCATGGAAGTCGTTGATTTCTATGAGGTTTTGTTCAATCCGGTCGCGCAGGCGAAGTTCGTTCACACGGTGTCTGCGGGTTATGTCACGGCATCGATCTTCGTGCTCGGCGTCTCGGCCTGGTATGCCCTCAAAGGCAGGCACATCGAGATCGCCAAGCGTTCGATGACTGTTGCAGCGTCGTTTGGCCTTGCCTCCGCGCTCTCGGTCGTGGTCCTCGGCGACGAGAGCGGCTATCTCTCCGGTGAACACCAGAAGATGAAGCTCGCGGCGATCGAGGCGATGTGGGAAACGGAGCCGGCGCCAGCGGCCTTCACGGTCTTCGGATTTCCCGACACCGCCGCGCGCGAGACCCACTATGCTGTGCGCGTGCCCTGGGTCATGGGTTTGATCGGTACGCGGTCGCTGACCACCGAAATTCCGGGCATCAAGGAATTGGTGGATCGCGCCAAGACGAATATTCGCAGCGGATTGCTTGCCTACGATGCCCTCCAGCGTATCCGCGAAGCGGGCAGCACCACCGCTGTCGGCCAAGAGGTGCGCGACGCCTTTGAAGCAAATGGCGCCGACCTTGGCTATGCACTGCTGCTGAAGCGCTATGTAGACGACCCGCGCCAGGCAACCGATGAACAGATCGAGAAGGCCGCCTGGGATACCGTGCCGAGCGTACCAACATTGTTCTGGGCATTCCGCATCATGGTGGGACTGGGTATTTTCTTCATCCTGTTGACGGCGACGTTCTTCATTCTCTCGGTGCGGCGCAAGATCGATTCCTATCCCTTCCTGCTGCGCATTGCGGTGTTTGCTATCCCTCTCCCCTGGATAGCAGCGGAACTCGGATGGGTCGTCGCCGAATCGGGCCGCCAGCCGTGGACTATCGAAGGCATATTGCCCACGGCGGCAGCGGTTTCCAGTCTCGGAGCGGCCTCCCTGCTTATAACCATCGCCGGGTTTGTCGTTATCTACACCACGCTCTTCATCGTCGAAATGGGCCTGATGCTCAAGGCAATCGCCAAGGGACCGGAACCCGATATCGAGCCGGAGGCAACCCTGATTTCACCTCACATCGTTCCAGCGGAGTAAGCGATCATGATCCTGCATCAACTTATCGATTATGACACCTTGCGCGTGATCTGGTGGTTGCTGATCGGCGTCCTCCTGATCGGCTTCGCCATCACCGATGGCTTCGATCTCGGCACCGGTACGCTGCTGCCGTTCGTTGCAAAAACCGATATGGAGCGGCGCATCGTCATCAATACGATCGGTCCGATCTGGGAAGGCAACCAGGTCTGGCTCATTGTTGGCGGCGGCGCGATCTTTGCGGCCTGGCCGCCGCTCTATGCGGTATCCTTCTCCGGGTTTTACCTTGCCATGTTCATCATTCTGGCATCGCTGATCCTTCGCCCTGTCGGCTTCAAATACCGGTCCAAGCGAGACAGCGATACGTGGCGCGCCGCCTGGGATTGCGCCTTGTTCATTGGCGGTTTTGTGCCGGCGTTGATCTTCGGTGTGGCCATGGGCAATGTTTTGCAGGGCGTTCCTTTCCGGCTTAACAACGACCTTCGCATCTTCTATGAGGGCTCCTTCTTCGGCCTGCTGAACCCGTTCGCGCTTCTGTGCGGTCTCCTCTCTGTGGCAATGCTGGTCATGCACGGCGGCGCATGGCTGGTGCTGAAGACCTCGGGACCTGTGGCGGATCGTGCTCGGAAATATGGCAGTCTTGCAGCTCTGGTCACCATCGCACTGTTTGTTGTCGCCGGGCTCTGGGTATGGGCCGGGTTCGGCGGTTACCGCATAACCAGCGTTGTCGACCCTATGGGTGCGTCGAACCCGCTCACGAAAACCGTCGTGGAAGCAAGCGGAGCGTGGTTTGCCAATTACGGCAGCTATCCGGTGCTTCTCCTGGCTCCGGTCTTCGGTTTCATTGGCGCGGCAGGGGCGTTTCTCGGGTTGACGGCAAGACGGGAGATCGCGACGATCCTCTCGAGCGCGCTGTCGATCTTCGGCATCATCTCGACGGTGGGCGTCTCGATGTTTCCGTTCATCCTCCCCTCCTCGCTTGATCCCAGGTCCAGCCTGACCGTGTGGGACTCATCGTCGAGCCATTTGACCCTGTTCATCATGCTGGTCGTCACGGCGATCTTCATTCCGCTGATCATCGCCTATACGAGCTGGGTCTACCGCGTCCTGTGGGGCAAGGTCGATGAAGCTGTGATCAACGACGAGAGCGGTCACGCATACTAACGAAAGGATTAGACAATGTGGTACTTTGCCTGGCTTCTCGGACTGCCTTTCGCCGCCGCCTTCGCTGTGCTGAATGCGATGTGGTACGAGTTGGTGGAAGACGACAAATCCCGAAAGAAAACGGCCGGGGAGTAGTCCGCGGCCCCTCCCCCTTCTGCCGCAGTGGTTCACCAAAATTTACTGCGGTAAAACGGGCAAATTTCCTGAGTGAAAACAAACGAGTGTCACTCAGGAGTCCAGAAATCGAAATGCTCGTTTTTGCAGTAAAGTTGTTAGCTTCACGCGCGTTAACCTTTTATTGACCTAAAAAATCTTGCCGGATCAATCGAATCGGAGCTTAATAGCGGTTCTTAAAAGGATTGCTTTGAAAAAGCGCTATTAGAGGTTTCGATTCCGATGAATATCGCAATGCCTCTGCCAAAGTTCGAGTTTGATGACAAGATCCTCGACCAGGGTGCGGAGATTTCTCGCCGGCTGAACCAGCTTCGGATGGAAAAATTTCCACCGAATGCAAAGAAGACATTGCGGCAATTTTCCATGGCCGAAGTGGCCCACTATCTTGGCGTGACACAGAACAATCTCAAGCGCCTGCATCTGGAAGGAAAAGGTCCTGTCCCGGCCCAGGCGTCGTCTGGCCGCCGTTCCTATACGGCAGAGCAGATGCTGGAGCTTCGTCATTATCTCGACCGCAATGGCCGCACCGAAGTGAAGAAATATGTTCCGCACCGTAAGCCGGGCGACAAGTTGCAAGTTATCGCTGTTGTCAACTTCAAGGGCGGATCGGGCAAGACGACCACTGCTGCGCATCTCTCGCAATACCTGGCGCTTACGGGCCACCGCGTCCTTGCCATCGATCTCGATCCTCAGGCGTCGTTGTCTGCGCTGCACGGGTTCCAGCCGGAGCTTGACCGGAACCTGTCGCTCTACGAGGCCATCCGTTATGACGACGAGCGCAAACCCATCTCCGAGGTCATTCTCTCGACCAACTTTCCGGGTCTCGATATCATCCCGGCCAATCTCGAATTGCAGGAATATGAATACGACACGCCGCTTGCCATGCAGGACAAGGTTTCGCGCGAGGGCAGGCAGTTCTTCACGCGTATCGCCAATGCGCTTGAGGAAGTGGACGACCGCTACGATGTGGTGGTGATCGATTGCCCGCCGCAACTGGGCTATCTGACGCTGACTGCCATGTCGGCTGCGACATCCGTATTGATCACCGTACATCCGCAGATGCTCGATCTCATGTCGATGTCGCAATTCCTGCTGATGCTCGGCGGCATCCTCAAGACTGTCAAGCAGGCCGGTGCCCGCGTGGAACTCGATTGGTTCCGCTACCTCATCACACGCTACGAGCCAATGGATATCCCGCAGGCGCAAATGGTCGGATTCATGCAGTCCATGCTGGCGGAGGAGATTCTCACTAATCCGATGCTGAAATCGACCGCTGTTTCGGATGCGGGCCTGACCAAGCAGACACTCTATGAAGTCGAGAAAACGAGCTTCACGCGCACGACCTATGAACGCGCCATTGAATCGCTGGATGCCGTGAATTCCGAAATTACGGCACTCGTCCACAGAGCATGGGGACGCTGACATGGCAAACGCGTTTACTGCAGTAAAAACAGCGGTTTTTTCTTGCGAAATCAGACCATTAAACGGAAGCGGGGGCAGATAGATGGCCCGTAAGGACATTTTCAGCAGTGTAATGAACCCGGTACCGGCAAAGCCTGAGCGCAATGACGCTTTGTCCTATGTCGTTAGCGGCGCTTCGCGTTCGATCAAAAGCTCATTCGAAGAACTCGCCAAAGGCAGCGTTGTCGAACTCGATCCGGAACTTGTCGACGGCTCTTTCGTATCGGACCGGATTGATGACGACGACGAAGCCTTTCAGGATCTGCTCGTCGCTGTGAAGGAGAGGGGGCAAGACTCCCCCATTCTGGTGCGGCCGCATCCTGCTGTATCGGGCCGCTATCAGGTTGTTTTCGGGCATCGCCGTGTCGAGGTGGCCAAGCAGCTGGGAAGACAGGTTCGTGCCGTCGTCAAGCCGATGGCGGACCAGGATCATGTGATTGCCCAGGGGCAGGAAAACGCTGCCCGGTCGAACCTGTCCTTTATCGAACGCGCATTGTTTGCCAAGCGGCTCTCTGACCTCAGCTACGATCAGACCGTCATCAAGTCTGCGCTCGCGCTGGATGCCACGACATTTTCGAAGATGCAGTCGGTCGCAGCTTATGTTCCCGAGGCGATCATACTCTCGATTGGTTCGGCGAAGGCGACGGGACGGGATCGCTGGTGGCAGCTGTCAAAGCTGCTGCAGGTGCCGGGTAATGCTGAGAAGGCGGCAGCTTTTGTAAAATCTGATGATTTCGCGGATGAAACCGGCGATGCCCGCTTCACTTTACTGTTCGATTTCCTGACAAAATCGAAGCGCCCGGCGAAGGTTGTGATATCGACGGCGAAGGCTTGGGCGGCAAAAGACAAATCCGTAAGCGTGGATATCAAGGATGGCGGCAAGGCATTCACGTTGGCCTTGAAGGCGAAGAATGCCTCCCGCTTCGGTGCATACATTGCCGATAACCTGGATGAGCTCTATCGGGCTTTCCAGGAATCGCAAACTTCAACCAAAACAGGAGATTAATCCGCAAAAGAAAAAAGCCCACCTCAACATCGCTGTCTCGGAAGGCTTCTCTCATATCTCTAGCAGGATCGAGAATCGCATTTCCCCGAATCAGTGTCAAGACTTTTTGACGTCGTTCTGGCGAGCGGATTTCTTTTGCCTTTAGAAAGGTAAGAGACAATGCAGACGGGGAATGCATTCACGACGCCCTTCGGGCGGCGGTCGCTGTCGCTTGGCATGCTGGCAACGCAGGCACAGGCGCAGGAGATCGATCCGGAAGCGTCGATCGACAAATGGAAACTGTTTCGCAGCCTGTGTGAGGCGAGGGCGCTGATCGGGATTTCCGATCGGGCGCTTGTGGTTCTTAACGCGCTTTTGACATTCTACCCGCAGACGGAGCTCCGTGAGGCCAACGGTCTCGTGGTGTTTCCATCAAATGTGCAACTGTCACTGCGCGCGCACGGCATGGCGCCGGCGACACTGCGACGGCACTTGAGCGCGCTGGTGGAGACTGGACTGATCTTCCGCAAGGATAGCCCCAACGGCAAGCGCTTTGCGCGCAAGGCGAGGGCAGGGGAGGGCGGGGAGGCGTTCGGGTTCTCCTTGGCTCCATTGGTTTCGCGTGCCACCGAGTTCGAGGCTATGGCTGAACAGGTGCGGTCGGAACGGCTGCAACTGAAGCTGATGAAAGAGCGCGTTACGCTTCTGCGCCGCGATATAGTCAAACTCATCGAGCTCGGCTTTGAGGAACTGCCGCATATCGATTGGAGCGCCGAGTACACGCGGTTTCGCGCGGTGATAGACGATATCCCACGCCAGGCGACTATCGATGATCTGGAGCCCGCTGTCGACGGGTTGGAATGTATCCAGCTGGAGATATCCAATCTATTGGAAGACAAGCTTAATCCTCAAAAAATGAGCGCCAAAGAGTCTCATTCTGAGCGCCACAAACAAAATTCAAACACCCAATCCGCCTCTGATCTTGAACCTGGCTTTAGAAAAACCCAAGGGCCGAAAACTGAACCAGAATCTGAAACCGAAGTGGTAGGTGAGACAAAGGGCAGCGAAGCAATTGCAATACAAATGGGGAGGGTGGGAAGCGATGGTGCAGACGCCGGGCTTCCCGATGTCAAACCGGTGCCGATCGGCCTTGTGCGCCAAGCCTGTCCGCAAATCGTGGCCTATGCGAGGAGCGGTATCGCCAACTGGTCGGATCTGATGGGTGCGGCCGTGGTCGTCCGCTCGATGCTCGGTGTCAGCCCCTCAGCCTATGAAGAAGCCTGCGATATTCTCGGGCAGGAGAACGCTGCGATCGCCATGGCCTGCATCCTTGAAAGGGCGGAGCAGATCAATTCGGCCGGCGGCTATTTGAGGTCGCTCACCGACAAGGCGGCGAGGGGAGAATTTTCTGTCTGGCCGATGCTTCTGGCACAGCTCAGAGCCAACGGCTCGCATGTCCGCCTGGTGACCGCGAAATGATGAGACTTGTGCGATCTCCGATGTCCCAAAGGCAAGCTTCTCGTATACCGAGCGTGTTTAACGGAGCAGGAGGTCTTTGCAACGACGATTGTAAACGCCAAAATTGGGTGAGAAGCCAGCATCAGGAGCGATAAAATTCCGGAAAATCGGAGAGCTGGCGATATATACCGGTTGCCATCGGCGAATAGATGAGCAGATGGCGTGGGGCTGGAAGTCCAATGAGGTGAAGTTAATCGTTATTTAGCTGCTATATGAGAAAAAACATTAACCTAAACAAGATATTAATCGAAACACGTTTAGTGCTGTGAAGGCAATGGGGAACAGGCAGGCAATAGTTGCATGCGCCGGATCTTTTCTGCCGAGTTGGCATTGCAATTACATACTGTTATGGCGCCTCTTATATATGTTCCGTGGCATAATCTTACCCGCACGGCCGCTCGACGACCAGAGCGAGCCGCTTTAAAAATGAACCTGCGAAACGCGGCCGGCTTTATCCGGCAAACATCTCACGCAACCGGGCGAACATGCCCCGCTTTGACCCTGTGGGCACAAGCCGACGGATATAATAAGCGGCTGTCGCGGCGTTCACTGTCGCGCCGAAATGGCAATAGCAAATGACATTGTGCAATTGCCGGTCGTTCAGTTCGAAGAACCGCTTCGCTTCGCCATAACTATCGTTTTCCAACCCGGCGGCCCGGAGGACAGGGTCTTCGAAAGCAACTGAGATCGGAGAGCCCTCTCCGCGCATGGCCGCGCGTTGGCTGATCGGCTGATACTCTGTCTGGTGCAACGTCGAGAGGCGCCGCTCGGGGTTCTGTTCGAGTAGCGCAGCCCAACGTTCAAGACGTTGGCTTCGTGACAGGGTTTGGCGCGGGTAGTCCAGATCGACCTCGGCGACGATCTGCAGTTGTTCGAGTGCATGATGCTTCATTTTGGCCTCCTATTCTGACAATAGTTGGTCCGCCCATTCCAATTATACCCAAGGTAAAGGTGACTCCAACGGATCGTGATGTCCAATCACGTTGCTGCCTCGACTATTTCATTCACGAAAACGTGCAAGCTGACTATTGCCGAAGTAAGGGAGGCTGCGCAACCGGCATTGCGTAGATGGAACAAAGCAATCATCCCCCGTTTTATCCAAACGCTTTTGCCAGACTTTCTTGTTCGGCAGGTATTGCGGACATTTTAGGCACCAGTCGAAAAAGCGCTCTCGTCGGCGTTTTCAAAGGCTCCGTTATCAATGTGCTATCGAACCCAACACCAACCGAACACACATCCTCTGATGACGACTTTCTGGGTCACGGCAAAGGGATGGTCTTCCGGCAGCGCAATTCGGATCAGCCGAGATCGATCGCGTGGCCGCAGCAAATTCTGAAACTCCGCTGGTAGAGCGTCGGCGATCGGCAACACTTTTTCAACTGTTCCCGTCGAACGCTCGTTCCCGCCGCTCACCTGAACCTTCATGCCTTTGGTAACAGGAAAAAGATACTCATCCGGCAAATAAGCAAACAGGTAGGCCTTTCCTCCGTTAATTTGCAGCATTTCATCACCCAAACGTACGACTTGACCCGGAACAGGAATTTTTGAACCCACAATACCTGTGACCGCCGCAGTTACCTTACCCTCCCCATAAATTGTTTTCATTTTGCGAACCGCGTCGGATGCAACCTGTCGCGACTCTTCTACAACTTGGAGTTCGTTCGTGGTGACTTGTGACTCAGCCCGCAGTTGGGCATACCGCTCCGCTGCCTGGTAGTTGGCCGTCAAGGCCTCATCTCTTCGGTTTGCAAGAACAAGGCCTCGCGTCGAGACCCGGTCAAGACGCAAAATAGCATCATTGCTTTCATGTGCTGAACGCTCTGCCAGGGGTAACAGCGCCGTAATCGTCACTGCCTTGCCGTGCAATTCTCCCTCCCGCACCGCAAGTTCACTTGTCCGTACCGAGAGTTCTGCGATCTCCTTCACCATATCGAACGAAGTGAGCTCGACGAGCGGCGTTCCTTGGGTGACACTATCGCCCTCACTGACCAGCACCTTGTCCACGGTTGCCGGATAGCCGGCGGAAACGATGTACCGCTGCGCCAGTACGATGCCGTCGGCTGACAGGATGAACATGCCGCCGACAAGATAGTTCGCAAGCGAAAGGACCAGCGCTCCGAGTATCAAAAGATATATCGATCTGCTCAGGCGGCCGGACCCCTTTCTCTGTTGCCGGTCGAGATTGTCTATGCGAGGGCGTTTGCGGATGTATTTCATTTGGTCACCTCACCACGCACGCTCATGGCGCACTTTTTCCGGCGTATAGTTGTCGCGATGAGAACCGCGAAAAAACCACTCATCGATATAAGCCAATAAGCGGACTAACCGCATGACGTAAGACATGAAGATGGAGTAGCCAGGAAGGAACAACAGATTGCGCCAGAAACTGGCGCGGCCTGTTGTCCAGCAAGCCAAGGCAAGCATAAGGATATCCAGAACCAGTAACGCGATTTGCATCGCTATTAGAATTGGGATGGCAAGCGCGCCGAAGTTGATTGCGAGCCACGATATATAGATTGGGAAAATGACAGCGCCGGCAACACTGAACGCTAGAAAATCCCACTGGTGAAACGCTTCCGCAGGTCTAAACTTGCGATCAAACGGATTGAGCAGCCGCCGGTGCTTTCGGAAGCGGATCCATACTGCGTCACGCTCCCAACGCAGCCGCTGCCTGATGTAGGCATAAAAGGTTGTTGGCACGTCTGTGTAGCACACGGCATTTGGAACATATCCGATGTGCCAGCCAGCCCGGCGCAGCCGCAGCGTCACATCGAGGTCTTCTCCACCACCAACATCGAGCCCACCCACCTCATCGAGAGCGGTCCTGCGAAAGGCGCTGAAAGCGCCGGATGCACATGTTATTTGGCCAATCGCTGCGCTGAACCGCTTTCCGACCGAAATAGACTCCAGATATTCGATTTCCTGAAACTGTGAAACAAGGCTCACATCGGCGTTGCGTGGTGCGATGTCCCCGCACGCCGCTCCGATCCGCTTGTCGGTAAAGGGCTCCAGGAGACGTTCAATTGCAAATCGGTCAAACGAACAATCGCAGTCGATATTAATGATGATATCACCGCGTGCTATTTCGCATGCTAGATTGGTCCCGCTCGCCTTGCCGCCTCGAACTCCTGTAGAAAGGATACAGGATCCCAGGCCTTTTTGGACCATTTCTCTGGCAACTTTGTTCATTCCGTCCGTTGAGCCGTCGCTGACTATAACGATCTCGAAATCCAAAAAAGACTGTTCCATTAGGGAATTAACGCATGCGCCAATTGAATCAGCCTCGTTATGGCCAATAAGAACGATGCTCACGCTTGGAGATTGGGAATTGCGACGAGCGCCGTTGTCCTTCTCCAAGTGTCGCAAGCTCATGGCGGCTATCGCAAACGGCACGACGTACCTGGGAACGTCGAATATCAGGGTGTACCAAAAGACGGTAACCAAACTCGAGCCCGTTTGAGCCAGAAGAAACGACAGGCCGAAATCAAGGTCGTTCACGACAGCGCTTTTTCGCGCGTGCCCCACAAAACGAGCAATGTGGGATTCAGTCTGTCGGATAGAACGGATTCGGAATGGTCAAGAGCCTCTTGTAAGTAGGCTGTGAAACCGGCTTCGTCGCGGCCGAGAAAGAGGACGTACTCCCGCTCACGAGACGAATGTACTGACGCCACTTCTCCAAGAATGCCCTGAAGATTGTCCGCGAGTAGTTTCCGCATTGAAATGAAGTTAGCTTCACCTCGAGTTCTAAGCACTTGTTCACGGCCACCATATTGCACCTCTGCCAGGATGAAATCGGATGCCGCCCCGGTGGAGGAAGAAAGCTGCGTAATCTTCTTTTGGAGTTCTTCCGGAAGATAACGAAGTTGAGCAACCGGAAATCGATTTACGTCATCGACATCGTTAGCAAGCAGAGTATTAGCCTGATGAGACAGGGAATAGGAGAACACATCCGATACGCTAGCTGTGTCCCCACCGACATGCATCCCGCAATCCTGGCATAGAAAACCAATGGTGGGCTCGGACGTGGTGTTCTTGCACTGGGCGCACACATGAACGCGTCCCGGCTTGTCATAGTCCTTACCGTAGTGGCGCAGTTGCTTGCTGCACTTGGGGCAAACAAGTGCTGTTCCGCGACGGAAGTCCGCCTCGGGACTCAATTGCGCACAGCTGTAGTGATGGATCAGATCCACTTCTGACAGCTGCGGCGATTGGCATGCCGGACATTCTTCTCTGACCGTCAATCGGTGAGACTGGCATCCGGCACATTTATGGTACCTATCGAAAAAACTACGCTCAAGCCAACCCTTATTGGCAAGGGCTTCGGCAACCATTGTCGCAGAACGTGTATTCGGAAAACCTTTGTATGCGAAATAGTACGGGGAATTCGGCTGTCTGACCGGGGTGAGATCTTCCCCGGAAACGAACAAATAAGCCATCATTCGCACGGCTGGAGAGGTAGGGGATAGAAATCTACTCGACAATCGACCCCGGCGGTCTCGAAATTTTCTGATGCAGCTCGCGGTTTCCACCCATGACTTGGGATTTTTCAGGCTAAAATCGACATCAGCGGCCACGCTCGGCTTGCCGGAAACGTTCACCACTGGGACAAGAAACAGATCCCTTGCGCTGCGGAACTTTTCCAACCCGAATGATTGCTTCTCGTTGGTCAGTAAAACCGCATCGATGTCATCATTATCGACGACAGAAAACACTTCGCGAAGGTAACGGGAGTGAGGAATGATCGTATCGGGATAGAATGCTATCTGAGGGATGCGCAGGCTAAACTGTTGCCATACCGATTGACATTGATCGACTACGGGATGGCGGTCTATAAAAGTCCGGTTATCAAGCGGAGCAGTATTTTCTAGCAGGGATACATTGCTGTTTGACACGATACACCTTTTCGGACTCTGGCGAGCCGAAGACAAGTACAAATCTAAGTTAAGAAAAGCGTTTATCCTCGGTTTGTTTTGCAACAGGATAAACGCTGGGTAAAAAGCGGTGTCAAGTAACTTGTGGGTGGGTTAATATATTTGTGGATCGACCATAGTACTTAATACTTAGCTGATTATTGTGACTAGATACGTAGTACTTTTCCAAAGTCTGGGACCCGCGTCATTTCACACGGCACACGGCAGGGGAAGACAGTCGGAGCTATCTGGGTCGGCGAGATGTATGCAGCCAAGGCTGGCGTGGGTCGCATGATTTCGGTGGCGGTGCCACCTTCCAGACGGACCGGGTCATGTTCGGGATCATCCCCATCACTGCGGCAGGAGCGCTCATGACCAGCATCTTGAGGATGATGATCGGGCGCTAGTTCGATTGCTGGCGCCCAACGAACGAGATGTGATCCGTTAGACCGGCGAACAACCTAATAGCCAAATAACGCAATAGTGCGTGCCACCCGGCGTTGACAGATGCCCAAAACGAAAATACGTTTCTAGATGTGGACCGACGTTCCGTATAGAAGAACCACTGGGAGCGGGTGGAACGGGTGAACGAGGAGAAGCGCGACCGGGATTGCGTGTGTCACGCAGGCGAGAAATTTCGATCGCGGCCAAGCCCGCGTTTGTCTGACGCGCGCTTTCGGGTTGCTTGGGAGAGATAATGATGACGGACCGCGATAAATCGGGCGCCGAACGCCGCCATAGGCTGGACGATCACCTCTATGACGATACGCTGGCGCACGAACATGGTCCGGATGCCGATCATGACCATGACGACTATGGCCCGCCGGAGCCGCTCGAGAACAACCCTATCTGGATACAGGACAATGTTTTTTTAAAAAGCGTGGGCATCGATATCGGTTCTTCCGGGACACAAGTGATTTTCTCGCAGATTCACTTGCGGCGCAGCGGCGAAGACCTGACCAGCCGGTACATCATCGTTTCCCGGGAGACGCTCTACCAATCCCCGGTTCGGTTCACACCCTATGAGAACGAAAGGCTGATAGACGCCGCAGCCCTTGGAGCAATCATCGACGCAGCCTACGCTGCCGCGAAACTTGATCCCGACCGTATCGATACCGGGGCGGTGATCCTGACCGGTGAGGCGTTGCGCCGGGAGAATGCCAATGCGATCGCTTCGATCCTCGCGGCTCAGGGCGGTCAATTCGTCTGCGCCGCCGCCGGCCATCACATGGAAGCAATGCTTGCCGCTTATGGATCTGGTGCGGCACGGCGTAGTTTCGATGAGGGGACACGCTTGCTCAACATCGACATTGGCGGTGGCACAACCAAGCTTGCGCTTGTGGATAACGGGCGAATTCTGTCCACGGCAGCCTTCCATGTCGGTGGCCGCCTCCAGGTGGTGGATGCGAGCGGCCAAATTGTACGGCTTGATCCAGCAGGGCGCCACCATGCGCGACGGGCAGGCTTCGACTGGTCGGAGGGCGATCGGATCGATCCGCAGGATCTGGATCGTGTCGCTGACATCATGGCCGATACGCTGGTCACTGCCATTATCAGCGAGCAACCCGGCAAAGACGTTGCACACCTCTTCCTTACCGAACGTTTGCCAGCGCTTGGTCAGCTTGACGGCTTGGTTTTCTCCGGTGGCGTCGGCGAATTCGTTTATGGACGGGAATCGCGCGATTTCGGTGACCTCGGCCGTCGTCTGGGCAATGCCTTGCGTTTGAGGCTCGACACCGGAGCCTTGCCATGGCCGCTTGTCGAGGCGGGCGAATGCATCCGTGCTACGGCTCTCGGGGCGTCCGAATATAGCATCCAGCTTAGTGGCAACACTTCGTTCATATCCGACCCAGGACTTCTCCTGCCGCGGCGCAATCTTCAGGTTCTGCGTCCGCCAGTCGATCTTGCCGGTGCGATCGATACGATCCAACTCGGGAAAACGATCCGGCGACACCTTCAATTGTTCGATATCGATGCAGGCAGTGCAAACGTCGCACTCGCCTTCGAGTGGGGCGGCTCACCGGAATACAAGCGTATCCGCGCATTTGCAGAGGCAATCGAGGCAGGCCTCTCATCGCTGATCGCTGCCGGTCAACCGCTATTTGTGATGCTCGATGGCGATATCGCCATGACACTTGGAGCGATACTCAAAGAGGAACTTGGCGTAACGGTCGAGGTTTTGGTGCTCGACGGTCTGGCGCTTCGGGATTTCGATTTCGTCGATCTCGGCCGCATCCGCCTCCCATCAAAGACGGTACCGGTTACGGTCAAGTCCCTCGTATTCAATGAAGGCGCTTCAACCCCGGGCAAGCCACAGCGCATTCATCACCGCGAATGGACACCCGACGCACAAGCTCATTCGCATTCGGGGAATGGCTCTACTCACCATCACGATCATCATGATCACCATCACCATGGCCATGACCATCATCACGACCACGGCCATTCCCACGGCGAGCCGTCCCGGGCACGGACGAACGCTCCGGTAAAGGAACGCTGATCAACGCACATTGCGATACCAATAAAGAAAGGAAGCCAAAATGGCCAAAGACGCGCTCGTTTCCGAGGACATGGCGAACAAGTTCGCCACCGAAAAGGAGACGCCTTACACCCGTTGGATAAGGGACGAAGGGCTGGATATCATTCCCGCACTCTATGTGCGGAACCTTCGGACAGTTCCGCTGAAGCCATGGGCAAGGCGGGGGGGAAACGCCGTCTTTGTCAATCACGATGCGTCGCGCACTTCGAACGACAGCTATGTCATGGAGATCCCTGCTGGCGGGTCGCTTGCGCCGCATCGCCAGCTCTACGAGGAGATGATCCTCGTACTCGAGGGCCGGGGATCGACTACCGTATGGAACGATGCCGGCAAGAAGATAAGCTTCGAATGGCAAGCGGGGTCGCTCTTCGCCATTCCGCTCAATGCCTGGCATCAGCATTTCAATGGTTCGGGACAGCAGCCTGCGCGCTATATCGGCGTTACAAACGCTCCCCCGATCATCAACCTTTATGAGGATCTGGATTTCGTCTTCAACTCGAAGCACGACTTTCCCAATCGTTTCTCGGGGGAGCCGGACTATTTCAGCAACAAAGGCGAGCAAAAGGGCCTGCTGCTCGAAACCAACTTCGTTGCTGATGCGGTGAGCCTCCCGCTGATCAGCGCCAAGGAACGCGGTGCCGGAGGAGGGCACATCCGGTTCAACATGGCGAAGGGCTCGATGAACAGCCACATTTCGCAGTTTCCGGTCGGAACCTACAAAAAGGGGCACGCCCATGGCCCCGGCGCCTATGTCATCATCCTCAGCGGCGAAGGCTACTCATTGATGTGGCCGGAAGGCGAAGAGCCCAAGCGTTACGATTGGGAGGTTGGCACGCTGATCGTTCCGCCAAACATGTGGTTCCACCAGCACTTCAACACCGGAACGACGCCTGCGAGATACCTGGCGTTCAAACATGAGGTTGTTTCCATCCGCAATGCGCAAGGCGTTCCAAAAGCATGGATAAGCCGGCGCCTTGGCGGCGATCAGATCGACTATGCAGATGAGAGTGCGCTGGTCCGGACAATGTTTGCCGAGTCGCTAGCCAAGAACGGCCTGTCGCCACGAATGGATGCTGCCTACGAGACCGAGCTCGCGGACCTGCCAACAAAATAATCGGCCGTAGTGAGGGGAATGGATGACCGGCGCTCGTCGCCGGTCAGGGGATCGATCGAAACAAACAGGGAGGAAAACCATGATGAAACAGCTTTTTTACGCCGGTCGCGGGACAACCCGCCGTCGGGCCTGTCTCGGCATAGCCGCCATGGCACTGACATCGGCGTTGCATGCGACGCCGGTCGTTGCACAAACAAGCATCGCGGATCTCGCCAAATATGAGGGCGCGGACCGCATGCAGAAACTCATCGACGGTGCCAAACAAGAGGGCACTCTGACGATCTATACCTCTGCGCCGGTCGACGACATGACCGCGCTCACGGCGGCTTTTACGGCCAAATACGGCGTCAAGGTCGAGGTTTGGCGTGGCAGTTCAGAAGATGTCCTGCAGCGCGGAGTCGCTGAAACCCGCGCGGGCCGATATACTGTCGACATTCTCGAAACCAATGGCCCCGAACTTGAAGCGTTGACACGCGAGGATATCCTTCAGCCAGTCTCCTCGCCGACCTTCAAGCAGATTCTGCCCTCGGCCCTTTTCGAGCATCGCAGCTGGGTCGGGACGCGGCTTAACGTTATCACCTCCGCCTACAATACCAATCTGGTGCAGGCCGCTGACGTACCGAAGAAGTGGGCGGATTTTCTCAACCCGGCATTCAAGGGCAAACTCGGCATCGAGGCCGAGGACTATGACTGGCTCGCAGCCATCGTGAAAACATTTCCTTCAGAAGGGGAGGGGATCGATTTCTTCAAGAAGCTTGCCTCTACCAACGGCCTTTCCGTGCGCAAGGGCCACACGCTGCTGACGAATCTGACGGCATCAGGCGAGGTGCCGATGTCGATGACCGTGTATCAGTACAAGGCGCAGCAGCTCAAACAGGACGGTGCCCCCCTTGAATGGTTCGGCATTGCGCCGATACCGGCTCGCGTCAACGGGATAGGGATCGCACGTCATGCAACGCACCCGCATGCTGCGCTTCTGTTCTATGAGTTTGAGTTGACCGACGCACAGGCGATCCTGGCCAGGCGCGGCTTCACGCCAACCAATATTTCCCTCTTCCCGCTACCGGAGGATCTCAAGCTCAACGTGATCGAGTCCAAGATCGTCCTCGATGAAGGGCAGAAATGGCGGAAAATCTTTGACGACGTCATTGCTGCCAAGCCTTAAGACCAATGATGACGGGCGATAATCTGCCCGTCATCACCACCGCCGTGAATTCATCGCAAACGCCCTACGAACGATATCCTCCCCATAAAATTATGAGTAAGTCGTCAGCAGCAGATGCAGGAGTAGTGATCAGCCGCCCTCCGGAGGGAGGCGTTGAAGAGCGATCGTATCTGGAGGCTTGGGTCATCACGCTTGGTCACGCGCTGACGCATTGGTATCCCGCTACATTTTATCTGCTTCTGCCGCTAATCGGAAAAGAGCTCGGATTGAGCTACAGCGAAATCGGAACCGTTCTCACGGTCCAGTATATCGCTGGAGCGTTGTCCAACATCCCGGGCGGCCTGGTAGTTGATGCCATCGGGCGCAAGGGGCTTCTGATGGCCTTGTCGCTCTTCTGGATCGGGTTTCCATATCTGATCATGGGTTTTGCCAACGCATTCTGGATGCTGGTCGTTTGCACGACGCTAATCGGCATCGGCAACAATTTATGGCACCCGACGGCCATTCCCTTGCTGGCGCGCCGCTTTCCCGACCGTAAGGGGTTGGTTGTGGCGATGCACGGCATGGGTGGTAATGTCGGTGATGCAGTCGCACCGCTCGCCGCCGGCGCAATGCTTGTTCTATTCTCATGGCGCCAGGTCGTCGTGATGAACGTCATCCCCGGCATCGCGATGTCGGCGTTGATCCTGTTTTACCTTGGCCGCCTCAATATCGAGAATGATACGCGTCAGCAGGGTCGCGATATGAAGGAGGCTCTCACCGACACGTTGCGCGGTTTCGGGTCGCTGATGATGAACAAGACGCTTCTCCTGCTGTCGGTGAGTTCTGCCTTCCGATCTATGACCCAAGGGTCGCTTTTGGCCTTTCTTCCGATGTTTCTCGGCCAGCAGATGGGCTATTCGACCGTATGGGTGGGTGCCTGCATGTTCGGCCTCCAGGCGGCGGGTTTTCTCGCCGCGCCGATTGCCGGCCACCTTTCGGACAAGGTTGGGCGGCGCAGTATCATGATGTCCAGCATGCTGATGACGGGCCTTACGCTTCTCTTCATGGCGATCGCTGGCCAATCGCCGGTCTTCGTATTTTTTGTGGCAATCCTCGGCTTCTTTCTGTTCGCTATCCGGGCCGTCCTTCAGGCATGGGTGCTGGACGCGGCACCGAAGAACATGGGCGGCACTGCCATCGGTTTTCTTTTCGCCGTACAGGCCGTGGGAGGGGCGATCGGGCCAATCGTCAGCGGAGTTTTGGCTGACATATATGGTTTGACCTCGGTCTTTTATTTCCTTGCGGGCACAATCGTTGTGGCAAACATGTTCGTGTTCCTTACGCCGGCTGGTGAGGGCTTGAAAGAACAGTGTACATAAACAAATGGTTCCTGATCGTCTGTCGCGTTGATCTGTACATCTCGTGGATACTGCTCGAAATTCGCGCTGTAGCCATTGGTACGATGGGTGGTGTTATAGATAATGGTTGGGCTCTTCCGCGAAAGCATTGTGCAACTCAGGTGCCTCGGGCTCCAGTTTTACTGGCGCGGACGCTAAATCCCGCCGGCCGCTCGCTCGTTATGGCTATCGAAGAGCGCGCTCCGTGAGCGGCCTTCCAAGTCCGGACCGGCTTGGTTTTGCTCCGCCGATGACAATAATCTTGTGAAAAATCCGATACTAGGGCACAATTTGTGAACGCATCTGAAGTGCGGCGCTCTCTCGAATCCGCCCGTCTCGCGCCGAGTGACAGTTCGCGTTGGAGGCTCGGCGTCGATGGATCAGGGGTTTTTTCTTCTGTTCGCTACGGTGTCCGTGATCACGGCCGTGACCGTGGTCCTGGCGCGGAATCCGGTTCACAGCGCATTGGCGCTGATGGCGTGTTTCCTGCAGATCTCGGCAATCTTCGTCTTGCTCGAAGCGCCGTTGCTCGCGGTCATCCAGATCTTCGTCTATGTCGGCGCGATCATGGTCCTGTTCCTGTTCGTGATCATGATGATCGATGTGCGCGAAGCGGTGTTGCAGCGGTTCTTGCCGGGCGGCAGCCTCCCGGCTCTGGTGCTAGTTGTCGTGCTTGGGGTCGAGATGTTTGTGCTGGTGCTCCGGAGCGGCCGCTTTTCGCTCACGGAACCCGTCGCTGCGGGCAGCGGCGATAAGATCAGGCAGCTCAGCACGACACTTTTCGCCGACTATCTCCTGCCGTTTGAAACCGCCTCCGTCATCCTGCTGGCGGCCCTGGTCGGCGCCATCGTGCTGGCGCGGAAGGAGTCGGGGTGATGGTTCCGCTCTGGTGGTATATCTTGCTCGGAGTGGTCCTGTTCGTGATTGGAGCGGCGGGCGTGCTGCTCAGGCGCAACATTCTGGTCGTCCTGATGTCGCTGGAGCTGCTGCTTAACTCGGTCAACATCAATTTCATCGCTTTCGGGCATTACTACAACGATTTCCGCGGCCAGATCTTCGCGATCTTCGTCATCGCCATCACCGCGGCGGAGGTTGCCGTCGCCCTCGGCATCCTGGTCGCCCTCGCGAGGAACAAGTTCACCCTCAAGGTCGACGACGTGACCATGATGAAAGGATAGCGGCTTGGACCCCGTGGTATCGATCCGGCCGCTGCTTGCCGTCGCCGTCGCAGGTCTGGCGGCCCTTGCAGTTCTCCTTCTGAACAACCGCGAGAAACTCCGCGATGTCGTCTCGCCGTTGGCCGCGATCGCCATGTTCGCAATTGTCGCCTCGATGGCGCCCACGGTGCTGGCGGGCGGGACGGTCGATTTGCGTCTGTTCGAGATTCTGCCGGGGATTGACTTCGCTTTCCGCGTCGATGCGCTCGGTATGGTGTTTGCCACAGTCTCGTCGCTTCTGTGGATTGTGGCGGCTATCTATTCCATCGGCTACATGCGGCACTTGAACGAGCACGCACAGACCCGATTCTTCGCCTGTTTCGCCGCCAGCCTCGCGGCGGCCGTCGGAGGCGCCTTCGCTGCCAATCTGTTCACACTGGTGATCTTCTACGAGTTGCTCAGCCTCGTTACCTATCCGCTCGTCTACCACCACGAGGACCAAGAGGGATGGACGGGCAGCCGCAAGTACCTCGTCTATTTGATGGGCGCGTCGAAAAGCCTGCTTCTCGCGGCGCTGGCGCTGACCTACCACATTGCGGGGTCGCTAGACTTTGTGGCGGGGGGGCTGCTGGCGCGGGTCGATGCCTCGGCACCCCTGCTGACGGTCGTCTATTTCTGCTATCTCTTCGGCTTCGCCAAGTCCGCGGTGATGCCGATGCACGCCTGGCTGCCTGCCGCGATGGTGGCGCCGACGCCTGTCAGCGCGCTCTTGCATGCGGTTGCGGTGGTCAAGATGGGCGTGTTTTGCGTGCTGCGGGTGGTGTTTCACATCTTCGGCGCAGGGCTGGTCGCCGGGCTGGGGCTCGGCATCGCCACGGCCTATCTGGTCTCGTTCACGATCCTGATGGCGTCGATCTACGCCTTGACGCGGGACGACCTGAAGGCGCGGCTCGCCTATTCGACGGTCAGCCAGCTCTCCTACATCGTGCTAGGCGCGGTTCTGCTGTCGCCGGTCGCGATGGTCGGCGGGATCATCCACATTGCGGCGCATGCCTTCTCCAAGATCACGCTCTTTTTCTGCGCGGGGTCGATCTATTGCGCATCTGGCAAGCGGAACATCAGCGACATGGCCGGTATCGGCCGCAGGCTGCCCTGGACAATGGGGGCGTTCTTTGTCGGCTCGCTCAGTATGATCGGGGTACCACCGACCGCGGGCTTCGTCAGCAAGTGGTATCTGGCGCTGGGCTCGGTGGAGGCGGGGGAGATCCCGTTCCTGATCGTGCTCTTGGTGAGCTCGGTCCTGAACGCCGCCTATTTCTTGCCGGTCAGCTATGTCGCTTTTTTCGGGACGGAGACGCAGGAAAGCCCGGCGACGGTCCGTGAAATTCCGATGATGACGATCCCGCTGGTCGCAACCGCCATCCTGTCGGTGTTGATGGGCATCTTTCCCGATTATTTCCTCGCCCTGGCGGAAGGAGTTGTCAGATGATCAAACGCATTGTCGATTTCTTTGGTGACGGAAAATATGTGAATCAGCGCCACCGGCTGTTCTATCTTGTCCTCGTTCTGATCGTCATCGCCGACTTTCTGGTCTCCCGCGAACACGCCGATTACCTGTGGGAGCGCCTGCCTGGCTGGTCCGCCGTCTACGGCTTCGGCTCCTGCGTGCTGCTGATTTTCTTTTCCAAGTTCCTCGGCCATCGGTGCGGGCTCATGCGGCGCGAGGACTATTATGACTGACTTCGTCCATCCCAGCCTGCTGTTCATTCTCGGCGCCCTGCCGATCCCCTTCCTGAAAGGTTCAATCCGCAAGGCATATCTGGTACTGATCCCGGCATTGGCAATCCTCGCCGTGCTCACGATGCAGCCGGGCAGCTACGGCGCGACGCAGATCATCGGGCAGGAAATCCTGATCGCGAAGGTCGACAAGCTGAGTATCGTCTTCGCCACCGTTTTCACCGTCATGGCGCTGATCGGGATAGTCTATGCGTTGCACCTGCCGCGCCCTGGCCAGCATGTGGCCGCATTCATCTACGTCGGCAGCGCGCTCGGCGTGGTATTCGCCGGCGACTACCTGACCCTGTACCTGTTCTGGGAAGGTATGGCTTTTGCCTCTGCCTGTCTGGTCTTCGCGCAGCGCAGCGAACAGGCGATCCGCGCTGGATTCCGGTATCTCATGGTCCATATCACCGGCGGCGTCGTTCTGCTCGGTGGCATCATTCTCCACGGACTCGCCACCGGCTCGCTGCTCTTCGGCCCGATCAAGGGGGAAATGGGCGTGGCCGCCTACCTGATCCTTGCCGGGTTCACCCTCAACGCCGCAGTGCCGCCGCTCAACGCCTGGCTGACAGACGCCTACCCGGAGGCGACCGTCACCGGAGCGGTGTTCATGAGCGCCTTCACCACCAAGACCGCCGTCTATGTATTGGCGCGGGCATTTCCGGGGACCGAACTTCTGGTCTGGCTTGGCACCGCGATGGCGCTCTACGGCGTTATCTACGCGGTACTGGAGAACGACTGCCGGCGGCTCCTGGCCTATCACATCGTCAGCCAGGTGGGCTACATGGTGGCGGGTATCGGCATCGGGACCGAGATGGCGGTGAACGGAGCAGTCAGCCATGCCTTCGCGCATATCCTTTACAAGGCGCTCCTGTTCATGGGTGCGGGGGCGGTGATTCACGTCACCGGGCGGCGCAAGCTCACCGAGCTCGGCGGGCTCTACAGGACCATGCCGCTGACCGTTGCGCTCTATATGATCGGCGCCTTCGCGATTTCGGCATTTCCATTCTTCTCGGGCTTCGTCACCAAGTCGATGGTAGTGGCCGCCGCCGGACAGGACCACCGCGCGCTGGTGGTGCTGGCGCTCACCATGGCATCGTCGGGGACGTTCCTGCACACCGGACTCAAGCTCCCGTACTACATGTTCTTCGGCACGGACCGAAGGCTGGAGGCGCGGGAACCGCCCCGCAACATGTTGGTTGCGATGGGCATGGCGGCGGTGCTCTGCATTGCAATCGGGGTGTTCCCCCAGCCGCTTTACGCATTGCTGCCCTATCCGGTCGATTTCGAGCCCTACACCGGCGTCCATGTCACCGAGAGCCTCGGTGTACTGATGTTTACCGCCTTGGCGTTCGTGTTGTTCCTCAAGGCGCTCGACCCCGAGAACACGATCAGCATCGACACCGACTGGTTCTACCGCAAGGGCGCGCGGCACTTCATGTGGTTCGCCGAAAAACCGCTGGCGCGCTACGAGAAGGCGGTGAGCGACGTGTCCGAGACCGCGGCGCTGCCCTTCCTGCATGGGGCGGCACGCGTGGGACTGTGGATCGATATCACCGGCGTGGACGCCGTCGTGAACGGCGTCGCCCACTCGATCCTGCGTGGCGGCGGGGCGCTGCGGCGGCTCCAGACCGGCGTCGTGACCCATTACGCGCTGGCGATGATCGTCGGTGTGATCGCAGCCACCATCGTCTTCGCCGTGGCGTGGCGGTAGGGGGTGCGATGGGGTTCCCGCTGCTTAGCCTCATCGTATTCACGCCCGCCGCCGGGGCAGCGGTTCTGATGTTTCTGCGCAGCGACGATGCGGTGCGGTGGACAGCGCTGGGTGTCACCGTCCTCGACCTCGCTCTCTGCATCGCTATGCTGGCCAGCTTTGACACCACTACCCACGAGATGCAGTTCACCGAGACGCACCTGTGGGTGCCCGCGCTCGGGATCACTTATGCGCTTGGCATCGACGGAATCAGCGCGCTCTTCGTCTTTCTGACCGCGCTGTTGGGCTGGATCTGCGTGCTCGCCTCGTGGGTCGCCATCGACCGCAGGGTGAAGGAGTTCATGGTCAGTCTGCTGGTCATGCAGGCGCTGATGCTGGGGGTGTTCTGCGCGCTCGACCTGTTCTTGTTCTACGTCTTCTGGGAGGCGATGCTGATCCCGATGTACCTGATCATCGGCGTCTGGGGCGGCGACGGCCGGGTCTATGCGGCGATCAAGTTCTTCCTCTACACGCTGGCGGGCAGCCTCCTGTTCCTGATCGGTGTCATCGTGCTCTATTTCCACGGCGGCAAGACCTTCGACATCCTCGCCCTGACAGCGCAAGATTTGCCGTTCCCCGTCCAGTCCTTTCTGTTCTTCGCCTTCCTGGTCGCCTTCGCGGTCAAGGTGCCGATGGTCCCGGTCCATACCTGGCTGCCGGATGCCCATGTGCAGGCGCCGACGGCGGGCAGCATAATCCTCGCCGGGGTGCTCCTGAAGATGGGTGCCTACGGATTCCTGCGATTCTCGCTGCCGATGCTGCCGGAGGCGTCGATGCATTATTCGACGCTGATGCTGGCGCTTTCGGCGCTTGCGATCGTCTATGGCGGGTTGCTTGCGCTGGCGCAGGACGACCTGAAGAAGCTGGTGGCCTATTCCAGCATCAGCCACATGGGCTTCGTGACGCTGGGGATTTTTGCGCTGAACCTCCGCGGCCTCGAGGGCGGCATCCTGCAAATGTTCAATCATGGCGTAACGACGGGCGCGTTGTTCCTGTTCGTCGGTCTGATCTACGAGCGAACACACACGCGCAGCATTGCGGATTATGGCGGGTTGATGAAGGTGGCGCCGGTCTATACCGCGTTTCTTGCGCTGTTCACCCTGTCGTCGATGGCGCTGCCGGGAACGAATTCATTCGTGGGCGAGTTGCTGGTGCTGTCGGGCGGGTTTGCGGCCAACCTGGCCGCCGGCGCGGCCGCCGTTTCGGGGGCATTGCTGGGCGCGGCCTATCTGCTTGGCATGTACAGGAAAGTCGCGCTCGGTCCAGCCAGCGTCGGCGCCCGGTTCAAGATACGCGACGTGAACGCCCGCGAGATGGTTGCGATCCTGCCGCTGGCCGTCTTCGTGCTTTGGGTCGGGCTCTATCCGAAACCCTTTCTCAACATCATCGACGCCTCTGTGAAGCATCTGCTGGCACAGGTGCACGGTAAGGGGAGCGGCCAATGACCGACGCCGCGCTTTTCCAGTCGATCCTGGCGAGCCTGCCCGAGATCGTCGTGGTCACTGGGGCCTGTATCCTGCTGATCCTGGGACAATTTGTGCGGAAGGGGCAGGAACATCTCCTGGTCTGTGCTTCCGTGGCGATCGTGCTGATTGCCGCCTTGGGGACACTCATGCTGGCGAGCGAGGTGCGGCCGGCCTACTCGGGCATGTTCATAGCCGACCGCTTCGCGGTCTTCTTCAAGTTCGTGTTCTACTTGGCCACCGTTCTGACGTTTCTCCTTTCGCGAAAATATGCCGATATCGAAGGGATCGGGAACAGCGAATACTATGTCCTGCTGCTCTTCGCGCTGTCGGGAATGATGATCATGGCCTCGGCGACCGATCTCCTGTCGATTTATGTGGGCCTCGAACTGACGGTGCTCTGCACCTATGTGCTGACCGGCTTCCTGCGGCAGCAGCGGCGGTCGAACGAAGCGGCGCTGAAATACGTGATCCTTGGCTCGGTCTCGACCGGGATTTTCCTTTACGGCGTTTCGCTGATCTACGGGCTCACCGGCACGACGCAACTGGACGCGATGGCCGCGGCGGTGACCGGCAATCCACTCGATCCCGGATTGCTGCTGGCGGTGGTCTTCATCGTCGCGGGGCTGGTCTTCAAGGTCGGCGCGGTGCCGTTCCATATGTGGGTACCGGACGTCTATGAAGGCGCACCGACGACGATCACCGCCTTCATGTCGGTGGCCCCCAAGGCGGCGGGGTTCGCGGTGATCCTGCGGGTGTTCCTCAACCCGCTGGTCGCATCCTCGGACGTTTGGATCATCGTCGCGGTCATCGCGGTGGTGACGATGGCGCTCGGCAGTTTCGTCGCGCTGGTGCAGGACAATTTCAAGCGCCTCTTGGCCTATTCCAGCATCGCCCATGCCGGGTTCGCCATGTTCGGCGTGGTGGCCGGCGGCGCGGATGGGATCGCCAGCGTGATGCTCTACCTGCTGATTTACTCTTTCATGAACCTCGGCATTTTCGCCATCGTCATCATGATGCGGAACGGAGATTTCTCCGGCGAGGTTATCGAAGACTATGCGGGTTTCGCCAAGTTGCATCCCGGGCTGGCGCTTCTGATGCTGCTCTATCTGTTCTCGCTGGCCGGTATTCCCCCGACGGCCGGGTTCTTCGCCAAGTTCTACGTGCTGGTCGCGCTCGTCGAGCGAGGTTTCGTTATGCTGGCGGTGATCGCAGTGCTGCTGAGCGTCGTCGCCGCCTACTTTTACATCCGCATCGTCATGGTGATCTACATGCGCGAGCCGAAGAGGGCGTTCGACCCGGCGCTGACGCCCTTGGTCCGCGCCACGCTCGCCTTCACCGCCGCCGGCACTATCGGCATCGGCCTATTTCCGGCGTGGTTTCTAAGGCTTGCTCAGCATTCGGTGTTTGGCGGCTGATCGATTGGATTTGCAATGATCTGTCCGACGGAATACACTTTCAGTCCAAGAAAGGGTTGCCCAAGTCGCTTCCCGGAGTGACCGCATTACCGGTCCAAATTGGGTCGGTAGCGGCCTGAGGAAAGCCCTCGGAGTGACCGAGGCCATGCGATATGACTGCAATGGAATTCCTGCCGGTTCTTTTCATGGTCGCTGGAGTTGTTCTGGTGGCGGGGGCGACGCTTTTTGTCTCCTCGCTACTGCGCCCGTCCAATCCCTATCCGGCTAAGAACATGCCCTATGAATGCGGCATGGACCCGGCCGGCGAGGCCGCCGGGGGCCGTTTCAGGGTGCAGTTCTTTATACTGGCGATCCTGTTGGTGGTCTTCGATGTCGAGACGATGTTCCTGTTTCCCTGGGCCGTCGTCCTGAAAGACATCGGGCTGGTCGGTTATGTCGAGATGTTCGTCTTCATGTTGCTGCTTATTGTGGGCTTTGCCTACGCCTGGCTGAAGGGAGCGCTGGAATGGGAGGCGTGAACAATACGATCCGCGACAGCGTGCTGTTCACCACGGCCGACAGCGTTATCAACTGGAGCCGCAGGTCGGCACTGTGGCCTGAGACCTTCGGCATTGCCTGCTGCGCCATCGAGATGATCGCGGCGGGTTGTGCACGCTACGATCTCGACCGGTTCGGCGTGGTGTTCCGGCCTTCACCGCGCCAGTCTGACGTGATGATTATCGCCGGCACCGTGACGCGGAAATTCGCTCCCGTCGTGCGCCGGCTCTATGACCAGATGCCAGAGCCGCGCTGGGTTATCGCGATGGGTACCTGCGCTATCTCGGGCGGGGTCTACAACACCTACGCCGTGGTGCAGGGAGCGGAGACCTTCGTGCCGGTCGACGTGCATGTGCCCGGCTGCCCGCCGCGGCCCGAGGCGCTGATGCATGGCTTCCTTCTGCTTCAGGAGAAGATCAAAAAGTCCCGAGCGCTAGCCGGGACTCCTCTGGACCGGGTCGCGGTGCCATGAGCGTGGAGATGCCACTCAACCCGATCACGGAGCGTTTCGGCGAGGTAATCGACGATCTTGGCTTCGCGCATGGTGTTCATGCCTTCGCCGCTCCGCCTGAGTTGATCGTCGAGCTTTGCCGATTTCTGAAGGAACACCCGGCGCTGCAATTCAATTTCCTCTCGGACATCTGCGGGGTCGATCATTACCCTGAGGTGCCGCGCTACGAGGCCGTGTACCACCTCTATTCGCTGCCGAACAAATGGCGGGTTCGCATCAAGTGCCAGCTTCGCGATCCCCCGCAGGTTCCCTCGGTCACGGGAGTTTGGCGCACCGCCAATTGGCATGAGCGCGAGGCTTGGGACATGTACGGGATAAGGTTCGAGGGCCACCCCGACCTGCGCCGGATCTACATGTGGGAAGGGTTCGAGGGCTTCCCGCAGCGCAAGGACTTTCCGCTCCGGGGCTATAAGGACAAGCTGAACCCGTTTGGTGTCGAAGGCCCGCCGCCAACTCAGCCCGACCTCGCCACCAGGAGCATTCCATGAGGGAGGCCGCTCCACACCGGTAACTTGAGATGACCGAAGTCACAGAACTGAGCAGGCCGGAAGGCGAAGCGCCCGACACCAGGGAGGTGCTTCTCAATCTCGGCCCACAGCATCCCAGCACGCATGGAGTGCTGCGGCTCGTCCTTGAACTGGAGGGCGAATATGTCGCGCGCGTGGACCCGCACATCGGTTACCTCCACCGCGGTACAGAAAAACTGGCGGAGAGCTTCACCTACACCCAGATTTTTCCGCTGACCGACCGGCTCGACTACCTCTGCCCGCCGTCGAACAATCTGGCCTTCGCGCTGGCGGTGGAGAAGCTCCTGGACATCAAAGCGCCGATCCGCGCGCAATATATCCGCGTGCTGATGGCCGAACTGGCGCGGATCTCCGGTCATCTCCTGATCACTGGCGCGCTGCCGCTGGACCTGGGCGCAATGACCGCGTTGCTTTACGCCATGCGCGAACGCGAAATGATCATGGACCTGTTTGAGATGATCAGCGGTGCGCGGATGCACACCTCCTTCTGCCGGGTCGGCGGTGTGCGCGAGGACCTGCCCGACGGTTTTTTCCCAAAGATCAGGGAGTTCTGCGACATCTTCCCGAACCGGATCCGCGACTATGAACGGCTGGTCGAGAACAACCGGGTGTTTCTGAAGCGCACGCAGGGGATCGGGGTGATCTCCGCGGAGGACGGTATCGATCTCGGCCTGAGCGGCCCGAACCTGCGGGCCTCGGGCGTCGACTGGGACATCCGCCGTGACGAGCCCTATGAGATCTACGACCGGCTCGACTTCAACGTCATCACCCGCGACGAGGGCGATTGCTACGCGCGCTGGCGATGCAGGGTCGAGGAGATGCGCGAGAGCGTCCGGATCATCGAACAATGCCTCGACCAGATGCCGGAGGGACCGTTCCAGATCGACATGCCGACGATCGCTTTTCCGGTGGACAAGGACAAGGTGCATTGCTCGATGGAGGCGCTGATCCAGCACTTCGACCTGTCGGCGTATGGCTTCAAGGTGCCGAAGGGCGAGGTTTATTCGGCGATCGAGGCGCCAAAGGGCGAGCTCGGGTTTTACATCATCAGCGACGGGTCGGAAAAACCGTTCCGCATGAAGGTGCGGGCACCGTCGTTCGTCAATCTTCAGGGACTGTTCGGGGTAAGCAATGCGCACTACCTGGCAGACATGATAGCCGTGCTGGGCAGCCTCGACCCGGTGATGGCCGAGGTGGACAAGTAGCAGGAGATTTGGACGCGATGAACATGCGCGAAAAGATCGAAGCAGCGGCGGCGCGGTATCCGGACCAGCGCTCGGCGATCATGCCCGCGCTTCTGATCGCGCAGAAGGAACATGGCCATCTGCCCGGCCCGGTGTTGGAAGAGGTCGCCGACATCCTCGATGTCGAGCGGATCTGGGTTTACGAACTGGCGACTTTCTACACCCTCTTCCATACCGAGCCGGTGGGGATGTTCCACCTGCAACTCTGCGACAATGTATCCTGCATGCTGCGTGGATCCGAGGACTTGCTGGGGCATCTAGAGGCGGTGCTGGGGATCAAGAAGGGCGGCACAACCCCGGACGGGCTCTTCACGCTTTCGACCGTTGAATGCCTTGGCGCTTGCGAGATGGCCCCGGTGATGCAGGTCGGCGACGACTATCACGGCGACCTCGACACAGCGCGGATCGACATGCTGCTGGACAAGCTGCGGGCGGTGGCGGGGCAAGCGACTGGCGCCGGTCTCGACGCCTCAGCACCGCCGGGAGCGTAGCGCCATGTTCGAACCGGTCCTTCTCAGGAACGTGGACGTGCCGGATGGCCATCTGCTCGCGACCTACAGGGCCGGCGGCGGCTACCAGGCACTGGCGAAGGCGCTTGACGAATACACCCCTGATGAAATCATCGACCTTGTCAAAGAATCCAACCTGCGGGGTCGCGGCGGGGCCGGATTTCCTACCGGATTGAAATGGAGCTTCGTGCCGAAGCGGGCCGGCAAGCCAAAATACCTGTGCTGCAACGCCGATGAGGGCGAGCCGGGCACCTTCAAGGACCGGATCATCATGGAGCGTGACCCGCATCAGCTGATCGAGGGCATGGCGATCAGTGGCTACGCGATCGGGGCGGAAACCGCCTATGTCTACATCCGCGGGGAATACGCGCTGGCGATCCGGCGGCTGGAGCAGGCGATCGCTGAGGCCAATGCGAAGGGTTATCTGGGAACGCGGATTCTGGGCTCGGATTTCAATTTCGTCGTGCACATCCATTGCGGCGCGGGCGCCTATATCTGCGGCGAGGAGACCGCAATGCTCGACTCGCTCGAAGGCAAGCGAGCGCAGCCGCGCCTGAAACCGCCGTTTCCGGCGGTTGAAGGGCTCTACGCAAGCCCGACCGTGATCAACAACGTCGAGACATTGGCCTGCGTCCCGCATATCGTGCTGCGGGGGCCAGGCTGGTTCCGCAACATCGGTCCCGACAAAAGCCCCGGCCCGAAGCTCTATTGCCTCAGCGGGCAGGTGCGGAAACCGGGCCTTTACGAGCTGCCGATGGGTATACCGCTGCGCGAACTGATCGAAGATAGCGCCGGCGGGCCGCTACCGGGGCGCAAGATCAAGGCAGTGATCCCCGGCGGGGTCTCGGCGCCGCTGATCCCGGCGTGCGGGCTGGACGTTGGGATGGACTTCGACTCGCTGGCCGCTGCCGGTTCGATGCTCGGCTCGGCCGGGGTAATCGTGATCGACGACTCGACCTGCATGGTCAAGGTCGCCACCCGGATCATCGAGTTCTTCCACCATGAGTCCTGCGGCAAGTGCACCCCGTGCCGCGAAGGGCTGAATTGGGTTGTAAAAGTGCTGCGCCGGGTCGAGGCGGGGCAGGGGGCGCCGGGCGATCTGGAACAGCTGGAGGCGCTCTGCAAGGGCATTTTCGGCAACACGTTCTGCGCTCTGGGCGACGGCGCGGCTATGGGGCTGCGAGCGGCACTGACGCATTTCGAGCATGAATTCGTCGCTCATATCGAGGAGCACAGGTGCCCGTTTCACTGAGGAGCGCAGGAAGAAGGCCTTAAGATAGTCATGGTTAGCGTCACGATAAATGAACAAACGCTGGAAGTGGAGGCCGGCTCTACGGTGCTGCAGGCTGCCGAGCGTTTGGGCATCGACATCCCGACCTTCTGCTATCTAAAGCGGCTGCCGGCGCTGGCCTCATGCCGGATGTGCCTGGTGGAGATCGAGGGGCAGCGGCGGCTGCAGCCTTCCTGCGCCACCGCGGTCGCCGACGGCATGATCGTGCGGACGAATACGCCGCTGATCGACGAAACACGCTCTTCCATGCTCGACATGCTGCTCGCCAACCACCCCCTCGACTGCCCGATCTGCGACAAGGGCGGCGAGTGCGAGCTTCAGGACATGGTGATGGCATACGGGCCCGGCGAAAGCCGGTTCCGCGATGCCAAACGTGTGTTCCACTCCAAGGACATCCGTCTCAGCCCGGTCATCGTCATGAACGTCAACCGCTGCATCCAGTGCCAGCGCTGCGTGCGGATGTGCGAGGAGGTGGTCGGCGCGGTCGCCTTGGGCACGGTCGAAAAAGGCATGGATACCGCCGTGACCGGCTTCGAGGGGAGTCTTGCGAGTTGCGACCAATGCGGCAATTGCGTCGAGGTCTGTCCAGTCGGAGCGCTAATGAGCTTCCCTTATCGCTACAAGGCGCGGCCCTGGGATCTGGCCGAGACCGACACGGTCTGCCCGCATTGCGGCACCGGCTGCCAGCTGACCGTCGGAGCGCGCAAGGGTGAGTTCATGCGGGTCCGCTCGAAAGCGGAGCACGGGGTCAACCGCGAAACGCTCTGCGTGCGGGGGCGCTTTGGTCTTGATTTCGTCGAGAGTCGGGACCGAATCAAGCGGCCGATGGTCCGTCGTGATGGCGCCCTTGTTCCGGTTTCTTGGGAAGAAGCGGGGGACTACCTGCGACGGCGCCTGTCGGCCGTCGAGGGAAAGCCTGCGGGCGGGCTGGCCTCGCCGCGCCTTCCCAACGAGATGCTTTATCAGTTCCAGAAAATGATGCGGACGGTATTCCGGACCAACAACATAGACTGCGCATCGCGCTGGTCCACGCCTTTCGATACGCTCGGCCCCTTGATGGCGGCCTTCTATACCCGCATGCCGCTGGAGGAAGTGATCGGCAACGACTGCGTGCTTGTTGTCGGTGGCAACGTGACCGACGAAAACCCGGTCACCGAATACCTGCTGCGGGATGGCGCGCGGCGGCGGCAGACCGGGTTGCTCATGCTCTCGGCGCGGCCATCGCGTCTGGACGCCGATGCCCGCGTGGTCGTTCGTGTTCCGCCGGGCGGTGAGGCTACGAGCATTGCCGCAGTGGTGGCCGGTCTCGTGGCGGCGGCTGATCAGGCCTTGCCGGGCGACGTGCTTGCGGACATCGCCGCGACAACCGGCGGGCCAGCAGCAGCCACTGACAGTGACGAACCGGTCCGTCTGGCCACAGCGCTGCTGGAAGGCCGGAGCGTCACCGTGCTTGTCAGCGCCGACCTCCTGAGGTCGCCACTAGCGCGCGCGACCTTGCAGCAGCTCAACAACCTTTTGCAGGTTCTCCGCCTACTCGGCAAGGGACTTGCGATGCAGTTCCTCTTTGACCGTGCCAACCAGCTGGGCGCCTGGGATATGGGGGTTCTGCCGGCGGCGCTGCCGGGGCTGCGCGCGGTCGCCGATGACGCGGCGCGCGCAACGCTCGAGCGAGCCTGGGGCAGCGAGATCCCGTCTGAACCGGGCGTGGATTTCGACGCCATGCTGGAGTTCTGTGACACGGGGCGAATGGGCGCGCTCTATATCGCCGGAAGCGACCCCCTGATGTCCTATCCCGATCGGGAATTCGTGCAGCGGGCGCTTGGTGCCGCCGATCTCCTGATCGTGCAGGACGCGTTCCTCACGGATACTGCGAGCCTGGCCGAAGTGGTGCTGCCAGCTGCGAGTTATGGCGAAGAATCCGGCACTTTCACCAACAACGAAGGCCGGACCCAAAAGGTCTGCAAGTTCCGCGAACCGGTCCTTGAGGCGCGGGGCAATCTGGCGATCTTCGACTTCGTCGCGGCGCTTCGCAACCAAGCGTTGAGGCCATCGGTTCAACATGAGATTTTCGACGAGATTGCCCGGCTGGTTCCGGCCTACGAGGGGCTAACGCAGGACGGGCTTGGCGCCGACGGAGCATTCACCAAGGTGGCCCCTGTGCCGCCAGCTGGCGAGTTCTTCGCCCCGCCACTTGCCCCCATTGCAACCGATCGGCTCATGCTGATCACCGGCAACTGCCTGTTCCACAACGGATATCTTTCCGAGCACTCGGAAATCCTGAATACGGTCGCCGATGACCCCTATGTCGAGATGGGCGCGCGGGATGCCGCGCAGCTAGGCCTTTCGGATGGCGATCAGGTCGTCGTGCGATCCGCCCAAAGCGAGCTGACCGCGCAACTCAAGGTCAACAAGCGGTTTCCCAAGGGCCTTGTATTCGTTCCGGAAAACTACAAAGCCCTGCGTCTCAACGGACTGATGCGGCGGGGCGAGTATCCATGTCCGGTGGACGTTCAAAAGGCGCACGCGGCCTTCGAGATCGCCACCGTCGTCGGAGTCGGGGCGAGGCCTGGGGATCTGAGCTGAGGCATTACGGGGCTCACTAACACCTGCGCTGACCCGCGCCTCAACTCTAGCTGGCCACGTCAGTGATGAGCGGTCCCGGCAATGTATTCATGCAGCGCCTGCTCGTTGCGAAGCGCTTCGTCGAGGCGGTGCTTGACCACATCGCCGATGCTCACCACGCCGACAGCTGCGCCGCGATCCATGACCAACACATGGCGCGTGCGCCGCTCGGTCATGATCGCCATCACAAAGGGCAGAAAATCCTCCGTTGAACAGGTCGCGACACTGCGGTTCATGATGTCGGCGACCCGCATTTTGGGCGCCTCGGTTCCGTATTCAGCCACCGCATTGCAGCAGTCTCGCTCCGACAGCGTGCCCAGGCATTCCCCGGGCGAACGGCTGACGACCACGAAGCCGATGTTATTGTCTCGAAACAGCCGCAGGACTTCTACCATCGGCTGATCTGGTGTGACCGAAATGAGCTCGGGAGATTTGCTCTTCAAGATTTGGCAGACGTGCATCTGAATCTCCTGTCTGCGCGCTCCGGCTTGACGGCTGGCGCGCGTTCATGTTCGCCGGATATTCCGCCACCAGTTGTACCCCTGCGACTCGCTCGTCTCGACCAGAACGTCCCGTTCGGTGTTCAGGCGCGCAGTGACTACGCCGCCGCCGGTCGTCGCCTTGCCCGGCTTGCCGAGCAGATCGTCACGCCCGATCACCAAATCACGCGAGACAAGACTCGAGAATTCGTATTGCTGGCCAAGCGCGATCGCGTCGGCCGGGCAGGCGTCCTCGCACAGCCCGCAAAATAGGCACCGGGCCATGTCGATCTCGAACTTTGCCGGGCGACGGTTGCCCTTCTCGTCCTCGTAGGGGATGACTTCGATGCAGTCGCAGGGACAAATCCGCGCGCAGAGTTCGCAGGCCACGCATTTGATCTCGCCCCCTTCGTCGCGCTTCAGGAAGTGATGCCCGCGGTAACGCGAGTAGGGCAACCATTTTTCTTTGTCCGGATACTGCATGGTCACGGATCTGGAGAACATGTAGCCGAAGGTCAGAGCCAAGGCGCTCGCCAGATCGGCGAAGAACGCCCATCCGATCCATGTTCCAACTCTGTCCCGTGCAAGCGACATCGCCGCCTCGCTACGGAGCCGCCACGGCCCCTAAAGCAACACCAGTTATGATTATGTTCGCCATCGACAAAGGAAGCAAGACTTTCCATCCGATCGCCATCAGTTGGTCGTAGCGGTAGCGCGGGAAAGTGAAGCGGAACCAGATAAACAAATAGACGAAGAACGCGACCTTGAGCAAAAACCAGAGGAGTGGTGGCAGGGGGACCAATATGCCGTTCCAGCCGCCGAAGAACAGGATCACCACCAGCACAGACACCAGCAACACGATGGCGTATTCGCTGACCATGAAGAACGCAAAGCGGATACCGCTGTATTCGGTATGGAACCCGGCCCCCAGATCGCCCTCCGCTTCCGCGAGGTCGAAGGGAATGCGCTGCGCTTCGGCCAGTCCGGCGACGAAGAACACGAAGAAGCCGACCGGTTGGTAGACGACGTTCCAGACATCGGCTTGCGCCCGCACGATCTCGAGCAGGCTCATGGATTGCGCCAGCATTACCACGCCGATGACCGCGAATCCCATCGGGATCTCGTAACTGATCATCTGCGCACAGGTCCTGAGGCTGCCCAGGACAGCGTATTTGCTGTTAGCGGCCCAGCCGCCGAAGATGACGCCATAGACCTCGAGCCCGATCACCGCGAAGACGAAAAGGAGCGCCACATTCATGTTGGAGACGTAGAGCGTGATCTCGGCGCCGAGGACCGAGACGGTCTCGCCAAAGGGGATCGCAACGAACACCACAAAGGGCGGGGCGAGCGCCAGGATTGGCGCCAGTTTGAACAGGAAGCGGTCGGCCTCGGCCGGGATGTGGTCCTCTTTGGTTAAGAGCTTGATTCCGTCTGCCACCGGCTGCAGCAGCCCGTGCCACCCCACGCGCATCGGCCCCATCCGCTGCTGCATGTGTCCGGCGATCTTGCGTTCCAGCCAGGTTAGCGGCAAGGGCAGCAGCAGCAGGATCGCAATCAGCAACGCGACCTTGAAGACGATCAGGCCAAGGGCGACGATAAGTTCCATGATCCGCGACTACTTGTTCAACGGGTTGAAACGCGACCGGACTTTGGCTCCGGCTATACATTCAGCACTTTGCGCTGCTGCACGGTACGACGGTGACGCACCACATGCAATGCCATCACAGTTATGTCGTCGCTGGGCAGGCTTGGGCCACCGCCACAGGCATTAACTCCGCGTCGGCCGCCGCCCGACCAGGATAGCGACATCTACGACAGGTGGCTGAAGCGGGCGACCCGCGCATCCTTCATGAGGCTGCGAAAGTTCGGTCCACTGACGTGCACCAGTGTCTTGTGGTCACCGCCTTCGAAATAGACGTCGCTGGCGTCGCCGAGGCTTTCGTCGAGGATCACCGGCACATCATAGGCCGACCCGATGGGCGGCACCGCGCCAATGTCGCAATCGGCGAAGAGCGAACTGACCTCCTCCTCCGAGGCGAGACCAAGCCGCCTGTCCACCACATCCTGCAATGTGGAGAGCTCGATCCGGTGCGTGCTCGGAACAACGGCTAGTACGTATCCCATTTCGTGATGCACGACCACTGATTTGGCCAGCCTGCTGCCTGGAACACGTGCCGCCCGCGCCGATTGGCTGGTTGTTGCTGTACGGTGATGAGCGACGGTGTCGTAGGCGATGCCCTGGCCGTCGATATAGTCTCGAAGTTTCGTTGCGATTGTCATCGTAGGCGCCCCTAATGTTGCGTGGTGAGGCATAAAAAGACATTCTCCTCTCATAACCTGCGAAGTCAACGACGAATGAGAGTCACAATTGCAGCAGTGCCGCGGTTCGGTTGGCTGCATGTCCGGCAAATGGCGGTACAGGCATCTTGACCAGCGGCAACACCTCAAATGGTGGCAGCTATCAGGTGTGGGTGCGCGGATATGAAATCGAACGCATTTCGATCTTTGTTGTAGTCGGTCATGCCTGCCTGACAACCTTGGTAAATCTTACCCCTTGAACTTGTTACCGTTACGTACTTGCGCGTTTTGAACGTCAAGATTCATGATTTGCGGATAGAGCAATTCCCATGATGCCGATTGCCAGGTTTGCTGGGTCGGGTACTTGCAAGTTTGGGGCGCAGCGGGAAAAAATGGAGCAGGATCATGGCTATGTCATTGGATGCGGCAGCGGAGGTTTTCCGCGAGGCTATGCGGGAAACGGTCAAGCGGCACTCGTTATGGTATCTCATTCAAGGCGGCCTGCTCGTTGCGGCGGGAATCCTGGCGATCGTTTATCCGGTGTTCTCGTCGGTGGCGGTCGTCATCCTTTTGGGCTGGCTATTGATCATCAGTGGTGTTGCACAGGGCATTAGTCTTTTGGGAACTCGCCACGTCCCACACTATTGGCTTCAGCTCGTTTCTGTAATCCTCGCTCTGCTCGTAGGCTTCCTCTTCCTGCGCGATCCGGGACAAGGCCTGCTGACGATCACGCTCCTTCTGATTGTGTTCTTCATGATCGAAGGCATCTCCAAGATTGTCTTTGCGCTGACGATTCGCCCGTTCCCCCATTGGGGGTGGGTACTCGCGAGCGGGCTCGTTGGAATCCTGCTCTCTCTGGTGCTATGGGCAAGCCTCCCGGTGACGGCACTATGGCTCATCGGACTGCTTCTCGGAATTGAGCTGATCAGCGTCGGCGCTGCACTCGCACATCTCGCCTGGCGGGTGCGGCGGAGCTGACGGAGGAAACCCCAGCGACCGATTCTTGATGAGCCGTCATTGTGTAGATTTGGGCTGGATAAGCCGCCTTCACGGAAGGGTTTCCCGGCATCGATCTTCGCCGTGACCTGTTTGTCATCGATCGCAAGCGGTTTTACCTGTACCGGGCTTCGAAGGTCTCGACATGATGCTCGAGCTCATAGGAAATGACTACGGCAAGGAATGCGCTTCCGGCGTTGCGGAATGGTTCATACATAGCCCGTTGCGTTGTCCTGCATCTCCCGTCTTTGGTCTTGTTACAGTTACGTACTTGCGCTTCGCTTGTCGGAGAACCATGGTCGCAGGAACAGCTTTGCGGCATAGATGGATGCAATTTCATCTATATGCTTAAGGCCAACGCTTATGGAATGGGATGATCGCGGCAGTATCGAGCGCGGTTTCGATCTCTCTCGCCAGATCATCCACCAATTCCGTGTACTCGGAGCAACGCTCGTCGCGCTTGGGCTCCATCGATTGTTCCCACCGGCGCAGCTCCGCCTCTGCGTCCGCGAAGTCGATGCAAAGATCGCGAAACACTTCGTCACGGGCAGCGCGTTCCGCGATCGCCTGACCTCGGAAGGGAAACCGCCGTTTGGCAGCCACTACGCCTTTGTCCATCTCACGGTGCTCCTCTCCTTGAGCAGGCGGAGTTGCCAACTGACTATCGTGGACGGAGCCGTGTTTGGGGAGTAAGTTACGGTAGCATACAGAAAATGCCGGCCGTTCTGCTCATCGGGGGATGAAACAATGCAGGGCCCAATTGATATTCGGGTTGATGAGGTTGCCGGCGTGCAGCGCCCGCCGCCCCCTCCCGAGGATGTCCGTGCCCAACTGGAGCGTTTAACCGCCAGCCCGGAGTTTCCAAATTCGGGGCACGCGCACGCATTCCTGCGATACGTGGTGGAGGAAACCCTCTCGGGTCGTGCCGAGCGCATCAAGGGCTATTCCATCGCAGTCGAGGTCTTCAACCGCGACGAAAGCTTCAACCAGGACGATCCCGTCGTGCGGATCGAGGCAGGGCGGTTACGACGCACACTCGAGCGTTATTATCTGGTTGCTGGCCAGAACGATCCGATCCGGATCGACATCCCAAAAGGCAAGTATGTCCCTTTCTTCTCCTGGAATGACGACCCGGTGGCGGAGGCGCCTGCTTCCGGCAAGATCGAACCTTCTCCGAGATATTTTTCGTGGCGCGCCAGATGGGTGATCCCATTGGCGCTGATCGCCTTGGTTGGTGTTGCCATCGTTGGCTACTGGATTGAGTGGCCCACATCCGATGCGTCGGGGCGGGCAATAAACGCCCCGAGCCCCAATGAACCCACCCTCGTGGTCGCGCCATTTGCCAATCTTGGTGAGGGGCCGGAAGCCAATCTCTACACGCTGGGCCTTACTGAGGAGCTGCTAACGGCATTGCCCCGGTTCAAGGAACTAAAGGTGTTCGGTCGCGAGACATCCGAGTCCTTGCCGCCGGGGGCCGACGCGTCGCAGGTCCGCGGCAAACTCGGGGCCCGTTATTTGCTTACTGGCGGCGTGCGCGTCTCCGACAGTCGGGTGCGGGTGACAGCCCGCCTGCTAGACACTGCGACGGGCGCTATCTTGTGGTCCCAGACCTATGATGATGATCTCCGCTCGCGCGGACTGTTTGCCATTCAGTCAGACGTCGCAGACAAGGTGGCGAAGGCTGTGGCGCAGCCCTACGGCATTATCACGCAAATTGACACGGCCAATCCTCCACCGGATGACCTTGACGCTTACGGATGCACGCTTCGTTTCTACGCTTATCGTGCCGAGTTGAGCGTAGAACGCCATGCGGACGTTCGCGAGTGTCTGGAAACTGCCATTGCCCGCTATCCGTCCTACGCAACTGCCTGGGCAATGCTGTCGATAGTCTACCTCGATGAGGATCGGTTCGGGTACAATCCGAAATCCAATCCGTCCACCCCCCTGGAGCGGTCGCTCAGGGCTGCCCGGCGTGCCGTAGAGCTAGATCCTGGCAATGTCCGAGCGCTTCAGGCCCTGATGACCGCACTGTTCTTCAACCAGCAGCTGGCGGAATCGATGCGAGTGGGAGAGCAGGCGCTTGCGACCAATCCCAATGATACCGAACTTATGGGTGAATACGGAGTCCGTCTCGCCATGGGCGGACAATGGAAACGCGGTGCGGAGGTGTTGGATCAAGCCCTTGCCGTCAACCCCGGCGGGGCCGGCTATTACCACGGCAACCGAGCGCTTGCTGCCTACATGCTTCAGGACTACGACACCGCGGTTGCCGAGATCAGGCAGGCCAACCTGCAGAAGTTTCCGCTCTTTCATCTCGTTGCGGCCGTCATCTATGCGGAGCGGGGGCTGATGGAAGATGCCAAGCGCGAGGGTGCCAGATTTGTGGCAATGCGTCCGGGGTTCCTCCCCAATCTCGCGGCGGAGCTTAAAAACCGCAATATTCAACCCGAGGATCAGGCCCGCATGATTGCGGGGATTCGCAAAGCGGGTCTGCCAATACCCGCGGATTCAGCAGCGAGCATCGTATCACCGAGCAGTGGTTCCGATCTGCAACCGCGGTAGCGGCGTGAACTCGCTACACATGTAACATACCCGATGTTACGGGCGTAACGGCACCGCGGCGCATATTGTGTTTCATGCTCAGTGAGCAAGTCGTCCTGATGGAAGGGGGATGCATGCGATGCGTGCCCAAAATGAATCTGGATCAGGTCGACTCCGACGAACGTGCGGAAATCCAAAGAAAGGCATACTTCGATGAACACGATACCTCGAAAAGTCATGCAATTCACCGCTACCGCCCTGGCCTTGGTCATTGTATCTGGAACATCTTCAGGCGCGAGGGCCGGCGAGGCGGAAGCCAAGGATCTGCTCAAGGCGATGTCCGACTATCTGGCGGGGCAAAAGGCCATTTCATTCGCCTACGATACCAATTTTGAGGTCGTCACCAAGGAGCATCAGAAACTGCTGCTGGCAAGCTCGGGCAAAGTTGAAATGGGCCGGCCCGACAAGTTCCGCGCCACGCGGTCTGGAGGTTTTGCCAATGTCGAGATGACTTTCGACGGAAAGACCCTGACGCTGCTCGGCAAGGACGACAATCTGTACGCTCAGGCCGAAGTCCCGGGGACAATCGACCATCTGATCGACGAGTTGAGAAACAAATACCAGAGGCCTGTCCCTGGCGCTGATCTCCTCCTGTCCAATGTCTACGACGAATTGATGCGTGACGTGGTCGACGTGAAGGATCTTGGCAGCGGTGTAATCGGCGGCACTGAATGCGACCATCTCGCGTTCCGGACCAAGGAAGTCGACTGGCAGATATGGATCGCCCAAGGCGAGCACCCCTATCCCTGCAGATATGTCATCACTTCCACACAGGTTGACCAAGGGCCGCAATACAGCGTCCAGATCAGCGACTGGAAGACCGGCACGGATGTTGCTGCGGAGGATTTCGGCTTTAAAAACTCCACTGACGCCAAGCAGGTCGACGACCCGAAGAAACTTGTGAATATCGATGAACTTCCAGATCACTTTGCCCCAGGAGGCACCAAATGAACATTTCAAGGAAACTGAAGATTGTCGTGTTGGCCGGAGTCATCGGATTGCTGGGATTGGAGGCGGGATCAGAGTTGTCGACCCCGAGTCTGTACAGCTTTGTGGGATCCGCCGAGGCCAGGATCGGCCGTCCGCTCACGCCTGTCAGTGTCGCTGGCGTGGCTCGGCGCACCGTGCGGCGCTGCGCGGTCGGGATTTATTATTGTTAGGACTGTGAACCGGGGCCGTGCTGCCAATGCCAGTGAGCAACAACGTCGCGTGTATTGGATGCTGGCGGTGGGTATTGATCGGGATGCTGGTTGTCCTCGCTTCGGGTTGCGCGGGCCATCCGAAAAACGTGTTGTTGCCTGTCGCTGACTCCGCTCCCTCGTCGAGCAGGGTCGACATGCTGGTGACGACGACGCGCAGCCGCTCAGCCGTTCCAGGAGAGATGTTTACGGGGGAACGCGGGCTGACGCCGGCATTCGCAGACATTACCGTGTCGATCCCGCCCAAGAGTGTCCGCAAGGAAGGCGAAGTGGCTTGGCCAAAGAAACTTCCCCCCAATCCGGCAACCGATTTCGCAACGCTGAAGGCGGACGAGCTGACACTGGATGCGGCCAAGAAATGGCTCAGTGCTTCAGTCAGGAAGAGCCCGGACCGCAGCGTGCTTGTCTTTATCCATGGGTTCAACAATCGGTTTGAGGATTCTGTCTACCGTTTCGCGCAGATCGTTCAGGATTCGGGTGTGCATAGCGCACCCGTGCTGGTGACATGGCCATCGCGGGGCAGCCTGCTCGCCTATGGGTATGACCGAGAAAGCACGAATTACACCCGGAATGCTCTGGAGAATTTGTTCCAGTATCTGGCGCGCGATCCCGAGGTGAAGGAAGTCTCGGTTCTTGCCCATTCAATGGGCAACTGGCTCGCTCTGGAATCGCTGCGTCAGATGGCGATCCGCAATGGCAGGCTGCCCGCGAAATTCAAGAACGTCATGCTGGCCGCTCCCGATGTCGATGTCGACGTGTTCCGTTCGCAGATTGCGGAAATGGGAAAACAGCATCCACAGTTCACCCTGTTCGTCTCTCGCGACGATCGCGCGCTGGCGTTGTCACGCCGGGTTTGGGGAGACGTGCCGCGGCTAGGGTCGATCGATCCTGAACAGGCTCCATACAAACAGGAACTTGAAGACAACAGGATCGCCGTGATCGACCTCACGAAAATCAAAGTCAGTGACGACCTCAATCACAGCAAGTTTGCCGAGTCTCCGCAGGTCGTTCAACTCATCGGGGCGCGCATTTCGGAAGGCCAGACGCTGACGGACAACAGAGTGGGGCTAGGCGACCAGATACTCGCAGCGACGACCGGAACGGCAGCAGCGGCCGGTAGCGCGGCAGGACTGATATTGGCCGCTCCCGTTGCCGTCGTTGATCAGAATACGAGAGACAACTACGCAGATCAGGCCGGCGCTTTGGCTGGACCGAAGAGTGGAGCCAAAAAGCCTGTCGCGAAGGGCTGCAACGCCGCCCCTTCTCCGACGACCAGGTGCAACTGAGACGGCGGCGTCCAGCGTATGCCTGCTAGGGTCGCGCTGGCAAATTTGGCAGCTGCCGTGCGACAGTACCCTCGAATTATTCGTCAGCTAACATCGAGGTGATCCCGAAAGCGCTGCATTGGGGTGGGCTGGCAACTATGCAGGGTCCTTTTCATATGTATTTGTCCCTCGCGGTAAGCGAACCCAAGAATGTCTGCGACAGTCATAAACGGAATCTTCGGGTGGCGGGAAGTTTGGGTCGGCGAACGCTCCCACTGCGACAGCTACCCAGGATTGCTCGTGACCTTCTTCGGTGTGGAAGACTGTTGTTCCGCAGACAGGGCAAAACCGGAACTTGAACCTGGATCCTTGATCGCCAACGCGAAGGTACTCAGTTGCGGAGCCAAGTACTTTATACGGTGCGGCAAAGCCGGCCAGTGCTGCGAAGACACTGCCCGTCCGGCGCTGACAGGCGAGGCAGTGGCAAACGCCCACTCCGAGTGGCTCGCCCTGGACTTCAATGCGCAACTGGCCGCAGGAACATGAGGCTATTCGAGAACGCATTGAGCACCTCGTGGGATGTTGTTGTGAACCACTCCGGGGTTGCCGGAGATCTTTTTGTTTAAGTTATGCCACCATGGGGATATTGACCAGCGTTCATGGTAGCATCCTCGGCTTCAGCAGGCGAGACATCGTCATTTAGGATCATGTCATGAACTTGGGCGGTTATTGAGATATTGGCTTTGCCTGATCCGGATCTGCGGCAACTTTCGCCGCGAACGATCCTGCAAGCGATTTACCGTGTCACAGGAAACGATCGGCTCCCGGTTGGTCCGGCTGCCGTCAATGACGATGCGATCGGGACGGCCATGACGAGCCAGCGCGTTTTTCAGGAAGCGCTTGGCTGCAACCAGATCACGCTGCTCGCTAAACAGAACCCCCATTACCGCCCCAGATCGGCGTTTCTTTAGAAAGTGACGGCGGTTCGCAGCCCGAAAACGGCAGCATTCCCGATCGCCGAGCCAGGATTGTTCGGATCGGACGCATTGCCGCCCGGATGAATGATATATTGGAAGAAGGGCTGCACTGCCAGCCACTGCGTAACTTGCGCTTGGTATGTGACTTCAATCACAGCCTCGTAATCCGGAATGGGCTGCGACATGCCGCTGAACGCAATGTCTGCTTTCGCGAGATCCGACACACTCTTGCTCATACTTGCATAAGCGAAGCCGATCCCAGCGGTATCGCTGTCACGACCCGGCACGAGCCCTTTGTAGGTCATACCCATATCGACGTACCAATCCATGCTGTTGCGGTCTTGCTCGGGTGCGATCGCAACGCGGACAAATCCGTTGAGACCATTGTCACTGCTGCCGGGCTCCTGCCAGAGTGTTTGGTCGGCAATGGCGTAGATCGCGTAATCTCCAGACAGTCGCCTCGGGCTACCGCTCGCCAAGAGGTTGGCTAGCGAAACACCGTTCGAGGCGGTGGAGAGGCTGTCGAACGTTTCCGAATTATACCACATACCAATCTTGTATGTGCCGGGTAGGCCGGGATCACCCTTGGCGGGCGTATAAGTATAAGATGCCTCGGCAATGGCGAGAACTCCATCGCCAAGCGAAACACCGAACCCGTTGGCATCGGTTGTTGGACGGCCGTTGAAAACCGCCGCCTGGAGTGTCCATGCATCGTCGGGCTTTACAATGATTTGTCCCCCCGGCGCGGCGAAGGGATAAGCTGGACCTCCTCCGGGGAGGTCGACAGCAAAAAGGCCGGGAAAGCCGAACGTCGAGTTCACAAAAAGACCTGCTGTGTTGCTGATCGCAAAATTCTGGTCTGCCAGAATCTGCCCGATCTTAAGCGTAACGGAATCTTTCATCAGGCTCTGAGAGATGAAAAATTCACCGAGCCTGACGCTGCTGTCGGCCTCGACCGAAGTCACGGTCAACAGGTTGTCGAGATTGCGCTTCGACAGACCTTCGCCTTGGATTGCATATCCCGAGATATGGATCTTGCCGCCAGTCCAGCCCGCCAGCCGATCCATATCGAAATCGCCCTGCAACTGGAAAACGCCGTCATAGGCGGTCCCCGTCCGCACGCCGCCCGATACGTTGCCGAGCCAATCGCTGGTTTGAGTTATTGTGAAGATGACGCCCTTATCGCGGAGCCAACTTCGATAATCGTTCCAGTCACCCGTGAGCGTGGTTTCTGAATAGGACGGGGGAGCGTCCTCAGCCTTTGCTCGAGTTCCGCACAGGATAATCGCAAAGACAATGGAGATAAGAGCGCCATTTCTGATCATCATGCCCTTCCGATTGCAGTGCGCGATTGGCTTGTCTTTGCGTCTGGTATCGGCGGCAGCGCCACCTCATTCCTAAATACCGTAAATCGTCCCAGGGGTCACTAGCTAGCATACGCAGCAAAAACGCAGCCTCGCTCAGGCGCCCTTCGTCGCCGTCGAAAAAACCACAAGATCTACGTATATAAACCAACGTATAATACAGCCACCGACTTGCTAACTCCATATCAGGTTAGCTTTCATAACTGGAAGCTTTCAAGGAGTGAATTATGAGAAAATCGGCGACAATCTTAGCGATAACCGCTTTGGGCGCTATGCTGGCGGCCGGCTCGGTGACTGAATCGATGGCTCACGGCGGCGGTGGTGGTCATGGCTTTGTCGGTAGTCGCGGCGACTTCGGCGGTAGCGGTCGTGACTCCCGCGGTGGTGGCATCTTTGGGGGTGATCGTGGGTTCGCGACGAGCCATAGCCGGATTGCAGATCGCAGGGATCACTTTAGGGACTTCCGCCGTGACGATAATTATTGGGGTCCTTACTATTCCTGCGAGTACCCGTTCCGTTGGAACTCTCCCCTCTATTATGATTACTGTGATTAATTCACCGCGTACTCTTCGAATCAGGGCTCCCCAGATCGATTGGGGACCGGGTTCGAATGCTAAAAGTGGATGGGATACTTGATGGCAAATGCAATATCCTTCCGCGGGACGTACCTTGGATGAGGTTCTTTGCACAGGCCAATAACGGTTTTAATGATTGCCCTTTCAATGGAGGCCCGAGTGCCTAAGTTTAGTAATCGCCCTCGTCACAACCACATGCCGCACTTGGACCTGGCGGAGATCATTATTCTAGTGGTTGTTGTTGTATCGGTCGCTCTCGCGATTGGCCTCGACTGCGTTTATCGAGCTTTGCTCAGCTGAATTAAATCTTCGCCTGCGCCCAGCCTTCTTCGCCCAAGCGTGAAGCCTTGAAGCGAACCGATGAGCACCTTGACATAAAAGTGAATTCGCTAACCACGAAAATTCAACTTTTCGGCTGGTCATTGCAAACGAGAAGGATAAGTCGAAGGTCAGATCGTAATCCACCATCGAATGCCTGGAGTTTGCAAAATGAGTGCTTCATCCGACTACACGCCGCCGAAGATTTGGATCTGGAACAAAGAGAGCGGAGGTCGCTTCGCAAATATCAACCGCCCGATCGCAGGCCCGACGCATGATAAGGATCTGCCGATCGGCCGTCATCCTCTCCAGCTTTATTCCCTGGGTACGCCGAATGGTGTGAAAGTTACGATCATGCTCGAAGAGCTTCTGGCGCTTGGTCATAAGGGAGCGGAGTATGATGCTTGGCTGATCAGGATCGGTGACGGTGACCAATTCGGAAGTGGCTTTGTGGCAGTCAACCCCAACTCCAAGATACCTGCTCTGCTGGATCGCAGTGGCCCGTCGCTGATCCGGGTCTTCGAGTCCGGTTCGATCCTCACTTATCTCGCCGAGAAATTCGGTGAGTTCCTCCCAACGGAAGCAGGTGCTCGCGCCGAATGTCTGTCCTGGCTGTTTTGGCAGATGGGAAGTGCACCTTATCTGGGGGGCGGGTTTGGCCATTTCTACGCCTACGCACCGACCAAGATCGAATATGCAATTGACCGATTTGCAATGGAGACAAAACGTCAGCTCGATGTGCTCGACCGTCGCCTCGCGGAAACCGAATATTTGGGAGGCAGCGCGTACACGATCGCCGATATCGCGGTCTGGCCGTGGTATGGCGGACTGGTCAAAGGTTGGCTCTATGAGGGGGCGGAATTTCTTCAGGTGCAGGAATACAAGAACGTGTTGCGCTGGGCCAACCAGATCGGCGAACGTCCGGCCGTTCAGCGGGGCCGGATGGTTAATCGCGTCTCTGGAGAACCCTCGACCCAGTTGCATGAGCGTCATGATTCAAGTGACTTCGAAACGAAGACCCAGGACAAATTGACCCCCGAAGGTTGATTGCCTACCTGACCCTAGAGTTTGTTTAATTCATCCAGCGCACGAGACAGGCGGCAATCTTTCGCCGGCTCGACGTTTCGCGGCTGCGTCAGCAACCGTTGTCCGCTTCTCTACAAGAGCGGCACACTGAAGCCGATTGTGCGTATTGGCAAAATTGATCAATAGATCTGACGCTCTTAGGGCGTGGAGCCCGATCGTCGGCAATTTGGGGGTTGAAAGATTTGCCATCCTCTCCGTCTTCCATCGGCGCGCCGGATAACTGGTTTTGAGGTGTCCGATCATACCAACGTTTAGCCAGCGATATCCTAAGTATAATTTTATTATTCGAAAAAGAATGTAAAACGTAGAACAACAGAAGGGCGTTACAATGGAACACACAATAGCTATCGTTGTTTTCTCTATCTTGCTGTCCGGAAGCTTAGTGACCGGGTCATGGGCTTATGGCCCTGGCAAGTTTGCCACTGTTCTAAAACGACACATCGTTCATTAAGAACATTTTCACCAAGCCAGACGTTTCAACATGGCTGTGAGCACTATGGAAGCGACATCGGTAAAAACTTCCCGGGTTGGGAGAACAATATTTGGGAGGATCAGGTCTGGAACGATTTTACCTAATTCCAGGCCTTCGTATCCATACACCTCGTCAACCGCCTGCTGAGCCGGCCAAATGGATGGAATGAAATGACACATAACTCAAAAGACAGAAAGACACTGCCTGCCGCGAGCCGGATGAAGGACCTCGAGGATAAAATCCAGGGCCTTGAAGCCAATCTCGACAGTGCCGTCGAAATCGCATATCTGCGCGGCGCGACCGAATGGGTTCGTCTCAACTATCCATCGCAATACGAGCGGCTGCACATGCAATTTGACAGCTGCGCGGCTTAATCCAACACAGCACTTTCAGTTTCACTTAGACAAAAGTGATAACGGCCTGCGATGCGTCAAGGGCAGACAGTATACTCATCGCTGTTATCGTCGACGTCCTCGGATTGTCTGGCATGCTAGAACCACTGACCGTTAAATCGAGACAACTCACTGCACTGCTCGCGATTACCCGTCCAGAATTTCCAAGCAGGGTCGGATCTGCTACGAGCTCCACTTGGGTATTCGCGAAGCCCAAGCCCGTCATTGCCACCGTCGCTGCCAGGTTTGCATTCCTGGGAAAGAGCAAGGCGGCTTCCGCCGCGGCACCCAAAACTGATGCTTTGTACCTCATTCTGGCTGCATGCGCGAAATCATTTCTACGCCAAAAAAATTTGCGACAGAACCGGCCAGAGTGCTCTGCACCCTGACTTTTTCAACGATATCGGCCCAAAGCGGCCATTGGATTGGAGGGCGGAGAGTGTCGAACTGGGTCGACAAAGATCGCCCGCCCTAAGAGAAGGATGCTCGGTTAAGCTGCCCGATCCAGAAGTCCCAGCTTCCTAGCGCGCAGCCGCGACAGTCCGAGCACACTGTCAATAAAGGGCGTCGGCACTTTAATGAGATGTCCAATGTCATGCGTTACGGTGAGTAGTGCATCCAATTCGACGGGCCTTCCCGCTTCTGAATCCTGCAACATTGACGTTTTGAATACACCCACTGACTTGGCTATTCCGATCACCTCCGCTGTCGATTGTGTCATCGGGATACCAATAGCTTCCCCAATGGCCGCTGCCTCCTCCATCATATGTGAAGACAGATCGTATACGAGGGGATCATTGATTATTACGTCGGTTGTCTCTCCCGTAAGCAGGCTGATCGGGTTCATGCTCAGGTTGGCCCAGAGTTTCTGCCAGATAGCATTTCTTATCGAGGTTGTGACCTGACAGGAAAAACCTGCTGAGTTGAATATGTCACTAATGTCCGACAATCCATCAACCGGCCGGTTGTCCGCATAACCAACAATGAGCTTGTTGCCGCCGTTATGCCGGATTTTACCGGGCGCGTCGACGGAGCAAGCCATATAGACGACACAGCCAACGGTTCGCGCCAGCGGTATAGCACCTTCAACAATGCCGCGCGGGTCAACTGCAGGCAAACGCAAGTCGCTCAGTACCCCTTGGGTTCCGATGAAGAACCACCACGGCACTCCGTTCATCGCAGTAACAACACTGGTGTCAGGACCGAGCAAAGGGGCAATGTGTGACGCAACATCCTCGAGCGAGGTGGTTTTCACGGACACAATCACATAGTCTTGTGGTCCCAGTTTAGCGGGATCATCGCTGACGCGCACCTGCACACGATGCGTCTTGCCATCTTTCGTCAATTGAAGACCATCATTCTTGATTGCCGTCAACGTTGCGCCATGAGCGACAACGCTTATTTCGGCCCCGGCCAAAGCCAGCAACACACCAATAGTACCCCCAATGGCTCCAGCGCCATAAATGCATACTTTTAAAGGTTCAGATTTCAACATGAACAGTAGCTCCATTTTTGGGGTGTTAGTTTGGCCGACTATAGGCAGCGAGACATCGAACAAGGAATAATGCTCTGGTTTGGTCGGTTCATACTTTAGTTTAGTTGGTCAGCAGAAGGAGCTTGTACCCACCACAATCACGTTGACGCGCTTTCAAGCTTTCACTAGGAACTTCCGTTGGCGACGGTGATCAATTGGAAAATTTTCCTCGCACCGAATAGCTCGTGTCGATGCCCTTTCCCGTTTCCACGAAATGCTTTAACCGACGCAGATTTGCCATCACTTCTTCGGCCGGGAACTTTCCGATCAGGGCAAGCGCTGCCCGCTCTCCTCAATGCAATTCGTGCGCATCTCGCTGAGTTCGGCATCGTTGCTGGCATAGGGCGCAATGGGCTGGAGACACTGCTCAACGTCATCCGGAACGGTGAAAGAACTGATATCCCGGCAGAGGCATGCCTGCACGCCATTCGATTATGTCGGCCATCAAAGCGGGTGTTCGTAAACACATCTCGCTGATAATGCGCTCGAGTAGGACCCGATCCGCACGTCTACAACACGTCCCAGTTTAGCGAGGCAATGATCCAAGCTCTATTATACTTAGGTGCAAGAGTCGTGCGCGAACCAGATTTTGATCAGCAAATATCCTCAACAGAGGTCAACTCTGCCTCCCCGCTGATGACTACCGCATCCACTACAGGCAAAGCGCGGGTTTACCTGATCGCTAAAGGCCGAGCAGTGCTCAGATCAAGCATTAAAAGTTCCAGGTACTAAACCAACGTATAATACAGGAACCGTCATGCTGAACCTACATCTGGGATAGCTTCGACAAATCTGGAAGCTTCGAATTCAGGAGTAAACCATGAGAAAATCGGCAACGATCTTGGCGATAGCAGCATTAGGCGCAATGATGGCGGCCGGTTCAGCAACTGAATCGATGGCGCACGGACATGGCGGGGGCGATAGACATGAAATCTTCAGGGGACATCATGGGTTTGGTGGCAATCACGGCCACTTCACGAATGGTTTCCATAGAGGGCATTTCCGGCACTTTAGGCATCAAGATTATTACTGGGGCAATCCGTACTACTCCTGCGGGTTCCCGTTTCTCTTCGGCGGCGGCGACCCTTACTACTGCCAGTAGTCCACCGCAGACACGTCAAAACCGAGCTCCCCGCAACGGGAACTCGTATCGCCTGCGTCAGGCCAGGTTTCGCCGAATATCGAGTCCCAAGTGGTATAATTATTCCCCCGAATATTGATACCAGTTCAAGTGTTGTCGAACAGATGTGTCCTGCAAGGTCCTCGTGGCAGCACTTGTGCCACGTCGATAGCAGTGGCAATGTCCCCAAGGAGTGTCGATGTCTCAATCCGTGAAACTGATATCAATCGGCACAGCAGTGCCCGCCCACATCATTCAGCAACGTGACGCTGCCGCCGCCGCACATCAGGCTTTTTCCGCCCGATTCAAAGACTTTGATCGTTTGGCGAAAGTCTTTGACAGTTCAGGCATTCGCACGCGCTACGCTGTCCAACCACTAGAATGGTATCTGGAACCTTTGGGGTGGCCTGAAAGAAATGCCGCTTATATTGAGGGAGCGTGCAGTTTGTTCTCCTCGGCGGCCAATGACGCCTTGGAGAAGGCAGGCATCAGGGGAAAAGACGTCGATACGGTCGTGACAGTTTCGTCAACGGGTATCGCCACTCCAAGTCTGGAAGCCCGCGTGGCTCAACAAATGGGATTTCGCGATAATATCGAACGAGTGCCCGTATTTGGCTTGGGCTGTGCGGGCGGTGTATCCGGGTTCTCCATTGCCTCCCGACTTGCAACGTCAAGACCTGGAACCGTCGTCCTTCTGGTCGCTGTCGAACTCTGCACATTGGCGTTCCGGTTGGATCAACTGACAAAAGCCAATATCGTTGCCAGTGCACTTTTCGGGGATGGAGCGGCGGCGTGCGTCCTCAAAGTTGCAAATGAGGGAATTGCCGGCGTCGAGATGTCCGGCCAACATACTTGGCCTGACACGCTGGACATAATGGGTTGGAGCGTTGACAAACAGGGTCTCGGCGTCATTTTCGATCGCGATATCCCGCCTTTTGCCGAAGAGCGCATCGCCCCGGCAATTTCCGGAATCCTCGGGCGCGTGGATCTTGAACTTGCGGATATCGATAGATTTGCCTGTCATCCCGGCGGAGCCAAAGTCGTGACTGCGCTGGAGACTGCGCTTTCCCTTGGTCAAGGCAGCTTGGACCATGAACGCGATGTGTTATCCAAATATGGAAATATGTCGGCCCCTACGGCACTGTTCGTTCTGGACCGCGTCGTTGAGGCGGGTTTACCATCCCGCACGTTGCTGACGGCGATGGGCCCGGGCTTCAGCGTCAGCTGTGTTTCACTCAAGAGAGCCGCATGATCGCGGCTTCGATGCTTCTCGCTCTCGTCACTATCGAACGTCTTGGCGAACTCTTGCTCGCCAGACGTAACACCAAAGCCCTGCTGGCGAAGGGAGCATATGAGGCTGCGCCAGGTCATTATGTGTTCATCGTGGCGCTGCATGCTGCCTGGCTTGTCGGCTTGTGGATTTTTGCCTGGGATAAGCCGATTGAACCGGGATGGCTTGCCGTTTTCATATTGCTTCAAGGCTTGCGGTTCTGGGTGATTGGGACGTTGGGCAAGCGCTGGACCACGCGTATCATCGTTTTGCCGGGAAGCCCTCTAGTAAGAACGGGGCCCTACCGCTTCCTTTCGCATCCGAATTATGTCGTCGTGATCGGAGAGATCGCGGTGCTGCCCTTGTGCTTTGGGCTTGTATGGTATGCTCTCGCATTCTCCGCGCTGAATGCCTTCGTTCTGGCGGTAAGGATTCGGGAAGAAAATTCCGCGCTTTCGGAGTTGCGCCATGATGCAAAGCCCTGATGCAGGCGAAGCGCGGTTGCCAGGTTTTTCGACTTGGCTGGGCTTTTTCGCAATGTGCATCGGGATGTTCATGGCCATTCTGGACGTCCAGATTGTCGCCACCTCGCTCCCAACAATCCAGGGTGCTTTGGGAATCAATCCAGATCAAATGAGCTGGGTTCAGACTGCCTATTTGATCGCCGAAATCGTTGCGATCCCGCTGACGGGCTTCTTGACCCGCTTGCTCAGTATGCGTTGGCTTTTTGTATCTGGCACCTTCCTGTTTACCGCTGCTTCCGTCGGATGTGCACAAAGCGATAGTTTCAATGCCCTGCTGTGCTGGCGCGTCTTGCAAGGGTTTGCGGGTGGGACCTTGATCCCGCTGGTTTTCTCAGCAGTTTTCCTGCTGTTTGCCCAGCGACGCCAAAGCATTGCTACAACCGTCGCTGGTGTCGTCGCAGTCATGGCTCCGACTGTCGGACCAATCATCGGGGGATGGATAACCGAGACCTATTCATGGCACTGGCTCTTTCTAATCAATGTGGTCCCTGGCTTGGTTGCGGCTTCACTGGCAGCTTTGCTGCTTCCGCGCCAGCCACTGGAACTCAAGTATTTCCGTTCGATTGATTTTCAATCGCTGGCAATGATGGCGATGGGTCTTGCCGCCTTGGAGATCGCATTGAAAGAAGCGCCGCAACGTGGCTGGCTGGGCCCCGTCGTTCTGTCACTTTCGGCGTTCAGTGCGGTTATGCTGGCAGCCTTTACCCGGCGAACATGGACGTCGCTCACCCCCATAGTCGATTTGCATAACTTCAAGGACCGAAATTTTACGATTGGCTGCGCTCTGAGTTTCGTTCTGGGATTCGGTCTGTTCGGGTCGGTATATCTCATGCCCGTTTTCCTGGCGTTCGTCAGGGGCCACAACGCGTTGCGAATAGGCGAGATAATGCTTGTGGGTGGCATTGTGCAACTGATGATCGCGCCCCTTGCCGTCATGCTGGAACAACGGGTTGAAGCGAGATTATTGTCAACCATAGGCTTTCTGTTGTTCGCAATTGGCCTCGGGTGCAGCGCGTTTCAAACGCCGCAAACCGATGCTGCCGGAATGTTCTGGCCTCAAGTCATCCGAGGTCTGGCCATAATGTTTTGTCTGCTCCCGCCGACGCGCCTTGCTCTTGGTAATCTTCAAGATGAGCGGGTTCCGGATGCCAGCGGCTTATTCAATCTGATGCGCAATCTTGGCGGCGCAATAGGTCTGGCGCTGATTGACACGGTAATTTACACGCGATCAACAACGCACGGCATCGCAATTGCCAACGGTTTGCTGGCGGGCGATCAACGGACGGAAAGATTTATCGGAATGCCAGCTAGTGAGGTTGTCGCGCATATGCCGAGCAAATTCGATGCGATTGCTCAGAGCATTTTCAGCCCAATGGTTGCAAGGGCGGCGATGGTCCAATCCATCAATGATGCATGGGCCATGATAGCGCTGATAACTTTGATACCTCTGCTGATCATCATGTTGGCCTACCAGCTTCCACCGAAGGCTTCACCCGTGAATCATTGATGCTATTGGCTCGAGGTTTCGCGATACCAGTCAATGTATCGCTCCGATGGGAGCAGGTGTCCCCATACCGTTGCCTCCAGTGGGAATGAACAGCATCTAAAGATTTCGACCGGAGAGAAAGTGGCTTGGTTTCATAGATCGCCGCTGCCCCTCGAAGGTCGCTGGAAGCTGGTAATCCTGTTTCACCTGTTCGGAGGAAACGTCCTGCGCTTTTCGGATCTGGAACGTGCAATCCCCGCCGCCTCCCAGAAGATGTTGATCCAGCAATTGCGTCAGATGGAGGCAGATGGAATTGTGCGGCGCATCGTGCACCACCAGGTCCCGCCAAAGGTGGAATATTGCCTCACCGATTGGGGGCAGGCCCTGTGCCCGGCGCTCGATGCTCTGCTGAAATGGGCAGAACAGCGCGAGCCTTCGCAATAATGGCCCGGTATCCGCCATTGGGCTATTCCTGAGCAGATCGGCACTGGATAATAGTACTCAAGCCAAGGTATTCTTGGGCGCAGAAAAACCCGGGGAGACGGCGTGGAAATTAGAACTCCCACAAAGAAATTAAGGTTCGGGATAATACTGCTTCCGCAGTTTACCCTCTCGGCTCTGAGCCTCTTTCTTGATTGCTTGCGGCTTGCCGCCGATGAAAAGGACCAAAGCCGTCAGATCAGATGCAGCTGGGACATAACCACTCTTTCAGGAACCAGCGTGCAATCGAGCACCGGGATGTTTGTCGAGCCAACGGCGGTGCTTGGCTCCATTTTGGAATGTGATTATGTCGTTGTCGTTGGAGGATTAATCAGTCCGCACAAGAAAGCGCCAGCAGCGCTTCTGGATCTGCTCCGGAAGATCAACAAAAGGCAAATACGCCTTATCGGGCTTTGCACGGGTACTTTTGCGCTGGCAGAGGCGGACGTCCTGCCGGAAAACCAGTGTTGTGTCAGCTGGCTTCATACGGAAGAGTTCGGAGTAGAATTTACGGAGTTTTCGGCGGATTCGATCAGCCTCTACCGGGCGAACGGCAGACACTATACCTGCGCCGGGGGAATGGGCTCGGCGTATCTTGGTCTGGAAATCATTGCCGCTGAATTTGGTGAAGAACTCGCGAGAAAATGCGCCTCAATATTGATGATCCCATTCGAACGACGGACAAATGAGCAACCAGCGCTCATTTTTTCGGGGGTGTCAAACCGGGTTGTCAAGCAAGCGCTGCGGGTTTTTGAAAGCACGATGGAAGATCCCATCAGCATGGCAGACGTTGCCCGGCGTATAGGAACAACGCGCAGACAGATGGAGAGAATCTTCAGGGAAGAACTCGGAAAGTCACCTTTGAGAGTGCGGGATCAACTCAGGGTACGAAAGGCAAAGCAGTTGCTTCTCGAGACTGATCTGAATTTCACCGAAATTGCCGTCGCTTGCGGACTTTTGGGCACCAAAACACTGAACAGGGCTTTCGCACGGGAAGGTGAGGCGTTGCCCAGGACGCAGCGCGCTTCTCGGCCTTAATTATTATACCAAACCAGGATGGTGTTTCATGACGTACGTTTGGACGGTTGCAGTTAAGTGGGAACACCATCACGCACGCTTACATCGACTTTGTGTGGATTTTTAAACTGCAATCTTCCAAAACCCGGTTTTGCTCCTGTGCCTGGATCTAAGGTCCGCGACATAGTCTTCATGAGAATTGATGGGGTTGCGATCTTTGATCTCCGCTGAAAGCCGCTTGGCTTCAGCTAAATTACGGGCCGCGTGCTTATATCGGGCAGTCCGTGCGCGGTCGAGCGCGAAGTCGATCATTGCGCGCAGCATGATGACTGATGCCAGGGGGTGTTTGTCCCGCAGCGCCTCGACTGCGGATGTCAGGAATTCATAACGGTCGCCATCAAGTTTTGCCGCTCGCGAAATCGCAAGCCTCGCCGCATGATCCAGCGCTGGCCACGACAACAGGAATGCCAAGGCGCGGTGGGCATCCGGATAGTGATACACGTACGCAAGCGCCTTCTCTTCCGCCTCCATGTCGTCGAAATCCGGCAGGCATTTCAGAAATGCCCGCAGATGATCGGCATTAAGCATTCGTTCAAAAGACTGCCACCGAAATTCCTGGGCGTCATCTTTGCGTCCCAGAGCTTCCAGTACTTCCGTGTACGCGGCGTCCCATTCGAAAGGGACTGGGTGGCTGTCTGTGAGGTCGGCCTTGTTAAGGGCGTCCAGCGCTTCGTCCGGTCGCCCGGAGGCCACCAACCTGCGGGCAATCTCTGCGGCGACCGCTGGTTCTGATTTCGCTTGCACATCCTGCTGTGCGATGAATGCGTCTACATCTCCTTGAGCATCGGCGATCTGTTCCAGAGCTGTTCGTATGGTTCGATCGCGTTTTCGGAGATTGAGGATATCCTCATAGGATGCTCTTGCATCGCTTCGGCCGTCAGTTCCAGGCAGATTGCCCTCGGCCTGTTTTGTCAATTCCACAAATAGCATTTTCAAGTGGTCGAGACCCTCCACGCCGAGGGCGGGGGTTAACACGTCTATCAGAGTGTCGTACTGGCCATAATCGTTGTGCTGCAAGGCGCTGAAGGCGTGGCCAGCAAGCCCAAAACTGACGAAGGCAGCCATGGCGGCTGTACGAGTAAAACGGGACATGGAAATTCCCTTTGGCAGGCACATGGACGCTTCGCATGCGGGCGGCGCTTCAAAGGGATTGCACTTGTATCGGCTTGCCGGGTTTATCGGATGTACCGTCGACGATCACCAGATAACGACGCGGGACATCTTGCCCCGACTGCACCAGCTGGCGGATCGGACCGACGGCGTTTACGATCGCCGAGCCTGCCGGGTTGGTCGTGAAGGTTGCCAGCGCCACCAGTGTCCCGCTGCCGTCTTTTCGCGATGCCAGCGCGAGGACATAGGAATGTTTGGGTTCGAGTCCTGTGACCGAAGCCTGCAGAACTTGGGAAAGTCCTTGATCGAAGAGCGATACGCTGGTCGGCTTTCTGTCTTCCGACTTGCCTTTCGCTTTAGGGGCCAAGGTTAAATGCGCGGCCTGTCCGGAAATGCCAAGCGGTTGAAGATTACCGGTTCCGTTTCCTTCTGGTACGGCGCCAGGAACATAGGTCAGCGCCTGCGGAGCTTGTCCGATTGGCACCGTCGCGATTACCTTGTTAGTCAGCGTGTCAATTGCAGCCAGAGCGTCAGCGTTTTCAAGCCCGATATACACTCGCGTTCCATCCCCGGACGGCCAGACGCCGTGTGGAAGATTGCCGACAGGTATCGTTGCCACCTGCTCGAATGTATCGGTGCGGAACACTTTTACCTGATTGATGCCGCCGACGGTCACATAGGCGAACATGCCCTTGGCATTGCGGACAATGTTGACATGATTGGTGACCGGGCCGGTATCCAGTGTCTTGAGAAGATTGAATGGCGGTTTCGCCTCGAAAACTTGCGTCTTCCCAGTGTCCTTCAGCGTGAACCACACCTGGCTACCGTCGGGGGTGGCTGCGATGTTGGGACAGAACGGACTCTCCTGTTTTACATGACCGATAATCTGATGATCGGCCAGCGAAATAACCACTGTCTCGGGATTGAAGGATGAGCAGACATAGCCGTACTTGCCATCAGGAGAAAATATCTGCATTCCAGGTCCGGCCGGAACCTTGATACGGGTTTTCTCCTCGAATGTGTGGGCATCAAGCACCGCGATATAGTCCTCACCGCGCACCGTTGCCCAGACCTCATTACCGTCTGGCGTAAAGAAAGCTTCGTGGGGTGCACGTCCGACATAGGTGATATGCTTGACAGCATTGGTGGCCGTATCGATGAAACTTACGGAATTGGAGCCGATGGAAACAACCGCCAGCGTCTTGTGGTCGGGTGAAAAGCCCATGCCATGGACAAGGACTTGACCACGGTAAAGCGGGCTGAAGTTACCCGGTTGCGGATCACCAAGCCTGATAACGCCGAGGAGCTTGTTGTCAACTGGATCAGTCACTGAAACGGTGTTGGAAAACTGTTCTGCTGCATAAACGCGATCGTGATGGCTTATCGGGATATCCGGGCTCGATGCGAGTCCAGGAGCCTGACCGGCGAAAGCGATTGAAGAACTGGCAAGAACCGAGCTGGCGAGGAGTGTCACTATGAAAATTCGGGATTTCATCTTGTATCCTATTTCATGTTCATGTCGGGGGACATCATCATCGTCGAGTCATGAGGTTTCGACCGATCGGCGGATGCCGGGGTCGCCTCGGGTTGAGTGGGCGAGGGGGTTGAAGCAGGAAGGGGCTCGCCGACCGCAAGGCGCATCGCAGCAATTTCCTGCTGCTGTGTGACAATGATTTCCTGGGCAAGTCGCTTAAGCTGCTCGTTGTGGCCGTAGCGAAGGACAGCCAGGGCCATGTCGATAGCACCCTGATGATGCGGCACCATCATCGCGACGAAATCTCGGTCGACGTCGCCGGTCGGTTTGACGGTCATGTCGGACATCATCTTGGTCATTGCGGCATCGTTCTCGGTTAGAAACGGTGCCTCATCAGCGAGATTCGATTGCGTTGGAGTTCCTTTGGCATGAGCTGCGTGCGACGGATCGTGCGCAGAGGCGACCTGCGAGCAGGCAATGATGAGCGCGCCTGCTAGACAGAATGTACTTCGGCGCATGGCATAGCGATGGAACATCTGTCGAACTCCAATTGTGATCTGGCGGTGCTTCAAATGCTATGGCTGCTGCCAGTAGAGAGCTGATACTTAATTTGGTGTCGCGAGCCTGATGCGGATGGGAATCGACTTGAATCCAGGGGTTCCTGAACGACGGTCATAGTGTGACAAGGCGATCAAGCCGTTCATTTCAGGATAATATCCGGCAGCCGATCCGCTTGGGATATTGTACGCGACCGCAGTAAGACGGCGGACGAGCCGTGGGCGATCATCGACTTCAGCAGGATTTCTGGCTGCTTCGACGTCAAGTGTATCGCCGTCGGAGAGCCCTCTTCGGGCGAGATCGGCGGCATTGAGAAAGATGACGTCGCGTCGTCCGAACACGCCCCTGTAACGATCATCCATGCCGTAGATCGTCGTATTGTACTGATCGTGACTGCGAATGGTCGTCAATGTGAGAAGATCAGGATCCGAAACTTGCGGATCTTCGTGAAGGCCTTCGGCGACCAGAAACTGGGCTTTCTTGTCCGGCGTGCGCCAATCACGGTCGGAAGCTGGCACGCTTAGACGAAATCCACCGGGGCGCCTTATCCTGTCGTTGAAATCATGGAAATCCGGAAAGACCACTTCAATCTTGTCGCGAATCCTGTCGTAGTTTTCGATCATTGCGTCCCACTCAATGCCATGCCGGCTGCCAAGCGTGGCTTTTGCCATGCCGGCGATCACAGCTGGCTCCGAGCGGACCGAGTCGCTTGGCGGCTTCAAAAAGCCTCGCGATGCATGAACCATCGACATTGAGTCTTCCACCGTGACCGATTGTGGACCCGCCGCCTGAACATCGAGGTCTGTGCGGCCAAGGACCGGCAATATAATCGACGTTCTCGCCGTCAGCAGATGGGAGCGGTTGAGCTTGGTGGTAAGGTGCACCGCCAGGTCCAGCTTCCGCATGCCTGCGAAAGTGATGTCAGGGTCCGACATTGCCACAGCAAGATTGCCACCGAGACAGATCAGCGCCTTTGAACGGCCTTCGCTGATAGCCTCGATAGCTTCTACAGCGTTGTGGCCCTTGTCGGCGACCGGGCGAAAGCCGAAGGCGCGTTCCATGCCATCAAGCAATGCAGCGTTGGGCGCTTCAGTGACACCCACGGTGCGGTCCCCCTGAACATTGGAATGGCCCCGCAATGGGCAGATGCCGGCTCCCTGACGCCCGATGTTCCCGCGCAACATCAGAAAATTGGCGATTTGCTGAACGTTGGACGTACCATTTCTGTGCTGCGTGATACCCATCCCGTAACAGAGAATGACGTTCTTAGCCTTCAGGTAAACGTCACCGGCACCTTCAATCGCCGCCCGCGTGAGCCCGGAGATCGTCTCGATCTGATCCCAGGTCGTTTCATCGATGTCTGTTCGCAGAGTCTCGATGCCATCCGTGTGTTCGGCGATAAAACTGCGGTCCAGCAGACCGTTGCCCCCACTGTCCATATCTTCTCTATCGCGCTGGAAAATCCGCTTCATCATTCCCTTCAGCACGGCAACATCACCACCGGGACGCACCTGATGATAGGCAGAGGCTATCTCTGTGGATGTCAGAGTTGCCATCTCGACGGCACTCTGGGGCGACGCAAACCGTTCAAGCGCCCGCTCCTTTAGCGGATTGAAGACCACTATCGGAACGCCTCGCTTTGCGGCTTCACGCAGTGTCGTCATCATGCGCGGGTGATTCGTACCGGGGTTGTGTCCGAAACTGAAGATCGCATCGGCATAATCGAAGTCTTCAAGTGTGACAGTGCCTTTGCCGACGCCGATCGATTGAGGCAACCCCACGCTCGTCGCTTCGTGGCACATATTGGAACAGTCGGGAAAATTGTTTGTCCCGTAAGCCCTCACGAACAGTTGAAAAAGGAAAGCGGCTTCATTTGAGGCTCTGCCAGAGGTGTAGAATTCCGCCATGTTCGGGTCGGGGAGCGCATTCAATGCTTCGGCGATCGTCCGGCACGCGTCGTCCCATTCAATTTCTACGTATCTGTCTACGGTCGCATCATAGATCAGCGGATGTGTTAGTCGCCCCTGGTTTTCGAGGTCATGATCATGCCAATCCCACAATTCTGAGACGGTGTGAGATGCAAAGAACGACGGCGTCAGGCGTTTGGCGGTGGATTCCCACGTGACGGCCTTGGCACCATTCTCACAAAACTCAAACGAAGACGTGTGCTTCGGATCGGGCCAGGCGCAGCCAGGACAGTCGAAACCATCGGGTTGGTTTGCCTTCAAGAGTGTGGCGGCTCCTTGTGCGACGACCTGCTGTCGCGAAAGGCTTTCCGCCACCGCCTTCAATGCGCCCCAGCCTCCGGCAGGTGCATCATATTTTTCAATTCCGTCGGGTCTTTTCCTGGCCACGTCAAATCCTGTCCAACTATGTTGATAGGGTATGTCTCAGCCTATCCTGTTGGCCGGCGGGATGGTCCGGCGTCCAGGATGGGGGGAAGCCGCTTGTACATTGCCTGCAAATTGCACCCAATATCCGAAGGCCACCATGATCGCGCCCCCAACAATGTTGCCCAATGTGACCGGCACCAGATTGTGCAAAGCTCCGTATACACTAATGGTTGCAGGATGGGGGCCGAGGAGCGCCAACGAAAAGGCGAACATATTTGCCACGCTGTGCTCGAAACCTGCAGCAACGAAAATCATGATCGGCCAAAAAATCAAAAAGACTTTTGCGGCATCGTTGTCGGTTCGATAAGACATCCAGATAGCAAGGCAAACCAGCCAATTGCATAGGATGCCTCTGGCAAAAAGTTCGTAGGCCGGGGCATTAATTTTAGCGGTAACTGCCGCGAAGAATGTCGAACTGCCGTCGCCGAGTAGAACACCTCCGCCGCCAAGTTTGAAAAGCACAGCAAGTATGAAAGCTCCAGCAAGATTGCCCAACCAGCAAAGTGCCCAGACGCGGAAGACATCGAGCGAACTTGCTTTACCGCTGAGAAGCGCAAGCGGCATATACATGGTCATACCGGTGAAAAGTTCGGAGCCGGCGAAAATGACGATCGTCAGTGCCGAGGCGAAAACAGTGCCCATTACAAGATGAGCCCATGAAGGGTCTGCATGTGCGCCCACCGTGAACATGATGATGTCGCCAAAGCCGATATATGCACCCGCCATGGCCGAACCAACCAAGAAGGCAAGCGGGCTACCCTTAAGCATTGCGGACTTGGACCTGCCCGACTCAGAGAGCTTATTGATTGTTTCTTCGTACATGGCAGTTCCCTATGGGATCGAAATCCGCGTCAAGTAAATGCGATCCCAGCGCTGCCGTTCCGCAACGCTGACTGGTCGTGGGAGACGCAATTCGTGCTAGGTCGAACTCACGACTGGCTGCTTGGTTGTTTTCAAAGCCTTCATAGTCGCTCTATCGAAATTCAAATGTCCGGAGACGAGTTCTGGTGGGGTTAGTGCCAGCCACTGGTTGAGAGACACATCCGCATAGTGGTCGCTTTTGAACATCTCGAGAAACACGAGTGGTTTATCACCAGTGTTTTCAACGTAATGTCCCATGGCGAAGGGCACATAGCCGACGTCTCCGGCTGCGAAATCAAATGTCCTGGAGTGGCCGTTTGCTGCAAACACACCCATTCGTCCAACACCTTGAATGTAGTATTGCCATTCGTCGGTATTTGGGTGCCAGTGCAACTCCCGCATGCCGCCCGGTTCGATTTCCACAAGCGCGGCGGCAATCGTTTTTGACGCGGGGAAGTTCTTGGAGTCGGTAATGCGGACGGTGCCCCCGCTGGTTTTGATCGGAACCTGAGAACTCATTCGATGCACGAAACCATTTGGGACTGCCGTCGCGCCAGCGATCTCGTCACTGTCCAGGCTGCCTGGAATCGGGAGATTGAAAATGTAACGGTCGTCAGGAGACGGCAGCTTATCGAAGCTTGCTACAGGCACGCCGAAATTTTTGGCGAGGACACTTTTTGGTACGTGCTTGAACCAGTCGCTCAACAGGAACGTGCTGTCCTCGTCGAAACCTCCATCATCGAAAACGAGGATAAATTCGCAGCCGTCCGGTCCAAGCCCCTGAATGGAATGCGGTGTGCCGGATGGAAAATACCAGATGTCACCTGGACCGAGATCACCAACAAAATTCTTGCCTTCGGGATCTACAGCAGTAACCCTGGCATTCCCATAGAGAATGTAAGCCCATTCGCCTTCCTTGTGCCAGTGCAATTCCCGAACACCTCCAGCATTCAGCCGCATATCGACGCCGGCTATGCTCTTGGAAATTCCGAGTTCCCGTTTCGTAATTTGGCGGGTCCAGCCGGCCGGATATTGCTTCATAGGCGCATCGGCAAATGAGAAGCGCAGATTTGGCAAGGTGCCGGCATCGGTAATCGGCTGATTGAGGATATCCGGATTTTGGATGTCCCGATCCACGTTGCGTGGTCCAGGATCATCGCCGCCTGCTCCTGGGCGGCGCGGTTGGGGCAGGTCTGCGGCATAGCTCGTCGACCCCGCGGCGGCGACCAGGCCACCTGCAGACAGTGTCACGAGCGCTTCACGACGGCTAAATGCATTCATCTTATCAGCCTTTCGATAGTATCATTGTGTTTGGCACCCGCGTTGTCACACCCGTTGGCAGGATGGTTCTGACATGCGCGCGCCATGCTTCAATCAGGAACCACGTCCGGCCTTCGGCCTCGTCAATCCAGGTCTCGAAATAGTTAGCCGTCTCAAAGTCCCGGTGCACGTCGCAAACATCGCGGGTGGAGCGCAAGAAAGAAGCGATTTGTCTGTTGTCGCTGGCGAGTTCGGTCAACATCTCGGCGGGCGTAAGGAAATCGGCATCGTTGTCGGCAAGCCTCTGCAGCCGTCCGATGTGACCAATGGAATGCAGCGAGGTGCCTCCGAGCTCGCGTATACGTTCCGCGATGATATCCGTGATCGAAAGTATTTGCTCGGCTTGCTCGTCAAGCATCGGCTGGAAGCCACCAAAACCCGGTGCGGCCATGTGCCAATGGAAACTCTTCGTCTTGAGATAAAGCGCAAATGTATCCGCAAGGAGGGTCGTCAGGGCCGCCGAAACCTCGGCGACGGCGTCGCCTGGAAAAAGCGACCTGACACGGTGACTTGTATAGATTGACAGGCTCATTCAACGATCCTTTCATGCTCCACGGAGTATCACGGCTGGTTGTTATATCGAGCCTATGCCATGCCTTCCCATGGAGACATTGGATACTCGTTTCGATTAAGTTATACTTGAGTATAGGAGGATCAGATATTTGCCGCCGGCTTGGGTGTTAGCGTGAGTGAGGCGAGCAGCAATACCGCGGCGGTTGCCGGAAACGGAAGAGATTATGCTACTTAAGATTGTGCCTTGCAGCCGATCTGTTTATAGCCAATCCAGTTGACTATTGGGGATAATTGCATGGCAAGATTTTTACCAATCGCTGCAGCAGTCATTGCTGTGGCGGTTTTCATGCTGGATACACTGACGACCTTTGACATTGCCATTGCGGTTCTCTACGTGGTCGTAGTGTTGCTTTCGCTCAATTTCGCCAACCAAATTGAGCTTGTAGCGATTGGTGCTGGCTGCATGGGACTGACGCTCCTCAGTTTTTTGCTGTCGCATGGAGTGGAACTGCCGGCTGACTCCATTGGACGCTGCTTCGTCAGCCTTGCTGCTATCGGAATAACAACTTTTCTTGCTTTCAGGGTAAAGGCGGCGATCGGCATTTTGGCCGATAGCGAGCAGCGTTACCGCTCCATTTTTCTGGCCACCGGTGTTGGAATCCTCCAGATGGACTTTACAGGTCTAAAAACTGCCATCGACAAATATAAGTCTGATGGTGTGCAAAGCATCGAGGGTATTGAAAGCCTCGATCCTGGGTTCGTCCGCAAAGCGCTAAAATTGATCAAGCTGACCAATGCCAACAATACCGCTCTGAACATGTTCAACGTCCCAAATATCGGCACGCTGGAAATGCTGCTGCCGGCACTCATTAGTGCGGAAATGGAAGGGAAAGTATGGAAGTTTCTTGCGTCAATCTGGGCTGGAAACCACAGCTATGAAGCCGAAACGACGATAAAAACTTCGGAGGGCCGCCAACTCATTTTTCTTTATAATGTTGCTGTACCGCTCGATCGCCCAGCTCTCGACATGGTCTTGATCAGCATATTGGATGTTACGGCAAGAAGAGAAGCAGAGAACGAACTTGATGCGGCGCGAAGTCAGTTGGCGCATGTCGCTCGCGTGGCAACTCTTGGAGAATTAACGGTATCGATCGCTCATGAACTGAATCAGCCTTTAGCCGCCGTGGTCACCAACGGAGGAGCCGGCTTGCGCTGGCTCAGAAGGGAAGTGCCCGATCTGAAAAAAGTTCAGTTTTCGATGGAGAGCATGGTCGCCGACGCTACCCGCGCCAGCGACGTCATCAAGCATTTGCGTGGGCTATCGGTGAAGTCGTCTCCGAACCCGGTGAACGTTAATCTGAATGAGGTCGCTGAGGAAACAGTCGCGCTGCTGCAACGCGAAATTGATGTCAATCAGGTGACTCTAAGATTTGATCTTGCAGACCAACTCCCGGAGATCAGTGGGGACAGGGTACAACTGCAGCAAGTCGTTCTGAATCTGCTTTTGAACGCCATTCAAGCGATGGCGCATGCCCCGGGCGGAAGGCGAGAGCTCCTGGTGAAGTCGTTGGCAGAGGAAAGCGCCATCGTGCTGAAAATCCATGACACGGGTCCTGGCATTCCTCCTGAAGTCCGCGATAAGCTGTTTGACCCGTTTTATACGACGAAGCCCGACGGAATGGGTATGGGCTTGTCGATATGTCGTTCAATTTTGACCGCGCACGGCGGGAGCATAAGTGCAACTTCCGAACTGGGGGCAGGCACTACGTTCGAATTCACAATTCCATTTATCAAGGAGGTCGGGTGATGGCCGAGTTCACAACGCCGATTGTCTTTGTGGTTGACGATGATGCACACTTGCGAGAAGCACTAGGCAATCTTTTCGAATCGGTCGGCATGCGTGTGGAGCTGTTCGGCTCCACTTCGGAACTCCTTGCCCGCCCTGCCAAGGTTACCGCTGAAAGTTGCCTTGTCCTCGATATTCGACTGCCGGGGGTCAGCGGCCTCGACTTCCAGAACCAGCTCGCGAACCTTGGCAACAATATCCCCATCATCTTCATGACGGGCCACGGTGATGTCCCTATGTCGGTGCGGGCGATGAAGGCAGGCGCCATCGACTTCCTCACCAAACCGTTCCGCGACCAGGACATGCTTGATGCGGTCTCAAATGCATTGGCCCTTGACCGAACCCGCCGGGCCAGCGATGGCGAACTGTCTGCGCTGATGACGCGGTACGAAAGCCTGACGACTCGAGAGCGCGAGGTAATCGCCCTGGTGACGAGCGGCCTGATGAACAAGCAAATTGCGGGGAAGCTCGGTGTGAGCGAGATAACTGTAAAAATTCATCGCGGCCATCTGATGGAAAAAATGGGTGTGCGAACCCTTGCCGAACTCGTCAAGGCCTACGAGGCGCTTCGGCCTGTCTTAAACAAGTAATGCCGGAACCTAAACCTCAGTATGATATCATCCAGTCTCTCGATGGTGCATGTAACTCACAGATAGTTACAGGTTTTTAGTACCGTTATAAAAGGTTGCTGGTGTTCCATTCGAAATCCATAGCCGTCGTCGAGGACGACGCGTCGCTGCGCGATGCCATGGACAATCTCATCAGCTCGCATGGGCTCAATGTTTATACTTTTGCTTCTGCCGAATCATTCCTTGCGCAGAGGAATCTTATCGAAATCGACTGCCTGATAACCGACGTGCAAATGGACGGAATGGGTGGGGTGGAATTGTTCCACATCCTGCGCAAAATTGGTGTCGCTATACCGGTTATTTTCATCACGGCTTTTGAGGATGAACGAATACACAAGCGGGTGATGGCGGCAGGCGCTAAGGGCTTTTTCAGCAAGCCTTTTGAAAGTCAGGCAATGATCGATTGTATCGAGCACGCTCTGGCTGTGTAATTCATACCAACCGAAGAAACCCTCGTGCCATGGCCACCACATAGGTGCCGTGACAACGTACGCACCGATACGTGTATCTGAATATCAAGCTCGAAATCGCCCCCGGACGTACCGGGAGCGATTTCGCACCTAACTGGTGCCATACCTCACTTAATTCAGGTGAAACATGGAATGCGTATCCATGCGGCTCCCGAAGAGGTAGGACGGGTTGGTGGTGCCCGCATTCGACTCGTCATCAAGTTCTACACGGTTGAAATTCTGACGAGCATTGCTAACGGATGTCCCCTCATGGGAGGCGCGCGATCCGCCGGAGTCGTGGGAGCCGTGTGAACCGCCCGAAGCGGCATAAGCGGTAGCGAACGGAGTGGAGATGAAGAGGGCAGCGATTGCAGTTCTAAAGATCAAAGAGCGCATTTTGGTGTCTCCAAAGGATTGAGGGCGAGTTGACGCCCTCCTTTTATTGGACCGTCCAGTTCCGTCGCGTCACGCTGGATATATAACTCCACCGCCGGCGGTTCCCGGTCCGCAAATCTATAATATAGAGTATGGAAAACAAGTCCAATTAACAAAAAATAATATTTACGTTACTTATTTTGCCACAATGCGTTCGAGTAGAACATATTTTGACAAACATAACTCATTAAAGCCATAAAAATATTCACAATAAGTTGATGTATTGCATGATAACATAAATTTATTACCAACTTTTGGAAATTTAAATCGTATGTATTGCATATTTAAACATAAGATTACTGCGATTGTACCGCAAGCAGACCGTCGACTCAACGACGGCCGGTGAGGAAAACATATTGTGCAGAGTAGGGTTCAACATGAACTGCTCCCTCAGTCCCGCAACGACCCGAATAAATGCCGCCGTGCGTATCCAGCCGTTGTACAGTGGTAACGTGCGCCAGAACGCCGTCACCACGCCGCTTCACGACCCGCAACACTAATAAAGGGATGTCATCCTTCGTCGCACCCGGCGCCTCGGCCACGACTTTGCCGATAACACTGCTTCCATCGGTAAACTCCCATGATGGACCGCTGAAATGCCGGCCAACGGTGACCCCATCTTGAATGAGCGTCGCAAGGGGCTCGCGAAATTGCCAGTGTGTTTTTCCTTCAAGATCTCCCTTGCACTCATACACCTGAACACCTTCGGCATGAACATTCGCAACAACCGTCAATCCATCCGTGTCAAAGCCTACCGGAACTTCAGCCGCATGAGCGGTGGGAGCGAAAAGCAAAACGGCAGCGGTCATGGCTACCAATGCTGTGCAAAAGCCAGATTTGAGGTGACGTCCGACTAAACCGTTTCTCTTGGGCTTCTGCATATTCTTCTCCGCGATTGTCATCGAGCGAGCCGGACTCCTGATCAAGCTGGTGCGACGGTTTCGGCGTTGACGCGGACTTTACTACCTTCCACCAGTTGCACTGGCGGGTTACGAACGACCTTGTCACCTTGCTTGAGGCCGTCCTTAACTTCGATGGTCGTTCCCAGATCTCTCGCCACAGATATTTTTCTTATGTGAACAATGCCATTCTCAACGACGGCCACCTGCAATCCGTTTGCGTTGAAGATGAGGGCGTCAGCGGGCACAGACAGGCTTGGCGTCTTGCGCGGAATTTGAAGCTGGACGGTGCAGTAGATTCCTGGCGTGAGGAGACCATCAGGATTGGGCACGTCGATTTCAGTCAGCAAAGTGCGGGTCCCAGGCTGCAATGAATCGGCTATTCGCGTTACCGTCCCGGAAAAAATACGGCCCGGAATCTCGGGAACCTCGATATTGGCTTTGTCACCGGGGCTAACCCCGAATGCTTCGTCCTGTGGCACGAAGACTTGCGTACGGATCACGTCTCCCTGCATGATGGAGAACATGAAAGTGCCGCTGGTCGTGTCGGCCTGCACAAGGCTACCCTTGTCAATGTTACGCTGGGTAATGATGCCATCAAAGGGCGCGACGACCTGCTGATAGAGTTGTTGCTGGCTCAGCACCTCTAGTTGATCTTGCTGAGCCTTCACATTTGCCTGCGCGACGCCCACCGTCGCCTGTTGCGCCTTTAGGGTCTGCACATCAATGGTACCCTGCTGCTGCGTAATCCAGCCTTTGGAGACCAGCGGTTTGTCGCGATCCCATGTGACCTGTGCGAGGTCAGAATTAGCCTGCGCCTGCTTCAAAGCCGCCTGAAGTTGCCCCAACGTGGCTTGGGCTTCCAGGATTTGGTCATCGAGTTCCGGCACGGCGATCTTGGCGAGCAATTGGCCTTTCTTTACATGATCTCCGATATCAACTTCACGTTGTTCGATATAGCCGCTGGCTCGTGCAAAGATTTCGACGTCGTCGAAGGCTGCGGTGGTCGCCGGGAGACTAACGTTTACGGTGTCGGTACTCGGCTTTATCTCGGCGACGTGCACAGATGGCACGAAATCGCGGAGCTGAACGGCAGTGGCCATAACCGCCTCCGCCCGCGAATGATATCCCCACGCACCGAAACAAAGCAGCGCGACAAGCACGAGCAGCGTGCCAAGCCCAACAAGCCAGCCTCCCCAACTGCGCGACACTTGCGGTTGTGGATTATAGATCTGGTCGATGCGCCGATCCGACGGTTCTAAGGGTTTCATGCTAGTTCCTCGTTGAATACGCCGTGGGCCGCCTTGCCGTCCTGCCCCCTGCGAAGCATCGCAAACAGGTAGGGCACGAAAAGGAGCGTCGTGGGAGTTGCAAACAGGAGACCTCCGATGACAGCGCGCGCCAGCGCGGCATTCTGCTCCTCGCCGGGGCCACCTATGGCCATCGGGATCATGCCAACAATCATCGCTGCTGCAGTCATTAGCACAGGCCTGATGCGCGTATGACCGGCGTCGATCGCCGCCTGGAACGCCGGCTTGCCCGTTAATTGCTGCTCTCTGGCGAAGGTTACGAGCAAAATGGAGTTGGCCGAGGCAACACCGACGGCCATGATCGCCCCCATAAGGGATGGCACATTAAGGGTTGTTCCCGTGACAAAGAGCATGACCAGGATGCCGCACAGGGTTGCAGGCAACGCCAGGATGACGACGAACGGATCACCGAAATTCTGGTAGTTCACGACCATCAACATATAAACGAACACCGCCGCGAACAGGAGACCGATGCCAAGATCCCAGAAAGCGTCGTTCATGCTCTGGATCTGGCCAGCGACCTGAATGGAGTTGCCGGGAGAAAGCTGCTTTTGCATATCCGTCACTATCGCGTTGATCTGGTTGGAAACGCTCCCGAGATCGCGGCCCTGAACGCTTGCGAAGACTTCATAAAGAGGCTGGATGTTCGCCTGGTTACTGTTGGTTGCGATGCCGCTCCGCTTGAATGTTGCGACATTGCTGAGCAGTCCTGGTATCTGAGCGCCGGCTGTGGATATGGTTGAGGACACAGGAGTATTGCCGAGGTCGTTCAGTGAACTGATTTTTGATTCAGGTGTCTGAACAGCCAGATAGTACGGAATACCGGTCGTTGGATCAGTCCAGAAATTGGGCGAGACCTGTTCGGAAGAACTCAGGCTAACATTGATGTTCGTGGCGATGGTGTCTGCATTGAGGCCGAGTTGCGCTGCGCGCGTGCGATCGATGGTAGTGTCGAACGCCGGCGCGTTAACTTCCTGTTGGAGGTGGGCATCCACGATGCCCGGAATGGCAGCGATGCGTCGCTGGAGCTCCGTTGCCACCCGCAGGTTTGTGGCCCGGTCGTATCCGACAGTGCGGACGTCGATTTGTGCGGGGAGACCAAAATTGAGAATCTGTGTGACGATGTCGGCCGACTGGAAGTAGAACAGGACGTTTGGAAAGGCTTCCGGTAGCGCTGAACGCAACTTGCGCACATAGTCGGCCGTAGGCGCGTGGCCGGGTTTCAGGGCGACGAGGATCACGCCGTCATTTACCCCGATGGTCGACCCATCGGTGAACGCCAGGTTATACGCACGGGCGGGCAGCCCGATATTGTCGATGACGAGCTGTCGATCGCTGTCGGGAACGATCTCGCGGATTTTGTCTTCAACTTGCTGGAAAATCCGCTCCGTCGCCTCTATCCGCGTACCAGCGGGTGCGCGGATATGAAGTTGAATCTGGCCTCCATCGATCGCAGGATAAAAGTCACGACCGACGAAAATCAGTAAGGTCGTTCCAAGCGCAAGAACCAGCATTGCGACGACGGGCATGATCAACCGTCGTGTAAGCAGCAACGTCAGCAGTCCGACATAGCGGACGCGCATCGCCTCGAAACCATGCTCGAACCGGGCATGGAACCGGGAGAACCAACCTTTCGACGTACCGTGCCTTTCGTTCTTGAGCAACAAACCGATGGAAATCGGAGTGAGCGTCCTGGAAAGCCCATAGGACGCGAGCATGGCGAACACGACGGCGAGCCCGAGCGGTGTGAAAAGATATTTGGCCGGTCCCTCGAGAAAGACGACTGACGTGAAGACGCAACTGATCGCGAGCGTAGACACCAATGTCGGCACAGCGATACCTGCCGCTCCGTGCAGTGTCGCCTGCGGCAGCGATTGTCCTTCTTCCGTGAGCAATCGATGGGTGTTCTCGATCGTTACCGTAGAATCGTCGACGAGAATGCCGACTGCGAGCGCAAGGCCGCCGAGCGTCATCGTGTTCAGCGTTTCGCCGAGGAAATACAGCGCTACGACCGACGAAAGGATCGCAAGCGGTATCGTTATCATGACGACCAATGTCGATCGCCACGATCCTAGAAACAGCAGGATCATCAGGGCGGTAAGAGCGGCCGCGATGGCGCCTTCGCGAAGCACACCCGCAATGGATTGCTTGACGAATACCGACTGATCAAAAATCTCCTTGATCTCCATACCGGGAGGCGCCGACGCGCGAGCAGTAACCAGGGCACGCCGGACCGCATTAACCACTTCCAGCGTCGAAGCATTGCCATTCTTGATGACACTCAGAAGCACTGAGCGGCGGCCGTCTTGACGAACCACGTTTTGTTGAACAAGCCAGCCATCATGAACCTGACCGACGTCTTTCACGAAAACCGTAGCTCCGTTGACCACTTTGACGGGAATGTCGTTGAGCTCATCGATGGTCGCCGGCGTCGCGTTCGTGCGCACAACGTATTGGGTATTGCCGATTTTGGCCGTGCCTGACGGTAGGGTCAGATTTTGTGTGTTGACTGCATTGACGACGTCGAGTGGGGTGAGACCTTTGGCAAGCAGCTTCGACGGGTCGAGGTCGACCATGATTTGCCGATATTTCCCCCCAACGGGGGTGGGTAGCGTAACACCGGGAATCGGCGCCAGTTGTTGGCGAATCCGATAGATGCCATAGTCGTAGAGCTGTTGCTCGTTAAGGGTATCGGAACTCAGGCTGATCTGCAGGACTGGCACACTCGAGGCGTTGAATTGCACCACAAGCGGTGCCTGAATTCCTGCTGGCAAAAGTGCACGGATGGCGTTCGTTGCCGACACAATCTGCGCAATTGCGAGGTCAAGATTCACGTCCTGCTGAAAATAGATTTTCTGAATCGACAGTCCGCCTAACGTCTGCGCTTCGATATCCTTGATGCCATTAACGTTGGAGCTGATTGCATACTGGCTATAGGTGGTGACCCGCTGCTCCATCTCGGGCGTGCTAAGACCGCCATAGCTCCAGATCACTGTTACGACCGGAATATTGATTTCCGGAAAGACGTCCGTTCGCATCTCATAACTTGCGACTCCGCCCAGAAAAAGTATTAAGGCGGCTAATACATAGAACGTATGCGGAAACCGCAGTGCGAACCGAACTATACCCATATCTATTCCGAAACCCCTGTTGTGCAGGAAGAGTGAGGGCGGAAGAGTTCCACCCATCATTTGTTCGGCCTGAGCGGTTCTGTCCGCAAGAGGCGTAATCAAGACGGCAACTGGCAAATGCAAGAAGAATGAGGAGTCTGTCGGCGAATAAGGCTCTGGTCGACATCGTTAAGATTCTTCGGCGCATTAGCAGTCAGCTGTAGGTTAACGAGGCAGGGAAGAATGCTCCATCATACAGATGTGGACGGGAATAATGCGCTCGTCTGATAGACTCATACTTTGGTTTGGGTGTTCGCAATCCAGATTGACTGTTAGTATCGCCAGAACGGAGAGGCGTAAGCTTTGAATGTGCCGGCCTGAACTGGTTTTCTGCAAAATTGCCACCGGCAACCAGCTCTGAGCGTAGCAATACTTGTCACAGATCGATCACAACAAACTGATGCAGAGCCTTGCAACGAACCCATCTAACCGAAAGGCGCAGGATAATGACGACGGCGTTGGGCCATCAAGAAGGACGCGGCGGGCATGCGGGAGGCCTGGGTAAGGGGTCTCCGGACATGGACGAGGCTAGCGTTGGGGGCTCGGCCCTCATCCTTTCACGGGAACAAGCACGTCGATTTGACGCCGGCAAATGATTCTGAACGCCCGCCTGCTTCGCCCGTTAACCTTGCAAGCAAAACAACGCCGTTAAAGGAATTTGATCATGGCAATTCAACTACCTGACAAATTAAATATTATTAAATACCAATCCGCATGTTCGAAACTAGCATGTCTGCGCAAGCCGGGAACTGCCGGCGATGGAACCATCGCGACTCGACTGAACCCGACGGCTTGGCAAATGGAGGTCGGCAAACACCGCCGCACCTCACATTCCGGGAGAGCAAAAATGCGCTCTTTGATTGTTAAGACCGCGCTCGCCGTCTTATGTGTATCCGCTCAACTTCCCGCTGCTTCTGCCGGTCCGCAATATCCTCAAGGCAAATTCGAGGATGCGCGCCCCTCTGTAGAACGGCCAGCTCATGTGCACGATCGCATGACCGGTCAGACCAAACCTGGTTCGGCTTCCACCGAAGCGAACTCGCTTCCCGCATATTTGGCGACGCTTCGCAAGCTTCACGACACTGACGGGCATATCGAACCTCAGAATTGAGCTTAAATCCCACTGCAGCAGGCGTGAAGAGCATCGCTGGATTCCTCAAGAATTGGCGCGCCAATACCATGCAAATCGACTTGGAGCATACGATGCATCGTTCAATTCGAAATACAGTCAGCATCGTCCTGGGCATAGCTGTGCTCGGCGCTGCTGGAGCCTTTTGGCTTGCAAGCGATGGCAAAACTGTCGCCAAAGGTCAGCCCGCTTCACCACTCATACCGGTCGAGGCAGCATCAGCCGTCAAGAGTGATGTGCCCGTCTATCTGAATGGTCTCGGCACAGTTCAGGCCTTCAATACCGTCACCGTGAAAGCCAAGGTCGATGGCGAACTTCAGCAAGTGCTCTTCACCGAGGGGCAGAGCGTCAAGAAAGGCGATCTTCTGGCCGTCATCGACCCTCGTCCCTTCCAAGCCGCGTTCGATCAAGCATCAGCCAAAATGGTCCAGGATCAAGCGAATCTGGACAACGACAAGGTAATTCTGCAGAGAGACAAAAAGCTTACGGCGCAACAGTTCACGACTGTAGAGACCACGCAGACACAACAAAGCACCGTCGCACAACTGCAAGCGCAAATTTCACAAGACGCAGCCGCCAAAGATTCCGCTGCCGTATCGCTTTCCTACACGCAGATGATTGCGCCCGTCGATGGACGCACAGGCATCAGACTGGTCGATCAGGGCAATTATGTCCATGCGGCTGACACAACCGGGATTGTCGTCATCACGCAAACGCAACCGATCTCCGTCGTGTCGACACTGCCGGAAGATGATCTGGCGGCAGTGCGTGCTGCGCAGGAAGCTGGTCCCGTTACCGTAACTGCCTTTACACGCGACGGGAGTATGAACCTCGGTGAAGGAACGCTCTCGGTCATTGATAATGAAATAGACCAGACCAGTGGCACGATGCGTTTGAAATCGACGTTTCCCAATATCGACGAGAAGCTTTGGCCCGGGCAATTCGTCGATATCCGCCTCCAGCAAAAGGTTGTTCATCAAGCCGTTACAGTGCCTTCTGCGGCGCTTGAGAGAGGTCAGGATGGTTTCTTCGTCTATGTGATCAAGCCGGACAACACTGTGGAAGTTCGCTCGATCCAACCTGGCCAGATTGCCGATGGTCGCGCAGTGATCGAGAGCGGACTGGCATCCGGCGAACGCGTTGTCACTTCGGGGCAATATCGCCTGGAGGCAGGCGCCAGAATTTCAGTGCAGAATACGGCAAACCAGACCGCTGGTTCGGGTCAAAGTTAAATGGAGCAGCGTTGATGTCAATCTCGTACTGGTTTATCCAGCGCCCGATCGCAACCTCACTACTTATGGCGGGCATACTCGCAATCGGCGTAGCGACTTATCCTTTGCTACCCGTAGCTCCGCTGCCCCAGGTCGATTTTCCAACCATTCAGGTTTCCACGCAGCTCCCGGGAGCAAGCCCGCAAACGATGGCATCTTCGGTTACGCAACCATTGGAGCGGCAGTTTGGTGAAATTTCTGGCGTTACGCAGATGACGTCCGTGAGCACACTCGGCAGCAGCTCGATCACCCTGCAGTTCCAACTGGATCGCAATATTGATGGCGCGGCGCAGGATGTACAAACCGCGATCAACGCCGCCGGTGGCCAGTTGCCAAGCAATCTTCCATCTCCGCCGACCTACCGCAAGGTGAACCCTGCAGATCCACCCATACTGGTGCTTGCACTTACGTCCGATACACTGCCATTGACGCAGATCGATGATTTTGCCGAGAATGTCCTTGTCCAGCATATCAGCCAGGTCTCGGGCGTCGCGCAGGTTTCGGTCTTTGGCCAACAAAAGCCAGCAGTCCGCGTGCAGGTCGATCCGCGCAAGATAGCTGACCTCGGGCTGTCCTTGGAGGATATCCGCGCCGCAATCATCGCCACCACGACGGATGCACCAAAAGGTAGCATCCAGGGAGCTTTGCGAACCTTTACGCTCTACGATAATGACCAGCTCCTGGCGGCAGGTCCCTGGAACAACGCGATCATTGCCTACCGGAATGGTGCTCCGATAAGGATAAGCGACATCGGCCAGGCAATCGATGCGCCGGAAAACACGCAAATAGCGGCATGGGCCGATGGCAAACCGGCTATCTTGCTGCCAATCTCCAAACTCCCCGGTGCGAATGTTATTGAGACGGTAGATCAGATAAAAGCATTGCTGCCGCAGTTGCAGGCAATAGCGCCGCATGCGCTGCACATATCTAGCTTGAGTGATCGCACCACGACCATCCGGGCTTCGATCCTGGATGTAAAATTCACGCTGCTTCTCACCATCGCACTGGTTATCATGGTGATATTCATTTTTCTGCGCAACGTCTGGGCGACATCAATTCCCGCTGTCACCGTCCCGCTCGCGCTCGTGGGTACTTTCGCGCTGATGTACGTGCTGGGTTTCAGTCTGGACAACCTTTCACTGATGGGATTGAGCATTGCGGTTGGCTTCGTCGTCGACGATGCTATCGTCATGTTGGAGAACATCCAGCGCCATATGGAAGAGGGCAAATCGGCGTTGGAGGCTGCTATCGATGGCTCAAGAGAGATCGGCTTTACAATTATCTCCATCAGCCTCTCGCTTGTTGCCGTCTTCATCCCCATCCTGTTTTTGGGCGGAATCGTTGGCCGGCTTTTTCACGAATTCGCAATAACCGTAACAGTGACCATTGCGGTATCGGCACTTGTGTCGCTAACTCTGACGCCAGTGATGTGTGCTCGTTTTCTGAGAAATGAAGGCAGCATAAAACACGGCAAGCTCTATCTGCTTTCCGAACGCGCGTTCGACGGCCTCCTGAGCGGTTATCGCACTACGCTCGATATTGCCTTGCACCATCATCGCGTCACGTTCGGCATTTTCCTGTTGACGCTCGTTGCTACCGGCTACCTATTTGTCAGTATTCCAAAGGGCTTTTTCCCGATTCAGGATACTGGCTTGATCACAGGCCTTCTGCAGGGTGCACAGGATACCTCTTTCGCCGATATGGCGCGCCATCAGGTAGAGATAGGCAAGGTGGTCGCCAGCGATCCAGGGGTCGCTTCGGTGGGGATGGCGGTCGGCGGCGGCTCCGGCAACACGCTCAATACGGGGCGTATGTTCATCACGCTCAAGCCCCAGGATCAGCGAGACGCTACGGCAAGCCAGATCATTGACCGCCTGCGCCCCAAGCTTGCAAAGGTCGAAGGCGTAAAGCTGTTTCTCCAACCGGCTCAGGATATCAATGTCGGCGGCCGCAGCACTGCAACTCAGTTTCAATACACGCTCCAGGATGGCGATGTGGACGAACTCAGTAGCTGGGCACCGAAGCTCTTGGCAAAGTTAAGCACTCTGCCTGAGCTCACGGATGTTGCCACGGATCAGCAGTCCAACGGAACAACCGTCACACTCGATATTGACCGGGATCAGGCGGCGCGCTTTGGCATTTCGCCTCAAACAATCGATGACACGCTTGACGATGCCTTTGGCCAGCGCCAAGTCACCCAATATTTTACCGACCTCAACAGTTATCACGTCATTCTGGAGCTGCCACCGGAGGCTCAAAGCTCACCACAGGCAATCAATGAGCTCTACATCAAATCACCGCTAACGGGAGCGCAGGTTCCACTCAATGTGCTTGTCAAACAGACTACGCGGCCGGTAACTGTTCTGGCGATCAACCACCAAAGCCAGTTTCCTTCGGTGACATTGTCCTTCAACCTCGCGCCGGGCATTGCGCTAAGTCAGGCTGTCTCGGCTATCCACCAGAGTGAGGCCGCCTTAGGAATGCCCCCAACACTCATTGCTACGTTCCAAGGCAATGCGCAGGCGTACCAGACGTCCTTAGCCAGCGAACCCTTGCTTGTTTTAGCTGCGCTGGCGGTGATTTATATCATTTTAGGCGTGCTCTATGAGAGCTATGTCCACCCGTTGACTATCCTGTCAACTCTACCATCTGCAGGTCTCGGAGCCCTCATAATGCTGTGGAGCTTCGGCTTCGACTTCACTGTAATTGCCCTCATTGGCGTCATTCTTCTCATCGGTATCGTCAAGAAAAACGGCATCATGATCGTTGACTTCGCTATTGCTGCGGAGCGGGAACAGGGCTTGCGACCAGAGGAAGCAATCCGGCAGGCGTGCCTGCTGCGCTTCAGGCCGATCATGATGACGACCATGGCTGCAATCCTCAGCGGCGTTCCCCTGATGTTGGGGCATGGTACGGGCTCCGAACTGCGGCAGCCGCTGGGATATGCAATGGTTGGAGGACTCATATTGAGCCAGGCAATGACACTCTATACGACGCCGGTTGTCTACCTCTACCTCGACAGATTGAGCCTCTGGATGTCGGGGCGGAACAGGACATCCCTCCGCCCAATTGTTCCGGCGAGTAAAGCGGCCGAATAACAAACGGTTCTGAGTGAGGACGGGTCTCCCTCATGGGTAACGGCTGACAGTCACATTACGGCGCCGCTCGGTTGCATTCTCAACGGCACCACTGCTCGATCGCGAGTGCAATTGCCTTCGTGCAATCAATGAGATCGCGCACAGATACACGCTCGTTCGGCTGATGCGCCTGGGCAGGATCTCCAGGTCCAAAGTTGACAGTAGGAGTTTTGCCAAGGCCCGTCGGCAAACCGATAATGTTCCAATTACACGAGTGTATATGATTTATGTTGTAAAAATATGCAGAAGAAGAGAATTGGATTCTCGTTTGCAGCTGTTTTTGAAATATTTTCAAAAGCGGGGATTGAGTGGCGATTTTGGAGCCCGAAGAGGAAGGAAGCGTGCCTTCGATATATCGCTCACAAGCACGATCGTCGATCGCGATTAAAGTGCCTGCTAAGGTACCGCGGGGAAATAAATTCCTTCCTGTAGTGAATGACTAATGCCCAATTTCTAAGCACAGCGGCGAACATTTTAAGCGCACGATAAAACCAGCGAAGAGAAAAACTAAACAATTTCAGAGTGTTCCTGTTTGGCACGCTCCTTGCTTTACTCATAGTAGAGTTGGTGGCTAGGGTTCCGGCGCTTCAGACAGCGTGCTGGTCCGAGAGCTACCACCGGTCGGGGAGATATCCCGCCGGGTGCACGGCGGGACAAAAGCCCGGGAGACCTCGTTAGCCAAGGGATTGGCGGCGCGATGGTCTATGCCGATCCCTTTTTGAAAAAAGAAGCAAAAAGGGGAATTTCTATGCAGACTTTTTCGAGAATACTCTCGATTACCGCACTTGCCGCCTCGCTGGCGTTTGGTGTGACCTCCATTGCCAAAGCGGCGCCAAAGACCGATTTCAAAGTTGCGTGGTCGATTTACGTCGGCTGGATGCCATGGGGTTATGCGGCTGACCATGGGATCGTAAAAAAATGGGCGGATAAATACGGCATCAAGATCGATGTCACCCAATTCAATGATTACGTCGAGTCGATGAATCAGTACACGGCCGGCGCCTTCGACGCGGTAACGCTCACGAATATGGACGGTCTCTCGATTCCCGCAGCTGGCGGCGTCGATACGACAGCGGTCATTGTCGGCGATTTCTCAAACGGCAACGACGCAGTGATCCTGAAGGACAAGAGCACGCTTGCGGACGTGAAAAGTCAAAACGTCAACCTCGTCGAATATTCCGTTTCGCACTATCTGCTCGCCCGTGCGCTGGAAAGCATCAAGCTGGCCGAGCGCGACGTGAAAGTCGTTAACACGTCTGACGCCGATATGGTCGCCGCCTACAAGACTGCCGATGTGACCGCTGTCGTCACCTGGAACCCTCTGGTTTCGACTATCCTCGAAGATCCGACCGCCAAGAAGGTATTCGACAGTTCAGAGATTCCCGGCGAAATCATCGATCTGATGGTCGCGAATTCCGGCGTCCTCAAGGACAATCCGAACTTCGGCAAGGCACTCGCCGGTATCTGGTATGAAACCGCGGCCCTGTTGACGGCAAACAGCGATGAGGGGAAGGCGGCACGCGAGGCGATGGGGTCCGCATCCGGCACTGATCTGAAGGGCTTCGAATCCCAGCTTGCGGCCACAAAGCTCTTCGACAAGCCGGGCGATGCGGTCGAATTTACCGCTTCGCCAAGCCTGCCGAAGACGATGGACCTCGTACGCAACTTCCTGTTCGAGAAAGGCCTGCTTGGCAATGGTGCTGCGTCTGCGGATGTCATCGGCATCGAGATGCCGGACGGCAAGGTTCTCGGCGACAGTGGCAACGTCAAGCTGCGTTTCACCGAGACCTACATGAAGGCCGCAGCCGACGGCGCGCTCTGAGCGATAACCAAGCGGCGTGGTTTCGCCCGCGCCGTTTCCGTTCCCTCCTCAGAGGAGCCATGTCATGCGATGGATCAATACAAGGCCGGGCCGGGGCGCGCAGCTTACATTGCTGCTGCTGCCGTTCGTAATACTGATTGCCGTCTATACAGCAGGATCGGTCGCGCGGCTGGCGGAAAATCCGAACGACAAGCTGTTACCCAATCTCGCGGGTTTTGCGGATGCGATCAATCGCATGGCCTTCCTGCCGGACCCGCGGACCGGCGAATACCTGCTGTGGTCCGACACCGTTGCGAGCCTGATCCGTCTTTTCGCGGGGCTGGGCATTTCGACGCTGACAGCTTTGCTTCTCGGCATGGCCATCGGCATGCTGCCCTATCTGAGAGCATTGCTTTCGCCCTTTGTTGCCGTCATCTCCATGGTTCCGCCCCTGGCGCTACTTCCGATCCTTTTCATCGTCATGGGGCTCGGTGATGCTTCCAAGATTGCGCTGATTGTCATCGGCGTCGCGCCAACAATGATCCGCGACCTTGCTCTCAAGGCCCTCGAATTACCCCGGGAGCAGATCATCAAGGCCGAAACGCTTGGCGGATCGTCGTGGCAGATCGCACTTCGTGTTGTGCTGCCGCAAATACTGCCTCGGCTTATCACCTGCCTGAGGCTGCAGCTCGGTCCCGCCTGGCTCTTCCTCATCGCCGCCGAGGCGATCTCGTCCGACTCCGGCCTTGGTTACCGCATCTTCCTTGTCCGGCGTTATCTGTCGATGGATATCATCTTTCCATATGTGGTCTGGATCACGCTGCTTGCCGTCGTAACCAACTACATCCTCGATCGCATCCGTGTTGCCGTCTTCCCCTGGTCAGAGCTGGAGAAGCAGGTATGAGCGAACTCGTCATCGAGAATGTCTGGAAGGAATATGGCGACCAGATCGTCCTCGAGAATGTGTCTTTGACAGTCGCTTCCCGCGCCTTTGTCGCCCTCGTCGGCCCATCGGGCTGCGGCAAGACGACATTCCTGCGTATGTTGCTTGGTCAGGAGCAGCCCACCAGGGGCACGATCCTGGTCGACGGCGAACCTATACCGACAGAACCGGGGCGGGACCGAGGGGTCGTCTTTCAGCGCTACTCCGTGTTTCCGCATCTGACAGTGCTGGGGAACGTCCTTCTTGGAAAGGAATTTTCCAACGCACGTTACAAGGCGAAGCTCTTCGGTGCTGCACGGCGCAATGCTGTCGATGAGGCCCGGAAGCTCATAGGGGAGGTCGGCCTTTCGGGTGCGGAACAGAAATATCCTGCACAGCTTTCAGGCGGCATGCAGCAGCGTCTGGCGCTCGCCCAGGCGCTGATCATGAAGCCGAAGGTTCTGCTGCTCGATGAGCCATTCGGTGCGCTCGACCCCGGTATCCGCGCCGAGATCCACACGCTGATGAAGCGGCTGTGGCATGAAACGCAAATGACCGTCGTCATGGTTACACACGATATCCGCGAGGCGTTCACCCTTGCCAGCCGCGTCGTTGCCTTCGAGCGGCGCCGGGACCGTCCCGAGGAAAAGCAACGCTACGGCGCGACGATTACCAAGGACATTTCCATCTGGCCACCTCGCCTTGCGGGCGTGCCATCGAACTTTAGCCCCGATCGGGACGGCCCGGTCGATTCCCTGGGGTATCGCCGGGACGACCCGGCATTGTCAGGAGAATAATTGCCATGCACATCAGACGTTCTGCAGAAGAGATCGCCGCCAACCGGCAGCGTTACGAGGAGCATCAACGAAAGGGATTGGAATTCGCGCCGAAGGCGCTTCCTCAGCCAAGCCCGTTGCCGGCGCCCGCAATCGACGCTGGTGCCATCATCCACAGTGAAACGATTCCGGGCGGCTGGTATTGGTCGACCGCGCTGAAACGCGGCGAATCCATCCGTATAGACCAGGGGGACGCCGCGTCGACCATTGCCTTGGTCGCCTGGAATGCCGCTGATACGAGCGAAAGGTTGAACCTCGTGGATACGGTCAAAGTGCAATGGACGACGGCGCTGGGCAAGGGCCGCGTGATCTTCTCTGACATGGGCCGTGTGATGTTCTCCATCGTTGAAGATAGCTCCGGCGCTCACGACTGCCTGATGGGCGGGTCGACGGCGGCATCGAATGCTGCCAAATACCCTAATGTGAAGACCCGCAACACGCGTGACAATCTAGTGCTTGTCGCTGGAAAGCTTGGCCTCGAACGGCGCGACATCCCAGCCATTCTCAATCTCTTTGCGCCTGTTCGTATCGACGATACCGGCGAATTTCAGTGGCGCGGTAAACTCTCCAATAGCGGTGATTATGTTGAACTTCGCGCCGAAATGGATTTGATCGCCGGCTTCTCGAATTGCCCTCATCCTCTCGATCCAGATCCGGTCTATGCGCCGAAGGCGGTGACTGTAACGCGCTTCCGTTCCGCCCCGCCCACCGCGGATGATCTTTCTCGCACTGCCACCGCCGAAGCCGTCCGCGGCTTTGAAAACAACGCGCTGATATTAGCCTGAGGAGCAAGCGACAATGAATGATTTCACTCAGACGGCTCAATCGCGCAGTCTTGAAAATGCTGTCCAGGATCACTTCGTCCCGGCCGAAGCAGCTTGGTCCGGCATCGTGCGCAAGGGTCAAACGATCCGCATCGAGGATAGCTACGGCCAGCAGGCAGTCGATACGCTTTTCTATCGAGCCGATGATTTTTCCGAGCGTTACTCCAACCAGGATACGATGCGGGAACAGGGCGCCGCCTATATCGGTACCGGCACCAGGATCATGTCGAACGAAGGCAATATCATGTTGAAGATGACGGCCGATAGCTGCGGCCGTCATGATACCGCCGCCGGCGCGTGTTCCTGCGAAAGCAATACCGTGCGCTTCGGCCATGGCACCAAATATCTTCACGCCTGCCGGGATAATTTCGTGCTTGAAGTGACGAAACATGGAATGAGCAAGCGCGACATCGTGCCGAACATCAATTTCTTCATGAACGTACCGATCAAGCCGAACGGTGAGATGACGATCGTCGACGGCATCTCCTCGCCAGGTGACTATGTCGAGCTGGTGGCCGAAATGGATGTGCTTTGCGTTATTTCCAATTGCCCGCAGATCAACAACCCATGCAACGGCTTCGACCCGACGCCTATCCGGGTCCTTATCTGGGACACAACCCCCGATGCCGGGGCGTAAGATATGTTCAGTAAGATCCTCATCGCCAATCGGGGCGAAATCGCCGTCCGGGTTATCCGGACGTTAAAAAAGATGGGCATTGCCTCTGTTGCCGTCTATTCCGATGCGGACCGTTTTGCCATGCCTGCGCTTCTCGCTGACGAAGCGGTCCGCCTCGGTCCCGCACCCGCCAGCGATAGCTATCTGAATGTCGATGCAGTTATCGCGGCATGCAAATCGACCGGGGCAGAGGCTGTCCATCCCGGTTATGGGTTCCTGTCGGAGAATATCGGCTTTGCCGAGCGGCTCGCAGCCGAAGGCATCGCCTTTATCGGTCCGCGTCCGGAGCATCTTTCAGCATTTGGGCTGAAGCACACCGCGCGCGAACTCGCCGAGGCAAGCGGTGTGCCTCTGCTTCCGGGCAGTGGTCTTATGGAAAGCGTCGACGACGCACTCTCCGCGGCAGAAGAAATTGGCTATCCGATCATGCTGAAGAGCACCGCTGGCGGCGGCGGTATCGGCATGCAGCTCTGCGCTGATGCCACAAGCCTTCAAGCATCGTTCGAAAGTGTACAGCGAACCGCACGCGCCAGCTTCGGTGACGCCCGGGTCTATCTCGAACGCTTCGTGGCTGATGCTCGGCATGTTGAGGTTCAGATTTTCGGCGATGGCAGGGGCAGGGTGGTGGCGCTCGGCGAGCGGGACTGCTCGCTGCAGCGGCGAAATCAAAAAGTCATAGAGGAGACGCCTGCGCCAGGCCTTTCCCTGACTACGCGGGCGCGGCTCCATAAGGCTGCGGTCGATCTCGGTTCCTTGGTCTCATACGAATCGGCGGGCACAGTCGAATTCATCTACGATCCGGTCCGGGAGGAATTCTATTTCCTCGAAGTCAATACGCGGCTTCAAGTCGAGCACCCCGTTACCGAAGCCGTCTTTGGCATCGATCTCGTCGAATGGATGATCCGCCAGACGGCAGGCGAGGATATCCTGTCCGGCGCTGATCTGCTGACGCCGAAGGGCGCTGCGATTGAGGTCCGCGTCTATGCTGAAATGCCCCATGCGGATTTTCGACCGAGTGCGGGGCTTCTGACAGAAGTTGTCTTTCCTGAGAATGCCCGCATCGATGGCTGGATCGAGACGGGAACTGAGGTGACGGCCTTCTACGATCCGATGCTCGCCAAGCTGATCGTCATGGCTGAGGATCGTCCCGCCGCGATCGAAAAGTTGAAGGCGGCACTTGCCAATACGGCAATTTCCGGCGTCGAAACCAATCTGGATTACCTGCGGGCAATCGCGGCTTCGGAGTTGCTTGCCAGCGGCAACGTCGCAACCACTGTACTACGGGATTTTGCTTTCGTTCCAGATATCATCGAGGTTCTGGCGCCGGGCGCTCAGTCCAGCATTCAGGAACTGCCAGGACGGCTTGGTCTCTGGAATGTCGGTGTGCCGCCCAGCGGGCCCATGGATGAGCGATCCTTCCGTCATGCCAACCGTCTTGTCGGCAATGATGACACGACGACTGCACTAGAACTGACAGTATCCGGTCCGACACTGCACTTTTACGCCGACACCGAGATTGCACTTGCCGGTGCACGAATGGCCATGACTTGCGACGGCGAAGAGCTGCAGCACGACAAGGCAGTAACGATTCGTGCCGGGCAAATGCTTTCGATTGGCGCTATCGAGGGGCCGGGCCAGCGCGCCTATCTTGCAGTGGCGGGTGGTTTTGCCGCCCCGGTCATCCTTGGTTCGCGCGCTACCTTCGGACTGGGGCAGTTCGGCGGCAACGCCACCGGCACATTAAAAACCGGCCATGTCTTGCATTTGGCACGCCGTCCGGGCTCTGGGCCCTCCAGTTGCGCCGACCGGCCTGCCGAACTCACCCGCGACTGGCAAGTTGGTGTGATCTATGGGCCGCATGGAGCTCCGGACTTCTTTCAGCCAGAAGACATCGATACGCTTTTCTCCTGCGTCTACGAGGTGCATTTCAATAGTGCCCGCACCGGCGTCCGTCTCATCGGCCCTGCACCGAAATGGGCGCGCAGCGACGGAGGCGAGGCTGGTCTTCACCCGTCAAACCTGCACGACAATGCCTACGCCGTAGGAGCGATCGATTTCACCGGCGACATGCCAATCATCCTTGGACCTGATGGTCCGAGCCTCGGCGGTTTCGTTTGCCCTGCGGTGATTGCCTGCGACGAACAGTGGAAGATGGGCCAGTTCAAGCCTGGTGACAGCATTCGTTTTCATGCCGTCGCCCGCCCGGATGATCCCATTGCGGGTCCCGCCATACACCGCAGGACTCCCGATGCTGGTTCAGCGATCGTCGGAACACGGGAGGATGGACCCGTCTCAGTGGTCTACCGCCGCCAGGGCGACGACAACCTGCTTGTCGAATATGGCCCGATGGTGCTCGATATCGCGCTCCGGTTACGCGTGCATTTGCTGATGACAGCGGTGTTGGAGGCCGGGCTCCCCGGCCTGATTGATCTCACACCCGGCATCCGTTCGCTACAGATCCACTACGACGGCACGACGCTGACCCGAAAGCGCTTGCTCGGACTGTTGGCGGAAATCGAAACAGCTCCTCCGTCGGCGCAGGAAGTGAACGTTCCAAGCCGCGTCGTCCACCTGCCGCTGTCGTGGAGCGATCCGGATGCGGAGCTTGCCATGCGCAAGTACCAGGAACTCGTCCGCCCGAACGCCCCATGGTGCCCTTCCAATATCGAGTTCATACGCCGCATCAACGGACTTCCCGACGAACAGGCGGTGAAGAACATCGTCTTTAACGCCAGCTATCTCGTACTCGGTCTGGGCGACGTCTATCTCGGCGCACCTGTCGCAACTCCTGTCGACCCGCGCCATCGTCTTGTCACCACCAAATACAATCCCGCTCGAACCTGGACGCCGGAAAATGCAGTCGGCATCGGTGGGGCTTATATGTGTATCTATGGCATGGAGGGACCGGGCGGCTATCAGCTCTTCGGCCGCACCATCCAGGTTTGGAACACCTGGCGGCGGACGCCGGCCTTCGCAAAGGGCAAACCCTGGCTGCTTAACTTTTTTGATCAGATACGCTTCTTTCCGGTCGATCATCATGAACTGACCGAGATGCGCGCCGCCTTCCCGCATGGCGGTTATCCGATCCGGATAGAAGAGACGGAATTCTCCTACGCGGCTTATGAGAACGAGTTGAGGGCCAATGCCCATTCGATCGGTCGATTCAAGAAAACGCAGCAGGCAGCTTTCGACGCCGAACGGCAAAGCTGGAAGGAAGCGGGTCTTGACAGCTTTGTCAGCGAGGAAGGTACCGGACAAAGCCTCGACGGTGACATTCCGCCCGGCTGCTATGGGGTCTCCAGTAGCGTTCCCGGTAATGTCTGGAAGCTCTTGGTCGAACCCGGTGCATCTGTTGCTGCTGGAGATACGCTAGCCATCATCGAATCCATGAAAATGGAAATCCACGTTACTGCCCATGCCGCCGGCCGCGTCCGCGATCTGCGCGCGGGACCCGGACGAAACGTTAAAGCCGGCGATATCATCGTCGTTCTTGAGGAGTGCTGACATGCTGCCGACGATTCTCGATCTTTCAGGCCTTCGTGCCGCCTATCAATCCGGCCTGACGCCGCTCGATGTCGTTGAGGCGGTGATCGCCCGCCGCAACGAAGCCAACGATCCGGCGATCTTTATCACTCCTGCATCGAATGAAGACTTGCGCGCCGCCGCCCGCGACCTGATGGCGCGTGCGCCGGAGTCAAACAGTCTTGCGCTTTGGGGCGTACCCTTTGCCGTGAAAGACAATATCGACGTCGCAGGGCTGCCGACCACGGCTGGTTGTCCTGCCTACGCCTACAATCCGGACGTGGATTCGACTGTTGTCGCTCGTCTCAAGGCCGCCGGCGCAATTGTCATAGGCAAGACAAATCTGGACCAGTTCGCCACGGGTCTGAATGGAACGCGCTCGCCGCATGGCGCCCCGCGATCCGTTTTCAATTCAGATTATATATCAGGCGGATCGAGCAGCGGATCGGCGATCGCTGTCGCGTCCGGTCTTGCCAGTTTCGCGCTCGGTACGGATACGGCCGGATCGGGGCGTGTGCCCGCGGCTTTCAACAATCTTGTCGGTATCAAACCGACGCCAGGTCTGCTGCCGAACACCGGGGTCGTTCCCGCCTGCAAAAGTGTGGATTGCGTGACGATCTTCGCGGCGACGGTCGGAGACGGGCTCGCTATTCGGAAGGTGGCAGAGGGGTTTGATGCCGCCGACGCATTTTCGCGTCGTGCGAAGCCGGTTTCGTTGCCGGGCATCGGGCTTCGGATCGGTGTACTAGCGGATAGCGAACGTGAATTTTTCGGCGACAAGGCGGTCGAACGACTATACGGCGCGGCTATCGAGCGGGCGAGGGCGCTGGGCGCAACGATTGTATTTTTCGACTATGCCCCTTTTCGCGAAGCGGCAGCGCTACTCTACGACGGGCCGTGGGTGGCCGAACGCCTTGCGGCGGTTGAAGAGTTCCTTGCGACGAACGCGGCGGATTTCGATCCCACGGTGCGTACGATCATTGAGGCGGCCAAAGGCAAGACGGCGGTCGACGCCTTCAATGGCCGCTACAAGCTTGAGGAACTACGCAGGGAGACCGAGGCAGAATGGCAAAAGGCAGACGTCCTGCTCCTGCCAACCGCGCCGACGACCTACACCGTTGCCGCGATGAAGGCTGATCCGATCGTCCTCAACGGCCGCCTCGGACGCTATACCAATTTCGCCAACCTGCTGGATTGTGCAGCCATCGCCGTACCGGCCGGCTTCGGCGCGGATGGCCTGCCCGGAGGCGTGACATTGATAGCGCCAGCCTTTGCCGACGATGCGTTAGCGCCTGTGGCCGACGCACTCCACCGCGCGGCCGCGTCGGGCATGGGGATCGAACGCTACAGGCAGATCCCCGCTCAAAGCGCCTTCCTGCCGCCGGATGACGGGTTCATTCCCATCGTCGTGGTTGGGGCACATCTCACCGGGATGCCACTCAATCACGAACTCACCGCTCCTGGCGGGCGGTTCGTGAGGACCTGCCGCACCAGGGGCGATTATCGGTTGTTCGCTCTCCCTAACACAGTGCCTCCCAAGCCGGGTCTCATCCACGAGCCTGGCTTTGGCGGTAGTGGCCTGGAGGTCGAGATCTGGGCGCTTCCACCGGATGCATTTGGCCGCTTCGTACAAAGGATACCAGCTCCTCTCGGCATCGGCAAAGTGGTGCTCGATGATGGCTCAGCTGTGTCCGGCTTTCTCTGCGAGGCACATGCTGTCCGTGGGGCTGAGGATATCACTCATCTCGGCGGCTGGCGGGCGTATTTACCAATGGCCAAATGAGGCGTGGGAAAATCGAAAGTTGAAAATGTTGATTGCAAAGAAAATTGTAAGTCTGCTTCTCGATGGGCTGATTGCCCGAACCGAAATAATCGGTTTGTGTAAAACGGTGCGTTCCCCGCGGGGCGAAAGCAAAGGCGGTGGCAAAAGAAATAGGGAGGGGAGGACGCGCGGCGATTGATCACAGGGGCAGTGCGGTGTCTCCGCACTGTGGTGGTGCGTCGAAGATGCCAAACTTGATCCGTATCATCAACTTGTCACTGATGGGTTTGTACATATCCTCCTTCGCGAACTTTAGGGGCACCCAAGCTCAACAATGTTGAAGTTTCTAGCAATGCGTTTCGGCCGCGCCATTTCTACGCTTTTTCTATGTGTCTCAGGTGTCTTCGTCGCGCTGCGTATGGCAGGCGATCCGGCCGACATCATGCTGTCAATCGATACGCCGCCAGATGTCCGCGCCTTTTATCGCGAGGCTTGGGGGCTCGACCGGCCGCTTTACGAACAATATGGGCTCTACCTTGCCAGCGTCGTCAAAGGTGATTTTGGCGTTTCTTTTGCGGTTAGCCGCCCAGCCTTCGAATCGATGGTGGAGGCCTTGCCGACGACGGCAATGCTTGGTTTATCATTCCTGCTACTGGCGCTTCTTGTGGGCTTACCACTCGGTATTTTGGCCGCTCTCAAGACCGTGAATGACCGCAGTTCCAGCAATGGTGCTGTTGCGGAAGAGTGGTCGCGTTGAACGTCAGGGCTGGATCGACTCGACGAAAAACTCTGCCGGCACTTCGTAACCCAGGCCGAGCTTGCGTGATCCGTTGTAGATCAGATGAGCAAGCGCAGTGAACTGCGCGCCAACACCGGTGCTGTTTAGAAAGAACGTACGCTCCTGCGGGTTTTGCCTCCCCTTGATTTTTCCTGCGACCAGCTCGCCGAGGTCTGGGAAGTCGTTCCAGTCAAGGTCACGCGGAGGATGGTCACGCATAACGAAGTTGAAGCGCTTCTCCGTTTCGGCGAAGTCCGTGGAGACGTATTCGTGCTCCTTCATGCGTGTGTGGAAGACGACCACATCCGCCTCTTTAAAGCAGTCTGAGTTCGGCTCGTCGCGCTGCATGCAGCTGAGGTGCATCCCGGGCTTGAGCCAGGCCGCAGGAAAGAACGGGACGCGGCTGTTGGTGGCTGTGACAGCGATGTCCACGTCCGTAACGGCGGCCTCGGCGCTCTCTGCGACGGTAACTTCAATGCCAAGTAACTCCGACATTTTTGTTGCGAAAGAGTCAGCCTCCCCAGCTGTCGGACTGTAGACGCGAACGTGTCGGATTGGCCGCACTTGTTTCAAGGCCGCCAATTGCGGCCCGGCTTGGCTGCCAGCGCCAATCAGACCAACCACCGAGGAGTCCCGCCGCGAAAGATACTTCGCGCCGATGGCGTTAATCGCGCCCACGGTGAACCGTTGCAGGATTCCGTCCTGGATGATCGAAATGAGTTCGCCAGTCGCGGAGCTGAACAGAAAAACGAGCCCGACATAGGATTTGCCTGTTGCAGCCGGAATCTTTATCCGTCGCCGCAGCCCGTTCACCTCGGGAAACGCAACTACGTCCGACGTAACGCGAATAGATGCCACTTCCAAACGTGGAATGGCGCCGTCCAATGTCTTGAACTGATGGGCGGCGGGTATGTCGGCGCCAATTTCGGCGACCGTCGGAGCGAATAGATCAGTGCGGCCGCGATAGACGGCGCTGCCCGTACCCAGATCCCTGTACAGCTCCTCAAGCGCATCAAGGGTGTTTGACATGGTCAACACCTCGGCGGCGTCTTCGTTCGACAGCAACAAGGTCATTCTAGTCCTCCTGAATGGGTTGTGTGATTCAGCTGGAGAGTGGCAGAATTACTTTCGAGGCGTTAATCCGACGGCAACCTGTATAAGTGACGTGAAATCCAAATTGACGCGACAGTTCGCGCCTGTGCCAGCTTACCTTCGGAAGGAACAAAGGAATCGTTGAGGCTGCCTAGCTGGTCCGGAAGGGATAAATGAAAATCCATACTGCCTGGTCGGATCCGCGGCGACGCCAGACTGAAACGCGGTAGCTTCCGGGTTTGTCTTTCATCGGCTCCTAGCAGTCGTCGCTTGCTGCGCACGTCGCATGCTCCTCCCACATGTAGCTTGTGTCAGTTCACAAGCGGCTCGTCACGCCCGATTGGTGTTCCTTTATGCGCAACAACATTCTTTTATGCGAAATGAACCTACATCCGCTCCCGCTCTAAATCAACAAGTGCGCCAAGGCGCTTCTACCCGAAGCTCTTTCACCGGTAGTCGCTACAACTTCTGGTTACATCGACGCCTATCGCCGCAATCCGCTTGGCGATTGCGTGGCAGTTCCTTCTGCTGCAGGCAATGCCGATCGTTTAAAGACTGAGCTCGTGTATTGTCATTGCCAGTGTCTTATAATCCGCCCGAGGAGTAGCCACATGTAGCCTGGTCGCCGACGTGACAGTGTGCACGGAGATTTCTAGTCAGACCGAAATGTTGATGGAGCGGTATAATGCAGTCTTTGGTGAACACAGCTTGGGGTTCTCCCGACGAAAGCGGCGTCTGGCCGGTAAAAAGGAGAAAAGTCCTTGACTGGCTGATGACCGAAACGCAAGGCGAACGGTTCATCGACAACATTTTCGTAGAAATGTGCAACCGGCTGTTGGACATAGACGTACCAGTTGCACGCGCAACGCTGCATTTCGCAATCCAGCATCCTCAGTGGTTCGGCGCCCGCATCTTGTGGCAAAAAGGGGTCACAGAGGCGAAGATCGACACCTTTGAGCACGGTGTGGAAGATACCTCAGAGTATCTCAACAGTCCGGTATACGAGATCAGAAATGGAGTAAACGAGCTACGGCAACGTCTCGACGATGGCACCCAGGATGCATCGCGTTATGCACTCTATGACCAGCTGCGCACTGAGGGCCTAACTGAATATGTTGCTTGGCCGCTTCACCACACCCTCGGCAAGCGGCACGTGGTCAGCTTTGTCAGCGATAAGCCGGAAGGTTTCAGCGAGGACAACATCGCCTTGTTTGCCGACATCCTCCCGGCGTTGGCTCTCGTCAGCGAGATCAGGCTTAAGAACCGTCTAGCACGCACACTTTTGGAAACCTATGTAGGACCGCATGCAAGCGAACAGATACTTGCCGGCGCTACCAGGCGGGGCAGCGGAGCGACCGTGGGTGCCGCGATCCTGATCTGCGATCTCCGCGATTTCACGGCCATATCCGACGCGTGGCCGCGCGACGACGTGATCGAACTTTTAAATGGCTATTTTGACGCGATGTCCGAACCCATCCAGAAGCATGGCGGCGAAATTCTCAAATTCATGGGCGACGGACTCTTGGCGATATTCCCGCTCAGCAACCCAGCGGCATGCGCCGATCTCCTCAAGGCGATCAGTGAGGCGCAAACCGCGATGACCACATTGAATAATGAGCATATTCGAGCGGGACGTGTACCGCTCGAATACGGTATTGGCGTTCACGCGGGTGATGTGATGTACGGCAACATTGGCTCGCGAACGCGGCTGGACTTCACGGTCATTGGACCAGCTGTTAATATTGCATCCCGTCTGGAAAGCCTGACCAAGGAAGTCAAACATCCCGTCCTCCTGTCAAGGGCTTTCGTCGAGTTGGCTGGGCTTGAATCCGAATTGGAGACACTTGGCTCCTATCCGCTTAGAGGCCTTGACCGACCTGTCGATGTTTTCGGGTTTCCCGCTAACCATTTTAGGGCGACCGACGTTCCTGCCTAGTCATCCGTTATGACGGCGCAATAGGGAACCGGTGGTTCGGCGTCGAGGATTGAAGGTGACGCAGCATGATGGCTCCTGAAAATACCCAGCTTGACCCGTTGCGGCGAATGTATTGTTTCGCCGCAACGGGCTCAATCTCAGGCGAGATCTTCCCCATTTTTTTCCTCTCGATGAGAACGCCCGCGCCGCTCGGTCCAAATATTAACAATCGTGGCCGTGGCATGCGGATCGGCGATGTCACGTTAACGCGGAATACTGCCTTCTACTCGCCAAGCAGAAAATCTCATGATAATGAAATCAGGCATTTAGCGGGCTGTGAAACCGCGTGGCGAGCCGCCAAAATCCTCCAACCACGACATCATAAGCATTGCACCTTTGAGTACGAACCTGTCCGCATGGCGCGAAGACTCAGTCGATACAGAAGCCGTTCGAGTGCAAATCGTGTGAGTACCAGATCGAAGGTCTGGCCGCTTGTCTTCGACAGATTGAGCAACCTCGCCCGCACCGAAGCACCGAGGTCCTTGATCTCCTTAGGCATTGGCGGTCAAAGCCTCCAGATAAGGGCGCATGACGGTGGCGACACCGCCAAGTTTAGCATGTCGGGCGATTTCGCCTGGTGTTGCTTTGCGGCGGCGTAGCGCCTCCTGAAGGCCCTCGATTGCGACAGGCAGTCCCACCACTCGGCGGTGGCGAAAGCAATCGGCAACTGTTTTGGCAACCCCGAAGATGCGAACTGGCACGCTCTCGATCATGTGCGTCTCGACGCTCGCAGCAAGGAGGGTTTGGGTGAAGCGGACAATTCTGATTGGCGGCTGACTGGGTACGGGCGCCCAGTCGCTTTTGCCGATGGCTAGCCAAACCTTGCGAGGTCCGTCGCGTCACACGCGAATGCCTAATGGTTCCTGATCACGTTCAGAAAGATTGTCGCGATGGTTGCCAGATGGGCGTCACCGCCCTCCCGGTACGCCTGTCGGCCTGCTGCTGCTATTGCATCGAACAAACGGTTTTCTTCTTCTGCTATTTTGGCGATCTCGCCCACGAGCTGTTCACTATTTTGCCCGTGTCCATACTTCGTGTTTATGTAGGCCACCAGCAGCCGTTTCCGGCGCTCGATGTCATTGGTCATTGCGCTGTAAAAGCCCCAAACAAACCATGTTTCGCCAATTTGCATGTCGACGTCGCTGATTTGATTGCGCTGCCACTCGTGAAGCTTTGCTCGCTGTGCATCAGCTGTCCTGCTTGCCAACTCATAGGCCTCGCTGTCTGTCTCGCTGGTTCCGGATGTCATGGCAACCTCCAATAGAGCTCTCAGCTCGTCCAACCGCACCATAGCAAGATGGACCGGTTGGCGACAACCTGGCGGCTTGCAACCTGTTTATTAGCATTTGCCCTGGTCTGCGTTTTCAATCGGACGTTTACCGAATGGTTAGGCGGACCACATGGGCTAAAAGAATTGGTTATCGGGCCGCTGAAGGACGAGATTTCAGGCCGCTCATCAAAACGTCAAAGCTACATTTCGTTGACTCCGGGCTGCTTGCTGTACGGGTCGGGACAACATACGATCTGATTGCTATCCGGGTCTTAGGTGATCGCGGTCACCTACAGTGCTACAACGCTCGCCGTGGCAAGAATGAGATATTGGCGTGGGTATTGGCCATCGAGCCTGCCGCGTCTGCTTCATCCATGTGATCGATGCCCGTAGCAACCACCGAGACTCTGAACGTTCCTTCGAGAGCGTTGTCGAATGTGGCTCCAAGTATGATGTTAGCTTCGTCGTCCACTTCCTCGCGGATCCGCGTTGCCGCCTCATCAACTTCGAACAACGTCATATCGCGGCCACCCGAAATGGATACCAAGACGCCCTTGGCTCCTTTCATGGAAGCGACATCAAGCAGGGGATTGGCAATGGCTGCTTCAGCGGCTGCTATCGCCCTGCCAGTTCCTGAGCTTTGCCCGGTACCCATCATGGCGCGGCCCATGTCGCGCATCACCGCCCGAACATCGGCAAAGTCGAGATTGATTAGCCCTTCGCGAACCATAAGATCCGTTATGCAGGCAACACCGGAATAGAGTACGCGGTCCGCAGTTGCGAAAGCATCAGCGAACGTGGTCGATGCATCTGCAACGCGGAAAAGATTCTGGTTTGGGATAACGATGAGCGTATCGGCGCTGTCCCGCAGCAATTTGAGCCCGTCTTCTGCGAATTTCATCCGGCGGGTCCCTTCGAAATTGAAAGGCTTCGTCACGACAGCTACCGTCAATATGCCAGCGTCGCGCGCTGCCCGTGCGATCACAGGAGCAGCTCCTGTCCCAGTTCCACCACCCATGCCGGCGGTTACGAAACACATGTGCGTTTTCGACAGATGGTCCATGATCTCATTGATGCTTTCCTCGGCAGCGGCCCGACCAATTTCCGCCTGCGACCCAGCTCCGAGTCCCTGCGTCACGTTTACCCCGAGCTGTATCAAGCGGCCAGCCTTCGACATGGTCAGTGCCTGGGCGTCGGTGTTCGCGACCACGAATTCAGTTCCCTGAAGACCCTCGCGGATCATGTTGTTGACGGCATTGCCGCCACCACCGCCGACACCGATCACAGTAATATTCGGCTTCATTTCGGTGATTTCCGGATGCTTTGGGTTGCTCGACATCACTTTGTCCTTCTTTACCTGAAGCGAACTGGCACACTTGGCACGGGATGGGATTGCCGGACGAAATACCGAAACGAATCAAATCAGCTCATCCCGAGCAAGGGATATGAATCAGACAAGACTCGTTAACGCAACTGGGGCTTGGCCTCACTGTCGATGCCGGGCGCCGCTTCGGAACTTTGGAGGACAGTTGATGACTCAGCGACGACTTTATTTGGCTACTGACAAATTTTTGTATCGAAATACTGGTCAAGATAGAAGAAACTAAGGCGATTGTAACCATTCAGGTACCAATCAAAATCGGCAAAAGACCGGCCCTTATCGGCATTTTCAACGGAACAGTAGCTGCTGCCTGCCAGTATCGTACAAGGTTAATTTGCGAACGAGCAGAATTAGGCTTGCGCCGAGCCCGGCTTGCTTTGCAAGCGCCGAGCGAAGTGTCCTGTAGTTGGGGGCAACAATAGGTCGGATCGAGATCCCACCCGCGGCGAGACTGTTCTGGCATCAAGCGATTTGAACGTCCTTCCGTCCTTCAGGCAGACGATGTAGTCGGGGGTAACCGACCTTTTCGGATTTACCGCCCGCTCTGGCTTGGCCGGCGCAACGGTCGGCTCGTCCCTGGTTGTATCGAGATCGGCCAGCGACGCGTGCACGGTGTGGATCAACGCCGTGAGATCTGCGGCACGCAACGCATTGTTGCGGACATAGGCGGCCACCGACCCTGCGGTCAGTTCGACGAACAAATCTCTTTGCGCCTCAGGAGCACTCATATCAAGTGCTGTTTCTAGGACGTCTGAATAGCTTGGCGTCCTTTGGACACTATTTGCACCGACCATAGAAATATGAAAACAATTGGACCTGCCTGATGCGCCATCTCGGTCTCAACAAGCCGACCAGTGGACGCCCGGCTTGGATAGGCCCTCGGGGTCTGGGCGACGCGTATGGGAAACATCGATGAAAATCAAGCCGTTCAGAAGTCAAATAAACCGTCGTCAGGCGCTCGGTCTGATCGCTGTTACTGCTACCGGCGGCGCTTTCCTCGCGCCCGAAGCGCGGGCGGCAGAAGGTTCACCTTTTGCGGGCGCTTCCCTCCTGATGCCTGGCGCCGGCGTCTGCTCGATTACACCGGAAGTGACAGAGGGACCGTTCTATTTTGATCCCGAACTTGAACGACAGGACATCACCGAGGGCCGCAAGGGCGTGCCGTTGACAGTGCGCCTTCAAGCGGTCGATGACCAATGCCAGCCTATGGCAAAGGCCAGGGTCGACATCTGGCATTGCGACGCCAGAGGCATCTATTCCGGCTATCCGGGGCAGGGTGACAGTCGCGACATCGACACCACGGGCCAGAAATTCCTGCGCGGCATCCAGTATGCTGACGACAAGGGCATTGTTTCCTTCAAGACGATCTATCCCGGCTGGTACCGCGGCCGCACCACACATATCCACTTCAAAGTCTTTCCCGACGCCAATTCGGTTATGACCGGTCAGTTGTTCTTTCCCGACGCTCTCAGCGAGCATCTTTTCACAACGGTCGCGCCTTACAATAATCGCCCGCAAAAACGCGACATGTTCAACAAGGACGACGGAATCGCCCGGCAGGCGGGGCCGATGTCTCAGGCTGCCCTGCGCGAAATGGCGTCGGCATTCGAGGCGTTGCTGGTCATCGCGGTGAAGGCCAGTTAGATGACTTTCATGCCGGTTCCCTGGCGACTTGTTCATTTTGATATAGGTTAGTGTATCCATCGCGTCACAAACTGGCTAAGCCATTCGGACGGCGTGTTTGATCTCGACAGTTTGTTGTCGACGGAAACTCTTCCAGCGCCACCAACGGCCAATGCCAGCATTCCGCCCGCGATGGCCAGGTCCTTCTCGAAATGGAGCAGCTCATTTTGCTGGCCGAAATGCGTGTGAAATAAAACCGCGGTCAATACGCAAAACAGACTGAGCGCCAGCGCTCCCAACCGCGTGCCAAGTCCGAATGCAATCGACAGGCCGGCGCAAATTTGTAACGCTACGGTTGCCAGGACAAGTGGTGCGTTCACTCCAAACCTTGCCATCGCTGGAAGTGCGCCAGTGAGGTTTGTCGCCAAGGTATATCCCTCATGCAGAAATATCCACGCCAGCAACAGACGGCTGATCATCATGGCGACGTCGACGCCGCGTATGCCTTTTGGCAATATGCTCATTGCAGTGCTCCCTGATGGAGAGATGCAGGCGGCAATCCGCCGCCAGCACCATCCTTAATTGACGCCTTTCGATGCGATGTATTTTTGAAGATCGCCCAACTCTTCACAACCTGCCGGACAGAGCTGTGTCAACGAGGCGAGTTGTTCGTTGGCCTTGTCCATTTTGCCGGTATCGACGTATAGTTCTCCAAGATACTCGCGTGCGGCCTTGTGATCTGGCTGGAGCTCCAGCGCCTTCTGATAATAAGTCAGCGACGTATCGAAGTCACCGGTCTTGCGCAATGTGAACCCAAGGAGGTTATAGACGTCCGCCTGCTGATTGTCTTCCGCCAGGCCACGCAGTTCAGTCAACGCGCTGACGTAGTCTTTCGCAGCAATCTTTTCGCGAACAGAACTGAGATCGAGCGTTGCGGGTGTTTCCATATTGTCCACGGCGAATGCGGGGGAGTAGGTCGAAGCCGAGGCAATAGTGGCAAGTGCCAAGCCGAGCATGCCGGCAAGTTTGTTCCTGTTCATAGTTGTGGTCTCCTTGATTTATTAGGCTTGAACGGTCGGGGTAAAGCCGTAGGCATTGCCGTCCTTGACGAAAGTGCCTGAACCGGGGAAGGGGAAATGCGAGCCGCAGATGCTGATCTTGTCGGCGATCACACGATCGATCAGTTTGCGCCGCGTGGAGACTGCAGTCGGTCCATCCTGATCATAACTGCCCTGCCATTCCGGGTGGGGCGCGAGCAGGGCAGGCACATACATCGTATCTGCGGAGACGAGGAGTTGCTCGTTGCCTGAAGTTACGAGGAAGGCAGAGTGGCCCGGCGTGTGGCCAGGCGCCGCAATCAGATGGACGCCAGGAACCACTTCCGCGCCATCCTTCATCAGGTTCCAGTTTTTCCAGGTCGGAAAGACACTGGCGATCCGTCTGCCCGCTGGCTTCCTCGCATCGGCGAGTTTTTCAACCCGTCCTGGATCGGTCCACCAATTGTATTCGATCTCGTTGGCGATCAGTTCCGCATTGCTGAACACAGGCGCGTTCGTCTCCTTTTCCATCAGACCCCAAACATGATCCGGATGGAAATGCGAAATGATGACGGTGTCGATCTTGGTATGGTCTATGCCGGCTGCCTTCATATTTGCCGGCAGATGCGTGGCATTGGCCTGCCATTGACCAACGCCTGAGCCTGCGTCCATCATGATCAATCGATCGCCGATCTTGAGCACAACGACGGTCAAGGGGATGGGCATGAACTCGGTGGTAAGGCCAGCCCTTCCAAGCGCATCCTTGGTTTCCTCCACGGAGGCATTCTTGATGAATGCCGTATCGTGCGGCTTGCGCCAGATTCCGTCATAGACGGCGGTGACTTCGATCGATCCGACGGTGTATTTATAGAATCCGGTCGTTGGTTCGATCTGCACGCCGGCTGATGCCGGCAGGACAAGTTCCAGTTTCCGCGATAGTCCGAACGCAGCCGCAGCTGCAGCGGATCCCAGAACTGTGCGGCGTGTCATATCAAGCATGTACGTTTCTCCTTTATCGAAGTGGCTTCTGCCAGGCGGAGCATGATTTGATAAGCGCCTCCGCTGATGAAGTAGATTGCGCCAGTCGCCAGCTTATTCTTGAAAGCCGAATTTATTTGATAAGATGCTGAAATCTCTAGGTTAATTTTTACATGCGCCAGTCACGCCGTCGTTTTCGACAGGCTTCTTCAAACAGATATTTTGAACGTGCAACGCTAGCTTTGTGCGCCTCTATAACGTGCATCAAACAGAAGGGTACCGGCGACGATTGGAGAGAGATGCGTTGGCTCGATTGGTCTTTCAAAAATAAATATTTGAAATAGGGAATATTTCGGAGGCTAGTTCGATCTAGGCAGTAGTGCCATGGGAAGCAATCTCTCGTGGCTCTCAAGAACTGGCCCAAGCAGGCGGAAGAAATGATGATAGCTATGCATTCGCCGTTCATATCCGCGTTTTATCCGCGATCGTCTTTTTCGAAGATCGTTGCGCATTTCGTCGCCAACATCCGGAGCGACAGTCGCGCCCGGACGGTGACGGTCCAGAACGTCGATGCCGATGATATATTGTCGATCGGCAGGGACCGACCAACACTCATGGCAGCGCCGCTGCCAGGGGATCAAGTCGATGCGCAATCTGCGATTGCCGACAGATCGGTGCGATTCAACGCTGCAATCGTTCCTCAACTCGATGCAGCGTATAATTTCGCCCGCTATCTCAGTCGCGACGCGGACGCAGCGCAGGACATCGTGCAAGAGGCCTTTTTGCGTGCATATCGCAACTTTGATGGTTATCTCGGCGGCGACGCCCGATCCTGGATATTTGCCATAGTCAGGAACTGTTTCCATGCCTGGTCCCAGGAGACAAGGCGCAAGCGCCGGTTCGAGATGCCTTTGGTGGATGGATACCAAGACGACGAAGCATCCGGATCTGCTGCACACGAAGTTGCGTCAGAAGATGACACACCCGAGGTCGCACTGATCCGCACGTCCCAATCCGAATGCGTTCGTTCCGTTATCAATGCGTTGCCGGATGATTTGCGCGAAATATTGGTGCTGCGCGAACTTGAGCAACTATCATACCGGCAAATCGCAGAGATCATCGACCTGCCGCTCGGCACCGTCATGTCGCGTCTGGCCCGCGCCCGGCGAGTGTTCGGTAAATTGTGGCATAATACCGCCAATGGCGAGGAATAAGCACTATGGTACATTCCGCCGAAACTTGCCCCGACTGGGTTGTTATGATGCACGGCTACATCGATGGTGAACTTGATGCCGTCCATTCACTTACATTCGAACAGCACCTGGCAACGTGCGACAGTTGCTCCAAACAACTGGAGAAATTCAAGGGATTGCGACACGTCATCGGCCAGGACGGCGTTACATGGCGCATGCCTGCCGACGTCCGCGAACGAATTCTAACGGCTATATCGCTAGAACAGAACCATGCCCAACGGAATGAGCCGGCCATAGGCGCCGCCAGTGCATTCGCCAATTGTCTCAAATTCATCAAGCGTTGGAGCTATATCCCGTCTCTTGCTGGCATAGCCGCGAGCCTGTTTCTTGTATTTTCCCTACCACCCCAGGAGGCGTCACTTCAGGACCAACTCGTCGCAAGTCATATTCGATCACTCTTGGCCAATCATCTGACGGATGTGCAGACTTCAGACCAACACACTGTCAAACCTTGGTTTAACGGCAAGATTGATTATTCACCGCCGGTCGTTGACCTCGCGTCGCAGGGATTCCCACTTGTGGGTGGGCGTGTGGATTATATTGAGGGCAAAGTGGTAGCGGTTCTCATATATCGTCGGCACGCACATGTAATCAATCTTTTCATCTGGCCTACGGAAAAGGCGGATCTCAACAACGCTTCTTACGACGGTTACAATCTTGTCAAATGGTCTGCCAAGGGTCTGGCATTTTGGGCGGTTTCCGATGTTAGTTCCGAGGAGCTTGCAACATTTCGCCAACTGTTTTCCGAAGCTTCGAGAAAATTGAATTGATCCGGAACGCCTACTGTGCACCCGGTTCCGCACTGTTCATACCACCCGCGGACCTTGATGTAGGTCACATCCACGTGCCATTTGCCGGTGACGCAACGCTTGTGCCGGTTGAAGCGCTCCAGCAACAACGGCGAATAACGAACGGCCCAGCGGTTAACGACCTGTGAAAAAATCGTTTTGGCGTGCGGATTTGATCAGGTTTCTCCGTTTCTCTGACGATCCCCCTAAAATGATCGACGGGTTTATTGCCATGCTGCGGGCAACCAAAAAGTTGCGACAGATGGGATATTCGGCTTGAGCCCATCCCTGAGAACGGGATGCTGAGGTGCTGCGCTTCGGGCTGATGATAGAACGTGGTCTGATCGAACAGCCACAAACATCAGGGAAGGAAGCGCAGCATGAAACATTATGCCGGATTGGACGTCTCGTTGAAAGAGACATCGGTGTGTATCGTGGACGAAACGGGTGCGATCTGTTGCGAGATCAAAGTTACCAGCCACCCGGAAGACCTTGTCCAGACATTGAAGGATCCCGCATGGCAGCTGGTGCGGATCGGGCTAGAGGCCGGGCCATTGTCGCAATGGCTGTTCAGCGGTCTCGTCGAAGCCGACTTGCCAACCATTTGTATCGAGACCCGGCATACGAAGGCATTTCTCAAAGCTCGGGTGAACAAGACCGATCGCAATGATGCGCGCGGTATCGCGCAGATGATGCGGGTCAATCTATTCCGGCCAGTACACGTCAAGACGCTGGCGAGCCAACGACGCCGTGCCCTGCTGACTGCGCGCAAGTTGCTGCAGGAGAAGGCGATCGCAATCGAGAACGATATTCGTGGTCTGTTACGCAACTTCGGTCTCAAGGTTGGCGTCGTTGGAACAGTTGGATTCGATCATCGTATCCGCGAGCTGATTGATGATCTGCCGGAACTTGGCGGGATCATGGAACCTTTGCTGGCGGCCCGGCAAAAACTTCGTGAGACATTCATGACTCTCCACCGCAAACTGCTGTCAATCGTGCGCAAGGATGAAGCTTGCCAACGATTGATGACGATCCCTGGCATTGGCCCTGTCAGCGCGCTCGCGTTCATCAGCACCATCGACGTCCCGGCCCGCTTCAGGAGCTCACGCGCTGTCGGTCCGGCGCTGGGATTGACTCCGGTCCTCAATCAGTCTGGCGAAAGCCATCGCGTAGGCCGTATCTCGCTGTGCGGCGACGCAATGATGCGGGCTCTTCTCTATGAAGCGGCTCAGGTGATGCTGTCTCGTGTGAAGAAATGGTCCTGGTTGAAAGCCTGGGCGATGAACGTCGCCAAGCGGCGCGGCCGGCAGAAAGCCATCGTCGCACTTGCACGCCGGCTGGCCGTGATTATGCATCGCATGTGGAGCGACGGCACGGAATTCCACTGGACAAAGGAAAGCATGTCCGCAGCCAGCTGAACGGAGTGTTGGAAAGGAGACAACAAAGTTCCGCCTACCGGTGGAAAGACGTCCTTTGCGGGACGATGGATGAGGTGAGCTCGCTTAGGGTTCTTGTTTCAATCGCATCATCACGATCGAAACGTGCGACAGATTGGGCCGCCTCATTCTACTGATCCCATGCTGGGAGGGCCAGGCAGCCGATCCCGAAGAGAAGCAAGGACCCGCGAAGAACGCCGGATGCCGGTGAAACGGAAAGCTCGAAAGCGCTTGACCTCAACACGCCGAATAGAGAAGAACCCTCGCCGCAACGTGCGCGTAAAACCTCGATGACGCGGACCGGATTGTCCTGCGTCACGTAGTCTTCCAGGCTATCGGGAATGCCGCTTGCCACCGATCCGCACCCTCGACGAACCGCTTCATCCCGGACCCCCGCTGATCGGGAATCACTCCACCAAATCAACGTGTTTCCACGCAGTCTACACCATCTCCGGACCTTGCCGAACGACGCCGCAAGATCGCAAGCCCCAACATAGCTCCGCTGAAATCTTGCAACTTTGCGAGGTTAGGAACATGGTTGTGGCTCAAGTCGCGCGGGATTTTTGCGACCGATGTGCATGCCGTTGTTCTAACCTAGCTTTTCAAATCACAAAGGACCTCCATCATGTCGGACAAGCCTAAAGAAGGCCTCGATCGCCGCGACTTCATGATCGCATCCATTGCCACGGTCGGCGCGTCGGCTGCCCTCGCCGTCAACGCTGGCGCTGCGAATGCCCAAGACGCAGCGGCACCCTCTCCGGCATCGGGAACGGCCTATACCGGCGATGTCATCCAAGGGAAAAAGGTCGTCACCGCGCTTGACATCAATGATCTGGAGCCGGGACAGAAGCACTTCTTGTATTTTCAGGGTGTGCAGATGCCCACGGGGCAGCACTGGTACGCGTCTGTGATTGTCGCCAAGGGGGCAAGGCCGGGCAAGCGCGTCACTCTGGTCAGCGGCGTGCATGGCGACGAGATGAGTTCAGTGCATACGGTCCAGACCGTCATGAACCAACTCGATCCGGCGGAGATGTCCGGCATGGTGATGGCGGTCACGGACGTGTCTGGCCCGGCCATGGAAGCCATGCAGCGGAGATGGCCCAATTCGGGCAGGGGCATTGATCTCATCGACATGAATCGGGTCTGGCCCGGAAACGAGAACGGTGCCACCGCGACTAGCCGACACGCCGGGCTGCTGTTCAATCGGCTTTTCCGGCCAAACGCCGACGTCGCGATCGACTTCCACACCGGGACAACTGGTTTCGATGTCTCTGCATTCAATATTGCCAGCATGGATGTGCCCGAGATCAAGGCAATCGTGGATCTTTATCCCGTCGGGCAGATTTTCGACAATCACACATATCCCAGCGTCCTGCATAACGCGTTTATCGACGCCGGCATTCCGTCCTTTTGCCCGGAGGTCGGCGCTGCGCGTGTCCTGGACCTCGAGATGATCTCCCTGTTCGTGGAAGGCACGATGAACGTCCTGAAGCATCATGGCATCCTTGCCGGACCAATGGGACGTACAAGCAAGGACGAGAATGTCTTTGTCGGCAACAGCGCATTCCCGATTCTGGCTACGGAGGGCGGATTCGTCGAGCATCTGGTCAAGCTCAACGACAAGGTCGAGCCCGGACAGAAGGTGGCCGTCCAGCGCAATAGCTTCGGCGAGGTGGTTGCGGAGTACACCAGCAGCGTGGCTGGAGAGGTGGCGGGCCTGCGCAGCGATGTAACGTCCGAGCCCGGCAACCCCTTGGCATTTATCCTCTACCACAAGGCGACGCCGGAGGGCGTTGAATCTTATCCCGAGTAATCCACCGTATGAGCGATCTTCCAGAAAGCCATCTTTCGATCGTCACAATAGCCTGACTTCTGCGACCGAGTTTGCGGGCACGCTGAAAGGCCGGTCTCCACCATAGCTACCTCATGGGCGCGAGACCCGAACTTTGTCTTTGGGCCAAAAAGTGGACGTCGGTCCCCAGCTTTGTTTTTCAACGCGAAGATTTGGCGCGCCCGAAAGGATTCGAACCTCTGCCCCCCGATTCGTAGTTTGAAACCTTGCGTCCAAGCGCAACTGTAGACATTTTGGCACCATCGAAATCTGCCCTTATCGGCTTTTTCAAAGGAACGATTTCCAGTATCCGGCGACATTGTACAACGCCGGTTTAAGCGACGGGATACGGTTGAATTGTATAGCGAGCAGCCGACAACGCTCCACAAGTTCAGAGTAGCGGGAACACAAAAAACGTCCCCCCAGCAGCGCCGCCGACGATCCAGCCTATCACGAACACTCCGGTCGACCGCAATTCGACACGTCAAACAGGCTCGGGTGGAGATTCTCAGACGCACGACCCGAGCCGAGCGAATTAGCCTAGGCTACTCATTACTGATCTATTTTAAGAGGTGCCAGGAGCCGAAGCATTGCTCGTCGTCGAGCAGTGCCTGGGCGGCGGGAACTCCGCCGATGTCGCGATTGTCGCAGTATCACGGACGCAGCCCTGCTGCTTCCAGGATCAATTGGGTGATCTCATCGGGATGGGAGATCAGCGAGAGATGGCTTGCCTTCACTTCGATCGTCTTGGCGCCCATGCGCTTGGCCATGAAGCGTTCGAGGTCCGGGTTGATAGTCCGGTCTTCCGTCGAAACGGCATAGAAACTCGGCTTCGAGCGCCAGGCCGCCTGCGTGGTCTTGCCGGTGAGAAGAGCCTTTTGGAACGGCTCCTGGACTGCATAGAGCACCTTGGCCTTTGCTTCCGGCAGGTCGCCCGCGAAGTCGCGCAGGAACGCAGTCTCGCTGAGGCGTCCTTCATCGCCGTCGAAAACGATGCCAGCGGATGCTGGTGGCGTGGGAAATGTCTTGGCCAGCGCCGTGTAATCCTCGCCTGCGTCCGGCGCCCGCGCCGCGATGTAGACAAGCGCCGAGACATTGGGATGCACACCGGCTTCGGTGACAATCATCCCGGAAAAAGAATGTCCGACTAGAACCGTCGGGCCATCCTGCCGTGCCAGTACTCGCTGGACGGAGGCAACCGCTTCGGGCAGCGTCGTTAGGGGATTTTGTACCGCGGTGGCATTGAGGCCCGCCGCCTGCAATCGTGCGATCACCTCGGACCAGCATGATCCGTCGGCGAAAAGTCCGTGCGCGAGGACGACGTTGCTCGCCTTCGCCGGCGCGGAAGTCGTGGCCATGCTGCGGGTCGAGACGAGGGCGGCGGCGCCGGCAACAAGGGCGGCTGAGAAAGTGCGTCTGTTCATCGTCATGATCTGGTTTCCTTGCGTTGAAGAGTTTGATGGATCGAATGCGAGGGCATGCAGCTCAGGGTTGCCCGGAGAGGTAGAAATCGATTGGCATGCAAGGCTTTTGTGGCTCATCCGGATGTGAGCCACTTGCGGATTCCTCCGATGGAATGGAAAGCGTCGGCGGCGTAGCATTGGACTTCGGGAAGCTCTGCGCGCGCCATCTCGGCAAGCGCGTGTCCAGGCCCGAGATCCAGGGCGCGGTCGACGCCCGATTCGGAAAGAACCTCAAGGGTTGTGGCCCAATCGACTGGGGTTGCGACTTGGGCAGCCAGCTTCGCCGCTGCCGTCGCTGCTGCGACGACGCGTTCGCCGTCGCCGCCGGCCAGCAGCAGGCGACCGGCTACCGGCCCAGCCGATGTCTCGGCTGCCAGCGCCGCGCGAAGGGGGGCAACTGCAGTTGCGAGATGAGTCGTGTGAGAGGCGATTTTCACGGCGAGAAGATCGGCGCGCACCGCGCCAGCCGCCAGGGCCGCGGCGCAGACCGCGATGACATCGGGTTCACGGCCGCCTATTACGAACAGATCGCCGGGATTGGTGATCGCGATCGCGCAATGATGACGTTCTGTCAAGCGCTCGATCGCCAGCCGGCGCAGCCCGCGGACATAACCTAGCCGTCCGCCGACGCCTCCTGCGACGTCCATCGCGCGTGCACGTTCGTCAGTAAGCCTCAAGGCAGTCGCGGCGGTCCAGATTCCCGCGACGCTCCAGGCGGCCATCTCGCCGACACTATAGCCGGTGACAGCGAGCTGCTCCGGCAGCGCATCCTGAATGCAGGCATGCATCGTCAACGCCGCTGTCACGGAGAGGATCTGGCTGGTGCGGTTGGTGGCCAGTCGATCGCTTCCGGTGCTTTGCACCAGATGGCGCGGGTCTTCGCCGAGGAGGCGCGTCGCTACCTCGAAGATCGTCGCCGCTTCCGGCCGGTCGGCAACGAGGTCGAACATATCCGCGGACAGCAAGCCTTGCCCGCCGCAAAGCAGAGCTAACATGATGCCTCCAAATGATCGACAAACAGCGTCATGGCCAAGAGGTCCGCGCACCCGCCCGGGCTAAGATTGCGGACCGTGAAAGCTCTATGAATGGCAGCGGCCCGGGCTTGCCAGTCCGTCTGCGCAACACCGCCTTCCGCCAGGAAGGTTGACGCCTGCGCCTGTGCGAAAGCCAGCCCGTCCGATCCACCCCGATGCAGGAGATTGGTGTCTTCGACCGAAGCGATCAGAGCCATGCAGGCATGGACGCGCGCTGCCTCGTCGCCGCGAGCAAAAGCACGGCCGGCTCGCAGTGTGGGCAGGGCGATCTCGTAGACCGACGGTAGGCCCTGTACGGCCTCGGCGCGAGCGCCACCAGCGCCATAGCATCGTGCCGCATCGGCGCCGTGGCTGTGCAAAGAAACCGGGCCTGTCAGGATGGCCTGCCCCCATCGCTCGGCGATGATCGCTCCCAGAGAGCGGCGGATGCCGTAAACATGTCGAAAGCCTGCGGCGGCGGCAAGAAGCCCCAAGCCGAAGATTGCGCCGCGATGGGTGTTCACGCCGCCGGTCGCAGCAAGCATGGCACGTTCGGCGGCGATGCCGATGGCACGCAGGCGATCCATGGCAGCGCCTGCGGCACCCGCCGCCGCGAGGTCGGCAAAAAAGGGGGCGAGCGTTTCCGCGCTGCGGATCAGCAGCGCGGCGTCCATGTCACAATGCGCGCCATTGTCGATGTGACTGACCAGGCCGGGCTTGGGATGGGTCTCGACTTCCAGCATCAGGCAGAGCGCTGCGAGACTGCCGACATCTTCACTCCTGAAGTTCGGTTCGGGCGTGTAGGCAAGCAAGTTTGTGGCGATCATTGCATGCCTCCCGCGAAGAGATCTGTTCGGGAGACAGCCCGCACCTCGCGCAGTCCTTTGACGACGACGCCGTCAGCGCCGGCATCCCGCAGTTCGCGCCACTGCACGGCGCCCGCGGCGTTATGTACCTCGCCGTCGATGCGCATCGGCGCGATCTCGTCAATGGCCGTGATGCCTTCAAGCAGGGTGTCGACGTCGCCACCGGGCGGCAAATACCACAGTAGATCGAGGTCCGAACCAGCGGAAAGATAGGGCAACGCCGTAAGGTGCTGCCAAGCCAGGCTGCCGAAGACCCGGGCAGTCGGATCGAGGCGGATCAATTGGTCGATGCATCGGCGCCAGCAGGCGGGTGCCGATACGGCGGCGGCGGACAGCAAGGGCGGCGGATCCGCGCGCAGGATATCGTCCGGATCGAGCGTCACCGCGATGCGGTGTTTGCCCTGTGCAGGTGGCAGGGGGAGGCCGAGGGGCACCGTTCGCGGGTCGTCGCTGCATAGGGGCCGTCTGACGACAAGCGGATAGTCCGCATCGGCCCATCCCGCGACGAAGGGCTCATTCGCCAGGTCGGGGCGCTGCGCCATCAATGCGGCCCATGCGCGTGGCGAGGGTTTTACCATGGTGTGGCGCGGGAAAATCTCAGGCATGGGATGCCTCCTTTTCGACGCGCTCAGCAATGGAGGCTGCCTTTGGGCGCCCGCCGCGGCCTTCTCCCAAGCGATCGCGTGCGTCGCGGCCGGTCTGCTCGGCCAGGAGTGCTAGAAATTGTTCGGCAAGCGATTGATCGGCATTCCATACGCTGTGGATGGCGCCGGTCTGCGCCAGGTTTTCCAGACCCGGCGCGAACACCGGCGTCTTCTCGGCCTTCGCCTTCAGCACCTCGATCGGCAGTTTGGTGACACGCGCCATCGAAGGCAGATCCATCACAGCCGGGTGCGCACCCGGGAGCGCGACAAGCGTTCCGGTGGCCAGTGCGGTGGCAATGAAGGCGCCGGCAGCGCTACCGCCATAGAGCAGGCCGATGGTCCTATGACCTCGCACCTCCGCCAGCAGCAGCGTCTTGGCCAAGTGGGCCAGGCATTCGCTGAGGCCGAGCAGTTCGTCGCGCCGGCTCATCCGTTGACTGGAGGAATCGATCAGCACGAGAATGGGCGCAGTGTTCCCTTTGCGCGTAATTTCCAGCACATGGCCGGCTAGGATGAGCGCGCCGTCGCAGCCGAGCGGGCTTTGACCGACGATGCCAATGACATGAACCTTGATTGCGTTGATGATCCCGATACCGGCGATCAGATTGTCCGTGACAGTCACCTCATGGCCACCCGGGAACAGCGAAGCCAAGATATTATCGAGCGCCATTGGCCGTCTCCCTCTTGCCCGTGATGCGTCGCAGAAATTCGTCGGTTGCAAGGCCCGGTATTTCGGCCGGCTCGCTGACGCCAAGGTCTGTCCAGATATCAACGGCATCATGCGCCTTGCCGAAACGGTGGAGGCGGCGTTCGAGACGTTGCTGCTCGGCCTCTAGCACGTCGGCATCAAGCCGGCCGTTGCCGGCAAACGCCATGAGCGCAGCTTCGCGGAAGGCCAGGACATCGTCATCGACGAAGGCATCGGCCCCGCCGATCAGATAGCGGTGCTTACCGCCCATCGTTCGCCAGACGAGGGCGCGGTCACGCGAGTCGAATTCCTCAACCCCCTTGTTTGTCTCGATCACTTCCGGACCGCTGACGCTGATGCGACCCTGTTCCGAAACGATCAAGGCGGAGCAGCAACCGGCAATCAGACCGCCACCGCCATAGCATCCGGCGCGGCCGCCGATCAGGCCGACGACCTGCACGCCAGCTATCCGCGCCTCGACGAGTGCGCGTATGATTTCGGCGATGGCGATCTCGCCCGCATTGGCCTCCTGCAGCCTGACACCGCCGGTGTCGAACAGGATCAGCACAGGTTCTCCGAGCGATCGGGCGGCCCGGAGAAGGCCGGTGAGCTTGGCGCCATGCACTTCGCCGAAAGCACCGCCCATGAAGCGTCCCTCCTGAGACGCTACCAATATGCGGCGTCCTTTGAGAGTGCCGCGGCCGACGATGATGCCATCATCGAATTGTTCCGGCAGATCGAAGATCGCCAGATGCGGGCTGATCTCGCGCTGCTCGGGGCCGATGAATTCTACGAAGCTGCCGAGGTCGAGAAGAGCCGCGACACGCTGGCGAGCGTCCGCCTCATACCAACTGGTTGCGGATGTCATGCTTCAAAGCTCCTCGATCAGACGGACACCTTGGGCGAGACGCAGGGAGACCATATCTGGCCGTGCCCCGCCGTCATTGATGGAGATGTGCAGGCCGCCCGCCGGCCGCCGCGTCACGAAGTCGTCGATCACCGCTTCCCACACGGCTGCAAAACCGTGCGCTGCTGTGGCGATATCGATTACGCAGACGTTCGCTGGCAAACCACGCTCGAGAAGGACCTCCAGATTGCCCGAGGCGACGACGCCGACGATGGCTCTTGCACGGGTACCGGCGGCGGCGGTTGACGGCTTCATTGTGAAACTGAGCTTTTCCAAGGGCTGATCCTCCTCATCACCAATTTCGGAAGCGGCTCGGAGGCTGGTAGAGACCACCCGAGGTGAGCATGAGATCCTTGATCGAGCGCGCTGCCAGCATGCGGCGGTCCGCATCGAGCGGATCGATGCCGAGATCCTCCGGGCGGCGGATGACGCCGCGCGCGCGCAGCCGTTCGACCATCTTGCGATCACGTGCCCGGCCGACATCGGTGTAACCGGCAACACCGCGGATTGCCTGTTCGCGCTCGTCATTGTCGCGGCAGAGCAGGAGGTTGGCGATGCCATCCTCGGTGACGATGTGGCTGACGTCATCGCCGTAGATCATGACCGGCGCGAGATCGAGGTCGAGCTTGTCCGCAAGTTCCAGCGCGTCGAGCTGTTCTACAAACAGCGGCACGTTCTTTTCGCCAAAGGTCTCGCCGATCTGTACCACCAGCTTACGCCCGCGGCGCAGGCCGGGTGCGGCGTCGGGATCGGCATCGGCGCCCGCCTTCAGCCAGGGTTCGCTCGGATGGCGACGCCCGCGCGAATCAGACCCCATGTTGGGGGCGCCGCCAAAGCCGGCGATGCGGTTGGTCGTGACCGTCGAACTATGGCCCTGGAGATCGATCTGTAGAGTGGAGCCGATGAACATGTCGCAGGCATAGAGCCCCGCGACCTGGCAATAGGCGCGATTGGAGCGGAGCGATCCATCCGGACCAGTAAAGAAGATGTCGGAGCGCGCCGAGAGATAATCCTCCATGCCGACTTCGGAGCCGAAGCTGTGGATCTGCTCCACCCAGCCGGCCTCGATCGCCGGAATGAGGGAGGGATGCGGATTGAGCGCAAAATGCGTGCAGATCTTGCCCCTCAGACCGAGTTTTTCGCCATAGGTGGGCAATAGCAGCTCGATGGCGGCGGTGTTGAAGCCGATGCCATGGTTGAGACGGCGGACACCGTAGGGCGCATAGAGCCCCTTGATGGCGAGCATCGCCGTCAAGATCTGCGTCTCCGTGATCGCGGCCGGATCGCGGGTGAACAGCGGTTCTACATAGAACGGTTTCTTTGCGTCGACGACGAAATGGACGAGGTCGCCGGGGATATCGACGCGCGGCACCTTGTCGACGATCTCGGCCACTTGCGCCACAACCAGGCCGCTCTTGAAGCTGGTGGCTTCCACGACGGTCGGCGTGTCCTCGGTGTTGGGGCCGGTGTAGAGGTTGCCGTCCCGATCGGCACTGACCGCGGCGATCAACGCCACCTGCGGCGTCAGATCGATGAAATAGCGGGCGAAGAGCTCCAGATAGGTATGGACGGCGCCGAGCTCGATCTTGCTGCCGAACAGCATGCGCGCGATGCGCGCCGATTGCGGGCCCGAATAGGAGAAGTCCAGCCGCTTGGCGATGCCCTTCTCGAACACATCGAGATGCTCCGGAAGCACGACGCCCGATTGCACCATGTGGAGATCATGGATTTTGCCGGGATCGAGATCGGCAAGGGCCTTGGCGAGTACATCGGCTTGCTTCTGGTTATCGCCCTCCAGGCAGACGCGATCACCTGGCCGGAGGACTGCTTCCAGGAATCGGGGGAGGTCATCCAAGGCGACGCTCTTGCCGCAGGCGTAGCGCTGGCCGGCATCGCGCCGCAGTGCGAGAACCTCCTTCTGTGTATTCCAGTTCCGCATTCCCGGGCCTCCGTGCACAACTCGTCCCAGTTTTTAGCGAGGCAGCGATCGAAGCTCTATTATACTTAGGTGTGAGATTCGTGCGCGAACCAGATTTTGATCAGCAAATATCCTCAACAGAGAAACAGAGCATATCGCCTTTCAATCTGACTTCTACCCGTTCGGGCCATTGCCGATCGTGGCGCGGGTTGTGCCATCGACAGCCGTCACCTGCCAATACGCATGGCCCGTCTTGATGTCGCGCCCCGGGGATTTCGTCCAACGTTTAACGCAGCCGCCGGATCACACGAACGCATACGCATAGAGAAAGCCGACCAAGTCTATTTCGTTATCTTAATGAGATCGGCAAGAGAGCAGTTACCATTAACGCCTTTTCTTTGTTAGCACTGAGAAATACTGACTTGCTAAACCTCACAAAGCTGTCACATGATCGCCAGGCCTTCGAGAACTTTTTAGACGACAAGGCCCGTTATTCATGAAACTGGAATCTCAACATGAAGTTGGTTCTCTATGCGCTTGTTGCAGCTATTACCGTCATGCGATTAACCGCAGGTCTAGCGGGACAGGCCGAAGGGGATGCAGCATTCCAAGCCAAAAACTACACAGAAGCCTTTCGGGAGTGGAAGTCTCTCGCGGAGGACCGGGAGGCGAAGGCGCAGAACGGGACTTGGTGTATTGTATGACAATGGGTGGGGTGTTTCTCAGGATGAAAACCAAGCAATCAAGTGGTATCGGAAAGCGGCAGAGCAGGGAAACCCTGATGCTCTCTGCTCCTGTCGCCGGGAATGTCTGTGACGGTAGAAGTCAAAACCGGTAAGCGGCGGATCTTAGAATATCTATTTTCGCCGCTTGCGGAGATTTCGTCGCAAGCCATGCAGGAGCGGTGACGGTGGTCGCACGTTTCGCCGCGAGGCGCCACTTCCATCGTCGCAGCTGGCCGCGCAGATGACGACATTCAAGATTCAAATTCTATCGCGAAGCCACAGCAACAGAGCCGAACAATGAGAATTCTGCGAGCGATGATCACGGACGCCGTGAAAGATTACACAGTCATCGTCTATAGCGAAGACTTGAACGACCCGGTCTATTGGGGGCGCGATGTTGACAAGACCATCGCCGCGATCAAGGCCTACAAGGAAATCAACGTCCTGATCCGTGATGGCGGCAGGCCCGATGACACGGTTGGCTGGGTGATGATTCTGCCAGGGCTCGATGAACACGAACAAATCGCGGATTACAGCGGCCGCTGGATCCACGAATGGCATGTCGTCCGCGGTCTGGTATGAGTCTGGTATGAATTCTCAAACCCAACACGGGAATGAGGGCACAGCGCTGCATGATCCATCGGTATTGATGTCAGTCTATCATTTCGACCGAATGTCAGACTAAACCAGCCGGAACGCTGCGCCGCGATATCGAGCGGCCCAGAGCTTGAAAGCCAACCCATTGGTTCCTTCGTCTTATGGCGGATTTTGAACGATGATCTTGATCGATGAATAATAGGCGGCGACATTCGCTATATCCTCATCGCTCAAGCCCTTGACTACGACCGTCATCTGCTCGTTCTTGCGCTCGCCTGCCTTGAAGGCTGTTAGCGCCTTCACGAGATAAGCCTCCTTTTGGCCAGCTATATTCGGCGCCTCAGGCAGCTTGGCAAGGCCATCCTTGCCATGGCAAACTTGGCACTTCAACATGACCTTTTTGCCCGAAGCCGCATCACCTGCGGCCTTTGCAACAGTCGAACAGGTAATGAGAACAGCAAGACTCACCAACAAACCGTAAATATCAACCTCCTATGCCCAGATAGGGGAATGAGTCAGACCGCAGGTGTAACCGGCGAAGTTCACTTAAGTGCCGTAGGAAATCCGCCAGACTGCTCCGGCCAAATCGTCGGACACCAGCAGCGAACCGTCGTTAAGCACCTGAACATCGACCGGACGGCCAAGATACTCGCCGTTCTCGTTCAGCCAGCCTTCAGCGAACACTTCCGTCTTGTCCGCCGAGCCGTCTGCCTTGAGCGAGGTGAACAGTACCCGAGCACCTACGGGATCTACGCGGTTCCAGGAACCGTGCTGGGTCGAGAAAATGCCACTTCGGTATTTTTCGGGGAACTGCTTGCCTGTGTAGAACGACAGGCCGAGGTCGGCCGCGTGAGCGTCTTGCTCGACCGCCGGGAAGATCACGCCTTCGGGCACTGTGGTGTCCTTGTACTCATTGGTGCGGGTCTTGCCGCCGCCATACCATGGGAAGCCAAAATTCTGGTCTGGCCCGGTAACATGGTTCATTTCACCCGGGGGGATGGTGTCACCCATGCCGTCGACCTGATTGTCATTCACCCAAATTGTCTTGTCCTTTGGATTGAAGTCGATGCCGAGGGGATTGCGCATACCGCGCGAGTAGATCTTGCGGTCGGAACCGTCCTGTTTCATGCTTATGATACCGCCGATGCCCAGTCTCTGAAACTCCGGGAGTACTTCGGGCGCTGGCACATTGAAGGGCTGGCCGATAGTGATATAGAGCCGGCCATCAGGCCCGACGCGGCAGGTGCGGGCGGTGTGGTTGTAGCTCTCATCGGACGCGGGAATCAGTTCACCTTGCTTGACGATGGCGAACGCCGCGACATCCGGACCTTCATAGAAAAACTCGGCCGCCGGAAACCACAGCACGCGGTTCTGTTCCGCGAGATAAAGGTGGCCATCCTTGGAGAAACAAACGCCGTTCGGCACCGCCATCTTGATCGAAGGCGCGAACACCTTCACATCGTCGGCGACGCGGTTCTTGTCGCGGTCGGTCATCGAGTAGACCAATTCCTTGCGGGTACCAACGAAAGTCACCACACCTTGTGGTCCCACGGCCATATGACGGGCGTCGGGAACGATGGCATAGAGACTGACCTTGAAGCCATCGGGAACTTTGATTTTCGCCGCGATTGCTTTGAGGGCTTCAGCGTTTTCCCCAGTCTGCGGGATTGGCTCCATCATCGGTGTGCCGGTGGTCTTGAAGCCGCCAAGTTTCTCGAGATTGGCGTCCTGCGCAAAGGCGGACGTTAAACAAAAGACGGCTGCGCATGATAAAACGAAAGCGAGTTTCTTGATCACGGTATCCTCCCAAGGGACCAGATACTACGCTGCGGGCAGTTTGTTTTTGTTTGAAATTTTCCGCACCGGGCGTAGACTTTGCAAGTCTTAATCAACACCAAGAAGTATTGCACAGATCAATTTGCCTGACAATAAACCGGGTCTGCGGCTGTCTCAAGAACGGCGCCATCAGCCGCCATAAAGGTAGTTCGGAAGCCAGAGCGTTATGCCGGGCCAGATGTACATGATGATCATGCAAACGATGACGATCAGCATGTAAGGCATCATGCCTGCGAAGATCTGGTTGAGTGTGACATGCGGCGGAGAGACGCCTTTGAGATAGAACGCCGACATCGCGACCGGGGGTGACAAGAACGCCGCTTGCAAGTTCACGAAGACGAGTACTCCCCAAAGAACCGGGTCTATGTTGAAGTGCTTCAACATCGGTAGAAAGATCGGCACGAAAATGATGATGATCTCGGTCCATTCGAGCGGCCAGCCGAGAATGAAGATGATCGCTTGCGACAGGATCATGAACTGTACTGGCGTCAGGTCAAGCGACAGCACCCATTGCTCGAGCAGCGCCTGACCGCCGAGGATTGCGAAAACGGCGGAGAACAGCGCCGAGCCGACAAAGAGCCAGCACACCATCGCCGTGGTCTTTGCGGTGAGGAACACTGCTTCCTTGGTGCGCTTCCAGTTGAGTGTTCGGGCGTGGAATGCCAGCAGAAAGGCACCGGCGGCACCGACTGCCGCGGACTCGGTGGCCGTCGTGATTCCAAACAGGATGACGGCGAGCACGACGGCGGTGAGAATACCCAGTGGCATCACGGATGAGGTCAGAAGCTTCACGACCTCTAGCCGCTCGGCATTCATATTCCGGTAGTAACGAACGAGCACTATTGCGGCGAGCGCGGCAATGATCCCGAACGAAACATAGAAACCGGTCGCTGGCCCAACAGGCGTTGCCGGCCCAGCTTCCACCACCGGTGAGCCAAGCTGCTCCAATCCAGCAGCTGCTTCGGTGTCGGCTGAGGCTTGCGGATGGATGACGACATACCACCACACCAGCAAAAGGGTGAGTGCTGTCAAGGCGAACGGTACCAGCGCGGCACAGAAATTCCTGAGCAGCTTCCAATACGTAAGAGGTCCATCCTCAGCCATCAGCGCCATAGCCCTGGATGGTGCGAACAACGCTGAAAAAAGCCCGACAAGCATGTTGCGTGAGTAGACTGCCTGAAAGCTTCGCATCCATGTAGGCACCGGGACTTTTGTCTGTTCCTCCGGCAAGGGTGGAGCAATCTTCGGATTGATGGTCGCCCAGGCAAGAATGTAGACGAGATAAAGGAAGGCGAGGAAAAAGCCGGGGAACATCGCAGCGGCGTAGAGCTTCACGACGGACTGCCCCGCGACCGCCGCATAGACGATGATCATGACAGACGGCGGGATCAGAATACCCAGCGTGCCACCCGCAGTGATTACACCGGAAGCGAGCTTCACATCGTATCCGGCACGCAGCATCGGGTTGAAGGCAATCACCCCCATCAAGACCACCACTGCGCCGACGAGGCCGCTGGCGATGCCCCAGAACGTGCAGACGATGAGTGTCGCAACGGCGAGTGACGCCGGCACGCGCCGGAACGAAAGCTGGATGCTGTAGAACATCTTGTCGACCAAGGCTCCGCGTTCCATCACATACCCCATGAGCACGAACAGCGGGATGGAGATCAGAACGTCGTTGGTCATGGCCCCATAGGTGCGTTGGACCATCAGATCGAAGATGCGATTATCTATCCAGTGCTCCGCTGGGTTGTAGAACGCGTAGAAGCCGAAAAACATGCCAAGGCCCATCAGCGTGAAGGCCGTCGGGAAACCCATCATGATAACGACCACGATGAGCATAAGCATCGTTAGTCCGAGGACAGGATCGCTCATGTTTGCAGGTCTCCCCCCGAACCACGTTTGCGCGCGGTCTCATCAATTTGCTGCGCGCGCTCGATCGCAACTTTGCGCGTTTCCTCATCCACATGCTCGCTGTGCGCGAGCTGCTCCTCGACGACGTCGATCTCCGCGACATCCTTGAGCCGGCTGGGCCATTCCCCGGTCTTGAGACAGACGATACAGCGCGTGATTTCGGCTACGCCCTGAAGCATCACAAAGGCACCAGCCAACGGAATGACCGACTTGAAGTAGTAAATCGGCGGGCCTTCTGCCGTCACAGTTGAGTGCTCCCCGATCCGCCATGAGAGCGCTGCGTAGTCGTAGCCTGCGTAAACGAGGGCGGCGATCCCCGGCAGGAAGAAGACGATGTACAATACCAGATCAAGCGCCGCTTGCGTCCGGGGCCGCATCGAGCTGTAGAGAAAATCGCCTCGCACATGGGCGTTTTGCGCCAGCGTGTACGCTCCCGCGAGCATGAATAACGTGCCGTAAAACATGCTGCTGGCGTCGAATATCCACGCCGTTGGCATGTTCATGATATAGCGCTTGAAGACCTCGATGCAGACGAGCGTCATCAGTCCGACGATGAGCCACGCTGCGGCCTTTCCGACCCACACGCTGATGGCATCGACCGTATGCAGAAAATGCTGAACGTTCACGCAAGCCCCCGATGGCGAGAGGATATTTTAGGCGGACAAAGCACCCCAGATCATGATCTCAATGATGCTTTGCCCGAATTACGCGTCAGATCTTCTTCGCCGCCGCGTTCTGTCCGAAATAGTGATCGAACGCCATCCGTCGGCCGACAACGGTGTCCTGTTCCCATCGCGTCGCCCGCTCGGCAAAGGTGATCTGCGATTCGAGGATCTCCTTGAAAAGCGGGTTTTCCGCCGCCTTTTTCTTCACGACCTCGTCGTAAACCTCCAATTGTCTCTTGAGGATTGCGTCCGGCGTCTTGTAGAATTTGACTTTGTCAGTCGTCTGCATCTCCACATAGTCTTTCGAATAGCGGTCAATCGCCTTCCAGTGCATGTCCTGCGAAGCCGCTTCGACCGCATTGCCGATGATGGCCTTCATTTGTTCGGGCAGAGCGTCGTATTTCGTCTTGTTGAACAAGATCTCGAACTGCTCTGCATTCTGGTGATAGCTCTGCAACATGCAGATCTTGGATACGTCCGGAAAACCAAGCGTCCGGTCAGATGAGGCATTGTTGAATTCGGCCGCGTCAAGCAATCCGCGGTCCAATGCCGAGACGATTTCGCCGCCCGGCAACGCGTTGACCGCTGCACCTAGACCAGTGAAGACATCAATGGAGATGCCAACGGTACGGAACTTCAAGCCATTGAGATCCTCGACCTTGCCAATGGGTTTTTTGAACCAGCCGAGCGGCTGTGTCGGCATCGGTCCATAGGGGAATGAAACGACATTGGCGCCTATGGAGTCATACAGCTTTGCGAGAAGCTCCTTCCCGCCGCCGTATTTGTGCCACGCGAGCAGCATGTTGGCATCCATGGCGAAGCCTGGTCCGGATCCCCACAGCGCCAGCGCTGTTTGCTTCCCGTAATGGTAGACAAGTACGCCGTGGCCGCCGTCAAGCGTGCCTTGCGACACCGCATCAAGCAGGCCAAATGCAGGCACCACGGCGCCTGCCGGCAGCACCTCGATCTTGAGGTCGCCACC
>NZ_CAXUQT020000003.1:0-483592 GCF_964253365.1 Phyllobacterium sp. LjRoot231
CGGCCAATCTTCACCACTTTCCCCGCAACAAGTTCTCGTCAACTGACCATCGCGAACTTCGTCATGCTGCAATAACAGCGTGGCGTGAGATCGCATGCGCGACAGCAGCATAACTGCGCTATCAAAGACACCATTGTACCTGATCAGAACCAGCGGAAAGTTAAGGTTACAGTGCCCTATTTCGAAATCGGAAAACAGGACGGTGCGACGTTGGCAACAGGCGGGGCACGATCTGGCACCAAGGGGTATTTCGTTGAGCCCACCATGTTCACGAACGTGAAGAACGGTATGCGGTTGGCTCAGGAAGAAATCTTTGGGCCTGTTGTGGCGCTCATTCCATTCAAGGATGACGCCGTATTTCAGGCCAACGACATCCAATATGGCCTGGCGTCGTCTATCTGGACAAACGACCTTGGCAGGGCACATCGCGTTGCGCGAAAGATCAAAGCTGGGACCGTTTGGGTCAACACATTCTTTGAATTCGATCCGATCTTCCCGTTCGGTGGATACAAACAATCTGGGCTTGGCAGAGAGTATGGCCAAGAATCCGTCGATACTTACACTCAGATCAAGTCGGTCGTTGTAAGGTTCTAAGATCCAATGGCCACCTCGGTGTCTGTCGAGGTGGCCTTGCTGATAGCGGTGCCCAAGGGGCCGCCAATCGTCGTAGACAAAAGTAGCCTCAAACAGCCGATTTTGCGATGCTTAGATATTAGGCGAGAAGTGTGTAGTTCGGGGATTCGCGACTGCTGACCCAACGGCGCACAGGTAGAAAGATTGGGATGGAGGATACGCTGAAATCTTCGGTCTACATCTCCGGTGCATCATGTTCCGGAGTGACAACGCTCGGTCGCGGCCTCGCGTCTGCGTTAGGCTTGCGTCATGTTGACTGCGACGACTTCTATTGGTTCCCGACCAATCCACCGTTCACGACGAAGCGTCCGCCTGCCGATCGAGTCCGCCTGATCCGCGAGGCGTTGGGAGAGGAGGGGTGGGTACTGTCCGGATCGTTTGACGGCTGGGGAGACTCCCTCATCGAACGCGTCGATCTGATCGTATTCGTCTACACCCCTACACCTATTCGGATGGAACGGCTCCTGGCGCGGGAACGGGAACGCTACGGCAACCGGATATTGCCTTCGGGCGACATGTACGAAATCCATACGAATTTCGCGGCTTGGGCCGCTCAGTACGACAAACCGGGTTTTCCCGGACGAAATCTGGCCCGCCATTAGGATTGGTTGGAGAAGCAAATCGCCCCCGTATTGCGTCTTGATGGCACCCAAGATCCGCGGGCTCTGGTCTCACGGGTTCTCACTAATCTACCGGCAATCGGTTGAGCTGCCATCCTGCGAACAAAGCGCGCCAAATCATGGTCGACTAATGACGTCTGGGGGACCCAACCACGATAAACTTGGAGCTCGAGGAGTTACCACCACTTGCTACGAAGGCAGCGTCTGTAACGGTCCTCGAAGGACTATCTGAGTTGCTTGCGGCATCACCTTAGTCTTGATGCCGCACTACAAGCCCGACCTGACGGTCGGGTCCAGGGAGCGCACCCGGGAGCGGTCGTGAACCGCAATGGGGTCGGCTACGGCCCTCTTTAATGGAGCGCCGCCCCCATTGCTATCCTAACGGTGTCCCGGATGGAATGCATTCAGATGACATATTGCGTAGGGGGGATTGGCTACGACACCAAGATCATCCGCACGATCGTTCGTCTGCGCAAGAAGGACGCCAACGAGCGCAAGGAAGAAGAAGCGATTCTCGAGCTTTATATGAACGCACTCGGGATGGTTTGATCAATCCCTTTTTATATGAGCATCCCTTAGCTTTTGCAAAAATTCGAGGAGATCAACGTCCCTGGCTGCCAGTGCACAGGCGGATCAGAAGGTGGGTCCGCCATTGCAAACACCTTGAGGTGAATCTACCCGCTGCAAAGTTCCGAGCGGTACGACCGGCCCGCAGCAATCGCTGTCGCTAAAAGTCATGGCCCACGCGATCGATTCATTGCTCAATGCAGTCGAGTTGAAAGAGGCCGAAAGGACATGGTCCGTCTCTGGCGAAGGGGGTAAGATGATCGCGCGACCTTTACGGAGGCGTCAGCGATGCTCTGCGACATGGCGTCTCCGACAAGACAGGCCGAATCTGCAGGCGGCCATGGAGCGAACTATGTCAAAGGACGGAGACGGAGCTGAGGAGGTACTCTCCAGCGGTGAGCAAGAGCTTCGCTTGCTGGTGGAGACGATTCCGGCGCTGGTGTGGCACGCTGGGCCGGAGGGCAATGTTGAATACGTCAACAAGCGTGTGCTCGAATATTTTGGCGCACCGCTTGGCGAAATCGCTGACTGGGGATGGGCGGAAAGAGTCCACCCGGAGGACGTCGCATTCAAGGTGAGGAGCTGGCTCGAAAATCTCGAAACTGAAAATCCTCACGATGTAGTCTGCAGATTTCGCGGAGCGGACAACCGATATCGCTGGTTCAATGTACGCGGAGAACCGCTGCGGGCCAGTGATGGCACCGTGCTCCGCTGGTACGGCGTCCTGATCGACATCGATGAAGCCAAGAAGGCCGAAGACCTGCTGCGCCGTAGCGAAGCCCATCTGGCCGAAGCGCAGACGCTGAGCCATACCGGTTCCACGATCTATAACGAGACCACGCTTCTCTATTGGTCGGAAGAGACTTACCGCATCTATGGGTTTGATCCGGCATTGGGCATTCCGAGCTTTGAAGCCGTGTTGCAACGGGTCCACCCCGACGACCGGGACCGGGTGCGCGCAAAGGCTGAGCGCGCGTACACCGAGAAAAGAGGCTACTCGATCGCGTACAGAATCGTACTGCCCGATGGAACGGTCAAACACCTCGAATCAATCGGCCGTCCTGTTTTTTCTTCGGACGGAAGGATTGTCGAGTTTTTCTGCACAAACATGGATGTGACGGATCGCAAATGCGCCGAGGAAGCCCTACGAGAAAGTGAATACAAGCTCCGTCAAATCTTCGAAACGGTACCGAGCCTCCTCTGGTCATCGGACCCCGCCGGCGAACCGACTCAACTCAATCAGCGCTTGTTAGACTATAGCGGCATGCGATTTGAGGATTTCAAGCATGGCGGTTGGGAGACCTTCCTGCATCCTGACGACTTTCCAGAAACTGCAAGGGCTTTCCAACACGCAATTCAGACCGGAACTTCGTACGAGGCTGTGAACCGTCTGCGCCGGGCGGATGGCGAGTTTCGCTGGCACCATACTCGTGGTGAACCTCTGCGTGACGGACAGGGGCGTATCGTCCAGTGGTACGGCGTGTCTGTCGACATCGATGCAGCCAAGAAGGCCGAAGACGTGCTGCGCCGTAGCGAAGCCCTTCTGGCCGAAGCGCAAAGGCTAAGTCACAGCGGTGCGACGGCCGCCAACGAATCGAAGGTCCTCTATTTTTCGGAGGAGGCTTACCGCATCTGGGGGTTTGATCCGACGCTGGGTATTCCGAGCTTTGAAACGATGGCCGAACGGCTTCACCCAGAGGATCGGGACCGGGTGCTTGCAGCGGTTCAGCTCGCGTTCAGCGAGAAAAGAGGCTACTCGCACGAATACCGAATCGTACTGCCCGATGGAGCGGTCAAACACATCGAATCGATCGGCGAACCCGTGCTGTCCGTAAGCGGGGAACTTGTGGAGGTTGTCTCTACACAGATCGATGTGACTGAACGCAAGCGGGCCGAGGAAGCGCTGCGAGAAAGCGAACACAAGCTCCGTCAGATCTTCGAAACGGTACCAGGCCTCCTCTGGTCGACGGACGCCGCCGGCGAACCGACGCAACTCAATCAGCGCTTCCTGGACTATACAGGCATGCGATTTGAGGACTTCAAGCATGGCGGCTGGGAGGCCTTCCTGCACCCAGACGACTTTCCAGGCACCGCAAGGGCTTTCGATCACGCAATTCAGACCGGAACTTCGTACCAGGCTGTGCATCGTTTCCGAAGAGCAGACGGCGAATTTCGCTGGCACCATACGCGTGGTGAGCCTTTGCGCGACCGGCAGGGACGCATCATTCAGTGGTACGGCCTGTCTGTCGACATCGATGAAGGCAAGAGGGCGGAAGTCCTGCTGCGCCGCAGCGAAGCTTATCTGGCCGAAGCACAGAGGCTGAGCTGCACCGGTTCCGCGGCCTATAACGATACAAAGATCCTCTATTGGTCAGATGAGACGTATCGAATTTTTGGGCTTGATCCGCGTAACGGCCTCCCAAGCCGCGAAGCTGTGGAGCAAAGGATGCATCCTGACGACCGAGAACGGGTGCGCGAAAAGGCCCGGCGAGCGGTGCGGCAGAAGAAGGACTATAAACTCGAGTACAGAATTGTACTGCCCGCAGGAATCATCAAATATATCGAAGTGACCTCTCATCCCAAGTTCTCTGCAAGCGGAGAACTTGTGGAGGTTGTCAGTACGATCCTCGACGTGACGGAACGCAAGCGGGCCGAGCAAGCATTGCGGGAGAGCGAGGCGAAATTCCGCGACTACGCCGAAAGTGCCTCCGATTGGTTTTGGGAAATCGGTCCGGACTACAAATTCACACTGCTGACCGAGAATGCGTTTGGTTCAGACTCGGCTGATCGAATCGGCACGGCGTGCTGGGATCGCGCTCTCGATCTTGAAACGGAGCCGGAGAAATGGCGGCTTATCCAGGCAACTCTCGATTCACGCAAACCGTTTCGTGACTTCGTATATCGCTCCGCTCGCCGTGACGGCTCTCCGATGTACGTGAAGGCCAGCGGCAAGCCAGTGTTTTACGCCGACGGAGAATTCCGTGGCTATCGCGGCACCGGCACCGACGTGACAGCACTCATGCTCGCGCAGGAGGAGCATGAGAGGTTGCGCCAGCTGGAGTCGGATCTCGCGCACATGAGCCGCCTGAGCGTAATGGGAGAACTGACCGCCTCGCTGGCCCACGAAATCACGCAACCGATTGCCGCGGCGCGCAATAACGCCCGTGCGGCCATGCACTTTCTGGACAGAAATCCACCGGATCTGGGCGAAATCCGGGAAGCGCTCGCCAGTATCGTCGACGATGCCGACCGAGCCGGCGATATCATCGACCGTATCCGTGATCACATCAAGAAAGCACCTCCTCGCAAGTCTCGTTTTGATCTGAACAAGGCGATCGACGAAGTGATTGGATTGGCGCGAAGCGCAATCACCACGAATGGAGTCTCGGTCCAAACCCGCCTCTCGGAGGCGCTGGTTCCCATCGACGGGGATCGTGTTCAACTACAACAAGTCATGCTGAACCTGATCCTAAACGCAGTCGAAGCCATGAGCAGGGTCGAGGCGGGGCCACGGGAGTTGTTGATCAGCACCGAGCAAACCCAGACCGGTGGCGTTCTCGTGTCCGTGCACGATTCAGGGCCGGGCATTGATCCGGACCGTCTCGATCGCGTTTTCCAGGCTTTCTACACCACGAAGTCGAGCGGCGTAGGAATGGGACTGTCGATCTCCCGGTCGATCATTGATGCCCACGGGGGCCGGCTGTGGGCAGACACGAATGCATCAGGTGGGGCCATGCTTCGGTTCTCCTTACCCGGCGCAGGCAAGGAACTCACGAATTCTCGTCGCCCGGCTCACCTGACCGGAGGGCCGCACCAAGACACCGTATCAGATGCCGCTCATCAAACGGCTTACGAAGGTAACAAACGACCCCGTCGTTCATAGCGCGGGCGTGGTCAACGTCGTCGGGGTAGGCAGTAACGAGTATCGTCGGAATGGCGTGACCCCTCTCGATGAGGTGTTCATGGAGCTCGAACCCGGTCATCGCTGGCATATGGACGTCAGCGATCAGGCAGGCGGTTTCGGCGAGATGAGGCGATGCGAGGAAATCGGCTGCCGACGGGAAGGCCGCGACGTCGTAGCCAAGCGATCTCATGAGCCTCCTCATGGATTCGCGAAAGAACTGATCGTCCTCGACGACCGAGACCAACGACACTGTCGCCATGTGTGCTCCGGAAGTGCGCATGAACTGCGAAGCGGGCACCCGCATGCGAGTGGTAGCTTGCGCCCAAGAGTGATGCTGGAGCAATACCAGTGCCTGTAAACTTTGGCTTATGCCAGGACGCGAATTCCGTAGCTACGCGGCAGGATGCCACCAAGCGGATGATAGAGCGCATAAACTTTCGTTTACGCCCGCGCGCATCCCTGACGGAGAATGAGACTGTTCACGTCCATCGATCGGGACTAAGCTTGCGATAGGGGAGCCACGCGAACCTCTCCAACCGAGACAGGCTCATTTGCCTGCCCTTTAATCGAGAGCAGCCGCGATGTCGGACGAGAACGCTACCGTCTTGGTCATCGACGATGATACAGCCCTGCGAGACTCGATCGGGCGTTTGTTGCGATCGCTCGACCTGGATGCTCGGCTGTTTGCTTCCATCTCGGAGTTTCTCGAGTCGGACCCGCCGAATGGTCCCGCTTGCCTGGTGCTCGACGTCAGATTGCCGGGGGGAAGCGGCCTTGATCTTCAACGTCAGCTCGCCATGACGAACCAGGAGGTCCCAATCATCTTCATCACAGGCCATGGCGATATTCCCATGTCGGTGCAGGCGATGAAGGGCGGCGCCATTGAGTTCCTGACCAAGCCGTTCCGCGATCAGGAGCTGCTCGACGCCATTCAGCTCGGCCTCTCTCGCGATCGTGCCCGGCGGGAGAATGAAGAGGCGCTGGTCGCTCTCAGGGAGCGCTTCGCGTCGCTCAGCCCCAGGGAGCGCGAGATCATGATTGAGGTCGCGCGCGGCCGCCTCAGCAAACAGATTGCCGGCGATATCGGCATCGCAGAAGCCACGGTGAAGGTGCATCGCAGCCGTCTGATGCGAAAGATGAAGGCCCACTCGCTTCTCGCGCTCAGCCGAATGGCGGAAAAGCTGCAACTGGTACCCGAGGAGCCGCAACACTGCTGAGCCGAAGCCGCACCAGCAGTGGTGGTTCTACTGGCATTCGATCTGCCGTCCTTCGCGTGTAAACTAAAGTTCAGCGCTGTTAAACCATGATGCTATTCCGTACCACCTGCGTGCAATAGATCGCAGCATTCCAAATCATCAAACTCTACGTCACCACGGCCGAGACCGTGTTTTGTTTCTCTTTGAGAGCCAGCACATGAAATTCGTCCCGGCTGGCAAGGGATATTTGACGAGGGGTTCGATATGGAAAGGCTCTACAGCGAGGATGCCGGTGTTTCGTCTCCAACCGATTTCGAGTTCGGTTCTCTGGCAAACAGCCTCGCGCTGCTCCTTGAAGCAGCCAAAACCGAGCTCGAGCATGATCAGGAGGCGGCAAGGACATCGCTGGCCACCGCGTCGTGCATCCTCCAGTCAGAGATGGAGCGCCGTTCACGCGCCAAGGACTCCAGAACGGGTGGATTGGCGGGTTGGCAGATAGCGCGTGTCCGATCTTTCATTGACGAGAACCTGCATCGGACCATTCACGCCAGTGACCTCAGTGCCGTCGCGCGGCGAAGCACGGCGCACTTCTCACGCTCGTTCAAACGAGCGTTCGGAGAACCGCCGCACACCTACGTCGTGAGGCGGCGGCTCGAGGAAGCCTGTCACCTGATGCTGACCAGCTCAGCAACGCTGAGCGAAATCGCTCTGAGTGTCGGATTTTCTGACCAGGCACATTTGTGCAAGCTTTTCAGGCCGGCCTTTGGCCAAAGCCCAGCCAAGTGGCGGCGCGAACACGAGGCTCCAGAGCGCGGCTGACGGGCTCCGCCGGCGCCCGATGGAACGGTTCGCGCGTCCCTTTACTGGCTAACTCGAACTACAACACATCCAGGACACAGTAGGTGCATACCGTCACCTCGACGGAATTGGCTCCATCCATGCCTGCATTGGAGCACACCTCAGGGCTACATACTTACCGCAATCCGGAAACAAAGGACAAATCGACGAGGCAGCTGATTGGTAATTGAGAGAGCAGGAAACGACAAGACCCGATGACAATCGCCGTCAAGTATTGTCCAGACCAACGAGTGGAGACTTACGGTGCCGGACATGTCGCGTGACTCGCTAAACGAGACATCAGACTCGACTGATGATCTTCGCGCGCCCACACCAGTCCAACTCGCCGCCGCTGAGCCGCCCAGAACCTCGAAAATGGCAGCGATCATCGTTGCGTTCAGCGTGCTGGCGATCGTTGGGTTGTCATTGTGGTATCTCGTTCAGCCGCAGCCGCTGCTGGTGCAAGGTGAAGCCGATGCCACCCGCGTTGATATTGCGGCTCGTATCGATGGCAGGGTCGCGCAGCGACCGGTTTCGCGCGGCGACAATATCACGGCCCTGCAACTGCTCGTGGCGATCGATAATCCGGAGCTGTTGATGAAGCTCCACGAGGCGGAGGCCGCAAGGGTCGTCGCTCTGGCGGATTTGGCGCGCATCGAGGTCGGCACGCGCGCCGAGGTGGTTGCAGAACGCAAGGCTGCGGTCGCTGCAGCCGAGGCAAGTCTGACGCTTGCCCAGCAGACCTACGACCGAGTCAAGCAGGTCACTGTGGGCGGCTTCGAGCCGGTCGCGAAGCTCGACGAGGCGACCGCATCGCTGGACGTGGCGACGCGAACTTTGGAGCAAGCAAAGCTCGCCTATCAGGAAGCTGTCGCTGGCTACACCGCCGAGGAACGCGGCGTGGCACAAGCTGCCGTCGCCAAAGCTGAGGCCGCGATCGCGACCCTCCAAGCTCAGGTTAACGAGATGACCGTCAAAGCTCCGATCGCGGGGCAGGTCTATCAGGTCGGCGCGGAACTCGGCGAATATGTCTCGCCCGGCGTGCCGCTACTCTCGCTTGTGGACCTCAGCGACGTCTGGCTGCGCTTCGATCTTCGCGAGGATCTGGTCAAGGATCTGAAAGTGGGGGACCGGTTCACCGCCAGGATCCCGGCGCTCGGCGATACACCCGTAACCGTCGAGGTTCGCACGATTGCCACGCGTGGCGAATACGCCGGATGGCGTGCAACGCGTGCGACCGGCGACTTCGATCTCAGAACCTTCGAGGTGCGGGCCTATCCGGTCGACAAGCTCCCCAACCTCAGGCCCGGCATGAGCGCTTACGCGGACTGGAATGGGGTGCACTAATGCCGAGCGTGCGTCGTTTCGGGATTGTCGACGTCGCCGTCCGCGAGGTGATCTGGATCTGGCGCGACAAAGTTGCGCTGCTGCTCGTCGTCGGCATCCCGCTGATTGCCTTTGCGATCCTTGCCGCCACATTCAGCAATGCCGTGATCCGCGATCTCCAGGTGGACGTTGTCGATCAGGACCGATCCAAGACGTCCGAAACCTTCGTGCAGGCAATCAGCTCGGCGCCCGGCGTCACCGTGGCGAGACGTTCTTCCGATCTCAATGGAGCCATGCACGCCGTCCGCTCAGGCGAGGCTATCGCTGCGGTCTACATTCCAGAGAATTTCGAGCGCGACATCACGGAGGGGCGTCGACCCCAAGCGGTGATTTTCTTCAACAAGCAGTTCTTCACGCCTGGCAACGTCGCATCGAGTGCACTGCAGGCCGCGCTATCGGCAGCCGTCGCCGACCTGCAGGCGGGGCCACACAGTACTGCCTACACGCCAGGTCCGCTTGTCGTCGAACAATACGTTCTCACCAATCCCGCATTGAACTATGCGCAGTTCCTGTTGCGAGCGATCCTGCCGACCGTGCTCCATGTCATCGTCGCAATTTCAGGCGGCTATGCGGTCGGCTCCGAGTTCGGGTCGCGCAACATGCGCGAATGGCGCGCCACAGCCGGAGATAGCACGCTCATCGCCTTTGTCGGCAAGCTGGCACCTTACTTCGGCATCTTCCTCGTCATGATGGCTGTCGGGCTTGGGATTATTCACGGCATTTTCAAGATACCATTCCGCGGCGACCCCGTGCTGGTGGGATCTGCCGCTTGCTTGCTGATCATTGCCTATTTGTCGCTGGGGGCACTCCTGCAACTCCTCGCCAGGAACCTGGCCTTCGGTCTCAGCCTGACCGGCATCATCTGCTCGCCGGCTTTCGGCTTCGCCGGCGTGGGCTTTCCGGTATTGGCGATGAACATCTTCGCCCGCGCCTGGGGCGCAATACTTCCGCTGCGCTGGTACATCCAAATCCTGTTCGACGAGGCGGCCCGTGGCGTGCCGGTAGCAGATTCCGCGCAGCCTTTCATGATGCTCGGCGGATTGGCAGTCGTCTATTTCGGCTTGGCCTGGCTGAGGCTGCGCTCTATTGCTCGGCATCCGCTGCGAAAGCCGGTCACAGCGCCTGAACAAGACAGGCCGGGCAGGATCGGCATTGTTCGAGCATTCACTGAGGAATACGGCCGAGTGATCCGTGACCGCAGCGCCTTCGGTCTGATCGTTCTGGCGCCTATCATATACGGTGTGTTCTATCCGCAGCCCTATCTCCGCCAGCTCATCAAGGACATTCCAATCGCCATCGTGGATGACGATTCCTCCGACGTTAGCCGCACGATCATCGAGGCAGTCAATGCCGACGAAGCGGTGAAGGTGGCGGTTCGACCGACGACGTTGGCCGAAGCGCAGGCGGCACTCGCACGCCGAGAAGTGTTCGGCATCCTGAGTATTCCAGCAGGAACGGAGCGCGAGATATTGAAGGGCGATCAGGCCAGACTGCCCGCCTATGTCGATTCGGCATATTTCCTGCTCTACAACCGGACGCTGCAGGGTATTCAGGAAGGAGTGGGCGCGGTCAGGACAGATCTCGCGGCGCGCAGCGCCCGCCCAGACGGCAGCCTGTATCGTGCTGCTCTCGCGAAGAGCTCGCCTGTGGAGATTCTGAACCAGCCTCTGTTCAATCCCACCGGCGGCTATGGCAGCTACATCGTTCCGGCCGCTTTTCTGTTGATCTTGCAGCAGACTCTGCTGATGGGCTCGGCAACGATGGGTGGGGTGACCTACGAGCAGGGCGGCCGCAGCGCTCGCCGCCGTCGCGGCACCATGTCAGCGGTGCTTGGCCAAAGCCTCGCGCATCTGCTGCTGGCGTTGCCGGGCTTTACGTTGTTCCTCGTCGTGCTGCCAAGGGTCTACGGTTTCTCGGCAAACGATCATGTGCTCGACCTGATCGTCCTGGTCATTCCCTTCATCCTCTCGGTCAGCCTCCTCGGCCAGTTCATTGGCAGCTGGTTCAAGCGGCGCGAAACCGCGGTGCTGCTGTTCATTGCCATCAGTCTTCCGATCTTCTTTCTCGTTGGCGTCGCCTGGCCGCTGGAAGCGATCCCGCCGATCCTTCGGACGGCCAGTTTTATCCTTCCAAGCACTTTCGGGATCGATGGCCTGGTGCGGGTCAACCAGATGGGAGCGACTTTGGCAGACGTCTCGAAAGATTGGATGCGGCTGTGGGTGCTGACAGGCGTTTACGCAATCCTTGCTATCGCCTCAGCCAGAATCACCGCGGGTAGGAGGGTGTCTGATGCGCGCTAGATCGAGACGCGGATTTGCAATCATACTCGCTACCGCGAGCGCCATAACTTGTATTGCTTGGGAAGCGTCGGCAGAGCAGGCGAAGCCGCCGATCCCCGGCATGGTTAGGCAGACCGAGATTCGCATCGCGCCCGAGACGACGGGGCGACTGGCGACGATAGCCGTCATTCCAGGCAAGCATGTCCACAAGGGCGATCTTCTTGCCGTGCTTGACAACCCGGAGCTGACAGCGGCTGTTGGTGAAGCCAAAGCCGCCGCGGCGAGCGCCAAAGCAGAGCGGGATCGGGTCTATTCGGGCGTGCGGGCGGAAGAGGTGGCAAGCGCTACCCAAGCCGTCCAGACGGCGGAAGCCAATCTTTTGCTCGCCCAGCAGCAGTATGACCGCGCATCAGCACTTGCCGGCAAGGACTTCGCCAGCAAACAAATGCTCGACGAGAGTACGGCCTCGCGTGCAAAGGCAAAAGCTGACCTTGATCTCAAGCGGGCGCAAGTTGCAGAGGCAGGCGCCGGTCCCACCGCCGAGGAGCGTGCTCTGGCCGATGCCCACGTGGCGTTGGCGGCGGCCACAGTCGCGGAGCTCCAGGCCCAGTTGGATAAGACCAAGCTGACCGCGCCAGCGGATGGGACAATCGGCATCCGCGTGGCGGAGCCTGGTGAGATCATTGGTCCCGGAAAGCCGGTGATGACGATAGAAGTGGATGGCCAAGCCTGGTTCGCCTTCACTCTGCGTGAAGATGATCTGCACGAAATGACGCTCGGCAAAACGGTAGCGCTGACGGTGCAGGACGGGCGCCAAATCGATGCACGCGTGACGGAACTGCGTCCATTGGGGGAATTCGCGACCTGGCGCGCGGCCCGAGCCGTCGGCGACCACGATCTCAATTCCTTCCGACTCCGCCTTGATCCAAACGGCAGTGCCGAAGGACTGGAGCCCGGCATGACCGTTTGGCTCACCGCCCAACCGTAGGACTCAAGTTGAGGGCGGTCGCGGGCGCGACAGGAAGACCAGGAAAGCTGTGGTCGGCACAATGTTAAACTATAGCGACATCCTAGACGTCATCGCTGATCCGATCGTCCAGACCGGGTTGGTTGCGGCGGTGGGGGCCCTGGTTACGCGTGTTCTCCTGCGTGGCCACCCGGCGCGTCGTCTTGTCGGTCAACTGGCATTCTTTTTGGCCCTCACGACCCTGCTGCTCTATCACGGCATTGTTCCTTACGAACCCGTCCCTCCGAACGCGTCTACGCTGCAGCGCGTATTCATCGGGATCGCGAAGGTCATCTGGTGGATCAACGCTGCCTGGTCCCTGATCAGCATCGTTCGGGTTTTTCTGATCTTCGAACGGCAGCCTCGAGAGGGCCGGATTCTTCAGGATCTTGTTGTTGGCGTGATCTACGTCGGAGCAATCCTGTCGGTCGTCGCCTACGTCTTCAACGCGCCCGTCGGAACCTTGATTGCCACGTCGGGTGTGGTCGCCGTCATCCTCGGCCTTGCGCTGCAGAGCACCCTGGGCGACGTCTTTTCGGGCATCGCGCTCAACCTGGCCAGGCCTTACGGAATCGGTGACTGGCTCGAACTCAGCAACGGCATCGAAGGCAAGGTCGTTGAGACGACCTGGCGGGCGACGCATCTGCTCACAGGTGCAAACGACCTGGTGGTCGTTCCCAACAGCGATCTCGCAAAGGCGAGGTTGACCAATCTCAGCAGCCCGGAGCGTAGTCACGGCGTGACAATCACGGTCTGGTTACGGCCGACCACAACGCCATCCGCTATGGTGGATGTCATGCGCGCGGTTCTCCTTAGCAGCAACTTGATACTTGCCGAACCGGAACCTTCCGTTGAGGTGGTGTCTCTAGACGCAAGCGCGGTCGAACTGGAGCTGAGTTTCCGGGTCGCGGAAATAGGTGCAGCGGCAAAGGCAAAAAGTGAAATCTTCGACCTGATCTATCGGCATGTAAAAGCGGCGGGGCTGGCCCTCTCGACACCCTCAGACGGGGCGAGTGTTGCACTCGCTGCATCGCATACCGATGAGCCGCTGTTTGACCATCACCCCACGCCGCGGCGACTGCTCGACGCGGTCGCGCTATTCGCATCGATGACTGAAGACGAGAAGGAAGCGCTAGCCTCGACGATGAGCCGCCGGACCTTTCGGAAAGGCGAAATCCTGGCCGAGCAGGGTGCCGTGATGAAATCACTCATGATTGTCCGCAGCGGAGTTGTGGCGGTCATCCGGCGAGATGGAGTACGAGAGACGGAACTGGGGCGCTTGGCCCCTGGTGACTTTTTTGGCGAGAGCGGCCTTCTAACCGGCGCCGGCGGGTCGGGCACGATTCAAGCTCTGACGTTCGTTGTCGTGTATGAAATTACGCAAGAAGGGTTGGCTCCCTTGTTGCAGGACCGCCCGGCGATTGCCAATGAACTGGCCTCGCTTCTCTCGAAGCGGAACGCATCTGAGCTACTTCGGCTCGGGCAAAGCGACGGGTCAGTGAATGCAAAGGCGATACCGCCTCTGAGGGCACGTATCAGGCACCTGTTCAATCTCTGATCTTCCGGGACCAATCCCGCTCGACGCGCGAAAAAGCTCAACGCAGCGGGCTGGCTCGCGCCATGTCGTCGATTCGTCGCCGCGGGCCCGGCTCGTCGAGCGTTCGATCGAGGAGGCCGAGCGGCAGAAAGATCCTGCGAGAAACGTCAAAAGACCAGATGCTTCGTACAAGCCCTGAATCTTGAGACGTGATCAAATGCCACTCATGGAAGACGAGACTTTGGATGCTGTCAATGGAGAGAAAGCCATGACCAACAATATCAGTCTGCTACCCAGACATTGCGGCACAGATGACGGCACAGCGGCGCCAACAACTCCTGATCCGCGCGTGCTTCTCGCCTCGATGGTTCACGATTTCAACATCTTCCTGACGCCGATCGTGTCCGTCCTTGAGGAGATGCAAGGTCGCGGGGCCGAAACGGCGCGGCAACTGAGAAAGATTGACGGAGCGATTTACTGTGCCTTTCGCGCCAAGACGTTGTCACGGCAACTGCTTGAGTTTGCGAGCCCCCGACCAGTCAAGCTTGCTGCGGTCGATGTCGGTCGGCTTCTGGAACGGCTCGAGGCACCGCTTGTAAGCTTATTGTCGACGCGCATTCGTCTCGAGATGGACATCGCCCACGGTCTGCCCAAGGCCTTCATCGACCCGCAGCTGATCGAGCGGGCGTTGCTCAATCTCGTTTTGAATGCCCGTGACGCGATGCCGGCTGGCGGACGTGTGACGATTGCTGTTGCGCAGGATTATCATTCCACCGGTCGGGTGCGAGGAGGCAACGCGATGATCCGCCTGACAATCTCAGACTCTGGCATCGGAATGGATGAGGCGACCCTGAAAATGGCGGGGGAGCCTCATTTCTCGACCAAGACAAATGGAACGGGCCTCGGCTTGGCGACTGTCAGGCAACTCATGGAACGCCAGGGTGGTGGGCTGTCGATCGTCAGCGCGCCTCATCGCGGCACCACCATCGATCTGTGGTTACCAGTGATGTCACCTGCCTTCGCCGAGTAGTGTTACCGATCAGCAGGTCTAAAGGAGACGTTCAATCGATGTCCGCACTCTACTCACCAAAGTTGGTTCTAGCACCCGTGATTTCTTCTGGCCGCGCTACCGGCCGGAGCTGTACTACATGCGGGGCGCCGGACCGGCTACTGCTCGCCGTGCCGTCATGGTTCAGTCGCGCCAAGTGCCGCGGAGATTACGTGAAGAACAGCGGTAGCCTCTCCTGGCGACGCGCTCACACCCGTCTGGCCAGCGCTGCGCTTCGGCTATCGGGGCGCTACTCCTCGGGCACGCACTTTGATCTACGTCCAGGGATCTCCAAGCATCCGTTAAGCCCGGCACCGTCCGAATGCCGCAAGCACGTTCCGCTCGCGGCAGACCGGTACAAGAGAGATGTGCATAGGGAAGGTATCGCATTGCATGGTCGTCAGATCGGCCAGTTGCACAACCCCCAGCTAGTCATGAGGTGATGAGCGATGTTGGCTGAGACTGATCCCTTCGAGATTCGCGCCCCAGGCGCAAGGCCGCGCGTCGTGATCATAGGTGCGGGCTTCGCGGGAGTTGCGGCCGCACGGGCCCTTAAGAGATCCGATGCGGAGGTTGTTCTGATCGATCGCCGCAATCATCATATCTTCCAGCCGCTGCTCTATCAGGTGGCGACCGCAGTGCTTGCACCGTCCGAGATCGCGGCGCCGATCCGGCAGCTAGAAGCGAAGCAAGCCAATTTGAATGTGATACTCGGTGACGTCGTCGACGTAGATTCGGCCCATCGCACGATTGATACCGTCTGTCCCGGGATCGGCACCCGCAAGGTGCAGTTCGATTTCCTCGTGGTCGCTACAGGCACGCGTCCGAGCTATTTCGGCCACGACGAATTCGCAGCCTTTGCACCGGGGCTCAAGAATCTCGCCGACGCCGAGGCGATCCGAACGAAGATCCTGAGCGCGTTCGAAATGGCCGAGGCGACCGATGATGAGAATGAGCGCGCCCGCCAGATGAATTTTGTGCTCGTCGGTGCCGGACCGACCGGTGTCGAACTCGCGGCCTCGATCGCTCAACTGGTCACGGTCACACTGCGTGGGAATTTCAGGCAGATCGATCCTGCTACCAGCACGATCACCTTGCTCGAAGGAGGCGACCGGGTTCTTCCGAGCTTCGCTCCTTCGCTGTCAAGGAAGGCGGCCAAGCGTCTCGCGAAGCTGGGCGTAAAGGTTCTGACAGGCGTCAAGGTCGAGCGTGTTGACGCACAAGGTGTGATCGCAGGAGGCACAAGGATCCCAAGCGCGACCGTGTTGTGGACGGCAGGCGTCGCCGCATCGCCGATCGTCCAGCTGCTCGGTGTCAAAACGGACCGGGCGGGCAGGGCATTGGTTGAGCCCTTCCTCAATTTGCCGGGTGAACCAAACATATTCGTGGTCGGCGACGCGGCGTCCGTCCAGCAGGACGGGCGACCCGTACCCGGCGTTGCGCAGGCGGCCATCCAGCAAGGGCGCTATGTGGGGCGTCTGATCTCCGATCAAATCAGGGGGCGCGAACCAAAGCGCGCGTTCCGGTACCGGGACAAGGGCAATATGGCGGTCGTCGGCAAGAACTTCGCCATCCTGGAGGCCGGTCATCTCAAAACGGGGGGCTTGCTCACTTGGTTCATATGGGCTTTCGTTCACCTGTTGGCTCTACCCCAACTTCAGAACCGTTGGAGGGTTCAATCGCAATGGCTGTGGTCGTATCTGACCGGTCAGCGCAGCTCGCGGCTGATTTCTGAAGCGCCGCCACCCACAAATGCTTCACAAGCGACAAAGCAGACGCTTACGTCATGACCAGCTTGGCGCGCAAAAGGAAAACCTCCTCGTCACGCGCGGTGATTTCTTCGACGAGGCGCTGAGGTGACTGCAACGCTGCCGCACCATCACCCATCTCGCCCGAGCCGGGCAGTGACCAGATAGTTTTGATCGAACGACGCTCGGACGAGCCGCAGACGACCTGACGAATGGCCTGATCGATCAGCCGCACGACATCCTCAAACACACGACACAGGAGAACCTGACGGGTGTCCGCGAACGCGGCCAAAACGGTGCTCAATGTGATGGGGTCACCGCGTAAGATGGGGGCACGGACTTCCTACCCACCGCAGAGTTCTCCAAGAAGAAAGCGCCGGCTGAAGCCATATTCCACTCACACTTCATTCCGAGAGATCGGGACAATCGAGCAGGAGAACGAGGATGGCAATCGCAACCAACGAAGACAAGAAGGTGAAGCCCTTGCCGGCGCCGAACAGCGACTTCTACCAGCTTGTCGACGTCCTGACCCCCGACGAATTGGCGGTGGTCAAGAAAGTGCGGACCTACATGGAGACCAAGGTCCAGCCGATTATCAACAAATACTGGTCCGACGACGCGTTTCCTTTCGAGCTGCTGCCTTCGTTCAAGGAGCTCGGAATTGGCGGCCTCGGGTACGAGGGCTACGGCTGCGCCGGCGGAAGCCAGAAGCTGTTCGGCTTCGTCGCCATGGAGCTGGCACGCGTCGACGCTTCGTTCTGTACCTTCTTCGGCGTGCACAGCGGCCTCGCCATGGGCTCGATCTATCTCGACGGCTCGGAGGAGCAGAAGCAAAAGTGGCTGCCACCGATGGCGCGCTGGGAAAAGATCGGCTGCTTCGGCCTTACCGAGCCACTGGTCGGTTCGGGCACGAGCGGAGGGATGACGACAACTGCCAAGCGCGAGGGCGACACGTGGGTGCTTAACGGGCAGAAGCGCTGGATCGGCAATGCGACGTGGTGCGACGTTTCGATCATCTGGGCGCGCGACCTCGCCGACAATCAGGTGAAGGGCTTCATCGTCGAGAACAAGACGACGCCAGGATTCAGCGTCGAAAAGATCGAGCACAAGATCGCGCTCAAAGTGGTCCAGAACGGCCAGATCACGCTGAAGGATGTCCGCGTGCCGGAAGCGAACCGCCTGCAGGGCGGCAACTCGTTCCGCGATACCGCGCGGGTGCTGCGGATGACGCGGTACATGGTGGGCTGGGCCTCGACCGGCATCCAGATGGGCGCGTTCGAGGCAACACTGAAATACACGCAGGAACGTCTGCAGTTCGGCAAGCCGATCGCTTCATTCCAGATGGTGCAGGATCTCCTCGCCAAGATGCTCGCCAACGTGACCGCGTGCCAGTGCATGATGGTCCGCCTGGCGCAGATGGATGACGAAGGCAAGCTTGCCGACCACCACGCGTCACTGGCCAAAGCGTTCTGCACGGCAAAGTCACGCGAGACCGTTGCATGGGGCCGCGAGCTGCTGGGCGGCAACGGCATCGTCGCCGACTACAATGTCGCGCGGTTCTTCGCGGACGCCGAAGCACTCTACTCATACGAAGGCACCTATCAGATGCAGAATCTGATCGTGGGTAAAGCCATCACCGGGCTTGGTGCATTCGTGTGAGCAATGGCGAGCCAGGGGGTCCCTCCCCACCTGACTCGCCCCCTTCCTAAAACAGGAGATTCATCATTATGGCTTCGGAAAGCGCGGGCCTGACGCTCGCAAACGTCCTCTACGAGAAGAAGGGCAGCATTGCCTACGTCACCGTAAATCGCCCAAAGGTCCTCAACGCGCTCAATACGCCGACGTGGTCGGACTTGAGAAAGGCCTTCGAGGATGCCCGGGGCGATGCCGCGGTACGAGGTGTCATTCTGACGGGTGCCGGCGATAAGGCTTTCATTGCGGGCGCCGACATCAGCGAGCTCGCGCAGGTATCAGCGGTCGAGGCTGAACAGTCCAGTCGCTTTGGACAGGAGGTGCTCGATGTCATCGAGAATCTCGGCAAGCCGGTGATTGCAGCTGTGAACGGCTTCGCGCTCGGCGGCGGCTGTGAGACAGCGATGGCCTGCACTATCAGGATCGCGGTGGAAGCGGCGAAGTTCGGCCAGCCAGAAGTCGCACTTGGGTTAGTGCCCGGTGGCGGCGGAACGCAGCGACTGCCGCGGCTCGTTGGGAAGGGCCGCGCCCTTCAGCTCATCCTCTCCGGGGAGATGATCACAGCGCAGGAGGCGTATCGGATCGGGCTGGTCAACGAGATCGTTCCGGCCGCCGAGCTGATCCAGCGCGCCGAGGCAATCCTTACGAAAATCGCCTCCAACGCTCCCATTGCCATCAAGTTCGCGCTTGAGGCGGCAAACAAGGGGATGGAGACGAGCCAGAGCGAAGGCCTGCTGCTCGAGGCCTCCTATTTCGGGCTTTGTGCCGCAACCGAGGACAAGAAGGAGGGTACGACCGCCTTCCTCGAAAAGCGCACGCCACAATTTCGCGGACGGTGAAGAAAACCCGACGCACACGGCAATTCAGAAAGGACAATCCATGGCAAACGACAACATTTTCTCCGGACTGAAGGTGGTGGACTTGGCGAGCTTCATCGCGGGTCCGGGTGCAGCGGTGATCCTGTCCGACTTCGGCGCCGACGTGATCAAGGTCGAACCACCGACCGGCGACACCTGGCGGATTGGGTACAAGATCCCGCCGCAGCCACGCGCAAAGGACAACTATCCCTGGCATCTCAACAATCGGAACAAGCGCGGACTGGCGCTCGATCTGAAATCGCCCGAAGCGAGGGAAGTTCTGCGGCGACTGGTTGAGTGGGCCGACGTTCTGATCGTCAATACGCCGCACCCCGCTCGCGAAAAACTCAAGCTCGGCTATGAGGACGTCGCACCGTGGAATCCGCGCCTGATCTATGCGGACGTGACCGGCTATGGCGACAACGGGCCTGATGCGCAGCTTCCGGGATTCGACATCACGGCCTATTGGGCGCGAAGCGGCCTGCTGTCCCTGACACGAGATGCGGGTGCCCCACCGACACTCCCGGTCTCGGGCAGCGGCGACCATGCGACGGCGGTCAGCCTCTATTCGGCAATTGTGACCGCACTCTACCGGCGCGAACGCACGGGAAAGGGTTCGTACGTCACGACCTCGTTGCTCGCTGCCGGCGTCTGGGCCTCTGCTGTCTCGGCTCAGGCAGCACTTAGCGATGCCACGTTCTTCCCGTTGCATGATCGGGCGAACCCGCCGAACGCGACCTTCAATGTCTATCGGGCGGCCGATGACACATGGTTTGTGATCGTACTGACGCCCGACAAATGGCCGGCCCTGGCCAATGGAATAGGCCGCCCGGATCTCTTGACGGATGCCCGGTTTGCCGACCCTGCAAAGCAGGCCGCGAATTCAGCGCAGCTGACTGCGATCCTGGATCAGACCTTTGCCTCGCAGCCGATGGCGCATTGGCGTGAGGTCTTCGAGCAGGCCCATCTTACCTTTGGCGTGGTGCTTGCACCCAGCGAAGTGATCAAGGACCCGCAGCTCAGGGCGAACGACATCGTCGTTCCACTCGATGGCGCTGGTGAGAACCTCAAGTTCACGATCAGCAGCCCTCTCCAGGTGCATGGCATAGCCAAGGTCCCGGCCACACGGGCTCCGGAACTCGGTGAACACAGCGAGGAAATCCTCAAACAACTCGGCTTCAACACCAACGAGATAGACAGTCTGCGCACCAGCGGCGCCGTTCCGAAAGCACCAGGACGCGCCGCCTAGAGCGCGGTACCGCAGCCACTCGAACCCTGCCGAGCCTAGCAATTATTGGGCAGACGGAGATTGAAGACGATGGATGACATAGTGATTGAACGCTCCGAAGGTGTACTTCGCGTTGAATTGAACCGACCAGAAAAGCTTAACGCGATGACTTCGAGCATGTACACGAAGCTCGCGGATGTCTTCAATGACGCGGCCAAGGACGAGCGCATACGTGTCGTGCTTTGGCACGGCGCAGGAGATGCTTTCAGCGCCGGCAACGATGTGAAGGACTTTCTGAAGAATCCGCCCGGTCCGGGAGAATCTCCGCAGGCCCGGCTCATGAATACGCTGGTTGATTTCGACAAGCCGCTGATTGCAGCCGTCCACGGGGCGGCGATCGGAGGCGGAACCACAATGCTGTTGCATTGCGATTTCGTCTATGCGGCGGAGAACACCAGATTCCAGATGCCCTTCATTAACCTCGCCGTGGTGCCGGAATTTGGATCGTCTTGCCTTCTACCGCTTGCAATCGGGCACATTCGCGCGGCTGAGCTGATCCTCCTGGGATCGCCGTTCGATGCCAAGCGCGCTGCAGAATTGGGATTGGTCACGGAGGTCGTGCCATATCTCAGCCTCCTGCAGGTGGCGACCGAGACAGCGCGAAATCTGGCAGCGAAGCCGGCTGGTGCGCTGCAAGCCTCCAAACGGCTTCTGAAGCGCTCCTTTCGCGAACAGGTCAAGGCGGCAATGAGGGCTGAGAACGAAGCATTCAGCGTGCAAGTTCGTTCGGAAGAGGCGAAAGAGGCGCTGACGGCCTTCCTAGAAAAGCGTGCACCTGACTTCACCAAAACTAGGAAACATGTGGCGGCCACGTAAAGCTGCCGCCGTCGAACGAACATCCAGAGATGCTTCGGCATTGAGGCCTGAACTGTGAAAGGAAAGAACCATGACTGACGCTTTCGCGACGAAGTCGAAACCAACATCGGGCCGCAAGGACGCGGTTGGCCGACTGTTCGTTCTCGAACTGAGTGGTGACCGTATCCACTCGATGAGTCCGGAGGGCTCCAACCGGAAGGTCATCGTCACCGAGTGTCATCTGCCTGACGGCATCGTGGTCGATGTCGAAGCCGGTCACATCTACTGGACAAACATGGGGATTCCCAACCTCAACGACGGTTCGATAGAGCGTGCCGATCTCGATGGAAGCAACCGAAAGGTCATCGTTCCGCAGGGCGTCACACACACGCCAAAGCAGCTTCACCTCGAAAAGCGGAGCGGCAAGCTCTACTGGTGTGACCGCGAGGGCATGCGGGTGATGCGTGCAAATCTCGACGGCACAAACGTCGAGACGCTGGTCAAGACGGGCGAGGGCGAAGACGATAGTCGCGACGCGACGAGGTGGTGCGTCGGCATCACGGTCGATCCAAAGCGCGAGCAAATTTACTGGACACAGAAGGGTGCTGATAATTCCGGCCTCGGCCGCATCTTCCGCGCTGGCATAGACATCCCAAAAGGCGAGGACGCGGCCGGTCGAACAGACATCGAACTATGGTTCGATGACCTGCCTGAACCGATCGACCTCGAGCTCGACCTTGAAAGCCGCGTCCTCTACTGGACGGATCGCGGCAACCCGCCGCTCGGCAATACGGTCAATCGTGCCTCAATCGATGCGCCGGCCAAAAATGGACGCGCGCCTGAAATCATCGCCAGCGATCTGATGGAAGGCATCGGCATCGCGCTCGATGTTCCCGGCAATCGGATGTTCGTCACCGACCTCGGCGGCTCGGTCTATTCCGCAAAGCTCGATGGCTCCGAGAAGCGCGCGCTTCTCTTTGCCCAAGGCAATCTGTCTGGCGTCGCATACGCCGAAATCACTTCAAAGGAGAATTGACCATGGCTGCGAACAAACAGATCTCTCAAGTCACCATTATCGGCACGGGTGTCATCGGCGCGAGCTGGGCGGCACTCTTCCTGGCAAAGGGCCTAGATGTCGTGGCGACAGATATCGCGCCGAACGCCGAAGGTTCGTTGAGACGCTTCGTTGACGACGCGTGGCCCGCGCTCGAAAGACTGGGCCTCACTCCCGGCGCCTCTCCACTTCGGCTGGTCTTTACGGCGGACTTGGCAGAGGCCGTGAAGGGTGCCGATCTTGTTCAGGAGAACGGACCCGAGCGGATCGATTTCAAGAAGAAGCTCTACGGTCAGCTCGACGAGCTGCTGCCGTCCGATGCGATCATCGCATCGAGCTCGTCCGGCCTGACGATGAGCGAGATCCAGTCCGGTTGCCCGTTTCATCCGGAGCGCTGCGTCATTGCGCATCCGTTCAATCCGCCACACTTGATCCCGCTTGTCGAGATCGTCGGCGGAGCGAAGACGTCCGAGGAGACGATCCGGCGTGCTTCTGAATTTTATACGGCTCTGGGCAAGCGAACTGTCCGCCTTCACAAGGAGGTGCCGGGACATGTTGCCAACCGGCTGCAAGCTGCCCTGGCCCGGGAGGTGTATCATCTGGTGGGCGAGGGCGTTGTCAGCGTCGCTGACGTCGACACTGCGCTCTGCTGGGGCCCCGGACTCCGGTGGGGCATCATGGGCCAGGTCCTCCTCAACCATCTCGGTGGTGGCCAAGGCGGCATGGAGCATTTCCTGGAGCAATTTACCGGTCCCATGACGGCGTGGTGGAAGGTCCTGGGTTCACCGCAACTGACCCCGGAGCTCCAGCAAAAGCTGATCGAAGGCGTTCATGCCGAGGTGGGCTCGCGGTCGATCGACGACTTGGCGGCAGAGCGGGACGAGGTGCTGCTTGGGCTTCTGGAATTGCGCCAAGGCGGCTGAAGAAGCTGTGCAGGCCAGAAAAAGCGATCGCGACGCTTAAAGGCGCGTCAAAGTGAAAGCCTGACAGGAGGAGACTCGCCGTTATCAAACGCCACTTGGCCGGCGTGCTCGCCATCGAGCGCTGACGCGCGACATATTTGAGGACGCCGCCATGACTGGAAGGCTCATACAAGTCACTGAGAATGCATATCAGTATCCACTGCTCATAAAGCAGCTGTGGCATACCCCCCTTCAGCAAGCGCCCGATCAGGAGATCGTATATCGTGACATGAGGCGCTTCACTTACCGGCAGTTGCGTGAGCGCATTGGACGGCTTGCATCCAGCCTCGCGAGGCTCGGTATTGTCGCCGGCGACACAGTCGGCGTGCTGGATTGGGACAGCAATCGATTCCTGGAGGCCTACTTTGCCGTTCCAATGATGGGGGCTGTCTTGCAGACGGTAAATGTCCGTCTGTCGCCGGAACAGATCGCCTACACGATCAATCACGCGGGCACGTCGGTCCTTCTCGTCAACGACGACTTCGTCCCAGTTCTGGAAGGCATCAAGCAGCAACTGCCTAAGGTGAAGACGCTGATCCTGATGTCGGATCGGGCGGTGCCCCAAACCGGCGGGCTTACATTCGCCGGCGATTATGAGGACCTCCTACTCGGCGCTTCGCCCGACTACAGCTTTCCGGACTTCGATGAGAACACCCTCGCCACCACCTTTTATACGACCGGGACGACGGGTTCGCCGAAGGGTGTCTACTTCAGCCATCGACAACTGGTTCTCCATTCACTCGCCGAAATGGCTTTCTTCGGTACCGCCGCGAAACAGGGCCGGTTTTGCCGCGACGACGTCTATATGCCGATTACCCCGATGTTTCACGTGCACGCTTGGGGATTTCCGTGGACGGCGACGCTTTCTGGCGTCAAGCAAGTGTATCCGGGTCGCTACGACCCCGCTTTGCTCGTAAAGCTGATCAAAACGGAACGTGTAACATTTACGCACGGTGTCCCGACGATCCTGCAAATGCTGCTTGGCGCGGCCACGGCGGCGAATACCGATCTCGCCGGCTTGAAGATAGTAGTAGGAGGTTCGGAACTACCGAGGGCGCTCGCCAGACAGGCGCTCGCGCTGGGCGTCGATGTTTATGCCGGCTACGGGATGTCGGAGAGCGCTCCGCTGCTTTGTTTGGCGCAGGTGAAATCCGCGGACCTTACTGGTGACCTTGAAAAAGAGGTCGATATCCGAACCAAAGCCGGCATGTCCGCACCGCTGGTCGATATCCGTTTGGTCGACAAGGACTTGAACGAAGTACCTCATGACGGAAAAACTCCTGGCGAAGTTGTCGTGCGCGCGCCGTGGCTCACCCAGGGATATGTCGACAACCCCGAAGCATCCGAGCAGTTGTGGGCTGGCGGTTACTTACACACGAGTGACATCGGCGTCATTGAGCCGAGCGGCTATCTTCGTATCGTCGACCGAATCAAGGACGTCATCAAGACCGGTGGCGAGTGGGTGTCATCGCTCCAGATCGAGGATCTCATTTCGCAGTGCGAGGGTGTGTTGGAGGCCGCTGTCATCGGCGTCAAGGACGACAAATGGGGCGAGCGCCCACTGGCGCTCGTCGTCAGGGATGCCGCGACGGGCGGCGATCTCAGCGACACGCAGATAAAGTCGCATCTGAAGTCCTTCGCCGATGCCGGGGTGATTTCGAAGTACGGAATCCCCAACACGATTCTGTTTGTCAAAGCGCTCCCTAAGACAAGCGTCGGGAAGTTCAACAAGAATGAGCTCAGAGAGAAATACGGCAAACTCTAGCGCACTCTGCATTTGCCGACCGGCGTTCTCGACCGAAGGTGGTCGCGACGCCGATCTCGCCGTCGGAGGTTCGAAGGTGGGGTTCGCGCTCGGTCAAGGAATTGAGCCGCAATGTGAGACAACGTCCTGCGCAGATTGCTCGAGTTATGCAATTTGACTGCTCCGAGCGGCTGGGCGTTAAACGCTCGTTGCCTTTCAAGAGCGATGACCAACTCGTCGCATCCGCCAGCACCCTTGACGTATCAAGCCCATTTACAGCCGTTTCTCGGAAGGATTTGGAACCCTGATCTCGTTCTTGCGCGGAAAATTCGAAACACTCCCTGACACGCGCCGACTGGCAGGAGCTTTCCATCCGGGCAACGCTGGATGTTGCAGGTCGATGTCGACCTCGGCGTTTACCCATTCTTTGAGCACGATCGGCCCCAGTTCAGCAGCGCCGTACAAGCGTGTTTCCCCTTGAACATGCAACGTCGGAGAATGGACGTCCGACACGATGAGCATACGGCACGGGCCTCTATTCGAAAGGATTCGGAGCAGCATGATGAGCGTCAAGACCATTGCTGACCAGATGAGGTTTGATATGCGGCTTAAGCTGCTCGCTACTAGCTCGATCGCCGCCGTGACACTCACGGGCTGTTCGGAAGGTGTGCTCAGCCCGCAAGGCCCCATCGCCTCCGCCGAGCGGCAGATTCTGTTCAATTCGCTTGGCATCATGCTCGCGATCGTGATCCCGACGATCCTCGCCACGCTCGGCGTCGCCTATTGGTTTCGTTCGTCGAACTTGCGCGCTCGCTACATGCCCGATTTCGAGTATTCGGGCCGTCTCGAAATGCTCGTCTGGTCGATCCCAGCCATGACGGTCCTCCTGGTGGGTGGCGTTGCCTGGGTCGGCGCGCATGACCTCGACCCGCGCAAGCCAATTGCCTCTGCGGTCAACCCTGTCAGGGTTCAGGTGGTCTCGCTCGACTGGAAATGGCTGTTCATCTACCCCGACCAGGGAATCGCAAGTGTCAATCAATTGACCGTCCCCGTCGGCACTCCGGTCAACTTCGAGCTGACCTCCTCGGGCGTGATGAACAGCTTCTTCGTGCCGCAACTCGGCAGCCAGATCTACACCATGGCGGGAATGGTGACGCGCCTTCAACTGCAGGCCGATCGTCCCGGAGCCTACCGGGGCCTCTCGGCCAACTTCAGCGGCGACGGTTTTGCCGATATGCGCTTCGCCGTTAATGCAGTACCGGCGGAAGGCTTTGCGCAGTGGGTAATTGCAACGCGCCGAGCCGGTCCGCTGCTCGACGCGCAAGCCTATGCCGACCTGGCCAGGCCTAGCGAAGCGGTCGCGCCTTTCACTTACCGCGAGGTCGCCCCCGACCAGTTCAACAACATCCTGATCTCCGCAACGCAACCGAACGATACATCCCGGCTCGCGGATCTGGCGTCACAGAGGACAGAAAAATGAATCTTCTTGGCAAGCTCAGCTGGAGTTCAATCCCGTTCGACCAGCCGATCATCATGGGGACAGGGGCCTTCATGGTCCTGGCGATAGTCGCCATCCTGTCGTGGGTCACGCTGAAAGGATATGTTCCCTATCTGTGGCGCGAGTGGATCACGTCCGTCGACCACAAGCGGGTCGGCGTCATGTACTTCCTGCTGGCGCTGGTCATGCTGCTGCGCGGATTTGCCGATGCGATCATGATGCGGGCGCAACAGGCGGTCGCCGCCGGCGGTGCCCAAGGGTACCTGCCGCCGGAGCATTTCGATCAGATCTTCTCGGCACACGGCACCATCATGATCTTCTTCGTGGCGATGCCATTGGTCATCGGCCTGATGAACTTCGTCCTGCCGCTGCAGCTTGGCGTCCGCGATGTCGCCTTCCCGACGCTGAATTCGGTGAGCTTCTGGCTGACGGCCTCAGGCGTCCTGCTGATCAACGTCTCCCTCGTTATCGGCGAGTTCGCCAAGACAGGGTGGATCGCCTATCCGCCGCTCAGCGAGCTGCAATTCTCGCCCGGCGTCGGTGTCGACTACTATCTGTGGTCACTGCAGATCTCCGGCGTCGGCACGCTGCTGACAGGAATCAATTTCGTCACCACAATCCTGAAGCTGCGCGCACCGGGAATGGGCTACATGCGCATGCCCGTCTTCTGCTGGACCTCGCTCGCGGCCAACCTGCTCATCGTCGCGGCCTTTCCGGTTCTGACCGCCACCTTGGCGATGATGCTGCTCGACCGCTATCTCGGCTTCCATTTCTTCACGGTCGACGGGCAGGGCAACGCGATGATGTATGTCAACCTGTTCTGGGTCTGGGGTCACCCGGAGGTCTACATCCTGATCCTTCCGGCGTTCGGCGTTTTTTCGGAGGTCGTCGCGACCTTCTCGGGCAAGCCGCTGTTCGGCTATCGCTCCATGGTGGCCGCGACGATGGCGATTTGCGTCCTCTCCTTCCTCGTTTGGCTGCACCACTTTTTCACCATGGGCGCCAGCGCCGACGTTAACGGCTTCTTCGGCGTCATGACCATGATCATCGCGGTGCCAACAGGCGTCAAAGTCTTCAACTGGCTGTTCACGATGTATGGCGGCCGCGTTCGCTTCACAGTTCCCGTCCTCTGGTCGCTGGGATTCATGGTGACCTTCGTCATCGGCGGCATGACGGGCGTGTTGATGGCTGTGCCTCCCGCCGATTTCCAGCTGCACAACAGCCTCTTCCTGGTCGCCCATTTCCATAACGTCATCATCGGCGGCGTCGTGTTCGGTGCGATGGCGGGCTACAATTACTGGTTTCCCAAGGCGTTCGGCTTCAAGCTCGACGAGCGCTGGGGCAGGGCATCGTTCTGGTGCTGGCTGATCGGCTTCTACGTCGCCTTCATGCCGCTCTACGTGCTGGGCCTGATGGGCATGACCCGGCGCATGCAGCACTACGACAATCCGGCCTGGCAGCCATGGCTGGTCGTGGCGGCGATCGGTGCCGTCATCATTCTGGCCGGGGTTGTCTGCCAGATCGTGCAGCTGGTCGTCTCGATCCGCGACCGCGATCTGCTTCGCGTGAGCGGCGATCCGTGGAACGGCCGTACGCTGGAATGGTCCACGGCGTCGCCGCCGCCTGCCTGGAACTTTGCAGTCCTGCCACATGTCGCCGAACGGGACACGTACTGGGTTGGGAAGCAACGCGCCAGCGTACAGCAAGATCAACCGGTGCCACAACATCAGTACGAACCGATCGAAATGCCGAGGAACTCCGCAGTCGGGGTCGTCAATGCCTTCTTCGCGGTCGTCGCTGGTTTTGCACTGATCTGGCACATCTGGTGGATGGCCGGGCTGGGTCTTCTAGGCACGTTCCTGGCGATACTCATCTTCGCCTTTCGCGATGAGGACGAGATCGAGGTGCCGGCAGCGCAGGTTGCCCAATTCGATCGGGTTCACGAGGCGGAGGTCGCGATATGAATGTCACCGTTGCCATTGACGCTGGCGAAGCGCCGCCGAGCGCAAGCGAAGCGGGTCCAGCGCCGAAGCGGATCGTCGTTGCCTACGGCTTCTGGATCTTCCTGCTGAGCGACATCGTGATGTTCTCGGCGTTGTTTGCCGCCTACGCCGTCCTGCGGCATGCCACCGCGGGCGGACCGACCGGCGCCGAGCTGTTCAACCAGGGCAGGGTTGCCATCGAAACCGCCTGTCTTCTCGCCTCGAGCTACACGTGCGGGCTGATGACATTGGCGGTCAATTCGCGCCGCCGCATCGGCATATATCTCGGTGCTTTGCTCACATTCGCGCTCGGAGCCGCGTTCCTCACTCTCGAGATCCGCGAATTCGCCGACATGATCGCACAAGGCGCGAGCCCGCAACGCAGCGCATTTCTCTCGGCCTTCTTCACACTTGTCGGCTGCCACGGGCTGCACGTTGCCGCAGGGCTAATCTGGCTCGTGGTGATGATGGCGCAGGTCGCGTCGAAGGGCTTTCGCGCGCCGGTGCTGCGTCGGTTGCAATGCTTTTCGCTGTTCTGGCACGCGCTCGACATCATCTGGGTCGGGCTGTTCACAGTCGTCTATCTGATGGGAGTCACCTCATGACAACAGAACGTTACGATCGCGCCCCGGGCGACCGGTCGATACTGGCCGACAAGGAAGAAGCGACATCCTCCGGCGTGCTCATCTACAGCATTGGCCTGCTACTTGCGGTGGTCCTCACAGCGGCCTCGTTCTGGGTCGCCAACACGTCGCTGCTCTGGGCGCCGGGTATCCCGCTTGGCCTTGCCGTTCTCGCCATCGCTCAGATGGGGGTCCACGTCGTGTTCTTCCTGCACATCACAACCGGCCCGGATAACACCAACAATGTTCTGGCGCTTGCCTTTGGTGTGCTGATCGTCCTGCTGGTGATGGCCGGTTCCCTGGTGATCATGGCCAACTTGAACGGCAGCATGATGCCGCCGGCCGAGATGATGGACATGCAAATGAAGTACTGACCCCGAATGCGCGGAAAAAGGCGAAGGCAAGAGCGTCGAGGAGCACTGTTTTCGCTACAAAGTCGCACTTCGAAATAGAACCCACCCTGCTACAAACAAAGATCGCATAATGGCTTGTGTGGAACTCGATCGGAACACGGCGGCGGATTACCTTTAGTTGATGAACCGGACAACGACGCCCGGCTTCACCATTCCAGCTAGCTCCTCGGCGTCCCAGTTCGTCAGACGAACGCAGCCATGCGACCCGACTTTGTTGATAAGCTCGGGATCAGGCGTTCCATGAATGCCGTAGGTTGGCTCGGTTAGATCGATCCAGACGCTTCCGACCGGCCCATTGGGGCCCTTGGGGATGGTGAGGACCTTGTCGTTCTTCCCTTGCTTAAAGTTGACCTTTGGATTGTACCTAAAGACGGGCATCCGCGCGACGCCCTTCACCTTGTGCGTACCCCCCGGAGAAGGATTGTCCTCGCTGCCAACTGTCGCGGGATACGCCGCTAGTATGACATCACGATTATCGTAAGCCGTGACCTGCCCCGCCGTCTTGTCGGCTTCGATGCGGGCCACCTTTCCTTGACGCGGGGGACCCGGCATCGCTACCTGGACTGTCTCCCCAGGGACGAAATCCGAACCTGGATTAAGCGCAGTCAGCAGGTCGATATGCATGTGGAAACGCTCTGAAAGCTTTTCGGCGACGCTGGTGTAACCCAAGCTGGGCATCTTCGCCTTTTCGCCGTAGTCTACGGGAATATGGTCCACGAGGCCTTTCGCGTCGTCGGCCGTGACCGTGTAGGTGCCGATAATCGGACCACCCGTCTCCAGCTTGCTGATTACATCGGGGTCGATTGTGCCGTCCGGGGGCATCCCCGTCATCTTTTCGAAACTGACCACCGCCTTGGTAACGTTCTTTCCATAAATGCCGTCGATCACGCCCGGCGACGTACCCGCGCGGTCGAGGAGAACCTGAAGGCGGACGATCGCAGGATCGGGATCCGCTGATGGTTTGGAAGCGCGTTCTGCTGGGATTGTGGACAGGGATGCAGAATTGATCGCGTCGGGTTTGACCTCTGCGGCTTCAGCGACGATGACGGAAACGATCAGAAAGAACGCGGACATTCCAACAAATGTTTTCATGTCCGCTCAAATGGAGTTGCGATGAAGATGTTCCGAAAATAATGGTTCTTCTGTGTGAACGTGTGATCAAGTACGCTCTTCGGTGAGGCCGTTGACTGCGGCATTTCGAGAGACCGCTAGTCGGTGCGGTGATCCGCGGATTGGACCAAGATCTTGTTCGCGAGCTCTGAGCTTCAAGATCTGTTCTGGTTTTCCCTATCCGGATCGGTTCGATCCCGTGCCCATTCAGGTCATCGACTTCTTGCATCTCTCACGGGCACAAATCGTTAATATGAATCTCTATCGTTACGTCCGTGCTTCGAAAATCGCATAATGCCTCCTCTGGAACCGCAGTGCCCATTCAGGGCTTCGGTGGTTCGTGCCGCCATTTCGTCATCGGCATGCGCGAGCGGAGAACGCCACATGGACGGAAGCTGATCGCTCGGAATCAATTCTCTCGCAGAATTCTATCAATGGCTTTTCCCCGAGCCAGCTCGTCAATGAGTTTATCCAAGTAGCGGATTTCACGCATAATGGGCTCCTCGATATCCTCCACTCGAACGCCGCAAACCACGCCCTTGATCAAGGTTCTCGAAGGATTGAGGTTAGGAGCCTCCGTAAAGAATTTTTCAAAATCAGTTTGTTGTTCAAGCTGAGTTTGAAACTGCTTCTCGTCATAGCCTGTCAACCAAGAGATGATCTGATTAACCTCCGCTTTTGTGCGTCCCTTTTTCTCCCCTTTCGCAACGTAATGAGGATAAACGCTTGCGAAGCTGGTCGTATAGATCCTGTGTTTTGCCATATACTTCCTACTCCTAGATCCTGCGCTAAATTGGGCTACAAGACCATGCTGGCGCTGAAGGACATGAAGGACGGCAAGCCCGCGCCTGCCGATCCGACCTACACCGGTCTCGACGTCTGCACCCCCGAAACCGCCGGCACCTGCATTGCAAAATAGGTGAGGCACGCAACTCTGCGGCGGGCGAGAGGACACTCTCGCCTGCCCCTGGGAGGCGACAACAGACCAATCCAGCGACTGGCTCAAATCGACCGCTGCCGTCAGGCCTCAGGGAGGCTTCGCTGGCCACGGCGTGGCAGTTTGAGGACGAGTGCCGGGAGTGTCCCATTCGGGAGGACCAATTGACGACGATACGGTATGCCGTGGTGGGCTGGATTGCACAGGAAGCCTTTATGCCCGGTGTGCCCTAGACCGGAAGCTCGACAATCACGGCGATCGTCAGCGGCTCGGCCAAAAACGCCGCGAAGCTCGCCGAATTCTACGGCGTGGAACACGTCTTTCTTAAAGACGTTAGTTCGCTCGGCTAGAAAGACCGCAGCAATGCGACTGCGGCCCGTTAAAGCCTTGAATTTTTATACCGCAATTGGGATCAGCCAAGGCTGATCGGTTGCTACCGAGCTGTCAACAACCGCATCCACGAATGCGACCCCCTTGAGCCCATCGTGCGCCGTCGGAATATCGCGTCCAATCGCTGTCGGTTCGCGTCCTTCACGCTTGGCACGAATTGCTTCCGCAAAGCCGGCATACAGATTCGCGAACGCTTCGAGATAGCCTTCTGGGTGGCCGGGAGGCGTACGGGTCCGCGCTTTGGCGCCTTCGCTGAGATCGTGGGCGCCGCGTTTGATGATTTCAGTCCGCCCATTCAGCCGAGCGTGTACGAGCTCATTCGGTTGTTCTTGAAACCAAGTCAGCGAGCCTTTTTCGCCAAACACCCGAAGGCGCACACCATTTGAAGATCCGAGTGCAACCTGTGAAGACCAAAGTAGCCCGCGGGCGCCGCCTTCATAGCGCAGCATGACATGAGCGTTGTCATCCAGGGCGCGGCCTTCCACGAATGTGGCGAGATCCGCAGTCAGAGATTGAAGCTTGAGACCTGAGACGAAACCGGCCAGATGATAGGCATGCGTACCGATATCGCCGATTGAGCCACCGCGGCCGTTTTTCTTGGGATCGGTTCGCCAGGCGGCCTGCGCATTGCCCTCAGTCTCAATGGCGGTCGCCATCCATTCCAGCGGATACTCCACCTGAACGGTGCGGATCTTCCCTAGTTGGCCAGCCGCAACCATATGCCTGGCCTCATGTACCATCGGGTAGCCCGAGTAGGTATATGTAACGCCCATAAACCGGCCACTATCGCGAACCAGGTTTTCGAGCATGACTGCGTCATCCAAAGTCGCAGTAAGAGGTTTCTCGCAGATGATGTCGAAGCCCGCTTCCAGAAACGCCTTGGCGATTGGGAAATGCGTGAAGTTCGGCGTGCAGATTGCGACCGCATCAATACGGTCCTCGCGGACGCTCTCGCCCGCGATCATGGCCTTGAAGTCGTCATAGGAGCGTGTGGGATCCAAGCCCTCACTCAATGCAAAAGCATGACCACGGGCGGAATCAACGTCGAATGCACCTGCAACCAGGCTCCAGGCTCTGTCCTGGCGAGCGGCGATGCGATGGATATTGCCGATGTAGGCGCCACTGCCCCCACCCATCATTCCGAGGCGCAACGGTCTTTGCGAAGAAGAGTTTGCTGGCATATTTATCCTCAATTCAATCCGAGCATCGCTCGGTTGGCGTCCCTGTTGGCGCCGGATTTCACGAAATCGTCGAATGCGCGGTCAGCGACCCTGATGATATGTTCACGGATGAACTTCGCGCCCTCGGCGGCCCCGTCCTCCGAATGTTTAATGAAGCACTCCCACTCCAGCACCGCCCAGCCGTCGAAGTCATAGGTCGCGAGTTTGGTGAAGATTGCGCCGAAATCCACCTGACCGTCACCGAGTGAGCGGAACCGTCCCGCGCGTTTCGACCATGGCTGGAAGCCGCCATAAGCTCCTGTCTTGCCGTTCGGCCGGAACTCGGCATCCTTGACATGGAACATCTTGATCCGCTCGTGGTAATGATCGATGAATTCCAGATAGTCGAGCGCCTGCAGCACGAAATGGCTCGGATCGTAAAGAATGTTGCAGCGGCGATGATTGCCGAGGCGCTCCAGGAACATCTCGAAGGTCAGGCCGTCGTGGACGTCCTCGCAGGGGTGAATCTCGAAGCACAGATCGGCACCCTGTTCATCGAAGTCGTTCAGGATTGGCAGCCAGCGCTTTGCCAACTCGTCGAATGCCTCGTCGACCAGGCCCTCCGGCCATTGCGGATAGGGATAAAGATAAGGCCAGAGCAGTGATCCGGTAAAGCTGACATGGCGATCGATGCCGAGATTGCGGGAAGCGCGGGCGGCAAAGCGCATTTGTTCCTCCGCCCAGGCCCGCCGGCCGGCCGGATTGTTGTGAACGTGCGCAGGGGCGAAGCTGTCCATGATGCGGTCATGGGCAGGGTGGACGGCGACGAGCTGGCCGGTAATGTGCGAACCGAGCTCCGTCACTTCAAGCCCGCTTTCCGCAAGCACGCCCTTGAGATCATCGCAATACGTCTTGCTTTCGGCCGCCATCTTCATATCGATCAGGCGATTGTCCCACGTCGGTATTTGAACGCCGGCGAAGCCCTTGCCAGCGACCCATTCTGAAAGGCCGGAAAGCGAATTATACGGGGCTTCATCGGCAGCGAATTGAGCCAGATAGATGCCGGGTCCTTTTATCGTTTTCATGCTTTCTCCCTTATTCGGATAAGGCTGCTGCCGGGGCAGGGGGACCGCCGTCATAGGCTCCCCAGACCGATTGATCGAAGTGCACGACAGAGCCCGTCATCATCCCTGAATCGTCGGATGCGAAGAACAAGACGGCCCGGGCGACTTCCTCGGGTGCCAGGATGCGGCCAAAGGGTTGTGCTGCTGCGGCCTTTGCCAACCAATCCGGGTCCGCACCATGATATTCGCGCTGGACGCGGTCCTCTCCGTCAGAGGCCATCCAGCCGATATCGAGCTGATTGACCCGAATCTGGTTGCGCATCAGGGCGTAGCCGGAGTTTCTGGTGAGCGTAGCCAGCGCACCCTTTGATGCAGAGTAGGGGGAGAGAAATGGCTGTCCGGCATGCTCCGATGTGGAGCCGATATTGATCATGCTGCCCCTGATGCCATCTCGGATCATGAGTTTTGCCGCATCTTGCATGAGAAAGAATGGCGCGCGCACATTGACGGCGAACATGCGGTCAAAAAGATCTGGCGACGAATTCAAGAGATTGCCACGGTCAGTGAGGCCGGCGGCATTAACCAGAATATCGATTCTGCCGAATTCTGCGTCCGCCCTTGCGATGACCGATCGGCAATCTTCGACCCTTTCAAGATCCGTGGGCACAAACGTCACCGGGACCCCGGTGTCGCTCGTAATCGAAACAGCAACGGCATTGCCTTTTTCGGCATTTCGTCCGCAGGTGACAATGCCGGCTGCACCCGCTTTGGCGAAAAGCCGTGCAATCGCTGCACCCAGCCCCTGTGTACCCCCGGTGACAACAGCGATCTTTCCCTCGATGCGATTCATCTTACACTCCTACACGCTGCTTCTTGCGGATTTCTTCCTGATCAGCACGCGCCTTTTGAACGGATTCACGCTCTGAGACCTCTGGAACGCCGACGTCCCAGTCGGCATCGCCCGGCATCCAGGCATAGGCGTCAGTGACCAGCGTGACGATCGTCGTGCGGTCCGTCGTCTGCGCCCATTCCATTGCCGTCTTCAGATCGGCAAGGCTTTCGCAGCGGCGTGCAAGGGCCCCCATGGATTCCGCGTGCTTCACAAAATCGACGGCGAACGGTTCCTTCACCCGGCAATCCTTGATGAGATTGTTGAAGCCGGGCACGCCTTTGAATTGCTGCAGACGATTGATGACCGCATAACCGCCATTGTCGCAAACGACGACGATCATCTTGTGGCCCGTCAGTATCGTCGAATAGATGTCGGAGTTCATCATCATATAGGTGCCGTCCCCGATCATGACGATCGGTGTGCCGTTGCCGGCCTTGGCCATAGCATGACCCCACCCTGCGGCGATCTCGTACCCCATGCAACTGAAGCCGAACTCGCAGTCGAAGGTGTTCGGATTCTTGACGCGCCAACCCTTTGTGACTTCGCCAGGTGTACCGCCTGCAGCCGCAATCAGGGTGTCGTTCGGTTTTGAAGTTTCGTTCACGATGCCGATCACCTGCGCGTAGGTGGGGATCGGTCCGTTCGTGACAGCCTGATGCTGATCAAGGAGCTTGTTCCAATCGGCAAATAGCGATTGAGCCTTTGGAAGCAGCGCCGGATCGGCCTTCCAATCACCGAGCGCGTCGTCCAACTCGATGACCGTTTCAAGCGCGTCACCGACGACGGCAAGGGCGCGATGCTTGACAGCGTCAAAGCGCGCGGCGTTGATCGAAATGAACTTTGCATCCTGGCGGAACGCAGTCCATGAACCGGTGGTAAAATCCTGCAAGCGAGTCCCGATTGCCAGTATAACGTCCGCCTCGCTGGCGAGCGCGTTCGCCGACGTCGAACCAACGATCCCGATCGGACCGGCGTGAGCAGGGTGGCTGTGAGTCAATGCGCCTTTGCCGGCAATGGTTTCGACGATCGGGATACCGCGATTGATGGCGAATTCCGCGACTTTCTCCTCGGCCAGCGAATAGCGAACACCGCCTCCCGAAATGATAAGCGGCTTCTTGGCGGATTTGAGCAATGCCGCCGCTTCGGCCAGTTTTTTTCTGTCGGCGCGGGGGCGGGGTATAGACCAGATAGTTGGGTCAAAGAATGCGGCCGGATAATCGAAAGCGACTTCCTGGGTATCCTGAGCCAGACCAATGAAGGCGGGGCCGCAATCTGCCGGATCAAGCATCGCCGCAATTGCCTGTGGCAATGATGAGATGATTTGTTCAGGCAAAACGATACGGTCCCAATATCTGCTGACCGGCTTGAACACGTCATTGACCGTCAAGGTTGGATCGTTGAAGTGTTCGACCTGTTGTAGGACCGGATCGGGAACGCGGCTGGCGAAGGTATCTCCTGCAATCAGGAGCACTGGCAGACGGTTTGCATGCGCGGTACCAGCTGCCGTCACCATGTTGGCTGCGCCCGGTCCAATTGACGTCGCCGCGACCATCAGCTGGCGCCGGCGTTTGGCTTTGGCAAAGGCGATCGCGGCGAGCGCCATCGACTGCTCGTTTTGACCACGCCAAGTTGGCAATTGGTCCTGCACCGACTCGAGTGCTTCCGACAAGCATGTCACGTTGCCGTGACCGAAGATGCCGAACACGCCCGCAAAAAGTGGGAGGCGTTCGCCATCGATCTCCGTGAATTGATTACACAAATAGCGCACAAGCGCCTGCGCCATCGTTAGGCGCACGGTCTTCCGGGACATCCGGTTCTCCTCCCATGGATCATGTTCTCTGGATGCTACGAAATATTAATTGACAAATCAAGAGTTCCGCAACAATCATTGCATAAATTAATTTGGGAGGACACTTATGCTGAAAATCGCCGTTCTCGGCTGCGGCCGTATTGGCCGAATGCACGCCGAAAACATAGCCGCACATCCGCGGGCAACGCTTGCTGGTGTCTTTGACGTTAATCGATCCGCCGCGGACGATGTCGGCAGCAAACTTGGCGTGACGGTGTTCGATTCCGCCGAAGCGGTGTTCTCCAGCAAGGATGTCGACGCGGTACTGATCGCAACCTCTACGCCGACGCATGCCGATTTCATTGAGAAAGCCGTCGCGGCTGGCAAACCAATTCTATGCGAAAAGCCGATCGATCTGAGTCTCGCTCGCGTCCAGCGGTGTGCGGAAGCGATTGGCACGACCAAAGTGCCGATCATGCTCGGTTTTGTCCGGCGCTTCGATCCTGGTCACAGGGCCGCTCGCGATGCTGTCCGCGCAGGCGAGATAGGAGACTTGCATCAGGTCGTTATAACATCGCGGGATCCCGGTATGCCGCCCGTCGCCTATGCCGAAGCGTCCGGCGGTATCTTTCGCGACATGACAATCCACGACTTCGATATGGCGCGGTTCATGTTGGATGAGGAAGTTACCGAGGTTTCGGCGACTGGTAGCGGTCTTGTCGATCCGGCTCTCATGCAGCGGTTGAACGATTACGATACGGTGACGGTCGTGCTGAAGACGGCATCGGGCAAGCAGTGCATCATCAATAATTCGCGTCAGGCCGTCTACGGCTATGACCAGCGCGTTGAGGCTCTGGGGACGAAGGGGATGGTCATTTCCGAAAATTGCCGCCCCAACATGACGACATTGCACCGTGCCGATTCCACTGGCAAGGGCGCGCCGCTCCTGAACTTCTTCATCGACCGTTACGCCGCGGCTTTCATGGCCGAGATCGGCGCTTTCGTCGATGCGATCGATAACGGCGAGCCTCCAGAGGTTGGGTTTGAGGACGGCCGTCAGGCGCTGATCCTGGCAGAGGCCGCGATAAAGTCGGCGGCCGAGGGCCGCACAGTAAAAACCAGCGAGATTGGGTGAAACATGTATCAGAATTTTGGACTGTATATCGATGGTAAATGGCGCGGCGCCGCTGATGGAGCAATGGTCGATGTCCTGAGCCCTGTAACGCAAAGTGCTCTGGGGGCCGTTCCCGTGGCAACGGCCGCTGATACGCAGGAAGCCTTGGCCGCAGCCGGCAGAGGTTTTGCGGCGTGGAGGGCGACAACCGCTTTCGCTCGCGCCGACATTTTGCACCGGATTGCCGACGAGATGCTACGACGCACCGACGAAGCGAAAACGATGATCTCCGCAGAGACCGGCAAGCCGATTGCGCAGTCGGAGCGCGAATGGGGATTGTCCATAGATCAGTTCCGGTGGTTCGCGGAAGAGGCACGCCGCATCTACGGCAGGATCATCGAATCGCGAGTACCAGGCGGCCGCTTCGAGGTGACGCGTGAGCCTGTCGGCATTGTTGGGGCCTTTACTGCCTGGAATTTCCCTGCGGCACTCGTCGCCCGTAAGGCAGCGCCTGCGCTTGCGGCAGGTTGCGCCGTCATTATCCGGCCTTCCAGCCAGACACCGGGCGTGGCCATGGTCATGGTCGATTGCATGCGAGCGTGCAACCTTCCTGATGGCGTCGTCAATCTGGTCGTTGGCCCGACCGCAACCACCTATACGCCGATAATGGCGGACAAATCGGTGCGCAAGGTGTCCTTGACGGGCTCAACGCGCGTCGGCCAGCAAATGATCCGCGATGCCGCCGATACCGTGAAGAAAGTCTCGATGGAGCTAGGCGGCAACGCACCGCTTATCATTTATGATGACGCCGATCTTGAGCTTGCGCTGAATATGTCCGTGCCGACGAAGTTCGCAAATGCCGGCCAGGTTTGCGTGACGCCAGATCGCTTCTTCGTGCACGAGCGTTTGCACGACGCCTTCGTTGATGGGTTCGTCACACGCACAAATGCGCTCAAACTCGGCGATGGCCTCGATCCCGCAGTGCAGATGGGGCCCCTGATCAATAGCGGGCGCCTTTCAGAGATCGAGTCGATCGTCGCGGGCGCGGTGAAGGCAGGAGCCGAATTGGTAGCGGGTGGTGAACGCGCTTCGGAATTCAACGCCGGTCATTTCTACAAGCCAACCGTTCTGACCAACGTCACCGATGATATGAGGGTCTTCGCCGACGAAAATTTTGGCCCAATCGCCGCGGTCACACGGTTTACCGAGGAAGACGAAGTGCTTTCGCGGGCCAATGCCTCCGACATGGGGCTTTCGGCCTATGCTTTTACCCGCTCGCCCGATCGTGCAAGGCGGACGGTATCGACCTTGAAGGCAGGGATGGTCGGAATAAACAGCTTTGCGCTGGCAGCGTCCGAGGCGCCGTTTGGCGGCACCAACCATTCCGGCATGGGCCGCGAGGGCGGGACCGAAGGTATCAGCGATTATCTCGACACCAAACTCGCGCAAATTGTGTTTTGAGGGCAATGAAAATGATCAAAAACAAGCTGAAAGAAATCTGGGCTGAAGGCCGTCCGTCGATCAATGGTTGGCTGTCAATCGGCAATGCCTTCACCGCAGAGATTATGGCGGCTCAAGGCTATGACTCCGTCTCGATCGACATCCAGCATGGCGCGCTGGATTACAATTCGGTTTTGCCGATGTTTCAGGCCATGCGCGCCTCCGGCGTCGTGCCAATGGCGCGCGTGCCCTGGCTGGAGCCGGGCATCATCATGAAAGTGCTGGATGCGGGCGCCTATGGTGTGATTTGCCCGATGGTAAATACCGCCGCACAGGCAGCCGAATTCATCAGCTATCTTCGCTACCCGCCACACGGCCAACGCAGTTTTGGACCGACGCGGGTTAGCTTCGCCGCTGGGCCGAATTATGCGGGTGAGGCGAATGCAGAAGTCCTTGCTTTTGCCATGGTCGAGACCAAACAAGCGATGGAGAACCTCGATGCGATTGCCGCAACGCCAGGATTGGACGGCATTTACGTTGGCCCAGCCGATCTGACCTTCAGTCTGACGGATGGCCGGCTTACGCCGGCTTTCGATCGCGAAGAGCCGGAGATGATCGAAGCTCTCCAGCGTATCGTCGCGGCCTGCAAAAAGAACAGAATTCGCGCCGCCCTTCATTGCGGCATGCCGGAATACGCCGCTCGCGCCGTTCAATGGGGCTTCGATATGACAACCGTATCAGGTGATACTCGGCTTCTCGCAGCAGCGGCGGCGACAAGTGTCGCGAAGTTTCGCGACCTCGTAGGACAGTCGGCCGGCCGAACTGAAAAGGGGGCGTACTGATGCCGCATATTCTCGTTGCTGGAAAGCTGCATCCGTCAGGGATGGCGCTATTAAACAGCGCCCCTGGGGTGACGTTCGACTATGTCGAGGAAGTATCGGAGCGGTCCTATTGCCCGCTCATCGGCAGGGCTGACGCTCTGGTGCTGAGGACGCAGCCCCTGTCCGCATCGACTGTCGCGAGCGCGGATCGCTTGAAGATCGTCTCCCGCCATGGCGTTGGATATGATGCCGTGCATCTGGCGTCGCTCAACGAAAGAGGCATCGCGCTCACCGTTGTCGGCGACGTCAATTCGGTGTCGGTGGCTGAGCATGCAATGATGCTGATCCTGTCAGCGGCCAAAAGAGTTCTTCGCGGCGATCACGCTGTGCGCAATCCGTCAGAGTGGGGGTGGCGTAATCGACTGGAAGCGGAAGAGATTTCGGGAAAGCGCCTGTTGATCGTCGGATTTGGTCGCATTGGGCGTCATCTCTCGCGGATGGCCACCGGCTTTGGCATGGAGATCAGGGCCTTTGATCCTTTTCTGCAGACCCAAGGCTGGCCCGAAGGACCGGTCCTGCCGGTGGGTGATCTTCTGGAAGGGCTTCGGTGGGCGAACGTCGTTTCGGTCAACATTCCAAAGGCCGATCGGCCGATCATTGATAAGAACGAATTTGCGGCGATGCAGCCTGGTGCCATACTCGTCAACACGGCTCGTGGAGGCGTTGTTGATGAGACCGCCTTGATCGAAGCATTGCAATCCGGACATTTGGGCGCAGCGGGGCTTGATGTCTTTGACGACGAGCCGCCCTCCAAAGATTGCCGACTTCTCGTGTTCGACCAGGTGGTGCTGTCGCCGCATATTGCGGGGTTGACGCGTGAGTGTGGTGAACGAATGGCCGTAGCGTCGATCCAAAATGTGCTGGATTTCTTTTCTGGACAAATAGATCCGAGGCTGGTCGTGAACGCTGATCAGTTGCGAACCAACTAGGCTCTGAAGCCGATTTTAATCGCAAACTGAGTGAAGCGACAGCCAGAGGCTCCTGTCACGCGGGTCGATTTCAATCCGTCTCGCAATGAAAATTGCAATAGTAGTAAAATGCATAAAACATTGAAATATGCTTTGACTCACGAGTTATTGCAGTTTACTGTAATTTGCAATGATTGTTGCAATCGACATAGATACGGGCGGCAATCATGGACTGGTAGAGGGTTTGGCGCTGGGAGGCGTCTCTCTGCCGGTCTCGGGGTTCACTTTGTTCCATGGGAGGTAGAAGATGGGACGTCTGATCCGTGGCCTGTTGGCCACAACATTTATCGCATCTGCAATGGGCGGGACAGCAGTCGCGCAGGACAAGTCCAAAGTCTTTTTCCTATTGCCCAATCAAACGACAATTCGCTTTGCAAGCCGTGACGCGCCGTTTTTCGTTCAGGCAATGAAGGAAAAAGCACCCAGCGTTGAAGTGGTGGTTCAAAATGCACAGGGCGATCCCACCAAACAGCAGGCTCAGGTCGAAGATGCGATTGCGCAGGGAGCAAAGGTAATCCTGCTCACCTCTGCCGACGCAAATCTTGCTGCCGGTGGACTCGCCGCTGCCGCCAACGCAAACATCCCGGTTGTTCTTTACGATCACGACGCAGTAGGAGGAAAGGCCGACGCTCATATTGTTTTTGACTCACTCGCGGTTGGCCAGGAGCAGGGCAAGCGCGCCGCTGAATTAATCAAGGCCATGTCGAAGCCGCTGGTCAAGGTTGCTCGCGTTAAGGGTAATCAGGGCGAGTATGGTACTGGGCAATATGAGAAGGGGCAGAACGAATTTCTCCAGCCGCTGATCGACTCCGGAAAAGTCAAAATCGTCTGCGAACAGTACACCCAGAATTGGGATCCGGTGCTGGCCCAGAACTTTGCTGAGGATTGCCTTACAAAGAATGGCGGCGACGTTGACGTCTTTCTTGGCATGAATGACGGCACCACGGGCGGCTCTGTGGCGGCCCTTATTTCTCAGGGATACAAGCCTGGAGAGAAGCTCGTAACCGGCGGCCAGGATGCCACTGTCGAAGCACTTCGCTACATCGCACAAGGGTGGCAAGACAACTCCGTTCTCAAAGACCTCAAGGTGCAGGCAACTCAGGCCGCGGATGTCGTCTCTTCGATTGTCGCCGGCAAGGGCGTGCCGAAGGACGTTGTCAACGGCAAGGTCAATAACACCTTCATGGATGTTCCGGCCGTGTTCCTGCCCGTCACTAACATCACCAAGGACAATCTTGGTGATGTGGTCTCGAAGGGCGTTTGGACCTGGGCAGAGATCTGCAAAGGCGTTGAGACGACTGATGTCTGCGCAAAAAATCTTTAATTTGACCATTTGCTGCGGAGGAAAGCGGGGCGACCGCTTTTCTCTTTCCGCTGGATCAATATCCCCGAGGATGAGATGACCGCGACCATTCCAGAGCATTTAGAGGACGATACCCTTTTAAACAGAGAATCCGTTCCGCTAATTTCGATGCGCAACATCCAGAAGTCATTCGGCTCAGTTCATGCCTTGCGAGGGGCTTCGGTTGATGTACATGCGGGCGAGGTCGTCGCACTCGTCGGCGACAACGGCGCTGGCAAGTCGACACTCGTGAAGGTGATGGCGGGTGTGTGGGCCGCTGATTCAGGGGAATACGAAATAGAGGGCAAGCCGGCCAATATTAGAACACCTGCTGATGCGACTGCACAAGGCATTGCAACCGTCTACCAGGATCTGGCCTTATGCAATAACCTAGACGCCGTTCAGAACCTGTTTCTTGGCCGCGAATTGACCGGCTCGGGTATTTTCGGCCGCCGCATTCGACGCGCCGAATGCGAAGTGCGGGCCCGCGAAGTGATGACAAGAATGCGTCTTGGCAATCTTTCGCTGACTCGGCCCGTGGGCGCCATGTCAGGCGGCCAACGTCAGAACATCGCGATCGCCAGATCAATTCTTTGGAAGCCCAAGGTAGTAATCCTCGACGAACCTACGGCTGCTCTCAGTCATTCTGCGGCGCAGCAGGTCGCAGATCTTGTCCGCAGCCTGGCCGACGATGGGCTGGGTATTGTGATCGTCAGTCACGACATCCACCACTTTGTCGTGAACTCGACCGACCGGATCGAGGTCATGCGACTTGGCGCGAATGCGGCGAGCTTTCGCTCTAAAGATGTGACCGGCGAAATGGTTGTCAATGCGATGGTCGGTGGCAATGAAGGGGTTAATCTTGCAGGCTGACAAGAATCTTTTCCATGTTCGAGGATTGAAAACTATGGCTTCTATGGCATCCGTCTCCACAACCGCCGTGCCGAAGCGGCGTACATTCGGAGAGCTTCTCAACAGCGATCTGAGGGCCCTGCCGGTGGTTATCGCGCTGATCGCACTATGGGCCTTCTTCGCCGTTCAAAGCGACATCTTCCTCACGCCACGAAACCTGTCAAACTTGCTTCAGCAATCGACGGTCGTGGGTGTGATGGCGCTCGGCCTGATGTTTGTACTTCTGGTCAAGGAAATCGATCTTTCGATCGCAGCAATACACGGTGTCACCGCGGTCTTCAGTGCCAAGCTGATTGTCGATTATGGATTTTCACCTTGGTTGGCGCTTCCTATTGCCATATTGATCGGAGCTGCAATCGGGTCCTGTTCTGCGCGGTGGGTGAACTGGGTTGGGGTGCCGTCATTCGTTGTAACCTTGGGGTTGGGACTCGCACTCAACGGTATCCAATTACTTCTACTTCCTGCCACCGCCCGCTATGGCCTGTTAGGAACCGGTATGGAATATATAGCGCAGACGACGATCTCCGGCGCCAGTGCCTGGATCACGTGGGCGGTTGGCCTTGCGCTGTTTGCAGGCCTGATTTCTTCTGGTGTCGCCCGGCGGAGGCGCGCAGGTCTCGAAGTGTCGACGCTTCAGAGCGTGGTTATACCCCTCGTCGGAGCCGGCCTGTTGGGAGCACTTGTCGTACTGGTCCTCAACGCCAGCCAAGGCATCCCATTGCCCGTTCTTATCTTCGTTGTTCTTCTCGGCATCGGCGGCTACGTCCTGAACGAAACGCAATTCGGTCTTTATCTCTATGCTGTGGGAAACAATGACGAAGCGGCACGACGGGCTGGCATCAGGGTGCCGCTCATCCGCATGGCAGCCTTTGCGATTGCAGGGGGGGTTGCAGCAATTGCCGGCATCATTGCATCATCGCGAACCCTTGGGGTGGGCGTCTTCTCGGGCGGTGGGGTCGGCGGTGGAACTCTGCTTCTGGAATCAATTGCGGCGGCAGTTATCGGCGGTGTGAGCCTATTCGGCGGCCGAGGCTCCATTCATGCGGCGCTTTTGGGTGCTTTGGTAATCGGCACCGTCCAAAACGGCCTGAATCTCATGGGTGTGGAGAACGAAGTTCGTCTGATTGTCACCGGTCTTCTCCTGGTTCTCGCCGTTTCCATAGACAAGATCATTGAGAAACTGACTGGGCAAAACTCGTTCTGATCTAGCGCCACGCGAGGTGAGGGCGAGGCCACCGCCGCTGCTTGTGAGAACCGTTCGATTTGACCTTGGCAATCTTTTGTTATTCAGCGCATGATGCAATGAAATTTGCAGGTTTAAAAAATGACAGAGATCGAATCACCGCGCGATTATGAGGAATTCATTCGTCTGGTCCATGACCGTTATGACGGTATGAGCAAAACCTATCAGAAGATCTCGGTCTATCTTACGCAGAGCCCAAATGATGTGGCGGTCCTTTCTGTCAATGCAATCGCAGATCGCTGCGGCATCCACGCGTCCAGTTTCGTGCGTTTCGCACAGTCCTTGGGCTACGCGGGTTTTAAAGATCTACAAGGTTTGTTTCAGCGCCGGCTTTCGACGGCCGCACCCGGTTTTGAAGCGCGAAAGAAGGCACTTGAAGGAGAGTTGGGCGCGCGCACGGACAGAAGCGAGGCAGGATTTCTACGCGACCTTGTGGTGCGGGACATTGCGTCGCTGCAGGACGTACTTGCTCAAATCTCAGGCGAGGATCTGGCCACGGCGGTTGACCTTCTGGAAAAAAGCGAGACGATCTACTTAATTGGGCAGCTGCGCTCAGCACCGGTCGTCGACTTGCTGCGTTATATTCTTACCATGCTTGGAAAGCGATGTGTTCTGCTCGACCCGAGCGGTGGGCTTGCCACGTACATGGCACGCGTGATGAAGGACACCGATCTTCTGTTTGCAGTATCGTTTCGCTTTTATGCAACGGAAGTCGTGAACGTGGTCGAAGATGCTGCCGCTCGCGGCATTCCTATCGTTGCCATCTCCGATAGCACGCTTTCGCCTCTGGCCAAGTCTGCGAACGTTCTTTTCCCTGTCCCCGAGCATGAATATACGTTTTCACGCTCTCTCGCGGCTCCGATGTGTCTTGCACAGGCTTTGACCGTTGCGTTGGCAAGCCGCCTCCAAGGCAGCAAGGACGAGCCTCGGATTCCAACTGTGACCGGGCAGTAGCGAGCCCATCCCGCGTGATGCAGGCGCTCTCTGCTCCGATGAGTCGATGCAGTGATTGTAGAATTTCGGGCACCAATCGAAATCTGCGAAAAATTGCTATTATCGGAATTTGCAAAGGAACGTTTACCAACGAGTGTCGGTTTTGAACAAACGCCGAAATCCGAGGGTACCGGCAGCAGGCCAGCCATCCAATTGGCGCCCATCCGCGGCATGACCTCGTGTCCTTCAATTCAGCTCGTATGGATCGTTAGTGTCGAGACGCGACATGTGGAGTTCGCGCTTGACTGTCATGCCGGCCAGTCGACCAAAGTCTCGTTCACCGCGCTCAAAGAAAATCATGATCGTGAGTGCCATACGTTCGGCCAGTGGATGCACAAGCGGATCGCGCCCGAGGAAATCACAAGCCCGACGGTGCGCCCTTTGCAAGATGCGCAAGTCCTCTTGGGTGTAGTCGTGGTCAATCGTGGAAAATGGCATGAGGTGCTCCACCTTTGGCGGGAGCACATCTCATCTCTCAAGCGCCGATGGGCCTCTAATTTACCCGGCGTTGTATGGATTGTACGCCTCTGTGGGTGAATTGCGAGTCTTCTGGAAAAGCCTTGCTGCTCCAAGGCGTGGATGGGTTCCTTTAGCTGCCTCAGCGGCGTTGTCACGGTAACCGAAAGATCGCGCGAGATTTCCTCGGTCCCGATTTCAATCGAGTATGCCGGTCATGGCTTTCCACTCAGCCATGGCCCTGAGCCGGTGCAGGTGAATACCAAGAGCGGAGCGGTTGTGGCGGAGTGGAACGAACAGATTTCGAAGGGCTGAGAAGGTGAACACCCGCCCGCGGCAAGATTTGCGATCGCGATGCTGTCGCCAGAGCATTGGAAAGCGGCCAGTTGGCCGGGTATGCAGGGGATGTCTGGTTTCCGCAACCGGCACCGAAAGATCATCCGTGGCGGACCATGCCGCATCACGGAATGACGCCGCACATCTCCGGAACATCCTTGTCCGCCCAGACGCGTTACGCGGCTGGAACACGAGAAATCCTTGAATGCTGGTTCGAAGGGCGGCCCATTCGTGAGGAGTATCTGATCGTTGACGGCGGGAAACTCGCAGGTGCTGGTGCACATTCCTACAGTGCCGGCAATGCAACGGCCGGGTCCGAAGAAGCAGAGCGTTTCAAGAAATGATCTTCGGTAGGCTGGGTTACGCGAGGCCAAGATTTCCGCCCAAAACTTAGGCAAACAGCCAACCCTGCCGACACAAGCAGCACTGCTTTTTTCGCTATGGGGCAGATTTATGTGCAACTGCACCGCAGTTTCACCAATCTGGTTGCACCCCCGCAACTCTACACCACTTGGCATAGTAATTGCTTGATTGATCCTGACAACAGCCAGAACAGGAAACAAGCAAGATGAAGCGCAGACAACTTCTCCTAACATTCGGTGCCGCGATCATGATGATGACACCAATCCTGGCGCCCAAGGCCGCTCGGGCCGACGCGCTTGCCGATATTACAGCGCGAGGCGTGCTGCGCGTGGCTGTTCCACAGGACTTTCCGCCTTTCGGAAGCGTGAGTACCGACATGGCGCCGATGGGGTATGATATCGATATGGCCAATCTGATCGGCGAGAAACTGGGCGTAAAAACCGAACTGGTTCCCGTGACAAGCGCCAATCGCATTCCCTATTTGCAGACGAACAAGGTCGATCTGGTTATTTCCAGCTTGGGCAAGAATGCGGAACGAGAAGCTGTCATCGATTTTTCCAAACCCTATGCGCCATTTTTCAACGGCGTCTTTGCGCCTGAGTCTGTAGCTGTATCGAAGGCTGAAGATCTCTCCGGCAAAACAGTCGGTGTGACGCGCGGTGCCATCGAGGATCTGGAGCTGACCAAGATTGCCACGGGCGATACGGTCATCAAACGCTATGAAGACAATAATGGCACCATTTCGGCTTTCCTTTCCGGCCAGGTGGAGGTTGTGGCGACGGGCAATGTCGTTGCCGCCGCCATCCTTGCCAAGAACCCGCCAAAACGTCCCGAACTGAAGTTCCTGATCAAGAATTCTCCCTGCTATATCGGTCTCAACAAGAACGAACCTGCACTGCTGGAGAAGGTCAACGCCGTCGTAGCAACCGCCAAGTCCGATGGTTCGCTGAATACCATCGCGCAGAAATGGCTAGGCGCCGGCATTCCCGCCGACCTCTGAAACCAGCTTCTCGTCACCCCGCCACGCGGGGTGTCTTTTTCTCCTGAGCGGACGGGGGCTCCACTTTGAAATATATATTTGATTATGCTTGGCTCGCCCAATATTGGCCGGTGCTGTTGAAGGGCATTCTCGTTACCATCCAGCTGATCGCCGTTGGCGCTGTTGTCGGCATAGCGCTCGGCATTGCCTGTGCATGGGTCCGAAGTCTGGGGCCGAAATGTTTGCGCCCGCCAGTCACGGCCTATGTCGAACTAATTCGCAACACACCTTTCCTGATCCAGTTGTTCTTCATCTTCTTTGGCTTGCCCTCGCTCGGGCTGCAGATGAACGAGTTGCAGGCCGCCAATCTGGCGATGATCGTCAATCTCGGCGCTTACAGTTGCGAGATCATCCGGGCAGGCATTCAAGCGACGCCGCGAGGCCAATTCGAAGCCGGGGCAAGCCTTGCCATGTCACCTTTCGAAACATTTCGCCACGTCATCCTCGTCCCTTCGCTGCAACGGATTTGGCCGGCACTGTGTTCACAAGTCATCATCGTCATGCTGGGTTCGTCCGTTGTTTCCCAGATTGCCGCTGAAGATCTGACGTTTGCAGCCAATTTCATCCAGTCCCGCACCTTCAGGGCGTTTGAAGCCTACTTCGTCTCGACGGCAATCTATCTGCTGCTGGCGATATTGCTGCGGCAGGTGCTCATTACCGTGGGGTCGCTGATTTTCCCGAAAAGGAGCCCCCGGTGATCGAATTTTCTCTCTGGGATATTGTTCGCAATCTCCTTCTGTCGGCGCGCTGGACAGTTGTGCTGTCGCTGGTTTCGTTCATTGGCGGCGGGCTCGCCGGGACATTGCTCCTGTTCATGCGGATCGGACGCCGCCGCGTGCTCCGGCTCGCTGCGAAATACTATGTCGAGTTGTTCCAAGGCACGCCGTTGCTGATGCAACTGTTCCTTGCCTTCTTCGGTCTCGGTCTTTTAGGTATCGACGTTCCTGCCTGGCTGGCGGCGGGTGTTGCACTGATCCTGTGGTCCGCCGCGTTTCTCACCGAGATCTGGCGCGGTTGTGTTGAGGCAATCGCCAAGGGACAATGGGAAGCATCGTCCAGCTTGGGCATGGGATATGTGCAGCAGATGCGTTACGTGATCCTTCCGCAAGCGCTGAAGATTGCGATCCCGCCGACCGTCGGCTTTTCCGTTCAGGTCATCAAGGGGACCGCCCTCACCTCGATCATCGGTTTTGTCGAGCTTTCAAAAGCCGGAACCGTCGTGACAAACGCGACTTTCCAACCCTTCACGGTCTACGGGCTCGTCGCACTGATCTATTTCGCGCTGTGCTGGCCGCTCTCGAAGAGCAGCCAGATCTTGGAAAGGAAGCTCAATGTCGCTCATCGAAATCACTGAAGTCCGCAAGAGTTTCGGGGCAATTGAGGTTCTCAGGGGCATCAATATCGATGTCGATCCGGGCGAAGTCATTGCCATCATCGGCAAGAGCGGCTCGGGAAAATCGACACTGTTACGTTGCATCAACGGTCTGGAACTGATTGATGATGGCTCGATTTCCGTCGCTGGTGCGCAATTGTTGCCAGATGAACTCCATCTCAAGGCGCTGCGGCAGAAAGTCGGCATGATCTTTCAACAATTCAATCTCTTTCCGCATCTGACCGCCGGTGGCAATGTGATGCTTTCACAGATGGTGGTGAAGATGACGCCGAAGGCCGAAGCCGAAGCCATGGCACGCAAGATGCTCGACCGAGTGGGGCTTGGCCACAAATACGACGCCTTTCCTGACGAACTGTCCGGCGGACAGCAACAGCGCGTCGCCATCGCACGTGCGCTTGCGATGCAGCCTATCGCCTTGCTCTGCGATGAAATCACCTCGGCGCTCGATCCGGAACTCGTGGCTGAGGTTCTGGGTGTGGTGCGTGAACTCGCCGCGGAGGGCATGACCCTGCTGATGGTGACGCATGAAATGAAATTCGCCCGCGACGTCTGCAGCCGGGTCGTCTTCATGCATCAGGGCCGTGTGCACGAGATTGGAAGACCAGAGGAGGTCTTTGCCGATCCGAAGACACCGGAACTGAAGCAGTTTTTGGGAGTGGTTGCCACCGATCGTGCGGGATCGTCGTGCGGATGATCGGTTCTGTTGCAACTTTTCGATTACCGTTTGTGTGGCATTGAATATCTGACGAAAACGCAGACGTTCAGATGTTCAAAGGCCGTCAATTCGATCGATCTGTGAACCTGCTTTGTGTGCGCTGGTATCTGGCTTATGGACTGAGCCTGCGCAACTAGAAAGAGATGATGGCCGAGCGCGGCATCAGTGTGGATCATTCTACCATTCATCGATGGGTTATCCATTTTTCACCGTGGCTGATGAAACGCTACAGCTTGCGCAAGCGTAAGGTATCCAGAGCAAAGTTTCGGGGACAATGGATGTATCTTTACCGTGCCATCGACAGTCTCGGCGATACGGTTGAATTCAGGTTTAGCGAACACAGAGATCTCCGGGCAGCGAAACGCTTCTTCAAGCAGGCATTGCAACGACACGGACAGCCGGAACGTGTTGTCATCGACGGTACCCGATGCCGCGACTGCCGTCCGGCAGGGACTGGTTGTCGTGCCGCTGCACGACCACCGGTGATATCGGTTGTATCTCTAAAAGGATGTAATTGCTGTAAAGGAAGTGCGATGGCAGAAGTGAATAGTCCGCAGAAGCCTGATCCCTCGATATCGCCATCGAACGACGGAGTCCGGGCAAACCTCCTGCTTGGTACGGCCGTGACAATACTTCTCTTCGGCGGCCTGGGTGCCTGGGCCTCCACGACCTCACTGGCTGGAGCAGTCATCGCGGCGGGTACAGTCGTTGTCGAAAGCAACGTGAAAAAGGTACAGCATCAATCCGGCGGCATCGTTGGCGAAATTTTGGTTCACGAAGGGGATGCTGTCTCGGCCGGCGATGTCCTGCTCAGGCTTGATGAAACGCTGACGCGAGCCAATCTTCAGATTATCAGCCAACAATACGACCGCATGATTGCTCGGGAATCGCGCTTGCAGGCCGAACGTTTGGGCCTGCCCGAAATCGAGTTCCCCGATAGTTTGCAACAGCGAATGGACGATCCGCAGGTCGCGGTGGTCGTCGCCGGAGAACAAGCACTGTTCGATAGCCGGAATAAGGCGCTCGCTGGTCACAAGGCTCAGTTGGAAACTCGCGTGGCTCAATTGCGCCAGCAAATCGACGGTCTTACCGCGCAGCAAAAAGCGATGGATGAATCGGCAGAGCTCGTCGAGAAGGATTGGAGCAGTCTGCAGACTCTTTATGACAAGAAGCTTGTTTCGCTCGAGCGCGTTAGTGATCTTCATTTGAATCTGTCACGATTACGCGGCGAGTCCGGGCGATTGGTCGCTGCAAACGCGGAAATCGAAGGAAAAATAGGCGAGACGAAGCTTCAGTATCTTCAGCTCGATGAGGATATGCGCAAGGACGTTAATGAGGAGCTGCGCGAAATAGAAGGGAAGGCCGTCGAATTACTTGAGCGTCAACTGGTTGCCCAAGACCAGCTTATGCGTACCGATATCCGCGCTCCGCAGTCAGGGCTGGTGCAGGAACTTGCCGTCCATACCGTCGGGGGGGTCATTGGTGCGGGCGAGACCATCATGCTGATCGTACCCGCTGCCGATCGGCTTGTGGTCGACGCTAAGGTCGCGCCGTCGAGTGTTGACGATATCGAACCAGGCCAGCCGGTTTCTATTCGGTTTTCCGCATTCGATGCTAACACCACACCTGAGTGCCATGGAGTTGTGGAAAGAATCTCTGCCGACCTCATCAGGGACACTCAGATGCAGATTTCTTATTACGTCGCACGAACGACGCTTGATGACAAAGAATCGTGCTTGCGCGGCAAAAGACGTCTTCTGCCCGGCATGCCAGCCGAAGTTCACATACAGACAGGTGAACGCAATGTTTGGTCCTACCTCATGAAGCCATTGTCAGACCAGATGTTCAGGGCGTTTAGGGAATAGCCATCGCGAACGGACCAGCCGTTCCATTTCGTTGCGCGACGGTCCATGAATCCGCCTGCCCCGACTCAACAGGAGTGCCTCTCCCAACGTGATGGACCGGCTTGTTTAAGGATTGCGGCACCAACGATACTTCTCTGCAAAGCGCCGCCAAGTGCTTATCCGCCTAAAGAGTTACCGTATGGCACATCAGTGCCGGCTGAAGTCCGGACAGCTTTGCCGTTCCTGGACATCGCGCCTAGAGAGCGTCGCCCACACCCCGTCTTTCGGCCGCAGCGTAATTGACGGATGGGGTGTCACCTTTCGTTCGAGGTGCAAGGCAATCCTGAAGCGGTGCACGATCGTGGCAAGAATCAGAACCGCTTCCATCATCGCAAAGCGCTGGCCGATGCAGATGCGCGGGCCGCCGCCGAAGGGGCAGTAGGCGAACCTCGGCAGCTCGCGGTGCAGACCATCCGCCCATCGGCCGGGCAGGAATTCGTCGGGGCGGTCGAAGTTGCGCGGGTCGCGGTGTATCACCCAGGGCGAGATCAGGATCGTGGTGCCTGCCGGTACGGCGTAGCCGCCCAGCTCGCAATCGCGCACGGCCTCACGACCGATCGTCCATACCGGCGGATAGAGCCGCATCGCCTCGGTGACCACGCACTCCGCGAACCGCAATGACGGCAAGTCCTCCACGATTGCGCAGCGGCCGTGCAGCAACTCTCCTGCCTCGGCTGCCAGCTCCGCTTGAACGTCTGGGTACCGTCCGAGGAGATAGCAGGTCCAGGAGAGCGCGAGAGCGGTGGTCTCGTGGCCGGCCAGGATCAGCGTGATCGCCTCGTCACGCAGCTGGCGATCGGACATCGGCTGCCCGTTCTCGTCTCTCGCCGCCATCAACTTGGAGAGGAGATCGGTGCCTGCCGTTTTTGCTGACCGGCGCTCGCCGATCAGCCTGTCGATCAGCCGCTCGATCCGCGCGATCGCGCGCCTGTAGCGTATGTGGCCCGGAAGAGGAACGAAGTCGGGTACAACAAACGGACGCTTGAATCGGGCGGCAATCTCCCCTGTGAGGTCGTTCAGCGCACGATCTATTTGCGAAACATCCTCCGCGATTTCGGAGTCGAACAACGTCTTCGCGGCGATTTCGAGCGTGAGTGCCATCATTTCGGCATGCAGGTTGCGGGTTTCGCCATCCCGCCAGTTCTCCAGCATCCGCTCGGTGTGGCACACCATGGCCGTACCGTAGCCCTGCAACTGGCCGCCGGCAAATGCAGGAGCCGCAAGCCGCCGCTGTCGGTGCCAAAGCTCGCCCTCACTCGTCAGCAGGCCGCTGCCGAAGAGCGCAGTGACGTGTCTCCAGAAGAAGCTGTGCTTGACGAAATTCTCATGCTCCTTGACGAGAACCCTCTCGATGTCGTCGGAGTTAGAGAGCAGCAAGGCCGGCCAGGAGCCGAGCCGCATCGCGACGACATCCCCGTACCGGCGCGCGCTTGCGGTCAGGAAGGCGAGCACGTCGCTGTCGAAGTCGACCAGGTTGCCGATAAGAGGAAGCCCTTTCGGGCCCGGCGGTTTGCCTGCGGACGTCATGTGTCGCACTCCTCGATGACGAAGCGCCGGACCTTTCCCGTCGGCTCCGGTTTGAGCTCGCTGCAGGGCTCTACGACCAACTGCAGATCGCCGACGCCCATGTCGCGCAGTCGATTTCTGATCGGCGACGCAAGATCCTGGAGCCTCGTTGAATCCGGCCTGCTCAGCGTCTCCGCGTAAAAGGGCGAACACCGACGGGCATAGGAAACGACGGCCTCGACGCGGCGCGCCAGCGCTGCCCCGATGCTGTTCTCGGCACCTCAGGACAGCAAATACTCTTAGGCGAGACTAGCAAATTTACAATTGAAGCGCTATCTCGACGCCATGGCGAAACAAAGCACTAAAACTCGTTCACAGTCGACCGGGCAATGGATGCCTTTCAGAAAGGAAGGCGTCAAACGCGCGTCCAAGGTCAAGTTTGGCAGCGTCACAGTGACAGGGACAAAGCCCACCGCAGCAGCCCGTCAAAACTAACGTTGAACGCAGCACCGAAGCACTTAAGCGTATAGGCAAGACGCTTTCCAAGCCGGGTGTAGTGCTTCGAACCAAGAAAGATGTTCCTCAGTTCTCGGTCGCCGAAGGGGAGTCCGGCGTCTTCATTCGCAGTTTGAATGGACGTACTGAACGTGGACGCCTGATCGATGGGTCGTTCCGAGTCATTGATTGACGCAGCTTTCCGAAGCCGTTGAAGAAATACTGAAGGCGCAGCGACGGACTAAGAAGCCGCTTGCGATCGTTTTGGCTGGACACAATGGCTCCGGCAAATCGACGATGTGGCGGCAAATCCTATCCGGCCAGTTACAGATCCCGCTCATCAATGCCGACCGCATGATGCTGTCCATTCTTCCTGAAGCAGGAAGCGATGGTGCGCTCGACAAATGGGCTCAGGTTGCGCGATACCGACGAGGGGTGGATGAAGGTCGCTCAGGATGGTGTCCAAGCCTTTGTGGGTCACGCGATGCAGGCTAAGGTGCCCTTCGCGATGGAAACCGTCTTCTCATATTGGGAAGAGCAGCCCGACGGTTCAGTGCTCTCGAAGCTCGATCTCATCCGCGACATGCAGACGGCCGGCTACTTCGTGCTGCTGTTCTTCGTCGGCCTTACGACTGTCGAGCTCTCGATCTTGCGTGTACAGACCCGTGTCGCCGACAATGGCCATGACCTACCCATGGAGCGTCTGCTGCGTCGCTTTCCCAAGACGCAACGCGCTATTGCGGCCGCTGCTAATGTCGCCGATGCTTCGATTTTCACCGACAACAGCCGCGGCCCAAAGGAAGCCTTCACCGTCTGCCGGGTCCAGTTGGGCGAGAAGGAGATGTTCGATGTCCGTCGCGGGCCGAAGTCGGTTCCGCCGTCGATTGGGGAGTGGTTGGATGTCGTCAGCCCGCTGGTCGCGTGACATCTAGGACCTGGGCGATTATGAATCTGTTGGAATAGCAATGCTGACTGCACCGAACGTCAGCTGTCGCTAAATCAACCCTTCAACCTTACGAAAGAACGGCGGATTGTGCAGGCGAAAACGGGATCTTTCGGGATTGTAGAATTTTAGGGAACAATCCAAAACGGCCATTATCGGCATTTTCAAACGAAGGTTTGCTGACGGTCTCTGGATCTGTACAGACGTCACATTTCAAGAGCTAGTGGCTAGATTTCAGGTGATTAACTTGTGGGTCGTGTGTTCGAATCCATTCGTCTCGAACAGGGTAGCAACTCTGGAATCAAAGTTGACGTTACTCACTTGCGAACATAATCCGGAAATTGATCGCTGATAAGATCGATGATGGATAGCGTTCCAGATAAATGTCTGCGCATGGCGCTTTCAGCGGCTTCCGGGCGTCCCGATTGGATCGCACCGACAATCTCTTGGTGATCCTTGAGGACATTTTGCATCTTGCCGGGCATAGGCAGATTGAGGCGGCGCAATCGGTCAAGATGCACGCTTTGCCGACGGACAGTGGACCAGAGATTAAGGATGCCCGCACGCGCATAAATCTTGCGGTGAAAGTCCTTGTCGAGCGTATCGAACAGATCATATGTCTGCGGGGTGGCCACTTGCCGTTGTCTTGCGAGGACTTCCTCGAGTTCTGCTGCGATTTGGACCGGGCACTCGGCTGTCAGGCGACGAACAGCTTCGAGTTCAATCGAGAGCCGGAGGAATTGCGCTTGCCTTGCGTGATCAATATCGATCTTTGCCACGACAGTCGCGTATTGGGGAAAGACTTCGACAATGCCTTCTTCTTCCAGGCGCATGAGCGCATCCCGGACCGGGGTCTGACTGACGCCGAACTCCAATTGAAGCGAAGCCCTGGAAAGAATTGTTCCCGGCACAAGTTCAACAGAGAGAATGCGGTCCCTCAATATCTCGTGAATCTGATGGGCGACCTGCCGTGTCCGGTCCAGAACGCTGTTTTTCACCCTGCCGCTCATGATTGCTGCTCTCTCGTTGTCTGTCTCCATTGCAGTACCACAATTATTTAGTTGATGCACTGATGCATTAGTGCTTTAATGGAAATAAGCGATGTCGGAGGATCGTTGCCCTATGCGAACGACACAGAGAATTATCGGGAGGAAAATATGCGATTATTTAAGGGCGGTATTGCCGCATTTGGTATCATTCTGGGTTTAGGCTCGTCTGGCTATGCCCAGGAGAAGACGGATATCTCCATAACACGTCAGCCGGGCATCCTTTACCTGGCGAGCCATGTTATGGAAACGCAAAAGCTCATTGAGAAGCACGCGGCCGAGGATGGCCTCGAAGATGTTACCGTCAATTGGCGCACCTTCAGCGGCGGCGGCGCACAAACCGATGCGCTTCTTTCCGGGAATGTCGACATCGTCAACACCGGGACGGGCAACCTGCTTCTGCTGTGGGACAGAACACGCGGCAAGGTGAAAGGGATCATCACCAGTTCGGCGCAGCCGGTCATCATGGTATCGCGTGACCCCAAGATCAAATCACTGAAGGACATCGGTCCGAGCGACAAGATTGCGGTCCCGACTGTCGGCGTTTCGACGCAGGCGATCCTGTTGCAAATGGCGGCAGGTCAGATGTACGGAGACGGCGACCTCAAACATTTCGATGTCAACACCGTGCAGCTCGGACATCCCGATGCGATGGCAGCGCTGGCGAACAAGAGCCACGAGGTGGCCAGTCATTTCTCCGCACCGCCTTTCCAGTATCTGGAGATCGATGCCGGCAACCACATCGTCGTCAATTCCAAGGACATCATTGGCGGTCCTTTAACTCAAGCGACGTTCTTCACGACAACGGATTTTGCCGAGACAAATCCTGTCATCATCAAGGCCGTGCGTGAAGCCACGGTCGAAGCAATCGACATGATCAAGAAGAACCCGCGCGACGCCCTGAGCGCCTACAAGCAGGTTTCGGGGGATAAAACCGATCTTGATGCCCTGGTGAAAATCATCGAGCAGCCGGACATGATGGAGTTCCGCACCGATCCGCAGGGAACAATGAAGTTTGCCACCCATCTGCACAAGATCGGGACGCTCAAGACGATGCCTGCGGCGTGGACAGACTATTATCTGCCTGAATCTGCCGATCTGAAAGGCAACTAACTGTCGGCAACGAGCCAACGACCTGGCAGAAATGCCGGGTCTTCCGACTATCTTATGGAGGCCCATATGTTACAGGCCATACAGCAAAAAATAGATCCAAAAGCTGGTCTTCCTGATGTCAAAGCGGCAACTGAGGCCAAGTCGCTTCTCACCGTGGACAAGGTGACGCTTCGCTACAAGACCCCGAATCTGCTGATAACTGCGACGGAGGACGTCAGTTTTTCTGTCGAACGATCCGACCGTTTTGTTCTTCTCGGACCGTCCGGTTGCGGCAAGTCCACGCTGTTGAAAGCCGTCGGCGGATACATGGCCCCGGTGAGCGGTTCAATTCACATCAACGGACGTCCGGTCAAAAAACCTGGTGCCGACCGCATGATGGTGTTTCAGGAATTCGACCAGCTTTTGCCTTGGAAGACGGTGCTTGAAAACGTCATGTTTCCACTGATGGTTGCGCGCAAACTGCCACGCAAGGAGGCGGAAGAACGGGCCCGGGAATATATCGATAAGGTAAAGCTTACACGGGCCACAGACAACTATCCGCACACTCTTTCCGGTGGCATGAAACAACGGGTGGCGATTGCCCGCGGCATGGCCATGCAGCCCGACATTTTGCTGATGGATGAGCCGTTTGCGGCGCTCGACGCTTTGACCCGGCGTCAGATGCAGGACGAACTGCTGCAGCTTTGGGAAGACACCAGGTTTACGGTCATTTTCGTTACACATTCGATTGCTGAAGCCATCAAGGTCTCAAACCGCATTCTGCTGTTGTCGCCTCATCCAGGGCGCGTGAAGGCCGAAGTGATCGACGTTGATCACGCCCGTCACGACGATGGCAGCGCCGCCGCGCTCGAACGCGATATCCACAATCTGCTCTTTTCCGAGTCCGGCCACAGGGAGTGACAATTATGGCAAGTCCACAAATCATTCTTGCAGCCGATGTTACGACAAACAGGCAGCATGCCAATGTAGCCGAGGTCGAACAGAGGCTCGGTTCCCTCGAATTGGTCTGGGGCATCAGCGCTGTGCGCAAGACGGTTCTGATTATTGTCCTCGCCGTCATTTGGCAGGTCTATGCAAGCTATCTCGACAATCCCCTGCTTTTCCCGACGCTCAGCGACACGCTGACCACCCTTTATGATCGTTTTGTCGATGGCACATTGCCGTCGCGCATCTGGACGACGCTTCAGGTGCTAATCACGGGGTATGTCGCAGGGACTGTGCTAGCAGCCATTTTGACAATCCTTGCCATTAACACACGGATCGGCACCGATTTTTTGGAAACAATGACGGCGATGTTCAATCCGCTACCCGCCATCTCATTGCTGCCACTTGCTTTGATCTGGTTTGGGCTCGGCGCTTCCAGCCTTGTCTTCGTGCTTATCCATTCAGTGCTTTGGGCGGTGGCGCTCAACACCCATGCGGGCTTTCTTGGCGTGTCGCGAACGCTACGCATGGTCGGAGGCAATTATGGATTGACCGGTTTATCCTATGTGATGCGGATTCTCGTTCCCGCTGCGTTCCCGTCGATCTTGACCGGCCTGAAAATCGGCTGGGCGTTTGCCTGGCGCACGCTGATTGCTGCCGAACTCGTATTCGGCGTTTCATCGGGGCAGGGCGGACTTGGCTGGTTCATTTTCGAGAACCGCAATCTCCTCGATATTCCCGCGGTCTTTGCCGGCCTTCTCACCGTGATCATCATCGGCCTCATTGTTGAAAACCTCGTGTTCCAGACGATCGAGCGCCACACCATTCAGAAATGGGGAATGAAGGAATGAGCAGTTTAAGGCTTCCTTCTCCGTCGCATTTTCCAATTGAGCAATGGCTATGAAAAAAACTCCAGAAACATTAAGGAGCGCCCGCTGGTTCGCTCCGGACGACCTGCGCAGTTCGGGTCATCGCTCCAGAACAATGCAGATGGGATACGCACCGGAAGAATGGACAGGAAAGCCTGTCATTGCCATCCTGAATACCTGGTCGGATGCCAACCCCTGTCATGCACACTTTAAACACCGCGTCGAGGACGTGAAGCGCGGTGTGCTCCAGGCGGGTGGGTTTCCCTTAGAATTGCCAGCGCTTTCTCTGTCGGAGAGCTATGTCAAGCCGACGACGATGCTCTATCGCAATATGCTGGCGATGGAAGTCGAGGAGCTGCTGCGCTCCCACCCCGTCGATGGCGCTGTGTTGATGGGTGGATGTGACAAGACCACACCGGGCTTGGTGATGGGCGCTGTGAGTGCCGGCCTGCCTATGGTCTATCTGCCGGCCGGCCCCATGCTGCGCGGCAATTATCGTGGCAAAGCCTTGGGTTCCGGTTCGGATGCCTGGAAATTCTGGGATGAACGGCGGGCGGGCAATCTGTCGACCGACGAATGGGTAGAGGTCGAGGCGGGTATCGCGCGGTCTTACGGACACTGCATGACCATGGGCACAGCAAGCACTATGACGGCGATCGCGGAAGCCTTGGGCTTGACGTTGCCGGGCGCGAGTTCGATTCCCGCTGCCGACTCCAATCATATTCGGATGTCATCTGCTGTGGGGCGTCGGATTATCGACATGGTCTGGGAGGACCTTGTACCGAGCAAGATTTTGACCGATGCAGCCGTACGCAATGCCGTGGCCGTCGCCATGGCTACCGGATGCTCGACCAATGCCATCGTCCACCTCGTCGCCATGGCACGCCGGGCTGGTGTCGACCTGACAATGGACGATCTGGATCGTGCAGGCCGCACGACCCCGGTTCTCGCGAACATACGGCCAACTGGCGATATCTATCTGATGGAAGATTTCTACTACGCCGGCGGCCTGCGCGCGCTCATGGCAAAACTCTCATCAAGGCTCGACCTTTCGGTGCTCACAGTCTCAGGTCAAACGCTTGGAGAAACGCTGGAAGGGGCAAAATGCTTTAACGATGATGTCATCCGCTCCCTCGACAATCCTGTCTATCAGGAAGGCTCGCTTGCTGTCGTTAAAGGCAACCTTGCTCCAACAGGCGCAGTTATAAAGCCAGCCGCCTGTGATCCGAGACTGCATCAACACCAAGGCCCGGCATTGGTCTTCGACAGCTACCCGGAGATGAAAGCGGCGATCGACGATGAAAATCTTGACGTCACGCCCGATCATGTTCTGGTGCTGCGCGGGGCCGGGCCGCAGGGCGGCCCGGGCATGCCGGAGTGGGGCATGTTGCCGATGCCGAAGGCCCTGCTCAAGAAGGGATATCGCGACATGCTGCGTCTGTCTGATGCTCGCATGAGCGGGACCAGCTATGGAGCCTGCGTTCTGCACATCTCGCCGGAATCGCATGTCGGTGGTCCGCTGGCACTTCTGAGGACAGGCGACATCGTGCGGCTCGACCTGAATGCGCGCCGTATCGACATGCTGGTCGATGACAGTGAGATCGAACGCCGTCGTTCCGAATGGCAGAAACCTGCGGACAAAGCCGGTCGCGGCTATGGCTGGATGTTCGCCAAACATGTGGGCCAAGCCGACACGGGCGCGGATTTTGACTTTCTCGAAACACGCTTTGGACCATCCGCTCCTGAACCAGATATCTACTGATACCCGAGGACAACCAATGACAAACTATGATCTAAGCGAAGAAACGCGCAAAAAGCTGATGGGCGTGGCCACGCCAACGATTGCGACGGCACTGTTCAAGCGCGGGCTGCGCAATCAGTTCATCCAAGATGTGCGGCCGCTGTCGGCAAAGCAGACCAACATGGTCGGGCAAGCCTTTACGTTGCGCTATATACCGGCCCGCGAAGACCTTAACACGATCGAGGTCTTCAAGGACCCCAATCATCCGCAGCGCGCCGCGGTAGAGCAATGTCCGGAGGGAACCGTCCTGGTGATGGATAGCCGCAAGGATGCCCGGGCAGCTTCGGCCGGCTCCATATTGATATCAAGGCTACAAGTGCGGGGTGTGGCAGGTGTCGTTACTGACGGAGGCTTCCGCGACAGTCCCGAGATTGCCAATTTAACCATTCACGCCTACCACAATCGTCCTTCGGCTCCAACCAACCTGACCCATCACCAAGCCTACGATATCAACGTCCCAATCGGCTGCGGCGATGTCGCTGTATTTCCGGGCGATGTGCTCGTCGGGGACAATGAAGGCGTCATCGTTATTCCTGCCCATCTCGCCGACGAGATTGCCGACGAAACGGTCGAGATGACGGCCTATGAAGATTTTGTCACAGAGCAAGTCATGAATGGCGCGACGATCATCGGGCTTTACCCAGCCACCAGCGAAAAACCGAAGACAGATTTTGCCGCCTGGCGACAAAAGAACGGACGATAAGAATCCCGAAGTTCGGATTTCGGTTCTGTTGCAAACGTTAAGTATAGGCGTTTATGGGAGCTCTTTGATGGCATGCCTCTCGAGCTAAGGTGTTGATTTTTTTGCACATCTGGTGTGGCTCGTCACCCGTCATTGACAAGTATAATCGAGTTTGCAACAAAACCAGTCGTAGTGCCAGGTCTTATCATTGGCGCTCTGAGATTAGCCGGCTCAGGAATCGATCGAAACGGCGGGTCGCTTGCCGTACATCTTGCTGGCGCGCAGCAGACGTTGCGAATAAGGGTGCTCGACTGCTCCTTTTCGCAGCCTCGTGATGTCAACTTGTTCGATGATCTCACCCCCCTCCATGATGGCGACGCGACTGCACATATGCGACACTACAGCCAGATCATGGCTCACGAGCAAATATGTTAAACCACGCTCTTTGCGCAGATCGTCCAGCAGATTGAGAATTTCCGCCTGTACCGACACATCGAGGGCAGATGTCGGTTCGTCCAGCAGCAGTACGCTCGGTTCAAGGACCAGCGCGCGCGCGATCGCGACGCGCTGACGTTGCCCGCCGGAGAGCTGATGCGGAAATCGATAACTCAACGACGGCTCGAGACCGACCGTCCTAAGAACGGCATCCATATCCACCGATCTTGTCGAGATCCCCTGGTTGCGCAGCGGTTCCTTGAGTTGCGAGCGGATTGTCTTGCGAGGATGGAGGGATCCATAAGGATCCTGAAAGACCATTTGTACGTGCCGGAAGAACGATCGGTCCCGCTGACGATTCAGTATGTTGCCGTCCAACTTGATCCGGCCCTGGTAGTTCGGGTTAAGACCGGATATCGCCCGCAGCACCGTTGATTTGCCGCAACCGGATTCGCCGACCAGGCCAAAAGCCGTCCCCTTGCTGATAGCCAGGCTGGCATTTCTCACCACCGGCACCTGACCGGCGCCAAAACGGATCGTCAGATTGTCGATTTCGATCACGGCAGTGACTCCACACAAGCGTCGGCGAGCCATGCGGTATCGCGTTTCAGGACGGGCAGGCGAGCGGGCGGATTGTCAATCGAAGGAAGCGATGCGAGCAGGCCTCGCGTATAGGGATGCGCCGCATTGTCGAGATCACAAGCCGCCAGGGCTTCGACGACCCGCCCGGCATACATGATGAGGACGCGGTCGCAGAAGTGCCGCACGAGGTTCAGGTCGTGACTGATGAAGATCAGGCCGAGGTTGCGGCGTACGACGAGTTCGTCGAGCAATGCCATAACGTCGAGCCGCACCGTCACATCGAGGGCCGATGTCGGTTCGTCTGCGATCAGGACTTCGGGTTCGGCGATCAGCATCATGGCGATCATCACCCGCTGGCCCATGCCGCCCGATATCTCATGAGGATAAAGGCGAGCCACCCTTTGCGTATCGCGGATTTTTACTGCGTCGAGCATTTCCAGCGTTCGCTGACGCGCCTGCTTTGCGGTCGCCCTCGGATAGTGCAATTGATACGTTTCCGCAATCTGCTCGCCGATCCGCATGACGGGATTGAGCGAATATTTCGGATCCTGCAGGATCAATCCGATCCGCCGTCCCCGTATCGCCATCATGGCACGTTCGTCTGCTTCAAGCAGGTTCATATCCCGAAAGGTCATCCGGTCCGCAGTGACCATCGTTGTCGGTGGCAACAGCTTCATGATGGCGCGCCCGACTGTCGATTTTCCGGAGCCCGACTCGCCGACGATTCCAAGCTTTTCCTGTCTGAGTGCAAAGCTGATGCCCCGCACGGCCCTTACCGCCCCACCGCCGAAGGCGATCTCGAGATTGCGGATGTCGATCAGCGGCGTACTCATTGCAAACTCCTGGGATCAAGAACGTCGCGTAGCGCATCGCCGACGAGGTTGAAGGCAAGGCTCACAAGTGCGATGGCGATGCCTGGCGCCGCAATTACCCAAGGACTGTCGAGCATGAATTCGCGCCCGGTGGCCGCCATCGCGCCCCATTCCGGCCAAGGTGGCTGCGCGCCGAGACCGAGGAACCCGAGGCCAGCGGCGGTGATGATAATGCCGGCCATGTTTAGTGTCACGCGGACAATGACCGAGGGAACGCACATCGGCAGAATATGGCGGGTAATGATAGTCGTTGCCGAGGCTCCCTGCAGTCGCACGGCAGCGATGAAATCGGCTTTTCGCAAGCTGAGCGTTTCGGCGCGCGCAAGCCGGGCGATCGGTGGCCAGGCGGTCAGAGAGATTGCGATGATGGCGTTGGTGATGCCAGGGCCCAGCGCGGCAGCAAAACCAAGCGCCAATACCAGTCCAGGGAACGACAGGAAGATATCAGTAACCCGCATAAGTATTTCATCGACGATGCCACCAAAATAGCCGGAGCAGGTGCCGATCAGGAGTCCGATCGGTGCGACGATAACCGTCACGAGGATAATGATGTAAAGCGTGGTGCGCGCACCATAGATCACGCGCGAGAAGACGTCGCGGCCGAAATTGTCGGTCCCGAGCCAATGCTCAGCGGAGGGTGGGGCGAGGCGCCCCGTCATGTCCTGTACGATTGGATCGAAGCTTGTCAGCAGTGGTGCTGCAACCGCAACCAAGATCAGGAATATGATAATCATCAGGCCGATCAATCCGAGCGGATGCAGCCGGAACTGGAGCCAACCTTGATAGAATTGCTGCATGGACGACTGGAACCAGCCCTGCGGGTCTGGCGCGAGCAACCAGTTGCGAAGATCGCTGCCGCCGACGTTATTTGCATGTTCAACCGGTATTGTCATCGGCATCACCCTGTTCTTGGATCAAGAATGCGATAAAGAACATCCGATAGGATGTTGATGGTCAGGAAAACGAGGCCAATCGTCAGTACCGCACCCATCACAACATTCATATCGTTCATCTGAAGTCCTCGCGTAAGGTACTGGCCCAACCCCGGCCAGCCGAAAACGGTCTCGATCAGTACCGCGCCCTCGAGGAGGCCGCCGAAAGTGAGCGCCATGATCGTCAGCAATTGCACACGGATGTTTCTGAACGCATGGCGCCAGACGACCTTGCGCGTCCCAAGCCCCTTTGCCCGCGCCGTCACGATGTATTCCTGGTTGAGCTGCTCCAGCATGAAGCTGCGCGACATGCGGCTGATATAGGCTACCGAATAGTAGCCGAGGATCGTTCCCGGCAGAATTATATGTCCGAGCGCGCTCCGGAAGACATCCCACTGACCTTCCATAGCGGAGTCAAGCATGAGAAAACCGGTAATGGGCGTGACGAGGCCCTCATAAAAGACATCGACACGGCCTGATGCTCCAACGAGTTGAAGCTTTGCGTAGAAAACGAAAAGGGCCATCAATCCGGTCCAGAAGACCGGAACTGAGTGACCGGCCAGAGCAATGATGCGCGCAATGTGGTCTATGATCGTGCCACGTTTGACCGCCGCCGTGATACCGAGCGGAATGCCAACCACGGCGCCGACGATCATGGCGATGACCGCAAGCTCGATCGTGGCGGGGAAAACCGCGAGCAGATCGCTGACAATGGGCTGTCCTGTCGTTGCTGAGGTGCCCAGGTCTCCCGTCAGAACGTTTTGCACGTAATTTAAAAATTGCATCCATATCGGCTGCCCGAGCCCGAGCTCATTATAGACTCTGTCGTAGACCGCCTTGCTGACTTCAGGACCGGTGATGGCGAGAACGGGGTCGGCCGGAAGCAATCGGCCCATGGCGAAGGTCAGGAAGAGAAGGCCAAGCAGTGTGGTCACAATCGCCAGGACGCGCCCTGCCAACCCCTGCATGATCGTCAACAGCCGGTGCCGATCCGCGGGCCCGAACGCATCCTGATCCATTTTGCCGTCCGAATCCCGCTCCGACAGATCGGCGCTTGCCATGACAATTTACTCCTTTGTGACGTCGTGCCAGCGTGTCGACCACGTCGTGTGGCCTCGATAGCCCTTCACATTGGAACGCATGACGTACGGATCCGTACGCTGAAAGAAGATCACAAGCGGAGAATCCATCCCGCTGTAGATGCTATCCATTTTTTGGAACATCCCCGCACGCTTGTTCGTATCGCGCTCCTTCATCGATTCATCGACGAGCGTATTGAGTTCATCCACCTTCATCGCGGCCCTCCACAGGTAATAGCTGCCGAGACGTGCCTCGTCGCTATTATCCGGATTGTAGGCATATTGCGTGGCCACGGCGAAAGGGTCGGGAAGCCGTGCTCCCGAATTGCCGAGAAGTACTTCATATTTCCGCTCGCGAAATGCCGGCGTGAATTCGCCGGGCACGAGATCGAGCTCAATGCCGGCGGTGCGTGCGCTCGCCTGCAGGGCTTCCGCAAAGGGGAGGGTTGCAGCACTCGACGGATTGAGCACTTTTTTCAGCCCGTTCGGATATCCGGCCTCCGCCAACAATTGCTTGGCCCTGGCAGGATCATAATCGTAGCGGGACGTCGCGTCTTCCGGAGCTCCGATCATACCGCGTGGGATAATGGACTGCCACGGAAAGCCGGTGTAGCGCATGATGTTGTTGGAGATCGCCTTCCAGTCAAACGCGTGCTGAAAGGCTTCGCGGATTTTTGGCTTTTGCAGGTCCGGGTCCTTTTGGTTGAGTGCAATATAGTAGAAGCCCAGTCCGGGAACGGTGTCGATCACTACGTTTTTGTTGTTGGCCAAAGCGTCAAGGTCACCGCTGGCGAGGTATTGGCCGACATCCACGTCGCCGGCTTCCAGCTGCAGGCGCAGGTTGCCGGATTCAGGTATATGGCGCGCCACGACCCGCGCGAGGGCTGGCGCGCCAGCCCAATAATTCTTCTGTGCATTGAAGATCGCAATGTCGTTGGGCCGCCATTGCGCCAGTGTAAACGGCCCGCTGCCTGCCGAGTTGGCTGACAGCCAAGTGGCGGCGAGGTCGCCGGTTGCTTCATGCGACAGCGCCGTCTTCTTGTCGACGATGCCCAGCGACGAGCCGGCGAGAGAATAAAGAACCAGATCTGTATTGACCGATAGCGGCAGTTCGATCTCCAGCGTGTGCTCGTCTTTCGAACGCACGAGTTTGTCCACATTTTCGGGCGTGAATCCCCAAAGCGCGACATCGGTCGAGCCGACCTGCCCCATTTTGATGACGCGCTGAATGGACCATGCCGCATCTTCTGCCGTTACGGGATTGCCACTCTGGAAGACCGCGTCGTCGCGCAAGGTCATGGTGATTATCTTGCCGTCCGCCGAAACACTCCATTTAGTGGCAAGCATCGGTCTCAACGTCTGGAGGTCATCCGCAGACAGCTGCACAAGATTGTCATAAAGATTCGAGATCAGTTCGGATACGGTGCGGGCATTGTTCTGCGCCGGATCGAGCGTGCGAATACCGGTGAGGTTAGTGCCGATAACGAGCATGTTTGGCGGCGAAGCCGCCGAAGATGGCTGCGCAGTTATCAAGACACCGGCAATTGCAATTGTCGTCAGTAAGTTTCTCAGCATTTCAAGACCTCCCAATCTCGGGGCGCAGGAGTGGTGACGCCCTTTCGCCTGCATTTGTATGTCGGATTCAGCCCGCCGCCTTTGCGGAAGCCTGTTGGTCCGATCGGGTATGGATGTTGCCTGCTCTCTCCCAGTCTTCGAGCAGGCGAAACAAATCTTGTCGATCGTGTTCATCGAGCAGCGGCAATCCCGGCACGCGCACCGGCCCCACGTTCAGGCCGGAATGTGTTACGGCCTCCTTGACGACCGTAACGTTCGCGCCGTTTCGAAATTTCGTCCGCATACGTTCAAATGGTTCGAGCCGATTGACGATCGCACGCGCCGTCTCGAAATCGCCTTTCTCCAGCGCATGGTGCACGGCGAGCGACAACTCAGGCGCAACGTTGACCAGACCGGATGTGAAGCCACGCGCTCCTGCTGCGGCGAAGGCGGGCGCCCAGCTCTCCGCGAGACCGCAGACGAACAACGCTCCAGTTGGATCCGACGCGGCAATTGACCTGGAAAGAAGCATCAGATCCGGCGTCGCGAACTTGATACCGGCAATATTGCCGTGCTTGGCAAGACGGACCATGTCTTCGACCGTAAAACCGTCTGCCCGTACATAGGCCACGAGCGGCAATGGAGACGCCTCCGCAAGAGCGCAGAAGTAATCGATCTGCGCTGATGGAGCCGCGAAGGGATCGACAGGCTGGTGCGACATGACGGCGGACGCCCCAATCGCGGCGGCGTCCTTCGCCATCCCGATCGCTTCGCGCAGCGATCGACCGATCGCTGCGGTCACAGGAGCCTTGCCGTCGACGCCAGAAACTGCAGCCTCGTGCACAGTGCGAATCTCTTGTGGTGTCAGGGCGTAGAATTCGCCGGTGTTTCCCGCCGCAACAATATTGTGGATCCCCGCCGTCGCCACCCGAGCGTAGATCATTGCTGTAAACCGGGCTTCGACCGCGCCCTTTCCGTCATAGGCTGTTACAGGGACACCCGACACCCCAGTCAGTGCCTGGCGCAATATTGCGATATTCATCTTTTTCCCCCTGTTACCGTCCATCACTCATTGAAGCGAAAAGGCGGTATGGCCTTCCTCCCGTCAGAGTCACGTGTTTCATCTTCGCTCCTCCCATCGCCGCTCAAATGCCCTGGAACATGCGGGCGCGGGCGTTCAGTATATGCCGCTTCATTGCGTCATGGGCGTCGGCCTCGCGCCGGGCGAAGATTGCCTCCACGATCACCGCATGCTCGTCCTGCACACTGCGTATCTGCTCCGGTGTCCGCTTGAGGCTAAGGCTTCGGGTGACTGAATGACCGATAGCGAAGTGCGGTCGGAACCACTCGCGAACCGTCGTGTGAAACTGGTTCCCGGTCGCCACTGCAATCGCGTCATGCAAGGCTTGGTCCTCTTCGGCGCCGAGTTCGCCGTTCCGCAGACATTGCTCTATGGCAAGAAGAGCCGCCGTTATGCGCTCCGCGTCCACCGGCTGCCAGTTACGGGCAGCGAGCTCCGCTGCCTCGGCTTCAAGGCCTGCACGGAATTCGAAGAAACGTTGAACATCCGCCAGAGACCCCACCGGTACCATTTTCAGCATGGACGAGTCCGGCCGCTGCCGAACATAGGAGCCGGATCCCTTGCGCGAAACGATCAGGCCATCGGCCCTCAGGCGTTCGAGCGCCTCGCGTACCACAGGTCGGGATGCCCTCAGGGTAACGGAAAGCTTCTCCTCCGACGGGAGCCTTTCGTTCACCGGAAAGTTCCCGTCCGCGATCATCCCCACAATCTTCTCATAGATGATATCGCTGAAGCGGGTCGCGCCTCTGTTCGAATCGATGGCGGCCGACTGTTTCATCATCGATCTGCTTTCTGCCGCCGAGGAGCAAATTCAGCAGTCGCCTCCTCACCCGGAGCATAGGGGGCGAATATGCCACGCTCGGCCTGTACCTGCATTTCGCCGGAGTCTTCGAAAATCGACTGCTCGCAGGCTTCGTTCGTAACCACACCCTCCATAACGACACCGGCTGCACCACGCTTGAAAAGACGCCTTACGAGAATTCCCCCTGCCGACGCAGCCGACGCATCTTTGCGGCTGTCGATAATCAACGGCACCGTGGCCAACATCTTGGTCGAAACAGCTTCGTGAACAGCATCTGATAGATCCATGTCTCATCGGCTCCCCGAGACCTGCTATTGGAGCTTTAGCTTCCTCTACTAAATCTGTTAATATCTGTCAACTCTTGTAATTATCTGAAAACGTACATATGGTTTTGCTCGCATCGCAACAAAGGTGGCGTTGCGATTCTCGAGCCAGCTGGAAACAATCTCCCGCCGGCATCGAAGCGGGAGGAGATCGATGCGCATTGAAATATTGTCCAGTGGCGCGAGCTGTCAGGCCATTCTCGGAGACGTGGCTGGAGTAGCCGCGTTGTCCATTATCGGTTGCGTCTCTGCAGCAGATAGCGGCGCCCGGAATGGGAGTTCCGTGCATTGAAGATCACAGAAATAAGAACCTTTCTGATGCAGGCCGGCCAACCGGACCCAACCAGATCGCCTCTTGATGAACGTTTGGGCGAGGGCGCACCACAGAAGCTTTCGGGAAGCAGAAACTGGCTCTTCATCAAAATCGGGACGGATGAAGGCATTACGGGCATCGGCGAGTGCTCCGGCTGGCCTAGGGTCATCGAAACGGCCATACACGATCTTTCGCCCCTCCTCCTCGGCGAAGATACTGCGCATATCGAGCGACTTTGGCAGAAGATGCAGATAGCCATGATGGGACACGGCATGCTCGGCACTGTTGGCGCTGGCGCCATGACCGGCATCGACATGGCGCTTTGGGACATTAAGGGCAAAGCGCTCGGCGTGCCCGTATGGATGCTCCTTGGCGGCAAGGTTCGCGATCGCGTTCCGATCTATTCGCATGCTAACACGCCTGAACGCGCAATTGCCGTCAAGAAACGCGGCATAAAAGCGATTAAATGCAGCGGTGTCGCCGATCCGGTCCGGAAGGTTGCCGCATTGCGGGAAGCGGTCGGCAACGACATCGACATTGCCATCGATCTCCATGGGCCGCCATGGCTGTCGCCTGCCGATGCCTGCCGCCTGGTTCGAGCGCTCGAACCTTACGAACTCTTCTGGGTCGAGGAACCGATCGCCCCGGAAAACATCGACGGTTACCGTCGCATCCGCGATGCCGCGCATGTGCCGCTCGCAGCCGGCGAACGATCGGCCACCATCTTCGGCGAGCGCGAACTGATCGAGAAGGAACTGGTCGACGTGATCCAACCGGACACCGGCCGGGCTGGCGGAATAACCCAGATGAAGAAGATCGCGGCCATGGCCGAAGCACATTATATCCAGATCGCGCCGCATTCTGGATCGCTGGGTCCTGTAGCCGAATACGCCGCGCTGCACGTTCTGGCGGCAATCCCCAATGGACTCATTCAGCGCATCGACGACGACTGGTGTGGCCGCCGCGAGACAATCGTGCCGCATCCACAGCAGATCGACGGGGCAATCCCTGTTCCAAACGCGCCGGGCCTCGGCTGCGATATCGACGAGGCCTTCGCCGCCCGCTTCCCGAGCGGCGGCAATGTATCGGTTCCGGTTCCCGAGAGTGAAGACGCCTACAACCCCGGAACGTATAACGAGCACCTGTATGTGCAAACGCGCCTGTCGCGTCGAACCTATTTCAATCGCTAAAGGGATCCAAGAAATGAAGATTGACCGCATGCGAGTATTCATGACCCGCGACAAGGATCGGCCCCGAGTCATCGTCGCGCTCGATACCAATGGGGGGCTGACCGGATGGGGCGAGTGTTACAACCATGGTCCTGACAAGGCGCTGCCGCCGCTCCTTGATTATCTCTATGACTTCATCGCGGGCCAAGACCCAACCCGTGTCGACTATCTGGTGAACTTGCTTATCCAGCAGAGCCGCTTCCCCCCCGGCGCGCTCGGGCTGGCTGCAATCTCAGCTCTGGACCATTGCCTGTGGGACCTCGCCGCCAAAGCCGCGAACGTGCCTGTCTACAAGCTACTCGGTGGCGAGGTTCGTGATCGAATCAAGGTCTACGCTGGCGTCTATACTGCGCCGGACGCGCCAGCAGCGCGCGACGAGTTCGATCGCCTGAACGCAGAATGGGGCTTCACCGCCTTCAAGCTCAGCCCATGGCGCATCGACATGCATGCGAACCGCTGGGGCAACGTCGTCAAAGCCTCGGCCGACTATTTCCGCTCGCTTCGCGAAACGGTGCGCGACGACTATGAGATCGCCTTCGACGCTCACGCGAAAATATACGAACCGGTCGCCGCAAGGCAACTCGGCAACGCGCTCGCACCCTATGATCCATTGTTCTACGAGGAGCCTTTGCGCCCTGAAAACATCGAGGCCTGGGGCGACCTCAAGCAAGGGCTCGACTGCGTCTTGGCCACCGGGGAGTCGCTCTACAACCGCAACGAATTCCTGCGCCTTTTGCAGGTCAAGGGCGCTGACCTGATACAACCAGACATCTGCGTCGTCGGCGGCATCAGCGAAATGCGGCGCATCGCGACGCTCGCCGAAGCCTTCTTCGTGGGTGTCGCGCCGCACAACCCTATGGGCCCGCTGGCGACGGCGGTCAACGTTCACTTCTCGGCGACCGCTCAGAACTTCCGCATCCTTGAATACCGCCTCCCGAGAGGCCAGGCGTATGTGTACGGAGGTAACGATATCGAGAAGCGGCAGGGTGAGACACGTTACGTTGTCGACCCCTACCTGCCCAAGGATGGCTATCTTGAGCTCAGGCCCGATAGGCCCGGCTGGGGCGTCGAGATGGACGAAAAGGCAATGGCTGAAGAAGGTTACGTTCACTGGCAAAGGCGCGTCCCGAAACGGCCAGACGGATCTTACGCCTTTGCCTGAGCGTGCTTCAGCACAAGGCTGTTGCGAGGAAGCCAGCCGGCTTTCAAACGATCAATGACGACACGACACAGCTGCGGATGCTGATGCAGCTTGCGATATGATCGCCGCCGCTGTTCAAAAGATTTTGTGCTGTCACGTGCCAATAGCCATCCGTCTGCGGGACTTCTTTATCGTGCCACCAGTTGCGTTTGATCTCGCGGTGAACTGCGGAGCGACTGCGGCCAAGAACCGATGCGATACGCGCCAATCGGGCCTTGGCTTGCAGCATCTGCGCAACGATACGGCGTTCATCCATCGTCAATTATCTGAAACTGCGGGGCATTCCATCCTCCTGAAAACAAAGAGGGTTTAGCATTTGTTGCAATTGAAAACAGAATGTGCCGCTATTTCGTCATCGGCATCCGCAGGCGGAGAACGCCACATGGACGGAAGCTGATCGCTCGGAATCAATTCTCGCGCAGAATTCTATCAATGGCTTTTCCCCGAGCCAGCTCGTCAATGAGCTTATCCAAGTATAATGGGCTCCTCGATATCCTTTCGCAACGTAATGAGGATAAACGCTTGCGAAGCTGGTCGTATAGATCCTGTGTTTTGCCATATACTTCCTACTCTAGATTCTTCGCTAAATTAGCTATCTTTGGCAGCAATTGTAGCCTTTCAGGCATCAATGAAAATCGAGCAAAAGCCATTATCGGCATTTTCAAACGAACATTTTCTAATCACTGCCGAATGGATCTGATGGGGTGGACGCCCCCCGACGGCATCGATGTGCCAGAATGGAGACGTTGATCACCATTTAAAGGAGGCGTCCATGAAAGAGATTAGCATTATTGGTCTGGATTTGGCGAAGAACGTGTTTCAGGCCCATGGGGCTGATGAGACTGGTTCGGTGCTTTTGCGCAAGAAACTCCGCCGCGATCAGTTGCTCACGTTCTTTGCTGCGCAGCCAAGCTGTACGATTGCGATGGAAGCGTGCTCCAGCAGTCACTACTGGGGGCGGGAGATCGGCAATCTTGGCCATACGGTTCGGCTGATCCCGCCTGCCTACGTGAAGCCGTTCGTGAAGCGGCACAAGAATGATGCTGCCGACGCTGAAGCGATCTGTGAGGCAGCGTTGCGCCCGACCATGCGTTTTGTCGCCGTAAAAAGCGAGGTGAGCCAGGCTGCAGCCATTGTGTTCCGGACACGCGATCTTTTCGTGCGTCAACGGACGCAGGTTATCAATGCTCTGCGGGGTCATCTTGCCGAATTCGGAATTATCGTTGCCCAAGGTCCCGCTCATGTTACCAAGCTGATCCTAGCTGTGGAGGACTCGGAGAAGCTTTTACCGGATATGGCGCGTCCGGTCCTTGGGGCATTGGTCGAGGCGCTGCATGCATTGGAGGAGCGTATCAGGCTCCTAGATATCGAGATTGCCCGCCGTGCCAAAGAGGACGAGGTGGCGCGTCGTTTGATGACTGTTCCCGGGATTGGTCCGGTCATAGCAACGGCGCTGACAGCGCTGGCACCTGCGGCTGAGACGTTCAAACGTGGGCGTGATTTTGCCGCGTGGTTAGGGCTAACACCGCTGCAACGATCGACCGGCGGCAAACAGCGGCTTGGCAAGACCTCGAAGATGGGGGAACGGACGTTGCGCCGTCTGCTCATCATCGGGGCGAGCGCGGTTGTGCGGTGGGCGGCACGGAAGGGAGCCGTGGCAGGATCATGGCTGGCGCGCATGCTGAGCCGCAAGCCACGGATGCTGGTGACGGTTGCCCTTGCCAACAAGATGGCTCGCATCGTCTGGGCATTGATGGCCAAGGGTGGAATCTATCGGGCTCAGATCGCGGCAGAATAACCGCTGCAGCGATCATGGGGCTGTTGAAGGTGTAGGAAGGTCAAATGGAAGGTATGGCGTAACGGTCGACGAGACGGGATCGGGAAAACCAGATTGCAACGACGTGCCCAGAGCACGCGGATCTGAATTGGACCCGGTCCGCGAACTCCCATACAGGCCCGCGGCATGTTGAACGCTGCATCAGAGGCCGGATACATGTCAGCACCCGACTATACGCAATATCAGCTCCAAAAGATTTCTCTTGCACCCACGGGGGCGTCCATACATGTTGCAACGTTTTGGTTACCGGCAGCATGGCAAGAAACCCGTCGATCATCTCAGGGGGATTCGATGTTCAAGGGCCGCCAGTTCGACCGATCAGTGATACTTCTGTGTGTACGCTGGTATCTTGCCTACAATCTAAGCTTGCGCGATCTTGAGGAGATGATGGCCGAGCGCGGCATTGCGGTTGATCACACGACCATCCATCGCTGGACCATTCGTTTTTCACCGTTGTTGCTCGAGCACTTCAACAAGCGCAAGCGTTGCGTCACCGGTAAATGGCATGTGGACGAAACCTACATTAAGGTTCGAGGCCAGTGGATGTATCTCTACCGCGCCATCGATAGCGTTGGCGATACGGTCGAGTTCCTCTTTAGCCAGCATCGCGATCTCACTGCGGCAAAGCGCTTCTTCAACAAGGCGCTAGAGCGCCATGGCCGACCGGATCGTGTCGTCATCGACGGAAGCCAGACCAACCGTGAGGCGATTCTTTCCTGCGACACGACAAATCGCTTGCAGGATCGCGCCCGGCGTCAGCTGAAACCGATCACGATCAGGAAAAGTCCATACTTGAACAATCGGATCGAACAGGATCATCGGCGCATCAAGCGCCGCGTGCGGACAATGCTTGGCTTCAAATCGACGGCCACTGCCCGCATCATCTTGTCCGGCATCGAAATGGTCCACATGATGCGCAAGCGACAGGCGAGGTACGCCTTCAATCCGAATCCATCCCTGGCTGAGCAGTTCGCGATCCTCACTGCATAGCTGTTATCGTATCAGGCGATCGGCGTTCCAATTCCGCCGTTGCAACAGAACCTGTCGATCGCCTCGTTCTTCTTTGGAAAGAACGTTGGCCCGACAACTCTGATCCGTAGCTGGGCCGCTTCGGAAGGAAGTGGTTCATCCTTGGCGTTCATCAGGGCCGCCGGATCAACTTGGTTGATCCAATTTCCGTATCGGCGGTAGTTTCGTCCTTCGATCGCGCTTCTAGACCGCCATCGGAGCTTTCCGGGCGCGACAAGTTCGTGCGCACGCTTTACTGAAATTGTGCGGCGGCTCATTTGGGGCCGCAAATTATTCGTATTGTCTGCCGAGGTCAAACGGTGACGGTCTGTGTATTACAGTTCGGCCTGCTTGCGTGATCCACCAGGACGTCCGTCGTCCGCTTGCCCCCGTTTCCTGGTGTCTTGCTGTGTGCGGTGCAACGGAGCCCGCGCGCCGGAACGTTCAATCGTCACAATATCCTTGGCGGAAAATTTGACAGTTGCAGGTCGGCCTTTTCGACGTTCTTGCCGTAAGCGAGTTTCTGCCAATAGCCGGCGGGTGGTCTTGCGATGTCGTAAAGATCGCAAGCCTGGGCGATCTGCAAATCGCGGACACCATAATGCTTTGCAATCTCTGTCATCGGGTAAGACCAGACCAGCTCGTAAAGCACGGCACGGGTCAGCTTCATCATCTTCATTCCAATTGCGTTGGCCCAGCTTGGTGCCGGCTACGTCATCGGGTTTGCAACGAATTCAAACGCCCTTCAGCAGACAGCCGGCTGCCAGGACGATGAAAGCGACTAGCAGGAGCCAATAGCTATAGACGCCAAGAATGGCGACTGCGATCCCAAGCACAGGCAGCAGTGATATTACCGCCAGGATAACCGCAATGAAAAAGACGATTTTCGTGGGTGCACTCAGATTCATTCTGACTTTCCTTTCAAGCTTAGCACAACCCTGTCAGCATGCCGGAATTTCAAATAGAAATGATATCAAGTCCCTTTCGGCTGCCCCGGAAGAAGTTGAAGAACCACCGGCAATAGCCTCGACGATGCCGAGAATGATATCCGGAATCATGCCCTGACCGCTTTTGTTGACGATTTTACTACCAAGAAATCCAAGGCCAAAGAATGATCCATCAGATAACAGACATGGAGTATTCCTCCTCCGTCCATTACATCAATGTCATGCTTTCGCATGGACAGTATAAAATCAAGATGTGTTTTTCTTTGCTAACAAGATAGTTAATTGTAGACCTGGGTTGGCAAGATACTCTTGTGCTGCAGACCTTGTAAGATTGAAGAGGCGGTCGAATATCGGAATTTCTGACAACGCCGATCCAGGCGGAAGCATAAAAAGCGTTGAGCATTGCTCTCGGAGCGCTGCTCTTGATGAAATGTTCAGCAACAACGCAAGTCAACCGACGCCTGGCGATCCGCAAACGGCGGACAACAGCAATTCGGAAGGCCGTCTTCCCCGGACAGCTCCCGGAGTAGCTGAACAATGCCGATCACGGTGACAAGGCGAATTCATGAGTCTAGCCTGGAGACAACGAGTCCGTTCAGCGGTTGAACGTGTCGCGCGTTTGACAGTGATAAGGCATAGCTGCCCTAATTCTGGCCCGGCCCGGTCGATCCGGATGTCAATCGGCATTGAACTTTTGCATGCCGGAACACACACGTTACCAGCGATTCAAGGGCCAGCGCTCTGCCGCGTTGCGGTTTTATGGCTCCTTGATGTAATGTTTGAACAGCATGGTGTTCTGGTCAAACAGGCTCATGGCAGCCTGGCCTTCCGGGGACTTCATGAAGACTGCCGCACCATTCTCGGCATCCTTGAGCGAAGCCCAGTGCACGATCACAAACCATTCACCCTTGGGACCGGCACCTGTCTCGCGGGAGATGAAACCGGGCTGTTTCGCGATCAGAGCAGCCACCGCCTGGTCGGCATTGCGAAGTGCATCCATATTGCCGCCGGCCTTCATCTGGCCAGCCACAACTTCCAGAGCCACACGCTGATCGGCGGCACTGGCGGGCAAGGCGGCTGATGCGGCCAGCACAGAGGCGGCAAGCGCCAGTGCGAGCGGGATTGTACGGGTCATGTTCATGGGTCCCTCCGGTTTCACGCGTTCCGATGCGCATCTCTTGAAGGAGCCAGAAAATTCTGCTTCCTTGTGGGCTGGTCGGATAAAGAAACGAAACAGTTTCATTTTATTATGAAGCAATATCGATGTAAACTGCTTTCTTCAGGGATAGGCTTTGCCCATGACAGATCTGATGAAAAAAACCGTTGGAAAGGCCGGTCGCCCGTCCCGAGGGGAAATGGCCGGCCGCCGTGGGCAGCTGCTCGCAAAGGCCTTGGAACTCTTCACAAAACAGGGGTTTGCTGGAACATCCCTTGATCAGATAGCCAGCCAGGCTCATGTCGCCAAACGCACCATTTATGAGCAATTTGGCGGCAAGGAAGAGCTGTTTGCCGCTACCATTGAGCAGGCAGCAACCGCGCTGATAAGCCGTTTCCCCATCCCGAAAGCCCGGTGCACAGATCTGAAACAGGATCTTCAGGAGATAGGCTGTCTTGTGCTGGACTATGTCCTGCAATCCAGGAGTCTTGCAATCTACCGTCTTGTGGTGGGCGAATCCGGACGGCAACCGAAACTGGCCCGTTTGTTTTACGAACACGGCCCAGCACGGGTGATCAGTTGTGTTGTCTCCCTCATCGCCTCCTATCTGCCGGAAGGAGCGCCGGAACCGGTCTGTTTGGCTCGGGATTTTATCGCTCAGGTCGTTCTGGAGAAGCAGCAAAGGGCATTGATGGGATTTGCCGGAAAGATGGATAGAGCTGAAATAGCTGATGAGGTTGCCAGAAATGTCACGAATTTTCTGGCAACCCTTCAAACGTAGTGGACGTTTCCCGATTCTTCTCTATTCGGCGTGTTGAGGTCAAGCACTTTCGAGCTTCCCGCTTCACCGGCATCTGAGATCTTTCGCGGGTCCTTGCTTCTCTTCGGGATCGGCTGCCTGGCCCTCCCAGCATGGGATCAGTAGAGTGAGGCGGCCCAATCTGTCGCGCGTTCTGATCGGGACGGGTGATGTCATGTCTGGATGTATATGGACCCCGCCCGATTGCAACAGGTTGGCTGGATGAGGGTTGATGGTCACAACTGCTGATGTATATCCGGCTTCCTGATGCGGCTTGATATTCTTCGCCGCGAGCCTCGATGGATTTTCGCACGCTTTCACCTCAATGGCGCCGAGACATTGGCAAAAGCCATGCCGATCCAGACATCAGGTTCGGAAAGCGACGGGAGTGACCGTTTCACCATCTCCTGCCTTATGTTGCAATTGCCAGGGTGAGACCTCCTTTGCTTGTTTTCTCTACCAGTATTCTCAGGCCGCCGCCGTCACCGATAGGGCGGGCTTGTAGAACGTATCGCCGGAGAGCATGGCCCACACGATCCGCGCGTTCTTGTTGGCGAGCGCGACGGCCGCGATGTTCGGATGTCGTCGTTGCCTCAAGTGGCCGAGCCAGAGGCTGCGCGGATCCTGCTTGCCGCCCACTCGACCCAAGGCGGATCGAGCGCCATGGATGAGCAGGGTGCGTAAGTAGCGGTCACCGCGTTTGCTGATGCCAAACAGGCGAGCTCGTCCGCCACTCGATCGCTGCTTGGGGACGAGCCCCAACCATGCTGCAAACTGACGGCCATTCTTGAAGCATGTTCTGTTCCCCACGGCCGCAATCAATGCCGTTGCGGTCACAGGGCCAATGCCTTCAATCTTCCCGAGCCGCTGGCACTGCTCGCTATTGCGGAAGATCTCGCGTATCCGCTGGTCAAAGGACTTTATTCGGACATCGAGTTCGGCCATTTCCGCCTGCAGATCCCTCATGAGCGACCGGACAAGATCGCTGAGGCCGTCATCGATGTTCCCGACAATGTCGGCAAGGCTGCGTCGCAGTTGCGTGATATCACGGGCAATGACAATCCCATGTTCAGAAAGAAGCCCGCGAATCTGATTGACGAGCCTGACCCGGTCTGCAACCAGACGCCGGCGAATGCGATGAACGGCTTGCACCGCCAGTTGATCCACTGATTTCGGCGGCACGAAGCGCATTGAGGGCCGGCTGACAGCTTCGCAGATGGCTTCCGCATCATTCCGGTCGTTCTTGTTCGACTTCACATACGGCGTTACGAACTGAGGGCTGATCAGCCGGACTTCGTGACCGAGATCGGTGAGCACTCTTGCCCAATAGTGTGCTCCGTTCGAGGCTTCCATCCCGACCAGACACGGCGGCAGATTGGCGAAGAACGCAGTCACCGCGGCACGACGCAGTGTTTTGCGCAAGACAACCTTGCCGTCGTCGTCTACGCCGTGAACGTCAAAGACATATTTCGCTAGATCAAGACCTATCCGAACAGCTTGCATGACACTCCTCCTTCATCGCAATTGATGTTCGAGATTCCACCTCACCGGGAGGGCGGGGTCCATACCATTGGCGCCCGTTTGGCAAGGTGATTTTGGGCGAGGTTTGAGCTTGGCGGGTTGGGTGCAGTCATGTCTCCGGCCTTTACGTGCGGTGCGTCTTGACCGCTGGCCCTGATGTTATCCGCTTGATCCGGCCCCTATCAGGTTATCGCGCTGTGATGGCGCAAGACATCAATTCTAGAACCTCATGGTCCGTCAACTGCGGAAAGTCGCCATAATGTGAGCTGATCGCATCCAGCGCCACAGGTTCCTCAAGGCAAACCACTTCATCGACATCTTGCCTTAACGCTTCAATCGTTTCGCTCGCTCCGACCGGCACGGCGAGAACGATCTTGCCCGGCCCGGCCTGTCTCAGACCGAGGATCGCGGCCCGAACCGTTGCACCCGTCGCGATGCCGTCGTCGACGAGTATCACCGTGCGGCCCACGATATCGATCGGCACCTGCTTCCCAAAATACCGCCGCCGACGGCGTTCAATTTCCTCCATCTCTTTCGTACATTCATTCTGGAACTCCTCTTCAGAGATTCCGTGGCTGCGAATGATGTCGTCATTACGGACAGTTATCATATAGAAGCCGTCCATGACGGCACCCATGCCGAGCTCCGGTTGATACGGAACACCAACTTTGCGTACGATGAGAACATCAAGCGGCGCGCCTAGCTCCCTTGCAATTTCGACCGCGACGGGGACACCGCCACGTAGGAGGGCCAATACAACGACATCTCGAGTGCGATAGAGCTTCAAGGCTTTAGCCAATTGCCTGCCTGCGTCGATTCTGTCTTCGAACATGATGAACATCCTCCGCTTGATCGGCTGTAATTGTACATAAACGTTCGACGGCGCTCGTTGATCCAGCTCAATGCCGAGCGTCGCGCCCTCAAATAGCTTCGAGCAAATGATAGTCTCCGCCATCTTCCCAAAGGAGGTTACAATGAACAGGTTTCGTTGGCAGGATGGAGACTGATCACAACGGTCGGGCTCCGGTTATTCGTATCACCCGTCATACTTGGGTATGGAGCTGAACGCCGTCGCTCGCCTTGATGCCGTTTCGTGGAATTTCATTCTCACCGGATTTGCCGTCGTGACGATCAGCGTGATCGCGCTGTTCCGGAATCAGTTGTGGCAAAAATGGGCGGACCTCGTCGTTGGCATTTGGCTCGCATCATCACCTAAGTCACCTTGCCAAAACGGGCGCCAATGGTATGAACCTCGCCCTCGCGGTGAGGTGGTTTCCTGAACGTCAATTGTAGTGACAGAGATGAAGGAGGTGTGTCATGCAAGTTGTTCGGATTGGTCTGGATTTGGCGAAGTTTGTCTTTGAGGTTCACGGCGTTGATGCGCACGGAAAGACCATCGTGCGAAAGACGCTGCGTCGTGCTGCGGTGTCTGCGTTCTTCGCCAATCTCCCACCGTGTCAGGTCGGAATGGAAGCCTCGAACGGCGCGCATTATTGGTCAAGAGTGCTAAAGGATTTCGGTCACGACTTGTGGTTGATCAGCCCTCAGTTCGTAACGCCATATGTGAAATCCAACAAGAACGATCGCAATGACGCGAAAGCAATCTGCGAAGCAGTTGGACGTCCATCAATGCGTTTCGTGCCACCGAAATCAACCGATCAATTGGCGGTACAGGCCGTTCATCGCATTCGCCGCCGTCTGGTTGCCGGCCGGGTCAGGCTCGTCAATCAGATTCGCGGTCTGCCACCACGACGCAAGCCTGCTTCGTATTCCGCCCAGTTCGTCACCCTGAATTTCATCTTCGCGGTGTGATGACGGCGAGCGGCATTGTGTTTGTTCGGCACGAGACCACGATCGAGATGGGAACTGCTCCTCCATCTATATCGAGACCGTTCAGAAGTTATCTACGCACCAACGCCCTGCAGCGCTTTTCGTCCCGCATCGGTCAGATTTTAGACGCCGAGATCGTAATGGACGAACCATCATAAACGGTCCGTAGCAGAACCTTGTCCGGCTCGACGATCAGGCAAGCCCTTCAACAATGATCCTGCGAAACGTCGCCGGCCTTATCCGGCGAATGTCTCACGCAACCGCGCGAACATGCCTGGCTGGGTAGGCACCGCCCGGATGTAATGGGCGGCCGTCGCCGCGTTCACCGTCGCGCCGAAATGGCAATAGCAGATGACCTTGTGCAATTGCCTGTCGGTCAGTTCGAAGAACCGTTTCGCTTCACCGTAGGTGTCGTTTTCCAACCCGGCTGCGCGGAGGACAGGATCCTCGAAAGCGACCGAGATTGGCGTGCTGTCTCCGCGCATGGTCGCGCGCACCCCGGCCAGCTGATACTCGGTCTGGTGCAGCGTCGCGAGGCGCCGGTCAGGATTCTGTTCGAGGAGCTCCGCCCAGCGTTCAAGACGTTCACCGCGCGACATAGTCTGGCGCGGGTAATCCTGATCGACCTCGGCGACGATCTGCAGTTGCTCGAGTGCATGGTGCTTCATTTTGGCCTCCTATTCGAACGATAGTTGGTCCGCCCATTATCGACTTATACCCGAGGTAAGCGTGACTCCAACGGATCGTGAAGTCCAATCACGATCATGGCTGGAAGATTCGTTCACGAAAACGTGCAGGCTCCGCAAAAGGCGCGCCTGTTCTACGATATCGGTTTGGCGCGCGTGCCGGTCGAGGCGACCGACGCGCAAGCAAACCGATATTCCACGTTGAGGCCGCCCGGGAATTTGCCCCTCGTACCGGACTCGGCGTACCATCCGCGTGGCATTTGCTTATCGATTTCAATTTGAAGCCGTAAGGCAGGAATCGACAACCCATTTCTGGTTTTAGGCTTTCAATCGGGGCGAGGTGACCTTCCCGGCGATCTCACACCTTCGTGAGGATGCAGCTAAAGCGCTTGTGTTCCAGATGATTACAGATTTGCAGCGAAGATAAATCCGGCTCGCGTAACGCCCCAGCGATGGTAACATTGCACATGTTGCCGGATTGAGAATTTTGTCCAATTGCCGCGCACAATCTCCGTCCGAAGCCGAAAGTCATCTGTATAATTCTTTTCCAATCATTGCCCTTGCTGCCGAGCGATCGAACACCCACGTTCACAACAGCGTATATTCAAGAGAGGCCAGAACAGTGCGCCAGGATCCCGTAATCGAAATCAAGGATGTCGGTGGCTTGTCAAACGTGCTGCTGCTCGACGTAAGGGATCAGGCAGCATGCGATGCCGATCATACGGATGGCGTTGTTCGTGTCCCGATCGAGGTATGGGTGGATGCCGCCAAAAACAGCGAGACGTCGTTCGCAGACGTCGTGTTTTGGCAGCAACAAATCAGCGATCTCGGAGTAAAGGTAAAGACGTCCGCAATCGTCTTTGACGACGGGCGGCTGACCGAAGCGGCTCGCGTATGGTTCATTCTGCAATATTTCGGTGCAACCGCCTATGTGCTGAATGGCGGCTGGGATGCCGTGAAAGGCAGCGGGATCGCAAACAGCGAAACGCAATCCACAACACAAGGCCCGTTCGTCGCGAAACCGGGATCAGGCAAAGTCGGTCTAATCGAGCGTGAGGTCCTCAAGGACGAGATTGGCAATGGGGCCGTTATTTTCGATGCGCGCACGCAAGCGGAGTTTGATGGGCTGGACTTGAAAAACAACGTCCGCGGTGGTCACTTGCCCGGTGCACGGCTTCTTTCCCATTCCGATCTGCTTGAGGGCAAGCGGCTGAAATCCGCCGCGACCTTGCACCGTCTCATCGATGATGCTGGCTTTCAACTCGGCGATCATATCGTTACCCACTGCGACGGCGGCGGGCGTGCTGCCCTGGCGGCCGTGGCGGCTGTAAGGGCGGGCTATCCCGGCGTTCGGGTTTACTACCTGAGTTTTGCCGACTGGGCAAAGGACGAAAGCTGCCCCATCGTCTAATATGCAAGCGTCATCATTTCAGGAAGGCGCGTTCTCCTGCTCACGTGCCCGATACAAAGCTTCGATCGCAGCCTGTATTTCCACCAAGGGCGTTGTCACCTTGTTTGCAACGGAATGCGCGGAAGCAGTAACCTGGGATTTCAGGCCACTTCACGACCGCGTCGTCATTCGACGCGCTGAAGGCGATATCAAATCCAAGGGCGGGATCATTATTCCCGACACTGCCAAGGAAAAGCCGCAGGAAGGCACAGTGATTGCGGTGGGACCGGGAGCCCGTGATGAAAGCGGCGCCCTGATCGCACTCGATGTCAAGGCAGGCGATGCCGTTCTGTTCGGCAAATGGTCCGGTGCCGAAGTCAAGATTGACGGCGACGATCTCCTGATCATGAAGGAGACGGACATCATGGGCATCGTCGAGACCCAGTAGGCGGAACGAAGAATGCCCTATGGGCAATTGCCGCACTTCTCAATTTCAAGAACGAACTGGACGAACAAACATGTCTGCCAAAGAAATCAAATTTTCCACCGATGCCCGCGACCGGATCCTTCGCGGTGTCGAAATACTGAACAACGCCGTCAAGGTGACGCTGGGCCCAAAGGGACGCAATGTCATCATTGACCGCTCCTATGGCGCGCCGCGCATTACCAAAGACGGCGTAACTGTCGCCAAGGAAATCGAACTTGCCGACAAGTTCGAGAATATGGGCGCACAGATGATCCGCGAAGTCGCGTCAAAGACCAATGACCTCGCCGGTGACGGAACCACCACGGCGACGGTGTTGGCCGCCTCCATTTTGCGTGAAGGCGAAGCCTTGGCGACCCTTGTCGTCAACAAGTTGCGCGGGGGTCTCAAAGTCGCAGCCGTCAAGGCTCCGGGGTCTGGTGATCGTCGCAAGGCAATGCTGGAGGATATTGCGATCCTTACCGGTGGTCAGCTGATCTCCGAAGATCTCGGCATCAAGCTTGAGAATGTCACGATCGACATGCTCGGACGGGCAAAACACCTCCTCATCGACAAGGAAGCCACCACGATCGTCGAGGGTGCAGGCGACAAGGCCGCCATCGCAGCGCGGGTCCAGCAGATCAAAGCGCAGGTCGAGGAAACCACTTCAGACTATGACAAGGAAAAGATGCAGGAGCGACTGGCAAAACTTGCCGGTGGTGTTGCCGCGATCCGTGTAGGTGGTGCAACCGAAACTGAGGTCAAGGAAAAGAAGGACCGCATTGACGATGCGTTGAACGCCACGCGTGCTGCAGTGGAAGAGGGCGTTGTTCCAGGCGGCGGTGTCGCGCTGTTGCGTGCCAAGGCATCATTGGCTGCCCTTACCGGTGCAAATGCCGACGTGACCGCCGGTATTTCGATTGTGCTGCAAGCGCTTGAAGCTCCCGTCCGACAGATAGCCGAAAATTCCGGTGTCGAAGGTTCGATCGTTGTCGGCAAACTTTTGGACAGCAAGAAACCCAATCAGGGGTTCAACGCGCAGACCGAACTTTATGTCGATATGATTGACGCTGGCGTCGTCGATCCGGCCAAAGTAGTCCGCACAGCCCTTCAGGATGCCGGCTCGATTGCCGGGCTTTTGATCACAGCGGAAGCCATGATCGCCGATATTTCACCATCGGCAGCACTCGGAATGAATGACGCAAGAAGTACGGGATACTAAATCCTAGATCCCCGTATCATAACATCGCGCCACAGCTTTTGGCGCGATGTTTGCCCATTACAAAGATCGAGATTGAATTCCTAGAAGCTCGAATAAAGCGGTTTAGACTAGTAGTCAGCTCACTCGCCAAGTTCATGCTTGAGAACCGTGTTCCGTTTTCGATCTCAGCTTGAATGACATCTACAAGTCCATCCGTGCGCTTACCGCGGAAGTTCAGGCTTTTGCATTTTCGGAAACGCGAAGAGCTAATCATCAAAACTGGATCAAAAAAAAGTAATCGCAGGGCATTCTGCGTCCAATAAGCTCAATGTTGAACCATTCCGTTCAAGTACAGCAGGAGCACCCTCTGACCGCCGCGACTAACACAACACCAGTCCCCTCGTCATAGCACGGCGACAGCATCAAGAATTCGCCCGATTTGGGGACGCGTATAGACCTCAGCCGGGTGCTCATCTCGATTGCCATCGTGATAATATTCTCCGGAATCAAAGGCGAGATAGATTTCCCAGAAGAAATGGGGGCGTTGCTCGTTCTTCAAAATTATTACTGAATGAATTTCATTGACAACAGCGTCGCAAAATTCAAAAGACGGCTGTGAGGCGTTGAAGCCGCGGGCTAATTCAAGCGCCAATTCATTGTAGAGGTCTTGTCTGGGTATGTCCGCAGAGGCGGTTCATTTCAGAACATCCAAGTTGGTGAGACGAAGGCGTTCACGCCACGTGGCACCGTCCGGATATCTGGCGTGCAGATCAGCGAGTAACTCATCAATCGTCATAGCGTCGAACTCCTTTCCTCTTCGAGTTACGCCATCCCCAATACAGCCGCTCATTGTATCCAGACGTACCACAGCAAGGCGGACGCGACCGTGACCGCCTGGCGTCAGCGCTTCCAAAAGCCAGTTTTACTTCAAGATTCAGCCCACTGCTCCCAGCAAAACGCTTCCCGCATGGGCCTCGATGTTCCTGCGGAGAACCTCTTGGCTAATGATGCGTTTTCATAGACGGGGTGGACAATCGCGGCACTTCGACGAAATAGCCAACGTGGGGTCTCGCGTCGATTGGGTTCGGTATTACCTCGTTGCGAGAAATGCGAATGGCGATGGCTTCCTCAATCACATCCAAGCCATGTCGGCGAGCATCCTCCCGATCAGAGCCGAATGATACCAATTCTGGGAAAGCCGGTGCCCTAACCAGCCATGTATCCCCGCTACATTCCAATTTTACTTCGTACCAGGCCATCGGTGCATTCCTCCCATTTCGTGAGGCTATTCCCGCATTTCTTCCAACGTGGCAGGACGGAAGCGGCGATCTCTGAAGCATCAGTGACCCTAAAACGCCTGACGACAGAACAGCATGGCGCTCAAAGACGAAACGAGTCAAACGCTGATCCTCGGGGAACATTCGCCCAGCTAGGTGTCTGAACTTTCGGTTCGCGCCTTGGCTTACAATTATGCTGCAACAACGGGTCTGCCGTAGAATAAGGCCAACTTGAATGTGGAGCAGGCTGAACGCTTGGCCCGCTGGGTAATCGTCGATTACGAAGCCATCGCAGCAGGAGTTGAAACCGGGCGCGACAAAGTCCATCGAACATCGCTATCTGGCGAAAAGGAAGACATCTTGCTCAAGCCGCAGACCATTACCGGCGTGTTGATTCCCCTTCAAAGAGGTCGTGGCCCGCTGTTTTTTGTTTGTGAGATCCTGATTTGTCGTCGGTGTAAACCTCGCTGCTATGTATGACGAGGCACATCGCAAAAAGCCAATCCGCGCATGGCTATTGAGAGCAGATTTCGTAAACCATTCAATGGTCAACTTGCTGTCTTGCGGCGCACCTGTGCCACAAGCGTTTATCAAGCCTATGCCACACGATTTATTCGGTAAGTAACGTCGTAGCGTGTGTCCTCATCCTGATCCACGTAGTCGTGCCTCACCCGATATTGAAGCGGTATCTTGTCGACAAATTGCGGATTGACGGTGATCTTTCCTGCAGTGACATAGCTGACATCTGCTGGCGCGGGATAATTCTCACTTGTGAGCGCTGTAAGATCGGCTGTCGAGTATCCCAAGCTGTCTTCGATGATCAGATCGGCGGGTGCCCAGAGTGCAATGATCAAATCGATACCCGCCGTGACCAACGCGCCTATTCCGATGGCGATCCAGCCATAGGGTCCAAGTTTGCCGATAGCCGACGCACCTCCGGCTGCCGCGAGGCCAGCCTTGGCGTAGTTCCATTGTTCCTTGATGAGATCGACGAATATGTCCTTCCAGTCGGTGATCATGTTGTCGTAGGCATCCTGACCGTCGACTTCGTGGCCGAGTGCCGTTACCACCACAGCAGCGATCGGCTGTTGCTGATCGAAAAGCAATCTGTTCAACGTACGGCTTTCGGCCGAATCGACGTCTCCAAATACCGGAAACTTGTTGCTGACTGCGTCGCTCATCGTCATATCGGGGAAGAGCGCAATGGTGAGGAATGTGAGTCCAACCTCATCCGAGCCAGCCCATGTGGGCGAAGATTCCTTCCGGCATCCAAGACGTTCGGCCGTAATCTGGAATCGCGCCGTCGAGGCGGGCAATACATTAATGAACTCGCTATTGGAAACGAGCGACTCTCCCAACGATGCAATGCCCGTGACATTTGGAACAACGACTTGCAGCTCATAGATCGCTGGTGGCAAGTCATCAGGAAGGCGGAAGGTAATCCTGTCGTCAACGCGGCAGTCATTGATCAGCACAGCCTCGCCTACGGTCTCGGTGACGGGGGTTGTGATGTCGCCATATACATGGGCATCTACCTCGCGGACGACTGTTGCCGGAGGACGCGACGTCAACCGTACCTTTGCATCCACACTGAAGTAATTCACGCCTCGCAGGACCACCGCGTTCCCTGCCTCGATATCGAGAACGCGCATACAGACAGACTCGTTGAAACGGTAACCGGGGCAATCATCAGTGCGAACCTGGCAAACGACCTGGACGGCGCCGTCAACGATTTGCGACGAGCAATCGTGCTGTACTTCGTCGGGCAGAAGGTCTCCCGGAGTAAGTGTAGGGATGAAATTTGCGGTTCTGAGATCATTAATGCGGCAGATTCGAACTTGGCTGAAGAAATCTTCCCCGACGGGTTCGTAAACACGGATTTGTCCCGGTCGCTCCTGTTCAGGTGCATCGGGATCATTGAACACCAGCAGGCCAGTGCGCCTGACAATCTCTTGCGCCACCGCCGCTGACAACACGCCAGGGTCCACCGATTGATCATTGCCAAGAGACAGTGATGGGTCGAAAAGCTTGTCCCGTTGTTCTTTCGGCAATGTATCGAAGGATGAGACCGCGCAGGACATTACCTCGCGCATCTGAGGCGTCAGCCTGGATAGCACCGCATGGGATGCGCTCTCCAACGCGTTCGCTGGCGGTTTGTGGAGCAGAAATCGACGAATTGTGTGAAGGGCGCTTGCCGCAAGTGCGCTTGGCACGGGCTTGCCTTGTGCCCACTTGTTCAGCCTCTGCTCCCGGCTGAGTTTGTGTTTCCGCCCGGCGGGTACCGCCAGGCAAGAACCGGCAGGCACAGTGGGATGGCAATCGTTCGATCCGTCATGCTCAGGCTCGCAAGGCGCTGAGCAATTGTAGATGTTTATGGTACCGGTGCTTTTGATGTGGATGTTTATGTTGCAGCTCGAATTGGCGTCAGACCCGCACGCCTCCTTGTCCGGTTTTTCAACAGGATCATTTCTAGTCCCACCAGTTCCCCGGGGTGTCTCTGTGTTTTTTGTCGATTCGTTGGTTGTCACGTTAGACTTACTCATGGTCCCCCTCCATTCACGAGTTCAACATCATTCCCAGCAGTATGTTCAATTGCGTCATCGCTTTTCACCGTAACCGCTCCCAACGGCGACAATTGAACGTTGAATGCCAAAGTCTCAGCGAAGAATGGAAACTCCCTGTAACCATTCTGGATTTTGAGTATCCGCACCCTTTTGCGGCCTTATATGCACGTGCCAACCGCGATAGCGGTCTAGACCAATTCATGCATTGATCAAACAACGCTGCAGTCGGACATAGTAAAACTCGATGTAAAGTATGATCCATATCGGTGCTGCCCGGTCTCGCGGCCCACAGTCAAAATAAAAAACCACACCGTCAGTAGAACTGTACAGCGCGCTGAAGCTCGCAATCAATGTACCTGGACCAAACCTTGCAACAGTGCGCGGTCGAGTTTTAGGCAATGTGCTGTTGGAACTCGTTTCAACCGCATCAGCATTCTCATCGAATTGACAACAGATAGGTAGGTGCAATCAAGAACAGTACGGAACCGGGCCAAAGACGATTTCTTCAATAACACCGGTCCGCCATAACTCTAAGTACGTAACAGTTACAAAGCACTGTCGCGGACTTGGCCCTTGTCCGGGATTAGGGGAACATCCGGTCGACTCTGATTGAGAAGGTGGCCCTCGGGGGACATCCGCTAGCGTGCTGCGCCCTCCTTTTTCATAGCCACGGCGCAAAGGACTGAACCATCAGATGCGAACAATCTGTCAATTGGAAAAATCGACGGCGTTGAGTCCGCGTATATCGAAATCCGCCACAGAGATAAAAAGGGCATTACGGACATCTAGGCATAAGTCAAAAACCGCCCTTATCGGCATTTTCAAAGGAACAGTTGCTGTTGCCTGCCCGCATTGTACAGTTCTGCGTATCGAGACCTTGGCTCTCAGGCTTTTTCTGCGTGAGGCGATTTCTAATCGTCGAAAGAACAGGCCGACGCGCCTCTCTTGCAGCTGAACTGTTTGGTGATCGGCCCTCAGCCTGGTCATGGCAAAATCAGACAGCAACACCGTCAACAAGTATGAGGTTGCGGGTGAGGGCGCTGTCACGGACCTCTAATGCTGCTGCGTATTCGGGCGATCCGTACCATCGCTTAGCGCTTGCTATGTCAGGAAACTCGACAACAATGATTGGGTCGGGCTTCCATCCCCCTTCCAGTGTTTCCACTGCGCCACCGCGAACCAGATAGCGCCCACCATATTGTTTAATGGAAGCTGCTGCATGTTCGCGGTAAGACTCTATGGCCTGCGCATCACGAATGGTGACATCTGAAATGATATATGCGGCCATAAGGATTTCCTCGGTGAACTGGAACGGCTGATCTTGGATGCTGATATTGAACAGGGAACTTGAGCAACGGACTCAGTTCCTGGCAAACCTGGATACCCGTATCGCCACACTCAGTGGAGATCAATCAAAGGGTCTGCCGGCAGGGAGGAGCTCGATCCCGGCCCGCTTTGACAGGACCGTGTCAACAAGGCCCCATTCCCTGGCTTCCTCCGCGGTCATGAAGTGATCGCGATCCAATGTCTTTTCCACATCCTCGAACGAGCGTCCGCAATGCTGCGCGTAAAGGCTGATCATTCGGTGCTTGGTTTGGCGCATTTCTTCCGCATGGATGAAAATGTCGGAGGCCTGTCCCTGAAATCCGCCGAGCGGTTGATGCACATGAATACTTGAATTTACCAGAGCAGTTCGCTGACCGGGTTCACCAGCCATCAGGAGGAAAGAACCCATGGACCGCGCCGTACCCATGCACAAGGTTGCCACCGGGCATGTGATGAACTGCATCGTGTCATAGATCGCCAAACCACTGGTGATAACACCACCGGGCGAGTTTATGTACATTGAAACCGGCTTCGTGGGGCTTTCCGATTCCAGAAACAGCAATTGCGCGCAGATGAGTGCTGCCATTCCGTCTTCGACCTCACCATTCAGGAACACGATACGTTCGCGTAGCAAGCGCGAGTAAATATCGAATGATCGTTCGCCGCGGCTTGATTGTTCCACTACCATAGGGACGAGTTGCATCATGTCGCGCATAGGCGCGCTCCTTTCCGTGGTGTTCAAGGAATAGTCTTTAGGCTGCTGCGCGCAGGGGTTGCTGCCAGTTACTGTTGGCTGCTCTCATCGCAAGTTCATGCACAATGCTGAAGGTAGTGCCACCACTGCCATTTGCTCCGATCTGGAATGTCACAACACTAACGGCATCATTATCCTTGATGCTATAGCGCACGCGGGTATCAGGATCGGCGGAGATCAGGCGTAATTCGAAGGATGACTCCAGCGCATTTTCCTCCGGAACCTCGTTCTTGCCGGTGGGTCGCTTCAGCCATCGCGACACGTATTCCGGTACGGTCAAAGCCCGCCACACTTTAGATGGAGCAGCGTCCAGTTCATAGGTGAGGTTTATGCTCGCGTCGGTCTTGCGTGTCATTGATCCATCTCCTTGAGAAGCTGCTTCAGGTCGTCCACGCGGCTTGGCCAGAACGCGTTGTAGCGGCTAAGCCATTGATGGATTCGCGCTACGCCGTCGGGATTGATCCGATAGAGGACATTCCTGCCGTGTTTCTGTTCCGCGATCAGTCCAGCCGTGCGCAAAACAGCCAGATGCTGCGACATGGCTGGCTGCGACAGGTCAAACCCTTGCCGCAAGTCCGTGGCGTTCATCTCGCCATCGGCCAGCCGTTCGAAGACGGTGCGTCTTGTCGGATCGGCCAGCGCCTTGAAAAATTCTGTTTCGCTCATGCAAATACATAAGCACAGACTTATATGATTCGCAACAGGAACAAATATCAAAATATAACGGATCGCAGTCTAGTTCATCAAAGTTAGAAATGGCCCCGAGCTCTGGAGCGTACCTGCACTGAAGGACTGGCTTGGTGGAGTTCTTCCAGTTGAAAACGATCCGTGTTGAGGCTTGAAGGTCTATAGCAACTCACCAAGTGGGACAGCACACGGTGCCTCCTTGTATGTGAGGGTGTAAACCCCTGGCAGCGGCTTGTCTTCGTGCCTTGCGTTCATCTCGTGCCATACGGACTGGACCATCCCATCAGCCAGATATCAGACCAGGGAGCATCACGACATCACCACAGGCGGCGAAAAGATCACCCACTTCCACACTCAAACATGTTTCGGCGGTTCCTGCACCTCATCGGAATTCGGCAAGGGCATCTCATCCGGTAAGTGAATTGGTTGTGGTTCCTCTACAGGTATTTGCCCAGGTCCCGGAATCGGGTCGGGCGGAACTTCGTCAGGCCGCGGTGTTGGCACAGGATCGACGGGCGGGTTCGGTTCGGGTTCCGGACCGGGGATTCGATCACCCATATCAATTTCTCCTTATGATGAGTTTCTAACTCCTTAGCGCCACCTAATGTTCCGTTGGCATTGAAGCCATCATTGCAAAGCGCAAGGACCGGGGAGCGGCACGCTATCGCCACGCCCCTTAGCCGCACGCTCGTGACCTTGTTGCGGGCAGTGCGACCTACGGTTTTTCGGGCAAAACTCAGGCCCACGTCTAGAAGGAGCGTCCCTATTGGTAATTGTGGCTGAGACGTCACCGCCTTGAAGAAACGGATGAAGCCGCGCCATTAGCGCTGGCGAATACCATAGTCCATGAGAATATCTGCTTCTCTTGCCGCATCGATAAAGACCGCCCTTGCATCGGCGCCAGAGAGATTTCCTTTGAGCGCATCGAGGCATGCCTGTCGCGCCAAGCCATGCAATCTGCCGCGCTCAGGTGGCCAATCATTCGTTAGAAATTCAGCAGCCTGTTCGATAGACGTTATGGTGCAAGGCTTGCCGCCACGCGCAGGTTCAACCGTCACAGATGGGAATGAAATGCACGGCATGAGCGTTTAACGCCTCTGGCCTGATATGGTTTCGCGCAACAAATTCTTGTATCGCGGGCTAACGATTCATGATCGAAAACGGCGAGCACTGATCTGCCAAACAGGCGTCACGTTATGACCGGCACCCTGCTGTACGCCGCTTTGGCCGAATAACATCAGGTCTGGCGAAGCCAATCGCACCCGCGCCCGGTTGCGTGAAAACACGCCATCGGTTCGCCGTGATGTTTCCAGCTACGCTCCGTCACGATCAGATTGTCACGCTGCAGGGTTTTCAGATGGGACCGCAGCAATGTTTCGCCGAACAATACGAACCGCCACAACGGTCCGAGATCATGAACCGGATGACCAAATGGCGCATAGCCGATTTCGCGCGCTGCCAAAGCGAGTATTTGCCTGTCAATTGCACCCAAACGCCGCATGTGGAAATCATAGCGAACTTGCGTGATCAAATCCACGCTCAGGTACGATCTTCGAGATGCGGGCATTAGCCTAGCGGGGCTTTTCCTCACGCTTTGCGGATGATGTGGCCTTCGTGCATCTCGAATACACCGCGTTGGCTGCCTTGTGCGTCAAAAGCGGCTTCAAGTTCAGCCCATGTCCCGAGGAACCTGCCGCATTGAATGCACTCATCGGTCATTTGCGTGAAGACGTGAAAAAAGTGGACGATCCGCAATTCAAGGCTAGGTTCGAGACCTCCGCGGAGGTTCTGGGCGGATTGGTGAAGGCGTTTTCGGATTACGAGGCCAAGAACGAGGCCGCGTGGAAAAAGGAAAACTGAACCAACCTGACGCCTTCAGGCACAGCGGCCGCTACTATTGACCCGCGCCACTGGCGCGACACCACTTCATATTTCATTGACAAGGATTTGGCCCCAGTTGCCGCCGTGTTGATGTGCATCAATGACCAAAGAGGTGTATCATTTAAACTTTCCTGCACTTTCAAAATATGGAGGTTGCCATGAAAGTCTCTGAAGCGATGCATAAGGGGGTGAATTGGGTCGCGCCTGATGCCTCGCTGGCACAAGTCGCGAAAATTATGAAAGACAATGACGTCGGCGCTGTACCGGTCGGCGAGAATGACCGCCTCATCGGCATGGTCACGGATCGCGATATCGCGCTCCGGGCTCTCGCCAACGGCGGGGATCCGGCGTCATTGACGGCGCGAGATGTCATGACCAAAGGGATCGTCTATTGCCGGACTGACGAGACTGTTGAAGACGCCATTCGGTTGATGGAATCAAAGCAGATCAGGCGCCTGCCGGTTATTGGCGATGAGAAACGGATGGTCGGCATGCTCTCTGTCGGCGATATTTCGCACCACAACGGACGCGAATTCATGGGAGAACTGATGATGGCTGTCACCGCGGCTCATCCATGAGTCCACGCTTGGCCGCCCATCAGCGAAAAAATGGAGGTCTTGAAGTCCGCTAGCAAATATTGATCACAATCGCGGACGAATGCCAGAGCGTCATGCTCACGCCTCAAAATAGAGGTTTCTCTTGGAGGATCGATGTTTCGTTCCCGAGGCCCATTGTTCAGCTGACGTGAGGCCACCATGGTTGAAGCAACTGTCCGCAATTTCACCATTAATTTTGGCCCGCAGCATCCGGCGGCGCATGGTGTGTTGCGTCTGGTGCTTGAACTCGACGGCGAGGTGGTCGAGCGGGTCGACCCGCATATTGGGCTGCTTCATCGTGGCACCGAAAAGCTGATCGAGCACAAGACATACCTGCAGGCGCTTCCCTATTTTGATCGGCTCGATTATGTCGCGCCGATGAATCAGGAGCATGCCTTTTGCCTGGCGATAGAAAAGCTGCTCGACTTGGCGGTTCCGCGACGCGGCCAGCTCATCCGCGTGCTCTTCAGTGAGATCGGGCGGCTGCTCTCGCATCTCCTCAATGTCACCACCCAGGCCATGGATGTCGGCGCCCTTACCCCACCCCTATGGGGTTTCGAGGAACGTGAAAAGTTGATGGTGTTCTACGAGCGTGCGTCAGGGGCCCGCATGCATGCCAATTATTTCCGGGTGGGTGGCGTGCATCAGGACCTGCCCCCGGAGCTCCTCGACGATATCTGGGCGTTTTGCGATCCATTTCTGAAGGTGTGCGACGATCTCGAAGGGCTGTTGACCGAAAACCGCATCTTCAAGCAGCGTAATGTCGGCATTGCCGAGATCAAGCTCGATGACGCATGGGGATGGGGATTTTCGGGCGTCATGGTGCGCGGCTCGGGTGCGGTCTGGGACTTGCGCAAGGCGCAGCCCTACGAATGCTATGCCGAGCTCGATTTCGATATTCCCGTTGGCAAGAACGGAGACTGCTATGACCGCTATCTCGTTCGCATGGAAGAAATGCGCCAATCGGTACGCATCATGCAGCAGTGCCTGGGGCAGCTGCGGCTGCCCGCAGGGCAGGGGCCGGTCGCGGCCCAGGATCACAAGATCGTGCCGCCGTTGCGCCGCGACATGAAACGCTCGATGGAGGCCATCATCCAGCATTTCAAGCTCTACAGCGAGGGCTACCGCGTCCCTGCCGGTGAAGTCTATGCCGCCGTCGAAGCGCCAAAGGGTGAATTCGGTGTCTACCTCGTTTCCGATGGTTCTAACCGCCCCCTACCGATGCAAGATACGCGCTCCCTCATTCGCCCATCTGCAGGCAATGGACTTTCTGAGCTGCGGCCACATGCTGGGCGATGTCTCGGCGATCATCGGCACGCTCGACATCGTGTTTGGAGAGATAGACCGATGATCTATCTTCCGATTGCATTGACGAAACCCACTCTCTCTTGAAACATGGAGGGACCATCAAAATTGAAACGGAAATACCCGGAAATATTCGTACAATCCATATGAGCTGGTTTGTGCGGCATAGCGGTAAGCGGGTGTAGCATTTTCGCTAGTTTGATCTTTTTTGGAGGTACGATCATGCGTATAGCGGTTCTCGGAGCAGGAGGCGTCGGCGGCTATTTTGGGGCACGACTCGCGGCCGGCGATACCGATGTGACCTTTGTCGCGCGGGGCGCCCATCTTGCGGCCATTCAAAGAGACGGCCTGCGCGTAACCAGCCAACGTGGTGACGTCCATCTGCGGGACGTCAAAGCGGTCGATGACATCGCCAAAGCCGGTGAGGTCGACCTTGTCATCGTCGGCGTGAAGTTATGGGACACGGAAATGGCCGCCGCCCGCGGCGATCCTCTCGTTGCAGAACGGCGTTCACAAAGACGAGGTGCTGCGCAAGTACGTGCCACCCGAAGCGGTTATCGGCGGACTCTGCTATATCACAGCCGTGATCGACGAGCCGGGAATTATCCGACACGACGGAACAATGCAACGCATCGTTTTCGGCGAATATGATGGGACCCGCCCCGCCCGGATCGAAGCCTTCTATCAAGCCTGCATCGCGGGCGGCATCGATGCCGACGTCAGCAGCGAGATTGAACGACTGATCTGGGAAAATTCGTCTTTCTCGTCGGACTGTCGGCAACCACGTCGGCTATCCGCCAAACCACACGACCAATCCGGGAAAATCCGGCTGCCCGCGCCCTCCTGCTCGATATTATGAACGAGGCGGTTGCCGTCGGGCGGGCAAAGGGCGTGCCTCTGGCTCTAGACTTTACCGCGGACAGGCTGGCCTTTTGCGATACACTCCCGGTTTCGATGACATCGTCGATGTACCATGATCTTGATCGCGGCAAGCAGATGGAGTTGCCGTGGCTGAGTGGCGGAGTCGCCGCCTTTGGAGAGGAACTGGGCATACCGACACCCATGAACCGAGCGGTCGCCAGAATCCTGAGCATCTACGCTTCCGGGAACACAGGCGCGGTGAGTGCGTCGGGTTCTTAGTTCGGGGAGATGTGAGCGATTTCACCCCATGAATGCCCGTGAAAATGCAAGGCCAGTACGGCAAGACTGAGCCCGGCAACAACTGCCACGCCATCGTTGCGCGAGCTCCGCCAGCTGGCATGAAGGACACCTATCCGCTAAGAGTTTTCTTTCTCACTGGTCGGGAAGCAACACTACGATTGGTTGCCGCTGTATTCAGCGGCGCTTTGACGTGCGATCATTGTCAGGTTCATGGCCGCGAGGAGGAAGCATGCGGATAAGGCGGCGGACATTTCTCGAAGGGATGCTGGCGGCGGGAACTGCAGCTTTGGCGCCATCACTTGCACGGACACAGGAAGGCGCGCCGTTGACGCGGCGCATTCCCTCGTTGGGAGAGGCGATACCGGCGATCGGCCTCGGCAGCTGGATCACCTTCAATGTCGGCGATGATGCCGTGCTGATGGACGAATGCGCTGACGTCATGGCAGCTTTTTTCGCAGCCGGTGGGCGGATGATCGATTCCTCGCCAATGTATGGCTCGTCCCAGCCTGTCATCGGATATGGCCTCGAAAAGCTAGGCCGTCCCGAGTCGCTGTTTTCGGCGGAGAAGGTATGGACGCCATCCGGACCGGACGGTCCAGAGCAGATCGAGCTGTCGCGTCAGTTCTGGGATGTGTCGCGGTTCGATCTCGTCCAGGTCCACAAAATTTCCCTTATATTTCAGTATGTTGTGGGAATGCCTCATCTGGGGAATCTAGTCGGTTGAACTCGGGGCACCCCGAGGGCACCCCCGAAGACGGTTTCGACTATCCACAAAGATTTCGGTTGCGGGCCAGCGCATCTGGTTGGGACCAGAGGGCCGCAGGTCATGTTCCGGGCTTGCAGCGCTCATGAGTTTGGCGTCTAGGAACACCAGTTCGAACTTATACTGAATACCTTCAAAGTCGCCCCGATAGGGCATCCGTTCCCGATCACACGACGCTAAGCCGCAGGGCGCGGACCTGGAAGCCGTCAGTCAGATTGGATGACGGAGCGGCAGTGCCGGGCGGTCCATTGCATGTGCTGGTCGACAGCACCGGCCTGCAGATCTACGGTGCCGGCCAGTGGCTGGAAGAAAAGCATGGTGCCAAATCCCGCCGCAAGTGGTGCAAGCTGCATATGGCCCTGGATGCCGACAACGGCGAGTTCATTGCTCATACGCTGACAGATCAGGACACAGGCGACGCCTCGCAGGTGCAGCCGTTGCTCGACCAGATCGACGGCCAGATCGACGTGTTCACCGCCGACGGCGCCTATGATGGCGACCCTATCTACAACGCCGTCTTGCGGCACAGCGCCGAAGCCCGGATCGTCATTCCACCACGCTCGAACGCAGTGGAACGGACCGACACCGAACCACCCGGCCAAAGAGACGATCACATAGCGTCGATCAATAAAGATGGTCGCATGAAGTGACAGGCGTCCACCGGCTACGGCAAGAGGGCGATGATCGAGACCGCCATCGGGCGATACAAAGGAATGATCGCAGGGCGCTTGAAGGCTCGCTCCTTCCCGGCTCAGCAGACAGAGGTCGCCATCGGTTGCGCCGTTCTCAACCGCATGCTCGCCTGTGCACGCCCGAAGTCCGTTCGTTGCAAGGTGAAGACGAAATGACGAGCGCCATCATAGACTCAATTGTGGCCAACAACGGATCCATGCACCAACGCCTCGGAAACACATATCTCAGTCAAATTGCTAAAGCGTTTGCGACAGAGCCTTCGAGCTTGCTGTCGATTTTTTTTACCCACATCCGTTCCATCACAATGCCAGTCCGGTCTACTCTGTGCTCATCATTTTGGAACTGCAAATGGGGTCCCCACGTTTTAGGGCATGCGCAACTCGCCGTTCCCGTACGTGACTATTGAGACTGATCACCTTGGCCGTGTCCGTAACGTTTCCTCGGTGGAAGAGGCAGCTGAACATCTGATGATGTATTGGCCGATCAAAACGGGTCCGAAGCTCGCGGAGCCCGCCAGGCTTGTCTTGATGCTCTGGAAGGAACGATTATGTGTACCGCGGCGCGTGAGGCTTTTATTGAGGCGGCAAAAGAGGCAGGTATCTATGTTCGCCAGCAAAGATCTAGACATCCGCCTCCTCGCATATAATGCTTCCCCACCAGTTCATTCAACCGGTCCTCCGCGACCGCCTGGGCAGGCACAAGCGACCGGAATGGTTTCGTGGCACGTCGCACTTGATGGTTCCTGAGCGATTGGCGCTCCTGTAGATCCATCAATCCCACCAGTCCCTTCGTAATTTCGCTGATTAGTGCCATGAGATGGCGAGCCTTCAGCTCTGGAACAATCCGGACCCAGACCGGTTAGTGAAGGTAACCGCAATAAAATATGGAGGGCGTCATGAGACCTGGTTTCATGAGATTTGTCCTCGTAATTTGCTGTTTCTCTACGGTCGAGGCGTCGGCGATCGCCCACGAACGGCATTTTCACCAGAGTGGCGATGAACAGCCCGGTCCCGAGGAGTGCCAGATCGATCCGGAGGCACTGGGCGGGATGGAACAAGGCAAAGGGCAAGCCGAACGCGATGCGGGGGTTCTCCAAAGATGCAAAGGCATATTAATACCGCCGCCGACAGGCGACTCAGAAATGGTTGAACCGGCTCCGGATGTAGGCACCACACCGGTGATTCCGCCTGACACAGTGCCCGACCAGCCACCCGGCCCTGATTATCCCTGACGGTATATGCCGCCAAACAGAGGGCCATACACATGACTAGTGACAGCCGGACCCAAAAAAGAATTGTCACCGTCTTCGGCGGAACCGGCTTTTTGGGACGCAGGATCGTCACTCGGCTGCTGGAAAAAGGCTTCACCGTCCGTGCCGCATCCCGACACCCGGATCGCCTGGCGGCGCTCTTTTCCTCGGATGCAAGGTCTCCTGAAGCCGTCCGAGCTGATATACTGGATGCGTCCTCGGCCGCCTCGGCCATCGCCGGCTCACATGTGGTCGTGAATGCTGTCAGCCTCTATGTCGAACGTGGAAATCTAACGTTTGAGCGCGTGCATGTGAAAGCAGCGGCGGATCTCGCCGCAGCGTCGCGCAAGAGCAGGGTTGAGCAGTTCATTCAGATTTCGGGGATCGGCTCTGACTCCCGATCGGAATCGAGTTACATCAGAGCGCGGGGGCGAGGTGAAGACGCCGTGGCGAGCGCATTTCCCGGTGCCGTCATTGCCCGTCCGTCCGTCATGACAGGACCAGACGACGCTTTCCTTACGATTCTTGTCAGACTGATACGCCTCTTGCCGGTCTATCCGCTGTTCGGCGACGGCGGCACACGGCTTCAGCCGGTCTATGTGGGAGACGTCGCGGAAGCCGTAAGCCATCTGATCGACGGCAACGACCACGGAGATTCCTCCATCTTCGAATTCGGCGGCCTGCAAATCTATACCTATGAGGAACTGCTGCGGGAGATCGCCCGGCAGCTCGATATACGTATCAGGCTGATACCGATGCCGTTTGCGGTGTGGACCGCTTTGGCGCGCGTGGCAGAATTCCTTCCCGCTGCTCCCCTCACACGCAACCAAATCGATCTCATGCGTCATGACAACGTGGCAGCAGCCGATCTGCCCGGCCTGAAGGAACTCGGCATCGAGCCGCACGACATCAGTGAGGTGATCCGTGCGATCGAGGAAGCGAACAGATCAGGTATCTGACACAGGCAAGAACAGCTTACGGTATCCGCACATAGCGGCATCACCGACGCAATGTTGTCACGAGGATCACAAGCAGGCTGGTCGCAACTGCCATTGGTCCGGTCTCAACTGGCTACAGCGGCACTCCGATGAGTTTCCCTGCAATGGAAAACATTCATCAGCCGAAAGTCTCAAGAGCCAAGACGATAATTAGCTTTCGTGCCACATTCTCTTCTTGCATCCACCGCTTGGGAAGACCCAGCGTATGGAACCTCCACCGGTCTTCTTTGTTCAGTTAGTGAGCGAGAATTTTCGCGCAAGTTGCCTGAAAACTCTCATTGAACAGAAGGAGTATGTACAATGATCAGGACCCTTATCGCAGCCACGGCATGTGTGTGGTTCTGATGTCCGGTACAGCGTTGAGTCAGACCACGGCTCCGGCACCGGCCGAAACTCCTGCACCGTTAACGGTATCCAACAAGGAATTGTTCAAACCCGCGCCGGGCACTTCGCCGGCTGCACCGGAGGGCAGCCGCTTTGAGGAAAGCCCAGCGGAATCCATAGGAAAGCTCAATGATCTCGCTAACGAAGCCGCTGTGCGAAGCGCTTCGTCCCGGTTCCCTACCACACCAGTCAAAGCGAAAGGATAACAAAATGGGCGATCCGATCACGCCTCCAAGGCCGGAACCAGACCCCGCGCAACCGGATGAACCATTGCCGATGCCGGACGACGATCCGTTGCCCACGCCCCAGAAACCGCCTTCGAAAGAGCCTTTGCCTGACAGTCCGAAGATTGGCGGCAACAATGATTTCCCGGATCCGCGTGAAGTATAGCTGGCCGCGTCGAACGGGGCTCTGCGGCGCAGGTACGCCAACAGCTGGAGAGTCGTGGCGGGGGCGAGTCGTCATCGAAGCAGCCAATGGCGCAGGTCCCCTCATGCAACCTGGCAACGAAACGTCAGGCGTGGCGTTCCGCCGCGCGCATCGGCCATTTGCGTATGGCTTCATGATCGGTGGTTCGTTGAGACGGGGGTGTCGGGCATCTTCTTTTCTCCTTTCATACAACGCACCGCGCACCATTGCTGCCACAAAAGTTCCGCTAGCTGGAGCTGCAATTCAATAGGGGCTGATCAAACACGGAACTATCCCGTTCGTTCGGGGTTACGAAACAAAGATTCAGCGAAAGCAAACCGTCCAATGGTGAGGTCGCATAAGCGCGTGGTCATTGTGTCCGGTAGGGTCTGCAGCTGATTTTTCCCGTGCCCGGCGGGAGTTCATATCGCGTCGATAGTAAAGGAGGTCCCAATGGCCCTGACATTACTGAGTCCCGCATTTGCAGATGGCGAGCCAATTCCCAAGAAATATACCCGAAATGGTGAAAACCTGTTTCCCCCCTTGAAGTGGACCGGTGCCCCGGACGGGACTCGCAGTTTTGCTCTTGTGGTTGAAGATCCCGATGCGCCAAGCGGGCTCTTCCGCCATTGCGGCATGTTCAACATCCCGCCAACGAAGGATGGTTTGCCTGAAAGCGTCGATACATCTCCGGACCAAGGACCGCGTTATTCAGAAAATGACTTCGGCAATGCGCGTTATGATGGTCCGCAACCGCCCAAAGGTCATGGGGTTCACCACTACCATTTCCGCTTGGCCGCTCTCGATGTTCCAAACTTGACGATTCCGGGGACGGCGGGGGTCAAGGCGATGTGGGATGAAGCAAACAAACACATTCTCGCGAAGGCGGTTCTGACCGGGACGTTTGAAGCATAGAAATAGCGGCGGATGAGCCCCTTTGTGTGTTGTTCAGCGTGGGGTCTGGGCCCCAATAGGCACTCAACAATGACCCCACTGTACGTCTTCTAAATATTTGATTAAATTATAATTACCTACATGACAGGTTCCCAATTGGATGCGCATACCGGGTCAAACCGAACGCCGAATAACACGCAGCCCGTGGACCTGCGAGAACCGACGCCAGAAAGCACGGAAAACGCGCCCTTGCTGCTCATCAGGTAAAGAATTCATCTTATGAACTCTTTACCCCGCGAACACTGCTGTGTAAGCTTGATCTCGTTGCGAACAGAATGCGTTGGTGTGAGGTTCCGAGGGCATCAAAGGAGCCTTGGGCGTTTTTTTGAGATAGCACCCAGCGGCTGTCGACGCCGAAGCCTCTTGGAAGCTGCCACACTGGTGTGTCCGAAGCGCCGCCTGCTACCGCCGATGCGTCATTGGAATGGCGCAAAAAGGTGGCATGGTTTTGGGAGACCGGAACAATGAGCTTGACGCGCCGCGATGTGTTGATCGCCGCCGGTTATGCGGGGAGTGCAGGATTTGCCGGGGTAGTACTCCTTTCGCCGCAGGCCGCGGGTGCGAGCGATGAGGCGCTGGAACTTGTCAAACGGCTCACCGGTCGGACGGCTACGGAGTCGGATCGCCTTCATCTGATAATGCCGGCGGTCTTCCCAACCGGTTACACTGTGCCCATGAGCCTTGACGTCGACAGCCCCATGACCGAGACCGACCATGTGAGGCAAATCCGCGTGTTCGCGCCGCAGAACCCGCTTATCGAAGTCGCCAGTTTCCATTTCGTTCCCCAACGCAGTCTAGCTCGCGTGTCGACACGCATCCGCCTTGCCAAACCACAGTACGTCGTGGCGGTCGCCGAGATGAATGATGGCACATTGCTCATGACCAAGACCTGGGTCCACGTGGCCACCAATGGCTGCGCCTGACATCCGGGAGGGAGGCGGACAGTGATCACCCCCACACCACGCGTGGTCGTACCAAGCGCTGCGGCGAAGGGCGACGTTTTTCAGGTCAAGACCATCATCAGCCATGAGATGGAAACAGGGCTGCGCCACGATGATCAAGGCGATGTGATCCCGCGCAAAATCATCAACAAGTTTGTCTGCCGCTGGAACGATGCCGTGGTATTCAGCGTCGATCTTCACGAGGCAATTGCCGCCAATCCTTTCATCGAATTCTCCCTGCGGGCGACGGAGAGCGGCCGGCTCGATTTCCTCTGGGAAGAAGATGGCGGTGCCGTCTATGCGTTGTCGCACCAGCTCGCGGTCACTTGATCATGGCTCTGCGACGGACCCCTCTCAGTTTCCTTGGCGCGCAGCGGACGCGCCAGATTTTTGCGCTGGCGACCACCGCGACCTTGGCCGGTCTCGGTGCGGATCGTAGCAGCGCGCAAGACATCGAGCGAGGCGCGCGGCTCGCCGCGGCCTGCGCCTCCTGCCATCGCCTCGACGGCCGGGACACGGCCATTCCGCCGATCGCCGGAGTGGATCAGGACAAGCTTGTCAGCGCGATGCAAGCCTTCAAGTCGGGCAAGCGGCCGAGCCAGATCATGTACATCATGGTCCGCTCGCTCACTGACGAGGAGGTCGCGACGGTGGCGCACTATTTCTCGACGCTGGGAAAGGAAACGACGCAGCCATGAACCGCTGGACACGTCGCAAGTTCACTCACCTTGCGGGAGCGGCTTGTCTCGCCCCGTTCTGTCCACGCGTCGCAAGAGGCCAAGCCAAGGCGCGAGTCGTCGTCGTCGGCGGCGGCGTCGGCGGCGCGACCGTCGCCAAATATTTGGCCGCGAGCGAGAAAGGCCTCGATGTCACCTTGATCGAGCCGAAGCCGAGCTACACGACCTGCTTCTTCAGCAACCTTTATCTCGCCGGGCTTCGCTCGCTCGAATCGCTCACGCATTCTTATGAAACGCTCGCGCAGAAATACGGCATCACCGTCATTCACGACATGGCCGAAGCGGTCGACCCGGTGGCCAAGATCGTCGCGCTGAAGAACGGAACGAAGCTCGCTTACGACCGCGCCGTCGTCGCCCCGGGCATCGCTTTCAGATATAGCGACATCGAGGGTTATGACGAGGCCGCAACGCAGAGTCTGCCGCATGCCTGGAATGCCGGGCCGCAGACCAAGCTGCTGCGTGAACAGCTCGAAAGCATGGAGGATGGCGGCGTATTCGTGATCACCGCCCCCCCCAATCCATTCCGCTGCCCGCCTGGTCCCTACGAGCGCGCATCTCTGATCGCCTACTATTTCAAGCAGTTCAAGCCGCGGGCGAAAATCCTGATTCTCGATGCCAAGGACAGTTTCTTCGAGCAGGATCTGTTCCAGGACGGCTGGAGCCGCCACTATCCAGGCATGATCGAATGGCTGCCCAGTCAATTCACCGGCGGCATCAAGGCGGTCGACGTGAAGGGCCGCGCCGTCAAGACGGCGGGCGGCACATTCAAGGCCGCCGTCGCCAATATCATCCCGCCGCAGATGGCCGGCGAGCTGGCGCAGCGGGCGGGCCTCGTCGATCAGTCGGGCTGGTGTCCGATCGATCCGCTGACGTTCGAGTCGAAGCTGCAGCCGGGAATTCACGTGGTGGGCGACGCGACCAGCGCCGGCGACATGCCGAAATCGGCTTTCGTCACGAACAGCCAGGCCAAGGTTTGCGCCTTTGCCATTGCCACCGCGCTCACCGGCTCCGAGGCCGCCGAACCTCACCTGTTCAACACCTGCTTCACCTTTCTCGCCGCCCATGATGCGGTGAGTGATGCTATCAGCTTCAAGGCCACGGCGGAGACCATCAAGATCAGCGAGATCTTGCTCAGCGCGGTCGGAGAGGATGCCGAACTGCGCCGCCAGGTGGTGCGCACCGCCAACGGCTGGTATGACGCCTTCACGCACGACGTGTTTGGCTGAAGCGGAACTCAGCTCCGCTCGATGGCCGGGCCGGCCATGACGGAAGTGCCGGCACCATGGCGGGCGCTGTCCGCCTCGGCGCCGGATTGCTGTTGCGCGATCGGCGACGGAACTGGATCGGGGAGCCGTTCCAGCCGCAGCGAATTCATCACCACGAGGATGCTCGATCCGGCCATGACTGCCGCTGCCAAGATCGGCTGTAGCAATCCGAGGGCCGCGAAACTGAGCGCGACGAGGTTGTAGCCGAACGCCCACATGAGGTTGGTCAAAATGGTCCTGCGGACCGCGCGGGCCACGTCGACGACCCAGGGCAGCATCCACAATCCGTCCGCGGGCAGCACGATTGCCGCAGTCTCGCGGGCGAGATCGGTGGCCGAGCCGACGGCGATGCCGACATCGGCGGCGGCGAGCACCGGCCCGTCATTGAGGCCATCGCCAACCATCGCCACCACATCGTGGCCGTGGCGGAGCCGGCCGAGGGCCTCCCGTTTGGCCTCGGGCGAAAGACCCGCCTGCACGGCCTTGATCCCGACCATGGCCGCGATCCGCTCCGCCGCCGGTGCCAGGTCGCCGGTCAACAGCGCGACGTCGAGCCCGCGCTCACGAAGTGCCGCGATCGTCGACTGCGCCTCGGGAAGCGGTGAATCGTCAAGCGACAGCACGGCACGGACCCGCTCGCCCCAACCAACATAGACCAGCGAATGACCGCTCGCCTCGCGCGACCGCTCAATCAGCGCCGAGGGAAGCGGCCAGCCCAGATCATTCATCAATCTCATGCTCCCCGCCGCCACGGGCTCGCCATTTGCGCTGCCGCGGATACCACGGCCGGGAACCGTCCGGACATCACAGGTCGCGAACGGCGTTATGCCGCGCGCAGCTGCGGCTGCCGCGATTGCCAGCGCCAATCCATGTTCGGAATGGCGCCCCAGACCGGCGGCGCGCGCCAGCACGTCGTCGATGCCGACCCCGTCGCGGTTGATGCCGACGAGACGCGCTTTGCCCGCCGTCAAAGTGCCAGTCTTGTCGAAGGCGAGTAACCGCACGTGCGCGAGGGTCTCGAGCACGCCGGGGTCGCGGACGAGGCAGCCGTGCCGCGCCAGCCGGCCGATGCCGAGCGAGGTCGCCATTGGAGCGGCGAGGCCGGCGGCGCAAGGACAGGCAACCACCAGTACCGAGAGGCCAATCAGCAACGCCCGATCGAACGGCAATGCCTGCGTCCAGTAAACGATCGTCAGCCCGCCGAGGGCGAGGACGAGCGGCACGGACACGCCAACGACGCGATCGGCAAGGCGCTGGGTTGGACTGTGACGGCCCAGCGCTTCGCGCACCGACCGGCAAATCTGTGCCCAGCGCGTTGCGGTTCCGTCACCGCTGCTCTGGATCAGGAGCGGGCCGTCGATATTGATGCTGCCGGCAATCACCGTGGAGCCGGCGCCCTTTGTCACTTGCCGGCTTTCTCCGGTGATCACGGCTTCATCGGTGTTCGATTCCCCCTCGACAACCACGCCGTCGACCGGAATGCGCTCGCCTGGCCGGACCCGCACCAGCATGCCGGCCGTCACCTCCCGCACCGGGCGGCGAATCTCTGCCGCGCCATCGACAACAGTTGCGCTCTCGCTTTCGGCGGCCAGGAGAGGTTCGAGGTCGCGCGCCGCCCTGGCGCGGCCAACGGCCTCGAGATAGCGGCCAACGGTGAACAGCATCAGCACCATCACGGCGGTGTCGAAATAGACATGCGTGCTGCCCTCGAACACGGCAAATGCCGAATAAAGATAGGCGGCAGCGACGCCAAGCACGATGAGCGTTGACGATGTCACGCGTCCCTGAATGCCATTGAGCCACATTTCGCGCAGATAGGGTCCGCCGAGAATCACCACCGCTGGCGTCGCGAAGATCCAGAGCAAAAGGTGAATCCACGGCAGAACGCCCGCATCGACGCCGGTGAATGCGTCCGAATAGAGGAGGAGGCTGAACATCATGATATTCATGGAGAGAAAGCCGCCCACGCCAAGCTGGATCAGAAGCCAGGCGGCTTCCCACTCTTCGTGTCTGCCGCTCTTCACCTGAAAGGCGATACAACAGCCGTAGCAGCAGAACGCGCAAGCCTCACCGTTGATCCTGCGCTCCATCGGGCGCAGGCCGATGGGCAGCGAACAATGGCTGCACAGGATATGGTCACGCGCAGTCATGCGGGAAGTCCTCCCAGCCAGGCATGGCCGATATGCACGTCCGAGGGCAGCAGACCACGGCCGAGCGTGATGAGGCCGAGCAAAAGGATAAAGCCGCCGGCCAGCCTAACGCCGCGCCGCCGCCAGGCTGGCCCGAGAACCTGGCCGACGCCGCCCATCATCAACATCGCGGGAAACGTTCCCAGTCCGAACGACGCCATGACGAGAAAGCCGGGAAGCGCCCCGGCGGTGCTCGCCGCCTGGGCAGCGAAGGCATAGACCAGGGGACATGGCAGGAAGCCGTTGAACACGCCAAACGCGAGCGGCGCAGCGCTGCTTCGGGCCGTCATCAGACTGCGCAGGGACATGGCAAACGTGCTGCCGCCGAATCCGATCGCTAGGCGATGAAAGACCCGCAGCAAGCCGAAGAACTGCAACGCCATGGCAATCATGAGCACGCCAGCGACAATCGCGAGAATTCGCTGGGCGATGTCGAGGGAGCCGTCCAGAAGCGGCGCCGTCGCCGCTCCTTGCGGCGTGCATATGACTTGACCGAGCGCGCCCGCGAGCCCGCCGAGGAAGCAGTAGGTTGTCAATCGGCCGGTATTATAGAGCAGGTGGCGCGCCGCAGTTGCGCCGCCGCCGCGCGGATCGCGTCCCAGCCCACAGGCAAAGCCGCCGCACATTCCGATGCAGTGAAAGCTGCCTGCAAAGCCTGCAGCGAAGATCATCAGGTAATAGGTCATCGGCAGATTGTCCTGCCCACCCGCCGCTCATTCACGAGGCGATTCACGCCGCGCGCCATCAGCGACGCACGAGGTAAGCGACCCAAACGAAGAAGGTGACGGTGGCTATCGTAAAGCCGACGAAAGCGAGAATTTGGAGCCCGCTTGCATCGGCCAGCGAGAAAGCAGTGTTTTCCAGCATGATTTGCCTCGGTCAACCGAAATAAACACGGAGCACATTCATTGCCAGCGCGGAAATCAGCAGGATCATATTCAACACCGCGACTCCCAAAACGATCTTGGCTGCCAGCATGTCCTGCTCCTTCTCCCCGCCACTCATCCATTCGCTCGCATGGGCGACCACGGGTCCTTTTTCAGATCCGACCCGGTCCTAGCCCACCCCAATATACCACCATGTAAAACAGCGACCAAAGGAAAAGCACTGCGTAGACGACCAGCAGCCACACCGGGAGGTATCCGTGCCGTGCCTGGATGGTGCCGCCGGCATATTCCTCCAACTTGTGCTCGTGGTCCGAACCTTGATCCGAGCCGTCACTCTCTGGTGTACTTTCCGGTGTGCTTGGCGTTGTCATTTTCCACTTCCCTTTCGTAGAATCTGGTGGCCGCGTCGTCGGCGCCGCGGAAGGCGCCCGAGAGCACGCCCCAAACGAAGACGCAAAGCGCACCAAGGCTCATCAACATGGCGCCTGCATAAGGTCCGGTGATCTCAAATCCGAGCATAACTCAGTCTCCTTTGGCGGTATGTTGTTTGCCGGTCACCGACCCGCCGTCACCTTCGCCGGATTCGGAAGCCTTCTGCGCCCGGCTCCCGCCGGGAACATAGGCTTTATCCGGAGAATCCGCCTCCAGATTGAGGTCGTTCAGCGCCGCGCGATCCGTGTCCGCGATCGCCAGCGGTTCGCCCGTGAGCGGGTCCTTATAGGCGGAAAGTGCGAGGACGTAGTACGAGAGCGCCCACCGGTCCTTCTCGGGCAATGCATCCCGATAGGAGGGCATGGGCGTGCCGCTCAACCCGGTCGTCATGGTCCGAAAGATGTCTTCGACTGCTGTCCCCGATTTGAACTGGCCACTGGTGAGGTCGGCCGGCACAATACCAAAACCGAGATCGTCCTTCAGCCCGGCGGCTTTCTCGCCATCGCCCTTTCCGCTCTTGCCATGGCACTCCCAGCATTTGGCGATCTGCCAGACTTCCTTGCCGCGATCGAGGATTTGCGGAGAAGCCTCGGGCGGCTTTGCGATGTACAGAGGAGCGCCGGGCGGCTCCTCGACGAAGAACGCATAGGGCTTGGCCGGGTCGGAGCGGTCCACCGCCAGCTCATACTTGATGTATTGGATGACCGCGAGCCTATCGTTGAGCGGCAGATCGTACCAGGCCGGCATAGCCGTGCCGCGAACTCCGCGGGTGATGGTGCGCAAGAGGTCACCGTCCGTCGGCAGCGGCTCCTTGGTCAACCGGAACTTGAACACAGCCGCCGCAAAGCTTCGCGGGCGCTGATTGAACATGAAGGTCGCCGCAGGTCCATTGCCGTCGCCGTTGACCCCATGGCAGCCGAGGCACCGCCGCCCATAGACCTCCTTGCCATGCGCGATCCACTCGCTCGAGCGCGGCATCGTCGCGTCCATGACTTCAAGTTGCTGCGGCTCGAACAGGTCGCGCCATTTGCCACGATTCATGCCGAGCTTCTGGACATAAGCGACGAGACCTTCCAGGTCTTTCGTCTCGGCGGCGATTTGAACCGTACTGCCTGTGTATTCCTGGTTTGGTATCACAATGACTGGGGCCTTGCCGCGCGCCCGCATCGGCACGAACAGCAGCCCGTCGGCGCTTGGCGTGAGCCTGATCTGCTTCTGGCTCGCAAAGTCGAACAGCCCTTCGGTCACGGGCGTTTTTTCCAGAGTACGATTGCCGGCTTCGCCATCGACGATTGCGACCGGCTGCTCGGGCGTGTCGAAGAGTCCCCGGTAACGCGCCATGACCGTGTCCGGGGACAGCATGCGCGGATTCCAGAAATGGGCAAAATGCCACTCGTCGCTGTATTTGAGGCCGACCCGCGTCAGGTCCGGGCCGATGCGCCGCGTGCCGAAAAGATGGGGCACGTCATAGGCATATTCGCCGGACTCGGTCACCGGGCCCCAGCGGCGCGTTTCGCCGGTCACCGGGCGCACGTATTGGGAGTGGCAGTACCAGCAGCCCTCGCGAAGATAGACCGCGCGGCCGAGTTTCTGCTGCGGCGTGTAATCGGTCGCCTCCGTTTGTACCCATTTGAGCTGGCCGAGATCGGTCCGGGTAACCGCGGTCACCCGGGTGGTGCGGGCCGAAGGTTCGAAAAACGGCAGGAAGCCCTGGGTGACGAGGGCGGCGAAGAAGCAAAAGATGCCGGCCACCAGGACAACGAACCGCGCACTCATCGCGTCGCCCGTCCAACCGGAACCGGGCTCCTGTCGAAAGCCGAACTATCCGCTGCTCTGGCCGGCCGGGTCAGCGCCGTCATCATCAGATTGATGACGAGAAGCGTCATCCCGATATCCATGCTGATGCCGGCAACAGTCCGCACCAGCCAATAGGGCCGCATCGCGAGCACAGTGTCGAGCCACTCGGTGCCGGCCATCCACTGGAAGCCCTGCTGCAGACCGCCAGCGGTCAGCACCAGACCCATGGTGGAGATGCCGACGGTGATCAGCCAGAACGCCCAATTGCCCATCGTGAACGACCAAAGCTCGCGCCCGCAGGCCCGCGGCCAGACATAGATCAGACCGCCCATCGCCCAGACCACGAACGTCCCGAACACGGTAAGGTGCGAATGCGAGATGACGAAATCCGTGAAATGGGTCGGCTGCTGGATCGAGCGCAAGGCTTCCGTCGAGCCCTGGAAACACCCCACCAGATACATCAGCGAGCCCGTGATCAGAAATTTCGCCGGGAGGTTCTTCCCGAAGGCGTCCCAGCGGCCTTTCACGGTGCCGAAGAAGTTCACCAGCACCGTCCACACCGGAATGATCAGCAGCATGGAGGTGATGATCGCCAGCGTCTCGGCCCAGTCGGCGATCGGACTGTAGAGATAATGATGAATGCCGACAAAGGGATAAAACAGGGCGAGAGACCAAAAGCCGACAAGCGACAGCTTGTGGCCATAGATCGGATTGCGCACGCTGATCGGCAGGAAGTAGTATATGAGCACGTAGCCCGCCGGCGTGATCCACAATCCGACGATGTAATGGAGGTAGAGGCCATGGAAGGCCGCGCTGTTGATGCCTGAGATTGTGTAGGGCAGGATGATGCCCAGAACGAGATTCATCGTCGTCCACACGAAAGCCCCGATCAGATACCAGAGCGCGACATAGAGCGGCGGCTCGAGGCGTCGCGAGATGGTGATCAGGAATTGCGCGGTCGCCACGGCGATAACGAGAAAGAGCGGGATTTTGGCGAACAGCGGGAACTCGCCGGCTTCCAGGCCGTTGTTTTCGCCGAACGGCAGCGAGATGAGCGCGGCCGCCACGACGACATTCCACAGCCAGGCCAGCGGTATGCCCCATCGCGGCCACGGCACCCGCACGCCGCACAGACGCGGCACCAGGTAATAGCATTCGCCGATGAAGAGCGATGAAAAGGCGCCGAAGATGACGCCGTTGACGTGGACCGGCCGCAACCTGCCGAAGGTCAACCCCAGACTGGTGCCGAGGTAATCGGGATAGTTGAAGAGGCCCGACAGCGCCACGCCGACCGAAGGGGCGACCACGAGCCAGAACATGCCCCAATAGAGCCAAGTTCGCACAACCGGCCAGTCCACCAGTTCATCCAGGTCGATGCCAGCGAATCTGCCACGCAATGCTTCTGCCACGGCATGCTCCCCAATCACGCGGTTCAACCGCGCGGCTCGTCAGGACTCGATTTCAAAACTTTGCCAGCGTCGAGGACTACCCGATGCCGGTTGTGCGGTTTCGGATATCGTGCGGCGCGACTCGGGCCTCCCCGCAGCCCGCGCCACGCCGAAAAGAACTAATGCTTGCCGGGGACCAACACCGAGCCGGTGTTCGACCAGGTAATGTACGCTTCCAAAGCCTTCATCGCGTCCGACTCGGGATCGATCTTTTCGCCCTGGTTGGGCTTCTCGATGCACCAGTTGATCATGTCGCGTAGCGCCGCGAATTTGCTAGTTTCTACCTGGAACTTCGGGTAGGACTGCGGGTGGGTGTCGGAGGCCATGGGATGGCACATTGCGCAGGCCATTCCCGTGGTGGAGAGGACGACGCCCATCTGTTTGGCAGTTGCCCCATCGCCATGGAACAAGAGGTCGCCCTTCCTGACCTGCTCCATGAACACGTCTTCGTATAGTTTCAACTGCGCCGGTGCGTGCGGTGCCTTGTGGGCACTGGTGGGGCCGACGAGGACGGCGACCACCGCAATCGCTACGACGAAGGACGGTCGGCACAACACGCCGAGAAATGTCGCTCTGATTGTCATAACCATTCCTCCCTTAGTATGGCCACATATTGTCCGCCATTCGCGGCCGCAACTTCTCAGGTTGACTCAACGAGGAATCCGGGTCCGTTTGAACGAAAACCTCCTTGCGGCCCCACATGATGTATTCGACGTCAACCTTGTCGTCGGCGTTCACATTCACGGTTTCCCAGCCGACCCCATCGAAGTGATCGCCGGGGTCGGCCCGGATCATCAGCTTGGTCAGCTTGGGCACGCCTTCCGGGGCATAGGGCCACGGCCAGGAGGTCGCCAGCATGCCGATTGAGCGCATGGTGCCGATCTCGTTATAGAGCACCTGGTGGACGTGACCGTGGATGTTGGTGACCTTGGTATATGGCTTCAGCACCTCATTTACTTCGCGCCAGTCGCGCACCCAGAAATTCCAGGGCGGGTAGTACTCGTAGAGCGGATTATGGCTGAAGATGACGATCGGTCTGGACTTATCCCAGTCGGCGAGTATCTTCTGCATCCAGTCGAGCTGGTCGCGGCCGACGCCGGCCCACGCGCCGGCAACCGTGCCGTCGAGGGTTGCCATATGGCCCATGCGTTCCTCTGGCGTCATCTTCTTCACTGTCCAGTAGTCCGGTCCCCGGCTGACCGTATCGAGCCCGATGAAGCGCACGCCTTTGTGGTCGAACGTCCAGTTGGGCTGGCCGAACAACTCGCCCCACTTCTTGCCCATATCCAGATACCAGTCGTGCTCGCCCGGGATGTAATACTTCTTGACCTTCAGATCCTTGAGGAGCTCGACGCCAAGCTCGAGTTCCTCGATCTTTCCGAGCTGGGCCAGGTCGCCGCCGAAGATCAGGAAGTCGGCCGGCGGATCCATGGCCTGGACCTCTTTCACGGCGCGCACCACCTTGTCGACGAAGCGCGTGTTGAGGGATTTCTCGTAGAGATGGGTGTCCGAAATCCAGGCGAACTTGAAGGGCGCTTCGGCGGCGTGGGCGACGTCGATGGTGTTGAGCAGCGGCCACCACGCGAAGGTCTGGGCGACGGAAGCGGCGCCGAACAGCAGCGATCTGTGAATGAAGGTGCGACGGGTGATTTGGAGCGAGTCGTCGGGGCGTACCCCAGGCTGCTGCAGCACCGCATGCATTTCCCGCCGAACGCGGTCAAGCTCGTTAGACATCAGGGTTCCTCCTCAGTGCAGACCGTTTCTTAAAGCGTCGGTCCTCTCATAGGCACGCGACCCTGTTGGGTCAGTGGGTCGCCCGTTTTCTTATTTTTTCAGTTCAATCGTCAGGCTGGTAGGCTTATTCTCCGCTACAGTTACGGGCTGCTCGATTGGCCCGGTGAAGGGTTGGACCGCCACGAGCGTATAGTTGCCCGGCGGAACATCGGTTATGGTGAATTTGCCGTCGGGGCCGGTGATCGCGTAGTAGGGATTGTCCACCACATAGACCCAGCCTTCCATCCAGCCATGCGCGTCGCAGTCGATGCGGACAGTACCGGCGCGGTTCAGTTCGACGGGTATGCGCTGTCCCTGATTGGGCAGCGCCAGGTTGAAGGCGGTGCGCTTGCCATAATAGCCGTGGGTGTTGTGGAGCACCGGATCGGTGTTGACGACATCCAGCGGACCGGCAGGGATTGCCTGAACCTCGGGTACGAAGCGGCATTTGACATTGTCAATTTCGGGCGGCTTACCCGTCTCAGGCCAAGGTTTTCCCGTGGCCACGTCGACCAGGTAGACAACTGCGCTCTCGACGGCTTGATCGGCGCCGACCCGGATCAGCGGGTCCTCGCGCGGTGCTCCGCACACTTCGACATCCTTGGTGGGGATGATCGTTTTTGTCGGCACGTCGCCGCGGTAGACGATTGTACCCTCGATCGTGCCGCCTCCCGTGACCGGGCCCACGTCGTAGGCTCGCGCAGGCGCGGACATCGTCGCAGCGAAAACGGTCACCGCTAGCCCACTGATCCACTTGAGCGTCTTCATCGACGACACCTCCTCCGAGGGGATCATGTTTCGTTTGGGAAACTGGTGGATCATAAGGCGAAATGAGTTATCATGTCTAGGGTGTGAACCAACTAAATAAGACCAGATCGGCGCAACCAGCCAGCAGACGGTTACTTGGACAAGCGTCGTGCTCGGGAACGTGAGGCGCTTTTCTCGATATACCGGAGGTACCTGATGAAGCGACGGCATGGACTCCTCCGCCCCTGGGCTCATGCTCCCCATGCCCTCTTCTGCCTCATAGTCGCAGCGGCCCTGTCGGTCTTCCAACCGACGGCGCGGGCTGACACAGCGGCTGTGACGATCGGCGGCCCATTCACGCTCACGGCGCCGGACGGAACGACCGTCACAGATGCGACGTATCGCGGCAAATGGCTGCTGGTTTTCTTCGGCTATACTTCTTGTCCCGACATCTGCCCGACGACACTGTACGAAATCGACGCGGCGCTTGAGGAACTCGGCCCCGACGCCGCAAGACTGCAACCGATCTTCATCACCGTCGATCCTGAACGCGACACACCCGAAGTGATGGGCAAATACACCGGAGCGTTCGGTTCACGGATCATTGGACTCACCGGCAGCCCGCAGCAGATCGCCGCGGTTGCGAGGGAATATGGCGCCGACAGCGCGCGCCACAAAACGGGAGCCGGCGCGGAAGACTACGCCGTCGACCACAGTACTTACATTTACATCATGGATATTCAGGGCAAATTCGTGCGAGGCTTGGATTTCGACACGCCGGCTGATCGCATTGCCGATACGCTACGCAAAATCATGGCGCAGCCCGATGAATGAAGGAAGCCATAGCTGGAGTTGCAGATAAGACAAAGTGTGAGGTGTAACCAAAGGTCGGCGCGATGGGAGAAATCGAGATCTGCGGCGACTGGAAATTGGGGGGAGCATGAGCGATAGCCGATGGCAGTCCCGGGAGGCCGGCGTCACGAGTTATGACGGGTTCTTCGCCGACGCCATCGCGCGGCTGCAGGAGGAGCGGCGCTACCGGGTCTTTGCGGACCTCGAGCGGATCGTAGGCCGCTTTCCCTACGCGGTGTGGCACTCCCCGCAAGGACCGAAGGACGTCGTCATCTGGTGCTCCAACGACTATCTCGGGATGGGACAACACCCGAAGGTCGTCGCAGCCATGGTCGAAGCGGCGACCCGGATGGGGACCGGGGCGGGCGGAACGCGCAACATTGCCGGCACCAACCATCCGCTGGTCGAACTCGAGGGCGAGCTTGCCGATCTCCACGGCAAGGAGGCGGCGCTGGTCTTCACGTCCGGCTATGTTTCGAACCAGACCGGCATCTCGACCATCGCCAGGCTGGTCCCCGATTGTCTGATCCTGTCCGATGCCCTCAACCACAATTCGATGATCGAGGGCATCCGCCAGTCCGGCACGGAGAAATGCATCTTCCGCCACAACGACGTCGGTCATCTCGAGGAATTGCTGAAGACGGCGGATCCGGATCGGCCGAAGCTCATCGTCTTCGAAAGTCTCTATTCGATGGGCGGCGACGTCGCGCCAATCAATCGCACTTGCGATATTGCCGATCGTTACGGCGCGATGACCTATCTCGACGAGGTCCATGCGGTGGGCATGTACGGTCCTCGGGGCGCTGGAATCGCCGCGCGCGACGGCGCCATGAACCGCATTGACGTGATTGAAGGCACGCTCGCCAAAGCCTTCGGCTGCCTCGGCGGCTATATCACGGGAAGCGCTGTGCTGATCGATGCGATCCGTTCCTATGCTCCAGGTTTCATCTTCACCACCGCGCTGCCACCGGCTATCTGCGCTGCCGCCACGGCGGCGATCCGGCATCTGAAAACCTCTGAGGAGGAGCGCAAGCGTCAGCAGGATCGCGCCCGACGAGTTAAGGCGGTGCTGGGCGCGGCGGGCCTGCCCGTCATGCTCAGCGACACCCATATCATTCCAGTGGCGGTCGGCGATCCGGCGCAGTGCAAGGCGGCAAGCGACCTTCTGCTGAGCGAGTACGGCATCTATATCCAGCCGATCAATTATCCCACCGTGGCGAAGGGAACCGAGCGGCTGCGCATCACGCCGACGCCCTGCCATGATGACATCATGATCGATCGGCTCGCCGCGGCTCTGGTCGATGTCTGGAATCGGCTCGGGCTGCCACGCGACAATCTCGCTTACGTGGCTGAATGAAGCCGTGTCGTTTCGCCCCAACCGTTCCTCGAAGATTGAACCTTAAGGATCAAAGAAATGGCTGCCAAGGAAATCAAATTCTCGTTCGATGCTCGCGACAGAATGCTGCGTGGCATCGACACCCTAGCGAGTGCGGTGAGGGTCACGCTTGGCCCCAGAGGACGCAACGTCGCAATCGAAAGGTCGTTCGGTACACCGCGGGTCAGCAAGGACGGCGTGACCGTCGCCAAAGAAATCGAACTCGACAACAGATTCGAGGATATGGGCGCCCGGATGGTGCGCGAGATCGCCTCCAAGACTTCCTATCAGGCTGGTGACGGCACGACCACCGCGATCGTGCTCGCTCATGCAATCATCAGGGAGGGCGCCAAGGCGGTGGCCGCCGGCATGAATCCCATGGACTTGAAGCGTGGCATCGATCTTGCGGTCGAAGCCGTTGTCGCGGAGCTCAAGAAGAACGCCAGGAAAGTCATCTCGAATGTTGAGATTGCACAAGTCGGCACCATCTCGGCTAACGGCGACACCGAGATTGGCCGCCACCTTGCCGAAGCCATGAAGAGGGTCGGCAGCGACGGCGTGATCACCGTCGAGGACGGGACGTCGCTCGAAACCGAACTCGAGTTTGTCGAGGGCATGCAGTTCGACCGCGGCTACATTTCGCCTTACTTCATTACCAACCGCGACAAGATGCGGGTCGAGATGCAGGATGCGTATATCCTCATCAGCGAGAAGAAATTGTCCAGCCTGAACGAAATACTGCCGCTGCTCGAGAAGGTGGTTCAGGCTGCCAAGCCACTGCTCATCATCGCGGAGGATGTTGAGCGCGAGGTGATGGCGGCGCTTGTGGTCAACAAGTTGCGCGGCAGTCTCAAGGTTGCCGCCGTGAAGGCACCGGCCTACGGAGACCGCCGTAAGGCGATGCTGCAGGACATGGCGTTGCTGACAGGTGGAACGGTGATCTCTGAGGATCTCGGCCTCAAGCTCGAGAATGTTTCCCTCGATGCGCTCGGGCGCACCAAGAAGGTGATGATCGACAAGGGAAACACCACGATCGTCGGCGGCGCCGGCAAGAAGGCAGGCATCGAAGCCCGCATCGCCGAGATTAAGCTCCAACTTTCGGAAACCACCTCCGATTACGACCGCGAGAAGCTCCAGGAGCGGCTGGCGAGGCTGGCTGGCGGCGTCGCCGTGATCCGCGTCGGCGGCGCCACCGAAGTCGAGGTCAGGGAGAAGAAGGATCGCATCGATGACGCGATGAATGCGACCAGAGCTGCGGTCGAGGAGGGCATTCTCCCGGGCGGTGGGGTCGCCTTGTTGCGCGCCGGCAAGGCGCTCAAGAAGCTCGAGGGCGGCAACGCTGACCAGAACGCCGGCATCGCGATTGTCAGGGAGGCGATCACCTGGCCGGCCCGGCAGATCGCGAACAATGCCGGCGTGGAAGGCGCGGTCGTCATCGCCAAGATCCTCGAAAACGACAACAAGGCCTATGGCTACGATGCCCAAACGGGCGAGTACGGGGATCTGGTGTCGAAGGGCATCATCGACCCGGCCAAGGTGGTGCGCACGACGCTCCAGGGCGCGGCCTCGGTGGCGGGCCTCCTCATCATGACGGAAGCCATGGTGGCCGAACTGCCGGGCCCACCGCCGCCAACGCTTCCCGGTCACGATCATGATCACGATCATCATCACGACATGGATTTCTGAGCGTCTTGCGGCCAGCAGAATCGCAGAATTGTCCGGGTTGGATCGCCGCACCAAGCCCGCTGGAACAATTGATCGGACACAGGGTTTCATCATCAACGTTACCGAAGGAGAAACCAATGACCGCCGCCGATAATACTTTGAACGACTGGTTGCGTGACGCACACGCAATGGAGCAGCAAGCCCTGACAATGTTGAAGGCGCAGCAGAGCCGGCTGGAAAACTATCCGGAGGTGCGCAAAAGGATCACCGAACATATCGGCGAAACCGAACGCCAAGCTGAACTCATCCGAGGCTGCCTGAAGACCCGGGGCGAGGAGATCAGTGCGCTGAAAGATACCGGGGGTCGGTTGATGGCGCTGGCTCAGGCGCTGGGCGGAATCTTTTTGAGCGACGAAGTCGTCAAAGGCTCGCTTGTAAGTTACGCGTTTGAACACTTCGAAGCCGCCAGCTATCGCATGCTGATAGCAGCGTCAAAGCATGTCGGTGATCAAAACACGCAAAGTGTCTGTGAAGGGATCTTGGCGGAAGAGGAAGCGATGGCTCAGTGGCTTGCCGAACACGCCGACAGTGTCGTCGATACGTACCTCACGCGAGAGGCGGAGGGTTCTGACGCTGCCAAAAGATGATGCCAGAAGTACGATTGGCCGATGATCGAAACGGCCCAGCCCGGACCATGCAAGACGAGGTGTCACCATGATCGACGAATTCAAGATGTTCATTGAAAGGCGCAAGATCGTTGCGCAGGCCTATGTCAACGGCGATGCTGAACCGCTGACGAAAATTGCAATCAAAAATTCCGCCGCGACTTTTTTCGGTCCGATGGGCGGTGTGGTCGAAGGCGCGGCCGAAGTTATGTCGCGGTATGAAAGCGACGCCCGCTCTTTCGATACTGGCAGCGAGAGTGACCTGGAGATTGTGCACATGTCCGCTAACGGCGAAATCGGTTACTGGGCGGGCTTTCAGAATGCCAAAGCGCGGTTGAAGGGAAGGACCGAGACAATCCCGATGCGTTTGAGGGTTACAGAAATTTTCCGCAAAAGCGAGGGTGAGTGGCGCTTGATCCACCGACATGCTGATCCTCTTTCAAAGGAGAAGTAAAGCTCACTCTCTGTCCGCACCGCCAAGCCGAATTTGGCGATTGTGATATTCAATAACCTGCTGGAGGGCGATGCATCGGTGGTGCTGTCCTTCTGGCCGGTGACCACGCAATCCGTAACGCGATCAAAGGTTTTGCCTTCGAACTAGGGCGATTGTAGCCTTTTAGTCATCAATCAAAATTGGCCATTATCGGCATTTTCAACCGATCGTTTATCAACCAGAGGCGAACTTGAACAAAAACGCTCCAGTAAGCCCCATCGGGGATTAGGTGTCCCCCAAGGCGCCTTGACGCAAACAACGTGACGCCACCGCCCATCGCGTTCAGCTGAGAATTAGACGACCGACTTCACGCGTTCCCAGCCATTGGCCAAGTGAATGTCCAGTTCGTGGGCTAATGTCTCGGCGTCGCGGGCTTCGAGAGCTGCGATGATACGCTCATGCTCGGCGACGGCACCTGCCCATCGCTCCGCTCCTTCATGCCCGATAAAGCGGATACGCTTGACGCGCGATTGCAATAGCCCATGCACTTCGGCAAGAGGGGCATTATTGGCGAGGGCGACAATCCCGGTGTGGATCTGCTGGTTCAGTTTGTAGTATTCGAGCCGCTCGCCGGCCTCGTAATGCCTCACCATGGCATCGTGCAGAACACGAATCTGCGCGATTCCTTCGTCGCTCGCCTGTGCGCATGCGAAGCGGCCGGCCAGCATTTCCATTGACCGGATGACGATGAGCATGTCCTCGACGTCCTTCGCCGAGAAACGCTTGACCACCGCACCGCGGCTCGGAACCAGTTCGACAAGTCCTTCGCTGGCCAGAAACTTCAACGCCTCTCGCAACGGCGTACGCGAGACGCCCAACTCCTCGCCAAGCTGATTCTCGTAAATCCGCTCGCCGGGTTGCAGATCGCCCTCGATGATCATGTCGCGTAACCGGGTGACTATCTCGCCGTGCAGCGATTGACGAGAGATCGTGGCAACTGTGCGCCGCCCAGCTGGTTCAATTACTTCCGAAGCCATCGTCTCTCTCCCTTGTAATTTGTCCGCCCGACTTACGGGCTTCGCTGGCATTCATTTTCGCATTGCCGGAGGCAAAATGATACAGCCTTTTTCATACGTAATTTTTTATACTGTATACGAAATGCTTGCGTCTTCAAAGATTAGCCTGTAGTCCTCTGATGGATCATTGAAGAGGAGGAGCTTTCATGGCCATGAGCGAAACTGCTGCCAAGACACGGGCGAACCGACCCGTTCTGGCCCTTGCCATGGGCGATCCGGCCGGCATCAGTTCGGAACTAACTGCCAGATTACTTTCCTTGCCGGAGCTTCGAAGCGCCGCGCATCTCATCGTCATTGGCGATCGCCGCATCTTGGACGAAGGCGCGGAGGCGGCGCAGATTGCACTCGACCTCGATTTTCGCACGGTGAGCGATTTTTCGACGGGCCCCGCCGAGCGGCCCGTCTTCGTTGATCTTGGCCATCTCGACCCAGCTGACGTGACGCGCGGCGAGGCAACTCTTGCTGGCGGCATTTTTGCGACCGAGAACTTTCGCTTCGCGCTGCGCCTCGCCAATGAAGGCCGCGTCGACGGCGTCTGCTTCACCCCTTTCAACAAAAAGGCGATGCGCTACGCCTATCCTGGCTATGACGATGAGATCCGTTTCGTTTCCGATGTCCTCCCCTTCAAGGGGAAGATGCGTGAGTTCAACGTACTTGAGCGCATCTGGAATGCGCGCGTAACCTCGCATATCCCGCTGTCGGCAGTCTCCGCCCACATCAGCGAGGACGCTATTCTGGCGGAGGTCGAGCTAACCGTTGCGTGCCTGCGCCTCGCAGGGATCGACAATCCAAAAATCGCGGTAGCAGGGCTTAATCCGCACGCCGGAGACGGTGGCAGCTTCGGAATGGAGGAAATCGAGGTCATTGAGCCTGCGGTGGCGCGGGCGAAGGCTGAAGGCTACGCCGTCGAAGGTCCGTTCCCAGCCGACACCGTGTTCCTGCGAGCCGTGAAGGAGGGCTTCCATGCTGTGCTGACCATGTATCACGATCAGGGGCAGATCGCGATGAAGATGATGGGCTTCGACAAGGGCGTCACGATGATGGGGGGGCTGCCGTTCCCGCTCTGTACCCCGGCCCACGGCACAGCCTACGATATTGCCGGCCGTGGCACCGCCGACGTAGGAGCCTCGCGCGAGGCTGTCCTGCTGGCGGCAAAAATGGCAGTGCGGCAGGCTGGGTTGAAAGAGACGGCGCATAACACCGATTAACGAAGACAGAACCGAACGCCGGGGTAGGAGCTTGCGGCGGGCGGTTCAACAACCGGGAGGAACTGATATGCTGAAACAGATTACGTTGGCACTGCTTGCGATAACCACCGCTGCGCCGGCGCTGGCTTTCGAGCCGACGCGGCCAGTAGAGTTCGTGGTGACTTCGGGGCCCGGCGGTGGCACCGACAATTTCGCCCGAACGGTACAATCGATTATCGCCAAACACAAATTGATGGACGCGCCGATCGTCGTCACCAACAAGGGCGGCGGCAGCGGAGCAGAGGGCTTTGTCTACGCGGCCGGTTACAAGGGCGACCCTTATAAGCTGACATTCGGCACCAACAATGAATATCTCCTGCCGAGCGTCGCCGACGTTCCCTACGCACCGGAAGACCTGACGCCCGTCGCTGCCCTTGCGCTCGATGAATTCCTGGTCTGGGTGAATGGCGAATCCAAGATCAATGACATCAAGGCTTTTGTGGCGGCAGCGAAGACTGAGCCGAAGGCAATCCAGTTTGGCGGCAGTCAGTCCAAGGATACCGATCAGATACTTGTTTCGACCATAGCCGAGACAGCAGGGGCCGAATTCCGTTACATTCCATTCAAGAGTGGCGGTGAGGCGGCTGTCCAGTTGGCCGGCGGCCACATCGATGCCAATGTAAACAATCCCAACGAAAATCGCGGCCAGTGGCAGGCCGGCATGGTGAAGCCGCTCTGCGTCTTCCGGCCTGACCGCTTCCCGCAAGGTGCGCCCGTGCATGATGGCAAGGGTTGGCATGATATCCCGACCTGCGCCGAGGCTGGTCTGGCGATCGACAGCTATCGCATGCCGCGCACCGTCTGGCTGCCGGCCGGGGTCGATGAGGAGGTCATCGCCTTCTACCGCGACGTTCTGAAGAAGGTTTCCGAGACTCCGGAATGGGCAGATTACGTTGCCAAGACCTCGCAGACATCGCAGTTTATGGCGGGCAATGACTTCAATGCCTACCAGACAGGTGACCGCGACAACGTCCGCAAGGTGCTCAAACGCGAAGGTTGGCTGGTGAAGTGAACCATGTATGGGGACGCCTTCGCTGGCGTCTCCAACCTTTGCAACGCTTGGGAGGCGAGCATGGCCGAGTTTGAAAGAGGATCGGTGTCCCGTAAGACGATGGAAGTCGTCACCGCACTCCTCACCGCAGGGGTAGGTTTCGCCGTCTGCTACGGATCCTGGCGCAGTGGCATCGGCTGGAGTGATATGGGACCCGGAGCGGGTTACTTCCCCTTTTACATCGGTGCCCTGATCATACTCGGTAGTCTGGTGACGCTGCTGCGTAGTCTGTTCTTCTATCAACATATCGGCGAGGTTTTCCTCGACGCCAAGAGGGCCAAGCCCGTTCTCGGCTTCTTTTTGCCGATCGTCGCCTTCATCGTCGTCTCGCTGTTTCTCGGTCTCTATGTCGGCACGGTGCTTTACATCTTCGGCTCCATGAAGTGGCAGGGAAGCTACCGTTGGTGGATTTCTGTCCTCTCGGCACTGGCTGTTACCGCTCTGTTTTATCTCGTTTTTGAGATCGGATTTCAGGTTCCGCTGCTCAAGGGGCCGGTTGAAAGCTGGCTCGGCATCTACTGATCCAAGGGCAGGCGGTCTAGTGCGACCATAAGAACGACTACGGAGGAAATGGACGATGGGCAATTTCGGCTACTTGATGGATGGCTTTGTCACTGTCATCACCATGCACCACATTGCCATCATGATTGCCGGCGTCATGCTGGGAATCCTCGTCGGCGTGCTGCCGGGGCTCGGGGCGCCGAACGGTGTTTCGTTGCTCCTGCCGCTCACCTTCACGATGGACCCAATTTCGGCCATCATCCTTCTCTCTTGCATGTATTGGGGCGCGCTCTTCGGTGGCTCGACCACCTCGATCCTCTTCAACATCCCCGGTGAGCCCTCTTCGGTCGCGACGACGTTCGACGGCTATCCGATGGCCAGAAACGGTCAGGCAACACGGGCGCTGACCCTCGCTTTCATGTCGGCCGGCATTGGAGCACTTGCCGGGGTGGTGATGATCACGCTGCTCTCCAGCTGGGTCGCTCGCTTCGCGCTGCAGTTTTCCTCGCCGGAATTCTTTGCGGTCTATTTCCTGGCTTTTGCGAGCTTCATCGGTATGAGCTCCAACGCACCCGCCAAGACGCTGGTCATGATGATGTTGGGTTTCGCCTTCGCTACCGTTGGCATGGATACGATCTCGGGTGGACTGCGACTGACGTTCGGAATTCCTGATCTTATCAAAGGCGTCTCCTTCCTCGTTGCCGTCATGGGCCTGTTCGGGATTGGCGAATTGCTGTTGACCACGGAGGAGGGGCTTCGCTTCGATGGAATCAAGGCGCGGGTCAGGGCGATCGACGTGCTGGGAACATTGAAGGAGATGCCGCGCTACGGGTGGTCGATCCTGCGTTCAACGCTGATCGGTATCTGGATGGGCATCACACCTGCCGGCCCGACAGCCGCGTCGTTCATGAGCTATGGTTTGGCTCGGCGTTTTGCCAAGGACAAGTCCCAATTCGGCAAGGGCGACCCACGCGGTATCGTTTCGCCGGAGACGGCCGACCATTCGGCCGGCACATCAGCATTGCTACCGATGCTGGCCTTGGGCGTTCCCGGCTCGGCGACCGCCGCGGTGATGATGGGCGGATTGATGATCTGGGGTCTGACGCCGGGACCAATGCTGTTTATCGAGCGGCCGGACTTTGTCTGGGGACTCATTGCGTCGATGTATATCGGCAACGTCGTTGCCGTTCTGCTGGTGCTCGCAACCGTTCCGCTCTACGCCTCGATCCTGCGGGTGCCGTTCTCGATCGTCGGACCGGTGATCGTCGCTATTATCTTCTCGGGTGCTTATCAGATCGCCAATGCGACTTTCGATATGTGGCTCGTGCTCGGCTTTGGCATTTTTGGCTATCTTTTCAAGAAGCTGGACTATCCAATCGCTCCGCTCGTCCTCGCGATGGTTCTCGGTGACAAGGCTGAGGATGCCTTTCGTCAGTCTATGCTGATGTCGAATGGTTCACTGACCATCTTCTGGTCGAATCCGCTGGTCACGGGAATTATGGCGCTCGGCCTTCTGATGCTTGCCTGGCCAATAATCGCCAAGGCCGTCGGTGTGCGAGGCTTTCGACGCCGCGCCAGCGAGCATTCAGCCAAGGTTTGATGGCCCTACTTCCAGCCGTTCACAAGGATCGATCCCAATGAATTATCATGAATACTTTGCCGGTGCGACCAAACCAGTCGAAGCCTGCATCGTTGGTACCGGCGGGTTTGGCCGCAGTTTTCTAGCGCAGAGCCTGCGCGTTCCTCTGATGAATGTGCGGATTGCGGTCGATGTCGACAGCGCCACGGCCGCTGCTGCCTTAAAATCTGCCGGGATCGAGGCTGTGGTCGAGTGCCACACAAAGGAAGAAGTCAGCCATGCCTGGACCCACGGTCTGTCGATCGCCGTCGGCGATCTTGTGCATGTCAGCCATCTGCCATTTGACGTGCTGGTCGAAGCGACTGGCCATCCGGAAGCGGGTGCCCGTCATGCCGAGCTTGCGATTAGCGCAGGCAAACACGTGGCACTGGTCTCCAAAGAAGTAGACAGTGTTGTTGGTCCAGGCCTCGCACTAATGGCTGAAAAAACGGGGAGAGTGGTCACCCCTGTCGACGGCGACCAACCGAGCCTTCTGATCGGCCTGGTCACCTGGGCAGAAATTCTTGGCTTCGAAATCATCTGCGCCGGAAAGTCGAGTGAATACGATTTTGTCTTCGACCCCGCGACCGAAACGCTGACAAGCAACGGTGTTTCCGTTACTGCCCCCGGATTTGCCGATCATCTCGTTCTTGGTGAGCGAGACGCTGCCGAGCTCGTGGCAGCCAGATCCCGTGCCGCGTTGAAACTGCCCCAGCGTGCGGTTCCTGACCTTTGCGAGCTCGCCGTCACCTCGCATTCGGTCGATCTCGCTCCCGACCGTCCGGAGCTTCACTGCCCTATCGCCCGGATTTCAGAGGTGCCAACCTTCTTTTCTACACGGATTGATGGAGGGCTTCTCGAAGGTGAGCGGCGCATGGATGTCTTTCATTGCCTCCGTCTTCCTGACGAGGTCAGCTTCGCCGGCGGGGTCTTCATCGTCATTCGGTGTGGCGATGCAGCAAGTTGGGAGCTTCTGGCCGGAAAAGGGCATGTCGTCAGCCGCAGCGGTGCGACGGCAATGATCTATCTGCCCCGCCATCTTCTCGGCCTGGAAGCGGCCACCAGTGTTCTCGAAGCGGGGCTCAAGGGTCTTTCCAGTGGTTCGCGACAGCCGCAGCCGCGTTTCGACCTCGTAGCGATCGCCGACGCCGATCTTGATGCTGGAACATTGTTGACAGCTGCCGGCCATCATCATGCCATTGAGAACGTCTCGTCGGCGCTAGTACCAGGAAGGCCGCTCGAAGCGGAGCTGCCGGCACCGTTCTACCTGATCGCCAACCGTCGGCTGGTCCGACCGGTGAAGGCCGGTAGCGCGATCCGCCTCAATGATATTGCTGTCGAGGACTCGCGCCTCCTCGAATTGCGTAGACGACAGGATATGCACTTTTTCGCGCCTACGTACGATGCGCATCTTTGATCAGCGATTGACACGATAAGGCCGAAATTGAAGCGCTTTCAAACGATCCTTTCTCAACGACTTGCCAATAGGTTTTCCAGCCGATGATCCAATTCCCTTCAAAATTGTGGTCTGCAGGGCGTTGTCGCAAACCCTTCGGTAAGGGAACATGATCTACGTATCTCCGGCGAAACTTCGGAGATGTCAGATGTTCAAAGGGCGTCATTTTGACCGGTCGATCATCCTGCTGTGTGGGCGTTGGTACCTGGCTTACGGACTGAGCCTGCGCGATCTGGAAGAAATGATGGAAGAGCGTAATATCCATGTTGACCATTCGACTGAGCGATGATCGGTTCTGTTGCAACGGCGGAATTGGAACGCCGATGGCCTGACGCCACACAACATTTATGCGGCAAGAATCCCGAACTGTTCGGCCAGGGATGGATTCGGATTGAAGGCGTACCTCGCCTGTCGCTTGCGCATCATGTGGACCATTTCGATGCCGGACAAGATGATGCGGGCAGTGGCCGTCGATTTGAAGCCAAGCATTGTCCGCACGCGGCGCTTGATGCGCCGATGATCCTGTTCGATCCGATTGTTCAAGTATGGACTTTTCCTGATCGTGATCGGTTTCAGCTGACGCCGGGCGCGATCCTGCAAGCGATTTGTCGTGTCGCAGGAAAGAATCGCCTCACGGTTGGTCTGGCTTCCGTCGATGACGACACGATCCGGTCGGCCATGGCGCTCTAGCGCCTTGTTGAAGAAGCGCTTTGCCGCAGTGAGATCGCGATGCTGGCTAAAGAGGAACTCGACCGTATCGCCAACGCTATCGATGGCGCGGTAGAGATACATCCACTGGCCTCGAACCTTAATGTAGGTTTCGTCCACATGCCATTTACCGGTGACGCAACGCTTGCGCTTGTTGAAGTGCTCGAGCAACAACGGTGAAAAACGAATGGTCCAGCGATGGATGGTCGTGTGATCAACCGCAATGCCGCGCTCGGCCATCATCTCCTCAAGATCGCGCAAGCTTAGATTGTAGGCAAGATACCAGCGTACACACAGAAGTATCACTGATCGGTCGAACTGGCGGCCCTTGAACATCGAATCCCCCTGAGATGATCGACGGGTTTCTTGCCATGCTGCCGGTAACCAAAACGTTGCAACATGTATGGACGCCCCCGTGGGTGCAAGAGAAATCTTTTGGAGCTGATATTGCGTATAGTCGGGTGCTGACATGTATCCGGCCTCTGATGCAGCGTTCAACATGCCGCGGGCCTGTATGGGAGTTCGCGGACCGGGTCCAATTCAGATCCGCGTGCTCTGGGCACGTCGTTGCAATCTGGTTTTCCCGATCCCGTCTCGTCGACCGTTACGCCATACCTTCCATTTGACCTTCCTACACCTTCAACAGCCCCATGATCGCTGCAGCGGTTATTCTGCCGCGATCTGAGCCCGATAGATTCCACCCTTGGCCATCAATGCCCAGACGATGCGAGCCATCTTGTTGGCAAGGGCAACCGTCACCAGCATCCGTGGCTTGCGGCTCAGCATGCGCGCCAGCCATGATCCTGCCACGGCTCCCTTCCGTGCCGCCCACCGCACAACCGCGCTCGCCCCGATGATGAGCAGACGGCGCAACGTCCGTTCCCCCATCTTCGAGGTCTTGCCAAGCCGCTGTTTGCCGCCGGTCGATCGTTGCAGCGGTGTTAGCCCTAACCACGCGGCAAAATCACGCCCACGTTTGAACGTCTCAGCCGCAGGTGCCAGCGCTGTCAGCGCCGTTGCTATGACCGGACCAATCCCGGGAACAGTCATCAAACGACGCGCCACCTCGTCCTCTTTGGCACGGCGGGCAATCTCGATATCTAGGAGCCTGATACGCTCCTCCAATGCATGCAGCGCCTCGACCAATGCCCCAAGGACCGGACGCGCCATATCCGGTAAAAGCTTCTCCGAGTCCTCCACAGCTAGGATCAGCTTGGTAACATGAGCGGGACCTTGGGCAACGATAATTCCGAATTCGGCAAGATGACCCCGCAGAGCATTGATAACCTGCGTCCGTTGACGCACGAAAAGATCGCGTGTCCGGAACACAATGGCTGCAGCCTGGCTCACCTCGCTTTTTACGGCGACAAAACGCATGGTCGGGCGCAACGCTGCCTCACAGATCGCTTCAGCGTCGGCAGCATCATTCTTGTGCCGCTTCACGAACGGCTTCACGTAGGCAGGCGGGATCAGCCGAACCGTATGGCCAAGATTGCCGATCTCCCGCCCCCAGTAGTGACTGCTGGAGCACGCTTCCATCGCAATCGTACAGCTTGGCTGCGCAGCAAAGAACGTGAGCAACTGATCGCGGCGGAGTTTCTTGCGCAAAAGCACCGAACCAGTCTCATCAGCCCCATGGGCCTGAAACACGTTCTTCGCCAAATCCAGACCAATAATGCTAATCTCTTTCATGGACGCCTCCTTTAAATGGTGATCAACGTCTCCATTCTGGCACATCGATGCCGTCGGGGGGCGTCCACCCCATCAGATCCCGTCAGAATGCTCTCTTCCGGAATACGCCTCGCCGGCGCGACCGAGGATAGTCCACCGAGAGGCAGGCGACGTTCCTCGTTCGTTGTACGATATCTCGATGCCGTCAAACTGCCTTAGGGAGTTGGTTCGGTCACAAATGAAATGAATGTCATGGAGGTCTCCGATCGCAAGATAGAACATGCGGTCCGATCTGTCGGCCACGGAAGCGCCCAACGCGTCAACGATCTGTGCCGCCATCGCATCGCAAATTGCATTCTGTTTTGGATCGATCGTTCCGCCTGCATTGGATTGGCTGACCAATCGAAAAGTAACAGCAAGGGCGAACGCGGCCGCTACGACCACAGGTCTGTAAATCATGGCTCCCCCTTGGATATCGCACGGGAGGATACTCAATACGGACAGGCGTTCAAGCGCGCTCGCGGCTGTTTTCTGGACAGGGAGAAACTAACCGCGATCTGGCGAGGTCTTGGGATTGCCGATGCGCGGACAACGATGGCTGCGATTGAACTCCGTCCATGCGTCCCCGATTTCGGCGAGCGGCATTTACGGATCAATCTCTTTGGCCAATTCGATTATTTGCGGAATTAGATCCCATGGGAAGTTACAGCTTCCATGACGGCGGCTCCTGTGAAGTGAGTGGGTTAACGCAGCCTCACTCTGACAGAGCGCCGACCGCTGTTCACTCCCCATGGGATCTAATTCCGCGGTTTTTGGTAAGCCGCTCCCAGATACCCAGATATTCTCTCGGCAATGCTCGCTGCTCAAGGATCAGATATTTCTCGTTCTATGCTCGCTCACCTGAACTCAGATATTCTGATGCATATGCTCGTTCGAGGATTGATCAGATATTCTTCCACGATTACTTATTATGTCCTTTCCCGCCGCCGTTGGCCCCGCCGTATGCGTGGCCTTGCGGGTCATGGGTGTGGGTGTGGTTCTTGTCGCCGTAGCCGTGGCCGCGTTTATCCGGGGTTGGCGTATCGGGTGTGTCGGGTGTGCCCGGGTCAGACGGCGTCGATGGCGTGTCGGGCCTGTTAGGCGCATCGGGCTTGTTTGGTTGGCTCCTGTTGGGTGCTGACTGTTCCTTCGTCGCCGGTGTCGTATCGTTCGGTGTGTCCAGTACCGCGACCGACATACCGCAGTCTGAGCTAGACCCGAACCCGCCCGACAAGTGCTGATTATCCGATAAGAACGGTAACGCCTTCGTGTTACCCAGCGCGGTGAGGGTCTTGCGGCTGGCGCGGGTGAGGGCTGGTCGTTGGCCCCGCTTGGCGATCACGCAATCGCACTTCCGCTGTAGCTGGACGCACCCACCTGTACCGCAGAACTGAGCGCGGCCGCTAAGCAGGACCATAGCTACCTTACCGTCCGCGCCGACGTAGAAGTCGAACTTCGTGCCGCGAACACCGATCGTCCCGGCGGGGGTCAGGATTGAGTAAGCGGTGGATTTTGAGTTACCGCTGATCCATCGGAACGTGCCCTTGGCGGCCTTGATCGAAAGCTTCTTGACTGAATTGGAGTCATCGAAGACGTACTTGTCGATCTTGACGACCGAACCTGCCCCGACGGCGAGCTTGGTGCCGTCGCGGAACACGAATTCACCCAACCCTGATCGGGAGGTAACAATCCGTTCGTCCCGGTGAACCGGCTCCTTGACTTCCACCGTGCCGTAGTCACCGTTGACGGCGGTCTCGATACGGGTTGCCGTCCCGACCCGCTCCGCTTCGGCTGATGCTAGGTTTGTCGCGCATAGCAGTGCTAGCGCGGTAATCACCGGCACAAATTTCATGTGGCCCTCCGCCACTCCTGTGAAACCCTGTGCTACTGCACCGGGTCCATCTCACGTTCCGGGTACGGTCGCCGTGGCGGGATATAACCCGTCACGGTGCAGATCGCGTTCCGGATATTTTCGATGATTACATCGGTTTCTTCCAGCATATCCAGTTCGCGCCAATCAAATCCGGTGCGCTTGCGATTCTGCGCTGGCAGAAAAAAGTGCTAAAACAACAACCGATACACAAAATGGAACACGTCGAGCTGAGGCCACAAGCACTGCTCCAAGCAACCATCGATGACTTAGCATGGCCCCTCCGAATGCCCGTAACCAGACACGTTCCGAGGGCGATTTTAGTCCGTTCTATATTCTGTTCCTATTTAGCTATTGTAATTACCAGGCCGCTGACTGACATAATCCAGCGCGTGTCGTCTCGAGTTACTTCGCTTTTCGGAAGAGCATCTGACCGAGTCCATTCACAGATGGAAATTCCTGCGCCTGTAAAGGTAGGATGGCTGTTACAATTACTCATAGCCTAGTATTACGCTTTTAAGTTCACCAGCTTGCGAACGGAACTCTGCCCAAGATGGTATCGCTTGAAAATCAGGATTTCCGTGTCCAGTTGTGGTTTTGGGGATGTCGCACGGCAGTTAATTGGGGTCTTCCTCAAAGTGTGTGGTGCTTGGCTTGAACGATCGCCCGAAAAACACTTCTCCCTGCGCACGCCGGACGTATCAGGTAGCTGAAATTGTTCACGTTCTTGGTTACAGCGGATTGCTCTGCGGGAGGTTGGTCGGATTGAGCGAACACTCTTCATGATCAACTGGATCATGGACACCGGCATGCACCGCCGTGCATGGGTGGGTTTGAACAAAGGGGAGTCCCATCACGCCTTGAAACAAGCCATCAACTTTTATCAGCGTGGTGAAATCCGTGACCGCACCACCGAAGGCCAGCACTACACGATCGCAGGCCTGAACCTGCTCGCTGCTGTCATCATCTTCTGGAACACCCTGAAACTCGGCGACGCTGTCAAAGATCGAAGCCAAACCGGATTACCCGTTCCGCTGGAACTTCTCGCTCACGTGTCACCGCTTGGATGGGATCAATCTAATCGGCGAATACAGGTGGCCGGTCGCTTAGACCCAATGACCGTCATTCCCTCCCAGCTCTGGAGGTCGGTTGGTAGCATAGGAACTGGGCTTTGGTGCATCGATCCTTTTTCAATGGTTTGGAGGTAGGCACGTTGGATCGCAATCAGTCTGATCCGAGCCATGCCCTTCAAACATAATGCCGCCCGCCGCCATCGTATCAGGAAGATGAAGTTCAAAGTGACGAACTGGCGGGACTACGAGGCTGGACTGCGCCAGCGCGGCAGCCTGACGTTCTGGATGACACCGGATGCTCTGGACAAATGGCATGCGCCTCGACGAGACACCCGTGGTGGTCAGCGCCGATATTCCGATTTCGCCATCGAAACGGCGCTGACGTTGGGCTGCATCTTCCATTTACGTCTGCGCCAGATTGAGGGGTTCCTGCGCTCGGTGCTCGATCTCCTCGGGTTACAGCTACCGGTCCCTGATCATACGACATTGAGCCGCCGGGCTCAGAAGTGGGAACGACCAGCCGGAAGCATGCAGTCGATGCCGGACGGGCCAATCCATGTACTGATCGACAGCACTGGGTTGAAAATATACGGCGCTGGCCAATGGCTGGAAGCCAGGCATGGCACCAGATCGCGGCGCAACTGGCGCAAACTCCACCTGGCGGTGAACGCCAATAACGGGGACATTGTCGCAGAAACGTTGACCGATCAGAACACCGATGATCCTGCGCAGGTGGAGCCATTGCTCAACCAGATCGATGGTGCGATTGGCCAAGTTACAGCCGATGGTGCCTATGACGGCAAGCCCACCTACCGGGCCGTTCTTGAACACAGCGATACCGCCAACATCGTCATTCCACCTCGTTCGACGGCGGTGGAAAGCAATGGCGATACGGGGCCGCCTGCTGATCAAAGAGACAAGCACATCGCGGCGATCGCAAAAGACGGTCGGCTGAAATGGCAGGCAACCACCGGCTATGGCAAACGCTCATTGGTCGAGACCGCGATCGGTCGATACAAGGGGCTGATCGGTCGACGCCTGCGGGCACGTTCGTTTCCGGCTCAGCAGACCGAGGTTGCCATTGGCTGCATCGTGCTCAATCGCATGCTGGCATGTGCACGCTCGAACTCTGTCCGCTGCCAAGAAAAGCACGCGTAATCGCCGACATCAAAGAACCAATTGCGTCCGTTGACAATTTCAGCTGCATTCATGCACCAGCGCCCTTTTAATCCCGTGCTGTCTGCCAGCACATGCAGCGGACCATCCGGCAAGGAGGATCGTATTCTGGTCGGTTGCTTCTGTGCCCTGCGGCTAAGGGTTGTGCGATCGGGAACAGGCGAATCCAGTCCCATCAGGTCGATCACAGAATCAGCCCCTCGGTCTGGCGCAGACGCAGCATTCCAAATGCGCAGCCCAGCATCAGTGTTGTCTCGATCGCGAGATCGGAATAGCGAGGCTGCCCACCTGGAGTTGTGCGCCGGGGCGCCCGCCATTTTGCCAACGCTTCTGGCGTGATCCATAACGGCAGGCTGCCGCGACGACGCAAGCCTGCTTCGTATTCCGCCCAGTTCGTCACCCTGAATTTCATCTTCGCGATGTAATGACGGCGGGAGGCATTGTGTTTGTTCGGCATGAGACCACGATCGAGATGGGAACTGCTCCTCGATCTATCTCGAGACCGTTCAGAAGTTATCTACGCACCAACGCCTCAAAGATCTCAAGGCCATGATTTCCTCCGTTTCGTCGTCGGGTTCGTGGCCAAAGATCAGCATGTTTCACAAGGACTTGCAATTGTCCTCGCAAAGTAAAGGCGGCCCAAAAGAGCCGCCCTTCTTTCGATCGATGAATAATCCTTATTTTGCGACGTGCCAGACTCCGCCAACGCCGTCGCCGGTCATATCGCCGGCCTTCTTGTCCTTCGCGAACATATAGAGCGGCTTGCCTTCATAGGCCCACATGTCCTTGCCGTCGGCATCTTTGACAAGCGTCCATTCACCCTCGGCCTTGGCCCTTGCATCTGCATGGAAAGCCGGCCAGTTCTTCAGGCATTTCGCGTCACAGTTGGATTTGTCCTTCGTATCCTTGTCAAACGTGTAGAGTGTCATGCCCTTGGGGGTGGTCATGACCTTGCCCATCTTCGTATCCATCATCTTGACCGGTTCAGCAGCAAAGGCAGACAAGCTGCCGGCCGCAACAATTCCCATTGCAACGAGTATTGTTTTCATATCGTTCACTCCCTCTTAAGGTTGTACGGTCCAAGCTTCGAGGCAAAATCACCGCCTGTCATCCTCCCGCATCATTGAACACTTCATCTGCCACGGTTATTCAATGCGCGACCCATATGGGAGATAAGGGATGAACTTCTACGTGCAAGAATGCTGCCGCTCCACGCATCCAACCACCACACAGATTGAGGAAGACCCTCATTAACTGCAGCGCGACACAGGGCATGGTGCCGAGGCGTATGATCACCGACAGCCTCCGCTCCTATGGAGCAGCTCGGGGTCAAATCATGTCGGCCGTTGAACATCGGAGCCACAAGGGGATGAATAACCGGGCGGAGAATTCACACCTGGCTAAAGACTGAGCTCGTGCGCCCGATCGACGATACAATCTGCGGCGCAAGACGACCCCGATGCCTGGTGATATAGTTGTTTGTCTCTGATACCCGGAGACTAAAATGACCGAAAAGACTTTCTCGATACTTGCGGCCGCAATATTCGGAGTCGTTGCCGTGTTGCACCTGGTTCGCATTCTCATAGGCTGGTCAATTGTCGTTGACGGCTGGACGGTTCCTATGTGGGTGAGTTGGGTCGGCCTCATCATCGCCGGTGCCTTGAGCTACTACGGCGCCAAGCTCGCCATGCGGTGATCCAAGCACGGTCATCAGGAGAGTAGATCTGGCGTCGACCGCATTGCAGACGTTTTGTCTTGCGGCGTAATGGTCACGAATTGGCGCGCCTTGTTCGTTCGGTGGACAAAAACAAACAGCCGTATCCGCCTTTCAACGGCAGTTGTTAGGCATCAAGCGTCAGGTTTTCGCCACTAGGTCAATAGAGCGGCTCAAAATTGCATGGCCCAGTAGGATTGCTAATTTTTTATTTGACCTAGGCCAGTAAGCTAGGCTTTGTGAAGTGTACCCAAATGAGCCGCTCTCTACGCGGATCGTTCTAGCTCAAAAAGCTTCCAAACGGCACCAGCGGTAAACGCCGCCTCTTTGCTTCGGCCGCGTCGGACGACTCGCTTGATTGCTTCGCCGGGCTTACGGAAGTTCAATCTCGCCGTCCACCACGTGGGTGAGGCCCGTGCCTTCCGCCGTCAGCGTCATGCGGACCTTCAGCTTCTTGCCGCTGATCTGCCTTTCGCGCACCGTCTCCTCGATCTTGCGCTGTGAGGTGACGCCGACTTCCTTCAGGAACTTGCGGATCGAAATGTTGAAGGCGTCTTCGCTCATGGCGGAACTCCTCTGTGTCGGGAAGGGATTGTAAGGGAAGGCGTGTGGTGAGGGAAGCAGGACGGTGACGCGCGGTGCCATGCAAATAGACCCCGAGCCGGGAGGGAGCATCGGGGTCTTTGAACTGATGGGTTCTGGGTGGAGGTGCAACCGACGTTTTGCGCAGTGGGAGGAGGTGCTGCGCTTTGACAATGGTGAGGATAAATCATTTCCCATTGCTAGATAGTGCCCTGGGTCACATCGCAGCATTTGCGCGGAGCGCAATCGGAGCGGCCTGCTTTCGCGAATTTAGCCAGCGGCGAAGAGGGGCTAATGGCCGAAGTCGTCGACAGCATGTTAGAGGGCGAGAATAAGGATGGGAATACGCACGTGCCTTTGGTCTCATTACCGGACAGGTTGACGAGTAACCATTTGGGCCACCAGGCTCAGGGCACGTTTATCGATCCGTTCCATGCAGTATCTCCATTTCTGCGGCACGTATCACTTGGTTTATGGTGCGATTACAGAGAAGTTGTAGACCCTCGGGTTCAATCCAAATCCGCATTATCGGCATCCTTAAACGAACGTATATCCCCATCAGTCGTCGCCACTTTTGAGTACTAAACAGCCTGATGTTCTCGGTATTTGCTCCGAAAATCGCATAATGACTCATCGGGAACTGCCGGTGCAGGTTGCGCCTTTTAAGCCGATGTTCGGCCGTTCCAAGCCAGTCTGGGAGGACCTCGCGGCCGGCGAGATGGGACCAGACGAGGCGAGGGGCAGGCACGGCGAATCTCCAATCTGTCGCGCACCGGTTTAGCTGCTCCGCAATCGCTCGCGTCAATGATCTCGCCCTCGATGGTCGTTAACCCTGTCGTACGCCTGCGGCCCTATGCGCACCGACGCTGTTCCCTCGTGCTGCGTCGCAAGTCCTCGTGATGGGGCAACCAGAGCGCCGCCAGAGGCATGGCATGCGGCGACCGCACGCGCCGTAGCGCGGGGTCACCGCCGGCGTTGCGTGAACGGTCCGGGCGTCTGGATCATGGGCTTGACGGTATTGTCCATGCAGGCCCGTCGACTTCGGCTTCATCCAGCCACTACAGCTTGTAGCCGATCTTTCGCAGCAGGTCTTTCCGCCATGCAATGTCCGCGTCGGTTTCGACACCCAGCGGTGAGGCGCCATCCACCACGCCGAGCACGCCGCGGCCCAGCTCCGTTTGCGCGACGATCACCTGTGTCGGGTTGGCCGTCGCGCAGTAGATGCGGCAGACCTCTGGCACCGCACGCACCGCAGCCAGCACGTTGACGGGAAAGAATCCGTCGCCCAGGAAGATCAGGAAAGTGTGGCCGGCGCCAATGGCCAATGCGTTGTCGCGTGCGAGCACGGCTTCGTCATTACCCGACCAGCGCACCAGCCGCTTACCGGAGGCCTCGCAGAAGGCCAGCCCGAAGCGGATGCCAGGAACCGCGCCCACCAGCGCCTCGTGGAGGTCTTCCACAGTCTTGATGAAATGCGACTGGCCAAAAATGAAGTTGGCGGCGTCCGGCTTGACGATGGGCACGACGGTGAGTTCCATGGCTGCGCTCCTTCAAGGTAGGCAACGCAATGGTACGCCGACGGAAGGCGATTTCAAGCCGCCACAGGCAGCCGATTCGCCCCCCCCGCGCTGCCACCCCCGCCTTCCTCGCGGATCGCCCGACACAGCCCAGGCGCAGACACGGGCGAATCTCCTTGTCACGTGACACTCAAATGGGGCATTGGTGCATCGATCCTTTGTCAACGGTTTGGCGATAGGCAGGCAGGATTGCAATCAGCTTGATCCGGGTGCCATGCCGTACAAACACAACGCCGATCGTCGTCATCACATCGCAAAGATGAAATTCAGGGTGACGAATTGGGCGGTTTATGAGGCTGGTCTGCGCCGGCGGGGCCGGGTGGCGCGCTTTGCGACGCAAGACCCGGGGAGGCCAAGCCGGTATTCCGATCTCGCCATCGAGACGGCGCTGACCCTGGGCTGGAGAGCATAAAGATCTGTGGGGCAGTTGATGACGAAGGCTCTTTGAACGGCAGGAGTCGCGGCACGAGAAGAACCCATTTACGGGGTCGTAGTGTAGTTGCCCCACGGATCTTTATGCTCTCCTAATGGGCTTGCAGCGGAAAATGGCCGACTCGGCAAAGGCAATGAGTAACGATCTCATCGCGCATGTCGCGATATCTATTCGGGGCTGCGGTTCGAATTCCTCCGGTCAGCGCTCGCACCAAGCCGGATTGCAGTATTCATTTGCGGGCATAATAAGCAAACCGCAGACAAGTAAGTAGTCGCGTAAAATCTACCGTTAGCGGCATTTTCAGCGGATCGAGTATCGATGGCAAACGAATTTGAACAAAACGTCCAGTTTATCAGGGGGCCGATAAGGGCACTTTGATACGGCCTGGCGTGCAGTGGCTCTCTTAGCTCTTAATGCGAGCGAAATATTCGCTCATGACGCTCAGCTTTTTGCTCTAGTGCTTCTTTCATTCTGTCGAATAATCTAGGAACGGCAGTCGGGAGAATCACCACACCCATAAATCAGCGCGCATCGGCCAACTGGACAACGCTCCCTTCACGTGGAGGGGAGCCGCAGCCGTCCTCGCGGTAGCGCACTGTATTTCATAAAATGGCGTACCGACCGCATTTTTCGGCCGCTCATCCTTGAAGGTGGCGAGGTGGCCGCGCCAGGGTTTCGCAGAGGATTGTTCGCATCGCATTCGGATTCAAAGTTCATCGCCAAGGGGACCGCAATGGCATCGACGACCTCGCAGCTACGATTTCTTCTTAACGGCCAGGAAGTTGTAATTGACAATCCGTCGCCTGAAATACTTCTGGTTGACTACCTTCGATCAGCGGAAGTGCGACTGACCGGGACGAAGAAACCTTGCGGTCAGGGGGGCTGCGGCGGATGCACCGTTGTCCTGTCGGATTGGCCCAATGGCAAGGTCAGGCATAGGGCAATCAATTCCTGCTTGCGCCGGCTCTGTTCGCTCAACGGACTTGCCGTGACGACAATCGAGGGCACAGGCAACGTTCCACCGCCGCCACCCGCCTACCGGACCCACCAGATGGCAGGCTCTCGTTCGGGTGCACAGATCAATTCGCCGATTCCTACGGCTTTGATAGAGGTGACAGATCAAACGACGGCCGCTCTCACGCTCAAAGCGGACCTGAAAGGGCCAGCCGGGAATACGGCAATCGACGTTTCAAAGATCAATCCTGTCGCACAGCGGCTCGCCATCAACAACGGGAGCCAATGCGGCTATTGCAGCGTCGGCTTCGTGATGAACATGTCGGAGTTCATCACAAATCGTCCGAGCGCCACGAAGCAGGAGATTGAGGATGCCTTCGACGGGAATCTTTGCCGGTGCACGGGCTATCGGCCAATCCTGACGGGTATGAAAACCATGGCGAGCGATTGGAGCGAGCAGGACCAGCACAACGCGATGCACTGTCTAGAAGATCCGGAAATTCACATACCGGAAGGGAGCACCGTCAAGTTTCCAGTTCCAGCAACACAACCGGCGCAGCCGCAGCCACTTGTCGTCACAGCTAAGGTAAAGTGGTTTACGCCGACGAACATGCGGGATCTCGCCGCGACTGCCGCTCAGCTGTCTGGGGAAGGCAGCAGCTTCCGCTTCATTCATGGCGGAACATCATACGGCATTTACAAAGAGGAGTTCGAAAATACCGATGCATTTATCGATTTGAGGTTTGTGGAGGAATTGCAAAAACCCCTTTTATACCCGGAGCGCGACGGTGTAGCGCCGTCAGACGACGGCTCTTGGAATGTACCAGCTACCACAACTTATGGTGAATTTCAGGATTTCTATACGTATTGCGACGGCCTATACGGAGGAAAGGTCACAGACGATCTGTCCTCTATCGACTACATGGTGCGACGGACGGCCGGCAGGATTGTTCGCAATGCTGCGACAATCGGTGGAAACATCATGTTGCTTGTCCACCATATTGCCAAAGGGACGGGAGCACCATTTCCCTCCGACATTGCCACCGCGCTCTACTCTATCTCCGGCTGTTTGGAATATTATGAAATCGACCTGGGCAGCGGCGGTTATGATCTGCACACGCCCAACGATCTCAGTTCTCTCATAAAAGATGTCGAAATTGATCCAAGCTTGGCGAGCAGAATCGTTCTCGCAAATTTCCATGTTCCTTTGATCAACATATACCCGCCCTCTACTTCAGCGGTGGCTCAGAAAGTCGCCATAAGAGAGGTAAATTCCCATTCCATTGTTAACTGCAAGCTTTCTGTGGAGATTCTTGAAAATGCTCCTCCCTTGATAGTGGCCGCCTTTGGCGGGATAAATTCATCGATATGGTCGCCGTCACCTTTTAATTTCAGTCAGTGTTTTGGAAATGGATTTACCTATGACGCTTTGGGGAAGGCTTGCGCACCACTTTACGATGAGGTGAAGCAGGCGTTAAGAGACGCTCGTCCACGCATGCACGGCCTGCCAGATGAAGGATTCACCGAAGAATATAGAGCGCAGCTCGCCGTTGCAATGTTCCTCAAGGGGGGACTGAATTTGCTTATCGAGGCGGGCGCTTTCGTTCCGGACAGCGTTAGATCCGCCGGGGAAATGACATGGGGAACTTGGGGTGTAAGTGACGGCCATCAGGATTATGTGGCCCAGGACTACAAGGCGCCAGTCGCCAAGCCCTATATCAAGAGCACGGCGCTTGCCCAATCCTCGGGGCGCACGCATTACACGCACGAACTGTCCTATCCTCAGGGTACGTTTTACGCCGCCTTCGTCCAGAGCCGACGCGCCCTGAGCCGTTTTTCCTACCAGTGGCCCAGTGCCGGTTCGATTACAACTCGTGGACTGAACGATTATCTGAGGGCGACATTCCCAGCATTTCAACGTTTGATAACGTGTTCAGATATTCCACCCTGTGGCCTCAATCTTCAGGGGATGGCGCTCGACCAGCCACTCTTTGCCGATGGCTCTGTCCATTATGTCGGCCAGTCAATTGCTCTTGTGCTTGCCACCAATGAGCAAGATGCCAACAGGATCGCGCAGTATGTCTCTGAGAATTGCCTGGCTTATGAAGCCATCGACTGGCCGTCGCCCTGGCAGGAGCCGGTGCTGACGCTCGAAGATGCCATCAGCAGGGGCAGCATCTACCCGGATACACCCTCCACTGCGCCGTTCCTGTGCCATATCTGGAAGATTACACGCCCGAGAAGCCGCTTCGACTGGCTCGCCTCGACAACCTTGCCTCCGGCTTTTGATCAGGCACCGTTGGTGACGCCGAATATTTTTGTCGATGGCGCTAATTGCACTCGAGTCGTCAACAATCAGAGAACCGGCGGGCAAGCCCATTTTTATATGGAAACGCAGGCCTGTCTTGCTATCCCCTCGGATGAGGGGCGCATTGTCGTCAATTCATCCACCCAAAGCCCGATGGAAATGCAGCAGACGGTCGCCATGGCTCTCGGCGTCCAATACAATAAAGTGAAGCTGCAGACCCGCCTTCTAGGGGGCGCATTCGGCGGCAAGACCGAGCAGGCCCGGTTTGTCACCGGTCCGACGGCTGTGGCGGCCGCAGTCATGGACACGCCGGTCCGCCTTGCCATGTCACGGGACGCAGACACTGCAATGATCGGCAAGCGGCACGCACTATTCGGTGAGGGGCAGATCGCGGTCGATGATGGCTCCTCAAGGTCCGGAGACAAGGGCGTCATCAAGGGGATGCACCTGTCAATCTGGGCAGACGGTGGCGCCTATTATGACTGTTCCTACGTCGTCACGAATTGCATCCAGACCCGCATCGACAACGCCTACATGATTGATAATTTCGAAAGCCGGATCGATGTCTGTCGGACAAATACGGCGCCCAATACCGCCATGAGAGCGTTCGGCGACGTTCAGGCCAAGAACATCCTGGAGAATCTCGTCGACGATGCTGCGGAGGCGCTCGGCATGCGTCCGGAAGCGTTGCGTGAGAAGAACTTCTACGTCCGAGGGGATGTCACGCCATATGGCCAGACGTTAACCGCGTGCTATATCGCCGAGGTGTGGACGTACCTGAAGAACAAGTGTGATTTCGACAAGAAGCTCCAGGAGGTCCAAAACTTCAATCGGATGAACAAATGGCGCAAGCGCGGCATCTCCATAATCCCTGTAAAGTATGGTTCCGGATATAATTTCGAGCAATTGAAGCAGTCGTCGGCAATCGTCGTTGTCAATCAGGCCGATGGTTCGATCGTAATCCACCAGGGCGGCGTGGATATGGGGCAGGGGCTCCTGACACAGGCACTGCAGGTTGCCGCCTATGTGCTCAACATTCCAATGTCTCTTATTCACATCGAAAGCCCACAGACGGATACCACCCCGAACGCCAGCAGCAGCGGTGCTTCGACCGGAACGCCATATAGTGCGGAGGCGGTCAAGCGCACGTGCGAACAGCTGAGAAGCCGCCTGACGGAATTCGGCTATGAATTGCTGAAGGATAATGGCAACGACTGGTGCAGGGCCAATGGTGTCGACTTCTGGAATCATGGGGAAACCGGATGGGCGGCCGAAGTAGTCGTCGGAGGACGCAAATCGCTGATCTGGCAGAACCTGGTCCACCTGGCTTATGTCTATCGTCTGAGCTTGACGACGACGTTCAACGTCGACATTGAACACGGTGACTTCCAGATGCCGGTTCTGATTTTCAAGCAACCAGATGACCAGCCGGAAATCCCCGGGATCACGCGCGCCGCTGTCGACAAGGTGACAGATGTGCAGAACCAGTTCGTCGGCTTTACCTACTCTGCGGCCTGCTCCGTCGTCGACATCGACGTTCTGACGGGCGAGACGAAGATCCTGAGCTCGGATGTTGTTTACGACATCGGTTGGAGTCTCAATCCGGCGCTTGACGTGGGCCAGATCGAGGGAGGCTTTGTGCAGGGGATCGGATTTCTCATGACCGAGGAGTTGGTCTTCCAACCGGAGGGTGAGGAAAAGGGACGCCTGAACACCGTCAATACATGGCGCTACAAGATTCCTGCGCATGTGACGATCCCGCTCGAGTTCAACGTCTCGCTCTTTCCGCGCAACGATCCTTCCGTTGTTGATATTCCTCCCGATGACCAGGGGATATTCTCTGCAAAAGAAGTCGGCGAGCCGCCGCTGGTGCTCGCCAATTCAGTCTTCTTCGCCATCAAGGATGCCGTTCGGGAGTCGAGGCGAGAACGAGGGCTTTCAACATTGTTCAGCATGAGAGTGCCTGCGACGGTTCAGGAGGTTCGCAAGGCATGCGAGGTCTCTCTCGATCAGATCGCTTCCTGAGAAACACAAGCCTTGGAGAAAACAACCCGCTTTGTTCGAGACAATAACGACCACAAATTCGGTGTATTCATCGATGCGGGCCGGCGGCTTTCATGCATCGATTTCGTTTCGCTTGCGCGCAGGCGCGTTGGCCTGCATGAAGTCGATAAATTCTCGCTTCAGTATCTCGATAAAGACCATCATATAGACGGGCTGAACCCGGCCGCGGGGCACCAGCATCGAAATACGAGCAGGTTCCATGATGCCGTCTGCAAGCGGCACCCAAGCGAGTTTGCCTTCCGCCACCTCCCTTTCCGCCCCGAGTGATGATAGCAGTGCAATCCCCAGCCCGGAACGAACAAGCGCCTTGAGTATTCCCGGCCGTTCCGCTCGCGCTACGATGCGTCCCAACGCCTGTTCCCCTTCAAACAGCAGCTTCAACCCACTATGGCGCAGCCAATCTTCGCCCGGAGCGATCAGCGGCCATTGGGCGATGTCGGTCAACGTGGCTTCCTGTTTGTACGAAAGTGGATGGTCCGGCGCAGTGATGACACCGATCGGCTCAGTGATGGAATGCACGCGCTCGGCGCGGATATGGTTGCCGACATCGTAGGCGAGAACAATATCCGCCTCCTTGGCCAAAAGCTCGTTGGTGATACGCTGGTTGTCGCCGGAGATCAGTGTGTAATCGACATGGGGAAACTGTGCCTGCAATCGTGTCATGGCACGCGGCAATACATCCTCGGTGAAGGTTTCGGCAGCGGCAATACGGATTGTACCGCGTATGCCGCCGCGCAAGCTCCCGATTTCCTGCTTTACCAGAGAGGCTTCGCGGTTCCACCGCCGAATATAAGCAAGCAGCACGCCACCTGCTGCCGTCGGTCGAATACCGCGCGGGAGCCGCTCGAACAATTCGACGCCCATTTCCAGTTCCAGTTGAAGGATCTGGCGATTCATCGCCGAGGAGGCCACGTTCAGGCTTTCGGCTGCCTTGCGTATTGATCCGTGCCGGATCGCGGCGTCGAAATGGATGAGCGAGGTTTTCAGGAGCGCCATGGGTCCTCTCGAAGAAAGCGCGCGAATAATTCGCTCAGTAAGCGCCAATAAATCTGCTGGTGCAAGCGCCTTGTCGGGACTTACTATCACAGGCAACCATTGAGAAAGCCACGCAGGCTCGGGTTAGTGATGCAGGCTGGCGAACAGACAAGTTCGCCAGCCTCATCAAGAGGGGTACAAGCATGCTCACCACGCCAGAAAGGGGAGTGCCCCCTTTAGCAAAACCGTTCCTGACGAATGTTGCGGCCGTCAAATCCGCGATCGAAGTGGACGCGGTCTCCATGTCATTTGCCGGGCGGAAAGGTAGCGTGGAGGCGCTTGTCGATGTGAGCCTTGTCATCCCTCAGAACAAGTTCACCTCGATTGTCGGACGCAGCGGCTGCGGAAAGTCGACACTGTTGCGCATCATCAGCAACCTCATTTCACCGACGAAGGGCGAAGTCCGCGTCCACGGACTGTCTTCGGCGGAGTATCAGCGCAAGAAGAAATTCGGGTTCGTCTTTCAGGACGCCAGCCTGTTTGCATGGAAGACAGCTCTTGAGAATGTCGAGCTGCCGCTCGAGATCCTCGGCCTTGGTTCACCGGCAGAACGGCGCAAGCGGGCGCTCGATTTGCTCAGCCTCATGCATCTGGAGGGTTTCGCCGATCACTATCCGGCCCAGCTATCGGGCGGCATGCGCCAGCGTGTGGCGATTGCACGAGCACTGTCCTACGAGCCAGAAATTCTTCTGATGGACGAACCCTTCGGTGCGCTTGACGACTTTACCCGGCGAGAGATGCATGACGAACTGATCCGTGTCTGGAAAGCCCGCGGATTGACCGTCGTATTCGTGACTCATAGCGTTCCGGAAGCCCTCTACCTGTCGGATCGCATCGTTGTCATGGCACCCCGTCACGGCCGGATAAAGGCGGTGATGCCGGTTTTGAACCCACGCGAGAGCGATCCGATGGCGCGCGCCAGCTTCGACTACATCCGGCAGACGCAAGAACTGGAGATCTTGATCCATGAGCACTGAGACGGCCAGAACCCAGTCATTGCGCCTGAACATAGCGGATTACGGTTCGCGGATCGTCGATCTGGCACCAGCCATCGGCATTTTCGCCGCCATCGCCATTGTTTGGGAGCTATCAGTGAAAATCTTTGCCATACCGGGCTACCTGCTTCCGGCACCGAGTGCCATCGCCGCCAAGCTGTGGGAAACGCGGGAGATGCTGTTGCAGAACCTCGCCTATACGATGGCGGCGGCAATTCTTGGCTTCATTATCGGCACGCTTGTTGCCGTTGGCCTCGCGATCCTTTTCCTTTATTCGAAAGCGGCGGAGCGAGCTCTCTTTCCATGGGCAATTACGCTGAAAGCCATGCCAATTCTCGCAATTGCTCCTTTGCTGACCATCTGGCTTGGTTTTGGTCTGGCGCCCAAGGTCGCCATTGCTGCCATCGCCTGCTTCTTTCCGATGCTGGTCAATACCGTGAAGGGACTGCGCACGGTAGACCGCCAAAGTCTGGAGTTTCTCGCCGTGGTCGGCGCGACCCGTGCACAGACTCTTCGCCATGCACGCCTCTTTGCTGCACTCCCCTATATATTTGCGGCCGCAAAGGTGAGTTCGAGCATCGCTGTCATTGGTGCCATTGTCGCGGAATTCACCGGTGCGAATTTTGGTATCGGTACGGTGATCGTCACCGCCGGCTATCAGCAGGATGCAGCAATGCTGTTTTCCGCAATCGTCGCCTCTTCCATCGCAACCATCCTGATGTTCTATCTGGTGATCGTCGCCGAAAAACTCAGTCTCTACTGGCCAGAGGCCAACGTGGATAGCTGATCAGTTCCTTTCCCTCATTCCGGAGATCAAACAATGAAATCCTGTTTGCTTACCCTGTCGGCTGCGCTGTTTCTATCCGCTGCACCGTCTTGTGCTGTCCCCGCCGTCGCCGCCGCCGACATTTCGCTGCGCCTGCCTTGGCTGCTCAACGTGCAGTCGGCTGGCTACGTGATCGCCAAGGAGAAGGGCTTCTATCAAGATGCAGGCCTGAACGTCGACATCATGCCTGGCGGTCCGAACCTTAATTCCACCGCTTTGGTTGCTTCAGGAGCCAATACTTTTGGAACCAATGATGTCGGTCAAATCCTGCTCGGTGTCGCCAATGGCATGGACATTGTTATGGTTGGTGCCTGTTTCCAGCGCCATCCGGCCGGAGTGATCTCGCTTGAGAAAAGCGCCATCAAGACACCCGCCGATCTGATCGGCAAGACGCTCGCCTATAATGAGGGTGGGCCCTGGACAATGACAAAGGCGATGCTGGCCAAAGCCGGTGTTCCGCTTGACAAGTTGAAGCTGGTCGTCTCGCCGAGCACCGAGCTGCTGGTCAACGGCTCCGTCGATGCGAAGACCGATTTCGTCATCAACGAGGCAGTGGCGCTCGATCTTCAGGGTCACAAGACCTCAGCGCTTTTGCCTTCCGACTTCGGCATCGACACATACGCTGAAGTCATCTTCGCGGCACGTCAGACGGTTGAGGAAAACCCGGACCTCGTAAAGCGCTTCGTGGCGGCCACGCAGAGGGGCTACGACTACGCCTACGCCCACAAGGACGAGACGGTGAAGGCGGTCGTGGCGCTGAGCAGTCAGCTCGATCCTGTTCAACAAGCCAAGCAGCTCGAATTGCAGGAAAGCTATGTGTACACCGATTTCTCGCGCGCCAAAGGCGCCTGTGCCTTCGACGGTGCCGTGATCGGCGAGACAGAAAAGACGCTGCGTGAATTCGGAGATCTGAAGAGCGACCTCGACACCTCGAAGCTCTATTCGACGGATTTCATTCCCGCCAATTAAGCAAAAACAGGAACGAATACCCATGAACGTTCAGCACACTCCCATTCATCCCGACGGCTTGCAGATGCATCTCAAGATCAAGTCAGGTGATGTCTCGCGCTATGTGCTCACGCCGGGCGATCCCGGCCGTGTGCCGGTGGTCGGAAGCTGTTGGGATTCTTACGAAGAAGTCGCCAATTTTCGCGAGTATCGTACTGCTCGCGGCAAGCTCGATGGCGTCGATATTACTGTCTGCTCCCACGGTGTCGGCGGTCCTTCAACTGACATTGCGATCGTCGAGCTCTCCAATTGCGGCGCTGACACCTTCATCCGCGTCGGCTCATGCGCTGCGCTTCAGCCGGAAATCGAACCCGGTGATCTTGTGATCGCGACGGGCGCACTGCGCCTGACAGGCACGGTTGATGCCTATGTCGACAAATCCTATCCGGCGATTGCCGATCATGAGGTGTTAATGGCTCTGATCCAGGCCGCAGAAGACATGGGCGAGAAATACCACATCGGCTTGGCCGCGAGTGTCGACAGCTTCTATGCCGGCGAGGTCAACCCGATGCCCGGCGGTTTCTGGCAAACGAAGATGGATCATGTGATCGAGGACCTGCGGCGGGCGAAAGTTGCCAATTTCGAGATGGAGGCAGCAACCATTTTCACGCTTGCCCAACTCTTCGGCTTCCGCGGTGGCATGGTCTGCTCGGTCGGCGCCAACCGCATCACGAAGAAGCGCGAGGATTCCGCTGAATCGATCAAGCGATGCTGCGCGGTGGCGAGCCGTGCCGTTGTCATACTCGCCGGATGGGATGCCAGGAAGGCGGAGGCCGGGAAGAAGCATTTCTTCCCCGGCCTCCAGAAGTGATCGCGATGGATAACGCGCTAGAACCGGAGCGGACCATGAGGACGAAAGTGATTTTCGATACCGACCCAGGTGTGGATGATTCCGCAGCATTGCTGTTCCTGAACGCTACCCCGCATGTCGATCTTGTCGGCATTACTACCATGTTCGGAAATAGCGATATCGATACGGTGACGCGCAACGCTTTGTATCTGAAACATCGTTTCTCGATAGCAGCACCTGTGGCCCGCGGCGCCGGGAAATCCTTGGCAGGCGCTGCCAGCCTTCCCCCCGTCCATATCCATGGCCAAAACGGGCTCGGTGATATCGCACTCAAGCATACCGGTCTGCCTGAACTGGATCCGCGTCCGGCGCACCAGTTCATTATCGACGAGGTTCGCGCACGCCCGAACGAGATCATTCTGCTCGCAGTCGGGCGGTTGACCAATCTGGCGCTGGCACTGTCCGAGGCGCCCGACATCGCACCACTTGTGAAGGAAGTGGTTATCATGGGTGGGGCCTTTGGTGTTGCCGGCTGCAACGGCAACGTCACACCCGTCGCGGAAGCCAATATCATTGGTGATCCGGAGGCAGCCGACATCGTGTTCGGAGCGCCGTGGCCCGTGACGGCCATAGGACTCGATGTCACGCGACAGGTCATCATGGGACCGGTCGAACTGGAAAGACTGGAGCGTGGCGGTGGAGAGCCGGGGCGTTTCATTGTGGAGACATCACGGGGCTATCGCGTTTTCCACGCGCAGTTCGGCATCGATGGCTATTATGTCCACGACTCGACCGCGGCGGCATACATCGTCGATCGAACGCTCTTTGGTGTCCGACGGGGTCCGGTCCGTGTCGTAACCGAAGGCATTGCGATAGGCCAAACCATCCAGCGGGACTGGAGAACACCCTATCCGCCGGGCGAATGGGATACCGCACCCGATCAGCAGGTCGCCACCGCTGTAGATGCACGGCGCGTACTCGAGCTGCTCGTCGGAACGCATATCCCCATGCTGGCCACGTCGGAGAGAAAAACAGCTTAATTCTGAAAACAAGCGGACGCCTGGTCACGACATCGTCCTGGCGCCGATGGAGACGTATATTCTGATTTTGCATGGAAAAACAAGGCCTTTGGTGCGGCGCGGTTCAGCGAGAACAACCTGAGTCAGCCCTGGAGCTTGCGCTCATGCCACAAGGCAATCAGGGAGAACTCAAATGCTTGAATCAATTCGCGCCACGGCAATAAACGATGGTTGGGCTGGTCAGGATCGCCGTCACCACTATGATTGGAACCCAGTGTTCTACGATGAGTACGTCCGCAGTTTCACCGCCGTGTACGCCGCCAGCAAGGGTTTACGACAAGAATACCGCTTGATGAAAGCAGTTGGTCTCATGCCCGAACAGGACCGCGAAAGATGGCAACTGGGCCGATCATACCCGATGGCATCAAATTACGCGGCAACCCGTGCACAGCTTGCAAGCACCACAGGACTTGGCCGCATGCAGAAAGCAGCGGGGGAGTCCTAAATGGCAAATGTCGCTTTTCCGGAGTTTAAATGTTCAAACTGCACGGCGATCATGATAGCGGTGCGGCGGAACCTTACCGATTCCAGTCCTATCGTTTGTAGCCGCTGCGGCACGTTTATAGGCACATTCAGCAAATTGCAAAAATCGATGGGCAACTGCAAGACGACGGAAGTTGGATATTTCGATCGGGACTAAGTTGGTGCTGCGCTCACGTTCGGGCGCTGTCACATTGTTTGAAGGACGGGCGTGTTAATGCCGTGCTGACAGTTTCAGACGAGCTGGCCACTGATGGCTTTCCACTGAGCCATGGCTTTCAGTCTGTGATTGTGAATTTGGTTGGCAGAAGGTTTTTCAAGCAGCAATTCCTCAACGTGGCGCAGGCTCAACGGAAACCGATAGTAAAGCCAAACCGCACGGGCGATAATCTCTGGCGGGAAACGGTGGTTCTTGTAATGGGCGAGGGGCTGGTTCATGCCGAACCGTCTAGCGTCAAACTGTTAAACCAAAAACAATGTGACAGCACCCTTCGAATTGTTCAACTGCGGACATCTGCGTTCTCCTTGAATAGTTGGATGGGCGGGCGAGATGCCCGCCGTTTGGTCAGAACTGGGCGACACCGCCGTCGACAAAGAGCTCGATGCCGGTGATGTAGCTGCTGTCGTCGGAAGCAAGGAAGACGGCGGCTTTGGCGAGATCGTCCGGCGTCCCCATGCGGCCAAGCGGCACGTTCGCCTTCATCGCATCGCGTACAGCCTCATCGGCGAGAACCGAAAGGCCGGGCGTTTCCGTATGACCGGGGCTCAGCACGTTGATACGGATGTCGCGGCCCTTCAGGTCGAGGATCCAGCCTCGGGCGAACGAGCGGATCGCCGCCTTGGTGGCGTCATAGATGGAGAAGGACGGGAAGCCCTTTATCGACGCGATCGACCCCGTGAGGATTACCGACGAGCCCTTGGAAAGCAGCGGGAGCGCCTTCTGCACGGTGAAGAGAAGACCGCGGACATTGGTATTGAACGTCTTGTCGAAATGTTCTTCGGTTATCTCACCGAATGTGCCGAGTTCATAAATACCGGCATTGGCGAAGAGAACGTCGATGCGGCCGGCGCGTTGCTTGACGATTGAATAGACGCGGTCGATATCGGCGAGGCTGGACGCATCGGCCTGGATCGCCGTGACATTGCCGCCGATCTCGGTGACAGCCTTGTCGAGCTCCGATTGACGGCGGCCGGTAATGAAGACCTGCGCACCTTCGTCGACGAAATGCTTTGCGGTCCCGAGACCGATGCCGGCACTGCCGCCCGTGATGACTGCCACCTTGCCTTGAAGCTTCTTGGTCATTGTTCCATTCCTTCTGTATGCCGGCCGTGTGCGCGGCGTTCGGTTGGTCACGACGATCCGTCTCGGATCATATGAGAGAAGGTACGGAGAGCCAGCATAGCGCAGTAGATAGCAGGCGCGACTAGAGCTTATTCCTGCAAGGAATGAGCTGAACAGAAAGTGCTTGCATTGGTGAAGAGCGGGCCGTCGTTTAGATAGCCCGCGAGACGTTTGAAGCAGCCAATTGTTCTTCGACGAAAGCAGCGAAGGCACGCGCTTTGGCACTGACACCGCGACCTGCGGGAAAGACAGCCCACAAATCGACCGGCGCGATCGTCCAATCCGTCAGAACGGCTTTCACGCTTCCGGCAGCAAGCTCAGGCGTGAACATCCACTCGGAGGCGACAGTAAGACCCATACCGGCAAGGACTGCCGAGCGCACGCCCTCGGCTGCCGAGACTCTCACGCGACCTTTGACTGTGACCGAAATCTCGGAGGATCCCTTGCTGAAGAGCCAGACGTCCCGCCCTGGGCCTTTGGCATAGATCACGCTTTCATGACCGATCAGCTCTCCGGGGATTTTCGGTTCGCCCTTTTTCTGGAGATACGACGGCGCGGCGACCACGATCCGCGGCGACTGGCCGATCTTGCGGACCGTCAGGCTGGAATCCGGCAAGTTGCCCATCCTCAAGGAGATATCTATGCCTTCTCCAATAAGATCGATCTGCTCGTCATCGAGAACGATCTCCATATCGAGGTTCGGATGCCGGGCAAGGAACTCCGGCAGATGTGGTATGACGTGCAGGCTTGCGAAGGTCGGAGCGGCACTGACGCGCAACCGGCCCGAAAGACTGGTCCCAGCGCCACGTGCGGCATGTTCAGCCTGGTCGGCTTCCTCGATGGCGCGCTTGGCCCGCTCGTAGAAGCTCTCTCCTGCTTCGGTCGGAGTAAGACCGCGTGTCGAACGAAGCAGGAGTTTTACGCCGAGCCGTTCCTCGAGCTGCGCGATTGACTTCGATATTGCCGGCTGGCCGACGTGTAACTGTCGGGCAGCCTCCGAGAAAGACCCGGTTTCAACGACCCGGACGAAAGTCTCCATTGCTGCCATTCTATCCAAGCGCGACCCCTCCTTCGAAACGAGGCATATCATGGCGCAGGATTCAGCCAGTGAGCGCCATGGAAGCACCATTCCACCATGGAATGAATGTTATGCGGTGCGCAAGACTACTTCGGGGTTGAACGATGCGTATCCTTGGCATGCGTTCGGCTGCAGCGGCACCGACATTCACCCGTATCCAAGGAGAAAACCTATGACCCTTCAGGAAAAACTCGACGCCTTCAAAGCGGATTTCGAAGCTGGCAAGCCCCCTTACAACGTCCCCCCTTCAGTGATCGAAACGATGCACCGAGCGACCGCCGAACTGATCGCCTCCGGTGCTGCCGAGAGGGCACGCAAGGCAGGCGACAAGGCGCCTGTGTTCATGTTGAACGATCCGGACGGCAATCCGGTAAGTTCCGTTGACCTCTTGAAGAAAGGGCCCCTTGTCCTGAGCTTCTACCGCGGCGTTTGGTGCCCCTACTGCAATATGGAGCTGCAGGCACTGGAGGCAGCCAAGCCGGAATTCGACAAACTCGGTGCAAGCCTGGTGGCGATCTCGCCGCAGACGGCACCCAACAGCCGCAAATCGGTTCGCCAGAACAATTTGACCTTCCCGATTCTTTCGGACGCCAAGGGAACCGTCGCGGCCGCCTTCGGCCTCCGTTTCGACCTGCCGGACTATCTCGTCGAGCTTTACCAGAGCCTGAAGAACGACTTGCCGAGCTTTAATGACGATCCGAGCTGGACGCTGCCAATGCCAGCCCGTTACGTCATCGGCCAGGATGGCATCATTCTCTACGCGGAGGTCAATCCGGATTACACCCGCCGCCCAGAGCCAGAAGATATGCTGCCGGCATTGCGGGAGGCTGCGGCAAGCCGAGCTGCCTGATATGCCGTATTGGCATGGCAGCAGTGCACCAGATAGTGGGTCGAAGGTTGCCATGTCCGCAATGGGCCTAACAGGGCCGGTGGCATTTGCCACTTGCGGCGTCATCGACGGATTGATTCAATGGTTGCGCAAGGAGGCGCTGCCATGAGTGATTTGATGCTGTTGTCCGAGGCGCAGATGCGCCGCATTGAGCCATACTTTCCATTGTCGCACGGTATTCCCCGAGTGGACGACCGCCGGATCATCAGTGTTATTATCTTCGTTATTCGGAACGGATTGCGCTGGCGCGACGCGCCCTAGGAATATGGACCCGATAAGACGATTTAGAATCGCTTCATCCGATGGAGCAGGCTTGGTGTGTTCGGTCGTATCTTAGCCGAACTCACAGCCAGACGCGGCAAGCGGGAACAATCGATGATCGATGCTACCCATTTGAAAGCACATCGCACGGCAGCCAGCCTGCTAAAAAAGGGGACGTTCCCAGACGTATCGCGCGGACCAAAGGTGGTCTGAATTCGAAACTACACGCGGTTTGCGACAGCCAGGGCCGACCTTTGATCATGTTGCTGAGCGAAGGGCAGATGAGCGATTACAGAGGGGCCGCTCTCATGGGCGTTGGTGCGCGGATATGAAATCGAACGCATTTCGGCCTTTGATGTTGTCGGTTATGCCTGCCTGACGTGATGCCGGACAGACTCCGGGCGTCCACACGCCAGCATGCGGTTGAGAACGATGCAACCGATGGCAACCTCGGTCTGCAGCGTACCTGATCAGATCGCGATTGATCGCATCCCGAACTCGGTTCTGTTGCAACGGCTGAGTTGAGGTGTGCTGAAGGCTTGATGCCGAACAGTTATGCGGCGAGGATTGCGAACTGTTCAGCCAGGGATGGATTCGGATTGAAGGCAACGCTTGCGCCGGTTGAAGCGCTCCAGCAACAACGGCGAATAACGAACAATCCAACGGTGGATCGTCGTGTGATCGACCGCAATACCGCGCCTGCAGCCAGAATGAGGTGGAAAGCATCAGTTTGGGGTGCATAGTTTAAGAGAAATGATTGAGATTTCGGCCGTCACGCCTCGTTCAACGGCAGTGGAAAGCGGTGACACTGGACCACCCGGTCAACGGGACAAGCACATTACCGCAATCGCAAGCGACGGTCGGCTGAAATGGCAGGCGGCCACCGGTTATGGCAAGCGTGCTCTGATCGAAACCGCCATCGGACGTTACAAGGGACTGATCGGATCGCGCTTGCGGGCTCGTTCGTTCGCCGCTCAGCAGACCGAGGTTGCCATCGGTTGCATCGTTCTCAACCGCATGCTGGCGTGTGGACGCCCGGAGTCTGTCCGGCATCAAGTCAGGCAGGCATAACCGACAACATCAAAGGCCGAAATGCGTTCGATTTCATATCCGCGCACCAACACCTCGTCGGATTGGTGGAGCCGACCACGAAGGCGTTAAAGGGATTGCCGCCGCCGTCAACAAATGCCTGGATCTGGCTGTTGTCGGTCAGCGTAATGAAATCGTTGACCGCAATGCCCGCATTCTGGGCAAAGATGTCATCAAGACCCAGTCAGATAAAGAAGTCGTTGGGCGGCCTATGGCTATTTTTCCCGCATCGCTCGGCGGAAGTTCTGCGTGATCGGCTCAGCCAGATAAGAAAGCACGGTGCGAGCACCCGTCCGGATCATCGCCTCGCTCGACATGCCGGGCAGCAGCTTACGGCCCTCCAGCTTGGCGAGTTCGCTCTTGTCGATCAACACGGTCGCGGCGAAATACGGTGCCCCGCTGCGCTCCTCCACCATGCGGTCAGCCGACACGATCTCCACGACGCCGTCGAGTGGTGGCAGGTTGTAGCGGGCGAAGGCCGGGAAACTGACGCGCGCGGGCTGTCCGGGGGCGATCGTCTCGACATCCTCTGGTTTGACCATGGCCTCGACCACGAGTTGCTGTCCGAGCGGCACGACTGTCATCAATGTCTCACCGGGTTTTACGACACCGCCTGCCGTGTGGACCTTCAGGTCCATGACGATGCCCTCAACTGGTGCGACGACATTGGTACGGGTAAGCACGTCCTTGGCGGAACGCTCCTGCTGTCTGAGGTCAAACAACTCCGCCTCGACCTTGCTCAACTCCTCGACGGCCTCGTTCAGCCGCACAGTGTTGAGGTTCAAGATTTGCATGTCAATCTCGGCCATGGCGCTTCTGGCACGAGCGATTGCCGCGACGTTGGTAGCGCGCTCCCCCTCGACCACCCGCTGTTGTCGTCTGAGCAACAGGTTCCGCTCGCGGGTGGTCAGCCCCCTCTTGAGCAGACTCTCAAGGTCTTTGGTTTCCCCCTCGATCGCCTCGATCTGCTTGTCCTCGGTGACGATAAGCTCCTCCAGTCCGGTTATCTCTTCCTCGGTCTGGTGACGGCGCTGGCTGAGAATTTCCCGCTCGTCCTTCAAGTTGTGGTGCTTCGCCGCGAACACGTCACGCTGTGAGGCCACCGCGTCCTTTGCGGCGGTGGCGGCGTTTGCGAGCAACGCCGGATCAAACTCGATCTCGGCCTTGCCGTCACGCTCAGCCCTGAGACGCGCGGCCAGCGCCTCACGCGTTGCTATCCGGTTCTGGATCAGGTCAAGCTGCGCCTTTGCCTGTGTGTTGTCGAGTCGGATGAGGACCTTGCCCGCCTTGACGATATCACCGTTGGCGGCGTTCAACTCCGCGATGATGCCGCCCTCGAGATGCTGGATGAGCTTGCGGTCGCCGGCGACCTTGATAACGCCCGGTGCCACTGCGGCGCTGTCCAACGGTGCCAGCGTCGCCCAACCCCCGGCCACGCCGAAGAACAGGAACATGATCGCGAACCCGGTGAGCGTCACGCCTGTGAGACGCAGGGGTACCGGTTCCAGTGCGGAGGGTGGCGGAACGGGTAACGGCACGACGTTCATATCTGTTTTCGTTTTCATGCTTGGTTCGCCACTATAGTTGGCATCTGCCTCACCTCGCGGATGCGCGCGGCTAGTTCATTGAAGACATAGTCACGTGGACCGAAGAGGTCCTGTTGGCCCCGGTTGAGGACCAATATCTTGTCAACCTTCTCCATGATGTTCGGTCGGTGCGCGATCAGGACAACGGTCGTGCCCGCCGCCTTGACCGTGCTGAGGGCTGCGATCAATGCGTCCTCACCCTCGCGGTCGAGGTTAGAATTGGGCTCATCCAAGATAATGAGTGCCGGGTCGCCGTAGAGTGCCCGCGCCAACCCGATGCGTTGGCGCTGCCCGCCTGACAGCACCGCGCCGGATTCGCCGATCTCGGTGGCGTAACCCTTCGGCAGTCCTTTGATCAGTTCGTGAACTCCCGCCAACTGCGCGGCCTTGACCACATTGTTGAAGACCGCTGGGTAGACCTTCGCGAAGCGGCAGATGTTTTGGGAGACGGTACCGGCGAAGAGCTCGATGTCCTGCGGCAAGTAACCGACATAATGACCACGGTCCTCCGCCGCCCATTGGGCAACGTCCATGCCGTCCAGTAACGCACGCCCCCCGGATGGACGCCAAGCACCGGCCAGTATTCGCGCCAGACTCGTCTTACCGGCCGCGCTCGGGCCGATCAACGCCATTGCTTCACCCGGATTGAGCTGGAAGTTAATCCCTTTCAGGATATGCTCGCCACCCTGTCGGGCAAGCACAAGGTTGTCGGCCTCAAACTTACCTTTCGGTCGTGGCAGTGGCAGAACCGGTGTGGCCTCCGGGTGCTGTCCGGCGACTGCGGTGAGACGCCGGTAAGCGGCACGCGCTCCGACCGTCGCCTTCCATGTGCCGATCGCTTGCTCGACCGGGGACAACGCGCGGCCCATCAGGATTGAGGCAGAGATCATGATACCGGGTGAAGCCTCGTTCCGAAGTACTAGATAAGCACCAAGGCCCAGTATGGCCATTTGCAGGGCCAGCCGGTGACAACGCGCGATGGCCGCGATGACGCCGCCACGGTTGGCAGCAAGAACTTGTCCTTTGTTTGCCTCGTCCTGCTGCGCCTTCCAGCCCTCCAGCAGTGGCTGTAACATGCCCATCGCCTGTACGACCTCGGCGTTGCGGATCGCCGCCTCAGCCTGCACGTATGCCCGCGACTGTGCGCTTGCGGCCTCGGTCAACGGCTTGCGTGTGAGGTATTCGTTGAGCAACGCCAACGCAAATAGTACGATCCCGCCGCCCAGCGCCAACCAACCCAGCCAAGGGTGCATGAGGAATATGGCGGCGAAAAATAGCGGTGCCCAAGGCGCGTCAAGGATCGGGAAGATGCTCGGGCTGGTGAAGAAATTCCGTACTTGATCTAGGTCGCGCAGTGGACGGGCGTTGGCCTGACCGGGCGCTGAGGCGGCATATTCTACCGATGCGGTCAGGAGGACTGGCGCCAACCGCGCGTTCATCCACGATCCGACGGTAGCCAGAAGACGCCCGCGCACCACCTCCAGCCCCGCCATTGTCGCGAGTGCCGCTGCCGCCATCAGCGACAGCATCACCAACGTCTCCAAGCTGTGGCTGGACAACACGCGGTGGTAGACTTGGAGCATATAAAGCGCCCCGGTCAGCATCAGCACGTTGATGCCACCGCTGAACCAGATAAGCGGCCGGATGGCGCGTCTGGCCTCTTTCATCACCACCTGCAGGGCAGCGGGCTGTTGGTTGGTTTTCATCATTTATGTCTCTGGTGTGCGGGATGACATCTCGTGCAACAGATCGCGGGTGGTAGTACGGGGGCAGCATTAGCTGCCCCCGTTGGTCAAGTGTTATGCGACGTCAACAAGTATGTGCTGCATCGCTGTCTGGTCCGCGTCCGCGTCCGCCACTTGGAAGGCGAAGTCGAGGTTGGCATCCGGCGTCTGGGTCACGGTCGAGGTGAAGGCGATGTCCGTGATCTTCAGCACGTCGTTATCGGTGGCGTCGAAGTTCACCAGATTGGTGGTCGCATTGCTGCCGCCGCCAGCGCCGGTCGTCCTGTTCAGGTCGATCGCCGCGTTGTTGCCGGTGATCCCGTTGCCCGACTGCATGATCTGGGCACCCTGCATCACATAGTCTTCGCCGGCTGCGTTGTAGTCGTTCTGCTCGATGATCACGAGGCCGTCGTTGTTGTCGAGCGTGAACTCGCTGCTGTACGGGGCCGGGACCTGACCCGTCTTGAAGATGTCGGCGTTCGACACGTACACAGCCCGCGTGATCGTGGAGTTGTCGTCCGCGGTGCCGGCGATGTTGTCGGCACCGTTCTTGTCAATCAGGTCGAGGATCAGCATCAAGTCCTCGCTGTTGCCGATGCCGTCGAACTTGATGGCCATGGCGCCGGCGGTCGCCGTCGGGGTGGTAGCCTCGGTCTGAATACCGACGTTGCTGTTGAAGAACCGCAACGTGAGCAGTTCGTCTTTCTGGATCGTGTCACCGGCGACACCGTTGGTGCTCTGCGTCGCAGACACCCACGTTTCATTGTTGTTACTCACCATCTCGTGACCACCGACGGTGAACGCGGCGTCAGCGGATGACCCCTCGCCATTGTTCGTCAAGCGGAACGGGTTGGCGTTGTTGATCGCGTTGCCCGTGAACTGCACGTAGAAGTCTTCGTCATCCGGCGTGTTCGGGTCATCCGCCTGCAACCGTTCCACCACGATCTGCGGGTGGCCCGTGTTGCCCGTGGGCTCCTTGGACAAGAGCTCACTGGTGTGGATAACGTCGAAGCTGAAGCCTTCGAGCGGGTCGGTCAGGTTGACGGTATAAGTGTCGGCAGCCTTGTCGAAGACGAGGGTGCCGCCCGCCGTGCCCGTCTGGACGCCAGCCGCTGGGTCCTTGTCGTAGGTGAAGGTGAAGTTGAACGTCGCGGAGGTGAGACTCTCCGACGCGAGCGTCACGTTCGGGGTGAGGACATTACCTCCGCCGCCGCCGGTGATCGTGCCGCTGAGTCCGATCTGGACGCCAGCAAGCGCGCCATTCTGGTCGACAAAGTCAGAACCGCCGCCCGTGTAGAACGCGGCCGTGTGAGCATCCGCGCCGATGTCGTACCCGAAGGCTCCGGTGGCCGACGCGTTGAGCGCGTTAGCCAGAGTCTCGTGGGTCCCGTTACCGTTGCCGACGCTCTGGTCACCGTCGAACGGCACCGTGATCGTCGGCCCGTCGTCCTCGAAGACGAGGTTCCGGCCGATGTCGAGGGTGGCCGATTGGTGGTCACCGTCCTTGTCGGTGATGGTCGCGGTGAGCTGGACCAGGTTGTCCGCAGCCAGGGTCGTGCTGTCGTCGGGGTCGTTGGCGTTCGGATGGACCACCGCCCGGATCTGATCGAGGGTGACGCTGCCCGCGGCGCTGACGGAGACCGTGAACACGAGGGCGTTGGTGGTGGCGGTGCGGCCTTCAACGACGCCGCTGCCATTGACCGAGAGGACGACCGCCTCACCGGTCAATGTGTCGACGATACCGGTTGCGCCTGCCGTCACGCCAAGCGCGTAGGTCAGCGTGCCGGCCCCGTCGGCGCCGAAGGCCGAGCTGAAGTTGGCCGCAAAGCTCTCCGTGGCGTTGGTCGCAAGAACCGTCTCGTCGACGGTCAGCGTCGGCTCCGTGCCGGTTGTCGAAATGCTCGGCCCGTCGTCCTCGAAGTTAAGGTTCTGGCCGATGTCGAGGGTGGCCGATTGGTGGTCACCGTCCTTGTCGGTGATGGTCGCGGTGAGCTGGACCAGGTTGTCCGCAGCCAGGGTCGTGCTGTCGTCGGGGTCGTTGGCGTTCGGATGGACCACCGCCCGGATCTGATCGAGGGTGACGCTGCCCGCGGCGCTGACGGAGACCGTGAACACGAGGGCGTTGGTGGTGGCGGTGCGGCCTTCAACGACGCCGCTGCCATTGACCGAGAGGACGACCGCCTCACCGGTCAATGTGTCGACGATACCGGTTGCGCCTGCCGTCACGCCAAGCGCGTAGGTCAGCGTGCCGGCCCCGTCGGCGCCGAAGGCCGAGCTGAAGTTGGCCGCAAAGCTCTCCGTGGCGTTGGTCGCAAGAACCGTCTCGTCGACGGTCAGCGTCGGCTCCGTGCCGGTTGTCGAAATGCTCGGCCCGTCGTCCTCGAAGTTAAGGTTCTGGCCGATGTCGAGGGTGGCCGATTGGTGGTCACCGTCCTTGTCGGTGATGGTCGCGGTGAGCTGGACCAGGTTGTCCGCAGCCAGGGTCGTGCTGTCGTCGGGGTCGTTGGCGTTCGGATGGACCACCGCCCGGATCTGATCGAGGGTGACGCTGCCCGCGGCGCTGACGGAGACCGTGAACACGAGGGCGTTGGTGGTGGCGGTGCGGCCTTCAACGACGCCGCTGCCATTGACCGAGAGGACGACCGCCTCACCGGTCGCCGTGTCGACGATACCGGTTGCGCCTGCCGTCACGCCAAGCGCGTAGGTCAGCGTGCCGGCCCCGTCGGCGCCGAAGGCCGAGCTGAAGTTGGCCGCAAAGCTCTCCGTGGCGTTGGTCGCAAGAACCGTCTCGTCGACGGTCAGCGTCGGCTCCGTGCCGGTTGTCGAAATGCTCGGCCCGTCGTCCTCGAAGTTAAGGTTCTGGCCGATGTCGAGGGTGGCCGATTGGTGGTCACCGTCCTTGTCGGTGATGGTCGCGGTGAGCTGGACCAGGTTGTCCGCAGCCAGGGTCGTGCTGTCGTCGGGGTCGTTGGCGTTCGGATGGACCACCGCCCGGATCTGATCGAGGGTGACGCTGCCCGCGGCGCTGACGGAGACCGTGAACACGAGGGCGTTGGTGGTGGCGGTGCGGCCTTCAACGACGCCGCTGCCATTGACCGAGAGGACGACCGCCTCACCGGTCAATGTGTCGACGATACCGGTTGCGCCTGCCGTCACGCCAAGCGCGTAGGTCAGCGTGCCGGCCCCGTCGGCGCCGAAGGCCGAGCTGAAGTTGGCCGCAAAGCTCTCCGTGGCGTTGGTCGCAAGAACCGTCTCGTCGACGGTCAGCGTCGGCTCCGTGCCGGTTGTCGAAATGCTCGGCCCGTCGTCCTCGAAGTTAAGGTTCTGGCCGATGTCGAGGGTGGCCGATTGGTGGTCACCGTCCTTGTCGGTGATGGTCGCGGTGAGCTGGACCAGGTTGTCCGCAGCCAGGGTCGTGCTGTCGTCGGGGTCGTTGGCGTTCGGATGGACCACCGCCCGGATCTGATCGAGGGTGACGCTGCCCGCGGCGCTGACGGAGACCGTGAACACGAGGGCGTTGGTGGTGGCGGTGCGGCCTTCAACGACGCCGCTGCCATTGACCGAGAGGACGACCGCCTCACCGGTCGCCGTGTCGACGATACCGGTTGCGCCTGCCGTCACGCCAAGCGCGTAGGTCAGCGTGCCGGCCCCGTCGGCGCCGAAGGCCGAGCTGAAGTTGGCCGCAAAGCTCTGCGTGTCGTTGGTCGCAAGAACCGTCTCGTCGACGGTCAGCGTCGGCTCCGTGCCGGTTGTCGAAATGCTCGGGCCGTCGTCCTCGAAGTTAAGGTTCTGACCGATGTTGTGGGTGGCCGAGGCCTGATCCCCGTCACCGTCGGTGATGGTCGCCGTCAGGGTAACGAGGTCGGCAGCAGCCAAGGTCCTGCTGTCGTCCGGGTTAGTGGCGTCCGCGTGAACAATCGCCCGAGCCTGGTCGAGAGTCACGACGCCAGCGGCGCTGACGCTGACCGTGAACACGACCGCGCCAGCGGCTGAACCGGCGCGACCGACCACGTTGCCACCTTCCAGGAAAAGCAGGACGGACTGGCCGGTTGCGGTGTCGGTGAGGCCGCTATCGTTCGTGACCGGACTGATGCCGAGCGCATAGCTGATGGCGTCGCCATCTGCACCGGCATTCGAGGAGAAGAAAGTCGAGAAATTCGCGCTGTCGTCGCCCAACAAGTTGGTCTCGTCCACCGTGAGCTCCGGTGGGACACCGATTGCCGTCATCGTCGGCCCGTCGTCGTCAAAGTTGATGAAGGAGCCGACCTCTTCGGTGTGGGCGTTGGTGTTTTGCGCCGAGAAATGGACCTCGGTGATGTCGATCCCTTCATTCGAATCGACCGACTCAATATGCAGTCGATCCATAAAGCCGCTGGTGGTGATATCGACGGTGGTGGTGTTATCGAGCCCGGTGATGGTGACTTTGTTCCCGGTCCCGCTGAGCCCGGTGACGGTGACGTTGCCGCTTGGCGTGGCATAGGTGCCATCGGCGGTGATGGTGGACAACGCTGACGCACCCGTCAACGTGAGGCTGGTGATGTCCACGGGGTTGGTCGGACTGCCGTTGAAGAAGTCCGAGCCTTGCTCGTTGCCCTGAACGTTGAAGGCGCTGATGCTGATGTCCGCCCGCCCCGCCCCTTGCGAAGGCGTGAGTTGGTTGATTATGAAGCCAGCCTGCGTGATGTTTTCGAGATGGCTGCCGTACGCGATGTCCGCGCCATCACCTGCGCTGGGCGTACCGCCGGTCACAAAATCGATCTGCAGCACTTCACGTCCTAGAGGTTGATTCTGCCCATCGGTGTCCGGTTGGATGCTCTGGTTATCGACGCCAAAGCCTTGCTGGCTCACGTTGCACTCGCTGTTGACCAGCGCGCTGTTGGGGTCGAGTTGGGAGGACCGCACAAGCCCCGTCACCAGCAACTGCTTGGAAGCGTCATCGGGCGAACTGAGCAGGTTGAATTCATTACTGCCGGGATGGGCATTCTCACCGGTGAAACTGACCGTGGAGGTCCCCGTGACCGAGGCGAACACCTTATCAGTCAGATCGATGCGGTCGTCCGGGTCGGTCGCGATCGGATGGAGCAACGGCACGTACTCGACCGTATACAGGTCCCCATTGGTGGCGCTGGTGTTGATCAGGGCGAACGAGAACGCGAGCGGCCCGTTCTCATCGGGCTCGGCGAGCGGGTCAGAGGTACCAATGACGCCGATCACGACGGTTGGATGAGTTGGGTCTTGGAACAGCCAGACATAATTGCCATCGACCGTCTGAATGTTGCTGTTCACGCCGACAGTGGTGGAAAACGGGGTCCCGGAGGCGTTCTGCGTGAGAACGACCGAGGTGATGGTTTCCCCCGCGCTCGCCGTGGCCTGCACGAAGTTGGTCTGGAAGGCGACCTCCGGTGAGGTCAGCCCGCCCGCATCGTCGAGACTTAGCAGATATTGCAGCGTGGCGTTGGTGCTGTGCGGCAAAACGGATGGGTTAACATCATCGTCCTGAAGGCCGGTGGTCTCGTCGATGATGATGTCTTGAGTTGTGATGTCGAGTGCCATGGAGATTCTCCTCGATTTAAAATGAATTAAGAAAAGGGATCCAGCCCCCAGATGCCGAAATGCACCCGCCCGGGTCTACCCCCCTTGCGCATTGAATTTACGGCTCTCAATTGACTACTATTGTCTCGCCGATCGAGAGCGCGCGTCCATTCTCAGTTCAATAGTATTAAGTTGAATGGCCATATCTAGAGGTTGCTCTAATAACAACGTCGAAGATTAATTCCTCAGACAGTGCAAGAGAGAGCTGGTAAAATTCGACGGCAATCTATGAAGATCATGGCCACCCCTCGCGCCAACGCGCGAATTTCTCCTCGACTTTACACTATACTACGAATTCATTGACAATGCAGGTAGCCAATTGTATTTAGAAGGTGGAGTCGAAATAACCACTCATGGATTTCGAACCGAATTCATAGCTGATACTCTGGATCGGCAGATACTGGTTTGGCCTGCTATCGGCTCCAGTGATCCGCTTGAAGCGGCCGGAACCCAAGCGCACAGGCTCGCGGCGATCGTTCCTGCGGCTGCCAAAATGCTGATTGGGGTTTTGCGTAACATCGTACTTCCTCCTGGTCAGGTGACGTGTTCGGCCGCTGCGCCAGTTCTGACGTTTCGACGAATCCCGTCGTGAAGTCGCAAACGTTGTCAGACGTGCGAATACTCGCCATATCCCCTCTGGATCGGCGTACACATGGATGGTCCTGGCGAGCCAGCGAGCGGAGACACGTGGTTCAGCAAGTTTCGTGGACACCTTGCTCGTCAGCGGGCTTGTCACATTAACTTTGGCTCAGGGAGTTTGGCATAAGTGGATGGGCATGCCTCAGTCTCGCGTCAGCTACAAGCGCCACCGTTTTCCAACCCAGATCATCGCCCATGCGGTGTGGCTTTACTATCGATTTCCGCTCAGCCTGCGTCTGGTAGAGGAAATGCTGCTTGAACGCGGGATACTCGTGTCCTACGAAACTATTCGCCGTTGGGGGATCAAGTTCGGACCTGACTACGCTCGCCGGTTGCAACGCAAACGGCCTTCGCCAAAGGATGTCTGGCATCTTGATGAAATGGTGATCTCTATTTCCGGCAAGAGGCACTATCTGTGGCGCGCCATTGACCAGGATGGTTATATTCTCGATGAGATCGTGCAGAACCGCAGGAATACCAAGGCCGCCAGGCGATTGCTGATACGCCTTCTAAAGAAACAAGGCTTGCCACCCAAGCGTATCATTACGGATAAGCTCCGATCCTACGGCGCAGCAAAGCGGCAGATCATGCCCGCAGTCGAACATCGTTCCCACAAGAGGCTGAATAATCGGGCGGAGAATTCTCACGTTCCATTACGAAAACGGGAATGGTTAATGCAGAGCTTCCGATCTCAAGGAGGTCTGCAACGCTTCGTTTCGATTTTCTCAGCCCTGCGCAACCTGTTCGTTCCATCCCACAAGAACCGTTCCGCTAAAGGCATTCACTTGCACCGGCTCAGTGCTATGGCACAATGGAAGACTGTGACCGGCATCAGCAACTGAAATCAGCTCAAAGCGCATAGCATCGGTCAAGCTCAATTAATGTGACAAGCCCAAAATAAATGTTCGGCATGCGCGCTTAACTCCTCCGGGCTGGTGCGGTTGCGGGCAACAAATTGTTTTTGTTGTCCGCCAGGGCTCGAACGGTGACGATCTATGAATCACAGTTCGGCTCGCTTGTACCGTCCATCTAATGCCGTGTCGCTCCTTTGCCCCGGATTTTCGGCTTTCTGCCATGTGCGGCGCGCCCGCCCGCCCGAGGGTTCAATAATCACGATGTCCTCGGCAAAAAAATTGGTAGTGGGAAGGTCAATCCTTTCAACTTTCTTGCCATGAGCGAGTTTCTGCCAATAGCCGGCTGGTGGTCTTGCAATGTCGTAAGAATCGCAAGCCTGGGCGATCTGCAAGTCGCGGACACCATAGTGCCTGGCAATTGTGGTCATTGGCTGGGACCAGACCAATTGGTATAGTTCGGCACGGCTCAGTTTCATCATTCCAGTCCAATCGCGTTAACCCCACCCCCAGGGCGCTGGCTTGGCTCTCGAGTTTGAATCCCGTTCAAACGCCCTTCAGCAGATTGCCCGCCGCCAGGACGATGAAAGCGAGCAGCAGGAGCCAATAACTGTAGGCGCCAAGAACACCGGCCGCGATACCGATCACCGGCAGCAGTGACAGTATGGCCAGGATAACCGCAATGATGAAAACGATCTTCGTGGGCGCGCTCAGTTCCATCAGGTCTCTCCTTTTCGAGTCTGGGACGACAACGATCGCACCATGGACCGCAGAGGCATTACAGGAAACACCGAGAGCGTTAAAAAGATTTGCCGGCAACACGTTCTGGATCGACATAACGACGAGGAATAGATGCGATCTGGTATGGCCATTGCCTGATCACGCCAGAAATATGAGGGGCAAATAAACTGGATCGCGCCAATGATGAATGTGATCGAGTAGCCAGCGATAATGTTCTTTGATCGCGGTGCGGGATCAAGCGGCGCGTTCCAATCATATTTCACGGCAACTTTGCTTCTTATTGAAATCTCATGAAGCGCGTACGCTGTATCAATCGCGCTGCAACGCCCCGAAGATTGTCCCACTTGTTTCATCTGACCCCATAGAAGGGCCAAAGCGCCGATTCCGAAAAGAAGCGCGAACCCTCAGGGATATCTAAAGTCATGGGCGAAACAATTGCCAGAAACGCTTGACCTTTGCTGGCCAAATAGAGCGCGAAAGATGTCGGATGCCGCTGAAGCGGAAGGCTTGACCTCAATACGCCGAATAGAGAAGAACCGAAAACATTTGGCAATTAAGAAAAATTCGCACCTGTACCAAGATGCCGCTCTATTGTCCCAGCGCGTAATCCTTCGATGATTTTTATGTGCAGGTCTGGATCGTTAACCCGCAATAACCTGAGCTGCATTGATCGTTCATCTGGAGGCCACTCCTCGGGTTCAAGACCCAATCCGCCGCCGTGCAGTGGCGGCGTTTCCAGATATTCTTGAAACCAGAATTTCACTTGATTGGCGGCTTGCTGTTTTGTCGCTGCATCGCCGTCCACGCCTCTATAGCGAAAGTCGAGGTGCCCCAGCAGAAACGACCATCCCCAGCGACCTTCATTCAGGCCTTTTGCAATCACCTTAATTCGACCTATTGTAACGCCGCTGGCCATCACAACGAAGTCATGGCTCAGTGTTTCCCCGCCAACAACGGTTCGAGCCCAGGTTAGCAGGTAGGACTTTCGGTACGCGATGGTCATGGTGCAATTAAGCGGGTTTCCCTGGAACTGACAAAGGGAAAATGTCTGGGGCTCTCGGTGTCAGCCTCCTTGTAAGGGGAACAACAGTGTCGGCTTTTGGCACATATGCTCAATATCCTGATCGGATATTTCGTTCACTGTGATTTCCTTGTGAAGGGAATAGCGCTATCGTCAAAGGGCTGAAAGCCCCCCACAGTTCAGCGATGGCCCGACCTGCCGCTGTACTGCTGCGTATCTGGCGTGTCGGGCCTTACTGACTCTATTTGCTGATGAAATGTCCGCCGGCTGAAGGTCACCGAGTTCCGGACCCGAAACAATTTCTGATGGTCCCCTCAACCCATTTATGGCCGGTCAAGCCACAGCTCTCACCTGATTTGAATTGCGTTCGCAGCAAAAAAGCGGAGTCTGCCTGTTGCTTCCGCCCTAAGAGAGTTTTGAGCGAATATGTCATTAAATGAGTTTTGCTGGTCAGTGTGTCACAGGCGATTGTAATATGGCCTCTATTCGTTTCCGGGCAATTGCTGATGCTTAACAATTTCAGCTGAATCGCATAACAGGAGTATGACTGCCTTGTCACAAGATCCGAAAGCAAGCCTTCGCACAGCAGCGTTGGACTTCCACCAATTTCCCAAGCCAGGTAAGCTTGAGATCACGCCAAGCAAGCCATTGGCCAACGCGCGCGATCTCGCACTGGCCTATTCGCCTGGAGTTGCAGCACCATGCGAGGAAATCGCTGCTGATCCGGAGAAGGCCTACTCCTATACGTCCAAGGGCAATCTTGTGGCCGTCATTTCCAACGGCACGGCCGTGCTGGGTCTAGGTAATATCGGAGCGTTGGCCAGCAAGCCCGTCATGGAAGGCAAGGCTGTTCTCTTCAAGAAATTCGCCGGGATCGATAGCATCGATATCGAGGTGAATGAGAGCGACCCCAAGAAATTCATAGAGATAGTTGCGCCGCTGGAGCCCAGCTTCGGGGGTATTAATCTTGAAGACATCAAGGCCCCGGACTGCTTCGATATTGAAGAAAGCCTGAGGGAGCGGATGAATATCCCCGTGTTCCACGATGATCAGCACGGCACGGCGATCATTGTTGCTGCAGCTGTTCTCAACGCGATGAAGCTCGTCGGAAAAAACATCGCCGACGTGAAGATTTGTACATCGGGTGCGGGTGCAGCAGCGATCGCGTGCATGAACATGCTGATGACCGTGGGCGCAAGGCGGGAGAACATTTACCTGGCGGACCGTCAGGGCATCATCACCAGGAAGCGGGCAAATTCCGTGGATCGGTGGCGCGGCGCGTTTGCTCAGGACACGGATGCCACCGAACTGGCTGAAGTCATGGCCGGGGCGGACATCTATGTTGGCTTGTCCTCGGCGGGCGCTCTGAAACCTGAAATGATCCGTGAGATGGCGCGTGATCCCTTAATCCTGGCATTGTCGAACCCGATACCGGAAATCATGCCGGAACTGGCAATCGCCGAACGGCCCGATGCGATGATCTGTACGGGAAGGTCCGACTATCCCAATCAGGTCAACAACGTCCTGTGTTTTCCTTTCATCTTTCGCGGTGCATTGGATGCAGGCGCGACGACCATAAACGATGACATGAAGCGGGCGGCGGCTTACGCTATTGCGCAATTAGCCCATGAGCCTGTTCTGGAATCCCTGGGAACTGAGGCGTCGGCTATTTTCGGGAGTGGCTATCTCATTCCGTCCCCGTTTGATCAGCGGCTGATTTTGCGAATTGCTCCAGCGGTTGCACAAGCCGCCATGGACAGCGGTGTATCACGCCGCCCGATCCAGGACATGCGCGCATATCACGACAGCCTGAAACGTTTCGTCTTCCGTTCCGGACTGGTCATGAAACCAATGATCGAGCGCGCCAAAGGTCAGGGGAAACGCATTGCCTTTGCGGATGGTGAAGATGAACGTGTGTTGCGCGCCACCCAAGTGATATTGGAAGAAGCCATCGGGCGGCCCATTCTTATCGGCCGACCCTCCGTCATCGAACAACGGATAGAACGTTTCGGCCTCACAATTAGACCCGATCGCGATTTCGACATCATCAACCCTGAAGACGATCCGCGGTATCGCGACTATGTCGGCCTCTTTCACAATTTGGTCGGACGCAAGGGCGTATCGCTCGACACAGCCCGTACACTTGTGCGCACCAATACGACTGTGATTGGAGCATTGGCTGTCCATCGTGGAGAGGCTGATGCTCTGATATGCGGATTGCAGGGAAGCTTCATCAAACATGCGCGTGATATTCGATCGATCATCGGACTGGCCGATGATTCAGCACAGCTGTCCGCACTGTCGATGTTGATCATGTCCAAGGGCGTGTTTTTCCTTGCTGACACCTACATGAACATCGATCCAACTGCCGAAGAGATCGTCCAGATAGCCTTGCAAGCCCGCGATCATCTCAAACGCTTCAGCATCGATGCCAAGGCGGCGCTGCTGAGCTATTCGAATTTCGGCTCGCGTGACGGGGCGTCCTCGGAAAAGATGCGTGCAGTCTATTCTCTGCTGAAGCAAGCCGCGCCCGATCTGCTCGTTGAAGGTGAAATGCAGGGAGACCTTGCCATCAACGGTGTGTTGCGCGAGCGCTACTTGTCTCAAACGGCCTTTCAGGGCGAGGCAAACCTGTTGATCTTTCCGTCATTGGAAGCTGCGAACGTCTCGATGACATTGCTCACGGAACTGAACAATGCCCTTGCGGTAGGACCCATACTGATGGGAACCAAGCGCCCGGCACACATTCTTGCTCCATCGGTAACCAGCCGGGGCATCGTGAACATGTCGGCCATCGCGGCTGCTGAAGCTTTGGAAGCCTGACGAGCAAACTGAACGCGCTTCCCTGCGCTTTAAAAATCCAATTTTTGATTGTGCGACGCAAAAGTATTATTGCAACGCACAATAAACTAATGTACATAATGAAATGTATTTAAATCTGAAGCCGGCGCAGGCGCCGGTAAAGACTTGCTGCTGCGCCACAGGGAGGATTCTACAATGAGCAAGACCACCAAACAGGCCGATGCGTTCTCGATCCCCGCTTTCGATGCCACCGCTGTAACCGACCAGGTTCGCGAATTCACCGAAAAGGGCGTGGCTCAGTCCAAGGAAGCCTATGCCAAGATCCAGGATCAGGCCGAAGCTGCCCAGAAGACCCTCGAAACAACTTTTGAAACTGCTCAGTCGAATGGCGCCGCTCTTTCGCTGAAGGCTTTGGCTGTGCTCCGCGCCAACACCGAAGCCAGCTTCGCTCATATCGAAGCGCTGATCGGTGTGAGGTCTTTTGGCGAAGTGATCGAACTGCAGAGCGCATTCGTTCGCAAGCAGGCTGAAGCCATATCCGGTCAGGCCAAGGAATTCCAGGCTGTTGCTTCCAAGGCCGTCGAAGAAATCTCCGCACCGGTCAAGTCGGCCGTCGAGAAGGCCATCAAGGACGTCAAGGTCATCTAATTTCTGATCGTCTTCGTTGAAATTATCGGGTCGCATTCGGCGGGATTTGCCGCCATGCGAGGTTAGATAATAGCGCAGTCGACAAAGTGGTGCAGGAGTCGGACAGACCGTTCTCTAATCGGAATGTAGATTCCAAGTGTGTCCGGGAACTAACGTCTTTTGCCGCCGCGCAGCGACAGTGCTAATGCCTCGTTTGCCGGCGTATTGCACATCACAGACAAGTGTGGAGCCACTAAAAATCTGTCGTTAGTGATATTTTCAAACGATCGTTGTCTGCAGGATTCGTTCTGAACAAAACGTCCAATTCAGAAACTAGATTAAAGGACTAGGTGCGCTTCACGCTGGTCCATGGGTCATTTTGTTTCAGATTCCATCGCAAGAATCGACGTCGACTGGCCGTGGCCATCGGCTTTGTCGCTATCCAAAAGCTGCTCGCTGACGATGTCCTGAGTCGCAGGGTTCAGCGAAATATGCTGATTCATGATGCGAGAAGCCGATCAAGTTCAAGTATGATGGGTGCCACGAAGGCGCGGGTTGTGGATGCTGCCTTTTCCGAATCGCCGGATGCGATGGCATCGACAATGGAGACGTGGGCGGCCATGTCTGGTTCGAGGAGTTCGCCCGTTACCGTCGCCTTGATGATTTCCTGGATCGAAGCCGAGAAGAACTCGTAGACTTCGACGAACGCATGATTACCGGATGCGGCGACAACAGCCTTGTGAAAAGCAAGATCCTGTTCGACATAGAGATCATGGTTGGCAGGGTCATATTCGCCGCGGTTAGCCAATATTTGCCGAAGCTCGGCAATAATCTCGCGCGTATAGCGAATTGCCGCCAGCCGTGCTGCCTCGACTTCAAGTGCACAGCGGGTCTCGACCTGATCGCGAAGCCCGGTTCGCCGAATCCGCAGGGCACTGTCTTTGGCATCAATGACCGATCGCACGTAGGTTCCGGAGCCCTGACGTGTCTCGAGGAAGCCCTGAGCAACGAGAACGCGAACGGCTTCCCTTACTGTCCCTCGGCTCACGCCAAGCAGGCCGGCAAGCGCTGCCTCATTCAGTATGCGATCACCGACTTGCCAGCGATTGGCGGTAATTTCGGCCCGGATATTGTTGACCGCAGTTTCCGCAAGATTGGTGCGCCACGCAGGCTGCATTTGCTAAGAATTCCTAAAGTCATCTAATGACACGACTAATATGTGGGTGAAACCGAGTGTCAACGAGGAAATGAGCTCGGCTGTTAGAGTTGGATCTGTTGCAGCGTTTTGGTTACCAGCGGTATGGCAGGGAAACGCCGATTATTTTCGGAGCGTTGTTCGCGGCCATTGGCTGTAACTCTACCGGGTGATCGACAGCGTTGGGGATACGGCCGAGTTCCTCCTTAGCGAACATCGGGATCTCACGGCGGCAAAGCGCACCTTCAGTAAAGCTCTCAACCATCATGGCTGGCCTGATCGCGTTGTCATCGACGGCAGTCAAGACAAACGGGGAGGTGATCGTTTCCTGCGACCTGACAAATCGTTTACAGGATCGCTCTCGGCGTCAGCTGAAGCTCGATCACGATCGGGGAAAGTCAGTGCTTGAACAATTGCTTCGAGCAGTACAATCGGCGCATCAAGCGCCGCGTGTGCCGGTCCCACGCTCGAACCACGCCATCGCGGTCTACGTTTCCTTGGTTTGAAAGCCAATTGGCTAGGTCTTTTGATTGCAACGATCGGTGCGCTCAGTGTGCTTCGGCGTGCAAGATCACACTTTTCAAACTTTCAGATATTGCAGTTAAGTCACCGATGACTTATATAGTCGGTGTCGAAGGAGATGGACAATGACGACCCAGATTCTACAATTTAAGAGGCTGCAGGACCAAGATCGAAAGCAGATTGGCTTTGTCCCGGGTAAGGGCGGTCGGGTCGAATTACACCTTCGAACAGGATCAAAAACTACTGAAACCGTTGCTTTGCCCCGTGAAGTCAACGAAATGATTGAGGTTCTCCTATATCACTTGGCACGCGGCGAAGAAGTCGCAATACTTACCGAAGATCAAGAGCTAAGTCCTAATGATATTTCCCGAGTTCTTGGCGTCTCCCGTCCGCTCGTAGTTCACAGAATGGATGCTGGTGATCTTCCGTATCGTTACGTCGGAAAGCACCGTCGTGCAAAACTGAAGGACGTTTTGGCACTCAAGGCCCGAATTGACACCCAGCAGGCTGCTCTCGATGCCCTGGCTGAAGATACAGAAGAACTCATGCGCGACCATGCCATTTGAGCCTCAGATCGCCATCTACGACGCGTGTGTCTTATATCCTTTTCATCTTCGCAATCTCCTAATCCAATGCGCTGTCGATCGGCTAGTGGAAGCGCGCTGGACTGATGAAATCCACGACGAATGGATCAGAAACCTGGCGGCCAACGCTCCCGGCGTTTCCGCAGAACGTCTGCAGAAAACGCGAAACCTGATGAACGCCGTGCTGCCTGATGCAACTGTACGCTGCTACGAACACCATATTCCAGAGATCACGCTTCCCGACACCGACGATCGGCACGTGGTTGCTGTGGGAATTTCCGCCAGCGCATCTGTGATTGTAACTTGGAACACTCGCGATTTCCCCTCCGAAGAACTCAGAAAGTATGGGTTATCGCGGCAGACGCCCGACGACTTTCTCTTCGATCTTTACCGTCAATTCCCTGAAGTTGTCGTCACAGTAATCGCAAACGCCAGACGTAATCTGCGAAAAACAGGATTGTCCGCAGCTGAATTCATAGACGCTTTGAAAAGGCAGAAGCTGACACGTTTTGTTGCCGAAATCTCAAGGCACATCGACGATATTTGAATCGCAGAGGCACTCAACCACCACACTGTCTGCAGTGGATGCCGAGGCTGTTCTGTGCTTTCTTGTCCCCACGACGGTCATGAGAGGGTAGTATCTCGCCCCATCCCCGCAAACGACCCCTGACGGAATCGCCGAGCTGGAGGTGTTCCAAAAATTCTGGACGGCGCCTATATTATCGCGGCTGGCGTTTAGGCCCGCGAGGGCATGGAGCCTTTCGATGGGCGTTGGTGCGCGGATATGAAATCGAACGCATTTCAGTCTTTGATGTTGTCGGTTATGCCGGCCTGACTTGGTGCCGGACAGACTCCGGGCGTCCACACGCCAGCTTGCGGTTGAGAACGATGCAACCGATGGCAACCTCGGTCTGCTGCGCGGCGAACGAACGAGCCCGCAAGCGCGATCCGATCAGTCCCTTGTATCGTCCGATGGCGGTTTCGATCAGAGCACGCTTGCCATAACCGGTGGCCGCCTGCCATTTCAGCCGACCGTTTCTTGCGATCGCCGCGATGTGCTTGTCCGGGCTTGTCACATTAATTGAGCTTGACCGATGCTATGCGCTTTGAGCTGATTTCAGTTGCTGATGCCGGTCACAGTCTTCCATTGTGCCATAGCACTGAGCCGGTGCAAGTGAATGCCTTTAGCGGAACGGTTCTTGTGGGATGGAACGAACAGGTTGCGCAGGGCTGAGAAAATCGAAACGAAGCGTTGCAGACCTCCTTGAGATCGGAAGCTCTGCATTAACCATTCCCGTTTTCGTAATGGAACGTGAGAATTCTCCGCCCGATTATTCAGCCTCTTGTGGGAACGATGTTCGACTGCGGGCATGATCTGCCGCTTTGCTGCGCCGTAGGATCGGAGCTTATCCGTAATGATACGCTTGGGTGGCAAGCCTTGTTTCTTTAGAAGGCGTATCAGCAATCGCCTGGCGGCCTTGGTATTCCTGCGGTTCTGCACGATCTCATCGAGAATATAACCATCCTGGTCAATGGCGCGCCACAGATAGTGCCTCTTGCCGGAAATAGAGATCACCATTTCATCAAGATGCCAGACATCCTTTGGCGAAGGCCGTTTGCGTTGCAACCGGCGAGCGTAGTCAGGTCCGAACTTGATCCCCCAACGGCGAATAGTTTCGTAGGACACGAGTATCCCGCGTTCAAGCAGCATTTCCTCTACCAGACGCAGGCTGAGCGGAAATCGATAGTAAAGCCACACCGCATGGGCGATGATCTGGGTTGGAAAACGGTGGCGCTTGTAGCTGACGCGAGACTGAGGCATGCCCATCCACTTATGCCAAACTCCCTGAGCCAAAGTTAATGTGACAAGCCCCCGGCGTGAAAGTCGATGTAGACGCATGTGCGCTCATCAACGTTTCGGTCACTTCGGAACGAGACATCTGCAACGAAACTGCATAGCAGCTGGTGTCCTTGCTTGATACGAAAGTATTGAACAAGATCTGCTAGGGCTTGCCAATTTGCGTCGGCGTCGCCGAGCACAAGCGGTGTTTCGCTCATTTCACGACCTTCACCTCGAATTGCAGGCTGCACCAAGCCTCAAGGGAACGCGTAAAAACACAACGCACTGGGCAAGCGATGGTTGCGGAGCCAACGGATGTTATGGGATTTTGTCCAGATTGCCTCATAAATCCTTTGCGCGAATTGAGGGTCGCTAGTCCGAATTCATCCGGTATCTGCTTTTCATGTATCAGACAGCAAGGCGTTCAGGATTTGCCCGGTGTCCGCAAATTATCAAGGGATACGCTTCCCGGTCCAACCGAGTGAAGATGACTGGCTGGTTCCTAGCCGCCCGGATGTAATGGGCGACTGTCGCGGCGTTCACCGCGAACAGCCGGTCATTTGCGAAGCCAGCACGTTTTCGTGAATGAAATCCGCCAGCCATATCGTGATTGGACTTCACGATCCGCTGGAGTCACGCTTGCCTCGGGTATAAGTCGATAATGGGCGGACCAACTATCGTTCGAATAGGAGGCCAAAATGAAGCACCATGCACTCGAGCAACTGCAGATCGTCGCCGAGGTCGATCAGGATTACCCGCGCCAGACCATGTCGCGCGGTGAACGTCTTGAACGCTGGGCGGAGCTCCTCGAACAGAATCCTGACCGGCGCCTCGCGACGCTGCACCAGACCGAGTATCAGCCGGCAAGAGAACGCGCGGCCATGCGCGGAGACAGCACGCCAATCTCGGTCGCTTTCGAGGATCCTGTCCTCCGAGCAGCCGGGTTGGAAAACGACAGTTACGGCGAAGCGAAGCGGTTCTTCGAACTTTCCGACGAGCAATTGCACGAGGTCATCTGCTATTGCCATTACGGTGCGACGGTGAACGCGGCGACGGCCGCCCGTCACATCCGAGAAGCCAGGTCCGACTGGTTGTAGTTGAATTTTGATCCGCTGGCTCGTGACTGAGCGTAACAATCTCGCCGGTCCTTGCGCGAGTTATCGAGCGATCGATCAGCGAGGGCTAAACAAGATTGTCGAACGCCGCTGAACGGACTCAGCAACTGAATCATTTTCTTCCGTCGGCTTGGCGGTGCGGACAAGAGTGAGCGTTACTTCTCCTTTGAATGAGGATCAGCATGTCGGTGGCTATTACAGCGATCAAGGCCATGATGGTTGAGCGCCGGAATTAGCCGATTGAACTCGGTCATGGTGCGCTTGGCTATTCATTCGCAGGAGCTGAAACCTTATGACCAAGCACGCTTCAACCCGGCCCTTAGATCGTCCAGAACAGGCACGATGGCCAGCGTCAACAGAATGGCGGCAAGGACGAGTGATGCGGCGAAGCCGAAATGTTGTCGCGCAAGCATGAGCGAAATGCAGATAAAGCACCGTTGAGTTCCGGCATGCCGAAGATCTGCGCGGACGAAATACCGGCGAATGCAGTGATCAGACCCAGTACAGCGGCTCTGTCCACGACAGGACGGTGAAGCGGCAGGCCGTTCTTTGAGTCATGTCGTGGCCCTAGGCGACAGCTTCGGTCGGCAAACCGGCAGCCTTCCATTCGGGATAGCCGTCCTCAAGCCGATGCACGAGATAACCGCGCGCTCGCAGTGCCGCAACCGCCTCGAACGAGAGAACGCAATAGGGCCCGCGGCAATAGGCGATCACTTCCCTGTTGACGGGGAGTTCTCCCAAGCGGCGCTCCAGTTCGCCGAGAGGAATATTGAGTGCGCCGGGAAGATGTCCGAGGGCAAATTCGTCTTCAGGCCGTACGTCGAGAATCGTGATAAGCCCGTCGCGCAGCCTCGAGACCAGGTCCTGTCGCGACACGGCCTCCAGCGCATCCCGCGCGCGGAAGTAGTCGGTCATGACGCGGTCGACCTCGGCCAGGTTCCGCTGGCCCACGCGTCCGAGCGCCTGCGTCAGCTCAACCACCTCAGTATCGCCGGCGAGGCGGTAGAGCACGTGCTTGCCGCGGCGCTGGGTGTCGACGAGGCGTGCGCGGCGAAGGATCTGCAGGTGGCGCGACGTGTTGGCGAAGTTGAGGTTGGCCCGCACTGAGAGTTCCTCGACGCTGCGCTCGCCTTGGGCGAGGTGTTCCAGCAGCTCCAGCCGGTGGGCGTGACCAAGCGCCTGGGCCACTTCCGCGAGACTGGCGAAGATCGATTGTTTTGGTCCAATGCTTGACACGGCTTCCTCTCAGTGAAACATTCAGCAGAATAATTGAATGTTTCTATCTCGTCGAACTCAGGAGCGCAAGGCCATGATCCTCCGTCAGTTCCTTCACAAGGATCCAGTCGGCATCTCGTATCTCTTCGGTTGTGGTGGTCGGGCGGCCGGAGCCGTCGTCGATCCGGTGGGTGAGATCGAGCCCTATCTGCACGCAGCGGAAGACGCTGGCATGCGTATCCACTTTGTCATCGATACTCACGTTCACGCCGACCATCTCTCTGCCGGTCGGCAACTCGCCGAGGCGGCCGGTGCCGAGTATGTTCTCTCGGCGCACGCGGATGTTTCGTTTCCGTACAAAGCCGTGCGCGACGGCGAGATGTTGCCGCTTGGTAACGTCGAGGTAAAGGTGCTGCATACGCCCGGTCACACGCCTGAGCACATCTGTCTGCTGGTGGGCGATCGCACTCGGGCCGATGAGCCCTGGTTCGTGCTGACTGGTCATACGCTGATGGTCGGCGACCTCGGGCGCACGGAACTTGCCGTCAACGCCGAACAAGGCGCGAGGGACCTGTTCCAGAGCGTGCGCCGGCTCAAGGCTCTTCCGGACTATGTCGAGGTGCTACCCGGCGCCTATGCCGGCTCCGTCTGCGGCCGGCGGCTGAGCGGCAAGCCCTGGTCGAGCATCGGCTTCGAAAAGCGCCACAACGAAGCCTTCAGGATCGAGGACGAAGCCGAGTTCATCCGCTTCATGCTCGCCGAGATTCCGCCGGCACCGCCCGAGGCCGCCGCGCTCAGGGCCGCGAACTCCGGCATGACCGTCGCGGCAGCCTGACCTGTGGGCGACGCGGCATCGGTTCCAAAGCCGGAAGGTTCGCCAATCAAGCTAGGGCTCAAGGAGAACTGGCGGCAGTTCGCCCTGCTCATGCTGGTCAACGCCTTTGTCGGCGGCATGGTCGGCATCGAACGAACCGTCGTGCCGCTGATCGGCTCGGAGGAATTCGGCATCGCCTCGACGACACTGGTCGTCTCCTTCATCGTCAGCTTTGGTGTCATCAAGGCCGCCGCCAATCTCGTCTCAGGTCAGCTGGCCGATGCCTGGGGACGGAAGCGGGTTCTCGTCCTCGGCTGGCTCGTCGGCTTGCCGGTTCCGTTTATGATCATCTGGGCGCCGAGCTGGGGATGGATCATCGCAGCCAATGCGCTGCTTGGCATCAACCAGGGGCTTGCCTGGTCGATGACGGTGATCATGAAGGTCGATCTCGTCGGACCGAAGTCGCGCGGCCTCGCTGTCGGCCTCAACGAGTTTGCCGGCTATCTTGCCGTCGGTGTGACGGCTTTCCTCACTGGCTATCTCGCTTCGCGATACGGGCTGCGCCCCGTACCGATCTACCTCGGTATCGGCTACGCGGTCTTCGGGGCCGTGCTGTCAATTCTGCTCGTCCGCGACACACGGGACCACGTCCGGTTGGAAGCGTACGGGCATTCACAGCAACCGGCTCCGATCAGCTTCCGGGAAGTGTTTGCGCTCACGACGTTCCGAAACCGCAATCTTTTCGCCGCCTCGCAGGCCGGCCTTGTCAACAACCTCAATGACGGTATGAGCTGGGGCATCTTCCCGCTGTTCTTCGCCTCCTTCGGCCTTGGTGTCGAGCGTATCGGCATCCTTAAGGCGGTCTATCCCGCGACCTGGGGCATTCTGCAGATCGCCACTGGCCCCTTGAGCGATCGCTGGGGTCGCAAGGGCTTGATCGTCGCTGGCATGTGGGTGCAGGCGGCCGGCCTGTTCCTCACTGCGGCCACGCGCCAATTCGAATGGTGGCTCGCCGGGAGCCTCCTTCTCGGGCTTGGCACGGCGATGGTCTACCCGAGCCTGATCGCCGCCGTCTCCGACGCCTCGCATCCGACCTGGCGTGCCCGCTCGCTCAGCGTCTACCGGTTCTGGCGGGATCTCGGCTACGCCATCGGCGCCCTTTCCGCCGGGCTCATCGCCGATTTCTTCGGGCTCTCATGGGCGATCACATCCATTGCCGGGCTGACGTTTCTCTCGGGTGCCGTCGTCGCCATCGCCATGCAAAAGACCGGCAAGGGTTCGAACCAACCAACCTCTTTGGAGGGTCGCTCGTTATGAACGGCATGGAAGGAGAGGTTGGGCAATGAGCCTTATTCGCCCATGGTGGTGATCTTGCTCGTCCTCGGGATCGTGCGAGCCCGGCAACCCCTTGGCATTTATCCTTTACCACAAGGCGACGCCGGACAGTGATGAGTCTTATCCCGAGTAATTCAGCGTGTGAGCGATCTTCCAGAAAGCCGTCTTTCGATCGTCACAATAGCCTAACTTCTGAGACCGAGTTTTGCGGGCACGCTGAAAGCCCGGTCTCCACCATAGCTACCTCATGGAGACCCGAACGTTCTCTTTGGGCCAAAAAGCAGATGTCGGTCCCCAGCTTTGTCCTTCAACGCGAAGACTTGGCGCGCTCAAAAGGATTCAAACCTCTGCCCCCCGTTGGCAACGGTCAGCCTCCACAACGTGCGCTGGGATGGTTAACAAAAGGTGAGCACCATAGAGCTGAAGAGATCATTGAGGCCGGGTCTCCGCTGGTCAGAAGGACCTAACCAGCATGCCAATAACCAACTAACGAAAATAATGTTCCGTCGAATCCTGAACGTGAGAGTCTAACGCCGATCGAGCGTATTTAACTGGCGCCCTGCAAGTTGCAGAACCTTTGCATCAAACGGGCGAATAGGCCCAAAATACATTGAGCGCGGCCACGGCTGCCAAGCCGATCGACACGCCCGCAAGGTAAACCCAAACAGGAATCCTGGAGCGCCGCGGTTTGTCGCCATCCTGCATCTCGTGCTTTTGATCTCAAAAAACGAGTCCCGGCAGGGAAGGTTTCCTTGGGGCGCCGGGACTCGTCCGCCCCGTGGGTAACCGGGCCATTTTTTGATTAGAAGATTCGCAGGGAGATTGCTGTTCACAAAATGTGGACAGTATTAACAGGTTGAATGGAGCGTCTGCCGATGCGGGTGAGGCTTGGCCGGTGCTTATGAAGGAAACCAGCCAAGCCTCTTGCTGGGACATCGGTATTTGTCTCGAGCCCGGGTAGGCTAAGCTAAACATGGGCGCGGTGGCAAGTAAGTTGGTCGCCTTGGATACGCAGTCCTAAGAATACTGGCGGATTTAGATTCTGCTCGTAACGGTCTCATCACGCCTGATTGGCACGACAGGAGGTAGTCCTATCGATTGGTGATTCTCCTCCTATGCATGACATGCCATTTGCTTTCGTTACCGTGTTAAACCAACATACAGGCCAGAGAAAACCATTCATTCACTTGATGACGCTACAGAGTTCTTGCTCTACGACTGGCCAGTTACACCGCGTTGGTGCATCAATCAGGCATTTGGCGCAGGTCGATCTATTATGAGGTTTACTATGTCTTCTTTGCTTGGCTGCGGACGGACTCCGGGCGTCCGCACGCCAGCATGCGGTTGAGAGCGTGGCAACCGATCGTAGCTTCAGTCTGCTGAGCGGCGAATGAGCGAGCCCGCAAGCGCCTTCCGATTAGCGCCTTGTACCGCCCGATGGCAGTTTCGATCAGAGCCCGCTTGCCGTAGCCGGTGTTTGCCTGCCATTTCCGCCGACCGTCGCTTGCGATCGCGGCAATGTGCTTCTCCCGTTGACCAGGCAGTCCGGCATCATCGCATGCCACTGCCGTCGACCGGGGTGGTATGACGACGTTCGCGGTGCTGCTATGCTGCAGGATCGTCTGGTAAGTTGGCTTGCCGTCATAGGCTCCGACGGCCGTGAAGTGATCAATCTCGCTGTCGATCTGATCGAGCAACGGCGCCACCTGGGAAGGATCATCCGTATTCTGGTCTGTCAGACTATGAGCAATGATCTCGCCATTCTTGGCATCCAGCGCCAGATGGAGTTTACGCCATTTCCGTCGTGACTTCGCGCCATGCTTTTCCTCCAACCATTGCCCGGCGCCGTAGACTTTCAATCCGGTGTTGTCGACCAACACATGCAGCGGGCCGTCCGGCAGAGGTCGGTTTCGTCTGGCTGATGGCTTCCACTTTTGCGCCCGACGGCTCAGCGTCGTGTGATCGGGAACAGGAACCTTCACCCGGGGATGTCACGTTAACACAGCATAGTGTTTTTTGGCGGGTCGCCACGCGGTTTCACAGCCCGCTAAATGTCTGATTTCATTATCATGCGATTTTCTGCTTGACGAGTAGAAGGCAGTATTCCGCATTAACGTGACATCGCCGCTGCCCACACACCCGGATTTGCAGAAGCAATCCTACCGCCTGATCGTAGCGACGCTGGCACGCGAGGCCCGCGTCGGCCGCAACGCCATCTACACCAACCATCGGTCGATGATCGAGGAATTACGGCGCGCCGACAATCACAGGATCATCCCCGACAAGCTTGCAGCCTGGGAAGACAAGCTCGCCCAGCAACCGATCCCTCATCCAGGTCCTGCAACTCGAGGGGCGGCGTCTGGTGACCGAGAACGCCGTTCTGCTGAAGCGCATTCTCGAAGCGGAAACGGAGGCTGATCGGCAGAAGCGTCACAACGCCCGCCCTATCGCAGAACGCGACCAGGCGCTGAAGCCGGTGTCCCTCGTTCCGCGTTCCCGCCGGTGAGTCTGCAGATGTCAAATTCAAAAGCGAAGTGGAGTGATTTCCGCGGAAATGTCGGTAGCGACCAACACCCCCGACGGCAGGGTTCGACCCTTAGGCGCCTTGCAATTTTGAGTTAGATTAGGTCGGCTGCGGTCAGCGCGGGAAGAACCGCCAAGTCTGGCAGCCCGGAAATGGAGGGCTTGCCTTCGCCTCGCCAGATAGCACACACCACAGCTGCCACATCGGCACCGGCAGCGCGCACAAGTCTGGTCGCATCGGCAACCGCGCCCCCGGTGGTTATCACATCCTCTATGAGCACGACCTTTCGGCCCTCAATTCGCACACCTTCGACGGCTTTACAGGTGCCATATTCCTTGGCCGCCTTTCGCACAAACACTGCAGGCAGCCCGCTTTCAAGCGACATCGCCGTGGCAATCGGGACGCCGCCCAATTCTAGCCCGGCGAGTACCTCGGTGCCGTCCGGCATTAGCTGCAGCATGCGCTGCGCCACGCGGCGAAGAAGCATCGGATCGGATTCAAATCGATATTTGTCGAAGTATTCATTCGAGATCTGACCAGAGCGCAGCCTAAAAGTCCCACGAAGGCGCGCGACTGCATTAATATCGGTCCCCAACGAATCTTTGCTCACGATTGTCTCCCTATAGGTTAACCTTCTTGGATTGGCACAATCTGCGAATGCCTGCAATCCACCCCCTTCTCGGACCTTCCCCGCGCGATTTTTGGTGTTCGACACGTCGAGCGTTTCACTCCGGTTGACTTCTGAGCACTCTAATTCTCCATTTCTCAGCGGATGCTCAAGATACAGCCCGAAACGGCGTTGCGGACAAAAACGCTCGAATTATCAATACAGTCGAGCAAAGAGGACACTTGACGCATAACCTAACCGCTCCACCCCGCCGATCAGTTCGAAGCCTTCAGGCAACTGGCAGACAATGGCAAAACCATCACCGAGATTGCCAGCGTCTACGGCGTCAGCGAAGTGCTGGTGAAAAAGCGGCTGAAACTGGCGAGCGTTGCCCCTTCGATCCTCAAGGCATACCGCGCCGACAAGATCGACCTTGAACAGGTCATGGCCTACACGCTGAGCGAGAAACGGCAGGAAGCGCTTTTCCGTAGGAATCCGGACATGAATGCCTATCAGGTCAGGCAGACGCTGACCGAGGGCGATATTCCGCTGTCCGATAAGCGGGTGACGTTTTCAGTCATCGAGCTTCGCTTGCAAAGGGTTTATCAGGCGAGCCCCAAGCAACTCGTCGAGGATCTGATTAAGGCCTGTGGCGTCACGCGACCGCGAGCGTCAGATGGCCGACCGGATCCGCAGCGGGCTTTACCGTGATTTCAATGTCGTAGCCGAGGCGATTTAGACACTCCATCAGTTTGCGTTCCGACAGGTTGGTGAAGTCACCGCGAAGAAGCGCCGACACCTTAGGCTGTGGAAGACCCATGCGTCGCCCGGCTTCCTCCTGTGTAAGGCGGAGCCGCCGCACGGCCTTCGTAATTTCGATCAGCAGACCGGACTTGATTTTCAGCTTCTCAGCATCGGGAAGGCCCAGATCGGCGAATACATTGCCAGAGCTGACCTCGATCTCGATCCCGTCAACGATGCGGGTTGCCATGTCTCATCTCCTTTACAACAGTCTCCGCAACCTTGAGCCGGGCGCGGATGATGTCCATGTCCTCTTTTGGCGTCGCAATCCCGCTCTTGCTCTTCTTCTGGAAACAATGCAGGACGAAAACAGCCTCCTCGTATCTGACCGTGTAGACGGCCCTGTATGTGCCGCCAGTGTCGTTCTCGACCACTTCAAGAACACCGGCCCCGCCAAACCCCTTGAGGACCTTTGCGGCCGGATGCTGGTCGCCGTGTTGCGCGAAATGCAGCGCGTAGCCGATGAACTTCCGCACCTCGGCCGGGAGCTGCATCAGGTCTTTTCGGCTACCGCCAATCCATTCAATCGGTCGTTCGTCTCGGCTCATGACCACGTTATACCCGAAATGGTATAATTGGCAACCTGCGTTCCGCTCAAGCAAGCGCAATAACGCCGCCGCCAAACGCGAGCCCCCATTTCCGGAAACTACCTTACCGCGCCTCTGGTCGCCGCCATGGTATGACTTGCCATCAAGGCCGCATCATTGCCCTGTTTCGGGAGCGTTACACGACAGCCAGGCAATCTGCTTGTCATAGCCAATGTTGGCTTTGGGTTTCAGTGTAAGAGGCCATGCCCTTCGTGACTTGATCTTTGCATGATTCCGCGATGTGTTCGGGTCCTGCAGCCTTGTAATGTCTTGGATACGTTTACCTGGTGTTACCCACATATTGTCTCTTGTTGGCGCTAACCCGTGAAGGCCGATGTCGAAACCTACGTGGAATGATTGTATCTAATCTGACTGTGGTGTCTGCGTTGATCTGGATGAACGAGGGTAGTCGAAATCACGCTGTCACTGCTCCTGTTCGGCGCGTTGTCTTGGGAATGGATGACTAGGACCGCCTGTCCGGCAAGCAACCGCGGGTCCGAATGATTTCCCCCTGTCCTTACGGCCATTCCTCGCGAGGCAAAATCATCCGCTTGCTCATCGCGCGCTCCGTCCTCCGCCGTCCTCCACTCACGTTCCGGTCCTGCGGATGCTTTCCGGCCTCTTGCCGGTCCTTAACCGTATCCATCGACAACGCGAACAAGGAGCAAAACGCGATGACCGACACCCTCGTAAACTACATCCAGATCAACGCAGACAACACGGTCGTAGGCAATATTGCCACGGTGGCCTTCGACATCGACATCACAGGCGAGAAGCTGAACAGCGACAACCCGAAGGCTCCCGTCTTCAAGCTCTTCGCCAAGACACCCCGCGACCGCAAGATCGAGATCGGCGGGATCTGGGAAAAGACCAGCGTCTCGAAGGGCACCCCCTACTACACCCTCTCCGTCAACACCGGCTATGACAAGCTGAACGCCAACCTCGGGCGTTACCCCGGCCAGGACGACACGACCCTGATGGCAGTTATCCCCTGGGACTGAGATACGAAGAAGAAAGGAAGCCCCCGCAAAAATGAACTGACCCCAAAAGGTTGGACGATTGATTGATAGGCTAGGATGGTAGGGACTGAGTTCTGAATTGCACAGGGCTCAGTCCTTTCAGTTTCAGTTTTATACGCTGATGATTGTAATACTGAATATAGTCGCTTACCCGAGGATTGAGTTTAGTGCGGCGAGGCTAGTGGTGAAAATCTGACGCTTGGCACCGGAGCCGAAATTCCGGTTTCGATCCTGTGCAGCCGTCTGATAAGCAATGGGGCAAAGTCTTGACCGCATCTTGCTGATCGGCTTCCGATACAGTTCGGACTTCCAAGGGGTGTGAAATGGAAGATGATATCTGGGATCGGGCCTTCTATGACGATGGAGAGTGGGTTTCCTGGTCCGACGTGGAAGAACAGCTCCGATACCAGGAATGGCGAGCAAAGTATCCTAATGCGCTAAGATCTTTGATTCCGTATTTTCAGGATCTCTTGTCGCTGGCAGAAAGCTACCACGTTGAGACAGGTCGTCATCTCAATGTGTACGGAGACATTGGGGAGCTCTTCGGCGCCATCACCTACGGGATAAAGCTGAACAAGAACTATGCGCAGGGTGCTGATGGTAGGCTTGGTAACGATCATGTTGAGATCAAGACCATCACCCCGTTCAAGTCGAAGGACGAGGTTGTAGTGAAGGTATCAGGTAACTTCAGCAAGCTGCTCGTCGTGAAGATCAACGCGGATTTTGAAGTCTCATCCCGGATGGTCGATCGCTCGAAGCTTCCCAAAACGGCGAAGCCTTTCCTCACTATAAGGTGGGAGGATCTGCACGCGGCCAAATGACGGCTTCGTCCGCATTGCAGCCGTTCCACGTGCCAGCCGTGGGTGACTGCTCAGGGCGACAGGTGTAAGCTGTATATCCTCGACTCGTGGGAAAGCGCCTCAGAGCAATCCGAATTCGACCATGTCAGAGGATGCTAGGTCATGCCCGACATCGGAGACTGGCTCGCCAGCATCAGGCTTGAGCGGTATCGCCAAGCCTTCTTGAAGAACGGCATCGATCTCGATGTCGTCGACGATCTCACCGATGCCGACCTCAAGGAGCTCGGACTGTCCCTTGGTGACCGCAAGCGTTTTCTCAGGGCGGCCGCGACTCTGGCTCAGCAGTCGCCGCCGCCCACGGCGGCACTACGTCCCTCCGTGTCACCGATCCACAGCGAGGCGGAACGGCGACAGCTTACGGTGATGTTCTGCGATCTCGTTGGATCGACAGCACTCTCCGCCCGCCTCGATCCAGAAGACCTACGGCAGTCGATCGTTGCGTACCGTGCTTGCGCCACCGAGATCGTCGGTCGGTACGACGGTTTTGTTGCCAAGTATATGGGCGACGGCGTCCTCGTATACTTCGGCTATCCCCAGGCTCACGAGGAAGATGCCGAGCGGGCCGTGAGGGCCGGCCTCGCGGTCGTTGAGGCCGTCGACCGGCTGGATGCGGCAGGCGAGCACCTGGCTGTTCGGATCGGAATCGCCACTGGCCTGGTCGTGGTGGGTGACATCATCGGCACCGGCGAGGCCGAGGAATGCAGCGTCGTAGGTGAAACGCCGAACCTGGCGGCCCGCCTACAGGAGTTGGCCGGATCCGGCACAGTGGTCATTGCCGAAGCAACGCGGGCACTGCTGCGGGGCCAGTTCAAGCTCGAAAGCATCGGACTGCGGCCGATCAAAGGTTTTTCCGGGGCGGCTGAAGCGTTTCGGGTGCTCGGCGAAGTGCGTAGCGACGACCGCTTCGAGGCGGGTCACGCGACCGTGCTGCCGTTGGTCGGCCGTGACCCGGAACTCGCATTGTTGGTCGATCGCTGGACTCAGGCCAAGGCCAAGGAAGGTCAGGTCGTCCTGCTCGAGGGTGAGGCCGGAATCGGCAAGTCGCGTCTCGCCCTGGCCCTTCGCGAGCGTCTCCTTCGAGAACCACACAGGTTGCGCCGCTACTTCGCCTCGCCATACCACATCAACAGCGCGCTTCGTCCGGTGATTGGCCAGCTTGAACAGGAAGCGGGATTTGAACGCGAGGATTCATCGGTCGTGAAGCTCGCCAAACTCCAGGCGCTGATCGCGGAACAGGTGGGTGAGGGGAGCGAAGCGCTCCCATTGTTGGCCGAGCTTCTCGGAATTCCAGGCACTGGCCGCTGTCCAATACTGAATCTCGCGCCCCAACAGCGTAAGAACCGAACCTTCGACGTGCTCATCGCCCAGCTTGGCAGACTGGCTGCGAAGCAGCCGGTGCTCCTGGTGCTTGAGGACGCTCACTGGCTGGACGCGAGTAGCCTTGAGCTGTTCGGCTTGTTCGTGAACCACATCCGGCAGCTCCCGGTGCTGCTGGTCATTACCCACAGGCCCGAGTTCGTCCCGCCTTGGCGTAGTTACCGGCACGTGACAAAGGTGGTCCTGAATCGCCTCGACCGGGTGCACGCTCAATCGCTGGTCGAACGGCTGACCGGCGGAAAGGCACTGCCTGCCGGAGTGCTCGATTACATCCTGGCCAACACCGATGGCGTACCGCTGTACCTTGAGGAGTTGACCAAAACCATGCTCGAATCTGGTCTCCTGGGAGTGGCCGGCGATCAGTTTGGACTGGCTGCACATATGCCGCCGCTGGCGATCCCGGTAACGCTATACGACTCGCTGATGGCCCGCCTCGACCGCCTCGGCAGGGCCAAGGTGGTGGCCCAGATCGGCGCCTGCATTGGGCGCGAGTTCTCCTATGAGCTGATTGCGGCGTTAGCAGTGCTCGATGAGCATGAGCTGCAGAGGAGCCTTGATCAACTGGTTGCTACTGAGCTAGTTTTTCGGCGCGGAAGCCCCCCTAACGCGATCTACAGCTTCAAGCACGCGCTCGTCCGAGATACCGCATATCAGTCGCTCCTCAAGAGTCGCCGCCGGGAACTACATCGCCGTATTGCGCAGGTCTTCGAAGAACTCGCCCCACATGTCGTGTCCGCTCAGCCGGAGCTCCTGGCCCATCATCTGACGGAGGCAGGAGAGCTGCCGCAAGCCGTCGTGTTCTGGCACCGGGCCGCCGAGCACGCAAACGAGCGGGCGGCGAATGCCGAGGCCGTCGGCCATTTGGCCAAGGCACTCGACCTGCTCGCCCAGATGCCTGAGAATCCGGAGCAACTCGAGCTTGAGCTGACGTTGTTGACCACGATGGGACGAGCGCTTACCGCCGCGAAGGGCTATGGCCACCCGGAGGTCGAGCGCGTCTACAACCGTGCTCTCAACCTGGCGGAGCGGATCCAGGAAACGCCCAGGCTGTTCCCGGCGCTCCTCGGTCTCACCATTCATCATGCGGTGCGGTCCGAGCTTTCCGCGGCGCGGGACCTTGGCGAACGGCTTCTGAGGTTGGCGCAGCAGATCTCGGATCCTGTGCTCGTGGTGGAAGCGTCCTATGCTTTGGGCATTACCTGCTCCTGGCGTGGCGAATTCGCCTCGGCATGGAAGCACTTCGAGCACGGGATCAGCCAATACGACATCGCCCAGCACCGGGCCCATCTAGCGCTCTATGGACAGGATGGAGGACCGATCTGCCTGTGCCGTGGCGGCATGGCGCTGTGGTATCTCGGCCACGATGACCGGGCGCTGGAGCTGATGGACGAGGCGCTCGCCATGACCGCGAGCCTCAGGCATTTGTTCAGCCGTGCCTATGTACTGACATGGGCGGCGATTTTGCAGGTGCATCGACGCGACATCGCCAAGGCGCAAGAGGCGGCGGAGTTGGCGTTGGCGTTCGCGGCCGAACACGAATTTCCATTCTGGCACACCCAGGGAGTCTTCCTGCAGGGGTGGGTGCTGGCGGAGCGGGGCCTGATCGCGGAAGGCATCGAGCGGTTGCGAGACGGGTTGGCTTGCATGCAGGCGATCGGGTCAGGAATGACGGCGCCTTGGGCGATGGGCTTACTCGCGGAGGCGCATGGAAAGGCTGATCGTTTTGCCGAGGGTAGCACCTTGATTGACGAGGCGCTTACCATTGTCGCACGCACTGGCAACCGCTGGTGCGAGGCGGAGCTGCATCGGCTCAAGGGCGAACTCATATCATCGAGCTCAGAGTGCGATCCTGCCGAAATCGAGGCGTGCTTCCGCCGTGCGCTCGACGTCGCCCGCATGCAGGATGCGAAGATGTGGGAACTGCGCTCGGCGGTGAGTTTGGCCCGGCTATGGCGAGCACAGGGTCTTAGAGCGCAGGCCTGCGAGCTGCTCATGCCGCTCCTCGGCTGTCTCTCTAACGGCCACGGGACGCTCGATCTTCAGGATGCTCAAGCGGTCCTTGAGAGCTGCGGAGGTAGTAAATCGAGCACCTGAACACTTGCTCCGCTGCAACGACTTTGTCGTAACTCCCGATGGAGCGATGATTCTGACTCCGACATTTGTTATTGCGATGTCGCAGTATAGGGAGTCACGCAACGACTGCAACCCGGTGGGAGCAGACCTCAGCCGAGGGGCGTCCGAACTTCGGCTTCCCACCCTATTGAGAAGTTCAGCGCCCGCGCCGCGGCCCCGAATTGTGGGAGGCGTTTTCCAGCCGCGCCGGCATGGCCGGCATAAGCGGCCGCAGCGAACCTCAGGAGAGCGGAGCAGCCGAAGGCAACCCGCGTCCGCCAGGTAGCGCCGTAGGGTTTGCCGGAGGATTGTGGTAAACCGGGCGGGTGCTGCCATACCCAATGAGCAGCCACGGCCAATCGGTCGCTTGACCCAAAAGGAACCGCTTGCCGGGGGCAGTCGGTCCCGGTTTCCGCCCTTCGGGCGGCGCTATGCTAAACCTCCTGCGGCTGCCCTTTTAACCGGTCAAGCGATGCGCGAACTGGCTTCGGCCGCTGCGCTTACCTTCGCCTGGTACGCTCATTGTTTCACCAAGAGGGGAAAGGGCGCGCTGCCCCCTCTCCCCTGCAAGGAGAAAATCGGTCTCCCCGTCCTTCCTCCGCTAAGGCCTCCGGCCACGCTCCGTGCAGGATCGACGCGGATCCGCATGCGCGGATCATGCGTCGCCCCTTCTGCTTCGCCTCGGGCGGGTGATCCCCCTCCGATTTGTCTCCTTGCCCCCTCTCCCCCGCTGTTCCGCACGAGCTCGGGAGCAGGAGCGGGGCTCCTGCCCCTTCGGGCACGAGACCGCTTCGCGGTTGTCGCTTTGCTCTTAAAGGCGAGATGAGGAATTCAACAAAATCAAAGGCGTTCCTTTGTCTCTAAATCTGATATTTTGCCTTTAAATTCGAGATTTTTGCCCCTAAACTTGAGACAGGGTTCACAGGGGCATGCGGCTGAGCTTCAATCCGGACATCCGTCTCTTCTGTCTCGCCGCGATTGCAGTGGTCCAGAAGCGTCCGCTGATCAAAGCGGCGTTGTTTGCTACTGGTATCGATGACTTCGCCAGAGTCGCCTTGCTCCGGACTTATCAAAAGGAGGCCCCCTTGCTCGTAACCGTCAACCGGATTGGTCGCCAGATCGAGAACCGACGTTGCGCCTCGACATCAAATGCCATCGAACGAACCTGGTTGTCATCTCGCATTTAAGGGCAAAGAATGGCGTCTGTCGACGCAAAACGCGACAAATCTCGGAATTAAAGGCAATGCGACACCTGGAAATGATGGCGGGCGTTACTGTGACAAGACGAACAGGATATAATGCTATCTGGCAGCAGACTGGTTGAGGAAAGCCCCACCGTCATGAAACCGATGAACGAAGAGCACCTTGCGGTTCTACGCAGGCACATGGTCGAGATGATTGCGATCCATGCCGACCTTGCAAGCGAAGAACTCGGCAAGGCGACGCTCGATGAGCGGGTGATGGAAGCGATGCGGCGGGTCCCGCGGCATCTCTTCGTGCCAGCCCCGGTCGCGCCTTATGCCTACCAGAACATGCCGCTGCCGATTGGTTTCGGCAAGACCGTCTCGCAGCCCTTCATTGTCGCTCTGATGACCGATCTCCTTGCTCCCCAACCGCACGAGGCGGTGCTCGAGATCGGAACCGGCCTGGGCTACCAAACCGCAATCCTCGCGGAACTCGCCGGGCAAGTTTGGAGCGTCGAAATCATCGAGGAATTCGCGAGCCATGCCGAGGCTCTGCTGCAGGGCCTCGGCTTTTCCAATATCGCCATTCGTGTCGGAGACGGGTCTCGCGGCTGGCCCGACCACGCCCCATTCGACAAGATCCTGGTTAGCGTGGCAGCTGAGCGGACGCCGCCGGCTTTGCTTAAGCAGCTCAAGCCAGCGGGACGTCTGGTTCTGCCTTTGGTGTCTGAAGAAGTACAGTTTCTGACTATCATCGACAAGGATGCGGCAGGGCAACTCAAGACTCGGAAACTCATCCCGGTTCGGTTCAGCCGGCTCGAAACCGTCTAATGAGGTGCGCACAACTGGCGCGACCGCGCTTTTCCGACCATCAACCGGATGCCAGCCTTCCGCGCTTCTTCGCCCTTGGTGAACGCGAAGAAACGACCCTTCTCTGCCCTCCTTTTGAGGAACTGCTAGGGAAACTCTCTGGCCCTCTGTCGACTTTCGTCTTCTCCCGCGCATTAGCCGGTGTGTGCGACGATTCGTCATTCGACCAACATGGGGCCATGACAAGAACACCGCGAAATCGTACGGGACTTTGGACGAACCGTGAACAGGTACGAACGTCGGCTCATGCTGCTCGATGAAATAACGTGTCGGTTTCTCGCAATGGCCTCAAATCGCCGGGTTCCGGGGTATCGCCTGTCCATGAATAGATGCCTGTCAGATTAATATGCTCCCAAGTCAACGGCGAAACATGGCGAAGAAGGTTGTCTGGGATGTCGCGGCCCTGAGCCTTGAGATGAACGGCGGCTTTGGCAAGGTAGACTGTATTCCAATGAATAATGGCGCTGACGACGAGATTGAGACCGGAAGCACGAAATGATTGGCTGTCGAGTGAACGATCGCGAATCTCACCACGCTCATGAAAGTAGACGGCGCGTTTTAGCTTGTGGGCAGCTTCACCTTTGTTGAGGCCAGCTTGGCAACGACGGCGTATCCACAAAACGCGTTAGAGCAGAGGAATCATAATCCTTGTGTCGGGGGTTCGAATCCCTCCTTCGCTACCGAACAAGCGCACTGGCCAATTATGGGCCGGTGCGCTTCTAGCGCGCCGAGCCCCGTGCAGACCTTCGCCAAGCAAGGTCTTGGGCAATTCATTCATGACCCATCACGGAACGTTCCGGGCGCTTGCGTCGTTCCATTGCATAGCCTGTCCGCAGGATGGGATTACCGGTGAACAGCACAGACTTTAAAGGCGTCACAGTGAGAACTTAGCGTGCTGTTCACCTGATGTTCAGGTTCGAAGATCCTCTCGGCCAAGAGCACGGAGGGCTTCGGGCATGCTTGACGGTGTAGTCAATTAAATACCTGTAGGAATGGAACTAAGCGCGCCCAGCCGGAGGCAGGGCACGCCATAATCGCTATCAATGAACGACGAAGTAGTCGCTCGGATGACTCGTAACTTCGTCGGCGCTGACGCCCACGAGAGTGACGGAATCGCCATGTCCGAGATCGACAACAACATTGTCGCCAACCTGCGTGACACGGGAAGCCAGGTCATCAGCAGAAGTAATGTCCTGACCGTTGATACCGCTGGAGATCTGGAGGATGTCTTCACCAGGGGTAAAATCAAGCACAACGTCGTTGCCGCCGCCGCCACTGAACGAGAATACATCATTGCCGGCGCCACCGACGAGAACGTCGTCGCCTGCGCCGCCTGAAAGTAAGTCATTGCCAGCACCACCGAGAAGCACGTCGCTTCCAGCGTCGCCGAACAAGACATCACTTCCCTCACCACCGCTCAGTACGTCTGAGCCGTGTTCCCCGAAAAGAATGTCGGAACCGTTGCCGCCGAAAAGGGCATCATTACCCTTTCCGCCGAACAACAGATCGTTACCGTCATCCCCGAATATCGAGTCGTCGCCTTTCCCGCCCAAGACAAAATCATCACCGCCATTGGCGTGGATGAAATCGTCAAAACGCGAGCCAAACAAAACGTCGTCGTAGGCGCCGCCTTCTAAAGTGGCCATCTGCTTCTCCTTCTGTTCTGAAACTGCCGGAGAATCCGGCGGTTGGTGCCTGATGACTGTGCACGGAATCAAGTCGGATTGCAATATACACTAAGAGTATAAATCCAATATTACATAGTAACAAGCGGACATATGTGGGTTTTTGTAGAAAATATACTTAACAACTAATCTGGATTTGCGACAACAGTAATTCATTTATATGGGAATATTACGCATATATTATTTCATGATTTGAAGTATTTATTTGCGGAGTTGGATGCCAGCTCGTACTTGCTGTTCACCTGACGTTCAGGTTAGAAGCCGGAACTTGGTTATGTCCGGCGCGTTAAGGCACAGGAGGATTGCATCATGAGAACTATCGGCTTCATTACCGCCCTCAGCATTGCTCTCACCGCCGGCGTGGGCATGGCTACCGCAGATCCATGGAAGGATGAAAGCGGCAACGGGCGCTGGCTCCGCACCTACGAACGTGGCAACGACGAGTGGCGTGGGGACCGCTATTACCGTGAGCGGCCCTCCAAACGACGTGCGTACAAGGAAGAGTACCGACGCGGCGGCTGCAAGATAGAGCGGAAGTGGGACGACGACGAGTACAAGGAAGAGATCAAGTGTAAGCGCGGCTGGAGGCGTCCCGTCTACGACTATTACCGCTACTAGCGATTTCGTAACTCTTCGTCTATCGACGGCGAGCAGGGCCTTAAGCCATGAACTTGCCTATACTGAAGCAATCGAGCTCTGTAGGAGACCGAACCCGCGTCCTTGGGGGGGAACGTTCGAAACGAGCCTTCGCCACCGATCAAAGCGCACTGGCCAACTATGGGCCGGTGCGCTTCTAGCGCGTCGAGTTGCTCCCGCTTGCTGCATGATTAGCGTGATGGGGTCGGGTTTGCGCCGATATTGTTGAAAAAGTCGGTTTTCTACGATGTCTGATTATTTGGAGGGCCGTATAGGCCGATACTGAAAATTGACTGGGGGGACCTACCAATTTTGCGATCAAGCAGCGTGTGAGGAGCCTAGCCATATTGGGACTGCATCGAGCGGCAACATCCGCTTAGACCGCGAAATGGCGGACTTTTCGGCAAGCCCCGATTTGGGACTTTTTCAACAATATCCGCCACAAGCGGTCACTAAGACGACAGAGCGACGCGAACTATGGCGATCGAATTTGCATAGACACTAACCATCCTGGGGAGTACCTTTCCCTCGACGCCCGACCAAAGCGAACATTATTCGCTTCGTCCCGCGCCTCTGATGACCATCGGTTTGTGAATCGATTCAGGAGGCCGGCATGCATGTTGATCGCTCCAATGCACTTTTCTGCCGTTGCAACTCTGAACCACGGCAGTTTGTCTGCGACGCCATAAACCGAAGAGAACTCGTCTGCGGCGGGGGCGCTGCCTTGTTCGCGGGGTTGCTGGCCGGGCTGCTCAGTGGGGCAAGTCCCGCGAGGGCCGAGAAGCTGGCTGGCGCGGTTCCTGAGTTGGACCGAGTGGCTGTCCGAGTCCTGATCGATAACTATCAGTTCGCCGTGGCCCCCAGCAGAAAGGCCGATGGTCTGGATATACAGCATTTCGGTTGGGGAATCGGTGATCACCCACCCGCGAGAACGCTGATCAGTGAATTCGGTCTTTCGATGCACGTTGAAACACAGCGTGGCTCCGAGATCCAAAACACCCTGATCGATTTCGGTTTCACGCCCGAAGCGTTGAACAACAATATCGACCTCGTTGGCCTTGATCCCGGCGCGCTGGACGTGTTGGTACTCAGCCATGGCCATTACGACCATTTCGGCGGACTCGTTGGTTTCCTTCAGCGTGCCAGCGACAGGCTCAAGCCCAAGCTTCCGCTGTATGTCGGTGGTGAAGACTGTTTCTGTGCCCGCGAATGGATCGGTCCACCGGTAAAAGGCGATTTTGGGGTCCTGGACCGAAGGGCACTTGAGAAGGCAGACCTCGTAGTGACGGACTCTGTTGGCCCTTCGCGTGTTGGCAACCATGGTTTCACGTCAGGCCAAATCAGCCAAAGCAGCTTCGAAAAGTTACTTTCGCCTAGCGCCATGAAGATTGGAATGGTCAATGGCGTTGGCTGTTTCCCGGAGCGGCTTGCAGAGGAAGATCGGAAGCCGGGGCTGGTGCCAGACCAGTTCCGCCATGAGCTTGCCACAGCATTCAATCTCAAGGGACGGGGGCTAATCGTGCTCACATCATGCAGCCATCGAGGGCTGATCAATGCGATCAAGCAGGTCCAAACGGTATCCGGCGTTGACAAGGTCTATGCGATCATCGGGGGCTTCCATCTGGCCCCCTATCAGCCCGATTACCTGCGCCAGACCATCGCCGCCCTCAAGGAACTTGATCCCACTTATGTTGTTCCGCTTCACTGCACTGGCGAACCATTCACCGATCTCGCCAAGGCCGAGCTTCCGAAGCAGTTCCTCCGGGCATATACGGGGACGCGATTGATCTTCGAGAGTTGATCTTAAAGTAACCATGCCATTCCAGGGCAGAGTTGCCTTTAGAAAAGGGAACCAAAAAAAATATTTGGATTTCCGGAGAGCGTCGCGAGGTCGCCTACCTTGCGATAAGCCGTCGCGGTTCACGAGAGACGGGACCAGCGTCCGCATTGGGCGCCAGAAGCAGCCATTCCGTCCGCCGCTGAAAAGCAGAACAGGCAGCGCCAGCGCATCGCAAGGGAATGACTGATGCCTGGGCGACTGATATGAAGGGCCGGCCACTCACTCTGGATTGCCAAAAGGATCTGTTCTGATGACGACCATCGCTCATAGAGACCAACCATTTGAAGACTGGCGAACAGGAGTAAAGACGCAGATGCATGTCTCGGCCCGCAAAGGTGCAACGCAGCTTTGCATATTTGAGCAATGGGTAGCGCCAGCCGTCGGAGCTCCGACCCATTGGCATACGGTGGAGGAAGTACTTACCGTTGTCGCAGGTGAAGCGGAGATGTGGATCGATGACGAACGTTTTATTGTAACTGGCGACCATTCCCTCATTGTACCCGCTCGACGGAAACACGGTTTCCGAAACATAGGGCCCGCTATCCTTCACTTGCGTGCCGTGCTTGCGTCATCGGTCTTCGAGGCAACGTTTGAAGGATCTGAACGTGTGCAGCGCTGGCTTCCATGAGCGAAGTCCATAATATTTAACATTTCCCCGTCAGGCAGCCCGGCGATAAAACCTTTGGCGCGAAATCAGCGGTCGCAAAGGGGCAGGAGCGTCCATGGTGTGCCCACGCAGTAATGTCGGGGGGCCATTAGCGGCCGGTGTTCCTGCTTTCCACGACCGTCTGGCAATCGATTAGGCCCGGAATTTTCCGATACTGATTAATCCGCATTCATCGCGAATTCGCATCTTCCTGGATGGGGGGGACCGATCGAAACGCACCTTCGCTACCGATCAGGCGCACTGGCCGATTATTGGCCGGTGGCTTCTAGCGCGCCGAGTTGCTCCCGCTTGCTGCAATTGATTAGCGTGATGGGGTCCGGTTTGCGCCGATACTGTTGAAAAACTCTAAAACCGGGGCTTGCCGAAAAGTCAGCCATTTCGCAATCTCAGCGAATGTTGCCGCTCGATACCGTCCCAGTTCCGCTACGCGCCTCACACGCTGCTTGATGGCAAAATTGGTAGGTCCCCCAAGTAAATTCTCAGTGTGGGCCTCTACGGCCCTCCAAAAAATCAAACGTTCTAGAAAACCGACTTTTTCAACAGTATTGGCCGGAAGGCGTCATGGCTCGTTCGCGCCAGAAGCGGCGATCGACGCAGCCGTTTGAGGAGAAGCCGAAGAATCCGGTAGCCTGCGCGTCCGGGAAAAGTGCCAGGTGGCTCGCCAACTACGCCTGAAATCAATAGTTGGGGGAGACGCACGCCCGTCGCGGACCGTAGTAGGGCTGGAACGTGTTGTCGTAAGCCCTATAGGACCGGTAGCGGGCATAGCACCAGCGCGTGTGTGTGTTGCCGCCATAATAGACCTGGCGGTAATTGCGTGGCGCGTAGTAGCGCGGACGGTAATAGGTCGGCCCGTAATAGCTCTGATCGTAGTAGCTGGGGCCATAATACCTCGGCTGCGCCAGCAATCCGCCGATGATTACGCCAGTCGCGAGCCCGCCCAGTGCCCAAGCCCAATCGTCGTTACCATTGTGGTGTCCATGCCCGCGGTAGCCTCGATAGCCGCCCCAGTATCCACGGTTGTAACCGCCGCGGTAACGCCTGTACTGGACCGGCTGCGCCTCTTGGACTTCGATCTTCGGCACGGCAACGGTGGGAAACGCCATGGCCGGCGGGGCGCTCGTCAGCGCCGTCACCAGCGACAGGGCAAAGATTGCTAACCTTTTCATTGGCTTCACCTTTCCTCTACAGTGCTCCGCGTCGAAGACGGCGCGCAAGGACGCTGCAGCCCTTTAAATGCTCTGCGCAATTTTACTCCAAAATCGATTTTGACTCGAGAAATTATGCGTTAGCAGGAAAGCTTTCTTTCAAAAATGGTCCATTCGCGGTGTCGCATCGCCGCGCGCGAAAAACGCATTTTGTTGATCGCGAACGTTCTCTTGCGTCGACGAATGGTCGTCAATGGGCCATTAGGGGCCGGTGCTCCTGCTTTCCACGACCGTCTGGCAATCTTAGGCCCGGAATTTTCCGATGCTGATTAATCCGCATTCATCGCGAATTCGCATCTTCCTAGTTGGGGGGGACCGATCGAAACGAGCCTTCGCTACCGATCAAAGCGCACTGGCCAATTATGGGCCGGTGCGCTTCTAGTGGTCAAAACCTAACGCTTGGTACCCGATGCGGAATACCTCTTCCGACGGCGATGTCACATTGTTTTTGGCTTAATAGATTGTCGATAGACGGTTCGGCATGAACCAGCCCATCGCCAATTACAAGAACCACCGGTTCCCGCCAGAGATCATCGCCCGCGCCATCTGGCTCTATTATCGGTTTCCGTTGAGCCTGCGCCATGTTGAAGAGATGCTGTTCGAACGAGGAATCGCTGTATCCTATGAGACAATCCGCCGGTGGGGCAGAAAACATGGCCCCGAATATGCCCGGCGCATTCACCGAAAGTCACCTTCCAGCAATGATGTCTGGCACCTCGATGAAGTCGCGGTGCGCGTCAACGGCAAGAAATGTTGGTTATGGCGGGCGGTTGACCAAGATGGGTATGTTCTTGACGAAATCGTGCAGGTTCGCCGGGCGCTGTCACATTGTTTGAAGTATAGGCGTGCGAAACCGCAAGCGCCCCTTTTCAGGCAATCTGGCCGCTCACTGCTTTCCATTCGGCCATGGCATGCAAGCGGTGATTTCGGATCTGACATGCTGAGCGATTTATACGGGATGGAACGAAAAGATTGCGAACCGCAGAGAAGAGCGAAACGAAATGCTGCAAGCTTCCGATCGATCGAAAGCCCTGGCGCATTTGCTCCCGTTTTCGAAATGGAACATGCGAATTCTCCGCCCGATTGTTCAAGCCTTTGTGAGAACGATGCTCGATGTCCGGCATGACCTGACGCTTTGCCGCGCCATAGGAGCGCAATTTATCAGTCACCATCCGTTTTGGCGGCAGGCCTTGCTTCTTTAAAAGACGGAGCAATAATCGTCTGGCAGCCTTGGTATTGCGGCGAACCTGCACGATTTCGTCAAGAACATACCCATCTTGGTCAACCGCCCGCCATAACCAACATTTCTTGCCGTTGACGCGCACCGCGACTTCATCGAGGTGCCAGACATCATTGCTGGAAGGTGACTTTCGGTGAATGCGCCGGGCATATTCGGGGCCATGTTTTCTGCCCCACCGGCGGATTGTCTCATAGGATACAGCGATTCCTCGTTCGAACAGCATCTCTTCAACATGGCGCAGGCTCAACGGAAACCGATAATAGAGCCAGATGGCGCGGGCGATGATCTCTGGCGGGAACCGGTGGTTCTTGTAATTGGCGATGGGCTGGTTCATGCCGAACCGTCTATTGACAATCTATTAAGCCAAAAACAATGTGACATCGCCACTCAGTCAGCTTTGATCAGAAACTTCAAGCTCGCCTCCGACCGTTGTTCGCGCATCAATACGGGTGGCTCGGTAGACTTTGGGCGCTATAAACTATAAACTTCCGCCAATCGGGACAGGCCGTAACGGTCCATCCCGTATACTTCGTCGTCGTTATTGCACACAGCCTGATATTGGTGCTTGTGTCGATGTTACAGGCTTCATTTCTTTCAATATAGAACCTGTGTCGCATGACTTCGGGCTGAATAACTCGCTCAATTCCTCTAGCCGATAGATCACGGCAATCTCTAAATTGAGCTGCTATGATAGGAGTCGGCAGCGGCCATGACATATCTGAAGCAGAAAACGATCCTTCTGGTCGGAGCCGATGACATGGTTGCGCAGGCTCTGGCTGATTCCTTTAGGAGGCGCGGTGACAGTGTTCATCGCTTTGAAGATCCATTTCTAATTCCTTCACCTGGTTCGCGTGTAGCGGATGGAAAGAAGGAACAGTGGGCTACGGATGAGCTGGACCAACTCGTTCAGGAGATCGGCACGATCGACCTCCTGGTGACTTGCCTCTCGCTCAATGCACAGCACGGTTCGCGCTCCCAACCGAACTTTGCCGCTGTCTATGCGTCTGCGATCAAGCAATTGAGCCGGGCGATGTCAGCCGTTCTGCCTGGTATGATCATTCTTCAAAGGGGCAAGATCGTAACTCTGGTTACCGCACATCGGCAAACCGTCGGCAAGCCTGCTTATCACGCGGCGATCACAGCGGCAGCAAGTGTGACGGACCGTATCGCCGGCGCCATAGAACGGGATAACATCCAAGCCCATATCATGTTCCACCGCGGCAGGTTGAGTGGTGATAGTATAAAGGCGCTCGCGCAAAAAGTGGTCGGACTCGCAATCTATACCAGCCCGCCAAGCTCATGCATGCGTCTTGTCGGCGAATGCCTGAGGACGGTATCAGATACGACGGTGGCGGCGAACCTCATTCGATTGAACTGAACGGACAGAGAATGTAGGGCTTGAGCCTTCGGCCTTGGGTAAAAAAAACCGTTCGGTGGGGGAGGGACCAGAGCGGTTTAGTCTGACCGGCGCGATGAGCGGTCATTGCAGCGCCTGTCGGGGGAATCTCGCAAACTTGTTCTGCCACTTTCCACCCATCAATTGCCATATCGAACTGCGCAGCGTGTATTTGTCAGCTTAGGCCATGCAACCTGCCGCAGTCGGGCGACCAATCATTTATCTGAAAATCAGCGGCCTGTCCGACAGACGCTATGGTCGGCGGTTAAATGCCATGCGCCGTTTCAACCGTCACAGATAGAAAGGAAGTGCTCGGCATGCGATTGACGCCTCAAGGCTGATTTGATTTGGGGCAGCAAATTATTCTTGTTGTCTGCCAGGATCCAAACGGTGACGGTCTGTGTATTACAGTTCGGCCTGCTTGCGTGATCCACCAGGACGTCCGTCGTCCGCTTGCCCCCGTTTCCTGGTGTCTTGCTGTGTGCGGTGCAACGGAGCCCGCGCGCCGGAACGTTCAATCGTCACAATATCCTTGGCGGAAAATTTGACAGTTGCAGGTCGGCCTTTTCGACGTTCTTGCCGTAAGCGAGTTTCTGCCAATAGCCGGCGGGTGGTCTTGCGATGTCGTAAAGATCGCAAGCCTGGGCGATCTGCAAATCGCGGACACCATAATGCTTTGCAATCTCTGTCATCGGGTAAGACCAGACCAGCTCGTAAAGCACGGCACGGGTCAGCTTCATCATCTTCATTCCAATTGCGTTGGCCCAGCTTGGTGCCGGCTACGTCATCGGGTTTGCAACGAATTCAAACGCCCTTCAGCAGACAGCCGGCTGCCAGGACGATGAAAGCGACTAGCAGGAGCCAATAGCTATAGACGCCAAGAATGGCGACTGCGATCCCAAGCACAGGCAGCAGTGATATTACCGCCAGGATAACCGCAATGAAAAAGACGATTTTCGTGGGTGCACTCAGATTCATTCTGACTTTCCTTTCAAGCTCAGCACAACCCTGTCAGGCATGCCGGAATTTCAAATAGAAATGATATCAAGTCCCTTTCGGCTGCCCCGGAAGAAGTTGAAGAACCACCGGCAATAGCCTCGACGATGCCGAGAAGGATATCCGGAATCATGCCCTGACCGCTTTTGTTGACGATTTTACTACCAAGAAATCCAAGGCCAAAGAATGAACCATCAGATAACAGACATGGAGTATTCCTCCTCCGTCCATTGCATCAATGTCATGCTTTCGCATGGACAGTATAAAATCAAGACGTGTTTTTCTTTGCTAACAAGATAGTTAATTGTAGACCTGGGGTGGCAAGATACTCTTGTGCTGCAAACCTTGTAAGATTGAAGAGGAGGTCGAATATCGGAATTTCTGGCAACGCCGATCCATGCGGAAGCATAAAAAGTGTTGAGCATTTTTCTGACAGGTGCTGGATTTGAACAACCTCTAAGTCCCTGGGTAGGGATCGGCAACATTTGTAGTGGTCGCAGACTTCCCTTCGTCCTGACGGACCGCCTTATCCAATAAACCGCCGTCGTTATTCAGGCACGAGACCGTCAAACACTTCTGGCATCGCGTCCGAGATTGCTTTCACTCCAACAAAGCCATTTTATCCATTGCTCACAACAGAACGCTTTGTCATGTCGGAACTCGATTGTTTTCGTACAGCACCCTTTCCGTGTGTCCACAATTAACGCGACGGCGTGCCAGTCGCCGGTTATGTATGCGCGTTCTTTTTTCGTTCTAGCTTAGCGTATGATTTGGAACAGTTCTTGTTGTCGCCCCAAGAAGGGCGCGGGTATAGTCTTCCCTCGGCGCTTCGAACACCTCGCGCACGGTGCCGAGCTCCACGATATTGGCCTTCTGCATGACCATGACGTGGTCGGCGAAGTCGCGCACCACCGGCAGGTCGTGGGCGATGAAGATGAAGGCGATGCCCATCTCCTTGCGCAGCTCTCACGGGGCGAAACGCAGGCACTTCTCCGCGACTCCGCCAAGCTGATAGCAACCTACCGTCGGCTCGCTGCATATTCGATTGGGGAAGGGGACCTGCAATGCGACCTCGGAAAGTTAAGGTTACAGTGCCCTCCAGCCGCATGAGCGACGCGGTCATGGCGCACAACCAAAGGTGTCAGCGGGTTCCTATCTATGTCGAAATTCCCAGGCCTAACTTTTCGCGCCGATCTCATTCGGATCGGACGCGACATCTGACTTCACGCTTCGCATTCCGATGTCGTAAACGGCTACTTGCTCGTCGAAGCCCTTGAGGTCGCGCGCGCCGAGTGCGACCATCGGAACCTTGCCACGGACGGTGTGCGCCACGGAATGATCGATGAGGATTTGCTGGTCATCGGCGGACGAACACAGTCTCGATGCCAGGTTCGCCACGTTACCGATCGCGGTGTAGTCGTGCCTCCCTTCGTAACCAATGCGTCCGACCGTCGCCCATCCCATGGCAATGCCGATGCCGAAGCCGATCGAATGGCCGCGCGCGCACCATCCGCAAATCATGCGTTGAACGTCCTCTTGCATGGCGATCGCCATGTCTACCGCGCGCAGCGCCGGCTCCGCGCACGGCACCGGCGCGTTGACCAGAACCATCAAGCCGTCCGCCGAGAAGTTCGTCACGGTCGCTTCGAAACGCGTGACGACGGCACCAAGCACCTGATAGTACTCCCCGAGGACCCGCATGATCTCCTCGGGATCAGCTCCATGTGTGAAAGCCGTAAAGCCACGCAAGTCGCAGAATACGACCACCACCTCCATCCGCTTGCCGACCAGTAGATCTTCGTCCCCCGCGCCCTCGACGAGTTCCGCGACCTGTGGTGCCAAAAAGCGCTTCAGCCGCGCGATGCGCTCCATCCGCTCGCGCGACGTGGCAAGCCCCTGCGCCATCTCGTTGAACCGGAGGGCCAGTCATTCAAGCTCGTCTCCGGTCGCAATGTTGATCCGGTGTTCGAACTGCCCGGCCCCTATTTTTTCGGCGCCTTCCTCCAGAATTCGGATGGGGCCACTCATGCGTCGCGCCAGCCAATAAGCAAGCCCGGCAGCGCCGGCGGCGGTGCCAAGCAGCAGGCCGCCGGTTCGCCAAAGAGCGGCGTAGATGGGTGCAAAGGCCTCGGCTTGCGGTTGTTCGACGAATACCGTCCAGCCAACGCCGGGGATATCCTCCATGCTGGCGACAACCGCTTCGTCGTCGCCATTGACGGTGGTGATCGATCTGCCACCGGCCTCCTCGATCTCATCACGCAGTTGGCGAAGCCTCCTCGCCACTTCATCATTGGTGCCCTGCAACACCTTGCTTAGGTCTGGATGCGCAACGAGCCGCCCGAGCTGATCGGTCACAAATGCCCGGCCGCGGTTGCCGACCCGGATCCCAGCTATGACATCCCGGACAAGCTTGAGGTTGATTTCCGCGACGGCGATGCCAGCCGCCTTGCGGTTGCCGGCGACCGACATAACCATGAACGGTTCGGACTCATGGTAATAGGTGACCGGGCCGTACCAAACACCTGCCGCGCGTGCGCCGGACACGGCTGGGTCGTCGGATCGATCCTTCTGCCCTGCCTCCCTATTGAGGTCGATGCGCGAGACATGCAGCCGCTCGATGCCGGCCTCGTCGACAAGCGCCACGCTGACGATCGCCGGGGCCTGGCGCAGCAGCCGCAGGGTCTCCAGCTTGCGTTGATCTTCGGTGCCCGGTGTCCAGGATTGCTGGACGCTCCAGCCGAGCTGTTCTTCAATGCCACTCAGGAACCCGTGGATCTTTCCCGCCGCCGTGGCTGCTTCGACGCGAAGAAGCGCGTTGAGCATGCTGCGTTGGTCGCGGTAGCCAAACCACGCATCGCTGATGCCGCTCGCCAGCAACGGAGCGGTTGCCGCAAGAAAAATGGTGAGGAAGTATTTTTGAAAGAGTGATCGGGGCATGACATGAGGCTTCATTCGATAACTTCGTCGGCAAGCGTCAAAATTGTCGGGGGCAATTCCAACCCCAAGGTTTTGGCCGTCTTCAGATTGACCGTCAGCCTGAAGGTCGTTGGCTGCTCCATGGGGAGGTCGCCGGGTTTCGCTCCCTTTAAAATACGGTCGACATAAAACGCCAGACGACGGTTCATCTCGTCGTAGTCCGCGGAATAGGCCATCAAGCTGCCAGCCTGGGCGAACCAGACCCCCCACGCCATTTCCGGCAGCCGGTTTTCGATCGCAAGGGCTGCGATGCGTTCCGCCTCATAGGCGAACATGACATCGGGCAGGACAAAGACCGCCTGCACGCCGTCCCTCTTCATCTCAGAGAAGGCGCGATCGAGGTCGGCCGGCTGTCTGGCCTGATATACAGCTATCGCTATGTTTAGCCTGCCGGCGGCTCGCCTGGCATCCGCCTCGAACGGCAGGTATGACAGGTCCGGGTTGACCAGGACGCCGACCCTGGCGATGCCGGGGATCGCCTCTTTCAGCAGTTCCATCCGCTTCGCGGTGAGTTCGGTCGCGTAGTAGCTGACGCCCGTGAAATTGCCACCCGGTTTGGCAAGGCTGCGCGCGAAGCCGGCGGATATTGGATCCCCACTCACCACGGATACAATCGGAATCTGGTGTGTCGCCTCTTGAGCAGCGCGTCCCGACGGTTGCGAGCCCGTCACGATCACGTCCACCGGAATCCGTACCAGTTCGTCCGCCGCGTTCCGGAGTTTGTCGTATTGTCTGTCGGCACTCCTGCATTCGATCGAGACGGTTTCTCCCTCCTTGTAACCGAGCTCTTCGAGCCCGCTTAGAAACGAACTGAACTCACTTCGATAGACTACTGGGTCACATGACCCGTAAGTGAGAATTCCGATCCGGGGAGTTTCTGCCGCAAAAGGCTGGCTGACCCCGAATACCCAAACCAAAACCGACGATGCGCCAACGAGGTCAAGACAAAGTCGTCGACTCCACCCCCAGCGATCAGGTCGCGATCGGGGGGCGATTTGCCATGAAACAGGGCCACGGTCGCAAATTGCGCGCATTCCACACTCCTGGACACAATTCGCCCTCGGTGCGATCAACTGGTGGAACGACTTTGAAGCCAGCGGATAATAGCCTAATTTGCTACCAATGAGTATCAGCTGGATGCACTTTGCGAGCGATGTCAGGAAATCAAAGTTTCACTTTGGTTGATGGCCCGATTGCAGCCGAGATCGATGACGGATTTTGTTTTCGATAACCTTCATGAAGGGATGTCCTAGTCGCGCTTGCGAATAACCGTCTCGATCCACGTTTCTAATAGGCCCTAGAGCTTTCGGTTGGGGGAACGAAGTTGTGGGTCAATGTCCGCTTCGCGCTGATGCTGTTGAAGGTCGGTTTGCTATAACGCCTGATTTATTGGCGGGCCGATACTGAAAATTGACTGGGGGACCTACCAATTTTGGGATCAAGTAGCGTGTGAGGCGCGTAGCCAAATTGGGACTGCATCGAGCGGCGACATTCGCTTAGACCGGAAATGGCGGACTTTTCAGCGAGCCCCGATTTGGGACTTTTTCAACATGGTGTAATGGGCCGCCGCTCTTCTCGGAGACCGCTAAGCGCGGCTCCGTCATTTGAAAGAGGAGACTGACCATGGAATATTTTGTGGGCTTGGATATCTCGATGGAAGAGACGCACGGCTGTATTGTCGACGCGAGGGAACAGTCGTTCACGAGCAGAAGACGGCATCGATGCCTGAGGCAATCGCAGCCTTGCTGGCAAAGGCGCCCGCTTGCCGGCGCATCGAGTTCGAGACCGGTCGGATGGCGCCGATGCTCTACTATGGGCTGGCAGCCTTCGGCCTGCCGGTCGTCTGCATCGAAAGCCGGCAGGCGTACCAGGCGCTGAAGTCGCTTGCAACCGACAAGACCGATCGCAACGATGCCCGTGGTTTGGCGCACCTTGCCCGCACCGGATTCTTCAAGCCCGTGCACGTGAAGTCGCGCCCCGCGCATGCAATTCGCGCGCTGATCGTCGCCCGCAAGAAGCTGTCCAGGGACCGGGGAGCGCTTCGAGGGGCTTTTGCTTCAAGTGATCGCGGCCCCGGCTTTTGCGATCCGCAAGCCTGCCGGCGGTGTTCACGCTCGACGACTATGTCGCCGCCGGCATCATGACCCCCGGCCAAGCCGCCGTGCTGCGCAGCGCCGTCGCCGCGCGCAAAAACATCCTGGTCGCCGGCGGCACCTCGACTGGCAAGACGACGCTGACCAACGCACTGCTCGCTGAGATCGCCGGCACTGCCGATCGCGTTGTGCTGATCGAGGATGCCCCACCACGAAACCTCTCCGCCGCACGTCGATCGGCAAAATTGCCTCGCCCGTCATCCTTTGAGGAAGGCCAATAGGTCTGCATTCACTTGGTCGGCGTGGGTGACGCACATGCCATGCGGAGCGCCGGCATATTCCTTCAAGCTCGCGTTTGGCAGGATCTTCACCGAACGCCTGGAAGCAATGTCGATCGGAACAATCTGATCATCATCGCCCTGTAGGAGCAGGGTCGGGATCGTCATCTTCTTGAGATCGTCCGTAAAATCTGTCTCGGAGAAGGCCTTGATGCAGTCATACTCGCCTTGGAGGCTCCCCATCATGCCCTGAAGCCAGAAGGAGTCGATCTGGCCCTGCGATACCTTCGCGTTGGAACGGTTATAGCCGAAGAACGGCATTGCCAGTTCCTTGAAGAACCCCGCCCGGTCGGCAACCAGGTTCGAGCGCAGGCCGTCGAACACGCTCATCGGCGCGCTGTTCGGGTTCGTCGGCGTCTGCGCCATGTGCGGAGGCACCGCCGAAATCAGTACCGCTCTCGACACACGCGATGTGCCATGGCGGCCGATATAGCGCGCGACCTCGCCTCCACCGGTCGAATGGCCGATCATCGTTGCACCCTTGACGTTTAGCGCCTCGAGGAGCGTGGCGAGATCGTCAGCGTAGGTATCCATGTCGTTGCCGGTCCACGTCTGATCCGATCGACCATGGCTGCGGCGATCATGGGCAATAACACGGTAGCCGTTGTTCCCCAGGAACAGCATTTGGGCGTCCCAAGCGTCAGCGGTGAGTGGCCATCCGTGGGAGAATGTAACGACCGGACCAGTGCTCCAATCCTTGTAGTAGATCTTCGTGCCGTCTTTCATTGTCGCGGTCGTCATGGGAATTGATCCTTTGCGAGAAGCATGGTGGGCAGGCGGTTTGGCATCGTTCGCCTTCTTGGCGCGCGCCACTTTCGGGAGGCTGAGAGCAGCGACAACACCGCCACCAGCGAGCAGGAGCTGGCGTCGCGACGTCATGAAACCGCTCCGACTGATGGGCACGATCTGGCTTCTTCCAGCCGATCGGCTGGCAGTGAGCGAGGGCAATATCTCGGCATGGACGCGCGGATTCTTGACGTCCGGCATTTTGCTGTTTCCTCTCGCCGTACGGGTGTGGGGAGCCGCGAACTACTTCGCTGTATCGGTCCAAAAGCACGCGAAGCGGGGCGATCGGGCGGGCACGAAGCTGACGAAGGCGGGCCCGATGAATCCCTGAGCGCTACCAAGCTCCCAACGAGGCTCGCGAGTCGCATCACGAACGCTGAGCTTCGCCGATGAGCATGGCGAGCGGAGCGAGCGGCCCGAGAGCGATCAGCTCGAATTCCATCATGCCGGCCACGCCAAGCGGAAGTTTCTCCAGGAGCTCGTGCGCCTCTGCAGTGCTCGTGGCATTCACGATGAAGACCACTCCGTAGCCCTCCGTCTGGAAGAACCACTGCTCGATCTTTCCGGCGAGGTGGTTGCGAACCGTCGCGCGAACCTCATGGGGCAGAACCGGCGCGATCGCCTCGGGCGTTCCCTTAGCCGTGACCGAGCCGATCGCCAGAATCTTGGTTGTCGGACCGACAACGGCAGCGAGCGCGGGCAATATCTCGGCATGGACGCGTGGATTCTTGACGTCAGACATTTCATGTTTCCTTTCGTTTGATTGATGGGAGGCAGCCCGAATTATTTCGGGGGATCGGCCAAGAGCACGCGTAGCGGCGCAATCGGGCCAAGGGGGATGATCTCGAACTCCATCAACCCCGCTTGGCCGAAAGGAAACCTACCCAGCAGTTCCCGGGCTTCTTTCGGGTCGGTGGCGTTCATCATGAAGACGACGCCGCTCTGGTCCTGCTTGAGGTACCACTGGTCGATTTTCCCAGCGAGATAGAGCCGTACCGTGTCGCGCACTTCAGCAGGGAGGAGCGGCTTCCACTGGTCAGGCGTTCCTTTGGCCGTGAAGGTGCCGATCGCCAGCAGCTTGGTGGTCGGCACGTCAAGGCCCGATGATGGCGGCGCCGACTGAGCGAACGAAATAGCCGGGCCGATCGCTGCGAGCACCGCGATGAGGGCGCCGAAGCAGGCGAGCTTGGTCAAGCGGGTTGCGCGCATGCCGAGCTTGTCGAGGACGCGGCTCATGACAGCATCGCCTTCGCGACTTGCGCGGGCTCGTCGGCCTGCAGCCAATGGCCAGCCGGGATGACGGTGAGGGACGCATTCTTGAGCTGAGATTGGCGCCGCTCGGCCACGGCGACGGTGATGTAAGGATCGTGCTGTCCCCAGATCAGCTTGACCGGAATATCCAGCGTCTTGAGCGCCGTCAGATGCTTGGCGTTTCGGGCATGTTCATCGAAGAATTCCGCCGCCAACTGCACGAAGGCGGGACCGGCGCCAGGTTGGACGATGAAGTTGTCGCTGATCAGCGGACCGATGAACGTGCTGAAATGGGGCTTTTGCGCTTCGGGCAGTGGATCCTGGAATTGCTTCTGCTGCCATTTCAGCAGCCAGCCAAACTGTTCGGGGCTCTGGGCGATCGATATTGCAAGGGCCTGCATGCTCCGGGTCGCAAAGAGCGTGATCATCTCGGGCCAAAGTACCGTGGTGTCCTCGCTAAAGGCCGAGTTGAGCATGATCGCGGAGTCGACGCCGCCCGGATGGATGAGCGCGTAGTTGAGCGTCGCCATCCCGGAGGAATCGTGAGCAACTGGAACGATCTTCCCCAGGCCCAGACCCTCGACGACCGCTTCAAGGTCGCCCAACTGCTGTTTGAAGCTATAGACAGCGTTGGCGGGCTTGTCTGAGGCGCCAAAGCCCAGGAAATCGAACGTCACGACGCGCCGTCCGCTCCCGATCAGGTAGGGGATCAGATCGTCCCAGATGTGTAGATTATCGGGGAAGCCGTGCATGAGCACGAAGGCGGGGCCAGCGCCCGCATAGTCTCGAGCGTAGAGGCTTCCTTCCCCCCGCGGAATACGGTGCTCAGAGAACTCGCTGGGATCAAAAGACATGCATCATCCTATCTTCCTCATGGAAGCGCTGAGGTAGGCGCGTGATTGGCGGCCATTGCCGCAACAAGATCCGCCTCTAGAGAACCCTCGGAAGAGTCGTATCCAGTGAATACGGGGCGGTGTGGCTACGGCACTCGAATTGATGACGACCAGAAAAATTCTTCCTACCTTGTCCCAGGAAATGATCGATAACTGAGTCAGGCAGGACGAGATGTGTGTGTTGCTTGTACGTTAGCGCTTCTCGCCGGTTCGGCGTAGGTCGTTCTTGCCACCATTCATGACATAGGTCGACGCGAGCACGGCGAAGCTTGGCGCTCGCGGCCGCCGAGCGGTTATTTCGAAATACGCCTCGTGGATGGCACTAATTCGGGGTAGTGTGTGAATTTAGGAGAGATCCAGGAGAGATTATGCATCGGGTTGGTTTCATCGTGCCGCAACGATTTCAGCTGATGAGCCTTGCAGCATTGACGGCGTTCGAGATTGCGAACCTGCCCCCGGCCGGCCCTCGCTATGATATCCGCCTGTTGTCAGAACACGGCGGCCTGGTTCGGTCTTCCGGGGGGATGATGGTTGAAACCGAGGCGTTCGGAGATCCGGCCTTCGATACCGTCATTGTGGGTTCGATCACCGAGTTCGAAATGCCTTCCTCCGATGCGAGGATAATCGCATTCGTACAAGAAGCTGCCAAAGCGTCGAGGCGAACAGCGTCCATCTGCAGCGGGGCGTTTATTCTTGCTGAAGCGGGCCTTCTTGATGGACGGCGTGCGACGATGCATTGGGCCCATGCGGTTAGTTTCAGGGCTCGGTTTCCGGATGTCACGACGGAGGAGGACCGAATCTTCATCAATGACGGTCCGATCTGGACGTCGGCCGGCATGACCGCAGGGATCGATCTCGTTCTAGCTTTGATCGACAATGACCTCGGTCCGGATGTAGCGAAATTGATTGCCAGGCTTCTCGTCATGAGCCAGCGTCGACTGGGTGGACAAAAGCAGCATTCCGCGCTCCTCGACATGACACCAAAAACCGATCGCATCGAGCTGGTCCTGGCGCACATCCGCCAGAATCTGCGCAACCCGCTCACCGTCGAGGAGCTTGCGGCCATCGCCAACCTCAGCCCCCGTCAGTTCAGCCGTGCCTTTCTGGCCGAGACCGGCCAGTCACCGGCAAAAGCCGTAGAGCGGCTTCGGCTGGAAGCTGCCAGGTTCATGATGGAGGAGGGGCGGCACACGGTTAATGTCGTAGCACAGGAGACGGGTTTTGCGGATCGCGAACGCATGCGCCGGGCGTTCCTCCGGACCTTCGGTGTGCCACCGGAGGTATTGCGCAGGACCGCGCGACGGGAGGCGGTGGCGGCTGCCTGACTTTGAGCTGTCAAGAATGCAGGTTTTTGTCTGGCTCTCGATGCGGCGCCGAACGGCGCTCTCGGCCATCCGGCTCTCGCGTGAGCAGCAGGGTTCGATATCAGAGCATGCGCCTTGATGGGATCCATCTGGGCTATCATCCACATTTCAGACACCAGGAGCAGCCATGCATCGGGTAGGTCTCATTGTCCCGCACGGCTTCCAGCTCTTGAGCCTTGCGCCTATGACGGCATTCGAAATGACGGGATTCGGACTTGCGAAGCCGCCTCCGGCCGATTCCCACTATGACCTCCATCTGTTGTCGGAACACGGCGGTCCCATTCGATCGTCCTGTGGTTTGACCGTTGAAACCGAAGCATTCGGCGATCCGGCTTTTGATACAATTATTGTCGGCGCGATTACCGCGTTCGAAATGGCCCCATCGAACGGAAACTTGATCGCCTTTGTGCAAGAGGCTGCCAGGGCGTCGAGGCGCACCGCTTCATTTTGCAACGGTGCGTTTGTTCTCGCCGAAGCCGGACTTCTAGATGGTCGCCGTGCGACGACGCATTGGATTCAAGCGGCCAGTTTCAAGGCTCGGTTTCCTGATGTCAGGATGGAGGAGGACCGAATCTATATCAATGACGGTCCGATCTGGACGTCGGCTGGAATGACGGCAGGAATCGATCTTGTCCTAGCGATGATCGATAGGGACCTGGGTCCCGAAGTTGCGAAAGCTGCTGCCAAGCTTATGGTCATTAATCAACGTCGGATGGGCGGGCAAACGCAGCATTCTGCACTCCTCGACATGACGCCGAAATCCGATCGCATCGAGTTGGTCGTGGCGTACATCCGCCAAAATCTGCGGAGCACGCTCTCGGTCGAGGAGCTTGCAGCCGTCGCCAACCTCAGCCCTCGTCAGTTCAGCCGCACGTTTCTCGCCGAGACTGGCCAGTCACCGGCAAGAGCCGTCGAGCGGCTCCGGCTGGAAGCTGCCAGGTTCATGATCGAGGAAGGGCGGCACTCGGTTAAAGTGGTCGTGCAGGAAACGGGCTTTGCGGATCGAGAACGCATGCGCCGCGCGTTCCTCCGGACCTTCGGCGTGCCCGCGGAGGCGTTGCGCCGGAATGCTCGACAGGCAGCGGTGGCGGCTGGCTGACTTTGAGCCTGGCCACGGTACGCAGGTTGGAGTTGATGTCCAAGTTGGTCGTCAACTCGAGACGGGTCGGTTTCACCAGGATTTGGATCTGGCGCGTCGCGCCCGATCCGTTCGCGGTGTCGCCGATGATCCAGCGCACGGTGTCGGTGATCTGACCGATGGCAGCGTAGACCTGATAGCGCGCGCGCCTTGCGTGAAGGGATAAGGTTTTCCCGTTCTGTGCTTTTAGAGTTGCACAATGCCTCAAGTGGAACCGCAGCCTCTCGTGCTGAATTTTGGAGAGCTGTTCGTTGGAATCTATTCAAGGCGGTCGTGATGGCTGCTCTGGCAGACCCCTAGCGAACAGTGCTGTACGCACCTTTTGCAGTCTGGAAATGCTGATGCGGCCAGCGCGTGCTCGGCGAACTCAACAACGCAGCGGTATTGCACCGAACAGACATCTCATAAGCCAACGCCGAACGCTTACGGTCCAAGCCCCTTATGTGCGTATGAATCTAACACAATTTAACAGTTGCCTGAGACTTTTAGGGGTTCATCTCGCCGCTGATGCGTGCGCATGTTTCGGATTTCTGGAGCGCGTATTCGTCGGGACTGTTAACCTTGAGCTTAGAAATATCGTCGACGGCATTTTGCTGATTATTCCAGCCGAGAATCCAGTCTCCTTCAAAGTTTTCGTCCGCGGCAAAGGCATGTCGCGCCCGCTCTTTGTAGGCATCAATTTCTTTCGGGTCGAGTTGGCAAATATCGGTGGCGATGCGCGCGGTACCGCCCGCCACCTGCGCCCCTAATACGGCCGACTGCTTTGACTGATCGGATTGTGCGTGAGCCGAGATCGTCGAGATGCAAAGCATGCCAAGAGTGAGAAGCCTGGCGAATGTCATACGTGCCGTTCCCTTCAAGTCATCGTGACATAGCGCATGTCGGAGGCCTTGTCGATTTAGGCGGCGTTATCGTCGCGATTACCCGAGGCGAACAGCGTTTCGCGCTGTCGCTCGGGCACAATGGTGCGCCGTGGCATGCATGATTGTCCCTATTGAGTATCGCCTGTTCTGGACAACACTCGCACCATGCGCCGAACATCCTTGATCGTCAGTACATACGAAGCCGCGTGCATGAGCAAAAAAGACGATGCCATCTGCTGGTAGGAAGGTATTGTAGACCTTCGGACGCCAATCAAAATTGACCAAAATCCCCTATTATCGGCATTTTCAAACGAACATTTATCCGCCACTTGCGCGCTTGCACAGGTGCGGATTACAAAAGCAGGACGCACCGGGTTTCTGCGCAGTTTGAATTTGCATCGGTGCCTTCAGGATTTTCGCGAATATCCTGAAAATGCTGCGTCGGAGAATCCTATGTTTGCTTCTGACAACAAGTATAGGCGATTTCGTCGCGCTAACAGAGCGCTTATTCCTGACGCCCTATCTTCGCGTGCAACACCTATTGTAGAGCTTCAGCGTATCGGATGATGCTCTGATTTTGCACGTTTTCGACCAATTCATCCGCACGAGATAAAAGCCGGCGGAGCAAGGGAGAGGAATTTGCCTCGTTGTATCCCAGAGTGAGATCAACTGTCGGAGGCACACCCTCAAGCGCTCTGGCAACAACGTTTGGTGCCAGCATATTTTGCGCATAAAGCGGGACAAGAGTAACTCCGCCCGTGGACGCGACGAGCGACATTGCCGACGATATGTTCTCGCCTTCGTACTTTGCCTTGAGCGTGATCCCGGCCCTTGATGCGTAATCCTGAATCACAGATTGCAATACCGGAGACGTTCTCGCCGAGCTGACGTAAATTTCGCGGGCAAGGTCCTGCGGCCGAATCTTTTCGCGCGATGCCAAGCGATGGCCTGCCGGCAGCACGGCGATCAGAGGCTCCTTCGCTAACAATTTGAAGGATAGGCCCAAACTCTGTTTCTCGGGGCGAAGGAAGGCTACGTCCAACTTCCCGCGCATTAACGCAAGAGCGAGCTCCGGGGAGGACTGACTACACAGCGTGACTTCGATCTCCGGTGCTTCCTCGCGGATCATGCGCAATAGGTGAGGTAGCCACGTGACCTCCAGTCCAACCAGAAACCCCATAGCAAGTACGGGCCTTTTCGGCTGTGCCGTCCGCCGGGCGCCTTCGGTCGCAGCCTCGACCTGAAGAAGTGCCAGCCGAGCGTGATCCAGAAAAACGCGCCCCGCAGCGGTAAGCACAACGCCGCGCGCCTGCCGTTCCAATAGCTGTACGCCGACTTCAGTTTCGAGATCGCGAATCTGCCGGCTCAACGACGGCTGCGAGGTGTTCAGTCGCCGCTGGGCAGCGGTTAACAAGCCGCCTTCCTCGGCAACCGCAATGAAATAACGTAAATGGCGGAGTTCCATCGGATCCTCGCTATACCTCCAAGGCATAGGTCGAACGTACAAGGTATTTGTCACAGATAGAAGGAAGATTTACCTTCGCGCTAAGGTCAAAGAAGGAGAAAGCAAAATGTCTACAGCATCCAAGCCTACCATCGTATTCTGCCACGGCATTTGGGCCGATGGTTCGTGCTTCAGCAAGGTGATCCCGGCATTGCAGGCGGACGGACACGAGGTGATTGCTGTCCAATATGGTCTGGATTCATTCGAAGAGGATGTGGCGACGGTCAAACGCACGCTCAACCGCGTTGGCAGCCCGGTCATCCTCGTCGGCCATTCCTACGGTGGCGCCACGATCACGGCTGCGGGCGTCGATGAGCGCGTGATCGGCTTGGTCTACGTCGCCGCCGTCGCCCCGGATGTCAGCGAGACTGTGCAAGACCAGCTCGACAAGTATCCGTCGGACATCTTCTCTCGCGTCGAGGTCGCGGATGGGCGCGCCTGGATGCTTCCAAACGGCACCGAGTTCTTTGCCGGCGACCTCTCGGCGGAAGAGCAGAAGCTCGTCTGGGCTACCCATTATGCACCCGTCTTCGATCTGTTCCACCAGCAGAAGCTGAGTGCCGATCGCATTGCGTGGAAGTCGAAGCCGAGCTGGTATGTGCTGGCTACGAAAGACCACACCGTGCATCCCGATCTCCAGCGCTGGGTTTCGAAGCGCATGGGAGCGACCGTCACGGAGGTGGCAAGCAGTCACGTGCCGATGCTCTCCCAGCCCGCCGTCGTCATCGACGTAATCCGGAAAGCTGTAGCTGCTGTTCAAAACGGTTGAGAGCAGCCGTCCGACGGATGTGGAGAGACTGCCGCAGGTCGGTCTCTCCTGCTCGTGCGAAGCGTTGCGGAACTCCAAAGCGCTCCGCCTTCGGACTTTAAGTATAGGCGTTTATGGGAGCTTTTTGATGGCATGCCTCTCGAGCCAAAGTGTTGATTTTTAGTGCATCGGGTGGTGCTCGTCGCCCGCCGTCAACAAGTACAAATCGAGTTTGTAACAGAACCGCCGAATTTGGGGTGCGGATGTGTGGTTCGAGAAAGGAATGACTCTGGTTTTCCAGGCATCACTAAACGAAACGCCAGAAGTTCATGATGCGCTCAGTCTTGGCGTACGATTTCGAGCAGTTCTTGTTCTGACCCCAGAACAGCACTTATCGGCATTTTCAAAGGAACGTTTATGTCCGGCGATCGTCATGCCTTTTTCAGCACTAGATCGCCCCTCGTGTTCTCGCTTGTGGGTTCTATTTCAAATGCAACGGCGGGGTGGGGCAGGCTAATCCGGCAGCGATACTATTTCAACAAGCTGCTCCCTGAACACTTCGGTTGGGGTCCTGTAGTCAAGACACTTTCGCGGGGTCGCATTGAGGCGCTCGCATATTGACCTGACCGATTGATGTGGCAGTGACAGGAGATCGGTATCACGCGGCAGGTAGCGCCTCACTCTTTTGTTCATGTTTTCGACAGAGCCTTTTTGCCAGGGCGCTTGCGGGTCGCAGAACCATGCCTTCGTCCCCATCCCGGACTCCAGATCGCGCCAGGACACGAACTCGAAGCCCCGGTCAAACGTGATACTTTGCCTCGCTGAATGCGGAAGCGTTGACAGTTCATTGATCAGACGGCCCATGATCGGTTTCGATTGCCGGTCATTGTTGCGAAACAGGACAGTGTAACGGCTTTTACGCTCCACCAGTGTGGCAATGTTGGCATTGCCGTACTCCTTGCGAAAGATCATCAGATCACCCTCCCAATGTCCAAACTGGCCACGGTCATTGATCTGTGCGGGACGGTGGCGAATAGCCATAAAGTCCGGAAACACAAGACTTCGCGGCCTTCGGGCATAGCGCGGCTTTCGTTTGCGGCGACGCTCGGGCAAGTGACGGGCAAGCGCCTGGGATTGGCCATCTTCAGAATAGACGTAACGATAGATCGTCTCATGGCAGAGCCGGTGTTGACCATCAGGTTCTATCTTCAACCGGCCGGCTATCTGTTCAGGCGACCAGCCGGCTTTCAAACGATCGATGACGACATGACACAGTTGCGGATGCTGATGCAGCTTGCGATACGACCGCCGCCGCTGTTCACAAAGACTTTGCGCTGTCACATGCCAATAACCATCAGCCTGCGGGACTTCCGTGTCATGCCACCAATTGCGTTTGATCTCGCGGTGAACCGTGGACCGGCTGCGGCCAAGAACTGTTGCAATCTGCGCCAATCGAGCCTTGGCTTGTAACATCTGCGCAACGATACGGCGCTCATTCATATTCAATTGCCTGAAACTACGGGGCATTCCATCCTCCTGAAAACAAAGAGGGTTTAGCATTTGTTGCAATTGAAAATAGAATGTGCCGCTATGTGCTCCGAAAATCGCATAATGTCTCGTCTGGAACATCTGCTCCCAAAAGATTAGAAGCCACCGGTTTATGGGCAAATGTTCCCACGGCCAATACAGTCTGCGGCTTATAAGGGCGATGCTGACAGCGCCGGGTCCATGCGGGGCGGGTACCACGAGTTCGCTTCTTGCGTAGGAGACTGAGAAACAGTCGCACAGGCTCCTCTTTCTGGCTGAAGGTTTTTGGTAATCTCCAAAATTTTATCGCTCAAGCGAACCATTCCGCCGGGCTATTTCACGCATCGGCCGCGTATCGAGATTCTGCAACGCCGTGAGTTCTTAAATCCCTGAACCGTCGAGCTGCTCGGCGTCTTCGCCTTCCCAGGGTGAGGGCATAGAAGTGCGATTGAGATTGGCCGAGGGCATCGGCATCCAGCACTTCAATTCCGGCTCGGCATATTCGACGACGCGGCCGGGTGAGGAGTCAGAGGCGCGCCAGCCTTCGGCACCGAACTGGTCGCCATTAGACCAATACGCGAGATCAACTTCTGCCTGCCCCTGTTCGGACGGGCGGATAGTTACGAGGATTCGACTGCCGTCTTTCGGCGCGCTTGCCATGTGGCGCCAGCGGTCTGGCTCGTCCATCGTTTTTCCTCTTGCCTTGCTGCGGGTTGCAAGTGTCGCCTCGCCATCGAAAACGGTCAACTCAAACTTTTTCACAACTCATCCAGCGAACTCCGCTGCATACCGCCGCCTGACAACGAATGCCTCCTGGTCGCTTGTGGAAGGGCATGGCGTCCTTCAACCATACGCCATGGCGGCCCGGCTGCTGGCCGCCGCGGTTGCGTCAGGCCGGTCTGACGACACGGTGCTTCTTCCCACAGTCAATCTCGGCCTGAAATCCATTGCCGGCCCAGTTCACGCCTTGTTTCGGGTTTGTGCTGAAAAGATCGCATAATGGCCAGTCCGGAAATCAGCTCTCGCCTACGCCGCGTGCGCACGTTTGGAGTAGGCTAGGCTACATGGGCCGACCCGTCTTGGCGATGGCCTGTGACTTCGCGTGTAGGAGTTTAAGCTATTCCGTCTAGGACGGCGGCATCCGCGTCTAGTTTTCCTTCATTGAATTTGTGTGTAGGCACTGAGACGTAATCCAAACCACCCTTGTTTATAAAAATGATCCGGTGACGACCTTCCACTTCCAAGCGGATCATCCCATCCGGCGCAATGCCACCCTCAAATTCGACCAAGTCATAAAAGGCATCATAAAGTTCCTCAGAGGTGTGGATGTGGACAGTTCGACGGTCGCCCATCGAAAGTTGGTAAGTTATACCAGAAGCGAGACTGAATATACGGTCAGTCTCGAGTTGGTTCTTCTCGCGTTCGGTTTGAAGTTCCTCGGCTGCGATACGACCATCAGCTACAAGTTCTTCGTACTGCTCATCTGTGATCATGATCATCTTCTGGACGCGCTCAACGTGAGCTGGGTCAAAGTCCTCCATGTCATCGTCATTGTTAGCTGAGCCAAATACGCATTATGCACCTTCCAGCATTGCGGCGCTTGAACAATCACTGAGCTAGTGCCCTTGAATGACCGAGATGGGGCCGGTACCGGAACGACGGCTTTCGGGAGCGACTTGGATAAAGCCGGCAGTGTAGAGGCCCTTTCGGCGGGGTGGATGTCTCCGAACCTCGTGAAAGTCCGGATCGCGGAAGGCGGGCCGCGCTATCGACCCAAGGCGTACGCTGGGGATGTCCGCTTCCGGGCACTTGTCCACTGCAAGCGTCGCCGGCGGCCTGCTGCGCATCAGTCGCGCGATACAGACAGCCCCACGAGAAGCGGCGCGTACGCGGCGAGCCTGCGGGATACGAACTCAGTGAAGAGCCGCACGCGCTTCGTCTTGCGTGTCTCCCCCTGCGTGAGAAGCCAGAGCGTTCCATGCATGTGCAGGTCGGTGCCCGGCACCCTCACCAGTAGGGGGTCGGCATCTCCGACGAAGCACGGCAGTGTCGTCATCCCGAGCCCTTGCCGTACTGCAACGATCTGCGTCTCGCCGTCCGTGGTCCTGAACGGAACCCCCGTGGTGCGAACCTCACCCTCGCGGGCCCAGTCCGGGATGCCATGAATGCTTATGACGATCCACCGGATGGGATCCGGCGCACCCGCACGCCACGCGGCTAGTCGATCGCGAGACATGTAGACGCCGCCGAACAATTCCGGTCCCTTCAGGCCGTGAAGATTGAGCGGCAGGGTTTTGCGGTCGTAGACGACCCCTCCCTGTCGAGGAAGAAGCGGATCGCCCAGATCTGGCGCTGCTTCAGCGGCTTCTTGACGCCGACCTTTCGGCCGGCGTTCCATGCCGGACGTCCCAGCGCGGTAGGATCGTATTGTGCAATACCCATTTGATTTCTCCTTCGGCCACCATTGGCCGTTGGGAAAAACGCGTGAGCGCAAGGATTGACGGGGCCGATTCCGGTCAGGCAGCTTTCAAGAACCGCCCTGCGAAAGCAGACGTTTAGGTCGGCTGCCGTGATGTCTGGGTCTGACCCTATGCGGACCTTGCTATCGGCTCGGTTGAACGCGCTCGAAGCGGAGTCTAGCGTCGAACCGGTACACCACCCAGCACCACTTGCAAGTCGAACGCGCTGCAAATCTCCGGCTTGGTCTTGATGACCTTTGCTTGGAAAGATGCTAAGTTGCCCGGTAGTTCACAAAATCGAGCCGCTTCCCTATGGAACGCCGTCTTTCCGCGATCCTCTCGGCCGACGTGGTCGGTTTCAGCCGTCTGATGGGCTTGGATGAGGTGGGCACGCTCACTTCGCTGAAGGCGCACCGCCGGGAACTCATCGACTGTAAGATCGCAGAGCACCATGGCCGCATTGTCAAAGTTACCGGCGACGGCATGCTGGTGGAGTTTCCGAGCGTCGTGAACGCGGTTGCCTGCTCGGCGGAGATCCAGCGGGCCATGCCCGGGCGCAACGAGGACGTGCCGCAAGACCGCCGCATCGAGTTTCGCGTGGGCATCAACCTGGGCGATGTGATCGTCGACGGCGAGGACATATTCGGGGACGGTGTGAATGTGGCGGCGCGCCTAGAGGGAATCGCCCCGCCCGGCGGCATCGCGATTTCCGCTTCGGTCCGCGATCACGTCGGCGACAGGCTTGGCCTCGCATTCGAAGACTTGGGCGAACGGGAGTTGAAGAACATCGACCAGTCGGTCCGTGTTTTCCGGGTGCTTCTAGATGGCGCCCGGATGGTGTCCGACGGGCCATCGTTGTCGCTGCCGAGCAAGCCCTCGATAGCCGTGTTGCCATTCACCAACATGAGCGGGGACCCGGACCAGGGCTATTTCGCTGACGGGCTGGTCGAGGACTTAATCACCAGTCTGTCGAAGGTCGCCGGCCTTTTCGTCATCGCCAAGAACTCCACCTTCGCCTACAAGGGCAAGACTGTGGACATGCGCCAGATCGCCAAGGAACTGGGCGTCCGTTACGTACTCAAAGGAAGTGTCCGCAAGGACGCAAACCGGCTGCGCATTAGCGGGCAGCTAGTCGAGGTACCTTCGGCGACCCACGTCTGGGCCGACAAGTTCGAGGGCGCGGTCGAGGACATTTTCGATCTGCAGGATCGACTGACCGAGAGCATCGTCGGCGCGATCGAGCCGTCGCTGCGACGCGCCGAGATCGACCGGGCGCGCCGCAAGCGGCCCGGCAGCCTCAACGCCTATGACCTCTACCTCCGCGCCATGCCACATGTCCACGCGAACACGCCCGCCGACACCGACGAGGCACTGCGTCTCCTCAACGAGGCGCTGAGGCTCGACCCGAACTACGCTACAGCGCACGGCTACGCTGCCTGGGGCCATGAGCAGCGCTTTTTTCGCGGCGGCTTTCATCCTGAGGACAGGGCCGCCGCGCTGGAGCATGCCAACATGGCGCTGAGCATTGGCGCGAACGATGCGCAGGCGCTGAGCATCGGGGCTTTCGTCCACGCCATGATCACTCGTGACTACGAAGGAGCAATCGGCGTTCTCGACAGGGCGCTGAAATTGGACAGCAATTCGGCCTTGGCATTCGGTTTCAGTGCCTTGGCAAACGCCCACAGTGAACGCTATGAAAAAGCGATCGAGCACGCCATGAAGGCGTTGCGGCTCAGTCCGTTCGATCCTTTGAACTATCACCCCTACTGTGCGCTTGCGATCGCCTATTTGTTCACCGACCGTTTCGCCGAGGCCGCCCGCTTTTCGACCCTGGCAATCCAGGCAAACCCGAACTTTAGCGTGTCCCATGCATATTTGGTCGCAAGCCAAGTCAATCTTGGCAACCTTGCCGCGGCGCGGGCGGCGGCGCAGCAGCTCCTGGAAATTGCTCCAGGCTTCACGGTGAGTGGATTCGAACGGGCGCCCCTGTGCTTGGCTATAGGTCCGTCGTTGACGAAAGCGCTCGGCGCAGCGTTGCGAAAGAGCGGTCTGCCCGAATGAGCCGCTGCATCGTTGTGTGGCGCGGTCCCGGGCCGACCGTTTTCTCATCATAAGGAGTTCAACCAAGCGGCCACGAATGTCTGCAAATGGCGCAACCGCGACCTCCAGCGTGGTCGTCGGCAATGTCTGCTTTCAGGCGGTGGCAAAACTGACCTCAACGGCCGACATAATGCGCATACCGGCCGAGGTTGGCGCCGTCGTTAGGCCGAGACAGTCAAGTGCAAGTGCGCCTCCGTTGTCTTTTCGACCTCGCGAAATGGTGCCGCGACGGCGCCTGCGAGTTCGCCAAGATGGCGCGCATTAAAGACCCCCTCAATCTGCCTGCATGTAATCCGCCACGCTGTAGCAATGGCTCGCCTGATAGGCGTTCCGCCCCCGGTTCATGTGCGTCAGGTTGAACGTCCGAATGGCGCGCACCACGCGGCGGCTCGTGAGGAATTTGCGGATCGAGACAGAGCCTTGCACATTGATCCCGAAAATGTCCGCACCACGCGGGAAGAAATAACTGACGTGCTCTGGCATCGCGACGCTTTGCTCGAGAAAGGGTTCGTCCACTCGGCTCGGCGTGGCTGAACGATCCGTAGTGAAATCCGAAAGATGCACGATGAATCTGGCGCGGATATCTTCGCCTTGGGCATAGAGCGTGAAAAGCTCCATCCAGCTCGCATTGACGCGGACGAGCGGCTTGTCCGAGGTCGACGGCAGACAGGAAACCGACCAGTAGTAGCGCTCGGTCTTGCGTAGTATGGGAATGCAGCTTGGACCGTATAGCCCGAGAATCTCCAGTACTTTCCGTGCTTGCGGGCGACTAAGTAGCTTCTCAAATCGCGCGACATATTTGAAGCGCTGTTCCAGGGACTCCAAGCGATCGCTCGTGTCCGGCAAGTCGACCTTGCCCTCTATCCAGTCGCGCTGCTGCTCAGAATTAAGGAATTGCCGCACACCGGTGGTTCTCGGGCGAGAGGTCGCTACCATATCAGAAGCCCTGCGAAATTCGTGTGCTCGTCATCGACCGACTCCTGTGTTCTCGCTTATCCCTGATGTCGCACTGCACTTAACCGTAAGAATGCGGCCGTTCACGTTGAGTGCTGTACTTAATTTGAGAATGACATCGATTGGATTCTCAAATTAACAGCAATATTGACAATTCAGACGCCGCACGGTTCATGAGGCTATCTACCTGAAATTAATGGAATTTTATGAAGAGAGTACGCCTGAGCGCCTACAATTGTCAGCAACGAGCAAGAACCAACGTTGTGAAGATCCTTTCTCAAATTAACTGCAGTGGTCAGCATTGAATTCTCAAATAAACTGCAGGCTCTCAAATTGAGTACAAAGCTAAGTTATTGAAATCACTGACTCGGCATTCTCACAGTTAACTGCAGCACGACGCCGTCTCCCTATACCATTATGTCGAAAGCCGTACCGATCCTCTTGTTGCGGCGGTCTCGGCGCTGATGGTCACGATCACACTTGTCCTGGTGCTGATCATGGAAACGAGCCATGGGACTGCGCCGGGCCGTCGCAAAGTAACGCGGACGATCTTTTTCCGGCTGGCATTGGCGTGTGTCGTGGCTCTCCAGGAGATTTCTTTCCTGGAGGGAGTTCGGTTGCGCCTTTTAAACTCGTCCAAGGGCACTGTAACCTTAACTTGCCGGTTATTTTGATGACCGACAATGCTTTATGAACAACGCTTGCTCGCCTCTGTATCGCCGCCATCGTTTTCCAGCCGAAGTCATCGCCGAAGCAGTATGGCTGCACTTCCGCTTCCCACTGAGTTTTCGCATGGTCGAAGATATGCTGGCCTACAAGGGAGTAATTGTCACACACAAGACTATCCGACAGTGGGCGGAAAAGTTTGGCAGGGACTACGCTAGCAAGATCCGCCGCCGGACACCATGCCTTGGCGACAAGTGGCATCTGGATGAAGCCGTTGTTTCGATCAGGGGCAGGAAACACTGGCTGTGGCGCGCCGTTGATCAGGACGGCTTCGTCCTCGATGTCTTGGTGCAAAGCCGCAGGAACGCCAAGGCAGCCAAGCGTTTGATCCGCAAGCTGCTGAAGGTGCAAGGTCGTGCACCCCGGGTCATGGTGACCGACAAGCTCAGATCCTACGGGGCGGCCAACAGACAGATTGGACTAACCGTCTGCGATCATCGCCAGCATAAAGGATTGAACAATCGGGCGGAGAATTCCCATCAGCCGATACGACGACGGGAGGCGATTATGAAGCGCTTCAAATCACCCGCGCAGCTTCAGCGATTTGTTTCCATCCATGATCCCATTGCCAACCTTTACTGCTTTCCTCGCACTACCTTCACTTCAAACGATCATCGCGAACTTCGTCATGCTGCAATGACCGCGTGGCGTGAGATCACATGCGTGAGCGCCGCTTAAATCCACCATCAAAGACGGACAATGTGTTTGAGCAATATCGGCCACAAGTTAAGGTTACAGTGCCCATGCAAGGAATTGCCCATGGAACGCACCTACTCCCAGATTGATATGGATGAACGCCACAAGATCGCTCGATGGCGAACGACCGGCCGCAGTGTTTATCAAGAAAATTGACAAAGGTGAACCCAAGGCTCATGCGTAAGCGGGCATCTCCAGTGCAATTCGGTCGTAGACCACGTGAGGAACGAGTTTGCCACCCTCCCTTTTCTCTAGTTCTACTAAGCCGTACCGCTCCATCGTTCGCAGCGTTCGACTGAGATTCGATTTTGCTCGACCCGACATGGTTTCCAGCTCTGCTAACGAACACGGCTTTTGCTTCACGATGATATCGAGTAGAGCTTGATTTCGAGCTGACAAAACTTTTGCGAAACTTTCGACTGATGTAAACCAAACTTTTGGGTCGTCTTTTTTTGGCTTTAACTGACCCCGGGCAATAGCCATCGTTCGAGCTTTCATAGTCTCGTAGTTTGCAATTCCAACATGAAGTGTCTTCATTTGATCACTCCTACCTCTCTTAGGACCGAGTCAACTTCTTTCCAAAAGTCCTCGAGCAATGTGCCTGCATCGCTGTAATCGTACGGCCGAATCGTACGAAAACGATGCTTGTGGTCATACTTCTGTTTCGACCTGCGTCCTGGTCCTTTGACATCGGCGACTGGATGCGCATTGTCGAAGCCAACGATCCGTTCGCCAAAAGCGCTATGCAAAGTCAGCGAGTAGCTCAACCCGTGCGGCCGTTCTGGCGAAACAGGCGTCCTGATGACACCAAACTTGACCCAATAGTTGTCGTGGATGAACAACGTCTGGCCGTCCAAATCAAGCAGGGTGTCAAGACTCGTGTCACGCGAACTCATCACTAAGTGTTATCATTTAGTGATAACTACTGCAAGTTCAAGGCTGACGTAAGGATGTGCTGATTTTATCGCAGCAATATTCAGCAGCGCCTTTGCCATAGGATGGTACCAAGTTTGCCCGAATAGTTGAGGGTCATGCGCGTATAGGGTGCTGCGTGTCTAACCGCACCGAGTTGATCCGCCAAGCCTGCGCCCCCGGCTTGACTGATACCGCGAGTGATAGCACAGTTACGTTCGCTTTTCGGGGAGGATGGATGTCGCCTCTGATCAAGTTGGTTCGTGTCCTCGCGTCCTGGTTGCAGACGTTTCTTGCCTGGTTGCTCGGTGTCTCGATCACCGACTTCACGCCGCGCGGGGGCTGGCCTGGCACGATCCTCACGATCAGCGGCTATGGATTTTCCGCAAACCGCGACGAGAACGACGTCCGGATCGGCGCCGAGCGCGCGATCGTGATTGACGCAGCAAGCAGCATGCTCACCGTGCTGGTCGGCGAGGCAACGACGACGGGGGCGCTGAAGGTCATTGTTGGATCGGACTCCGGAACGGCCGCCGAGCTGTTTCAAGTGTTGCCGCGGCCAGCATTCGACGACACCAGCGCTGCCGGCCCGCCGCGATTTTTCCATGGACCGCAAAGCGGAACGCCCCAGACCAACAAGCCGAATCAGCCGGTGCTGGTCCTGTTCGCGCATTCTAACGACCAGAATCCCGACGATCCCGGCAAACCGCGTGCGACCCTTCGCAACGAGTTAATTGCGAACTGCGGTGAAGCGAACCGCTGGTGGCGCGAAGCGTCGTTCAACCGGACCTCCTGGACGATGACCTTCTCCGATTGGCTCGCCTTGCCGAACAGCGACAACTTCTATTTCTGGCGCGATACCGATACCTTTGTGGCGCGAAGGGACCTCCTCACCCATACGCTGCGTCCGCTCGCATGGCAGGGCAACAACATTGCGAGCGGCGCGATTCTCGTCGAGCATCCTAGTCCGCTCAACTATGCGTTCAAGCCCGGGGTCACGAGCGGAGGCGTGGATGTAACGGCGAACGCGCTGTCCGGAACGCGCCTGTACGTCGGCAACGCTACCGGCGGCGTGTTCATCCATGATATTGCCAACATGAACGCACCCGTGGCGCTCGGCAATATCACGATTGCCGGGCAATTCATCTCCGCGCTCGAGGTGGTTGGGTTGCGACTCTACGCGGCGTTGCGCGACTTTGGATTCGCCGTGATCGACGTGAGCAATCCTGCCGCGCCGACCCTCGTCACGCAAGTGAATGCGGGCGGCGGCTGCTACGCGCTGCGCGTGTCGGGGAACGATCTGTGGCTTGGACGCCAGGTCAACCTGGAGCAATACTCGCTGGTTGGCGGAATGCCGGGCTTCCTGAAGACGCGCGCGCTCGGTGGATGGATCACGGCGATCGATGCCGCGGGTCCACTTCTCGCGGTCGCCACCGACGGCGACGGCGTACATCTCTTCGACACCAGCGGTGGCGGCGCCCTTCCAATGGGAGTGAACCTCGACATCCTCAACGTGCGCGACGTGACGCTCACGGGCTCGATCGCGCTGCTCGCGGCCTATGAGACCGGGTTGGTCGTGCTGGACGTCGGCAATCCGGCGGCGCCAAAGAAGCGTGGACAGTTGAAGACGAAGAAGGCGGTCTGCCGGATCAAGGTCCAGGGCACGGAGGCGATGCTCGCACTCGGCGGACTCGACCTGCTGGCGGTCGACGTCTCCAATCCGGATGCACCGAAGGCGCATCACGGCGAGACGCCTTCCACCACCGATCCGGACGTGCCTGCGTTGCGCAACCAGATGAAGGCGGCGATGCTCGGTGAAGGGCTGGTGAAGGACAAGAGCCCTCTCTTCACGCACGCGTTGCGCGCGTACTTCAATTCGTTGCCGGGTGGCCAGTCGCAGGCGAACCTCAGTCAGTTCGTCGGGATCATCGTCCTCCTCAAAGGACCGTCACTGCGCGGCCAGAGCTTCCCCAAAGAGACTGCCGCGTATTTCTGGCCGGACAACATCCCCTTCTTCGACACCAAGGGGATGATCTACCTGGCGCACGATGCGGCGATCGGGCGCATCGCACACGAGATCGGGCACTGGCTGGGAATGGACGACATCTACCAGGACAAGCTCGATACCGGCGAGATCATCCCAGGCACGGCCCAGGCGTTTTGTCTGAGCGGATCGCACGACGACGAGCCGCTCTTCGCCGGTCGCGAATTGAACGACACCATGCACTTCCTGGACGCGCAGCCCAACAACACGCAGGTTCGTACGTGGTCGCCGACCGCGAAGCTGGATGAAGTGTTCACGTTGGTCGCCCATCACGGTACCGAGAACACTGATGGCAGCCGCAATCACATCCTGAAGCTGATCGCGTCGGAGGGACTGATTTACTTCGTGGAAACCCGCGAGCTCGCGCCCGCGGGCGTGCGCTTTGATCAGCATCTGCCGGTCGGGGCACCGGGACGGGTCGTCGTTACGCGCGCGACCACCGCCAAGTCGTTCTCCAACTCGCTCGAGCGCGCCGTGATGCTCGTCAATGTGCTCGACGTCGGCCAGCAAGCAGTCGATGCCGCACGGAACATGACCATCAGGGTCGAGGAGCGACTTCCCGGGACGCCGCTCGCGCATAAGGTTCGCGTGCGCTGGAATCAGCCCATCGCGGGCGATCCGAATGGCACGTTCGATCTTGCGATTACGCCGTGGTCCACTGAAACTTGGGAATCGGTCGACATCGCGGTTGACAGCAAGCGCAACGGCGACGGCGTGTTCGAGTTCTCCGCGCCGGGCAAGCCGGGAGAGCCGATATTGAACGGCGACCGGCCGTGGGTCAACCACCAGAACACCATCATCGCGAAGGTGAGGAATACCGCACCGGGCGATATCCCCGAGGTGTACGTGAGCTGCTACGTCACCTCGCCGCCGGGCATTGGAGACAACGGCAACTGGGCGCTGCTCGAAACGAAGCTGATCACGAACTTCAAGGGCAATAGCGTGCAAGACATCACCTTTGACTGGACTCCGAAGGCGGCAGGGCACACGTGCATCAAGGTGGCGATCCTGCCCATGCAGGGCGAGATCAATACCGATAACAATTCGGCGCAGGAGAACGTCGCGGTGTTCGATTCCGGCGCTGCCTCATCGCATCAGCCGTCGTAGTGTCGGCGGAGGTAAGGAGTCCGTTCTCGGTATTGCGCAAAGTCGATCTGGCGGTTCGCGGGCTGCCGCTCGGCTGGCATGCGGTAGTCGAATACGACTGGGTTTGGCTAGAGGGGAAAGGCAGTCATCCGGTGCGAGCAGTGATCTGGACCGATCGCGACTCCTCGGCGCCGCGCGACACACGCATCCCTGCGGATGCCTTCCCGAGAGTGGAGGGGTGGACCGACTTCGATCACCGCTACATCCCGATCGGCGGCATCCTGGCGCCGGTGCGCGCGGTGAAACGAGTCGTGATCCACACTTCGGTCGCTGACCGCCACGGTGCGTATGTCGTGTTCGGTAATCTCGTGCCGCCGCTGGCCGATGTGCCGCTTGCGATCGAGTTGACGCACGAGAGCGGCGCCGTGACACTCTTTCATACCCAAACCGACAGCCTCGGCAACTATTCAAAATCGATTGGCGTGTACGGCACAGTGAAACGCGGACGCTACAGCGTGCAGGCTCACACCGCGGGCGGCGGCAACGCGGCGGAAACCTCCGGTCCAATCGTCAGCCTGGACGTCATCAAGTAGCGAACGCCGACGACATCGTGTCGCTCATTCGCGTTGGCCCACATCGAGTCGATACAGTCCAACCCGGCATTGGTGCATCGATCCTTTGTCAACGGTTTGGCGATAGGCAAGCAAGATCGAAATCAGCTTGATCCGGGTGCCATGCCGTACAAACACAACGCAGATCGTCGTCATCACATCGGAAAGATGAAATTCAGGGTGACGAATTGGGCGGTTTATGATGCTGGTCTGCGCCGGCGTGGTAGCCTGACATTGTGGATCACGCCGGATGCATTGGCCGGGTGGCGCGCTCCTCGACGCAAGACCCGGGGAGGCCAAGCCCGGGGCACTGTCACGTTGCTGGGGTTGGCTGTGTCTCTCCCCGATTGGCGTAACCGTCATGCGGCTTCCCGGCTTCCGGCGACGTCCTGCCAGACGGTCATCGCTACGGTTCGAAGTTCCCGATAGTCGATTGCGGAGAGGCTGTGGCGGGGAAAGTGGAAGAGGTTGGCGATGGGGTCGTGAACCGAGACGAAGCGCTGGAGATGGCGGGCGGATTTGAACCGCTTCATGATGCGTTCTCGTCGTCTTATCGGTTGATGCGAATTTTCGGCCCGGTTGTTCAACCCCTTGTGCTGGCGATGCTCGAACGTCATGCCCATTTTCGTCCGTGCGGCACCATAGGAACGCAACTTGTCGGTGATCAGAACACGTGGCGCACGCGCCTGTTTACGGATGAGCTTGCGCAGCAGGCGCTCGGCGGCCCGCTTGTCGCGGCGGCTCTGTACCAGGGCGTCCAGTACAAAGCCGTCCTGGTCGACGGCACGCCACAGCCAGTGTTTTTTGCCATTTATGGAGACGACGACTTCATCCAGATGCCATTTGTCGCCAAGCTGCGGTGTGCGCCGCCGAAGGCTCTTGCCGAAATCCTGACCGAACTTCTCGGCCCAGCGTCGCACCGTTTCGTGGCTCACGACAATCCCGCGTGCCGCCAGAAGGTCCTCGACCATGCGCAGACTGAGCGGAAACCGGAAATACAACCAGACCGCATACGCGATCACCTCCGCCGGAAAGCGGTGGCCGCGATAACGGGAATGTCGAACCTTGCTCATGCCATCGAAACTGCACGAAATCCGGACCAGCCGTCAACGTGACAGTGCCCAACGAACCCTTCGAGAAGTGGAGCGAGGAAGGCGGGTCAACGGACATTGCGGCTCGCGCAAATCGCCAATGGAAGAAGATGCTGGAAGAATTTGAAGCGCCACCGCTCGACGTCGCCGTTGACGAAGCGTTTTGCGACTTCGTGGCAAGACGCAAGGCCTCCATGGCTGACGGCTGGTACTGAACAGGGCAGGATTGATTGGATGTCCCGTGCATGGCGATTTATGGCTGGCCGCGAAATGTTAAGTGCCTTAGCCGCCGCCGAGTAAGATCCGTGCTCGTCGATGGCGATAAGCGCGGAAATTTGAACGGAAGTGACGTTTCCTGGCATCGGGTCTCCGATACCTTTTGCCGTCCGACCTGTCTCGGCCACGGCCGCCAATGCACTTTCGATTCGCCGCAGCGCGCGCTCGACGCGAATGCGGAAGACCTCACCCTCGTGCGTAAGAAAGCTACCATTCCGGCGGCGCTGAAATAGCAAGACCTCCAACTGTTCTTCGAGATGAGCGATCGACTGACTGATGCCGCGTCGACAAGGTCCTGGCGTACCGCTTGTAGACTTGGCCGAGACATAAACATGCCACCAGAACAATTGAACAGGTCCGGCGGCTGGAGTAACAAATGTTCGTAATTGAGACACGGGTTCACGAGTCGATTGATGGCGAAACCTTCACACTGGAGTTCATCGGCGAGGACAACGAACTAATTGTGGCTACCCTCCGCAAGGGCATCATAGCCAATGTGTTTGGTGAAGAGACGGCTGTTGCGAAGGCTCAGGCAGTCTTGGGGCAGGTGGCCAATTTCGACCTGACAAAGGAATGACCGCCCATCTGCATCCCTGCTCCGGCGACGGGGCTGACAGTTCTGGTCGCTGTTAAGCACGGCTCCTAACGGGGGTCCTCCTCGAAACCTAGTGCTTGAGAATCTGCTGCCCGACATAAATATCCGCTTCCTTCGCAGCCTCGATAAATGCCGCTCGCGCTCGGGTACAAGTGATTTTGCCGTGCAGCGCATCAATACATGCCTGGCGGGCTGCCGAAAGCTTCTCGCCGTGTGCAAGCGGCCAGTGGTACAACAGAAATTCTGCGGCTTCGCCGATTGACAAAATGTTCCGCGTTTTTTTGGCATTGCCCGTAAGGACAGTCACGTAGGGGAATGGCAAATTACGCATGACCGAAAAAGCCGCGTCGAAGAGACCCGCTTTTGGAACACACTGGCGCTGAAATCCCCATGCTATGGATTGGCGGGTGTGGGCGTTCGTTCTCTGACGTAGATATCAGCCTCCTTTGCAGCCGCAACGAATGCCGACCTTGCATGCCTGGGTGTTACCCGACCATCCAGCGCCTCAACACAGATCTGACGGGCGGCTTTGTATTTTCGACCCTTCTCCTCTGGCCAATGTTGCATAAGGAATTCCGTCGCTTCTTCCACTGATGCAACATTCAGTATTTGACCGCCAGGTTGGGTCATGATTGTCACGTGGTGAAAGGGCAAAACACGCATACCCAGAAACGCGCGAAATCATTTGCAGTTCCAAATGACGAGCACACGTCGAGGAGTCTGGCTTTGTCTTTGGGAACGGACGTGGGACGAAACTGGACTGCAAACTCGAATCTAAAAACTGCCAAACTATCGATCTTACCCTCACCCGAGAAGTGACTCCGGCACGCCAATTCATTGCGGTTCATGCGGTGGATACATGGGGACATGGGTCGAACTGGATTTCATCGCACAAGGCGGCGAGGACGGTTTTTCGAAATGCACGACGATCAATTCATAACGGTATGCCAGCATTGCGACCGTAGCTTGGGGCGATCCGCCGGATGGGAAGAATCGCACCTAAAGCCAGCAAACATTTGTTTCTTCAGCGTACAACCAGGAGTAATATTGCAGCCCTATCTGCGAGGAAACCGAAGATGCAAATCCCGGTGAGGTCATCGCTTCTGCGTGTATTTATCGGTGAGGATGACCGGGCTAACGGCATCCCCCTTTACGAGGCCATTGTCTTGAAAGCGCGGGCTGCGCATTTGGCTGGAGCGACAGTCTTCCGTGGTCAGCTTGGTTTCGGGCGTTCAAGCAGGTTGCACACGGCGCACATGCTGCGGCTTTCGCAAGATTTGCCGTATGTCATCGAAATCATCGACACGGAAACGAAGATCGAAGCCTTTCTGCCAGCCCTTACCGCATTGACAAAGAGCTGCCTGATCACAGTGGAAAAGGTGAACGTTTTTCGCGACGATGACGAGGTTGGCATGCCTGCAGACAACGTGTCCAGCGACGGATGGCGGCAGCAGCGCAATGACGTGTAAATCGCCGTTGGACAATTGAACGCTAGAGGAAAGAATACACCATGGCCGCCGAAGACCCCTTCATCACTGCTCTCAAGATCCACAAGCGATGGGCCGACCGCTATTCGATTGTGTCGATCATACTGGTCGTTCTGTTGCTGAGCAGCGCGTCATTGCTCGCCGATATGACCGCGGCGGATGCTGCGACACGAACGGGTATGATGATTGTAATGGCATCGGTGATAATCGTGGTCTGCATCTGGCAGGCGGCCGGCATGATTGCAGCACGTGTTCATCAACTTCTGTTGCAGCAACCGGATAGAACGAATATCAGGTCCTGATCATTCCCCTGTTTCGGAAGCCGTCTCCATGAGTCTTGAAGCGTGTGTCCTTGTGCTGTTCGGCGGATTCTTCGGCGGGGTGGCCCGCTTCTTTCTTTCCGGCTTCGTCGGCAGACGCTTCGGCGAGACCTTTCCGTGGGGCACGTTCGTCATCAATGTCACCGGAGCTTTCGTCATCGGGCTTGTAGCTGGATTGGGCCGCTCGTCCGGCGGCCTGTTTACCGGGGCGATGTTTCGCGACTTTGTCGTTGTCGGTTTGCTGGGCGGCTATACGACGGTATCGTCCTTTTGCCTGCAAAGTCTCAATCTGGCCTTGGACGGTGAGCATCGCCAGGCCCTGTTCAATGTTGTCGCCTCGTCGGTCCTTTGCGTGATCGCGGTCGGTATGGGTTTCTGGATGGCCCAATGGATGGTGGAGCGGTGGTCGTGATCGGCAGCCGGCCCAGGGCCGAGGTGTGGCGACCGTATCTGGCGGTCGGATGCGGGGCCGCCATTGGATCGTTGCTGCGTTTTTTGTCAGGTTTCGTCATCGTCTCCGGGTTCGGCCAAAGCGCCCTTTGGGTAACTGCCTTCGTGAACGTGGTCGGGTCGTTTGTCATCATGTTGTTTGCGACTTTGACTGGTCCTGACGGACGCTGGCTGGTTGCTCCGGCGGGACGCCAGTTCATCATGGGTGGGATCTGCGGTGGCTTCACCACCTTTTCTGCGATGAGTCTCGATTCATTCATGCTGATGCTCCAGGGCGACATGTTTCGGGGTGCCCTTTATCTCGGAGCGGTCGTATCTTTCTCGCTCGCGGCTGCCTGGGCTGGGTACATGCTCGCTGTGCGCATCAACAGATAATTGGAGGATGATATGCAACTTCCCAAAGAATCGACGTTGCTTCGGATATTTTTCGGAGAGGAGGATACAACCGCTGATGGCACACCGCTCTACCAGGCGATCGTCGCCAAGGCACGGGAGATGCACATGGCCGGGGCAACCGTTTTGCGAGGGCCGCTCGGATTCGGGCGTTCGAGTGTTTTGCACACTGCAAAAATCCTGCGTCTGTCACAGGATCTTCCGATTGTGGTGGAGATCGTCGATTCCTCCGAGAAGGTCGAGAAGCTGATCCCCGAGATCATGGAGATGACGAAGAGCTGCCTCATTACGACCGAGAAAGTCCAGATCATACGCTACGGCGACGGTGACTAGGTATCAGTTTTCTCGCTAGTGTGGGGTCTTCCTCAAAGTGCGTGGTTGGGTTGATTGGCGGAAACGTTGTCACTATCCCCGCGCATGCAAACACAATCAACATGGTCGCCCGGTTCCCGGCGTGCGAGTCCTGGGTGCCGAACCCGTCAATGATGGCTGGATAGTTTCGGCTGTTGGACCAGCGTTTAGCGCCGGTCCTGATTGTGGGAAACGGTTCAGGCTTCGACATGGTTGGTACGACCGATGTCTTCAGGACCTGCCGGCCCAAGGGAAAGTCGTAACAGTCAGGCTCCGCCTGAGCCGCTGGCGCTGTCCGAACAAGAAGAAATGCGAGCGGCTAACATTCGCTGATCGACTGCCCGAAATTGCCTCCGCCTACGCGCGCCAGACGAAGTGGGTGGCCGAACTCGTTCGGCTTTTTTGCGGACCATATCATAGTCGGATATCGGAGCATGCGTTGTTAATGATATACAGTGACTGAACACGGGGGCTTTCTTGAGTGAATAAAAAGAAATGACCGTCCTCAGGGGCGCGAGTTCATATGGAGATCACTCCAGGGGAATTGCTCCGGCCAACGACCACACGGTCCCGGCCCTCGTTTTTGGCCTGGTAAAGGGCGCGATCCGCGGTATTGACGATGTCGGTCCATTCAACACCATTCTCAGGATATGCGGCCACACCGAATGATGCAGTGACGGTGCCCAGCGTGCGACCGCGATGCATGAGATGGATCTGCCTGATCGCCTGGCGCAGTGATTCGGCACGCTCTGCGCCGCTTGCCAAAGAAACCCCGGGCAAAATGAGAGCAAACTCCTCACCACCATAGCGTGATGCAACGTCGCTCTCACGCGCATGGTCAAGCAGCACGCCAGCGACATGCTTAAGGACAAGATCGCCGGCTTCATGGCCAAAAGTATCATTGAACTGCTTGAAATGGTCGACATCGAGCATGATCATCGCGAAAGGCTGCTCGGAGCGCTGCATGCGTCGCAACTCGCGGTTGCCAGTTTCCTCGATATAACGGCGATTAAAAAGCCCGGTATTTGGATCGCGGATCGATTGTTGCCGTAACGTTTCCCGCAGGCGCAGATTCGCAAGCGCGAGCGCCAACGTGTCAACGACCCCGCGCAGGATCTGATGCCGCTCAGCTAGCCACTGCGGCTTTATCGCCGCGTGTGGTTCGCACAGGTGCAAGATACCCAGCGTCTCACCCTGCGCAGCCAGAGGCATGCAGACATATCCGCAAGCTTCGCCATCGGCGATATGGCTGCAGCGTGGCGCGAGCAGGCCCGGGCCAGAGACATGCTCCTGGCCGCGCCTCAGCGCCCAGCAATCTTCCGGCGCAAATTGGGCTGCGCTTGAACGGATGTCGCCCCAATGTGCCATTTCTTCGACGAGATTGCGTGACGCGCTGGTCAGATGGACGGTTCCACTCAGATCGTTGAAGAAATCTGGCATGGCAGAGCCGACAACCGCAAACGCCTCTCGAAAAGTGACGCAGGCCTGGAGCAATTCGCCAAGCTTGACCAGGCGAGCAGTGGCCTCAGAGTTCTGCTGCAGTTCAAGGTTCAAAATTGCCAGTTCCTCGACGCGCTGGTTAACCGTGCGCTCCGCCCGTCGCAGTTCACTGACGTCACTGAAACTCAGCACCGTACCGCCGTCAGAGCGATTGAGTGGGCTGCAGCTCGCGATCACCAGCAGTTGCGAACCATCCGGCCTAACCAGGCGTATCTCGCTTTGGTGTCGACGGCCGGTGGCCAGAGTCATGTCGACAAGCGAAGTTCGCGGCGCGAACGTTTCTCCAGTCGTGCTTTGCATCTCGATGATCGATTGCCATTCTTGTCCTTCGATCCTGTCGTGTCGCCGCCCGAGGATTTCAGCTGCTGCGGGATTGACGGTTGCTATCTGTCCCTTGCCGTCGATGACTGTGATACCTTCAGCCACGGTCTGGACAATATCTTCGATGTAGGTTTTTTGATCGACAAGATGCGTGCGAGAAGATTCAAGCTCGACCGCCATGGTGTTGAATCCCTGTGCCAGTGGCCCGAACTCATCCTTGGAGGTGTGGTTTATGCGAGCCCCGACATCACCTCGCGCCAAGGATTGGATGCCTTGAGTGAGCCCGGCCAAGCCGGCGTTGAAGCCTCGTATCAGGAAGAAGGCGAAAGCTCCCGCGACCAGCACTGCAGCCGCGGTGCACAGGCCGATGAGCCACAGAATGTCGTTCGTGCGACGTTGCGCTTCGCGCAAGAGCGGCGTGTATTCGAGCAGTACGGCACCAATGATTTTATTCGGCGATTCCCCGACCGGCACCACAATGAGCTCAACCCCTTCGGGCGCATCATTACTAATTTCGGCAAACTCCCGCACAATGCCATCCTCGATCGTCCGGGTAACTTCGTTGCCGCGATCGTGATTGAAGAGTGTGCCAATGTTTTGCTCTTCGCCGCCGATGTCGGCCAAAATGACCTTGTGGCGATCAACCACGACGAAGTCGCGCCGCGAAAGACGATGTTGCGACGTCACGAATTCGCGCAGTGCATCGGGCCTTTCGAACAAAGAACGAGGCTCATCAGAGGCTTTGAAGACAATTGTTCCGGCCAATTGTCGCGCGACGTTTGTCGCCTCGGTCAGCGCGACAGATCGGGTCAATATTATCTGGGAATAAATCGCAATACCACCGACTAAACCGATCAAAACCGCGGCGAGTCCAACTGTAGTGATGATTTGGGTCTTGATATTCATTTGCTCAGCCTAGTGTGCCGGATGCGGTATTACGCGCTGAATTTATTCAATATGCTGAAAAAACCACAGTTATTTCTTACGACGTGCCGACAGGGGCGGCCGCTCATAGTATTCGACAACAGATTGGGGGAACTCCTCGCCTACAATGCCGAACGCTCCGCCCTGCGCCAAAATAAGCCGCGCGGTCTGGAACATAGACGGCATTTCGTAGATCGACGGAAAGCACCTTTGTGCGATCATTCAGAATGCTGATGACGGCATGTGTGGTCCCAGTCTTGGCCTAAGTGTCCATTCCTTGAACGTCGAAGTGTTGTCGACGCCAGCATTGGTCCTGGTATCGGGCGCGGTCTAGCGAATCCCGATTACCCTCTTTAATACCCCTATCGGGGATCCGCGTCTTCAGCGTCTACCGTTGGGTAGAGGCTGCTAATAGTGGTATCGCACAAGCTCTCACTTGCGATTTTGTATGCCAAGGGTTGGGGACATCCTGATCTCCGCGACGGTCAAGTCGTCGGTCAAGATGGCGGTCAAGGATGTCAACGTCGCCTGATTTTTGAGTGTCGTTGTCGCACTGCACTTAATCGTAAGAATGCCGCCGTTCACGCTTGACTGCTGCACTTAATTTGAGAATGACTGAAATAGCCCCCGAATTATCCGGACAGTCCCTCACACTTAATTAAGTGGTAGGAGTATTGTTAGGAATATGACCAGTCGCATGCCCCATATTGAGATTTTGAACGGACCGGAACGGCGCCGTCGTTGGACGACAGCCGAGAAGCTGGAAATGGTTCAGGAAACCTACGAGCCTGGCGCTACGGTCAGTCTCGTTGCCCGTCGCCGGGGTGTTGCGCCCAATCAGCTGTTTGGCTGGCGCAAGCTGGCAGCTCAGGGTGCCTTGATGGCAACGGGATCGGAAGAAGAAGTTGTGCCAGCTTCGCAATACCGCGCCCTTCAGAACCAGGTCCGTGAACTTCAGCGGCTTCTAGGCAAGAAAACCATGGAAACGGAAATCCTCAAGGATGCCCTTGAGGTCGCCACGGATTCAAAAAAACAGACATTGCGGTCCTTGTCGTGGCCGAAGGACGGCACCCGATGAACCCCATCTGCGATATCTTGAATGTTTCCCGCTCTAATATTGCCGAACGCTCATCCGGCAGACCGGCCATGCGGCGCGGCCGTCCGCCACAACCCGATGCTGATTTGGTCGAAGAGATCAAAGCCATTATTAGTGCCATGCCGACATACGGCTATCGCCGTGTTCATGCAGTTTTGCGCCGAAATGCCAAGGCGGAAAACCGTTCATGGCCCAATCACAAGCGGGTTCACCGGGTGATGAAGGTTCATGGCCTCTTGCTTCAGCGCCATACCGGCAATCACGAAAGCCGCAAGCATGACGGCCGTGTCAGCGTTGACCAATCCAATCTGCGGTGGTGTTCCGACGGCTTCGAGATCGGATGCGACAATGGCGAAAAAGTCCGTGTCGCCTTCGCTCTCGATTGCTGCGATCGGGAAGTGATCGGCCATGTCGCAACCACAGAAGGGATCAAGAGCGAAGACGTGCAGGACCTCGCCATCCTTGCTGTCGAAAGCCGCTTCGGCCAGGTCAATACATTGCCGCACTCCATTGAATGGCTGACGGACAATGGCTCCTGTTTCATTGCCAAAGACACCAAATCCCTGCTCAAGGACATTGGCATGGAAGCACGAACCACTCCGGTCAGAAGCCCGGAATCGAACGGCATGGCCGAAGCCCTCGTCAAAACCTTCAAGCGCGACTACGCCGACGTTAATCCAGCGCCAGACGCAAAAACCGTCATTAAATCCTTGCCTTTGTGGTTCGAGCACTACAATGCTCTTCACCCGCACAAAGCTCTCGGATATCGTTCACCCCGAGAGTTCATCGCTGACCAAATCAACCCGTGAAACTGTCCGATCTTTCGGGGGCATCTACAAATTTGAGAATGACGTCGCTTGGATTCTCAAATTAACTGCAATATTGAGACTTCAGACGCTGCGCGGTTCGTGAGGCTATCTACCTGAAATTGATGGAATATTTTGAAGAGTGAGACGCCTGAGCGCTCACACCTGTCAGCAACGAGCAAGAGCCAACGTTGTGAGGATCGTTTCTCAAATTAACTGCAGTGTTTAGCATCAAATTCTCAAATAAACTGCACGTTCTCAAATTAAGTACAAAGCCAATCCATTGAAATCATTGACTCGGCATTCTCATAATTAACTGCAGCGTGACACCGCTCTGAATATTCAGCGTGATAAGGTTGGCCGAAGATCCACAAGCCAGAAGGGTGAGGCCCGGCTGAGGAAAGGGGACGGGCCGAGCCTCCGTTGCAGTCGCTGCACATACAACGTGGGGAAGACTGTCGTTCGCGAGTGTCGCTGTCAAATCACATTGAGGCGAGAAAAGAGAGACGAAGTGAGGCCCAGGTTGGCCACCGTCGGTGCCGGGCCTCACTGTCAGGTAAGGTTATTCCGTCCCCTCCCGACAGCGGCACAGTGTCTTTCGATAAATCAGATGTCAACCGCTAAGCCCGGCACCCGCTATCTGCGTGGCGGGCTTTTGCATTTCCAGAGCCTGCTTCCCAGCCTCTGTGATTTGCCATTTCCAGCTTGTGGGGCCGCTCTGAATATACTCAGACCAACCTTGGCGCTCACAGGAAAGCTCGGTCTGGCCGTGTGGCCGATAGTGCCGATCAAACAGCGGATCGCTTTTGAGGCCTAAAATCCAGAAATGCTGAAGTTTCGTCAAAGTCATGGCTAGCTACCAAACCTTTCGAAGATTTGGCAATCATACATGTCATGCTGCAATCAATGATACGTGGCTTTGCGATCCAAGACGATTTCGCGATGGGCCGCAATGGACGCAATTATCTCAAAGTCGCGCACGCCCTCATCGAACAGTTTCATTATGGTGCGTGCCAAGCGATCCTCATTTTTGTAGGACACCGGCGGTTGGCCGAGAAGCTCACAAGCCTTAATGTGGGCGTCCTCCAAAATGCACCAATCTTCTTCGCTATAGGTGGGGTTTTCAAAATGATGCAGAGACATGATGGCCTCCTTCCACCAATTGGCGAGCTCTTTTGCGTCTCTCAATCGCTAGTGTGCCGTTGACAGACCCAGCGACCCGAATATTAAAAAACTCACTTGGACTGGCGTCAAGCCTATGTCTAATGGTGGACAATCACGCTAGGCACGCCGTCGCGGCTTGCTCTTGTTGTCGGCTTGCCTGTGGCTGTCAGGAACACGCTCGTTTTATTTCGAACAGCGCTTTGGCAATCGCAATGTCAGCCTCCGAGCCGGCGGTCTTAGCTGTTACATCAGCCAACCGATCACCCAGATTGGCCAAAGCAAGGGCGACTTCATATCTATCCCAACCAGCCTCCAACGCTGCTTCAGTCAGAGCTTGAAACTCAGTCTTCAAAGCAGCTTCGCATTCGTCGATGCGGTCCAAGTGCTCGACCGACCCTTGAGGCGATGGAACTCTCATGGGGGAAATTCTAGGCTTGGAACGACAATACACAACGCGACTTTTTGAGGTAACGCACCACTTCCGGAGTAGCCCCGGGGGCCTGAACCTTGTCGCGCTCTCTGTCGCTACTTTGTTTGACATTATTGCAGAAGGTGGCATCCTTCAAATTCGTAGGGGGGTACTGCCATGGAACATGTATCAGATAAGCTTGGAAACTTACTGGCACAGCTTTTGGAAGCTGACAGGAGATTTTCCGCATATCTGGCGAACCGATGGTCTGCGGTAAAGAGTGCTTTGGTAGCGGCCTACTGCGCGGTAGTTGACGCTTTATACTAGGGCCGACGCCACGCCTTAGCCGCCTTATGCCACTTCGGCTTGCTTCTAACGGGCTCATTCTCTGGCGGAGCAATATAAATTCTAGACTCGCGTGCCGCTTCTATGAACGCCACCCTTGCCACAGCAGCAGAGCATTCACCGGCAAGACACTTCGACAGGATAACCTTTGCGTTCGAGAGTTTGGGACCGCCTCTTTCTGGCGCCACCCCTCCATTATGAACTTCGCTGCGTCGTAAGCGGTGCCGATGCCGCGCATCTGGCCTGGCTGGCTCGTAAGGACTGTGACAGGCGCGAATGCTCTATAGTCTTCCATGCGGTCATTGCAGCACAATGACCTTGCCGATTCCACCCCATCGATTTCTTTAGGGAAAAAAGACGGCGAGGTTTCGCTCACCGTCTAGTTCATGAGCCCTGACAATTGGTAAGGGGGATGGTCAGGGACGCAGCCGAACTGGTCTCGGCAGGCAAACAACCCAACGAATGGAGCTTTGTTCCGCATTCGTCCGCCAGTGGACAATGAATCCATTGTTTTGTCTAAGTGATGCGATGCCGCCCGGGCTTGAACACCAACTTTCTCATTGCGCGGCTGATGCGTCTAAGGGGCCGCCCCAGACGCCGTCGGTGCTTCATTCTCAAATAATAGTGCAGCCTGCCACCATTCCTTGCCATATCGGCCCCGTCAGTTGTCAGCATCACCTTTGTGTTCGCCGCAATACCATTCCTGTCCATAGCGTTTTTCGAAGCCAAACGATCCCCAGGCATTGCAGCCTTCGTGCATGCAATCGTGTTCGAACAGCTTGGCTGGAGGCTTCTCCATATGGGAAGGATAGGCAGGCTTTTCAGGTGTTTCAGACATCGTTCACTAACCCTGTCCGCGACCTATTGCACTGGCGATTAGAGCGGTAGTGTTTGAACTGTGGCGGTTCAGAATTATACGGCACAACGTTCTTCCAGCAATCAGGACAAACAAAGATGTTCTTCGGTATCCGAAGAGCATCCTCGATCCGAATGCGATCCAGAGATTGATCAAACATTCGCCTAAAGGCGATGGTCATCGGCGGGGCGCTGCTTTTACTCGATGACTTGGCCATCAGGGCTTCTTCATCAATTTTCTCAGTTCTGTTTCAACTGACAACAGCACGTTTTGATGCATGGCCAGGTTTGTATTCTCGGCAACCTCGATCATTGCTGCCAGAACTTCTTCTTTTGTCCAACCGGCAACAAAGGCGTCGCCCAGGAGCTCGAGCATTCGATCCTCAACAGCCCTTTGACATTCGTTGAAGCGGTCGGGGTCGTTTCTAATGCGCGTCGGGCCGGGAATAGTCACTGCCTGAACTTCTCCAATGGGAATCTTTCCTTGTTGACCGGAGCGTGGCCAAAATTCTCGACACTATAAAGAGCAAGCACTTGCGGATCACCATCGTCGGGCATCCCAGAGAAAATGTACACCTCGCCCATCCCAGGATGCTGTCCATGAGTACCTACAAACGAGAATTCATCAGGATCGGCGGATTCGTGAAAAGTGATGTTTACGACCCGTTCGTCTTGCTCGTGGAAGATGATTTCTACGGAACCTGAAAGCTCGCGTTTGTCAGCCAACGCTTCACGGACTTCGTACTCAAACTCGGGATCAAAATACGGATCGAGCGCAAAGTCTTTGCCGCGAAACCTGACTTTCCATGTCATCGCTCAATCCTCCACAGCTTGAATAATAATTGACGTCCTATCGTTCACAAGCTCTAGTCTGCGGCATCTTTCATCTTGACGAAATGGGATTATGTTCTCTTTTTGTTCTCATGACAATAACAATCCGCAGATTGGGGCAGGCCGCAAAATATCGCATGTTTTTGCAGGTATGTTGCCGGAAATGCCGGAAGGAGACGACGTTTTTACGCGCCGGACCTTATCCACGTTTGCAATCCTGAATGTCCCTTGGAGCGCTTGCCTTTCCGCTGCGATCGATGCGGGGCTAGAGCGACTGACATTATGGCCTTCGAGGTCAACCGGGACAGGTCAAACAGGAAGCGGCTCGTCTGGCGCCCGGTGGAGATGTGACCGTGGAAGCTGATGGCGGCACAGTCGGTGACACGATCGACAGGGGGTATTCTCTTTGGGCGCATTGCTATGGGCGCGATTGTCATCACTCCAGCAAAATTGACTTAACCGAATTGGCCAGACGGCTGGGCCGCGATCACGGAACTATGCGCAATGACTTGGTGCCTAAACTTCGGTACTCCGCTTGTGGATCGAAGAACGTTGGTATCTCAGCGATGCCGTATTGAGGTGGTGTGACAGCGGAACCTTCCCTTGCGGTTAGCAGTTAAGAACCCATCACGAGGAGAAATTAATATGGGTGATCCGATACCTGGCCCAGAGCCAGAACCAGAGCCAGAACCGAACCCGCCGCTGCCGGGCGAACCGCCTATCCCCGACCCTAAGCCTGGACCAGTTCCGCCAGTAATGGAGCCACCGCCAATTCAATTGCCGGATGAGACGCCGTTGCCAAATCCCGACGAGGTGCGTGAACCGCCAAAACGTGTCTGAGTGGGCTAGGATCAATTTTACCTATTTCACGCGGGTTGCCTTTACGTTTGTTTGATTAATTGCGCTTGGAGGGCGCAATGTGGTCCAATGGTGAAAAGTATTCAGCCAAGGTTGTAGAGTTCAACGGTGTTGAACATCGACGGATGCTGCGTAGAAAACGCAAGGTCAGGCGCACCAGGCTCAACAAATGCCCATAAATGCGGGCTTTCGCCGAAACCTTCGATGCGCCCCCGGACCTGCTCTGCAACGTTAAGGTCGAGGTTTCCTCTTTGACACCTCCGCCTCTATTTTCTCCCGATTACCATTGTACTTCGCTATCAGCTGCTCGGCGTCGTCCCGGCCCAGTTTTAGCGACTGCATAAGATAATCGACTTCATACTTCTCGCCAGCGGCAACTGTCGCGCGGTCACGGGGACCCCGTTTTGATTTATCGTCAGCCATGACTTGCCTCCATGAAGAAACAGACCAATCGGTGTATGAGAACATCAACGCTAAGCTTTTGTTCCGTTGGTCGCCAAGGATTGATCATTGAAAATGACTCGATGCGTAGTGCCGGGTTGTCTCAATATTAATGTTCATTGACGGAGCACCGACCGCTCGTTACGAAGAAATTTGGAAGAGACCCGCGTCTGATGACAAAAGGCGATGATGCGAAGAAGGCTGACCGTAATGCCAATCCGCAGAGCCCTGACCAGAAGGCCAAGGCAGCAGAGAAGTCTCGGAAGTGGCGGCAAACGAACAAGCAGCGCTACGAGGCTTATCTGAAGGCGTGGCGCGAGGCTAATCGCGAACAATTCAACGCTCAGCAAAACACCTCCCAAAACGCGCGCCGACAAAAGGCCCGGGCCGCGAAAAAAGAGGAAAGCTCTTCAGGCGAGACGCGATAAGAGTCGTTCGTTGACGGTACTGCGAACGCCGCTCCCCGACCTCGGATCTGAGCATGACGTTTCTGTCCCTAAAATAGCGCACTTTGGGCCACATAATGCGCCACAAGAAAGGTGCGTTAAACGGAAACCTTCAATGTTAACAATGGTGCGGTGAAATGGATGGTGCGTCTCGACACGCACCGAACTTTTTAGTTCTCATCGCGCATGAAAAGTCGAATTCCGGTGGTCGTTATCTGTAGTGTATGGCTGACGTCCTCCCTGCGAGGTTACAAACCACACGAACACGCCAAGGCACAACGCAAGTCCTACCCATGATGCAGCTTGAATGATTTTGCTGAGCATGTCCGTCCCAGGGAAGTTGGGAAATGGAGAGAGGCGTTTATGTGCCGTCACTCGCCTCTCAATTAGGCTGACCGCTTACTTCGGAGATGTTGCGTCAAGGTTGGGGTCACCTTGCGGTCAGTATCAAGCAGAATATACCTGCTCCGGGTTGGGGTATGTGTGACAAAATAGACAAACCACCGAAGGGCTTTCCGAAAGAAGGCCGGAGACGAAGCACTCACGGGGGGAGGTTGTGGTGCGTTTTCGGCTGCTCCGGCCAAATTTCTGACCAGCAATCGGTTTGGAAAATTGCCCGTCAGCTAACCCACAATATACACCCGCTCCGGGCTGCGGTCTTTGCGGCAAAATGGTCAATCGCCTAAAGGCGTAGGATCGAAGTTCTGCGGCCCGATCTAGGGATCAGATACCCCCGTATGAGGCTACAAACCACAACAACAGCCCATAGCAGAGCACAATCCCGACACACGATGCGTCATCAATAATCTTGTAAAGCATTTAGCAAAACGCTCCTTACGTCGGGAGGGAGGATGCACGGGGGCAAGCAATCCTCCCTCCCATTAGGCCCGACTGCGACCAGACCGGGGTTGGCGGACATGATGTAGTCGGCGGGGCGCATCCTACATCTTGAGGACTAGATGTCTAATTATTTTGATGTACGTTGTTGGGCTCATTTTGGGCCTCCGCCCTCTTATGGGGCATTTGCTCAATCTTCTCAAATGGTTAGGCCTTATTTAATCTCCATTAGCTATCGCCGCGTAGCGGCCACGTACTTGGGTGGTTAGGATTGTTTGAGGCCAGATACATCCGGTGCTGGACGAAATGCGAGACCCGGCACCATAGATTGAAGAGATCGTTGACGTCGAGTCTCCGCTGGTCAGAAGGACTAACCAGCAAGCCAATAACCAGCCCGCGAGAATAACGTTCCATCGTAGGCTAGAGGCGAGGTCTGGCGCCGATCGGCGTGCTCTGATCGGCCAAGAACCGCTAAGCTTGATAAGCGAATACAGGGTGATTGGATTAATAGCTGCGTTGGATAAACAACGTTCCGGCACAGGACCACCGAAAAAGCCGAACACGCGGCGCCTTAATGTATCGGATGGTCTGGCTTCGCTGAAGTCTGCGGTTTCTCATCCTGAAATAGATGTCGAGCTTCTTGTCCTGCACGCGCATCGACCAGCCTTCCTGAGGGGCAGTGAGGCTCGGCCGTAAAAGTGTGCCATACACGCGACCGAGCACCACCTGCCGGATAAAAGTAACCCGAGGGCGGTCACGTTCGTTCGTGGCAGCGAGGTAGACGTCAATCGCCCGCCCGCCCCCATTCTAAATCTAATGGCAGTCGCGCCCGCGCTGCTAGTAGCTCATGTCGTGCTGGAGCGCCACACCCGACCTGCCAAAACGCAATACAAAGGCAGGCCGGGTTGCCGACGTGTTGGCAACTGTCAGCGGACCTTCGCGCTGCGGCCGATCGCGAACAGGCCTAGCTCATGGCGTCTTGCTCGCGTCTTGGTTCCGGAACGCCGCCTCTCCGGCGTCCGACACCTCGACCCACTTCTTGTCAGGCGCTGCGTCTGCGACGTAGCTGTCGTGCCAGTTCCACCACTTGTAGGTCGGGGTCTGAGGATAGCCCTCGGGCGAGTCTTCCCAGACCTCCTGCCGGCCCAGCGGCGTGATATCGAGGTAGTTCCACGTGCTCCCCATCTGCTCGTCGCCGCGGTTGTTGATGAAGTAGGTGCGGAACACGCGGTCGCCGTCGCGGTAGAACACGTTTGTGCCGTGCCAGTCGTCTACGCCGAAGTCGGCGTCGAAGCTGTCCGTGAGGGTGAACCACGGCATTTCCCAGCCCATTCGCGCCTTCAGCCGCGCGATGTCCGCCTGAGGCGCGCGCGAGACGAAGACGAGGGTGGTGTCACGGGCGTTCAGGTGGGTGACGTGGGCGACCTGGTCGGCCACCATGGAGCAGCCCCGGCAGGCGTGGTCGGGCCAGCCGAACACTCCCGGCTCGAAGAAGGCCCGGTAAACGATCAGCTGGCGCCGACCGTCGAACAGGTCGAGTAGGCTGGCCTTGCCCGCAGGCCCATCGAACGCATACGCCGTCTCCACGGCCATCCACGGCATTCGCCGGCGCTCGGCGGCCAGGGCGTCACGTACGCGGGTCTGGGCCTTTTCTTTCGCGAGCAGTTGCTCGCGGGCGGCCTCCCACGCCTGCGACGACACGACCGGTGGTGTGTGCATGGCAGGCTGTCCGCCTTTCCGTCCGTTCTCGGCTGATGTAGTCATGGCTTTTGAAACCTCCTGATTTGGGCAAATTCTCACGCCTCGTGGCTGAAGCGCGTTCCATTTGCTGCTCATCGCTCGTTGTTGGTCGTGAGATAGTTTGGCACCGGAAATCGTAAGGTGCGAGTAACAACTGTGGCGGTATTCCGATGGAGTCGCTGATTACAGCCGCGGCGCGTGCGCTCGAAGCGGGTGATCCCCTTGGGGCTCTTCACGGCGTTGAAGGGTCGATCATCCATCGAACCCGAACGGCAAACAAGCGGTCTCGGTTCCACAATCTGAGATAGCCAATATTTACTAGGCGGGACGGCGCGGAGCTTCTTGTGTGCAATGTAGATACCGGCCTCTTTGGCGGCTTCAATAAAGGCGTTCCGACAGGCGGTACATGTGACCTTTCCAGCCAGAGCATCGAGACATGTTTGTCGCTGCTCCTCATCGGCCAATGCGCAACGAGCCATATCGCCGCTTCGCCCACAGACCCGGTGTTTCTCGCCTGACCGAATTGATCGGTAACGGTCACATGAGGGAACGGAAGCTCGCGCATGTCAATCAACGCGCGGCCACTGGTCGCCGTTCCTTTGTCAACTGGTGGACAGAGCGTTTGCGCAGGCAACTTCCTCCACATCCAGCCCATTGGTGATCGTACTTGAGATGACGACTGGCAGGACGGTAAACACGTCGAACACCGTCCAGGTGCCGTCCTCTTCCTGCCTAAGGTCGTACCAGGTGCCCCTTTGCGGCACCTAGGGCACTGGAACCTTGGAAAAGCCGAATATGATGGTCGTAAAAGTATGCGTTCCATGCTCCCCCAATGCCGATAGCGTTTATCCTGCTATCGTATGGGCGGTTGCAACGCTACATTGTTTCAAGACTTGCCTTGCGGGCCAGAACATTCGTTCGTTGGGACTGGATGATTTCCAAAGATTTGGCACTAGCAATGGTTGAGTTCACACTCACCATCTTCAATAATCTTGCTCGGAAATTTGCCCCAGTTACCAGATCCGGCAAATCAGGTGTTTGGCGCGAGCGACGGTCAGGCTACTGGTTGACCACGGTGTGCTGACCCGCAGGTTGCCATAGCATTCCGACAACTGCGAGATATAGGGACAGCACGACTTGGTCAAATACTGATCAAATGGTCTGAAAATATCCGAATTACCTCGCCCACTGTTGCTTGCACCAGAGGCCAAGTGTAGTGTTGAAAATCCTAACGGAGGTCCAAAGGTGTCGGCTCAGTGGTTCTGCCGTACCTTCGGCAGAGGTTATGGCTGACGAAACCCACCCGATCCGGCGGTTGCAACTCATGCTGCGCGACACATGCTGCACGGACGACGCACGTGCAGAGGCCAAGCGCGCGGCGCAGGAGGCGGGGATGAAGGTCAGCGGCGAGGGTAATGCGTCCTTATCAGCGCGCATGTCGGACGCCGAGTTCAGGAAGCTTTTTCCCGCTCCTTCCGGCTCCGGTGACACTCTGGCGGTGCCGGAACGGCTCAAACCTTTTGTCGAGTCGATCAGCGAAGCACCGGAGCATTTGTCATTCGAATAGCCGGGGGGCGAAGAGATGAAGGCGTATGATCCCAACGACTTGAATACCAAGCCTGCCCGCCGTGATGCCGTAGGGGAGCAACTCCGAGTTGCGATCACATTCAATCGGCCGGGCAGTCAGAGCGGCCCCACGAAATTCGGCGCGCGGATGTCGACCGACACGGTTGCAGCGTTCATACCCGATCCGGCCCAGGCCGACCTCGCTCTTGCCGACCTCGCGCGGCGGGGCTTCAAGCTTACCGGCCGTGGGTCGCTCTCCGCTTCAATGCGTTGCACCCGCTCCGAATTCGAGGCACTGTTCCAAACAAAGCTCGAACGCATGAGCGCGCCGGGCGGATCAGCGGCGCAGTTCGGCTCGGTGCTCTATCCGCCCGATGGAGCGCCGTGGAATCCGGACCCTGCGCTGCAGGCGCTACTTGACGACGTCTACATCCAATGGCCGCACATCTACATGGCGAAGGCGAAAGGCTCCGCCAGAACGTCCGGCAAGCGCAAGGCAGGTCCGCGGAGGCCTGGACCACTTAGCGGCACTCTCCCATCGGCGGTGCCGCCCGCGCTCCCCTATTTCCATCTCGCAGCCCCCGCCGACATCGCCCGTCACCTCAATGCGACGCCGGCACATCTCCAGGGGATTATCGGCAAGGGTGTCCGGGTCGCTATGATCGACAGCGGCTTTGCCCATGGTCACCCCTATTTCAAGGCGAACGGCTATTCCTCCTCGATCATCCTCGCCCCGGGCGCCGTTGATCGCAGCGTCGATGGCAATGGCCACGGCACCGGCGAGTCGGCGAACATCTTCGCTGTTGCGCCGGGCGCGACCTTTATCGGCGTGAAACTTGACAATGAAGTTGATCCGAGTTCGGGCGCCTCGGTGCTCGAAGGTCTTCAGGAGGCGCTCAAGCATGATCCGCACGTGATCTCGGTGAGCCTGGGCTATGATCTGCGCGCGATGGGCAACGCGCCCTCGCCGAGCCTGCCGAATAGCCTGGTTGCGCTGGAGGCCGAGATCCAGGCTGCCGTCAAACGTGGCATTGTGATCATCTTCTCCGCTGGCAATGGCCATTATTCATTTCCAGGCCAGATGCCCGACGTCATCTCGGCTGGCGGGGTTTTCGTGGATCAGGCCGGTGCCATGCGTGCGTCCGACTATGCCAGCGCCTTCACAAGCCAGATATATTCGGGACGAAGCGTTCCCGATGTCTGTGGCCTGGTCGGTCTCCTGCCCCATGCCAACTATCTAGCTCTCCCCATTCCAGCGGGTTGCGAGATCGATCGCGATGGCGCCGCCTTTGACGGCACCCGGCCCGCCGATGGTTGGGGAGTGTTCAGCGGAACCTCGGCCGCCGCACCGCAACTGGCTGGCTTATGCGCGTTACTGCTCCAGGCCGACCCCAAGGTCTCTCCGCGCGACGTCAAAGCCATCCTGCGTCGCACTGCGCGCGACGTGACGACGGGCAACGCCAATCCCGCGAGCGACCCCAACGGGGCCGGGGTCGCGGCTGGCGTCGGGGAGGATGGTGCGACCGGTGCCGGCCTCGTCGATGCATTTGCGGCCGTGACGCAGCTTCTCTGATCATGGCGGACTGGGCGCACGGTCCCCCGACCGCCTGAACAACGTCCAACGTGGGGGCAAGCACATAACCAAACGGTTGAGGGGCCGGGGTATCCTCGGACGTCACCGTAGCGGGCCACGCCCCGGAGCTCGCTTATGTGAATCCGATCTGGGCCGGCTGTTGGCGCGAAGCAGACTTGGTTGCCTCAGCGCCGAAGGCATTGAATTCGCTCGCATCGAAACCCGTCGCAGCGATAAAAAGGCATTGCGGACATTTAGGCAAGAATCGAAAGCCGCTCTTATCGGCATTTTCAAACGAACAATTGTCCATACGTTATGGTTCTGTTGCAACCTTTTGGTTACCCGCAGCATGGCAATAAACCCGTCGATCATTTCGGAGAGTTTTGATGCTCAAGGGCCGCCAGTTCGACCAATCTGTCATCTTGTTATGCGTACGCTGGTACCCAAGGCGCGGTGAAGGGATGACTCACGCTTATCAAAAAGGATCTGTGATCAATCCCATCGGATTGATCTCCATGCAATATGCAAGGCCGTTTACCGCCGAGCCGTGATGATCAAGTCGGCCCTGTCTTGTTTTTCAATCGGTGCGACGGAAGGTCTTGGTTGTTGACCGACCTTAACTTTTATTTGTTTCCAATGGCATGGCTTCTCGCATCGATGCCATTATGCCTTGGGTCGGGAGAAGCAATGTCCCCTCCATTCCTTTTGCGTCAACAAAACCAAATTTTCGATAGAACGTTTCCGATTCTTTATCGAGCGCATGAACCATAACAGCTCTGAAAGCGACGGCTTGCGCGGCTGAGACAACACTCAGAAGTGCGTTCTTGAGGAGAGCTCCACCTAAGCCCTGCCCTTGGTAGTTTTCATCAACCGCAAGTCGAGCCAGAAGAGCTACAGGGATCTGGGCTGGCGCTTGCTTTCCCTTTATCTGGCGGGGGGTGTCATTGCGGCTTATCATTCCAGCACAAAGAGAGTGATAACCGCATCGACTATCTGCATTATTACCTTGGTACCAGGCACGAGCCGATGAATCGCGCTGGCGACGTCAACCCATCGACTCGCAGCACAGGCCGCGCCGTCGATAGCTTCTCCCAATTCACCGATATCAGACGCCAGTCTTCTGTCCCCAAAATGCATGACTATTCGCACCACCCCTGACGAATTATCGAGCCAGTTCACCGACTAATGATATCGTCGTGCTCTCCCGCCCCGTACGCTTCAGAAGAACCTGGTGTGCAAACCTATCCTATCGTCGACAGCAGCGAAATTAGCCGCGAGATATCTTTGTAGCTACTATATCTGGGCCCGATCTCCCTCAAACGGGGGAGGCTTGCTTCGAAACGCTGGGTCAAAACTTCAGTTGTAATTCGTTTCCCCCCGGAACGTTTGCCTTCGCTCTTCCTACACTCTTTACGTTGCATAACGGCGCTGGTGCATGAATGCAGCTGAAATTGTCAACGGACGCAATTGGTTCTTTGATGTCGGCGATTACGCGTGCTTTTCTTGGCAGCGGACAGAGTTCGAGCGTGCACATGCCAGCATGCGATTGAGCACGATGCAGCCAATGGCAACCTCGGTCTGCTGAGCCGGAAACGAACGTGCCCGCAGGCGTCGACCGATCAGCCCCTTGTATCGACCGATCGCGGTCTCGACCAATGAGCGTTTGCCATAGCCGGTGGTTGCCTGCCATTTCAGCCGACCGTCTTTTGCGATCGCCGCGATGTGCTTGTCTCTTTGATCAGCAGGCGGCCCCGTATCGCCATTGCTTTCCACCGCCGTCGAACGAGGTGGAATGACGATGTTGGCGGTATCGCTGTGTTCAAGAACGGCCCGGTAGGTGGGCTTGCCGTCATAGGCACCATCGGCTGTAACTTGGCCAATCGCACCATCGATCTGGTTGAGCAATGGCTCCACCTGCGCAGGATCATCGGTGTTCTGATCGGTCAACGTTTCTGCGACAATGTCCCCGTTATTGGCGTTCACCGCCAGGTGGAGTTTGCGCCAGTTGCGCCGCGATCTGGTGCCATGCCTGGCTTCCAGCCATTGGCCAGCGCCGTATATTTTCAACCCAGTGCTGTCGATCAGTACATGGATTGGCCCGTCCGGCATCGACTGCATGCTTCCGGCTGGTCGTTCCCACTTCTGTGCCCGGCGGCTCAATGTCGTATGATCAGGGACCGATAGCTGTAACCCGAGGAGATCGAGCACCGAGCGCAGGAATCCCTCAATCTGGCGCAGACGTAAATGGAAGATGCAGCCCAACGTCAGCGCCGTTTCGATGGCGAAATCGGAATATCGGCGCTGACCACCACGGGTGTCTCGTCGAGGCGCATGCCATTTGTCCAGAGCATCCGGTGTCATCCAGAACGTCAGGCTGCCGCGCTGGCGCAGTCCAGCCTCGTAGTCCCGCCAGTTCGTCACTTTGAACTTCATCTTCCTGATACGATGGCGGCGGGCGGCATTATGTTTGAAGGCCATGGCTCGGATCAGACTGATTGCGATCCAACATGCCTACCTCCAAACCATTGAAAAAGGATCGATGCACCAAAGCCGTCCAAGTCTATAAGCCGCACCCGTCCGCCTACCAGCTTGCCGTTGACAGGCTCGGCGTTGCTAAGGCGCGCATCTCCTTTCAGTCATCGAATTCCTGGGATGCCGTTGGCGCGTCGCATTTCGGATTCCAGGTCGCATGGTGCAATCGCTACGATCAGCGGTTTGGGCGCCTGCCCGCACACCCGGACGCTGTCATCAAGAGTTTGGCGGAACTGCCGCCCCTCATTGGCATAGTGTGAGCACAGATTTCTGCCGACGTTTGCGCACTTTCTTCCCTCTAGGAAGTGGAGGGTGAGCCGGTTGAGCGGGCCAATCTCCTCAACAGCCTGCCGCCGACAGTGGCTCGCGCAGACTATGAAGATCGAAGCGGCGATGCGGACCGCAGACAAGTCGAGATCGCCGGCATAATCAATCAGCAGCAGCCGTCCCAACGGCTTTACCGGCCGCGGGTTCTGGAGCATTCAAAGCTGAAACCGAATTGCTCTTTCAACGGGCAAGATGACTGAACCCAAGGCGACAGCCAATGCTCGTTGTCGCGTGTGTTTATCGCCGACGCGCGCCGAGATCGCGTCGGTGAGCTATTGGGGCATCATTGTCTTAATACAGCGTCCGAATGACCGGACTGCTTCATCTGATCTTTGACGCTGGCCGGACTCTGAAACGGATTTGACGTCGAGTTCTAAAGGAAGTTGGATGTCCTTATCTCCCCCATCGCGGTTAAATGCGATGGTAATTTTACCCCTCGCTAATCCATTCATGATGATTTCGAACGATGGAGAAAATTGAAACAGTGATACCAGCGCACCGGGTGTGTCAGAAGGCACAGTCGAAATGAGACTGGATAAATTTGTTTGAAGGTCCCGACCGACGAGATAAGCACGGGATGGCGCAGACGGTTTCAGCACAAAACGCGACTGTGATGAGTCTACGTCAAAGACGACGACCTTGAGGTCGATGCCGAAGTTGTTGTTTGCTCTCCTTACGCCAACATTGCCCGAGACCCCGATGTAGGCTCCTTGGCGATAGATCAAGTCCTGAACGACAGCAGTGAACATAAAATGACAACCCGTCAGACTACCGCTGCTCATCTCCGTTTCGGCATCAACACTCATAGTGCCAGCCATGGCTGAAAGTGATCGCCTTGCACGCTCGGAATTTTGGGCATTCGAACCAGTGATCGATAGCCAGAGCAGAATTGGTACTGCGGCCGCCGCGAGTTTCAAGTTCGACGACAACATATTTTCCTGATCCCCACGTTAGGCAGCCCGCCGACATCGTCAGCGGATTGGCAAATCACCATCAACCTGGTCCATTATTTTGCCCATTGAACCCGCCGCAAATTTACGACGATTTGAAGCATCGTGCAAAAAGAGCATTGTAGGTTACAAAGCTCGCGCGCCTGTCCCATTCCTCGGGGTTATTACTGCTAGTTAGACGGCTTGAATGATGCTGCTGGCAGAACGCTGCCTGGTTATAGAAAGGGCATTGCAGAGTTTTTGGGCAACAATCGAAAAACGCCATTATCGGAATTTTCAAACGAACATTTATTCATAACATCCGACATTGTACGCATCGAAAATTCCAAGAGGATGGAGAACGCTTTCTTATCCGATGCTGCAACGTGATTTGACACGTCACGACGAGGGGACCATGCTTAAACTGGTCCGTATGCACGCGTATTAAGCTCAATCCGTATACTCATACAGAAAGCTCAATATGACTGAACCTGAGCAGCATGCTTCGTCACAAAGTCTTCCGCCTCACGTCCAACTTATTCAGATGGGTACTGCCTACTGGGCATCCAGAGTGGTCTACGCTGCGGCCAAATTGGGGCTGGCAGATCAGATAGGGGCAGGAGCGAAAAGTGCTGAGGAGCTGGCAGGCTCCGTTGGCGCGCATGCGCCCTCCCTGCACAGGCTGATGCGCACACTCGCAAGCTTGGGCATCCTGACCGAGCGGACGGAGCGGCAGTTTGCCCTGACGGACTTGGGCGCGGCGCTGATGACCGGCGCGCCTGGCTCGGCACGGGCATCCCTGCTTACGGTAGGGAGCCATTGGTTTGTCGGCTCATTCGACAACATCATCCATTCCATTCAGACCGGTGAAACCGGCTTTGAGAAAGTTCAGGGGATGCCGGTCTTCGAGTACCTCGCGCAACATCCCGAGGACGCGTCCTTGTTCAGCGAGACGATGGTTGGCGTCCATGGTGAAGAGCCTCCGGCAGTTGCCGCAGCCTACGATTTTTCCACCTTCGAGACCGTTGTCGATGTCGGCGGCGCGACCGGCAATATGCTGGCAGCCATCCTCACCCGCCATGCCCGGCCACGCGGTGTCCTGTTCGACAGGCCGCACGTGGTGGGGGACGCGCCTGCGTTGCTCCAATCAAAGGGCGTGATTGACCGTGTAACGATAGAGACCGGTGATTTCTTCGAAACCGTGCCGGCCGGCGGCGATGCCTATGTCCTGTCGCACATCATCCATGACTGGGGTGAGGATCAGTGCCTTAGGATCCTCGGCCATGTCCGGCGAGCGATGAAGCCGGCCGGTCGTTTGCTGATCGTCGAGATGGTGTTGCCGGCCGGCGACGCGCCGCATCCAGGTAAGATGCTTGATATGGTGATGCTCGTGCTCCCTGGAGGCCAGGAGCGGACTGAAGCCGAATACCGCTCCCTTCTTAGTAAGGCCAACTTCCGCCTCACGCGTGTCGTGCCGACCAATTCCGCGGTGAGCGCGATAGAGGCGGTTCTGATTTAGACGGTTCTGTCGCAAACGGCTTTGGTGCATGAATAATTTCTGAACGGTTCGGCGATAGGCAAACAGGATCGCAATCAGCTTGATCCGAGTGCCATGCCGTACAAACACAACGCCGATCGTCGTCATCACATCGCAAAGACGAAATTTCGGATATCGAATTGGCCGGAGTACGAGGCAGGCCTGCGTCGGCGTGGCAGTCTTACACTGTGGATGGCGCCGGAAGCATTGGCCGGATGGCGTGCACCACGGCGAAAAACGCGAGGTGGTCAACCCCGGTATTCCGATCTTGCCGTCTGCGGCCCGCCAATCGACATGCACACGCCGTGAAGCGAGACAGGGTAGTCGCGCCGGATACGGGCAAGTGCATGATGCGGCGGACCGCCGGAGCCCATATAGTTTTCTGCGTGGACTTCGAAGAAGCCCGCATACAAATTGTCATTGAGGATCGCCGCCAAATGCTCATGCTTGAAGCTGGTGCCCACCCGCGCCGCAATGGCATGTTCCGGAAAGCGGACAGCTTGTGACAGATCCGGCCGTGCTGCCAATATGCCCATCTCCGCCTCCACTTTCCGGTGTTTTACCTGTTACGATGGAACGTCGCGGGTCAGCGCCTCGGGAGAACCCTTCCTGTCGCCGGGCAGTTGCATTGTGGTGCAGGTGCCGCCATCGACGAATTTCCAGGCATTGCCCTGATAGTCGATGGTGGAAGTGCCCTGGCAGGTCGTACCGGGGCCCGCGGCACAATCGTTCTGGCCCTTAAGAGCCACTCCGAAGCATTTCTCCTTGCCCGCATCCATCGCCGCCTTTACCTATTCGGGGGTCAGCGGTGCGGCCATTGCAAATGAGGAAAGCGCAAATGATACAGCGCTCGCCAATGCAGCTGCGCTAATGGTTGATCGCGTTGACATGGCTATCGTCCCTTGGGTTGCGTGCGCCGGTTCATCATGCGCACGCGAGGCAATTCGTCGGAAGAAGGTTACGCGTTGCAGGTTCACGACTTCGTGACCAAACAGGCCAAAAATGATTTTGCTGACTAGGTGCGAGGTTCTGCTTACCTTCCCGTGCGTGCCACTTGGAGCGGTGGGCACGGCACGTCGCCATAGGAGCAGAAGACGCAGCAATCGCCTTCCTTCGGTTTGAGCAGCGTTCCGCAACCCGTGCACTCATAGAAGTATTGGCAGGCATCGGTTGGCATTGCTTCGGCGGCTCGACGCCCGCAACCGGGGCACGTGAGGATCGAAATGAACTGTGTCATGCGGACTGCACCAGCCTGAGCAAGGAAGGTTCGAGGTAGTTCCGGCCTGTGCCCCGTCAGCGCGTATGAGACAAAAGCAGTTTAATCGACAAGATCAAAAAGCGCCCACTCTTGGCATGGACGAACCATCCATCCACGTTCCGTAGCAGAACCTCGTCCTCCACTGCGGCTCGCCAGCCCAAGCGAGCTGCTTCAACAACGATCCTGCGAACTGTCGCCCGGCGTTATCCGACCAACATACCGCGCAACCGAGTAAACATGCGCTGTCTCGCGATAAGTTTACGGAGGTGATGGGCAGCCGTCGCGGCGCTCATGGTCGCGCCGAAATGGCAATAACAGATGACCTTGTGCAACTGGTTATCGGTTAGTTCGAAGAACCGCCTTGCTTCGCCGTAACTGTCGTTTTCCAACCCGGCTGCGCGCAGGACAGGATCCTCGAAAGCAACCGAGATTGGCGAGCTATTGCTGCGCATGGCCGCGCGCTCCCTAATGGGTTGATACTCGGTCTGGTGCAGCGTCGCGAGCCGCCGGTCAGCATTCTGTTCGAGGAGTTCCGCCCAGCGTCGGAGACGTTCGCTGCGTGACATTGGCCGACATGGGTAGTCCTGATCGACCTCGGCGACGATCTGCAGTTGCTCGAGTGCATGGTGCTTCATTTTGGCCTCCTATTCGAACGATAGTTGGTCCGCCCATTTCCGACTTATACCTCAGGCAATCGTGACTCTAGCGGATCGTGAAGTCCAATCACGATGATGCCTGGCGGATCTCATTCACGAAAACGTGCAGGCTTCGCAAATGCGCGGCTGTTCTAAGACGTCGGTTTGGCGCGCGTGCCGGTCGAGATGACCGACGCGCAGAATCTGCGCTCCCGTGGGCCGGTTGCGTGCCTGCCCGGCAGCAGGATCAAGGGGGTGGCAGACGAGCATCGGAACTGCCGAAGGCCGGTTCCATGCGAGTTCTCCGCTCGGTTGTTTAGGTAGGGGCTCTAGTGTTCGATACTTCAAGCATGACATGGCGCCTGGCTGCGTAGGATCGCAGTTTGTCCGTGATCATGCGTTTGGGTGCGACACCTTGTTTCTTCAAAGTCGCATCAGCAAGAGCATCGCCGCTTGGCTGTTTGCGCTCCACCAGGCGTAGGCTCAACGGGAACCTGCGGTAAAGCCAAACTGCATGGGGCAGGCTTGTTCATACCAACATTGCAACCACGATGACGAGCGCCGCCGTGAACACAAGAAGCGTCGAATCATGCACGCGTGTGGTTCATTATGGATGGGCGGCGGGTCAGCCAATAGCCGCCTAACTACGAGAGTTGTTTGACAGTCCGAACCATTATCGCAAAGTTCGTCTCAGGCAGAGCCCTACATCGTCGAGAACTGGTACAATCGCCAGTGTCAAAAGGATGGCGGCAAGTACGAGTGATGCGGCGAAGCCGAAATGTTTGAAGCCGATGGCGCCCGCAACACCTCCGGAAAAGAACAAGGCAACAAGTGAAGCCAGCAATTTCAGTTTCCTGCGGTCGGCCCTGACGAAAAGCTTGCCAGGATCGTGGCGTGCCGCGTTCCAGTAGAAAAGCTTGCCAAGTTCGATGCCCATGTCGGTCACTAGGCCCGTGACATGGGTCGTGCGAATCCTTGCGCCAGAGAGTTTGGTGATGATGGCATTCTGCAAGCCCATGATAAAGCAGAGCAACATCACGGTTGCCGACACGAACAGCCATTCGTGCTCTCCGAGATTGCGGCCGAGCAAGCCGAAACAGATCAGCAGCACAGCCTCAAACACAAGCGGCAGGGCATACTCACTCTGCAGAATCAGGCGGCGACCCCAATTGACCAGCACCGCGGAACAGGCGGCCCCTGCGACGAAAGACAGGAAGGCACCAAGCCCGGCAAGCACCAGGTCGATATCGCCAAGCGTCAGATTGTCGGCCATGGAGGAGACGATGCCGGACATATGCGAGGTGTATTGATGAACCGCCAGAAAGCCTCCAGCATTGACCGCACCGGCGACAAAGGTCAGAAACCGCGCAAGATGCCGATCGGACTTCTCGAACCGTTCTTTTCCGGCAAGCCTGCGCAAGTATGGAATCATCGCTCAATCAGCATCGAATAGTGTCAACAGGTGTGGCGGGGAGAGCACGTGGGGGCAGGTTTTTATGTTAGTATTCCGAATTGAACACACAGTGTGCTGGCCGTTGTCACGAGACGCCGCCGGAACGGAATTTTTCGAGCATCTAGTTGAGTTTTTGCCGCAGATGGCGGAATCGTACCCCTCGACCGCCGCTATCACTGCGTGCATGCTCGCCGATCAATTCGATTCCCGCACGGTCGAGTGCATTGACGACCTTCATCAGACTGTCGACGATACCCCGGACATCGCCTTCGCTGGCTTCCATTCGTTGAATGGTAGGCACAGAAACGCCTGCCATTTCCGCCAAGGCTTTCTGGTCGACCCCGAGAAGCGCACGGGCCGCCCGAAGTTGGTTTGCTGTAATCATAATGGCATCCATGCTGACAGGTGAACAATTATACAAATCACCCTATCACTGATGTGTAGAACATCAACATGAAATGATGAAACTTGTATCCCCTCTTGGCAGAAAGCCAGGTGGGCGTTATCATATGTTGATGACTCAACGATACAAACCAAAGCAAGAGCCCAACGAAACCTGGACGGTTATCGACGCGCAAACCGAACGGGTGGCAGAGATGGGCAGTCGCACCATCATTGGCATGAATCAGCAGGATGCCGAGGAAATTGCCGAGCTCCTGAACATACTGGAAGCGCACAAACAAAGAACTGAATCCGATCCAGGTTGCTGAAGCAGCCGACCACCCGCCTCGATACACAACTTACCGCCCCCACAGCGCTAGTGAACAACGGGAACGTGATGAAGCCACAGAAACGGCCGTTTGCAGTCGAGATCAAGCACAGTCGCCGAAGCCAGAAATCGCCTGCGCGTTCGATCTGGAGCGATGTCGATTTGACCGCTTATCAGCTATCCGAGATCGATCGGGAGGCTTTGGCCGGAAAGCCGGAGATTCCCGCACAAGCCGTCAAAGAAGGGCTTGAAGCCATTACCAACGACGCAACGGCTGAAGGCACTGCATTGAACAGGAAGCCACCCGCACCATCGTCTGTCGGCATGGTCAAGGCGAATGGCCTGCATTATGTTCAGGTCCATGACAACGGTGCGAAGCATGAACTGATCGGGCCATTCAGAACACGTGAACAGGCTCAAACGGAAGCCGCCAAATGGATTGAGCGCTTCAAATCAGAGCCTCAGCAATAATTTCGCCTGCCGTGGGCGGCGGTTTCCAGCGTCTAAATCCACAGCAGAATAAAGAATACCAACACCGCTATTGGCGCCACGATACTCAATGTGAGAAGTGTGTCGTATCCGATATCTTTCCAGTCCCTGTGGTACTCATGTTTGTCAGGACATGCCATGGTGATGCCCTCCATTTTTGGGAGTGCATTCTACCACTATCGCGCATGGAAATCTTCGCGGACTATAGGCCCACATCCTAAAATTCCGATGATTGAGCACTCGCGAATACCTGAAACAAACGGATAGCCAAATGCACCGTATTCGGCCAATTCTCCCTCTCGTTGGTCTCAAGGGGAAGGCAGTGAGGCAAGACGATGGAGACATTATCTTTGATATCACCACGAATAGTTCAGCGGTCTCCAAACCTGATATTTGCCTGCACTAAAAGGCCTTCCGTGCGGCATGTGCATTTGCACCAAAGCACGCAAGCCCGATGCTCATCATGGCCGACCAGGCGATCGACGCGGCGCAGGCGGCTCCAAAATAGTGGCCCACATCGATCCAAACATGCGGCGGCCGCCGAAGCGTGAGGATTGCAAATCCGATCGTTGTTAGCCCAAGCTGGACGAGCAAGGCCTTCGTCGCGTGTTCCGGTTCGACCGGCCGCATCAGCCGGGAAGCACGGCGGATATGCGCAGCGGTGAAGTCGACAAAACGGCCACTGGTCAGGGCGATTCCAATCGCCGTCAGAAGGTAAATCCAGGTCAGCAGAGGCGAGACGGAAGATGGCGATGCTTCGAAGTTCGGACAAATCTCCGCGAAGGTTGGAGCGATCAATCCGGAGCGTGCGGCTAAAAAGACCATAAGTGTCGCCAGTGCAGCGGCGACGAGCTGTGCGCATGCCGCGACTAGCCCAGCCTGGAATAGGCGGATCATTGATCCCGCCTTCACGGAACACTGGTCCTCATGTTGATATGGTCCATTAGCGCGAGCAATCCTTTCAAAATTTCAATCGGCGGCGGCGGGCAACCTGGAATGTGGAGATCGACCGGCACCACTTCCGACACGCCGCCGACAACAGCATAGCCGCCCGCAAAGCAACCGCCGTCAAGGGCACAGCCGCCGACGGCGATGACCCATTTGGGATTGGGTGTTGCATTGTAGGTTCGCTCCAAGGCCTCGCGCATGTTTTTGGTTACCGGCCCGGTCACGAGCAGCACATCGGCATGCCGGGGTGAGGCGACAAACCGGATGCCAAGGCGTTCGATGTCGTAGAAAGCGTTGCTGAGGGCGTGCAACTCCAGTTCGCAGCCATTGCAGGATCCGGCATCGACCGCGCGGATCGACAGGCTGTGGCCGAGGCGCTGGCGGGCAGCGTCGTCGATGGCTGTCGCAAGCGCGATAAGGGATGCGTCATCCGGTTGTGGCAGCTGTTCTGTCAGTGGCGGCCGGATCAGGCTTTCGAAGAAGAGTTTACGCATGACGGCTTGCCTTTATAGATCGTGACCCGAATAGGAACAGTTGAACGATTTGTTGCAAAGCGGGAAATCCGCGACGATATTGCCCTCGATCACCGCTTCGAGGAGCGGCCACTGGAACCAGGACGGATCGCGCAAATGGCAGCGGTCAATCCTGCCGTCACCGGTGAGACACAGCCAGACCAGTATGTCACCGCGGAAACCTTCGACCAGGGCCACGCCCTCTCGCGCGTGCCGAGCGTCCGGAATTCCGGTGCGTACCAGGCCGTCCGGCAGTTGCTCCAGGATCTGCTCGACGAGCGACAGGCTTTGCTCGACCTCGCGAATGCGAATCCAGATGCGGGCGTTGACATCGCCCTCGTTGAGGACGGGCACCTCAAAGCTCAGGCGGTCATAGGGCGGATAGCAAAGAACACGGCGGACATCGAAACTGCGTCCCGAGGCTCGCCCGACATAACCGCCCGCGCCGTATTGACGGGCAAGCGCAGGCTTGAGCACACCTGTCCCGACGGTCCGATCCTGCAGCGACGCGGTATTGTCATAGAGTTCGACCAGGGGCGGGAACCGCTGCCTGATTTCGGCAATGAGTGTGCGAAGGGCAAGAGCTCCCTCATCGTTCAAATCAGTTGCAGTACCGCCTGGCACAATGCAGTCGCGCATCATGCGATGGCCAAATGCGGTATTGGCGGCGCGCAACACCCGTTCACGCAACACGGCGCAATGGGCATGCATCAGCGCGAAGGCGGCATCATTGCAGATGGCACCAATATCGCCGAGATGGTTGGCCAGCCGCTCCAGCTCGGCCATCAGCGCCCGCAACCAGATGGCCCGTGGCGGTACCTCAAGCTCCAAGGCAGATTCCGCGGCTCGCGAGAAAGCAAAGGCATAGGCGACCGTGCTGTCACCCGATGTTCGGTCGGCGATTTGCACCGCCCGATTGAGGGTCGCCCCCGCCATGAGTGCCTCGATCCCCTTGTGCGCATACCCCAGACGCTTTTCGAGACGGACCACGGTCTCGCCACTTGCGGTGAAACGGAAATGTCCAGGTTCGATAATTCCCGCATGCACCGGGCCAACCGGGATTTGGTGCAAGCCTTGTCCCTCCGTTGGCAGGAATTCATAGGGGCGTGCGTTGGGTTGTGCTTCGTTGCGTTGCCCCAAAGGAGACCGCAAACCCCAACGCCCGTGGTCGAGCCACGGCCGTGGATCAGGTATGTCCTGCGGCTCGAGCCCGACCAGATCACGAATTGCGCGTTCCAGGCGAAGCGCGGGCGGATGATACTGTGCGATCGAGGGATAGCTGTTCTCAAGGTCTTGCAGGCGGACGATGCCCACCGTGGCCGTGGACTCTTCGAGGAGCGCCATGTGTACAGCGTTCGCTTCTCCCCAAAGGCCGAGCAGGGTCCAGTGACCATCCGCCAGCGCACCCGCGGCAGCTACCCAACCGGTTTGATCGACGATGGCACACGGCCAGGGACGATGCCGTTCAACCGGGTTGCCCTGCAGGATGAGATCGATGAGTGGTGGCATGTCGACTAGCTCCTCCGCTTCATCCTAGAAGGTTAGCGATATGCTGGAACCAGGCGACCAGCGGCGGCGGTAGATAGATGCCACCGCCGAGCACCAGGGCAAGGTGGGAATACATCGGCATGTAGGACCCCTCGACCGGCGCGGTGCTGCCCCGCGGCTGGCCAAAGGCGACACCGGTCAACCGCAACAGCAATGCGCCAAAGGCGATCAGAAGCCCGAACACAAGCGGGATCGCGAGCAATGGCTGCCTGGCGAATGTGGAGCTTACCACCAGGAATTCGCTCATGAAGATTCCCAGCGGCGGCAGGCCGGCGATGGCGACGACGCCGATCACCAGGCCCCAGCCGAGACCGGGATGGCTCTCGGTGAGGCCGCGAATGCTGGAGAGCCTCTGTGTGCCCTTGATCTGGGCGATGTGGCCGACCGCATAAAAGATTGCTGATTTGGTCAGGCTGTGCATCACCATGTGCAGAAGTCCGGCGAAATTGGCGAGCGGGCCGCCCATGCCAAAAGCAAAAACGATAATACCCATGTGCTCGATTGAGGAATAGGCGAACATGCGTTTGATGTCGCGGCGGCGATAGAGCATGAAGGCCGCGAAAACGAGCGACGTCAGCCCCATTGTCACCATCAACGGTCCTGGCGCGATCGCTTCCGGACTTGCCGCGATCAAAATCTTGAAACGGAGGACCGCATAGAGCGCGACATTCAACAGCAGGCCCGACAGCACTGCCGAGATCGGTGTCGGTCCTTCGGCGTGGGCATCGGGCAGCCAGGCATGCAAGGGGGCGAGGCCAACCTTGGTGCCGTAGCCGAGCAGCAGGAACACGAAAGCGACATTCAAAAGTGCTGGGTCGAATGCGGCGGCGTGTTGGATCAGCAGTGTCCATGCCATGGCGTCGTAGCCTTCTCCGACCACGGGCTGCGCCGCCATATAGACGAGGATGGTACCAAAGAGCGCGAAGGCGATGCCCACACTGCCGAGGATAAAATACTTCCACGCGGCCTCCAGTGCTTCATGCGTGCGGTAAATGCCGACCATCAAGACCGTGGTGAGTGTGGCAAGCTCCACGGCAACCCACATCAGGCCAATATTGTTCGATACGAATGCGAGGTTCATGCCGAACATCATGATCTGGTACATGGCATGATAGAAACGAAGGTTCGCCGGTGTCAGCCGGCCGGTTTCCAGTTCATGCGCGATATAGCTGGCGCTGAAGACGCTGGTCGTGAAGCCGACAAAGGTGTTGAGTACGATAAAGACGATGTTGAGATCGTCGATAAGCAGATATCGGCCCGGCTGCGGCCGCTCGGTGACGAAAAGGAATAGCGCCGCAACGAAGGTCAACAGGCTTGCAAACACGTTCAGTCGGGCTGACATCCTGTAGCTGGGGAGCAGCGCCAGGAGTATTGCAGCGCTGATTGGTATCACAAGGACGGCGGTCACCGGATCGAACGCGAGCGCATTCATCTGCGTCTCTTCCCCTTGAAATCGTCGAGCGCCTGAACGTCCACGGTGTCGAACCGCTCGCGGATGCGAAACAGGAACACGCCGATGACGATGAAGGCGATCAGAATCGAGAAGGCCACACTGATCTCGACGACGAGCGGCATGCCCTTGGCACCGGTGGCGGCGAGCACCAGCCCGTTCTCCAGCGACATGAAGCCAACGATCTGGCTGACCGCGTTGCGGCGCGTTACCATCACCAGCAGGCCAAGCAGCAAAACCGCCAATGCGAAGGCGAGATCTTCACGTGCCAGAGGATCGGCAGCTTGCGTCACCCGCAACATCACCACCATGGAAAGTGCGACCAGCCCCATACCCGCAAACATGGTGGGACCAATGCCAACGACCGTCTCGATCTCGCGGTGAATACCCAATCTTCGGATCATGCGGTGCAGCGCAACCGGAATGATGATGGCCTTGAAGCCGAGGGCGATTGCTGCTGTCACGTAGAGATGCGGTGCATGCTGGACGTAAGCCTGCCAGGCCACAGACAGCGTCAGCACCAGGGAATGCAGCGCGAACATGTTGAGCAGCGAGTAAAGACGGTCCTGATAGAGCATCATGAAGCTGACCAGGACGAGGCCACCGGCGAGCAAATGGGCGATATCGAAGGTGAGGCCGCCGCTCATTACAGGCTCCTTGAGACGAACAGCAGGAGGGTGGCGAGCATGCCGAGCATGAGAGCCGCGCCGAGGAATTCAGGCACGCGGAAAACCCTCATCTTGGCGGTCGCGGTCTCGAACAGGGCAAGAAGAACGGCACCAATTGCGAGCTTGGCAAGATATGCAATCATGCCAACAATGTAGGCCGTGGCTCCGGTGCCGGGGACTGCCAGTTGCCAGGGCAGGAATATGCAGGCGATCAACGAGATATAGAGCAGCAGCTTGAGGAACGCCGCAAATTCGATCATCGCCAGATGGCGGCCGGAATATTCAAGCACCATCGCCTCGTGCACCATGGTCAGTTCCAGATGTGTTGCCGGATTGTCCACGGGAATACGGGCGTTCTCGGCGATCGCCACCATGATGAGGGCGATGAGCGCCATTCCGAGCGAGACACGCAAGCCAACATGCGAAGAGATCATGACGTCCGCAATCGTTGAAAGCTGCGTTGAGCCGGCGACCAGGGCGAGCGTAAAGATAGTAAGGAGCATGGCGGGCTCCGCGAGCGTTGCGATCATCACCTCGCGGCTTGATCCGATGCCGCCGAAACTCGTACCGACGTCCATGCCGGCGAGGGCGAGGAAGAAGCGCGCGCTTCCAAGCAAGGCCACAATTGCGATCAGGTCCGCGGTCCAGCTGAACATGAGCCCCGTGGCAAAGGTGGGGATGATCGAGGCGGCGACCCATGTGACGGCGAAAATCAGGTAAGGGGTCACGCGAAACAGCCAGGAGGCATTGTCCGCCAGCACGACTTCCTTGCGCAGAAGCCGCAGAAGGTCGCGATAGGGCTGGATGACGGACGGGCCTTGCCGCCGCAACAATCTCGCCTTGATTTTGCGCACGACGCCAGTGAGCAGCGGCGCGAGCAACAGCACTATGGCCATCTGCACGCCTTGAGCGAGGAGATCGAAGATCACGACCATAGCGCGAGCACCAGAAGCAGGATGACAAGGGCGAGGAAGACCAGACTGAGATATCGCCGGATGGTCAGGAACTGCAGGTGGTTGAGCCGTTCGGCAGTATACCAGACAGCGCCGGCGATCGGCTCATAAAGTCCGCCCCAGATCAGATCGCGCAGTTCGAGCGTGAAGCGTGCTGGTTTAGGATCACCGGGTGCGGGCATCTCGACCGTTTCCTTCGCCTGGAAGAGGAGCGTGCCGAACACCCGCCGAACGGGTTGTGCGAAACTGCCGGAAGTATACTGGGTTTGCGGGCTCAATTCGGGAAAGCCACAGTCCCAGGCGGGTGCGCGGCGCAGTGCCCGCGAGGCAAGACGATGGACAAAATACGCGGCGAGCACTGCGGAGAACGCGGTAAACAGCAACACGAGCAGTCCGTTATAGGAACTGCGGCCTTCAGCGATCGGGACGATTGAAAGCCATGGCACACTCGTCTGCACCGGCATCCGGCCGCCGACGAGCGCGAGCGTCACGGGTGCAAGGGCGTCGATGACAATTCCGGGCAGGATGCCTGCGAGCAGGCACAGGGCCGCAAGCACAAACATCGCCGCAAGCGAAAAGCGGTCGACTTCGTGGGCCAGCTGGGCGGCAAGGGTCCGGGGGCGGCCAAGAAAAGTGACGCCGAACGCTTTGACAAAACAGGCGGCGGCAAGTGCTACCGACAGCGCCAGCAGACCGCCAACGGCCGGCACCATGATCTTCAGCCCCCATTGTGGCAAATCAGGGCTTTGCAGGATCGCCTGGAAGGCCAGCCACTCCGAGACGAATCCGTTGAACGGGGGGAGGGCGGAGATCGCGACGGAGCCGACCAAAAAAGCAAAACTGGTGAACGGCATCCGGTGGATGAGGCCGCCGAGCTTGTCCATATCCCGCTCGCCTGTCGCGGCAAGGACGGCCCCGGCACCGAAAAAGAGCAGGCTCTTGAAAAAGGAATGGTTGAGGATGTGGAACAGTGCAGCGGCCATCGCCAGGGCTGCTGCCCGTTCCATGGCGTTTGCCTCAAAGGCGAGCGCGAGGCCGAGGCTCACGAATATGACGCCGATGTTTTCGATGGTGCTGTAAGCGAGAAGGCGTTTGAGATCCTGCTCCATCAGCGCGTGCAGAATACCCAGCACGGCCGTGATACCCCCGAGCAACAGCACGACCATGCCCGACCACCGTGCTGGCTCGCCGAGCAGATCAAAAACGACCCGGATAAAGCCATAGACCGCGACCTTGGTCATGACGCCGCTCATGAGGGCCGAGACATGGCTTGGAGCAGCCGGGTGTGCAAGTGGCAGCCAGACATGTAACGGGACAAGACCAGCCTTCGAACCAGCGCCGATCAGCATGAGGATGAGAACGAAGGCTGCCGCAACGGGCGTATGTCCCGCCGTACGCATCGTGGCAAAATCATAACTCCCGCTTGCTCCGGCGAGAAGGCCGAAGGCAAGCAACAGGGCCAGCGTGCCGAAGCTTGCCATGACGAGATAGATGTACGCTGCCCTTCTGTTGTCGCGTTCGCGATGATGCGTCATCACCAGCGCCCATGAGGCAAGCGACATGAATTCCCATGCGAGCAGGAAGGTGAAGGCGTCGGCAGCCAGGATCACCAGGTTCATGCCGGTGAGGAAGGCCGGAAAGAACGGTAACAGCCTGTGCGGCGCGGTCTCATGACGGCCGTAGCCAAGACCGTAGAAGCTGGCCGCCGCACCGCCAAGATTGATGACAACAAGGAAGAAGGCGGCCAGTGCATCCAGCCGGAAATGCGCGCCCAGCCAGGGCAAGCCAAGAGGCAGGACGAGGGTTGGCAGCGGGGCTGCGGCTGTTGTGGTTAGCTGAAGCAGGGCGGTTACCAACACGGCCGCCGAGGCACTCAAGCTCACCCCATAAATAACCGGCGTCGCTCGGGGCGATCGTGAGATCGTCACCGCAAGGACCGATATTGCCAGAAGAGCAGCAATGCACCACAGAACGAGTGCGACGGGGGTCATTTTGGCGCGACTATGCCGCGCATAGCCCCGGGGCGTTTTGAACTCTTGCGGCGGAAGGGTGCGATGTGGGTCTGTGTTTTAAGGCGCACTCCGCGCCCGCCATCTTCGCTGACGGCACCTTCGTTGATGACCTCGACCCCAGCGGCCTCAAGCGCGGCAAGCAAGCGCATCAGTGTGTCCACATTACCGCGGATCACATGGCCGCTTGCCTCCATGCGTTGGATCGTCGGAACGGACACGCCTGCCAGCTCGGCCAGTTGACGCTGGTCGATGCCGAGAAGGGCCCTGGCGGCCCGTAGCTGATGGGCAGTAATCACGATTGAACCATCGCTTATCTTGCACTAGCTATGATATTAACCTTGTACGACTTGTTTATTGATGTTTCAAACCATTATTTTGATGCTTCGGTGGTTGCAAAAGTGCGTCGATATCCGACGGGAGCGCGTCGAGGTTCTTGCGATCGCTGGCATGATGGGGCCATGACAAGAACACCGCGAAATCGTACGGGACTTTGGACGAGCCGTGAACAGGGTACGAACGTCGGCTCATGCTGCTCGATGAAGTAACGTGTCGGTTTCACGCAATGGCCGCAAATCGCCGGGTTCCGGGGTATCGCCTGTCCATGAATAGATGCCTGTCAGATTAATATGCTCCCAAGTCAACGGCGAAACATGGCGAAGAAGGTTGTCTGGTATGTCGCGGCCCTGAGCCTTGAGATGAACGGCGGCTTTGGCAAGGTAGATTGTATTCCAATGAATAATGGCGCTGACGACGAGATTGAGACCGGAAGCACGAAATGATTGGCTGTCGAGTGAACGATCGCGAATCTCACCACGCTCATGAAAGTAGACGGCGCGTTTAAGCGGTGTTGTCACCTTGTTTGAATGACAAGTGCGTTAAGTCCCGTGCCGACGGTCTCAGACGATCTGGCCGCTGGCGGCTTTCCACTGAGCCATGGCCTGCAGGCGGTGATTGCGAATTTGGTTGGCAGAAGGTTTCGTGTGACCTGGAACGAAGAGGTTGCGGACGGCGGAGAACAGCGAAACGAAATGCTGTAAACTTCCGATTGATCGAAAGCCCTGGCGCATTCGTTCCCGTTTTCGAAACGGCAGATGCGAATTCTCCGCCCTGTTGTTCAAGCCCTTATGCGAGCGATGCTCGACACCCGGCATGACCTGACGCTTTGCCGCCCCATAGGAGCGGAGCTTGTCGGTGATCATCCGCCTGGGCACGATGCCCTGCTTCTTTAGCAGACGCATCAGCAAACGTCTGGCAGCCTTGGTATTGCGGCGAACCTGCGCGATTTCGTCAAGCACATAACCATCCTGGTCAACCGCCCGCCACAACCAGCACTTCCTGCCGTTGATGCGCACCGCAACTTCATCGAGGTGCCAGATATCACTGCTGGAAGGTGGTTTTCGGCGAATGCGCCGAACATAGTCCGGGCCATGTTTTCTGCCCCATCGGCGGATAGTCTCGTAGGATACAGCGATCCCGCGTTCAAGCAGCATTTCCTCAACGTGGCGCAGACTGAGCGGAAAGCGATAATAGAGCCAGACAGCGCGGGCTATAATCTCTGGCGGGAAACGATGGTTCTTGTAATTGGCGATGGGCTGGCTCATGCCAATGATCAATATCGACAATTCATTAAGCCAAAAACAAGGTGACAACTCCGTCTGGAAAGGTGATGGCCTTCATTCCTCCGATCATATTGGCTCATGCCGTGGACGCTAAGAATAAGACCTTGCCACAACAGCTTGGTGAAAATACCCGTTTGGATCGAGTACGTTCGGATGCCTGCCAAGATAATGGCTGCGGTTGCCTCAGACTTGAAACCGAGCATTGATCGCACACGGCGCTTGATGCGCCGATGATCCTGCTCGATCCGGTTGTTGAGGTATTTACTCGACCTGATCCTGATACGCTTGGTCCCGCTGCCGGCCTTTGCCTTCAATCGGTTAGTCGTATCACAGGAACGGATCGCTTTGCGATTTGTCTGGCTGCCGTCGATAACAACGCGATCCGGCCGGCCATGCCGCTCCAATGCTCGTTTGAAGAAGCGCTTGGCCGCAGGCAGATCACGGCTTTTGCTGAAGAAGAACTCAACGGTGTCCCCGACGCTGTCAATGGCGCGATACAAATACATCCATTGACCGCGAACCTTGATATACGTCTCATCGACGTGCCATTTGCCGGTAACGGCGCGTTTGCCCCGATTGAAGCGCTCAAGCAGCTTTGGCGAGAAGTGGATAATCCAGCGATGCACAGTGGAATGGTCAACGCTCAAACCGCGTTCAGCCATCATTTCTTCGAGATCGCGCAGGCTGAGATTGTAAGCCAGATACCAGCGTACACACAGCAGGATCACGGACTGGTCGAAATGGCGACTCTTGAACATACCGCACCTCCGAAAATCATCGAAAGCACATAAGCCAATCTAAGTTATGAAACGGTTTGCGACAGAGCCCGGCAATGAGCACCAGAATTACACCCGCGATCCCCTCGAGCGTCCGCGAGATGCCGTCACTGAGACGCGGCCGGGTTTCTAACAGGCGGACCAGCTGCGAGCTGAAGAAGACCGACTGCTGCTAATCTGACTAGATAAGGCACGGTGGCCCGAGCGTCTCGGCTTTCTTCGCATCGACGAGTTTGGAGCGCGAAAAAGTGTTCCTCGCGCGGAGGAGTCACGGTCGCGTCCGCCTTGCTATGGTATGTCTGGGCGAAATGAGCGGCTTCATTGGGGGACAGCGTAACTCTCGAAGACAAAAGGAGTTCGACGATATGACGTTTGACGAGTTACTCACCGAGCTGCACGACAGATATCCGGACGGTGCCACATGGCGTGAGCGTCTTAGTCTCACCAATCTCGATATTCTGAAATGGGCTGCCTCTGCGGGTATGCCCAGGCAAGACCTCTACGATCGATTGGCAATTGAACTGGCACGTGGTTTTAACGCCTCGGAGCTATCGTTTGAATTTTGCGACGCCGTCGTCAACGACATTTATTCAGTAATGATTTTTAACGACGAGCAACGCCCCCATATCTTCTGGGAAATCTATCTCGCCTTTGATTCCGGGGAATATTATCACGACGGCAATCGTGACCGGCATCCGGTCGAGGTGTACACACGGCCCCAAATCGGACGAATTCTTGATGCTGTCGCTGCGCGATGAGGCAAAAACTCGCGACCGCAAAAACGATTATTGCAGAGGCCGGAATGGGGTAAAAAACACCATCGCCGGAAAAGGCCGGATGGAACTGCGACGCAAACGTTTATCGATACGCGTGCGAGCTTATCGACAAGCAATGGCCGAAGCTCATTGCTGCACCATCGTGAGTCCGAGATCGTCATGGTGCCGGCGGATGCAATCGGTAGAAAAAGAAAGCCGGACTGTTGCTTGGGCTCTCATTCAACGTTGTCGGGTTTGGCACCCGGCTTTGGGGATACTGAGGCTCCTATCATTTGATCTCCCAGGTCGTGTTATGCGGGATGTCCATCGCAGTGTAGCCGCCGGGACCAGCCAGTGCCGGCATTGCTATGCAAGCAAATGGCTCACTCCCGGTAATTCCCACGTACTTGCCTGTGCCGCCGGTGATGATATGGGTGCCACAACCCATCTCTGGCTGCGACTTGTCGAGGTCGCGCGTATCAAAGGTCGAGAAAATCTTGTCACCGTCGTTGTCGGCCAGCACGCAGGCGCCGTCGATATATTTCTTGTCGCCCGACGCTACGCTCAGCGCTGTGCAATGTGCTGACATCTTGTCGAACATTTTCTCTCCCTTCATGTTTTCCGTGGTGCCGATCGCCTCCAGCGAAGTGGCAGTGCCGAGATCGGCAATGTCAATGTTCATCAAAGGTCGAAAAATGAAATGCGTCACATAGGGCGTGGTCCCCTTCTTTTCGATCGGTTGTCCGAGGACGATCCCGGGGGCAAAGGCCATGAGCACTCCGGAGAGAAGTGCCGCTTTGACCAGTGTCCGCGCTACGGCGGGGGCGGCGATCATGCTCGGGTTTACGGGTTTCATTGGTTCCTCCCTTATCTGCGGATGCGGCCCGATTGATTGAGTACTGCGGCGGCACCCCTCGGCGAATTTGCAATACAATCAGCCTCCGGTCGCGCTTCAATTTTCGCGAAAACTCTTGGTCAGTGAGGCTGACAAAGGCGCGATCATGTAGCGAAGGAATGTCTGGCCAATCGATGGCATGGTGGGGGTTGGTCGCCATCTCGATTAGCAAGGGACAGAATACTCCTGTTCCGTGTTGCGGTATCTGTGACAACTTGGCTGCCCATCTAAAGATGTATTTTTTCGGGCCTTGCTGTAGTCCGTTCCGCTTCGAAATCAGCTAGCCGCCCTTGCCCAACAAAATCGCGCGATGTTCGAAAAGTTTTCGATGCCTTCCTGGAATCGCCCGATGGGCATGTAGATGTGCAAGAAATGAAAGATACGGGTAAGCTCCGCCACAAAACGATAAGCGGCTGGCTCCCCCGGAATGGGCAATCGGCGTAGATGACACGGGAGCGCGGCGAGGTGAAGGATCCCTATCCTCGTGCTGTACCGTCGATCAAAGCGGCAAGTATTTTCGAAGCGAATGCCCTCAGCGCACAATCCGCTCTCGAGTTGACGCCGGCATGCCAGGACGCGGATGAGTTGACCATCGCGCAGACTGAAGGACTCTATTACAAGCCCAACTCACCACTCAAACAGGATTTTGCCGCCGACCCGCCTGACGGGATCAGGAACGGTTCCGATCTGGAACAAAGCCTTGCGACGTCTGCTGATCGTATCGATCCCACGACCCGGCGAGTAGGGCCGGGGCGACAAGATAGAGGATGGTGGCGATCGTCACGACGCCAGTGAACCCGACATGCATTGCAAGCAGTGCGGCGAGGATCGCGCTCAGCACCGACGCACAGCCATTGATCCCCCACGCCCAGGGAATAAACGCCTCCGAGCGTGCGGCGACGTAGCCGAGGCCGAGGGGGAACGGCATGCCCATGAAGACGGCGAGCGGCGCTATGAGGAGGAGTGCGATCGCGATCTTCGCGGCATCCGGGAGTGCCAGCAGCCGTTCGAATATTAAGGGCAGCGCGAGCAGGTAGGTGGCAGCCAGGAATGCGATCACCACGACGGCGAGTGCAATGCCACGCACCGCCGATCCGCGTCCGACCGCCGCCATCCAGCGTGCGGCTACGGCGCTACCAAGACCGGCGAAGGCAAGGAAACCCGCAAGCACGACAGCGACAGCGTAGAGCGGATGGCCGAGAAACAGCACGAAGCGCTGGATGAAGGCGATCTCGATGAAGAGGAAGGCCAGGCCCAAGGCAAGGAAATAGAGCCCGAAGCGCAGCCGGTGTACGGTTCTCCCGAGTGCGCGCCGGCGAAGCCAGAGCGGCAGCAGGATCAGGACGGCGCTGAGGATCGCGGCCTGGACGAGCGTCGTCACCAGGATCAGGTAACCCCAGTCGAGCATCGCTGCTCCACCTTGGGTGCGCAGCGTCAGAAGTTCGGGCAGGGCGCGCCAGCGGAAAAAGTCGAAGAAATAGGGCTGATTGTCAGTGGCTGGTGCAATATTGAACTTGTAGCGCTCGGTGAAGTCGGCTCGCTCAGGGCCGAGGAGAGCGACGGCTCCCTCGTAGAGATATTCTTGGTCGAGCTGGTTGTAGCGGTTCACGTCGCTCGCGGAGATGCCCGGCGTCCAGGAGATGTCAAAGAAATTCTCGGCCGCGAAGCCGCGGATGGCAGCGACGTCTTCGCCCGTGAACGGCGACTTGGCGACGAGCAGGGTTGAAGTGTTCCAGCTCCGGATCAGCGCCAGGTGCCGGCCTGGCTCGGCCACGCCATCCGCTTCAAGCGCTGCGGTAGCAGTGGCGAACAGCTTGAGGATGTCGCGCGGCGGCGCCCGCAGCCATCGCGTGATGGCGATGACTCCATCCGGTCTCAGCACCGCTAGGTAATCCCGCAGTGCCTCCACGGTATAGGTGTAGTTCTCATGCATGCTCTGCACGCCGGCCGCCGCCGCGCTGAAGGAGTCAAGGAGCGGCATCTGGATCAGGTCGTAACGCTCGCCAGTAGTCGCAGCGAAGGCGCGCGCCTCGGCTAGATGCAGATGCACGTTCGGTCGGCTGAAGATGCCGCCGGCGAAGTCGGCGAAGCGATTCCGAACCAGGTCGATCATCTGCGGGTTGACCTCTACAGCATCCACGGTATCGGCTCCGGCGCGCAGCGCCAGCAGCACCTGCTCGCCGCCGCCTGCACCGAGGATTAGCATTCGCGGCCGCTCAAGGATGCGGTACGGGAGCGCCGCCGTTGTCCGGTCGAGATAAGCGCCCGTCGCCGGATCGCCGCCATAGGCGGTGATCGCCGTAATACTGTCGCCATCGGTGAAGACGGCGAGTTGCGCGGGCGGCTCTTGGGTGTTGGCGAGGCTGAGGCCCGGCGCGTACCGGAAAGGGACGGCCGGGCTCTCGACGACCGTCAGCAGTCCGAGCGGGCTCGACCGCTCCTCGACCACACGCGCGTTCGGCACTTCGAGAGCCATGCGGAGGCCCTTGTACTGCGACATGTACGGGCCGGGGGCCGTCCAGGATGGTGGTAGCCACACCGCGATGACCGCGGCTGCCAGCCCGCTGCCCGCGGCGAGCCACCGATGGCGAGCCATGCCCGTCGCGGCGAGGGCAGCCGCCGCGAATCCTAGCGCTGCGACGAAGCGCAGCGCAGCAGAGGGAAAGACCAGGAACAAGAGTCCGACGGTGCCCAGCGCACCGATCCCTGCGCCGACCAGGTCGAAGGCATAGACGCGTCCAATCTCGCGAGGATGGCGGCTGAAGGCAAGGCCGATGCAGGTTGCACCGAAAAAGAACGGCAGGATCAGAAGAGCATAGCTGGCCGCGAGCCAACCGAGCTGCCCCGGATTCCAGACGATCTCGAGCGCGTTGAACGGCAGGCGTTCGGCACCGGCGAAGCTGGCAACTGCAGTAATGCCGAACAGCGCTGCCGACGCTGCGAAAGCGGCCGGGTACCGCTCCACCAGGGGGCGGCGGGCGAACGCAACGAATGTACCGCTCGCGCCGAAGCCCAGAAGCGCGATGCTTATGATCATATAGGCAAAATGATGCCACTGAATGATCGAGAAGAGCCGCATCAGCAGCACTTCGTGGGCAAGGGTCGCCGCCGATATGAGACTGACCGGCAGCAGGTGCCCCGCTCTCATCGGGCCCTACCGCCCCTCAGCGGCACAAAGCTCACCGGCAGCAGCTGCCGGGTCGTGATGCTTCCGTCCCGTCGCTTCTCGACCAGCATGAGAAACTGGGTCGCGAAGGGACCTCCCACGGGGACGACCATACGGCCCCCCTTGGCGAGCTGTTCGACCAGCGGCGGCGGGATGTGGCTGGCAGCGGCGGTCACCACGATGCCGTCGAAAGGCGCGTGCGCAGGCCAACCATAGTAACCGTCGCCTACCTTCACCTCGACATTGTCGAAGCGGAGCTCCGCGAGTCGGGCTGCCGCCCTTTCGCCCAGTTCCGGTATGATCTCAATCGAGTAAACCTCCGCTGCGAGCGGTGACAAGACGGCTGCCTGATAGCCCGAGCCAGTGCCGATCTCGAGGACAACGTCACCAGGCCCGACGTTGATCAAGTCGGTCATCAGCGCGACGATGAAGGGCTGCGAGATCGTCTGACCGTATCCGATCGGCAGTGGCCGGTCTCGATAGGCCGCGCCGCGCTGCTCCTCGGGTACGAAAAAGTGGCGCGGCACCTTCCCCATCGTCTTCAGCACCTCCGGATCGATACCCTGGCCCTCGACCGCTGACGGCGCTGAGCGGGCGTGCAATTTGATCGTTTCGATCATCGCCGCACGCTCGGCGAGGTGATCCTGAGCGGGTGCGGATGTCGAAACCACGGCGGCAGCGCTCGCGAGAACCGCGGCCAGTAACGCTTGGCACTGGGCTAGGGGACGCATGAACTCTCTCCCGTCTACAATGCCGAGTATAGTGGCGGCGGAGGCAATTTTGAACAAACTTCGCTCGGCTCTCAGCCGCTCTCCAGCTTGAGACCTCACAACAAAGCGATGGCGCTGACGGAATGTGGCGCGCTACCTCACTCTCGATGATTTGCAGAACCTTCCCCCCTGAAATCAAGAAGTTGAACGCGACGGATCGACACTTGCCGAAGTTCGATCGGTGACCGAGGAGCGCTTGCTTAGACGTGTCCGCGGACTTATTCTGGACGTTTCGCGAGCCTGCCCCGGCGCGCAGCCGGGGGTGGAAGGCCCGGCGACACAGGGAGGTTTGTCATGAAAATCGCATCGATATTTGCAATCGGCTGGATCGGATTCTGCGGAATCGCCTCCTTTGCCTCGGCAGAGGATGCGCAGACAATGGTCGCTCCCAATGATGTCAAGTGGGTCCCGGCCCCCAAAGTGCTTCCTGCCGGAGCAGAAGCGGCGGTCTTGTTCGGCGATCCCACCAAGGAAGGTTTGTTTGCCCTTCGGCTCAAAGTGCCGTCTGGGTATGCGATCCCACCACACACGCATCCTGCGGATGAGGTGGTCACGGTCATATCAGGGGCTGCGAATCTTGGAATGGGCGAAACCGCCGATCGGAGCGCCGCCAAGGCACTGCCTGCGGGCAGTTTCTTCGCGCTGCCGCCCAGCATGGCGCATTTCGTTTACTTCGACGAGGAGACTGTCGTCCAAATCACCACCAATGGCCCGTGGGGCCTCAAGTATGTCAACCCGGCGGACGATCCTCAGAAGTCGCAATAGCCAGCCGCGGGCTTGAATGCCAACTGCCCCGCCGCCGAGCGCGGCGGGTGCAGTGCAAACTGTGGAATTCGAAGCCGGGCAATTGTGTCCAGCGGCTTAATTTCCAAATCTGCGAGTACGTTGCAGGATTGTGTCCGCTTTGCGTCGACGACGCTATCCACATTGCAGAACAGATCGAACTGTGGGCTGAGACCGGTGGGGGAACCAGCGGGCGCTTTGCGCCAAAACCCGCCATCATCGCATAAGCAAAAGGATGACGGGTCACTGAGTGGCACTTTAAGCGATTTCGCGCTCCATCCGGACTTCGGCCTCTAGACTTTCGAAATCCCGGTAAATGGTGACTGTGGCAAGAACCCGTCCGCCGCTTTTGTATTGCAGCGTGCAGTCCTTCGCTTTGATATCGCCGTCGATGACAATCTCATCCCATGTTCCTGCATGACCAACGTAGTTGATCGGGATGTCATAGTGCTGGCTCCAGAAGAAAGGCACGGCCTCGAACTTTTCCTGCCGTCCAAGCATGTTGAGTGCAGCGATCTGCCCTTGGCGTTGCGCGACCACCCAATGCTCGACACGAATGCTTTGACCGGAATGCGGATCAGGCCAGCGCGCAATATCGCCTGCCGCATAAATTCCCGGCACGCTTGTTTCTAGATAGGCGTTGACCACGACACCGTCGTCGATAGCAAGGCCAGCCTGCTCGGCCAGTGCAAGGCGCGGCCGTACCCCGATGCCGGCAACAACGAAATCGGCTTCATGCACGGCTCCGCTCCGGAGCCGAACATTTGAGCCTTCAATTGCCACTACCGTGTCTTCGAGATGAAAAATGACGCCATGCTCTTCATGAAGTGCTCGGATGAAATCCCCCATCTCCGGCCCGAGAACTCGCTCCATCGGCCGTTTGTTCGGAGCGACGACGTGAACTTCGATATCGCGTGCGCGCAGGGCAGCGGCGACCTCGAGTCCGATAAAGCTGGCCCCTATCACGACGGTACGTCGAGCGCTCTTAGCGGCAGTGACGATGGCGCGGCTGTCATCGAGTGTGCGCAGCGTATGGACATTCGGCTGATCCGCGCCGGGTATGGTCAAGCGCACTGGTTCTGCGCCTGTTGCCAAGAGCAGTCGATCATAGGGAATCTTGTCTCCGCTGGCAGTCACGACATCTTGTGACAAAGTGTCGATGGAGGTGACCTCCGCCCGAAGGCGAAGGTCGATTTTCGCCTTGCTATAATACTTGTCCGACCGCAGCGGCACCCATTCTTCGGGCGCGCTGCCCGCTAGATAATCCTTCGAAAGGTTCGGTCGATCGACGGGAGCGGCAGAGTCCGCGCTCAGCATAACAATGCTGCCTTGGAAATCCCGCCGGCGAAGCATTTCTGCCGCGGCAAAACCCGCTGCACCACCACCGATGATGACGATGCTTTCCGGCGCGGCCGATTGCGATGGCTGTGCCTGTTTTTGGTCATCGCGTTTGTGCTGAATGAAGATGTTCCCGTCTTGCTTGTCGACGCGCCAGCACGACAATGAGCTTAGAGCTGGCGCGCGGATAGCTTCGCCGCTGCTCAGATCGAAACATGCGTGGTGCCAGGGACAGCGCACCGTGCTTTCCACCACCAGCCCGTCGATGAGGGGTCCGTGATAGTGGCTGCAGTAAGCATCGATCGCGAATATCTCGTCCGCCACGCGCAAAAGGAGAACATCCTGTTGCCCGACATGACCGAGGAGCTTCCCTCCGTCGAGGGCAGTAACAGGAACGCCCTGTGTCAGGTCGGGGCCGCTTGGGGACTGGTTTTCAACCATGGGTGTCTCCTCGATAGCGAACAGGTGGCAGCCTTGAAGCCCATGCAGATGGCTGTCAGTTAGGCCTTAGCATATTACGACCTGTTATGCTGGGATAAAAGCGCCCCTACAATCGATCAACCGTGCCTCCTTTTTTCCAAAAGCAGACATATAGCGGCTACGCCCTTCTGCTGGCAGTTTCGACCATAAAACGGGTCGGTTCGCCAGGACCCGTCCACTGTTCACCGTTTGGGCGGCTGTCCTTTTTTGTTTGCAACCGAAACGTGCTAGACTGGGCGCTGCGAGCCCGGAGGTGCTTTGCCATGGGAGGCTTTCCAACGGTCACTTGTCTGTTCATCCTGGCGCTGCTCGCTTCGCACGGACATGCAGAGGAGGCCCGGCATAAATTCCCGCCCGACGAAACACTGAAGGTGCCGTCGCTCACTCTGACGGACGAGCAGTTCCTGCATGGTGAAAAGATGAACGGCGTGGTCGTGATGCTCACCGGCCAGCTCCGGCTTCCCAATTGGAACGCGCGCCTGCCGGCAGTTGTGCTGTTGCACGGCTCCGACGGACACAAGACTGGTTCGACGCTGGGGTGGCGCGAATTTCTCAACCAAATGGGAGTCGCTACGTTCCGCCTCAACAGTTTTGGCGGGCGCGGCATATACCGGGCAACTAAAAACGAGTCGCAGTTGAGTCTGTTCGCGCAGATCTACGACACCTATCGCGCCGTCGATGTGCTGGCGGCACACCCGCGCATCGACCCGTCACGCATTGCGGTGATGGGCTTTTCGCGTGGAGGCTTCGCAGCGCTTTCCTCAAGCATGCGGCGCCTCCAGGTTCTTTACTGGCCGACCGGAGCGCGCATCGCCGCACACCTTCCAGTCTACCCGGCATGCAACATTGAGCTTGACGGTGAACTCGATATTGCAGACGCACCAATCCGCGAACTTCACGGCGCGGCTGATGACTGGACCCTGATCGCTCCCTGCCGCGCCTACATCGAGCGGCTTCGCGCGGCCGGCAAGGATGCCACTATGACAGAATATCCAGGTGCGCTGCATTCCTTCGATGACCCGATCAATCCGTTGGGCTATATAGTTCAGAACGCGCAAACGGCGCGCAAATGCCAGCACCGCGAAGACGACGGGAAGATAATCAACATCGAGACTGGCAAGCCCCTCACTTACAACGACGCTTGCGTGGAACTCGGTACGACTGCGGGCTTCGACGAAGCGGCGACCGAGGCGGGCACAGGGGGCGGTGAAGGCGTTCCTGACCGAAGTATTTCGCCTCAACTGATCTAATAAATGCTCTTCCGGCAAGAAGACGCGGCAACGAAGCCTTACGGTTACCGTTTCACTGGCATGACCGGCGTCATTTGGTCCGCAATACGACTTCAAGACCTTGCACTTGGAGTAGGGAGTTATCGCCGAAGTTGTAAGGCCGCAAGGCTAAGTTAGCCGATATCACGTGGCGTGTGGCCGATCGCTCATTGGAACAGTCGAAAGACCAATTCCACGTCTTGCGAAAAGTGCCACGCAATATGCGGTTGTTCTCTCTTAAAAACCGCCAAACAAAAAACAGGGAGGTTATTATGATCAGGTTCCAGTCATGGCTATTTTCTATTCTTCTATTGGGAATGGCGGGTTCGTCTGCAACTGCTGAGGAGGTCTGGTCGCTCGACGGGTTCAAGACCCCTGAGAGCGTGCTCTTCGATGCCAAGCGCAACGTCTTATATGTCACCAACATTGTTGGCGAGCCCACGGGAAAGGATGGCATCGGATACCTTTCGAAGGTTTCGCCGGACGGTAAGTTAAAGACTGCCGAGTGGGTGAAGGGCTTCGACGCGCCCAAGGGATTGGTGATGAAAGGAGATACGCTTTTCGTCACTGACATCGATCGCCTTAGGTCCGTCGATGTAGAGAGCGGTCAGGTAACAGGAACGTGGGCGGCAGAAGGCGCTCAGTTCCTCAATGATACCGCTGTCGACGAGGCCGGTCGTGTCTTTGTCTCCGACATGCTGACGAACAGGATTTATGTCCTGGACAATGATGCTCTCTCCGTCTGGGTCGAGAGTGAAGACCTTCTGCACCCAAACGGCTTGCGCGTCGAAGATGGTCGCCTTCTCGTCGCCGGCTGGGGCCGCGATATCCAACCGGATTTTTCGTCAAAGACACCCGGCCATCTGATCACGATCGACCTGAACACGAAGGCGATCTCAGATGTTGGGCCTGGCGAGCCAGTTGGAAATCTTGATGGTCTCGAGCCCGACGGGGCCGGAAATTGGCTCGTCACCGATTGGGTCGCGGGGACGCTCTTTCGCATTCATCCGGATGGAAAGGTCGACCAACTGATGGACCTCAATCAAGGCAGCGCCGATCTGGAATTCATGGAAGGTGAGAAACTGGCAATCATCCCGATGATGATGGACGGCAAACTCGTCGCGACTCGAGTGGATTGAACGAGACGCGGGCAAGAGGCTTGCGCAGAAAGGCCAAGCGGCAATTGGGAAATAAACCTAGCGTTAGCTATTGACGCCCATGTGACCCTATGCTGCACTGCAAACGTTCGATCAACTACGCCTTCGCACTGCAGCAAGGATCCGCCATGTCGACCTCAGCATCCTTGAATGCCAAACATCTACCATACCTTGATGCGGTCCGAGGTTTGGCTGCGTTTTGGGTTCTTGCCTCGCACGCGGCGGTGCTGAATGCGGTTCATTGGCCTATCATCTCCGAAGGCGGTTTTGCGGTCGATCTCTTTATGATGATGTCAGGCTTCCTTATGAGCCACCATTATGTCCAGCGCTCAGTTGTTGAGCCTTGGGGAGCGCCGAGCACGTGGCGAGCGTTTTGGTTGAGACGCTTTTTCAGGATCGCTCCTGTGTTCTACCTTCTTCTGCTCGTTTCGTTTATCATCGGCAACTCAGTCGGCGACTGGCGTGAGCAGATTGCTACAGTTTGGCCTTCAACGGCAACCGCGATGCTTCGATACACTGACCAGTCACCGTTGAACGCACTTGTTCACGGATCATTCTTGTTTGGTCTGCTTCCTGAATACAGTTTTCGCACACCTTTGCCCGATTGGAGCATTGGTCTGGAAATGCAGTTCTATGTAGCCTTCCCGATCATAATGCTTCTTTGGGCGAGGGTTGGGGCAGCCACAGCTGCACTGGCGATCCTTGCCGTTGCTTTTGCCCTTCAGATGATTGCACCGGCCTATTTTGACGCCTATCCGATGCCAGCGAATTTGGCTTTGAAAATCGATGTCTTCCTGACCGGCATGCTCTTGGCAGCAGCGGCGTCTTACGCTGATAGGCGATCTGCCTTCCTTGGCTCGTTGGCGATGTTGGTGCTTGTGCCGGGTATAATCCTCGGGGCGAAGTCGGCGACGTATGCCGCTACACAGGGTGCTATCGCACTTGGGTTTGGGTTCCTGGTACTTCACAAGCGGATTGCCACACGTTTCGGCCAACCGTGGATCGAAGACTTCGTCGGCAAGCTTGACTGGCGACCACTTCGTTTCCTTGGCGACACATCGTACAGTGTCTACCTGGTTCATCTGCTTTTGATGATTCCGATTGTAGGAATTCTTTCTACGCTCCCCGCCTATGTCGGGATGACGGAAAAATATCGCGTGCTGCTAGCGGTCGTACTTACAGCTCCACCCGTCTATATCATCAGCTGGGGGCTGCACAGAACAATCGAGACGTACGGTATCAGATTGGGAAAGACACTCCTCAAGCGCTTTCGCCCTTCGCTCAAGCCAAGCCATCGAGCCGCGTAAGCGAGGGATCCTTTGGCTTATGCGACAGGCGTGTCGGGCGGACAAGTGGGCTCGTGAACGGGCGGTCGCTGGCCTAGCTCGCCGGGTCCGGTGTGCAGGGCGCGGTCGTCGTTGGCGGTTCGGGGAAGTAGGGCACGGTGTCCGTCTTGGTGCGTAGCGGCACGGTGGGCTGGGTGTCCCTGACCTTGGAGCTGGTGAGGGGCTGGTCAGCGGCGATCGACCGGAACAGCTTCTTGGCCGGTCCTTCGAGCCACTCGACACGGCCGGGGTAGGCGGTGGAATAGCGCCAGGGCGTGGTGATGAAGGGGATTTCGTCGGATGACAGGCTGAGCGCGAGGTCTCTCATTATGCCGGGGGTGAGGTCGGGGTCGGTGGAAACGGACTTGGTGGCCGCGTCCAGGAAGCCAAACAGCCGGGCCGGGTCGGTCAGGGTCTCGCCGCTCATCGCCTTCTTCGCCATGGCGGCGACGAAGTCCTGCTGACGCTGAATGCGCCCGATGTCGGACCCGTCACCGAGGCTGTGGCGGGCCCGGACGTACCCCAGCGCCTGTTCACCCAGTAGCGTCTGCCACCCTGCGGGCAGGTTGAGTTGGACATACTTGTCGCGGATCGGCTCGGGGATGCAGAGGTCCACCCCGCCGATCGCGTCCACCATGCCCTTGAAGCCGGTGAAGTCAACCTTGACGAAATGGTCGATGTGGATGCCGGTGAGCGTTTCGATGGTCTTCCAAGTGCAGCCGATGCCGCCGAAGTTGAAAGACGAGTTGATCATGCCGCGGTGCCTCTGCTGGCCCGGCAGCCCCTCTCGGGAGCGGCAGGCGGGAAGCTGGACCAGCGAGTCGCGCGGGAAGCTGATCACGGCCGCGTGGTTCCGCTTGGGGGACAGGTGCGCGAGCATGATGATATCCGTACGCTCCCCGGCGTAGTTCTTGCCGCCTCGCTGGTCCGACCCAAGCATCAGAATGTTCAGCGCAGCGGTCGGCGCCTTGGCCGGGCGGGCGTCGCCCAGATCCTCGCGGGTGACCTCGATGTGCCTGACGTTGCCGGTCAGCTTCGCGTACACCCCGCACACCGTGGCGGCCACGGCCAGCATGATGACGGTGACGATGGCGAGCAACCTGAGCAGCCGGCGGCGGCGGGACGGGGACTTGTCCTCGGGTGCCGGCGGCTCGTCGATCAACCCACTGCTCACGAGACTCTCCAGCAAGAGGGCCGATAACTGCATCTGGCAGGGGCTTGCCCGAACCCAACATATCCTGCCAAATAGGATTCTAGTCATACGCATCTAAAACGCAAGGGACAACGCAGTCGCAGCGGCGCCGTCGCAGGAGCAGCTTTCTCCGGGGCTGCTCGACAGCAAGCGGGCGACGACCCACTTATTCCGCGTCGGTTCGTGGAAGGTTGCTCGAACCGGGGGAGAATCTCGCGCAAGACTCATAGAGCGGATATACCAACGGACCGGTATCGACCGATCATGTCGAATGGTGGAACTCGATATCAATGGCCCGCGCGGAAAGCGATTGGTGCTGTACCCAGTGCCGATAGGTGATGGCTTCGTTGTCATAGCATAGAAGAAGGTCGGTTTTTGGCCAAAAGCCCACACTCCAGTGGGAGCATAGTGAAGATAGGATGGCCGGATTATCGTGTTGATAGAGCTTTCCAAGAGCGACCCCGCCCTCGATCGTGCATCCGTAACGAGCCAGTATAGATTCTGCCTCGCTTAGTGACGCTACCGCGAGAGCCCTAAAAGCCTCTTTGAAGCCGCCCGGCGCAAAACGTAAGCAACATGCGGCTGGCATTCCCGACCTTACGGCCCGAGCGTGCTTTACCCCTCTGGGAATCGTCACAGTTTCCCCAGCAGAGGCATCGAATAATTCAGCGCCGCGAGCAAAACGGACGGTTCCTTCGAGAACGATAAAATGTTCGTCTTCGTTGTGATGAATGTGTAGAGGCGGACCGGACCCTTGCGCGACGATCTCCACACTTGTGTAACGTTCATTCACGTCACTCGATAAGATGCGCACAGCAAAGCGTTCTTGTCGCCCTGCACTTTATTGTAAGAATGTGGCCGTTCACGCTGAACTGCTGCACTTAACGTGAGAATGAAGTCGCAAGGATTCTCAAATTAACTGCAATACTGAGAATTCAGACACTGCGCGGCTGGTGAAGGCTATCTATTGGAAATTTATAAGAGTTTCGGAAGAGAGCAACGCCTGAGCGCCGGCATTCATCGGCAACAAACGAGAGCCAACGTTGTTGAGATCCTTTCTCAAATTAACTGCAGAGTTTAGCATCTAAAATCTCAAATAAACTGCACGTTCTCAAATTTAGCACAAAGCTAACTCATTGAAATCACTCACCCGGCATTCTCATCATTAACTGCAGCGCGACATGGCTTCGAAGGCGCTCAAGGGCTCGTCCGGAGAAGGCAGGCGAACGTACTGTGAAGCCACCGACAGGGTGTCGCGACGTACTGATTACTTGGTTGCCTGCCGTCACCAGTTGTTTGACCAGTTCGGCGCCGATAAATCCCGATGCCCCGGTTACGAGAACCAGTTCCAGATGTTGCTCTCTGTAGTCATGTTCGGTCTGGTTACCAGCCAGATTTTCCAAGACGAGAGACTTGTTATCTTCAACCATTCCAGCCTTTGAGTTCCTTAACCGCTGCAATCAGTTCAGCAGTGTCCGCGGCCACCCCTTAACCCTAGGGCTCGTGAACTCGACGGTGAGATGGCCACTCACCGTCGTTTTGTATCTGGACGGACCTCTGCGCGTGACGCGGTGTTACTTCTATGAAAACAGCGACCCGAAGCCCGCTGTTGGAAAGGTCTCTCAGCAGATCTTATTGACGAGCATCCAGCAATGCGTCGATGCGATCGACCTGCGCTGCGGTCAACGTGCGGCCAAAGGCGCTTTCGAGCTGCGCAACGGCATCATCAAGCGCTTGCTCGCGGAGTGCAGGATCGGTCAGCGCCAAGGCCTCTTCCCGGCTGCGCTCGTAGGTCGCAATCTTGCCAACCGCCGAGTTTGGTGCGGCCCGTTCCCTCGCCCGCGCAGATGCATGCGCGGCATTCAAAGGACCCAAGCTATTGTTATCGTCGTCGGCGTCCAGAGAGGCCTTGTCGACCTTGGATTTATCGTGGGCATTGATAGAATTACCGCGGTCGGACGACTTGCCATGGTCTCCGCCATTGTTGCCGTTTCCACCACCCTTACCATTGCCACCACCATTGCCACCACCGTTTTTGGCGAAGGCCGGACCAATGGCATTGAAATGATCGGTGGTTGAAAAAGCTGCGCCGATGACAAACAAGCCAAGACAGGCTGCTGCGATAAGACGACCCTTAAATCGAACCATGGTCCACCTCCTCAATAAACGCCTGGAAATTGGCACGCCGACACGGACGTGCCGACGCTCCACTAAATACTGTTTGATTAGGGAATGAGAAATCGGACTAAAGTCCTACCAGTAAAAATCAAAAGACCTATGCAAAGTCCGATGCCGGACAACGTGAGGCCAGACGCGGTGTGAAGGGGTCAAGGCTGGCGTCAGGCCCCTACCGAAGAGTCCACGGCTCCCCGGCGCTCTATGAACTATGATTGTTTGAAAAAGTTCCTCAGGGTGAGGGTCGGCCTGCAGCACCGCTGAGCCCTGTCGCCCAGTGGGTGTCAATGCCGTCCGGGCAACATCGATCCAACGCGTGCTGACGACTTTAGTCCCGTTAACCCGTAAATTTCAAACATCAAGGAGTGCGAGTGGCGATGGCGGAAAGATGCAGCTACTCTCGAGCGCGAACTCTGGAGATTGCTAGTCTAGAGCCTCTTATAATTAACTGCAGCGCGACACTGACGGTAATTCCATAGAGGGGCGGATCGTTCAACTGTTAATTTTGATGCATTGCAGCATCCGTTTTGACCCGTTAACGTTCATGCGGGCTCGGGGGGGTGCGGCATATAGGAAAGGAAATTGGATGCTTGGCTCGCTGGACTCCAAACCGAAGGACCTTGAAACCATCGCCCGTAGCGGCGGAGCGCTGCGCCGCATGGCAGCGCGCGTACCGACCTATCTGACGGACCTGCGCGAGAATCCTGCCTGGCTGCCGATGTTCCTACTGGCCCGCACGATACCGTTCCGCAAAGTGCATTGGTTGACTGCCAAACGCGTGCGCTCGAGCGTAAGCGCTGCGCGCTCTATGTTCGATGACCTCAAGGGGGAGGCGATCGCAGTGGAACTGAGAAGAACCGGTATCTTTACCGGTCTGACGCTGCCGCAGGCGATCCAAGAGGAAATCGCCCGCTTCGGACACGAAACGCCTTGTTTCGGCAATTTCGATCGTAAGCTCGAATTTCTGGCGGGTGAGCACGAGGAAGCCGAGCGGCGCTTCGGCCGCACGATACTGAGCGGCCATCACTTCGAGAGGATTCTGCAATGCGAAGCCGCCGTGGCGGTGCAGGAAGACCCTTTGCTTCTCGATGTGGCAAGGCACTATCTCGGCGGCGAAGCCAAATTGATCACCACGCGGACGTGGTGGAGCTTCCCGACAAAAACCGCCTCGGAAGCCGACCTCAGCCGCGCTTCCTTCAAGTTCCACTTCGATCTCGATGATTGGCGGATGTTGAAGTTTTTCTTTTATTTGTCCGATGTCGACGCCGATGCCGGTCCGCATGTCTACGTGCGCGGCAGCCACAACCGCCGACGCATGAAGCATCAACTGACGCTGCTCGTCGGGCATCCGGCAGATGAGGTGCTGGAATATTACGGCGAAGAAAACGCCCTCACTTTGACCGGCAAGGCGGGCTCAGGCTTTGTCGAGGACCCTTTCGGCTTCCATATGGGAACGTTGGCAAAACAGACCCCGCGCCTGATGATGGAAGTCGGATTTGGCGTCTCGAAGCCATCAAAGCGCCGCTACCATGGTGAGCCGGTCATTCGGTAACTTGGTTGCTGTCAGCGCTGGCCGAGAACGGTCTAGCCTGACAGCCCGACGGGGATGGCAGGTGGCGAAGATTGTTCCGGTTCCTTCAACGAAGTCCCTGGCATTCGATGAGTTCGATCTGACCCTTCCCCTTGATTTCTACGAAGCCCAGGGAGCGCCCGCAACCCCGCTCGCGAATGCGATGCCAGGTGGCCCCGCTGGTCGCTACAGTCCCGGGGCTAGCATGGGCTGCGATCCGGGAGGCCATATTCACGGTGTCGCCCCACAGGTCGAATACATATTGCCGCTGCCCGATGATTCCCGCCACCACTGGACCGAATTGGACGCCGACTCGAACCTCCCATTTGGGCTCGATGCGGCGTGATGCCGCCACCATATCGAGTCCGCATTGCAAGCTGACAAAAACCGGATCTGGCACGCGATTAAACAGGCCGGCCGTGGCCATGAAGGCGTCGCCGATGGTCTTGATCTTCTCCATTTCATGGTGATGCACGATCCGTTCGTATTCGCCGATCAGCGCCTGAAGTTCCTCCACCACTTTCTCCGGCGGGTTCTCGTCGCAGTAGGTCGTGAAGCCAACGATATCGCAGAATAGTACCGCGACTTCGTTGTAGCGACGGGGGCGGACCTCCTTGGTCGCCTTGAGCTCGCGCACCGCGCCGGGGGGCAGCATGGCGAACAGAAGCTCGTCCGCTCGGCGCTTTTCGTTTTCGATCTGCTGCGTGTACACCGCCTCTTGGTCGCGCAGCTTCTTCTTTTCCAGGGAGGCGGCCACGCGGGCACGCAGCAGAATCGCGTTGAACGGTTTGGCCAGATAATCCTCAGCGCCGAGGCCGATACAGCGCACCACACTGTCGATCTCATCGACCGCCGAGATCATGACAACCGGAATGTTACGTAGCGTGGTGTCGGCCTTGATGTGCTCGAGCACTTGGTAGCCGTCCATTTCCGGCATCGTAATGTCGAGCAGAACGAGATCGAATGACCTCGTCGCGAGCTGTTGGAGCGCCTCTCGTCCATTGCTGGCGCATGCCACGTTCCCGTAGCCTTCTCGCTTCAATCGCTCGGTCAACGTAAAGCGATTGTCCTCGTTATCGTCGACGACGAGCAGGGTGGGTCCAACCTCGCTCATCGCATCGACCCCTTTGGGAGTAGGGCCTTGATCTTTCCGAGCAGGCGCGTGAACTCGACAGGTTTGGTATCGAAGTCGTCGCACCCGGCGGCCAGCGCTGCTTCGCGGTCGCCAGCCATCGCGTGCGATGAGAGCGCGATCACGGGAATATCGCGCGTCTCAGGCATTGTCTTGAGGCGTCTTGTTGCCTCCCAGCCATCAACGACGGGAAGGCTTAAGTCCATCAGGATTAGCGCCGGGGCGTCCGATCGCGCACGCGCCACACCCTGATCGCCATCGGTGGCGACGATTACCTCGTAACCTTTGCGTGTTAGTCGCGCGGACAGCATGTAGATGTTGTCCTCGTTGTCCTCAACGTACAGGATCCTAACCATCACGGTGATCCTTGTCAGGCGACCTTCGTTTGAGAACGTATCGTGCAACCATCTTGCGCAACTCGTCAAGAAGCTCGTTGCGGCTAAAGGCGGTTTTGGCGAGCACGCGCTCGACGCCACCGTTCAGGCGCTGATGGTCTTCCTCGCTGAGGGTCGCCGCCGTCACGACCACGACCGGCACTGCCTTGAAGGCGGGCTGCTTGCGCAGTTCGATAAGGAAGTCGAAGCCGTCCATTTCCGGCATGATGAGGTCTAGAATAATGAGGTCAGGAAGTGCGGGGATGAGATGTTCCAGCGCGGCCCGACCATTCTCGGCCTCGTGCACGTCGCAGCCCTCAGTGCGCAATATGCGACGCCATTGCTGGCGCGTGTTCGCATCATCCTCGACGATCAGAACACGAAGCGCGGGGCCAGGCGCGCCGGACCAGAATTTCGTGATCAATTTCCGGAGCGCTTCGCGCTCGATCGGCTTAACAATGTAGTCAGCGGCCCCGAGCGCGTAACCCCGGTTCCTCTCATCGGCGATGGTGAGCATCACGACGGGGATATTCGCGAGCTCACGATCCGCCTTCAGTTCCTGCAGGACGCTCCAGCCGTCGCAGCCCGGCATCAGCACGTCGAGGGTGATGAATGCAGGCTTCACCTGCCGGGCCAGTTTAAGGGCTTCCGTACCGTCCTTGGCCGTCACTACATCGCAACCCTCGCGGACGAGAAACCGGCGCATCTGGTCCCGCACTGTCTCATCGTCATCAACGACGAGGACCACGTTCGAGATGAGGCGAACACGATCATCCGCCGCGCCCTCGAAAACAGGGGTCGGCGGCTCTACCAGCGTTGGGGGCGTGTCGATTGCCGACGGCAGCCACACGGTAAATTTGGTGCCGGCGTCAGGAGTGCTGTCCACGGTGATGTGACCACCCATCGTGCGGCACAGGCGTTGGCTGATGGCAAGCCCCAGTCCGGTGCCGCCGTACTTGCGGCTGGTGGAACTGTCGGCCTGGCTAAACTCCTGAAACAGATTTGTCATCTGCTGCGGCGTAATGCCGATGCCGGTATCGGCGACGGTAAATACCACGCCATCGCGTCCATCAAGCTTCACACAGGTCGCCCCAATCGTCACTTGGCCCCTCTCGGTGAACTTGCAGGCATTACTCAATAAGTTGAGGAGGATCTGGCGCACCCGAAGCTGATCGGCGCGCATGCTGCCAATGTCATTCGGGCAGCGGATGACGATCCGGTTGCGGTTTTTCTGTGCAATTGGCTGCGCGGTTGTCGCGGCATCTTGAACTATACCTGCGATATCGAACTCCTCGATGTGCAATTCCAGGCGGCCGGCCTCGATCTTGGAGAGATCGAGGACCTCATTGATGAGCTTGAGCAGATGCTTCCCGGCACGCACGACCCGCCCAAGCGGTTCGACTAGCTCGTCTTGGCCGGCTTCATTGGCATCTTCCTGCAGCATTTCGGTAATGCCCAGAATGGCGTTGAGAGGCGTGCGCAACTCGTGGCTCATGCTGGCAAGGAACTTGCTCTTGGCCTGGGTTGCGGCCATGGCCGCGTCGCGCGCGATCTCGAGCTCCGTTTCGTGGCGTTTGAGCGCGGTAATGTCGGTGTAGACCGCGACCGTGCCGCCACCGGCAATGCGCCGCTCATTCACCTGAATCCAGCGGTCCTGGCTGCGATGTTGAACCAGCGTCAGATTCGGATTGCGATGTGCGGCGAGCCGCTCGGCAATCCATCCCTCCTCTCGGCCTTTCGCATCCTCGACGAGGCCCTGTTTCACAGCATTGCGAAGAATCGTCTCAAATTGTGCACCCGGCACCACTGCATCGGCTATGCCGGGATAAAGGATTTCCCTATAACGGCTGTTGCACAGGACGAGCCGGTCCTCAGCATCGTAAAGGGCGAAGCCTTCGGAGATGCTCTCGATCGCATCGACAAGTCGCTGGCGGGCTTCGGCCACCTCGCGCAGGTTCTTCTCCTCGACCTCGATCGCAGTGTCGCGGAACTGCCGAAGCGCTTCGGCCATACGTCCGATTTCGTCGCGACCCGCACCAGGTAGTGGCGCGCGGAGATTGCCGCCTGCGATCGCAAGCATGCTTTGGCTCAGCCCCGCCAAGCGGGCAAGAAGGTTGCGGTCGACATAGAGCCAAACAATCAGAACTGAACTCAGGAGGCTCAGAAGGGCGGAGCCAAGGACAACTCCGGTACCGTAGCGCTGGACGGTCGCAGCTTCGCGGCCGGCCTCGGTGATGTCACGGTCGGCCGCAGCCACGAGACGGTCCACGGCAGCTGTGAGTTTGCGCGATAACTGATCGTTCTCGGCCAAAAGCTTCCCGCCCTCTGCAAGTACCGCGAGCTCATCCGCGCGCGCCTTTAGGATGCTCTTTTGACCGTCGATCAGCCCCTCGAACTCGTCAACGCGCTGGCGGAACCGCGTCCGCAGCTTCTCATCGATCTCGGGTATCACCGCCGCTAGGGAGTCGACCGAACGACGCAGTGCAAAGGACATCAGCGCCAAGTCGCCGGATGTCGGCGCAACCGCCGTCTTGAGCAGCGCGTCGTTGATCGCCGATATCTCCAGCTGTGCCTTCTGTTGCGGGATGTAGGAGGCGATTGCCTGCGCAAGGTCTGTCGTTGCCGCCGTGCGTGCGTCGGGTGGTGCGGCAGCATCCGCTGCGGCTGCGCGCCACTGGGGAACCTTGGAGTTCATCACGAGGATACCGGGCGCCACAAGACGCTGGCTTGCATTTGTCGTAGCCGACAAGCGGCGCAAGAGCTCCTCTTTGCGCGCAACCGCAGTGAGCCGAGCGGCGACAAGATCGTCGAGAGCGTTGAGGTTGCGCCGCAGACCAATCACTGCGGCTTCGATCTCAGCCACCGCCGCGCTAGCCGCGGTGCCTTTGAGCGCGGCAAGCAACGCTTCGAGGTGTGTCATCTCCCCCCCGATTGCAGCCGAGACCTCGTTGTGCTGAGCAGTACTGGTCGTAGCAAGTATGGCGGGCGCAGTAGCGGCGACCCGCTCAGCTTGGCGAGAGAGTTCGAGCGATGCTAGCGCGGATGGAACCCGGCGCTCCGTGATTCGCTCGACGACCTCGCCCACCTGAAGGAAGGCATACACAGCCGCGGCGGTCGCGAGCACCGCGAAGGCGCTGATCCCGAAGCAAGCGAAAAGTAGGCGGCCACGTATGCCGAGACGTTCAAACATCGCGGCAACCCGTCGATCCGGCTGATGTGGTCAACATGGCCTGCACAGATTTTGTCTCAAACGCGATCCACAGAGATCAACGTTGCATTATTCTAACGGCACGTATTCGCCACCCTTCCAAACATACCATACCCAGTTCTGAACAGTGAGGTCGCCCTTATCGTCAAAGTCGATACGGCCCGACACAGTGTCAAATTGATGGCTGCGCAGCGACGCAATCACGGCTTGGAGCTCTAGTGAGCCTGCCTTCTCGACCGCCTGCTGCCAAGCTTGGACGGCGCTGTAGCTCAGCAGCGTGTAGCCTGCAGGCTCGAAATTTTCTGCACGGAACCGCTCCACGACTGGGGCCGCTTCGGGGTTTCGCCGTGGGTCTGCAGGGAATGTGAAGTGAGTCCCCTCGGCGGCGGAACCGGCGATCAGGGCAAATTCCTCGGTCGCCAAGGCATCGCCTGAAATGAGTTGAACCGTGTAGCCGCGGTCTCGCGCGGCGCGAACAATCAGCGCGGCCTCGGTATGATACCCACCGACATACAATACGGCGATGTTAGCTGCCTGTAACACAGCGACCTCGGCGGCGTAGTCGTTTTTCGCAGGAGTGTACGCTTCGTAGATCGCCTCGGTTACGCCGCGTTTGTTCAACTGCTTTCTGGTCTCATCGGCAAGCCCCCTACCATAGGTGGTGCCGTCGTGAAGGATCGCAATCTTCTTGTCACCCCAATGATCGGCCAGGTAGTTGCCGGCAACGACGCCCTGCGCGTCGTCGCGACCAATGACGCGGAACACGTTGGCACGGCCTTGTTCGGTCAACAGAGGATTGGTCGATCCTGGTGAAATCTGCAGAATTCCCGCCGCGTCGTACACTTCCGATGCCGGGATCGAGGCTCCAGAGCAGTAGTGCCCGATCACGAGCACTACACCGTCAGCCACCAGTTTTTGGGCGGCGGCCACCGCTTGCCCGGGATCACAGAAGTCGTCGACCGTGATAAGCCGCACCTGCTGGCCGAGTACGCCGCCCGCCGCATTGATGTCGGCCACGGCCATCTCCGCGCCGCGCTGCCCCTGCTCGCCGATCCAGGCGAGCTTTCCGGTCATCGCGCCTGAAACCCCGATCAGGACCTCCGCCCGCGCGGAGCAAATACACGCGGCCGCAAGCGCGACAATAGCGACGGCAATGATGCGGTGCATTGACAAGCCCCTCCGCCTTGATACCGGAATTGGGTCCCACGAGGACAGTCCCCGCAAACCGCGCATCCGGGCCTTAGTCACGTGGCAATAGCGACCCGCCGCGATTAGCAAACGGCTGCTCCAGCGGCATGTAATTGCCACCCGCAAAATATACCATGGGGCTCTGACCAGTGATATGGCCCTTGGTGTCGAATCGATGTGGGCCAATACGATGCCGAACTGGTCGGTGAGCAGGGGCTAGGCGCAGCATTTTTGTATCGCGCCTTTGCACCAGAGGGCAGAACAATTCTTGTCGTCGCCCTTGCTCGCTCAGGCCAGGAAGGTCGCAAGCAAGAGGTTTTGTTCCAGACGCTCCTAGGCAGATTTCTCGAACCGAGACAGAATCTTCTGATCATGTCGCCTCCCGATGCCGAACTCTTGACGAACCCAGCTGAGTTCGTAGTGGAACGCAATTGCAGCAGGGTTGGGAGAAATACATCTTTAGATGTGGAGCCAAGTTGTCACAGATACCGCAATACGGAACGGGAGTATTCTGTCCCTTGCTAATCGAGATGGCGACTTACCCCCACCATGCCAGCGATTGGCCAGACTGGGAGGAGATAGAGACCCCGAACGCAAGGCCCCGCCTACGTTTGTCTCGCTCCTCTCCCTTTTGTAAAGGCCCTCTATGGTCCAGCACGCTAGGGAAAATACTAATTATCAAAGAATTCGGCTGATGTACTTTGTCAACTGGCCGCCCTAAGTCCTTGCAATGTGGAGACATCCACACGTGCCAGACCAAAGTCGTACATCGAACTGGCTACCTGCCCACAAGTTCCGCTACCAGCGAATTCGTAGTATGGTGAAGCGTTGAGGAGAAATTCGCGTGTTGACGCGGGGGGTGGCCGTGATTTTATAGATTGCCATCGCATTGTCCAGGCAATCTCCGGCACTGTCGGAGGAAATCTCCGACCTTGTCATCAGGGTGACTTCCGAACAGAACATGGATACCACGGCAGCAGTGCTGTCCGCATGTTTGCGTACATCTAGTACATCTTAGTACGTTGAAGCTGATCATCTGTAACTAGTCTTACGGAGCGGCGAACGTACGTCTAGATGCGGCGTAAAATACAATCGATTAGAGCAAAATTTTGGCTTCTTGCTTACGTGCGCTGCTTGCGCGCGGAGGCTACGTGCGAGCTCGCGACAGCGGAGCTGGGTCACGGTATTATGAAAGGGCGCTACGATGTCAATCATTCTTAACAGCGAATCCATCACTTTGGATGAAACAACGGGATTGCAAAACGTCGAATTTTACCAGTTCTCTCTTGCACGGTCTGAGAAATTTATCGTCGACGTTGTTAGTAGAGCAACCTCTAGGTACGGCCATTCACCTTAATACTATCGAACTGAGATCGGACGCTCGCTCTCGATAGGCGCAACAATAGTGGTCAATTGAGAGCCGTAAATTCAATTCGCAAGGGGGTAGACCCTGGCGGGTGCACTTCGGCATCTGGGGCTGGATCCCTTTTCTTAATTCGAGGAGAATCTCCATGGCACTCGACATCACAACTCAAGACATCATCATCGACGAGACCACCGGCCTTCAGGACGATGATGTTAACCCATCCGTTTTGCCCCACAGCACCAACGCCACGCTGCAATATCTGCTAAGTCGCGACGGCGCGGGCGGGCTGACCTCACCGGAGGTCGCCTTCCAGACCAACTTCGTGCAGGCCACGGCGAGCGCAGGGGAAACCATAACCTCGGTCGTTCTCACGCAGAACGCCTCCGGGACCCCGTTTTCCACCACCGTCGGCGTGAACAGCGGCCTTCAGACGGTCGATGGCAATTATGTCTGGCTGTTCCAGGACCCAACTCATCCAAACGTCGTGATCGGCGTCATTGGTACCTCCGACCCGTTCGCCGAGCCCGCTGAGACCGGGCCGCTCGCCTTCTCGTTTGCGCTGATCAGTACCAGCACCACCAATGCGGACCTGTATACGGTCCAATACGTGCCGTTGCACCATCCCGATGCGACCAACCCGGACGACCAAATCGATCTGACTGATAAGGTGTTCGCCTCGGTCACGGGGACCTCCACGGTCAGTTTCACCGGTGAGAATGCCCATCCCGGCAGCAATGAATTCAACCTGCTCAGTTCGCCCGATGACGCTTCCAAGCAGTTGGTGGTGACGGGGCTTGTGCGGTCCTCCCAACTCGACCCCAACAGCGCGCTGGTCAACAGCGAGTGCAACGTGAGCCAGCAAGGCTTTGGCGTCGATAACCAGAGCATCCAACCGGACACCGATGGGCAGAATCAACCTCTAGGACGTGAAGTGCTGCAGATCGATTTTGTGACCGGCGGTACGCCCAGCGCAGGTGATGGCGCGGACATCGCGTACGGCAGCCATCTCGAAAACATCACGCAGGCTGGCTTCATAATCAACCAACTCACGCCTTCGCAAGGGGCGGGGCGGGCGGACATCAGCATCAGCGCCTTCAACGTTCAGGGCAACGAGCAAGGCTCGGACTTCTTCAACGGCAGTCCGACCAACCCCGTGGACATCACCAGCCTCACGTTGACGGGTGCGTCAGCGTTGTCCACCATCACCGCCGATGGCACCTATGCCACGCCAAGCGGCAACGTCACCGTCACCGGGCTCAGCGGGACCGGGAACAAAGTCACCATCACCGGGCTCGATAACACCACCACCGTCGATATCACCACCAGCGGCTTTATGGATCGACTGCATATTGAGTCGGTCGATTCGAATGAAGGGATCGACATCACCGAGGTCCATTTCTCGGCGCAAACCACCAACGCCCACAACGAAGAGGTCGGCTCCTTCATCAACTTTGACGACGACGGGCCGACGATGACGGCAATCGGTGTCCCACCGGAGCTCACGGTGGACGAGACCAACTTGTTGGGCGACGACAGCGCGAATTTCTCGACTTTCTTCTCCTCGAATGCCGGTGCAGATGGCGACGCCATCAGCTATGCGCTCGGCATCAGTCCGGTCACGAACGATAGCGGCCTTACCGACACCGCAACCGGCCAGTCCGTCCTGCTTTTCCTGGAAGGTGGCAACGTGGTCGGTCGCGCCGGTTCAGCCGCTGGCGCGGTCGTGTTCACGGTCAGCGTCAGCGCCGCTGGCGTCGTGACTCTCGACCAGGCTCGGGCGATTGTTCACGCGGACGCCACTAACCCGGACGACAGCAGGACGTTGGCTGCTGCCGACCTCGTTACCCTGACGGCGACCATCACCGACGGTGACGGGGATCAGGCCTCGGCCACGCACGACATCGGTCAGAACCTTAACTTCGAGGACGACGGGCCGAGCATTTCGACGACCGGCACGGAGCCGACGCTGACCGTCGACGAGACCGTTGCGACCAACGCCACGCAGAGCTTTGCGGCCAACTTCAGCTCGGCCTTCGGCGCCGACGGGGCCGGCACGGTGACCTACGCGCTTGGCGTGACGGCAGGCGCAACCGGCCTCGTCGACACATTGACCGGTGAGGTGGTCGTCCTCTCGGTCAATGGTGGCGTCGTTGAAGGCCGCACCGCCGGCACCAACGACCTCGTGTTCACGGTCTCCGTCAACGCCGCGGGCAGTGTCACCCTCGATCAGATCCGGGCGGTGGTCCATCCGAACGCCAACGACCCCGACGACAGCACGACCCTGGCTGCGGACAACCTGGTCCAGCTCACCGCGACCATCACCGACAAGGACGGTGACCACCAATCGGCCACCCTCGACATCGGCCGGAACCTCGTCTTCGAGGACGACGGGCCGACGATCACGGTGCCGTTCGACGGTGACCAGAACGCCGGCAACGGTAACGGGACCCACGAGACTCTGGCTAACGCGCTCAACGCGTCGGCCACCGGAGCCTTCGGGTACGACATCGGCGCGGATGCTCACACGGCCGCGTTCTACACGGGCGGCGGTTCTGACTTTGTCGACCAGAATGGCGCGCTTGCTGGCGTCCAGATCGGACTCAGCGGCACGATCACCGGCGGCGGCGGAGGTAATGTCCTCACCCCGAACGTGACGCTCGCGTCGGAGAGTCTCACCTCCGCGACGTTCAACTTCACCTTCACCTACGACAAGGACCCAGCGGCTGGCGTCCAGACGGGCACGGCGGGCGGCACCCTCGTCTTCGACAAGGCTGCCGACACTTATACCGTCAACCTGACCGACCCGCTCGAAGGCTTCAGCTTCGACGTTATCCACACCAGTGAGCTCTTGTCCAAGGAGCCCACGGGCAACACGGGCCACCCGCAGATCGTGGTGGAACGGTTGCAGGCGGATGACCCGAACACGCCGGATGACGAAGACTTCTACGTGCAGTTCACGGGCAACGCGATCAACAACGCCAACCCGTTCCGCTTGACGAACAATGGCGAGGGGTCATCCGCTGACGCCGCGTTCACCGTCGGTGGTCACGAGATGGTGAGTAACAACAATGAAACGTGGGTGTCTGCGACGCAGAGCACCAACGGTGTCGCCGGTGACACGATCCAGAAAGACGAACTGCTCACGTTGCGGTTCTTCAACAGCAACGTCGGTATTCAGACCGAGGCTACCACCCCGACGGCGACCGCCGGCGCCATGGCCATCAAGTTCGACGGCATCGGCAACAGCGAGGACTTGATGCTGATCCTCGACCTGATTGACAAGAACGGTGCCGACAACATCGCCGGCACCGCGGACGACAACTCCACGATCACGCGGGCTGTGTACGTGTCGAACGCCGACATCTTCAAGACGGGTCAGGTCCCGGCCCCGTACAGCAGCGAGTTCACGCTCGACAACAACGACGGCCTCGTGATCATCGAGCAGAACGACTACAACGCAGCCGGCGAAGACTATGTGATGCAGGGTGCCCAGATCATGCAGTCGGGCAACGGGATCACCGGCAACAACGCGGCGATCGACCTGAACAGGACGACCGGCGCTGGCGGCGGCAGCAATGCGACCACCAATCTGGTGAACTTCGACGCCACCGATAACGACGTGCTGAAGATCACGGACATCGCCTTCACCTCGACCGTGACCCAGACGCCGGATGCCAACCTCGACTTCGCCTTCCAAGTGGCGGACGCGGACGCGGACCAGACAGCGATGCAGCACATACTTGTTGACGTCGCATAACACTTGACCAACGGGGGCAGCTAATGCTGCCCCCGTACTACCACCCGCGATCTGTTGCACGAGATGTCATCCCGCACACCAGAGACATAAATGATGAAAACCAACCAACAGCCCGCTGCCCTGCAGGTGGTGATGAAAGAGGCCAGACGCGCCATCCGGCCGCTTATCTGGTTCAGCGGTGGCATCAACGTGCTGATGCTGACCGGGGCGCTTTATATGCTCCAAGTCTACCACCGCGTGTTGTCCAGCCACAGCTTGGAGACGTTGGTGATGCTGTCGCTGATGGCGGCAGCGGCACTCGCGACAATGGCGGGGCTGGAGGTGGTGCGCGGGCGTCTTCTGGCTACCGTCGGATCGTGGATGAACGCGCGGTTGGCGCCAGTCCTCCTGACCGCATCGGTAGAATATGCCGCCTCAGCGCCCGGTCAGGCCAACGCCCGTCCACTGCGCGACCTAGATCAAGTACGGAATTTCTTCACCAGCCCGAGCATCTTCCCGATCCTTGACGCGCCTTGGGCACCGCTATTTTTCGCCGCCATATTCCTCATGCACCCTTGGCTGGGTTGGTTGGCGCTGGGCGGCGGGATCGTACTATTTGCGTTGGCGTTGCTCAACGAATACCTCACACGCAAGCCGTTGACCGAGGCCGCAAGCGCACAGTCGCGGGCATACGTGCAGGCTGAGGCGGCGATCCGCAACGCCGAGGTCGTACAGGCGATGGGCATGTTACAGCCACTGCTGGAGGGCTGGAAGGCGCAGCAGGACGAGGCAAACAAAGGACAAGTTCTTGCTGCCAACCGTGGCGGCGTCATCGCGGCCATCGCGCGTTGTCACCGGCTGGCCCTGCAAATGGCCATACTGGGCCTTGGTGCTTATCTAGTACTTCGGAACGAGGCTTCACCCGGTATCATGATCTCTGCCTCAATCCTGATGGGCCGCGCGTTGTCCCCGGTCGAGCAAGCGATCGGCACATGGAAGGCGACGGTCGGAGCGCGTGCCGCTTACCGGCGTCTCACCGCAGTCGCCGGACAGCACCCGGAGGCCACACCGGTTCTGCCACTGCCACGACCGAAAGGTAAGTTTGAGGCCGACAACCTTGTGCTTGCCCGACAGGGTGGCGAGCATATCCTGAAAGGGATTAACTTCCAGCTCAATCCGGGTGAAGCAATGGCGTTGATCGGCCCGAGCGCGGCCGGTAAGACGAGTCTGGCGCGAATACTGGCCGGTGCTTGGCGTCCATCCGGGGGGCGTGCGTTACTGGACGGCATGGACGTTGCCCAATGGGCGGCGGAGGACCGTGGTCATTATGTCGGTTACTTGCCGCAGGACATCGAGCTCTTCGCCGGTACCGTCTCCCAAAACATCTGCCGCTTCGCGAAGGTCTACCCAGCGGTCTTCAACAATGTGGTCAAGGCCGCGCAGTTGGCGGGAGTTCACGAACTGATCAAAGGACTGCCGAAGGGTTACGCCACCGAGATCGGCGAATCCGGCGCGGTGCTGTCAGGCGGGCAGCGCCAACGCATCGGGTTGGCGCGGGCACTCTACGGCGACCCGGCACTCATTATCTTGGATGAGCCCAATTCTAACCTCGACCGCGAGGGTGAGGACGCATTGATCGCAGCCCTCAGCACGGTCAAGGCGGCGGGCACGACCGTTGTCCTGATCGCGCACCGACCGAACATCATGGAGAAGGTTGACAAGATATTGGTCCTCAACCGGGGCCAACAGGACCTCTTCGGTCCACGTGACTATGTCTTCAATGAACTAGCCGCGCGCATCCGCGAGGTGAGGCAGATGCCAACTATAGTGGCGAACCAAGCATGAAAACGAAAACAGATATGAACGTCGTGCCGTTACCCGTTCCGCCACCCTCCGCACTGGAACCGGTACCCCTGCGTCTCACAGGCGTGACGCTCACCGGGTTCGCGATCATGTTCCTGTTCTTCGGCGTGGCCGGGGGTTGGGCGACGCTGGCACCGTTGGACAGCGCCGCAGTGGCACCGGGCGTTATCAAGGTCGCCGGCGACCGCAAGCTCATCCAGCATCTCGAGGGCGGCATCATCGCGGAGTTGAACGCCGCCAACGGTGATATCGTCAAGGCGGGCAAGGTCCTCATCCGACTCGACAACACACAGGCAAAGGCGCAGCTTGACCTGATCCAGAACCGGATAGCAACGCGTGAGGCGCTGGCCGCGCGTCTCAGGGCTGAGCGTGACGGCAAGGCCGAGATCGAGTTTGATCCGGCGTTGCTCGCAAACGCCGCCACCGCCGCAAAGGACGCGGTGGCCTCACAGCGTGACGTGTTCGCGGCGAAGCACCACAACTTGAAGGACGAGCGGGAAATTCTCAGCCAGCGCCGTCACCAGACCGAGGAAGAGATAACCGGACTGGAGGAGCTTATCGTCACCGAGGACAAGCAGATCGAGGCGATCGAGGGTGAAACCAAAGACCTTGAGAGTCTGCTCAAGAGGGGGCTGACCACCCGCGAGCGGAACCTGTTGCTCAGACGACAACAGCGGGAGATCGAGGGGGAGCGCGCTACCAACGTCGCGGCAATCGCTCGTGCCAGAAGCGCCATGGCCGAGATTGACATGCAAATCTTGAACCTCAACACAGTGCGGCTGAACGAGGCCGTCGAGGAGTTGAGCAAGGTCGAGGCGGAGTTGTTTGACCTCAGACAGCAGGAGCGTTCCGCCAAGGACGTGCTTACCCGTACCAATGTCGTCGCACCAGTTGAGGGCATCGTCATGGACCTGAAGGTCCACACGGCAGGCGGTGTCGTAAAACCCGGTGAGACATTGATGACAGTCGTGCCGCTCGGACAGCAACTCGTGGTCGAGGCTATGGTCAAACCAGAGGATGTCGAGACGATCGCCCCCGGACAGCCCGCGCGCGTCAGTTTCCCGGCCTTCGCCCGCTACAACCTGCCACCACTCGACGGCGTCGTGGAGATCGTGTCGGCTGACCGCATGGTGGAGGAGCGCAGCGGGGCACCGTATTTCGCCGCGACCGTGTTGATCGACAAGAGCGAACTCGCCAAGCTGGAGGGCCGTAAGCTGCTGCCCGGCATGTCGAGCGAGGCGATGATCCGGACGGGTGCTCGCACCGTGCTTTCTTATCTGGCTGAGCCGATCACGCAGAACTTCCGCCGAGCGATGCGGGAAAAATAGCCGTAGGCCGCCCCAACGACTTCTTTATCTGACTGGGACTTGATGACACCTAAGGGAGGAACCAATGAAACCCGTAAACCTGAGCATGATCGCTGCCCCCGCCGCGGCGCGGACACTGGTCGAAGCGGCACTTCTCTCCGGAGTTCTCATGGCCGTTGCCCCCGGGATCGTCCTCGGACAACCGATCGAAAAGAAGGGGACCACGCCCTATGTGACGCACTTCATCTTTCGACCTTTGATGAACATTGACATCGCCGATCTCGGCACCGCCACTTCGCTGGAGGCGATCGGCACCACCGAAAACATGAAGGGAGAGAAAATGTTCGACAAGATGTCAGCACATTGCACAGCGCTGAGTGTAGCGTCGGGCGACAAGAAATATATCGACGGCGCCTGCGTGCTGGCCGACAACGACGGTGACAAGATTTTCTCGACCTTTGATACGCGCGACCTCGACAAGTCGCAGCCAGAGATGGGTTGTGGCACCCATATCATCACCGGCGGCACAGGCAAGTACGTCGGAATTACTGGGAGTGAGCCATTTGCTTGCATAGCAATGCCGGCACTGGCTGGTCCCGGCGGCTACACTGCGATGGACATCCCGCATAACACGACCTGGGAGATCAAATGATAGGAGCCTCAGTATCCCCAAAGCCGGGTGCCTACTGATTGCATCCGCCGGCACCGTGACGATCTCGGACTCACGATGGTGCAGCAATGAGCTTCGGCCATTGCTTGTCGATAAGCTCGCACGCGTATCGATAAACGTTTGCGTCGCAGTTCCATCCGGCCTTTTCCGGCGATGGTGTTTTTTACCCCATTCCGGCCTCTGCAATAATCGTTTTTGCGGTCGCGAGTTTTTGCCTCATCGCGCAGCGACAGCATCAAGAATTCGTCCGATTTGGGGCCGTGTGTACACCTCGACCGGATGCCGGTCACGATTGCCGTCGTGATAATATTCCCCGGAATCAAAGGCGAGATAGATTTCCCAGAAGATATGGGGGCGTTGCTCGTCGTTAAAAATCATTACTGAATAAATGTCGTTGACGACGGCGTCGCAAAATTCAAACGATAGCTCCGAGGCGTTAAAACCACGTGCCAGTTCAATTGCCAATCGATCGTAGAGGTCTTGCCTGGGCATACCCGCAGAGGCAGCCCATTTCAGAATATCGAGATTGGTGAGACTAAGACGCTCACGCCATGTGGCACCGTCCGGATATCTGTCGCGCAGCTCGGTGAGTAACTCGTCAAACGTCATATCGTCGAACGGCACTGTCACATTGTTTGGAGGCTAGTCGTGCGAAAGGCGTGTGCCTCTTTTCAGGCAATCTGGGCGCTGATTGCTTTCCACTCACCCATGGCATGCAGGCGGTAATTTCGGATCTGAAATGCTGAGCAATTTAAACGGGACGGAACAAAGAGATTGCGAACAGCAGAGAAGACGGAAACAAAATGCTGCAAGCTGCCGATCGATCGAAAGCCTTGGCGCATTCGCTCGCGTTTTCGAAACGGAACGTGCGAATTCTCTGCTCGATTGTTCAAGCCTTTGTGAGAACGATGCTCGACGTCTGGAATGACCTGACGCCTTGCTGCGCCATAGGAGCGCAACTTGTCGGTGATCATCCGCTTCGGCACCATGCCCTGCTTCTTCATCAGACGTATCAGCAATCGCCTGGCCGCCTTGGTATTGCGGCGGTTCTGGACAATCTCATCGAGCACAAAGCCGTCTTGGTCAACCGCCCGCTACAGCCAGCATCGCTTGTCGTTGATGCGCACCGCGACTTCATCAAGGTGCCAGACATCATTGCTGGAAGGCGGCTTTCGGCAAATACGCCGGGCATATTCAGGGCCATGTTTTCTGCCCCACCGACGGATAGTCTCATAAGACACGACGATCCCTCGTTCCAGCAGCATTTCTTCAACATTGCGCAGGCTGAGCGGAAACCGATAATAGAGCCAGATGGCACGGGCGATAATCTCTGGCGGGAACCGGTGGTTCTTGTAATGGGCGATGGGCTGATTCATGGCGCATCATCTATCGACAATCTCTTAACCCGAAATCAACGTGACATTCCCCAAGCAATATGTCTTCGACAGGTTTTTATGGCAACTGGGACTACACCATCGAGCCCAACCTCGCGGTGTAGTTATTGTCGGATGACGCCTTAGCGTTGCCTCCATCGCAAGCACTCATCCTTCCGGCTTGGGCGGGGCTCGGCTAGGATGTTGAAAAACGCAAGAGAGGGGGCTGCTCTGTTCCCGTGTCCGGCCGGGGCAAAGTCAAACAGTCAAATCCTCTGTGCAAGGCCTAAACGTCATAATAGAGAACAAACTCGTATGGATGCGGGCGCATGCGTATCTCCGTGATCTCGTGCGAGCGCTTGTAGTGCACATAGGTCTCGACGACGTCCGTCGTGAACACGTCTCCCGCAAGCAGGAACTTGCAGTCCGCCTGCAGCGCATCGAGAGCCTCGCCGAGCGAGGCCGGTGTCGACGGGATTGCGGCGCGTTCTATCGGCGGCAGATCGTAGAGGTTCTTGTCGATCGGATCTCCCGGATCGATGCGGCTGCGGATGCCGTCGAGGCCGGCCATGAGCATGGCGGCGAAGGCCAGATACGGATTGCAGGAGGGATCCGGGCAGCGGAACTCCACCCGCTTGCTCCTGGGGTTGAGCGAGTACATCGGGATCCGGCACGCCGCGGAGCGGTTGCGCCGCGAATAGCCGAGATTGACCGGCGCTTCGAAACCCGGCACGAGCCGCCGGTAGGAATTGACGGTCGGAGCGCAGATGGCGAGCAGTGCCGGCGCGTGCTTGAGCAGTCCGCCGATATAGTAGCGCATCACTTCGCTGGAGCCGGCATAGCCGTCGCCGGCAAAGATCGGGCGATCTTCCTGCCAAATGCTCTGATGGACGTGCATGCCCGAGCCGTTGTCTCCAAACAGGGGTTTCGGCATGAAGGTTGCGGTCATGCCGCGGCTGCGCGCGACATTCTTCACGACGTATTTATAGATCATCACGCTGTCGGCCATGCGCGTCAGCGTCGCAAAGCGCATATCGATCTCGCCCTGGCCGCCGGTCGCGACCTCGTGGTGGTGTGCCTCGACCTCAATGCCAATTCGCTCGAGGAGCGTCACCATTCGGGTGCGGGCGTCCTGAAGGGTGTCGGCAGGCGGGACGGGGAAGTAGCCCTCTTTCGGGCGCAGCTTGTGCCCGAGGCCAGTTCCGCTCCTCGCATTCCAGTTCGCCTCGACGGCGTCGATCTCGTAGTAGCCGTAGTTGGTGCCCTGATCATAATGGACCTCGTTGAAGACGAAGTGCTCGAGTTCCGGGCCGAAATAGGCCGTATCGCCGATACCGGTCGCCTTGAGATAGGTTTCGGCCTTCTGTGCGATAAAGCGCGGGTCCCGGCTATAGGATTGGGCGCTGACTGGGTCGAGAATATTGCAGATCAGGACGAGCGTCGGCGCCTCCGTGAACGGGTCCAGGAAAGCGGTGGTTGGATCCGGCACGACAAGCATGTCGCTTTCCTGTATTTCCTGGAAGCCCCGGAATCGTCCGGAGAACGTCATCCGGGCTGGTATAGCCATTGTAAGACATCGCCGCCTCCCTTCCTCATATCGATCCGTCGAACCGAGGCCGGACCTCGACTGCGCCGCCGGCCCTTCTTCCGCCGATCGGCTGCGGTATCACTCGATCAGTTGCCCTTGGGCGTGGGGCCTCGGTTGCGAGCGCTGAAATTCCCATGAAGCGCCTCCCGTGTGAGCCGCGCGAACTGTGCCTGGCTCATATGGACGAGGGTGGCGTGATCGCCACCCTCGAAGTAAACCTCCGGTTGGTCGAAGACGCTGTCCTCGATGACGACGTCCAGCCCGTAGCACTCGCCGATCGGGGGAACAGCGCCGTGTGCGCAATCCCGGATCAGCTGATCGAGCTCATGCTCCGTAGCGAGCGTCAGTTCCTCCCCGAGTGCCGCTTTGAGTTTCCTGAGCCGCACATGGCGAGAGGCCGGTAGAATGGCCAGAAGATAGCCGTCGCGTCTGCGCAGCACGACGGCTTTGGCCAGGCAGCGGGCCGCGATGTGGCAGGCGCGCGCGGTAGACATCGATGATCTAGTCGGCCTGTGCTCGACCAGATCGTACTCGACGCCCTTGCGATCGAGATATACCTGGAGTGTCAAGGCAATGGTCACAATCCCACGCTCCGGGCGAGACCTTCCATTGTGAGGCCCCATGCTTGCGCCTCACAATGCTCAGCCGTCTTATATAACACGTCTCGGGCTCTCGCGCTCCAACTGTTCAATTTGCGGCGAAGGTTCGTGGCGCAGCGCAGATCCTGCCCACAGGCGGACCTCGCGGACTCCCGCTGGCCGATCCGGTTCAACAATCATCGGACGATGCCTAAGCGTGAAGCGCGCCATGGTAGTAGGCAGCGTTGGTGCGTGGATACTTTGTCAACGGTTTGGCGCTAGGCAGACGGGATCGCAATCAGCTTGATCCGTGCCATGCCCTACAAATACAATGCTGCCCAGCGTCATCACATTGAGAAGATGAAGTTCAAGGTGACGAATTGGGCGGATTATGAGGCAGGTCTGCGCCGGCGTGGTAGCCTGACACTATGGGTAACGCCGGAGGCACTGGTCGGCTGGCGCGCTCCCCGACGCAAGACCCGGGGAGGCCAAGCCCGGTATTCCGATCTTGCCATCGAAACGGCCCTGACGCTGGGTTGCGTCTTCGGAATGCGGCTGCGCCAGACCGAGGGATTGCTACACTCGCTGTTGGATCTCATGGGGCTGAAAGTCCCTGTTCCGGATCATACGACGCTGAGCCGTCGGGCGCAGAACTGGGAGCCATCAACCCGTCGAAACCGGCCTCTGCCGGACGGCCAGCTGCATGTGCTGGTCGACAGCACGGGATTGAAAGTCTACGGCGCCGGGCAATGGCTTATATGAGGAGAAGTCAAGTCGGAACGGGGGTGTCAGGGCAACATTTTCACTTCCTCGCTTTGGTTGTTGCGCAATCCATGAGCCCCTGATTGCGTGACGCGGCTCGTTTATCCGAGCCAGATCCAACTTATATACGGTCGCTGCTCAAAACAGCGGCACCAACATCCCGCTTGCGGCGGACACGGGCTCAGGCGGACGGGACCATTCTGGAGGAGGGGCATTTCAAGCCAAGCCATTGCTCGGTTCGTCCACCTGGATCGATCCGCCAGGACGGATCAGGTCCTGGAAGGATTGCACATTCAGATCAGCGAAGCATCAGATGGCGGTCTTCATGATCGCCCCCTCGATGACGACGCCGGCGTTGACGTATTTCCACAGCGCGACGAGCAGCTTGCGGGCAAGCGCCACAATCATCGTCTTCTTGAAGCGCCCGCCGTTCTGCTTCACCCGGTCCTTGAACCACAAGGAGAGCGCCGATTGCGGTTGATGGCGCACCCACAGCCAGGCGAGCTGGATCAGCGTCGTTCGCAGCCTTGGATTGCCGGATTTCGAAACCCCCTGGTCGTGAGAAACCGAGCCGCTTTGCCAGGGTGTCGGCGCGAGGCCCGCATAGGCGGCGACCTGGCGCCGGTTGTCGTAGTGCCGCGACAGGCCTTCCGACCACAGCACAGCGGCAAACTCCGGCCCGATGCCTCTCAGGCCGAGCAGCGTGGCCGGTGCTGGCGAGGCAAGCTGCTCGGCTGCGAGCATGGCGTCGCGCTCGGCCTCGACCGCCTTGATCTGTTCGATCAGTAGCTCAAGCCTATCGAGTTCGCGGCTAATCTGCAGCCTCAGATGGATAGGCAGAGGACGCCCATCGCCGGTCTTCAGCTCCTCGAGGCAAGTGCGCCGATCGCGCCGCAGCGGTTCGTAGCCGGACACGCCCTGACCGAACAGCAGCCCCTTGATGCGGTTGACGTGGCTGACGCGCTCGTTCGTCAATGTCTTGCGCTCGCGCGAGATGCGGCGGCGATCCTCCTCCTCGGGCGTCGGCACCCGCACCATCGCGCATACCCGTGGCTCGCCCCGCTTGTAAGCCAGCAACGCCCGGAGCAGCGCCTCGCCGTCGATCTTGTCGGTCTTTGCCCGGCGCCGCCGGCGTGAGGTTGCAATCGACGCCGGATCGACGACATGGCTTTCAATCCCCTCAGCCTGCAGCACGCGATGGATCCAGAAGCCGTCGAGGCCGGCCTCCTGGATCATGATGATCGGAAAGCTTTTCCCGGTCCGGGCCTGCGCCTTCCTGTTGAGCTCGGCAAGCCGCTCCAGCATGCCCGCAACATCGCCGGCCACCACTGAATGTTTCGACATCTTCTCGCCACCACCCGGCGACAGCGAGGTGATCGGTGCTGTCACATTGTTTGAATTAAGACGCGGAAGACCCCCGCTCCGGTTCTCAGGCGAGTTGATGAGCCACAGCATTCCATTCGGCCATGGCCTTGCGGCGATGGATGAGGATTTGTGAAGCGGATCGGTTTACGCGGGATGGAACGAAGAGGTTGCGGACGGATGAGAAGATTGACAGGAATTGCTGTAAGGACCCGATGGATCGAAACCCTTGCCGTGTCCGCTCCCGTTTTCGAAACGGCAGATGAGAATTCTCTTCACGGTTGTTAAGCCCCTTATGAGACCGGTGCTCGACATGTGGCATGACCTGGCGCTTTGCCGCTCCATATGAGCGCAGCTTGTCAGTGATCATGCGCTTGGGCGCCATGCCTTGCTTCTTCAGCAGACGGATTAACAGGCGTCTGGCAGCCTTAGTGTTCCGGCGCGTTTGCACGATTTCATCCAGAACGTATCCGTCATGGTCGACCGCACGCCAGAGCCAGCATTTCCTGCCGTTGACCCGCACGACAAGCTCATCGAGATGCCAGACATCCTCATGCGAAGGCGGCTTGCGGTGTAAACGGCATGTATAATTAGCGCTGTGTTTGCGACACCATCGACGGATGGTCTCGTAAGAAACGACAACGCCGCGCTCCAGCATCATCTCTTCGACTTCGCGCAGGCTAACGTTGAAACGAAAGTAGAGCCAGATTGCGCGGGCGACAATCTCGATGGGAAAACGATGGTTTTTATAAGTAGGCGCTGTCTGGCTCATCCGAAACAATTACCGCACAGCGGTTGATGGAAAATCAATGTGACAGCACCGGTCGAGTAAATACCTCAACAACCGGAACGAGCAGGATCATCGGCGCACTAAGCGCTGTAGCGGGAGCCAGACTGCCGGATTTCGCACCATACAGATGGCTCCAGGCGTTGCGTCGGTTCGGGTGTCGGTAGCGAATTTGAGGCTTAAACACCGGGTGGCAATTGATCGTTTACAAGCTCGCAAAAATACATATAATATATATTTTCAAAAGGAGGCGACTATGCTCACATTCTCCTCGATAGAGCTTCAAAAGCAAATTGGCGATGTCCAACGGGCAGCTGGGAGAGACGCTGTCGTTATCACATCCCACGGAAAGCCACGGAATATACTGCTGTCCGTGGAGGAATTTCGTCGCCTCAAGGAGGCGGCCGGCGAAAAGATTCCGAACGATTTAAATATTAAACGCGCTGTGACCGTTCGTCATTTAGCAGATCCTCTTGGCTATGACGTGTCTGATTTTAAAGCGGCCGCCCGAAAGATGGCTGAAGACGCTTTGTCTGGGAAAACCAAGGAGGCCGTAAATCACGAGCTAGCAGCTGTGCGGGCACGCTTTCCTAAGTTGAGAGCGAAATGATCGATAAGCCGGATCCTGAAGATACTAGGTCCCCAAAATTCCTGATTATGGACAACACACCGCTGTCGCTTCTTGGAGCTATCGAGGCTCTCGACTGGTTTTTTGAGCCAGGCTGCGATGTATGGATTACCGATCTGGTTTTGGAAGAGGCCACGCGTGAGCCTGGCGGAGGTCGCGATCAGAGACGCGCGACAAGAAATTATATTGCGAGCTGGATGGAATCTAATCGCTATCGCCTGACCGTTCTTGCGACCGCAGAGGGCGAACGATATCGCCAAGAAATGGAACTTTGGGAACTCGCTGGGAGCCCAGAGAGACTTCGCCCAACCTGGAAAGACAGAGGCGAAGCAAGTCTTCTGCAAGGCGTGCAGACCATCAAGGCAGCTCTTCAAAGTGGTGAAGCAATCGTGGTGCTTGTTGACGACAGGGATGCCCGGGATGCCATTCGAGCTGTCCGCGCTGACATTAATATGATGGGTACTCAGACCTTCATCGAGTGGCTGCTGGAAGATTTCGGGATTGCTCAAGCTGAGACGGCGTGGACATCTATCTTGATGGCGACTGGAAATACGGCTGATCCTGGCGAGAACGAAGACCCGGTATACATTCGCAACAGCCCGTGAAAGCTGGTTAGATCATCGCTTGATACCGATCGCTCTGAAAGATAACTGATTCCAACTGGGGAGGGCAGACAATGGCCACAGGCACAGTAAAATGGTTCAACGCAACCAAGGGTTTTGGTTTCATCCAGCCTGACGATGGAGGCGCCGATGTTTTCGTTCACATCTCAGCCGTTGAACGCGCAGGCATGCGAAGCCTAAATGACGGTCAGAAGATCAAGTACGAACTCGTACAAGACAAAAGATCTGGCAAATCGTCAGCTGATCAATTGAGTGCTGTCTGACGGGTACAGGCGCCACCGAAACCCACGCATCTCCAGGGAACAAAGTAGGTATAGCGGGACCCCACTTTTCGACAGGCCCGATGTTGCAACCAAGTAGAAATGTCGCATGTTCTGCAAAGTAGAAATGTCATCCTGACAGGCGCCGAGGCGCGTTGCCGGGCAGGGCGGAGACCTCACTATCGCAGCCCGGACCGGCGACAATAGAGGGAGCACTTGCCACCTGTTCACAGGCTCGGCGCTCAATCATCTGATCAACCCGGCCCTTTTGTCCGGGTGGTTTGCGGCCGCGTTTTTGATAAGCAATGCCCTCGCTGTTGGTCTTCACCTTCGGTGCCGGCAATGGATCCTGCTGAGCCTTGATAAACGACAGCACATCGCCCAGCCGTTTGTTCTCGGTCACCGCTGCATGGGTGACACGCTGATCCTTGTCGAACATCCTGTAGGGCAGGGTTATGCCTTTCCAGCGCATCTCGAGACGGCCGTCGGCAAAGGCGTAAGTGTCGATATATTTGCCGACCAGACCCCGACTGATCTCGTTCTCCTCCAGCATGATGCGCTTGCGCTCATAGGAAAACGCCAGCTGCTCCCCGACGTAACGCTGTTCCCGCTTGCACAGAATGTCGCGCATTCTGTCCGGAACGACATTGAGCGGCCGGTGCAGATTGTTCGGCTTGATCGGAGAAACCGCAAATCGCGCATTGAACCGCTCCGTGAAGCCGTGCAGAAACGCGTTGCCGGCAGTCATATCGCCGATGCCTGCCAGCCGCAGTTCCTTGACCAGACGGTCCTGCAAGGTGCGATTGACCCGTTCGACCCGGCCTTTCGCCTGGCTCGAATTGGCGCAAAGTATCTCAATGCTGAGTTCCGAGAGCGCCCGGCCGAACTGGGTCATGCCCTGGCCGCCCTTGGCGTCCTGCTTGGTAACCCGGAACACCGAGTGCTTGTCGGAGTAGAATGCAACCGGACGGCCATGGGTCTTCAGGTAAAGCTCCAGCGCCGCAAAATAGCTGAAGGCGCTCTCCGAGCGGACAAACAAAAGCTGCATCAGCTTCCCGGTTGCATCGTCGATGAACACAAGCAGCGTGCACGCATCGCCGCGATCCTCAAACCAGCGATGATCGCTGCCGTCAATCTGGATCAGCTCACCGTAATATTCGCGCCGTAGCCGCGGCTGGCGAAACGTCCGGCGCTGCTTGCGCGACAGCCATAAGCCATCATCCGCCATCCACTGGCGCAGCGTCTCGCGCGAAACCGAAAATCCATGCTCACCAAGCTTCTCGGCGGCCAGCGTCGGACCAAAGTCCGCATAGCGCTCCCGGACCAGCTGCAGCGCGAGCTCACGCACGCCGTCGTTGATACGGTTGTTCGACCGCCGGCCGCGGCTGCGGTGCCGAAGTGCCGTCGCACCTTCAAGACAAAATGTCCGCATGATCCGTTGCACCTGACGTACACTCAGCGACAGCACAATTGCCGCTGACGCAATCGTCCGACGCCGCTCAATAACCTCTGACAAAACCTCGATACGATGCAGTTCGCGTTCGCTCATTAAAATCAATCCCAAAATCCGCACCCCAAATCTCGTTGCAACAAGCGAGAAGGTGACACAGCGACGTTTCTACTTTGCAGAAACAGGACATTTTAACTTTGCGGCTACACACAATGATCACATAAGAGTTGTTATGGAACTCATAGACGCTTTGGGCACATCGAGCTTGATTTGGCAGGCGCCAGCAGCGGCAGCCTACGGGATCTATTACGCAGGCGACAGCGAAGACGTCGCGGTCGCCGAGACCATTTATCACCATGAGAAATTCATGCGCGCCACGAACGAGCACCCCGGCTGGACGGCGGACTTCCGCGTTGTGATCGGCAGCGTCGATCGGGATCTCGATGATGTCAGCGCGGTGCCCGACGTGCTGCACCCAGACGGTTACACCGCCTCGCGGGCCGAAGGAAGCGGCCTGCGAGCGGCCGGAAGCGATGGTCTCGTGTGGGACAGCGTCCGCATGGATGAAGGGCGCTGCATCGGCATCTTCTGGCCAGACGCGAGCACAATCCCGATCAAGGGGCGGCACTACAGCTACCATTGGAATGGGATCCGTGTGGATTTCGTGCGCCAGCATGACACCGGACGGGTTCTGGCGGTTACCTGATGGCGTTGTCGTGACCGGCATTTGCCAGGCACTGTGCCATCTTGAATGTCCTTAATTCAGCTTTGCTGTTGTGTACAGATAGATATTTCAGCGAACATCCATGATGTCGCTAATAGCCGGGCACCGCAAATCCAGTCACCATCAGGGGACGATTTGAGTTCAACCCATATTGGCGGCGTGGACACGTGGCAACATTCGATTGCTCAAGAATACTGATTCAAACGCAAACGGCGTTTTGCGGAGTAACGGGGGGAGAAAGCTAATCCTGACTTAAGCTGCCGCTTCGCGCGACCTTCTGGAAGGTCGCTTTCGATCGTCTAGCCGTCAGATGTGCACATCCCGGAACCGAACAGATGTGGCTTTCGCCGGAATTGCCATTTCCCTTTTGAATATTTGGTAACGATGCTGTCGAGCACCTCATAACAGGGCTCCTCCGCAAACCCCTGACGGACTAGCTTCTTGACAATACCATCGATCGCATCTTGAGCGACTTCTTTATCTTCCGCAAACTTAAGAAAATAAGTGTGCAGCAACGCGCGAGCGCAGTCATCGCGAGAAGGCTTGCGCTCGCGCTTAAGCCGTTCACGGTAGCTTCGCTGCCGCAACTTCTGTTCAATATTCTTCTGACGTAGGGATTTTCTCATCGTTCAGATATCCTCTTTGATAGAAGGATGATCCGGGAAGCTCGCCGGCGCAAACGCCGACGAAACCTGACATGAGGCAAACCGAATGCTGATCGTGACCACGATCCGTCGATAGCCTGCGGATAGGGGCTATCCAGTCTTGCGTTCGGCCATCTCTCTTTTAAAGCGCCGCAGCCGCTGCAACTTCCTCGGCCTGTTCGTAACGGTCCAGCCAAGCTCGTTCGAGTTTCCCGTGCCGGTTCAAGACTTGCTCTGCCAAGGATAATACGAGCAGATTTGGAGCGGCGTTGGGAGCCAGACGAAGCATTCCATTGACTGCGTCGACTTCCCTCCCCTCGCCCAAGCGGTCCGCGAGGACGGCGAGCGTGATTGCGGGTGACCGACAGCGGCCAGCATGGCAATGCACCAACAGGCTGTGATCACGAAACATGCGCGCGAAAAAGATCGCCTGCTGTACTTGGTCAGCCGTCGCAGTCTTGCCGCTGCCGTCATCGAAATCGTAGTCGCTGAAAGCCATGGTCCACAGGGTCGCCCACCTTGGCAAAACGTGGACCACTGAATTGGCGGTCCCCGGACTGCTTCCACAAACGGCGTTTGGTTTTGAATCAAGTCTCGATAAAACTGAAATGGTTTTCCAGAGTTGCGAATCGGGGTTTCGGAAAACGGCGTTACTTTTCCGACTAACGATGCATCGGGTTTAACAACTGTCTGGAAATGAATGTTTAGTGGAGTATCTGAATCGCAGATATAGAGATTTGAATCGGGCACCAGTGTTTGTGAATCGGAATTCCAAAGTTCTGAATCGAAACAGCGTAAATTATTTTGAGTTGCCGGTAAGGTGAAAAAACGGGAGTTGATTGCCTTGTGATGTGTGGGTAATTCGGCGGCCACTGCGTAGAGTTTAAAACCATGTCTTGGCAAGGTTTTACAGACGAAATTACATTGGAAAGAATTATTTATGATGTTTCCCGTTCGGGCCCAACGGTGTTCGCCTTGGAAAGGACCGCGTCAGATGATGGAGCTAGCTGGTCGGATCAGATGATATTGCTGGGTTCGGGAGCCTGTTGCAGCCGTATTTCATACGGATCGCAAAGAACTGCTGTGATGGACACAGTTAACGGGAAGAACAACCATGAATCGATTGAATCGCAATCCATGAAATTGGAATCGACGGTCAGGATTTTTGAATCGATGATCTGGTACACTGAATCAACTATTTCACCCTGAGTGTACCACGAACTCGATGCGATGCCGAGTGCGGCAGGGCAACAAACCATCATGTTGCACCCAGAATTGCGTTGATCTCCGGGCCCTCCAACGAGCCGCTTTGTAAGAGGGCATCGGCGAGCCGGTCAAGGCCAGGACGGTGTTCAAGCAACGTGTCGGAAGCAATCCGGAATGCGGCTTCAAGACGTGCGTTTACATGCTCGGCCAGTTCCTTTTGCCACAGCAATGCTTGCCCAGGATCTTGCGATTGTCGGTAAAGCAACGGCATATCCCTGGCAAAGCCGAATGAAGTCTCCGCTTCGGTCGCAATCGTTGTCGCCAGTGCCAGGTCGCTTGACAAGCTGCCGCCAGACCCTGCCGAGCACGCTCCAAACACAAGCTGTTCGGCCGCGCGCCCCGCCAGCAGCAAAGCCAGTGATTTCATCAGCCATTCTTCTGTCTCGACTGAGCTGTGATCGATTGATAGCGAGGCGTATCCGCCACTCTCGCCCTCTATTGTCAGGCTAAGGATTTGGCCTACCCCTAAGGCTTGCTGTACAACTGCGTGTCCGGCCTCGTGCACTGCAATATTGAATTTCAGAGCTGCAGATTTTTTCGGGCGACCTGCATTGATTGCCGATTCAAGATCATCAAGCGAAATGTTTCGGTGGGCGCGGCGCGCCTTTTGTCTGGCTTCGCGGACAATGCGCTCGACGTCCGCACCAGTCATGCCTTGGGCACGCAGCGCCAACCGCCGTAAAATAGGGTGATGCGTAAAAGGCGTGTCTGTCTGCTCATGGCGGTTGGAACCAAAGATCGTGGGCCGATCAGGAGTGCCGAATTCTGCTGTCGACGACAATAGCGAAGGAAAACTCAAAACATTGATCCTCATCGTAAAGTGACCTGCCAGTTTTTGGCATTGCGATGGACGGATTGACTCATTTTGCCGATAGCCAGCATTTCGGTTTGTTCGGAAGATAAATATGAGAATGCCGGACTGATTTAATCGCTGCTCGTGAATGGGGCTCGTCATGTCCCCTGCCCTGCCGGTGTAGGTACGTGTGTCAGATCTTGACTCGATAGAATGGTTTGAAGGTCGCTCGACAGATGATGAGCGAAGATGCCCGCCAGTGCATCGATGTCGGGCTTTTCCAGCGCGATGTGTTTTTCCAAGCGCCCTGCTCGCGTCAGTGCCTCATCGAGGACCTCCGGTCGATTTGTTGCACCGACGATCACAACGCCATCGCTACGAATTGCGCCGTCGAGCAGTTCGAGCGCTTTGTTCACCAGCGAATTCCAATAATCTGAATAGTGTTTGTCGGAATTGCTGCGCTTGCCGATCCCATCGATCTCATCGATGAACAAGATGCAGGGCTTTAGCTCCTGCGCTTCGTCGAACACTTTTTGCATTCGCACCAGAACATCGCCGAGATTGCTCGGCTCGAGCCAGGTTGCGACACTGGTCACCAGAACGGGCAACTGCATTGTATTGCAAAGCGCACGCGCGAACGTTGTCTTGCCCGTGCCTGGCGGGCCGGACAAAAGTAGTTTTGTGCTCATATCGCGCCAGCCGATCCTGTCGTCCCGCCAATCCTCGAGGTCGGCTTTCAAGTCAAGCGCCCACTGCTGCGCTGCGCCATAACCGACGAGATGTTCAACCTGAAGTGGCCGCCGCGCAGCAATTGCGTCTCGGGGAGCCGCAAAAAAGGCCGTGCTTTCCGGATAGAGAATTTGAGAGCCTGAACTTTGAAGTTTTTGCTTGCGCTGACCGATAAAGCCTCGGTTTGAATCCGCATCCTTGCCATCGCCCCTTGCGGGCGGCTTTTCTAGCTGTGCCTTGTGCCGGGATACACAAATGTTTTTCAAGATCTCGATGCAGTGTGTAACCGTCCGACCGGGCCGTATAGCGAGCGCCAGATCGACAAGCGTGATCATTCCCGGATCGAAAGGATTGTGACGAAGCGCGGCGATCATTTCCGATTGAACGGACCCGTGTGTCACTTCGAGAAGGTCACAAAGGAACCTTTCATCGACGGGTCCGGACTTCAAGTTAAGATCGCTTGAGAAAATCAGGCCGGGCGATAACTCAACCGGGCCGTCGCCATCGCAAAGGATGAGAACCGGGAATTCTGCTTCGAGCAAATTTGTAACACGCTTTTCGAGAGATTTGTCTGAGAACCGTGAAATCATGTAGCTGTGTATCGCGACGAAACGGCGAGCTGGGCTGGCCTCTTGTGAAAACTCCAGCTCACCGTGAAATACACTGGCTGTGTCCGCCGCGAACCACTCGCCGGGCAAGACAAGACCGGATTCAATCATCGTGACCAATCTTTCTTCGTAGTCAACAAACGGAAGATCGATGAAGATAATTGGTGGCTTGTACCGGATAGCATCAAGGAGTTCATCCCGTGCTAACCCGGCGTTGGAGATAGCGTGGCCGAGCATCAGCACAATAGCCGTGTCTGTGATAGAAAGCGCACGGTCGTTATTACTTCGCTGCAGCTGAAGGCGTTGGAGCAAGTGTCGTGAGATAAGATCCATCAGTGCTGCTCCGGGATAACCGAGGACGCGTTGCGGGTTTCCACCCAGTTCAGAACAATCCGGCAGCTGAGGTTGCCCTGCCCTGCGAGTTCCTGCAGTTGTTCTAATGATTGACGAAAGCGATCCGGATCGACGTGTCGCCTATTTCGGACGCTTGAAATAACCTGACCGATCACCACTGCCGGATCCACAAGCCGCTTTGCAACGGCAGTGCCAAGAATCGCACAATCAAGTGTGCCAGTTTCGAGTGCTTCCTCCCCTCTTTGGGTGAACGGCTTGTCGACCGGACCCCGTTCGCTGTTCAGGCTTAGGAAGGTATGATGCGACCCGAATTGGAACGATCGCAGCAACGTTCGGTTTGGATTGTCGGTGGCTGCAATTGTACGCAAGCGCCACTGGGGTGGCGCAGTGTGCATGCAGCTGCGCAAGCCCCCTTCCGCCATCTTGCGGGAAAATAGTGCGCAAACAGCCGGCAATCCGCGGGATTGCAATCTCAAGAACGGTTGAAAATTCATGATGACCTCCCCTGCCCCGGCAACCACGATAGTTGGCAAGGTGCTGTGATCAATGCACTGGAAAATTTGGTTCGGGGTCAGCGGTAGACACTTGGATCGGTACCGCTGACCAAACTTACTTGGCGGTCCGCGGCTGGGCGAATCCAATGCTGACACGGGTCGGCAGAGCGACGACATTTCCGGCAGGATCGGAAGCGTCCTGACTGGAGCCGGCGTCCTGCATTTTTTTCGGGCGGCCAACAGGGCGCTTGGCAGCACCGACGTCCAGCAGTTTATATGCCTCGACTGTTGCATCCCTTAACGCTGCCTGCGCGCGTTTCGCGAAACGGCGGCGCAGTTCAGCCATCGCGGCCGACGCGCCATTGATCTCAAGCAAGCCGTCAATGTCATTGAGAGCCCAGATGCCCTGCCCTTCATCGCTCTTGCGGCTTGCGCCATCGATGATGGCGACGCCGACCTGCTCGACCACCAACCGTTTGTGCATCTTGTACAACCAGTCGGGAAGCACGAGCGCACTTGCAAGCATTTTGGATTTCAGATCCAGTAGCCGGTTGGTATCTCCATAGGATGCCAGTGAGCGTTTCAGATCGAGGACAACGGCCGAGCGGCTCGCTTTGTTGATTACAATCAAGTCGGGTGTGTAGGTCGTCTTCGTCCGTGCATCACAGTCAAAAACCAGACCCTCCAAGTCCGTCCAATTGTTGCCCGCGAGTGCCTCAAGCGCAGAAGGTACAATGGGCAAACGAATTGATTTGGACAGGATCTGCAAATCCGGATTTGCTTGCGCAATCCGGATAACCGCCTCTTCGAGGAGTTTACCCTCGTGAAATGAAATCGAACGAACTAGCGATGCCACATTGACGTAGCCACCGAGAATCTCGTCCGGCACCGGATCGATTGCTGTGATTGCGAGCATCGTTTTTTCGATGAGCGCGTCGAAGTCATCGCGCACGTCATTGTACAAAACGGAATGAGCGTAGGCCGGCAGTACGGGAGAATAGAGGGAGGATGATGTTTGCAAGGTAAGTCTCCAAAAAAACGAGGGTTGGGTCGGCAACAGCCATCGTCGATCCCTGCCCGGTCGGCTTCGAAATGACGTAGAAAACTACGTTCGGAAGCCCTGAACCTGATGGCGGGGTCTAGCGACAATGGTTTTGGTAGCTAATGCGAGGGTTTGTCAGACAGGAATGGTCGAGCATAGTCGCGGTGCGGCGCTTCGACGCCGCACATTTGCAGCTTCCGTGCACTCAAATCGTGTTGGAGGACTTTCCCCGAGGGGAAGAAAACAATAGACGTCGTCATAGCCCAGATCCTTTCTCTAGAAGGTGACGGGTCAGGCTCTTGTCAGTGTTCCAGCACTGGCAGGGGCCGCTTGCCGCAGACTATCCTGCGGCGACAATCCTTATAAAGCAGGATCCTTTCGGGATCTCAAGAGAGAAAACAAAAAAGAACACACCCGGAACAAAATAATTTTATCGAGCCATCGTCTTGGATCGTATCCGGTGAAACAATCTACCAAACGCTATTCCTACGGCGTCCTGCAGGAACTGCTTCGCCCGATGGTAGTAGAACGAGTTTTTCACGCAGCAGAACAAGTGATCCACGGCATGCAGCTCTGTCTTCGAGGTCTGGAGTGTATATTTTGGAATAATCGCCGACAGGAAGCTTCAAAACTGTATACGATTGAGTTGTTTTCCAGCGCTTTGCTACTATCGGTATGAAATAGTCGATAGCTTCCCTCATTGGCAGGTCGCCCTCTTCATCGAGTTGGCCGATATGATCTGAACTGAAATGGTTGTACGCAACGAAGCTAGCCCGTTCTGCACAAAGCAATTTAATTGCCGCGCAATAAGCTGGCCACCTGTGTTTGCTCAAGCAAGCTTTCCCGAAATGTCTCAAAACATCCTGTCGTGACGTGCGGACTGATAAGGATCCTTTTTGCATATCTGTGTGATAGTCCCGAACCAGTTTTTCGAAATCTGAATTGTCCGTTTTGTTTCTCGGCTCTGCCATGATTTTCTCCTGTTGGAATTGAGGACGATGACGTAAAAAAGCGCATCAACAGAATGATGGCTCAATTTCCTATCGGCGCAAACATTCGAATTCCTGGTATCGGCGCTTCAGAATTTCCTGCCAGGCAAGTTCTGCGGAGCCTTCAACGGTCAACATTTTTGCGTTAAATATGTTTCTAAAGTGGGTGGCCGGCGAGTTTTCGCCGGCAGGTGCCATATAGGACTACAGCAAATGTCGAGGTGCGCTGCATCACCAGGCGTGCAGTGGCAAAGACCCCTGTGAACTTATCAAAGGCAACGCAAGCCCGGCGCGATACCGGGCTTTCAGTGTAAATCCGCTGGTGCCATTAGCTGAATTTGACATGCTGTTGTGTTTTGGCTGGATATGTCCACAGGTACTCACCGTGTTTCATGAAATAATCTTGGGACTTGTCCGAATAATCCCCGGACGGCAAACGATACATCGCTAGTCGAAAATTTTCGCCGCTTTCCAAGCGTTCGCGACTTGCCGACAAGAAGTGATTGTATGCAGCATCAGGCTCGATTTCACCGGAGATATCATTATGAGCAATGATAAACTCGCCGGATATTTCATCGCATATCACGAGGCAGCCATTTTCAAAGGCAAAGTCGCGACGGGCTTCACGATAGGCTCTCCAGTTATCCCCGCCCAAAGGATATCTGTTTTGTATCTCCTCATGTGTTGCTGCGACCGATATGTTGCCATTTTTCAGATCGTTTAGAATCCGCGCAATGGAGTTGTCTAATAATATGTATGATCGTTGGTGGTTTATAGTCATAGAGGACCCTTTCTAGCGGCCAATTAATGTAAGTACAAAGATTTTTGTACATCACAATAATACAGCCAAATTGTAAATTAGTCTAGATGGTATGAATGTCGGAAAAAACTGGAACGACATTTTGGACGCGATGTTGTTGTAAAAACCGTGTTCTAGGAGAAATAAATACTGTAAAACCAATTTTTGATATAAAATCTACTTTAAAAATACCTTGAAAAATATTTTCCTCGCCAACTAACGGTTGCTCTCGGTGTAGATGGCGAACGGATACTTGGCAGTGGTTGGTGAGCCGCTGTGAAGCATCCTGCGGATGCTCGTATGGCAATCGCTATTACCCTCATGTTTTATTCATTTTGCAAACGGAAACATTTGCATCCTTGATGTACGTAAACCAGCAACGCGTTTATGAACCCCCTGAGTTCAGGTCCCGCCAGAGTTGACCGTGACCAGCTAGTCAGAGCCGGCACCGCTTTTCTGCGCTCGCATTTCGGCGTACACCACTAGGCCGATGCCGTCGAGAATCGCGACCAAACCATCTCACCGCCACGTTCTCGCGGCCCTGTGCTATTCTCTCGGCAAGTGCCTCGATCCCAACATCCGTGATTTCACGGAGTGGCAAATGCACTTCGCCGAAAAACCCGAGAGCGCGGTATCCCACTTGCGCAGCAAAGCGTAACGATCGTACCGAACCACTGCCAATCAAACATTGGGGTGGGGAGATGTTCATAGAGTGGGGTCGCCTCCCCGGGATCCTTTGTTGAAAAGTTCATTTTGAGGATCCGGGACCGGCCGACCGCCCCCCCGAATTTGACGCAGCGATGACACGCTTCGAGACACCGCAAAAATCCAGCCGCGTGATTGATATGCTCGATTGTGTGAGTAAGGATCGTTCAGTGTCCAGCACAGCCCGGAATTGAGCAAAGATCCGCTCATTAGGCTTACACACGAGTACGACCGCCTCTAAACAGCCATCGGCGCCGGTCGGGATCCCGCACTTGAAAGAGGTGAAGTACACATGCTCGGGACAACGCCAATCTCGCAATCCCCAGGCCGACATTGCCAAGGAGCGCCTCGCCAAGGCCGTCATCAATGTCGCGGCGAATATTCTGCATCCGATCGAGAAGGGAGCAGTCAACCTGGTCGAAGGTCATCACCCTACTCATCGACCTGCAGCTTGCCTCACGTACCGATGGCAGGATCAAAGCGTGACGGTCAGCCGGTGCGATGAGCGCAAGGAGCGTCGGCGGCAAGGATCGCGCCGACGACCGCGAAGCGCCACGGAAAACATCGATGCGCAAGGCAGTTGATATCGCCCGCACGCAACAGGCTGTGCAGGCGAGAGATCATGCCAGCAGAGACGAGGAACGGGATACGAGCCCACTCTCCGAACGGCGGAACAGGAGCGCCAGCGTGCCAACGACAAGACCGAGAAGACAAGAGAAACTGTTCGAACCATCAAAGTGCGGACGCCCCAATCCAAAGATCGGGATCGGGGACGGTATGATGTGGGAGGGCGGCATGACCAATGACTGGCCGAGCGAGCCAGAAATAAACGCCGCCATTTATCGACCAGATACGAGCCGGTCTTCAAGAACGGCCTTCGGTTTTCCGCGTAGTGGTGTCCCGGGACGAGGTTGTGGTTACATGCCTAGTTGCGCTGCCAATTGCAACGCGCCCGCAAGTCTAGGCGGTTCTTGAGCACGTTAGTGTTCAGAAGGTTATCGTGCCCGGCCCTGCGGTGCCCGAATCCAGCAGATTGGTTTGCTTTCATGTTTAGCGTAGCACATCTTCTGACGTTACGAGCGACGAAAGTGCTGACACGTGGACTTCCCCGAAAATAGACTGCAGTCTAAACTATAAAAACATCTCGTAATATCAACGAGTAACGACGCCTGTCACCATCTGTAGTGTTGTCATGTTTTGCGGCGCGATCGAGAAATCCACAGCAATGACCTACACCGCATACCGTTAACCTTTTGTTAACTTTAAAGTTCTTGTCGAATGGAACGAATCGGACATAATGACGGTATTCGGACGGTTTTCGAGGAAATGCCGTCACTTGGGGTTTCAGGAACAATGAACATCGCAGCGCCAACCAAAAAAGCTTCTTTTGATGACACGATTCTCGCCCAAGGTCGCGAGATATCCCGGAAACTGAATATGCTTCGCATGGAAACTTTTCCGCCGAACGCGCGTAAGACTCTTCGCCAATTTTCGCTGGCGGAAGCTGCCCATTTCCTCGGAGTTTCAACCAGCAACCTTAAGAAGTTGCACTTGGAGGGGAAGGCAGTGGAGCCGACGATCCATTCTGGTGGACGCAGGACTTACTCGGCCGAGCAGATCATGCAGTTGCGTCAATGGCTCGATCGTAACGGTCGCGCCGACGTCAAGAAATACGTTCCGCACCGGCGAAGTGGCGAGAAGCTTCAGATCGTTGCCGTGGTCAATTTTAAAGGGGGCTCAGGCAAAACCACCACGGCTGCACATCTCGCTCAGCACTTGGCTCTCACTGGTCACCGTGTGCTCGCCCTCGACCTCGATCCTCAGGCATCCCTCTCCGCATTGTACGGTATTCAGCCTGAGCTGGATCAGAATCCGTCGATATATGAAGCCATCCGATACGATGACGAGCGGAAGCCTATTTCTGAAGTCATACTTCCGACCAACATCCCGGGGCTCGATGTAATCCCTGCTTCACTTGAGTTGCAGGAGTACGAATACGACACTCCACTGGCGATGCAGAGCAAGAACCCCATCGAGGGGAAGACATTCTGGAACCGCATCGAGAAGGCGCTGAAGGAAGTTGATGATCGCTATGACATTGTCATCATCGATTGCCCACCTCAACTCGGTTACCTGACGCTAACGGCGCTTGCAGCTGCAACAGCGGTGCTCATTACGGTTCATCCGCAGATGCTAGATTTGATGTCGATGTCGCAATTTTTGTTGATGCTCGGCGACATCTTGAAGACCGTCAATGCTGCTGGCGGCGATGTCGATCTCGACTGGTTCAGGTATCTGATCACGCGCTACGAGCCAACTGACATACCGCAGGCGCAAATGATGGGCTTCATGCAGTCGATGCTGGCACCTCAGATGTTAAAAAATCAGATGCTCAAATCGACTGCGATATCCGATGCAGGTCTTACGAAACAGACCCTGTATGAGGTAGAGAAATCGGGCATGAATCGGCACACCTATGAACGTGCAATGGAGTCCATGGAGGCCGTCAATTCGGAAGTCCGGGATCTCATTCATGACGCATGGGGACGATGAAATAGACTGCAGACTAAATACGAAATTCACTCAATGAAATCAGATCATTGAACCGATTTCGAGGAACGCAAAATGGCACGGAAAAATATTTTTGAAAGCATTATGAAGGACGAATCCATCATTGAGGACGAATCCGAGCCTAGTTCTGGATTTCGCAAGTTTGGAGCAGCGAAATCCATGTCATCGTCAATCGATGAGTTGGCCAAACAGGCTTTGAAGTTGGTTGACGGCGAGACTGTCGTTGAACTCGATCCGGACGTTTTGGATGGTTCTTTCGTTGTTGATCGTATGCCGGATAACGACGATGAAGAATATCGCGAATTGTTTGAAGCAGTAAAGGAAAGAGGGCAGGACACCCCGATTTTGGTTCGACCACATCCAAAAGACAGCCGTCGTTTTATGATCGTGTTTGGCCATAGGCGTGTAAGAGTCGCGAAGGAACTGGGGCGAACGGTTCGCGCTGTCGTGAAAAACCTCGCGGACCTGGATCACGTTATCAGCCAAGGGCAGGAGAATTCAGCCCGAGCGGATCTCAGTTTCATTGAGCGTGTGCAGTTTGCCAATCGACTGGAGAGCCTTGGTTATACGCGGGAAACCATTCAGGCAGCGTTGTCTATAGACTACCAAACACTGTCGAAAATGCTCACCATTCCTAAGGCAATTCCGGAAGGTATCATAGAAGCCATTGGACCAGCGAAAGGTATCGGCCGCGACAGGTGGCTTGACCTCCGCAAGCTTATTGAAAATCCGCGTCACACTGCGGTTGCTGAAAGCTATGTTGCTAGTCGGGACTTTGCTTCGACATCGTCAGTGGAACGCTTTGATCTTCTCTACAATTTTCTTACGGGGTCGAAGTCGAAGAAGCCAATTAGAAAGGGTGCCGGAGCTAGTTCCGAGAGAGCTTGGGCTACTGCCGACAAATCAATAAGCGCGATTGCCAAAGTTTCAGGCAAGACGTTCTCGATCGCATTGAAAGAGAAGGACGCGCAGGAATTCGGTGCATTCATTACCGATAGCCTTGATCAGCTCTATCTAGCGTTCAAGGAATCGAAAAAGATGACTGGAACAGGAGATTAAAACCGCAAAAGAAAAAAGCCCCCGTACGTTGCCGTCGCGGAAGCCTTTCTCGTAAGTCTCGCAGCTTCAGAATCGCATTTCCGAGAATCACTGTCAAGAGTCATTGGCGTCGTTTTGGCGGGTACGTTTCTTTTGCCTTCTTGAAAAGGTAAATGGAGATGCTTGGAAATTTGATCACGACGCCCTTTGGGCGGCGGTCGATGTCGCTTACGCATTTGAAAACGCAAGCGCAGGAGATCGAAGAAGGCAAGACGGCCGACAAGTGGCAGGTCTATCGCTGGCTGTGTGAAGGTAAGGAAATCATCGGTGTGGGTGACCGCTCCCTAGCGGTACTCAACGCTTTGCTGTCATTTCTGCCCGATAACGAACTGTCGGTGGAAAACGGGCTGGTGGTATTTCCCTCGAATGTCCAGCTCTCCATGCGTGCCCACGGCATGGCCAACGCCACGTTGCGCCGGCATTTGGCAGCACTCGTCGAATGCGGCCTGATCACCCGCAAAGACAGCCCCAACGGCAAACGCTATTCAAGGAAGGGCAGGGGAGGGGAGATCACCGACGCGTTCGGCCTCTCCCTGGCGCCGCTGCTGGCACGCGCAGAAGAGCTGCAGCAGGCCGCCGAGAGCGTGCGCGCTGCGTCGATGGCCCTCAAGCTCGTCCGGGAGCGCATTACGCTGCACAGGCGCGATATCGCCAAGCTCATTGAGGTTGCCGTCGCGGAAGCCGTTCCCGGCGACTGGGGAACGCTCTGGAAGCGGTTCCGGGCGATTGTAGAGGCAATCCCGCGCCAGACAGTGCTTGCCGCCCTGGAACCAGTCCTAAGCGATCTGGCGGCGTTGCACGACGAAGTGGCTATGCTGTTGGAAAAACATATAAATACTGAGAATCCGAGCGCCAATGAGTCTCAGAATGAACCGCAGCAACAGAATTCAAAACCCGACTCTAATTCTGATCTTGAACCTCGCTTTGGAAAAAACCAAGGGTCGAAACTCGAGCTGATAAAACCCAAGGCCGAGGTTGCCACAAAGGCCTATCCGCTTGGACTGGTGATGAAGGCCTGTCCGGAAATCGCTGACTATGCGGCAAGCGGGATCAGCAACTGGCGCGATCTGATGACCACGGCGGCACAGGTGAGGGGCTATCTCGGCATTTCCCGCTCGGCGTATGAGGATGCGCTCGATGTCTTTGGCCAGGAGAACACTGCCATCGTCATTGCCTGCATCCTACAGCGGGCTCAATACATCGATTCTGCCGGAGGTTACCTGCGGGCTTTGACCGAAAAGGCGAGGGCAGGGGAGTTTTCCGTTGGGCCAATGCTGATGGCGGGGCTGAAGGCAAATGGGGTCCATCCGCAACTGGTGACGGCGACATGACTGGGATTGCGCCGCCGCCCTGCAATTTATCGGATGGTAAGGGCTGCAACGGCTATTGTGATACCAAGCCGAGCTTCTTGGCTCTGTCGAGCAGGTGCTTGACTGAGGAGGCCGCCCAAGTCGACGATCCGCGCGGCGTGCGTTCATGCATCGCTTCGAGCTGGTTGGCAATGTCGCGCAAGGTCAGGTCCGGATTGGCGTTGGCAATGCCGCTGATAAGGGACATTAATCGGTCTTGCGGTGCGCGACGAGGCGAGGGCCGTATCAGTCTAGGATCGGCCAATCCTTCTCGTACCAGCCTTCTGACCGAACGGCGCAAGCGATCAACCGACCATTTCTGTCCGCTCTCACGGTTGAGACTGCGTGCCACATCCTCCCAGGGATGATCCGGCCGCATGCGCTGCACCACCGGCAACCAGGACGTCATGGTCGTGCTCAGATCTGCGAGGTGGCTGCGTTCACGCGCCCGCGATGCCTTGGCGAGAGCCTCGGGCCGTTGCTCCCGGAAGCCGGGATTGCCGGGTAGTTTACTCGGGCTCTCGCGGCTGTGAGACCGGCTTTGGTGCGTTCGGAAATCAACGCCCACTCCAGCTGGGCCACAGCGCCGAGGACCTGCAGCGAAAACATGCCCTGTGGTGTGGACGTATCGATCGGATCATGCAGGGAGCGGAAGTGTGCGCCTTTTTCTTCCAATTGCTCTATGACGGTAAGCAGATGGCTGACTGAGCGTGCCAGACGGTCGAGCCGCACCACTACCAGCACATCGCCGGCATGGATCTCGTGCAGGAGCTTTGCAAGTACGGGGCGGGCGCGTGACGCGCCCGATCCGTGTTCCTCCAAGATCTTGTGACAGCCCGCGGCTTTTAGTTCTATGAGCTGGGCATCGTGGACCTGATCTTCAGTGGAGACGCGAGCATAACCGATTAGACGGGGCTTTTGGAGAGATTTCATTCGAGGATTCTAGCAACAAAACATATTTGTACAATGTCGCAAGTTATGGATAAACGGTCGTTTGAAAATGCCGATAATAGGTAAAGCGCGCATCTCCATACGCGACAAATGCCCGAAATATAAGGAAAACGCGCATTTGGAGGACTTGGGAACCGTCCTGGACTTCGGGTGAGTTGGTCCGGCAGTTCCTCGCGTAGCGTTGCCCGCTGAATCTGAAATGCAGTCCAATAAGCCGAAGCTAAGCGCCGATTAGATACCGTATAGCAAAAAATATTAACGTAAACAGTAAGTTAAAGTGTTGAACGCACGATCGACAAACTTCGACTTTGAGGTAACCGGACCAAATTCCCGGTGTGGCTTCTGGCTAACGATTTCAATTTGAAGCGGTAAGCCAGAAATCGGTGCTGAATTTCTGCTTTCGCATTTCAATTCTGAGAGTGCAACGGTCGCGTAAACTTATATAAAACAGTGGATTAAGGGCAAATGACTGCAGAACGTTGCTCAATTTTGGTATTCCGCCGCAATCTCCGAAGAACTGCCAATTCGAGGCCATGCGCCTGAGCGACTTTATAGCGTTATCAAAGGTTTGTTGAATTGAAACGCCTAATCAGAAAATTGAAATTCTTAGCCCGAAATCAACTCTAGAATACCAGCCAAATCCAACAAACATATGACGTTTCCGGAATTGAAATCGTTAGTCAGAAGCCACATTCGGTGGCGGCTGACGTTAGCGACAGCTTTGCAGGTTTCTGAGTTTGTGATTCAACGAGCTCATGAAGCTACCCTCTGTTGATTCTGTTGAGACGTTGTCACTCGGCGCGATGCGCCGACTTGTCGCTGGCCTTGTTGGCAAAATGGACGCGATGGAAGCGGAGATCGCGGCCCTGTGTGGCTTCTGACTAACGATTTCAATTTGAAACGCTTAGCCAGAAATCGGGTGCTGATTTCTGGTTAAGGATTTCAATTCTCAGCGTGCAGGCGGTGCGTAAACCTATGTAGAACAATGAATTGCCTGCATATGAGCCAGTAACAATGGTCAATCTCGATTTTTCTGCAGCTCTATCCGATGTCCTACCAATTCGCTGCCCTTCGCCTGAGCTACTTTCTAATGATCTCAATGGCTTGTCGAATTGAAATGCCTAGCCAGAAAATTGAAATCCTTAGCCCGAAATCAGCCACAGAATACCCGAAAAACTCAACAACCGTATGACGTTTTGCGGATTGAAATGCTTAGTCAGAAGCGACACCGGGCAGATAGATTTTCAAGCGCAGCGAATTCTGATTCAAGGTGGCATGAAGCTGCCATCTGTTGATTCTGTTGAAACGTTGTCGCTCGGTGCCATGCGACGGCTGGTTGCGGGTTTGGTCGGCAAGATGCACGAGCTCGAAACGGACGTCGGAGCGCTGCGCGCCGAGAACCAGAGCCTACGTGACGACAATGAACGACTGAGGCTTGAAAACGATGGTCTGCGCCTCGATAACCAGTTGCTTCGAGACGAAATCGCCCGGCTGAAGAATTTGCCGCCGCGACCGCCATTCCGGCCATCGGGGATGGAGAAGGCAAGTAGGCCTGCGGCCGGGAAGAATAGCAGCAAGGGTGGCCGCGGTGTCAAGCGCGATCGTGTCACGCGCGAGGTGATCGTCAAGGCGGATGCGCCGGAAGGGTCACGTTTCAAGGGATACGAAACAATCCTGGTGCGCGAGCTGGTTGTTGCTGCGGAAGTCGTGCGTTACCGGCGCGAGCGCTGGGTCACCGTGGACGGCAAGACAATTCTTGCGCCCTTGCCGGATGGCATTGTCGGCGGCATCGGTCCTGGCCTGCGGCAGTTTTGTCTGACCATGCATGCGCAAGGTCAGGTGACAACGGAACGGCTGACATCGATCCTGAATGGTATCGGGGTCGAGATATCGAAGAGCCAGGTCGTTCGCATCCTGACCACGGATCTCGACAGGTTTGCATGTGAAGACCTCTCGGTCTTGCGGGCAGGCTTGATCACAGCGCCGTTCATCACAGTCGACGATACCGGTGCGCGTCATGCGCGGCGCGAGGGCATAACAACCCATATTGGCGGCGAGCGTTTTACCGTCTTCAGAACAGGTCGTTCAAAATCTCGATTGAGCTTCCTGTCGCTGCTGCGGGCAGGCCATGAAGACTACGTGATCAATGCGGCTGCACTTGACTACATGCGTCGGCGTCAGGTTGATCCGTCGTTGATCGAGAAGCTCTCCGTCCACCCGGAGAAGATATTCGCATCGCAGAGCGCATGGCAAAAAATCAAAACGGTCGATGAGAAACTCATGGCGCTGCATCGTGCTGACGAGTGTAGCAAACGTTTGGCCCAGATCCCAGGCGTCGGCCCGATTGGCGCATCGCTTTTAATGATGAAGACCCCGGACCCGAGAATGTTTAAATCGGGCCGTGACTTTGCAGCCTGGATCGGGCTGACACCGAAAGATCATTCGACCGCGGGCAAGGCCAGGCTTGGTATGATCACGCGTGCTGGCGATGAGATGTTGCGAAGCATATTGGTGGTTGGTGCTACTGCTCTTCTTCAGCATGTCAGAACAGGCCGAAGTCAACATGCGTCTCGATGGCTTCTCGAACTCCTTCAGCGGAAGAGACCAAAACTGGTTGCAGTGGCACTGGCTAACAAGATCGCCCGTGTTGCCTGGAAGCTTATGGTGAGCGGCGAGACGTACCGGCGGCCAGAAGGACAAACACAGGCAGTATAAGAGATTGGCCATCACGGTGAGCGGGAACCAAGTGCCACCGTGTTGAGCTGATGCTGTGAACTTGCAAGAGAAAAGCAGACGGTGCGATCGATCGATCCAAGATGCGGGAAACTCCGTTCCATCCATTGGCCTTCAAAGGTCGAGATCGTGTTTGGAACTCGCGTCGCGGAAACCATCTTGGCCAGTGGTCATGTGCAGCCACACACAAAGGCCGCACATATGGAAGCAAGCGATCTAATCAAAATATCTGTAGAAAACGCTTGCAAGCGGGAGCCGTCCACATATGGATGGAGACAAATCGCTGAAGCTGCCTTGATGATTTGAAGCGCTTCATGATCCTTTCTCGTCGCCGTGTCGGCTGATGCGAATTTTCTGCGCGGTTGTTCAGTCCCTTGTGCTGGCGATGCTCGACCCCTGGTATGATTTCGCGCTTGGCTGCACCGTATGAGCGGAGTTTGTCGGTGATCATAACACGTGGTGTACAGCCTTGCTGCTTCAGCAGCTTGCGTATCAACCGTCTGGCAGCCTTGGCATTCCTGCGGCTTTGCACCAAAACGTCGAGGACGAAACCATCCTGATCGACGGCCCGCCACAGCCAGTGCTTCTTGTCGTTGATCGTGATGACAACCTCGTCAAGGTACCACTTGTCGCCAAGACGTGGTGTCCGCCGACGGACCTTGTTGGCATAGTCCCGCCCGAACTTTTCTGCCCATAGCCTGATCGTCTTGTGGGTGACGATCATCCCTTTGTAAGCCAGCATGTCTTCAACCATGCGAAAGCTCAGAGGAAAGCGGAAGTACAGCCATACCGCTTCGGCGATGATTTCGGCTGGAAAACGATGACGGTGATAGAGATGGTCGCGAACCTTGGTCATTACGCATTGTCGGCCATCGGTATGACTTGCAAGTTAAGGTTACAGCGCCCGCCTGGATCATCCGGAGGTTGAAAATCGAATTCCGTCGGCCCTCACGCGTGGACGATCTTCTGACCATCGAAACAAAAACGGGCGAGATTTCCGGCGCCCGTGCACATCTGGCGCAAACGATCTGGCGCGGCGGCGACATTCTGGTCGAAGCAAGGGTTGAATGCGCCCTCATCGATGGTGATGGCCGTCAGCGGCGCTTCACAAAGGGTGGAAAATGCTATTTCGTCCGCAAAACGCTTGAGCCGGAAAAACGCAGCAACGCTGTCTGATTTTCACGATGCATCTCGTCGGCGAGATGATATCTAGCTTCCGCAGCGCTATCTGATCCTGGCAAAAGCGGATAGCGATGCAGGTGTGACGGCTGACATCGAATAAGAGGACACGGTTGATGATTGTATTAAGGCCCATGCACGGCAGCGAGTTTCCAGAATATCTGGACTATTTTATTCCAGACTACGCGGCAGAGATTTCGACGAATTATGGTCTGTCCAACACCGTAGCTCTCGCGCAGGCAAAACGAGAAGTCGCTGATGACCTGCCCAACGGCCCCGACACAGAAGGCCAAGTATTGCTTTGCATCACCGACGATGAGCGTGGAAATGACGATGTTATCGGTTATCTTTGGTACCGCCCGGATAAGGATTCGCGTTCGGCGTTCATCTGCGATTTCCATATTCTTCGCGCGTATCAGGGGAATGGCTATGGCAAGAGGGCGCTGAGCGCTCTGGAGGCTACTCTTTCCGATAAAGGTTTTGAACAAATTCGGCTGCGCGTTGCCGCCGACAACGAACGCGCGCACCACATCTACCGGACCGGTGGATTTCGAACCACTGGAATTAACATGAGCAAACGGATCAGCAAGGCGTGACTTCCGTGGCAAAATGCCCATGTTCGCGACATGTATTTGCCGAGCACGAAACGCTAGTAAGTTCATGATACAGGAGCAATTCATGGACTATCGTCGGTTTTTCGAAGACGCGATTGATCAGTTGCACGCTGAAAAGCGCTACCGGGTCTTTGCTAATCTGGAACGGATCGTCGGTAAGTTCCCGCGTGCGATTTGGCGTGACGCGGAGACAACACGCGAAATCACTGTCTGGTGCTCGAACGATTATCTCGGCATGGGTCAGCATCCGGATGTCATTGCCGCCATGCATGACGCATCGAGTCGCATGGGCTCGGGCGCCGGCGGCACACGCAATATCTCCGGCAACAATCATCCGCTTGTTGAGCTCGAGATTGAATTGGCTGATCTTCACCAGAAGGAAGCCGCATTGGTCTTTACGTCAGGCTTTGTCTCCAACGAGGCGTCAATCTCGACGATCGCCAGACTGCTGCCGAACTGCCTCATTCTTTCCGACGAGCTGAACCATGCCTCGATGATCGAGGGCGTTCGCCGTTCCGGCGCGGAGAAGAAGATTTTCCGCCACAACGATCTTGCCCATCTCGAAGAGCTTTTGAAGGCGGCCGGCAAGGAGCGTGCGAAACTCATTGTGTTCGAATCGATCTATTCGATGGATGGCGATATCGCTCCGGTCGCAGCCATTGCCGATCTTGCGGACAAATACAATGCCATGACCTATATCGACGAGGTTCATGCCGTTGGCATGTACGGCAATCGTGGCGGCGGCGTTACCGATCGCGAAAGCTTGTCGGACCGGATCGATATTATCGAAGGCACGCTCGCCAAGGCTTTTGGCACCCTCGGCGGTTATATCGCGGGGCCGAAGAGCGTGATCGATGCTGTGCGCTCCTATGCGCCAGGCTTCATATTCACGACGGCGCTTCCTCCTGTCATTGCTGCAGCGGCGACACAGTCGATCCGGCATCTCAAGGTATCACAAGAAGAGCGCCGGATGCATCAATGTCAGGCACAGCTTACCAAAGATGTGCTGGCGCAGGCGAACCTTCCGGTGATGAAATCGGAGACCCATATTGTGCCGATCCATGTGGGTGATCCCGAACTGTGCAAGAAGGCCAGCGACCGTCTTCTTGAGCGTCATGGCATCTACATTCAGCCGATCAACTACCCGACCGTACCACGCGGCACCGAGCGCCTGCGCATCACGCCGACGCCGTTCCACTCGAACGACCTCGTTGTTGAGCTGAAGGACGCTTTGGTTGAAGTCTGGACCGCGCTCGGCATTCCCTTCTCGAAGGACAGCGCTCCGGCAATTGAGACAAGCGAACGGGTAGTAACGCTCGCCGAATAAGAGGCTGATGGATCGGACACCTATTGTTTTCAGAAATTCCGGACGCGCCCATCTGTCAGAGTTTTCAGGCACAAACCGCAAAGATCTCCATGCGCGAAAGTGGTAGAATGTACGCCCAATAAGGGGCGACGACAAGATTTGTTCCAAATCATACGCTAACCAGATTCATTAACCTTTCCAGATAGTTGCCCTGATGAAGATCAAGGAGAATCCCGACGGCTCCCAGGGTTTTAGCCAAAGGATAGGCCCTTTGTGCTTCTTTTGTTCTGAAATCGCCCCGTTATCGTATGATTTGGAACAAATCTTGTCGCCGCCCCAGGTAAGTAAGCGTGGCGTATCAACCGCCTACCGACGCTTGTGTGGGCAAGATAGTGTCCACTTAAAATAAGCGGACACTTAGCATGACGTTGATGACATTGGATGAAGCTGAAGAGTACTCGCGCCGGCGCCGGTCTTGGACGAATGAAGAGAAATGGCAGATCGTCCGGGAGACGGAACTTCCTGGTGTTGCGGTAGCGGAAGTTGCCCGCCGTCATTGCGTGAATAACAATCAGCTGTTTGGCTGGATACGTGCGGCCGAGGCAGGCAAGCTTGGCCCACGGCCGATTGATCTTGAACCTCTGCCGATCGTCGAGGGCCAAAACGAGTTCATCCCCATCGGCGTGTTTGCTCGCTGTGATGACGAAGGAGCTGCTCTGGTTGCGCCGTTGCCGGCAGTGCGGCCATCCGATCAATCAAACTCGGAGGCGTCTCATCAAGCTGTCTCTGAGATTCCACAACAATCCAGATGGTCTGGCCTTCCAGCCAAAGGTCCTGCACTGGATGAGCGGGCTGGTGTGATCGAGGTTGATCTGCCGAACGGTGTGCGGATCCGCGTTGATGCCTTTGTGAGCAAGCAGGCTCTGAAAAGAGTTTTGTCGGCTCTGGATGAAACGCCGTGATCCAGATTGCACCGGGAACCCGGGTTTATCTGGCTTGCCGACCAGTGGATATGCGCCGTGGCTTTGATGGACTGTCGGCCGACGTGGTCAATAAGCTGCATGCGGATCCTTACTCCGGCCATATGTTCTTGTTCCGGGGAAAAAGCGGCGGCTATCTGAAGGTGCTCTATTGGGATGGAACGGGCATGTGCCTGTTCTCCAAACGATTGGAGCAAGGCAAGTTCGTGTGGCCATCGATTGTCGATGGTGCATTGCAACTGACACCGGCGCAGATGGCGCTTCTGATCGAGGGCATTGACTGGCGTAGGACGGTTGCGCCTAATCTGCCAAAGCGCCCGGAAATGGCTTGATATCCGGCAGAAAAGTCTTCTGGTTTTACCGATGGAATCTGGCTTTGAACGCCTGTCCATGCTAGACAATCGCCATGTCTCTGGCTGTTGCTTCTCTCCCTTCCGATCCGGATGAATTGCGCGCTTTTGCTGCACGATTGCAGGCTGAGATTGCCGCTCGCGATGCCGAAATTTACACCAAGACGCTGCATATCGAAAAGCTGAAGGCGCAGCTTGCCATTCTGCGCCGTGCCCGGTTCGGTCGTTCGTCGGAAAAGCTTGATCGGACAATCGAACAGCTGGAATTGCTGATCGGCGATCTTGAGGAAAGCCAGGCAGAGACTGAGATTCAAGGGGATGCCACTTCGACAGATGCCGAACAACCCGCATCCACACCGCGTCCCCGTGGCCCGCTTGGACGCAAACCATTACCGGAACATTTGCCCCGGGAAGTGCTTGTGCATGAGGCGGCCTGTTCCTGCCCCAACTGCGGCGGCACAAACTTTAGCAAGATTGGCGAAGATGAGCGCGAGGTGCTGGAGTATGTGCCATCTCACTTCAAATGTGTGGTGCATGTACGCCCCAAGTTGAGCTGCCGTACATGTGAGACGATTGTCCAAGCTCCTATGCCGTCATTGCCGATTGAGCGCGGCCGCCCGGGACCTGCCTTGCTGGCACATGTACTTGTGTCAAAATACTGCGATCACCTGCCGCTGTATCGCCAGAGTGAAATCTATGCGCGTTCTGGTGTGGAGCTTGATCGTTCCACCTTGGCCGGATGGATTGGAGCCATGGCGGCTCTTCTAGCTCCGCTCGTGGAAGCAATCGGCAACCATGTTCGCTCTGGGGCAACACTGCATGCGGACGACACACCTGTCCCGGTACTTGATCCCGGGCGTGGGCAGACCAAGACTGGACGGGTGTGGACCCTGGTTCGTGATGAGCGGCCATGGGGATCGACAGAACCACCAGCTGCTTTCTACCGCTACTCGCCTGATCGAAAGGGCGAACAGGCAGAAGCCCTTCTCAAAGGATGCCGTGGCTTCCTGCATGCTGACGCCTATAGCGGGTTCAACAGTCTCTACGCGCCAGATACCGTTACTGGACAACCGCGTCTGAGTGAGGTGGCGTGCTGGGCGCATGCAAGGCGGTATCTTTACGAAGATTACGAGCGCACGGGCTCGCCGGCAGCCAATCATGCCTTGCGCTTGATCTCCGAACTATTTGCCATCGAGGCAGATATCCGAGGGAAATCACCGGCAGAGCGACTTGCCGTTCGTCAGGATCATTCAATCCCGCCGCTTGAGAACTTAAAGACCTTCCTGGATGGAACCCTTGCCCGCATCAGCGGTAAGACCGATCTGGCAAGGGCAATTCGTTACACCACGCTGCGTTGGGATCAGCTCACCCGCTACACGACTGATGGCCGACTCGAAATGAGTAACAATGCAGCTGAACGCTCAATCCGGCCACTGGCTCTGGGTCGCAAGAATTATCTCTTCGCAGGTTCCGATGCCGGAGGAAAACGCGCTGCAGCTATCTACACACTCATTGAGACAGCCAGGATGAATGATCTCGATCCAGAAACCTGGCTGACCGATGTCATCAATCACATTGCAGAACATCCGATCAACCGGATCAACGAGCTGCTGCCGTGGAATTGGCAAACGCCAAAGAAACATGCAAAAGCGGCATAGCAAGTAGCAGGAGAGCTCGTGAACAGTCACGCTTTGGCATTGAGAGCCAATGGCGGACAACAGCAGATTGAACTTGCGCGGACGTGTGCTGAATCTCCCATTCGTGCTAGGTGTGGACGGGCCCCTAAGCCCCTGCTATGGACCTCCAATGTCCAGCCAAGGTTCAACCAACATTTTGTCTTCGGCTCAGCTCCACGCAAAAGCGTGGGCAGAAGGATATGAACTGATTGACCTTCAGCTTTCTTCCTTGGGACTGAGGGCCGTGGAAGCGCTAGGGCTGAGTTCGGGAGAGACTGTTCTCGATATAGGATGCGGCACTGGACAGACCCTTCTCCAACTCGCCGAACGGGTTGGAACCGAGGGTCAAGTGATCGGGGTAGATGTCGCGCCGTTACTCGTGGAAATTGCCAAGCAGAGAACGGAGCCGCTCAATCAGGTGAGATTGATCGAAGCGGATGCTCAGTCCTTGGATTTGCCGTCTGAGAGCATGGATGCTGCGTTCTCTCGATTTGGTGTGATGAGTTTTGCTGATCCGGTAACCGCTTTCGCCAACTTCCGTCGCATTCTAAGACCGGCTGGTCGGCTGGCGTTTAGCTGCTGGCGCTCACTTCAAGATAACGAGTTGGATTACTTTCCGGTCTCTGCAGTGAGAGTTCAGTCGGCCGTCGATGAGACTCCTTTCAGCTTCGCTAATCCCGAATACGTTCGCTACATCCTTACGGCGGCAGGATTCAAAGAGATCGATATCCAGTCGCACGATGAAAAGGTATCGAGCGGAAATCTTGACGCGATGACCTCGGTGCTTCTGAAAGTAGGACCGCTCGGAAAGATCGTTCGCGAGAACCCCACCCTTCGTAGAGCTGCGGAGCCTCTATTGCGTGAGGCGTTGGCCGCCTTGGGTGATCCCTCCAAGGTACAGTTGCTGGCTTCCGTATGGATAGTGACGGCGCGCGCTTGAAATCACGTCCGTCGTGGGCGGTCCACAAGCCACGGTTACCCAGGTAACGGATTGCATCCGCTTTCGTTCGGGATTTCGGCGGCGCCTAAACGCTAACCTTGCTGGCACGCACGTTGCCCGGTTTTGAACTGATCAGCAAAATCGTGTGGCGGTACCAGCATCCATTGCGTCGGCATGGCATCAGCGAGCGACGAGGTCCGGAACGGGTCTGGCTTATTTGCAGCAAAACTCCGTCACCGCGGCTCGACGAACCCGGACGAGCCGCTTCAACACTGACCCCGCGAAACGTTGCCGACGTTATCCGGCGAACATCTCGTGTAACCGGGCAAACACACCTCGTTGTTTCCCGGTAAGCGCCTTACGGATGTGATAGGCGGCCGTCGCGGCGTTCACCGTTTCTCCGAAATGGCAATAGCAGATGACCCGGTGCAATTGATGATCGGTCAGTTCGAAGAACCGCTGCGCTTCGCAGTAACTGTCGTTTTCCAGCCCGGCTGCGCGGAAGACTGGGTCCTCGAAAGCGACCGAGATCGGCGAGCCGTCGTTGCGCATGGCCGCGCGCTCCCTGATCGGCTGATACTCAGTCTGGTGCAGCGTCGAGAGGCGCCGGCCAGGATCCCGGTCGAGGAGCTCCGCCCAGCGTTCAAGACGTTCATTGCGCGACATGATCTGGCGCGGGTAGTCCTGACTGACCTCGGCGACGATCTGCAACTGCTCGAGTGCATGGTGTTTCATTTTGGCCTCCTGCAGATGATGCGACATCAACCAACTGTGATGGAAAATGTTCCAGCTTCATCCAGTGGCCGATAGAAAAAACTGGGCAAGCACAATGGGCATCACCGCAGTCAAGGCATCTTACAATTTGAGGGGCTTGGGTGGCCATTGCTGCGCACCGTGCAGGACACGCAGAATCTCGACTCGTTGCGTGCTCCGGCGCACCCGGTAGACGATTACGAACGGTGTTCGGGAGATCACCAGCTCACGGGTACCGCGCTTTCGTCCCACCCTTCCCATCACCGGGTGATCGGCCAACAAGTTGACCTGGTGCTGGATCCTGTCGCCTTGCTCGATGGCGGCGTTCACATTGTCGGCCGCGATATAGTCAAGTTGCGCGTCCCGATCTGCGAGTGCTCGCGGGAGCCAAGCAACAATCAAGCCTTATCTCCGGCGGCAATCCGTGCGGCAAGCGCTGCCCGCTTCTTCGCCCACCCCTTGTTGGCGTCGTCATTGCTAACCCAAACGGTGCTCGGGTCATCTGCCTCACGTATGGCTTCCCCGACCTGTTGGCGGAACCACTTGTCATGGGCGGCGGCTTCGTGTGCACGGCGCAGCGCCTCGGCCCGATCCGGCCGGGAATGATCCTTGCCCCCTTCCGGCGTGTAATCCGCCGCATCCACGTCGAAGTGGGAGATTCCCACAGCCTTGAGATAGGACACAAGCGTTTCCATGCGCTTGAACAGGCGGACTTGTCGGCTCCGCTGCGCCGCGAGTGACCGCTCTGCCATGCCGTATTTTACGGTGACGGCCCATCCGCCCGCCTGGCCGACGACATGCGCCCCGCGCACGGCGCCAGCCTCCACGAGCCGGGATAGTGTGGTGTGGTCGATTGTTTCGGCAGTCATGAGGGTCGCACCTCCTTGCGGATCAAATTATTATTAATAGGATATGCGAATAATTATAGATTGCAAGACTATCAGCATTGTAGGGGCGGTTGCATTCCTGCCCCTGGGCGCGCGATCAAGGGACAGGTCCGTCCATAAGTGAGCGCAAGCCATCTCAGAAACGGTCCAGCTTGTGCGTAGATAGCCGAACCAGCGCAACAGCCATCAGGGATCCCTTCGACCTTCAGAGAGTGAGCGGCTGCCCCCAAGTGAGAATGACGACCGCTCTCACTGCGGTGGCACTGGTGTCGGCGTCCCGCCAAACCAACCAGCCGCATAGGCAATCACGATCAATACCACGATCACGGCTACGCCGTACCAGAGGCGCCTGTCCTTGAGATCCATCGTTACCTCCTGTTATCCCGCTATGTGTTGGCCAGGTGAGTTCTTTTGGGTCTTTGGCCGTCATTTCCCGGATCATCGACTCCATTTGCCCACTGGTCGGCACAGAGTAGGCTGGATCAAGGTCTTTGAGAAGCGCGCAGACATTGCCGGGCGGAAGCGACACGCATGACCGAGCCGCTTCCGCCTCAGGCAGGCGTCTTCCCACAAAGGACTGCAATTCGAAAAATTCACCGGAAGCCGCTCTCCTGGGTAGGAGTTGTGACAGTGACTTGTGTGAATAAGCACGCAAGATGACCTACCGGAAAAATCTATAAAACATTGAAATTGCAATCGTTATTAACGATGCAAGCCCGCGCAGTGCAGTACCTATCCACTCGCATGGCCAAGGTTCTCCATGGAGCACTCTTCGCTGGGTTCTTCTTTCACCGTTGCTTGTTTCTTATATTGAAATCCTTTCGAAAAGTTAGCCTTCCGGAACATTGGCCAGATAGTCAGGTCGACGGTTCGACTCCCATCAAGAGCTTTACTGGGGCCTCATTCGAGACTTAATTCGACCGAGCAATTGGGTCGATGGAAGGGTTAGGCCTCGGGTTCGTGGCAAGCCACTTCGATGTTGTGCGGCGTTGGTGCATGAATAATTCTTGAACGGTTTGGGCATAGGCCTGTTGGATCGCAATCAATCTGATCCGAGCCCATGCCGTTCAAACATAATGCCGCCCGCCGCCATCGTATTGGCAAAATGAAGTTCAAAGTGACAAACTGGCGGGAATACGAGGCAGGTCTTCGCCGGCGTGGTAGCCTGACATTATGGGTAACGCCGGAAGCATTGGCCGGATGGCATGCGCCCCGGCGGAGAATCTGTGGCGGCCAGCGCCGGTATTCCGATCTTGCCATTGAGACAGCCCTGACACTGGCTTGCGTATTCAGCCTGCCCCTTCGCCAGACCGAGGGATTCATCGGGTCGATACTTGATCTTTTGGGACTGCAACTGCCTGTCCCTGATCATACGACCTTGAGCCGCCGGGCACAGAAATGGGAACGACCAGCCGGAAGACTGCCGTCGATGCCGGACGGGCCAATCCATGTCCTGATCGACAGCACTGGGTTGAAAATATACGGCGCTGGCCAAAGGCTGGAAGCCAGGCATGGCACCAGATCGCGGCGCAACTGGCGCAAACTCCACCTGGCGGTGAACGCCAATAACGGGGACATTGTCGCAGAAACGTTGACCGATCAGAACACCGATGATCCTGCGCAGGTGGAGCCATTGCTCAACCAGATCGATGGTGCGATTGGCCAAGTTACAGCCGATGGTGCCTATGACGGCAAGCCCACCTACCGGGCCGTTCTTGAACACAGCGATACCGCCAACATCGTCATTCCACCTCGTTCGACGGCGGTGGAAAGCAATGGCGATACGGGGCCGCCTGCTGATCAAAGAGACAAGCACATCGCGGCGATCGCAAAAGACGGTCGGCTGAAATGGCAGGCAACCACCGGCTATGGCAAACGCTCATTGGTCGAGACCGCGATCGGTCGATACAAGGGGCTGATCGGTCGACGCCTGCGGGCACGTTCGTTTCCGGCTCAGCAGACCGAGGTTGCCATTGGCTGCATCGTGCTCAATCGCATGCTGGCATGTGCACGACCAAACTCTGCCCGCTGCCAAGAAAAGCAGGCGTAATCGCCAACATCGAAGAACCAATTGCGTCCGTTGACAACTTCAGCTGCATTCATGCACCAGCGCCTTGGCCCTGTGACCGCAACGGCATTGATTGCGGCCGTGGGGAACAGAACATGCTTCAAGAATGGCCGTCAGTTTGCAGCATGGTTGGGGCTCGTCCCCAAGCAGCGATCGAGTGGCGGACGAGCTCGCCTGTTTGGCATCAGCAAACGCGGTGACCGCTACTTACGCACCCTGCTCATCCATGGCGCTCGATCCGCCTTGGGTCGAGTGGGCGGCAAGCAGGATCCGCGCAGCCTCTGGCTCGGCCACTTGAGGCAACGACGACATCCGAACATCGCGGCCGTCGCGCTCGCCAACAAGAACGCGCGGATCGTGTGGGCCATGCTCTCCGGCGATACGTTCTACAAGCCCGCCCTATCGGTGACGGCGGCGGCCTGAGAATACTGGTAGAGAAAACAAGCAAAGGAGGTCTCACCCTGGCAATTGCAACATAAGGCAGGAGATGGTGAAACGGTCACTCCCGTCGCTTTCCGAACCTGATGTCTGGATCGGCATGGCTTTTGCCAATGTCTCGGCGCCATTGAGGTGAAAGCGTGCGAAAATCCATCGAGGCTCGCGGCGAAGAATATCAAGCCGCATCAGGAAGCCGGATATACATCAGCAGTTGTGACCATCAACCCTCATCCAGCCAACCTGTTGCAATCGGGCGGGGTCCATATACATCCAGACATGACAGCGCCACACGGTGCCTTCGATAACGTCGATGGCGGAAAAAGGCCAGCCCGACATTGCGCCGGAAGGTTGGATCGATACTGTTCCCGATATCGTCAAACATGGAGTTGAAGAGGGAAAGCTGCAAATTGTATCCGAACCGCTCTCTGACGGCGGGATTCAAGGACTTTGGATACCGAAATATGTCGCCGAGGCTCACCCCGAGATCAAGACAATTCAGGACGCGCTGAAGCATCCGGAACTTTTTCCCGCGCCGGAGGACGCTGGCAAGGGCGCTATTTTCACAAGCCCGCAGTTCACGAAGGCTGTGTGAAAACTCCGATGCACCGCCGTACGGTCTATGATAGGGTGAATGCGGGAGAAACGGCGGTTCCGCCTGATGCGCCCGCACGCCTCCTTAGTCGAGGGAGGTAGACATGGCATATTACGTATTGCTCGTAAATTTCACGGATCAAGGCGTTCGGGCGGTAAGGGATACGCCGGAGCGTGCCGAAGCGTTCAAAGCGATGGCCGAGAAGAGCGGGGCCAAGGTCCACACGCTCTTATGGACACTCGGCCAACACGATGTCGTCAGCATTGTCGAGGCCGCCGATGACTTGGCCGCAACTGCCCTTAGTTTGTCGGTTTCAGAACTCGGCAATGTCAAAACCCAAACGCTGCGAGCGTTCGACGCTGCCGATATGCAGCAGATCATAGGTAAGATGGCTTGAAGTCAGTGTCTTGGTGAATGGCAGAAGCCTAGCTCTTGCACCAACAGACCTCTGGGCTGTTCCCTCGTGCTGCGCCGCAAGTCCTCGTGATGGGGCAACCAGAGCGCCGCCAGAGGCATGGCATGCGGCGACCGCACGCGCCGTAGCGCGGGATCACCGCCGGCGTTGCGTGAACGGTCCGGGCGTCTGGATCATGGGCTTGACGGTATTGTCCATGCAGGCCCGTCGACTTCGGCTTCATCCAGGCGCTGGTGCATGAATGCAGCTGAAGTTGTCAACGGACGCAATTGGTTCTTCGATGTTGGCGATTACGCCTGCTTTTCTTGGCAGCGGGCAGAGTTTGGTCGTGCACATGCCAGCATGCGATTGAGCACGATGCAGCCAATGGCAACCTCGGTCTGCTGAGCCGGAAACGAACGTGCCCGCAGGCGTCGACCGATCAGCCCCTTGTATCGACCGATCGCGGTCTCGACCAATGAGCGTTTGCCATAGCCGGTGGTTGCCTGCCATTTCAGCCGACCGTCTTTTGCGATCGCCGCGATGTGCTTGTCTCTTTGATCAGCAGGCGGCCCCGTATCGCCATTGCTTTCCACCGCCGTCGAACGAGGTGGAATGACGATGTTGGCGGTATCGCTGTGTTCAAGAACGGCCCGGTAGGTGGGCTTGCCGTCATAGGCACCATCGGCTGTAACTTGGCCAATCGCACCATCGATCTGGTTGAGCAATGGCTCCACCTGCGCAGGATCATCGGTGTTCTGATCGGTCAACGTTTCTGCGACAATGTCCCCGTTATTGGCGTTCACCGCCAGGTGGAGTTTGCGCCAGTTGCGCCGCGATCTGGTGCCGTGCCTGGCTTCCAGCCTTTGGCCAGCGCCGTATATTTTCAACCCAGTGCTGTCGATCAGGACATGGATTGGCCCGTCCGGCATCGACGGCAGTCTTCCGGCTGGTCGTTCCCATTTCTGTGCCCGGCGGCTCAAGGTCGTATGATCAGGGACAGGCAGTTGCAGTCCCAAAAGATCAAGTATCGACCCGATGAATCCCTCGGTCTGGCGAAGGGGCAGGCTGAATACGCAAGCCAGTGTCAGGGCTGTCTCAATGGCAAGATCGGAATACCGGCGCTGGCCGCCACAGATTCTCCGCCGGGGCGCATGCCATCCGGCCAATGCTTCCGGCGTTACCCATAATGTCAGGCTACCACGCCGGCGAAGACCTGCCTCGTATTCCCGCCAGTTTGTCACTTTGAACTTCATTTTGCCAATACGATGGCGGCGGGCGGCATTATGTTTGAACGGCATGGGCTCGGATCAGATTGATTGCGATCCAACAGGCCTATGCCCAAACCGTTCAAGAATTATTCATGCACCAACGCCCAGGGCCAATGCCTTCAATCTTCCCGAGCCGCTGGCACTGCTCGCTATTGCGGAAGATCTCGCGTATCCGCTGGTCAAAGGACTTTATTCGGACATCGAGTTCGGCCATTTCCGCCTGCAGATCCCTCATGGGTGACCGGACAAGATCGCTGAGGCCGTCATCGATGTTCCCGACAATGTCGGCAAGGCTGCGTCGCAGTTGCGTGATATCACGGGCAATGACAATCCCATGTTCAGAAAGAAGCCCGCGAATCTGATTGACGAGCCTGACCCGGTCTGCAACCAGACGCCGGCGAATGCGATGAACGGCTTGCACCGCCAGTTGATCCACTGATTTCGGCGGCACGAAGCGCATTGAGGGCCGGCTGACAGCTTCGCAGATGGCTTCCGCATCATTCCGGTCGTTCTTGTTCGACTTCACATACGGCGTTACGAACTGAGGGCTGATCAGCCGGACTTCGTGACCGAGATCGGTGAGCACTCTTGCCCAATAGTGTGCGCCGTTCGAGGCTTCCATCCCGACCAGACACGGCGGCAGATTGGCGAAGAACGCAGTCACCGCGGCACGACGCAGTGTTTTGCGCAAGACAACCTTGCCGTGGTCGTCTACGCCGTGAACCTCAAAGACATATTTCGCTAGATCAAGACCTATCCGAACAGCTTGCATGACACTCCTCCTTCATCGCAATTGATGTTCGAGATTCCACCTCACCGCGAGGGCGGGGTCCATACCATTGACGCCCATTTGGCAAGGTGATTTTGAGCAATGTTTAAGCTTGGCGGGTCGGGTGCAGTCATGTCTCCGGCCTTTGCGTGCGGTACGTCATGACCGCTGGCCCTGATGTTTTCCGCTTGATCTGGTCCCTCTCACATTGACGCGCTTTATTGCGCAAGACAGCGCCACGGGTTTTCCGGTTCGTGCGGTCCATTCCGCTTTTGCTTTCACATCACACCATGGTCACTCCGCCAACTGTTTCGCCTGGAAGGGCGAATGCTTTTGAAGCTCCTCAGGCTATTATCTGCACAACCTTGTGACCGTTGGACCCAGGCTCATAATCAATATCTTTTGCCATGACTGCCCATGCGATGCGCGCCATCTTGTTGGCAAGGGCGACCGCCACCAGTTTGAAGGGCTTCTTTGATAACAGCGTTCGTGCCCAATCAGCCAATAGTGTTCGAGTCTTGCCGGATTTCATCCTGTAGAGCGCGGCATGGTCTCCTACGACGAGCAGTGTTCGTAAACGCCGGTTACCCATCTTCGAAATGGAGCCAAGTCTTGGTTTACCGCCCGTTGAGAATTGCCTGGGCACGAGACCCATCCAGGCAGCAAACTCCCGCCCACACTTAAATACGCTCGCATCCGGAACGCTGGCCGAAAGACATGATGCAGTGACAGTTCCGATGCCGGGAATGGTGGCAAGCCTTTTGCTGACATTGTCATTGCGATGAGTAGCTAGGATATCCTTGTCGAGTTTGCCAATCTGCGTCTCGATATCAACCAACATCGCTGCAATGGGTTGGAGAGCATGACGTGCACTCGCAGGCAGAACTGTATTACCTTCATCATTGACGATGGCGGTCAGTTGCCGGGCATTGCGCGCGCCTTGAGCAACCACAATACCCAGTTCAGCAAAATGTCCCCGCAACGCGTTGATCAGCGCTGTCCGCTGCGAAATCAGAAGATCGCGTGTGCTGTGCAACATTAATGTGGCTTGCTGCTCTTCATTCTTCACTGGTACGAACCGCATCGATGGCCGGGTGACCGCTTCACAGATTGCGGCAGCGTCAGCGGCGTCGTTCTTCTGCCGGCGCAGGTAAGGCTTGATATAGGCCGGAGGGATCAGGCGAACGTCGTGGCCAGATGTCATCAGGGTCCGTGCCCAGTGGTGGGCTGTAGCGCAAGCTTCCATTCCGATCAAGCAAGGAGGCAGTTTCTCGAAGAACTGCTGCATCTGTCCGCGGCGCAGCGACTTGCGCAGTTCAATCTGTCCATGCGCATCGACGCCATGCAGCTGGAAAACATTCTTTGCGATATCAAGCCCAATCGTTGTAATCTCGTCCATGGTGGATGGCTCCTCTCAAAGGTTTTGCAACGAACCTATTCTGGCACACTTGATGCCGCAGGAGGGCGCCATCCACTACATCACATTGTTTGAAGGACGGGCGCGTTAATGCTGTGCTGACAGTTCAGACGAGCTGGCCAATGATGGCTTTCCACTGAGCCATGGCTTTCAGTCAGTGATTGCGAATTTGGTTGGCAGAAGGTTTTGTGTGATCTGGAACGAAAAGATTTCTGAGAGGCGAGAAGATCGAGACGAAACGTTGCAAGCCGCCCGGGGATCGAAAGCCCTGCATCGTGCGCTCCCGTTTTCGCAACGGAACATGCGAGTTCTCCGCGCGGTTGTTGAGGCCCTTATGAGAGCGATGACCTGACGCTTCGCCGCTCCATATGATCGCAACTTGTCGGTGATGATGCGCTTGGGGGCGAGCCCTTGCTTCTTCAGAAGCCGGTACAGCAACCGTTTGGCCGCCTTCGTATTTCGGCGGGTCTGGACGATCTCATCGAGAACGTGGCCATCCTGATCGACGGCGCGCCAAAGCCAGTGTTTTCTGCCACCGATGGAGATCACGACCTCATCCAGATGCCAGATATCATGGCGCGAAGGCTTCTTGCGGCGCAGTTGCCGGGCATAGGCGGGACCGAACTTCCCGCCCCATCGACGGATGGTCTCATAGGAAACGACGATGCCCCGCTCCAAAAGCATTTCCTCGACCAGACGCAAACTCAGCGGAAACCGATAATACAGCCAGACCGCACGAGCGATGATCTGCGGCGGGAAACGATGGTTCTTGTAACTGATAGCGGGCATGGTCATGCCCAAAGAATTATCCTCGAACGGTTAAGCCGAAAACAACGTGACAACGCCCATTAGACGGTTTCGAGCCGGCTGAACCGAACCGGGATGAGTTTCCGAGTCTTGAGTTGCCCTGCCGCATCCTTGTCGATGATAGTCAGAAACTGTACTTCTTCAGACACCAAAGGCAGAACCAGACGTCCCGCTGGCTTGAGCTGCTTAAGCAAAGCCGGCGGCGTCCGCTCAGCTGCCACGCTAACCAGGATCTTGTCGAATGGGGCGTGGTCGGGCCAGCCGCGAGACCCGTCTCCGACACGAATGGCGCTATTGGAAAAGCCGAGGCCCTGCAGCAGAGCCTCGGCACGGCTCGCGAATTCCTCGATGATTTCGACGCTCCAAACTTGCCCGGCGAGTTCCGCGAGGATTGCGGTTTGGTAGCCCAGGCCGGTTCCGATCTCGAGCACCGCCTCGTGCGGTTGGGGAGCAAGGAGATCGGTCATCAGAGCGACAATGAAGGGCTGCGAGACGGTCTTGTCGAAACCGATCGGCAGCGGCATGTCCTGGTAGGCATAAGGCGCGACCGGGGCTGGCACGAAGAGATGCCGCGGTACCCGCCGCATCGCTTCCATCACCCGCTCATCGAGCGTTGCCTTGCCGAGTTCTTCGCTTGCAAGGTCGGCATGGATCGCAATCATCTCGACCATGTGCCTGCGTAGAACCGCAAGGTGCTCTTCGTTCATCGGTTTCATGACGGTGGGGCTTTCCTCAACCAGTCTGCTGCCAGATAACTTTATATCCTGTTTGTTACAGTAACGCCCGCCATCATTTCCAGTGAGGGGCCCGCGGCAAGCGCGGGAGATTTGGGGCCGCCGCTATATTGGCAGGCTATCGGCCGCGATCCTGGAGATTTGGCGCCAATGGTATGGACCCCGCCCTCGCGGTGAGGTGGAATCTCGAACATCAATTGCGATGAAGGAGGAGTGTCATGCAAGCTGTTCGGATAGGTCTTGATCTAGCGAAATATGTCTTTGAGGTTCACGGCGTTGATGCGCATGGGAAGGTCATCGTGCGAAAGACGCTGCGTCGTGCTGCGGTGTCTGCGTTCTTCGCCAATCTCCCACCGTGTCTGGTCGGAATGGAAGCCTCGAACGGCGCGCATTATTGGTCAAGAGTGCTAAAGGATTTCGGTCACGAGGTGCGTCTGATAAGCCCTCAGTTCGTGACGCCATATGTGAAGTCCAACAAGAACGACCGGAATGATGCGGAAGCCATCTGCGAAGCAGTTGGGCGGCCGTCAATGCGCTTCGTGCCGCCGAAATCCACGGATCAATTGGCGGTGCAGGCGGTCCATCGCATTCGCCGGCGCCTGGTTGCCGACCGGGTCAGGCTCGTCAATCAGATCCGCGGGCTTCTTTCTGAACATGGGATTGTCATTGCCCGTGATATCACGCAACTGCGACGCAGCCTTGCCGACATTGTCGGGAACATCGATGACGGCCTCAGCGATCTTGTCCGGTCACCCATGAGGGATCTGCAGGCGGAAATGGCCGAACTCGATGTCCGAATAAAGTCCTTTGACCAGCGGATACGCGAGATCTTCCGCAATAGCGAGCAGTGCCAGCGGCTCGGGAAGATTGAAGGCATTGGCCCTGTGACCGCAACGGCATTGATTGCGGCCGTGGGGAACAGAACATGCTTCAAGAATGGCCGTCAGTTTGCAGCATGGTTGGGGCTCGTCCCCAAGCAGCGATCGAGTGGCGGACGAGCTCGCCTGTTTGGCATCAGCAAACGCGGTGACCGCTACTTACGCACCCTGCTCATCCATGGCGCTCGATCCGCCTTGGGTCGAGTGGGCGGCAAGCAGGATCCGCGCAGCCTCTGGCTCGGCCACTTGAGGCAACGACGACATCCGAACATCGCGGCCGTCGCGCTCGCCAACAAGAACGCGCGGATCGTGTGGGCCATGCTCTCCGGCGATACGTTCTACAAGCCCGCCCTATCGGTGACGGCGGCGGCCTGAGAATACTGGTAGAGAAAACAAGCAAAGGAGGTCTCACCCTGGCAATTGCAACATAAGGCAGGAGATGGTGAAACGGTCACTCCCGTCGCTTTCCGAACCTGATGTCTGGATCGGCATGGCTTTTGCCAATGTCTCGGCGCCATTGAGGTGAAAGCGTGCGAAAATCCATCGAGGCTCGCGGCGAAGAATATCAAGCCGCATCAGGAAGCCGGATATACATCAGCAGTTGTGACCATCAACCCTCATCCAGCCAACCTGTTGCAATCGGGCGGGGTCCATATACATCCAGACATGACATCACCAGCGTCGCCTCTGTCACGTCGACAAAAGTTCGGCCTCAGACGTGGCGCCATAGGACAGCAGGTCGCCTTGCCAATTGCTGCGTTTCACAAATTGCTCCCAAGTCAACGCATGCGGATCGATTTTCCGACTTGTGATTTTCGGTCACATCAAGGTAGGCTCTCGTCGAGCGACAGCGGCTCGATGAGCGATGTGTACTCCGCAAAAATCTCCCGGATCTGGTTTGATATCTGCCGGTAGACATCAAAGCGCGGTTTCACGAAGATGAGGTCTGGACATTTGCGCATCGCCGTTACGGACGGCGCGCCGCCCCGTGACCAACCGCGACCGGCTTGCCACGTAGATCGGCGTTGTCCCGCTGCTCGACCGATGCGTAGAATGCGTCCATGTCGATATTTTCACACATTCTATCAATTCAAGAATATGTCTCCCGATAGAACCTTCAGTCCAAGCGGCTTCTAATAAAAGGGTTTGGCTCCTTGGACCCGACCGCATGGTCGGGCTCGTAGTGTGTCAGAATGAGATATCCGGGGCATCTACACGAATGTGCTGTTGGCTCGTGGATCGACCTTAGAAGTCATCGTCCATACCTCCGGTGCCTGTCCTGGCGCGCTGCCTCGATGCCGAAGCTTCAAGCGCGTTACCCACCCTGTCGTTCAGCGGATTGGCGATCGATACTAGGTCCGGCAGCAGCATAGCTATTAAAGATTAGAGAACAGTGCGTTGGTGTTCCATGGCAGAGGTGGTACACTCGGCGGGTTAATACAATTGATTATGTCGAACGTATCCACCGCAAAGCGGCTTGAAGGTACGCCCAGTGATTCATCAGCATTCTAACGCTCTTTAGAGGGGACTGAAGCTATGCAGAATCCAGATCATAACGCACCCGCCAAAATCATGCGAAATCCAAACCATCCCGTACCTACTGAAGTCGTGGACTTCTTTACGCAGATGCAGGATGAAAATATTCGAGCTTTGGACAATCAGGCTAAATTAGACACACTTGCTCGGCCGAATTCAGATGAACGTAGAAACCGACAGAAGTGGTTGGTAAAAGATGGCTTGGCGTCTTTGGAGACCTTGGCCCACTTGGAGGAACTCCGGAAACATAAGTTTGATCGATTTTCAGATGGAGTTCTCGCCACGGCCAAATTTAAAAAGTGGTCCGACTACATGCATGAACAGGAGCAAGCTCCTGTTGCACCTATTGACCACACCTTCTGGTGGGCCGAAACCGACCCCTTCATTCCGGGTCACATGGCGGCAAATTGGGGGGATGACGGGCTTCATTTCACGGGTGGCCCCACTCACCACGACGGAGATCTGTTCAATACCAACTTTGGGGCGACTGCCTTCTTTGAAATTCAGCGCGAGCGGCTTCCCACCTCAAGTTCGGGTCGTTTTATATCGACACCCCACATCGAACTATTTGGAGGATTGTTAGGTTACACTGGTGATGACGACATCACCACGGGCGACCTGTGGTCCAAATGCTGGCTTCATCTTCGGCAAACTGTGCTCCAGTTCGGTTTAGGTCCCACAGGGCCAAGCCCGATCGTGCTGGGCAACGCCGAAACGCATGATGTTCTTATATTCGAGGAGAACGCAGATAGAAGCGTTCATGTAAATATGCCTGGCCTCAAGCTAATGCCCGCAGTCGCTTTCGGTGGCGTTAATCCAGCAAGCCCACTGTTTGCACATCTTGAAGTCCGGTTCGACATCCAGCTGGAAGGAGCAGGAACCTTAATCTGGTGCGACCCAGAGGTCCTCCTCCGGACGTTCCAGTGGCCACTCCAACCTATTTAAGATTGACGTATTTAGTACGATGATCCGACTCTTTCGACCCAGGTGGCGACAACTTTGTCACCTGAGTCGATCGCCGCTTCGGTTGCCCTGAGCTATGGCCGCCGACCTGAGCCGCAAAGGAGTATCGATTTCGACACTGCCGGCTATCCCATGGCCATCCCCTCCGGTCCTCGTGGCAATCCGGTAGGTGAGGCACAAGCGTGCAGGATTGGTTAGGGGATACTGCTTACCGATCGGAGAAACGCATTTTTCTTAGTGCCGCAATTGGCTCTGGTGCATGGATCGAAATGAAGACGCAGCTCGGTCTTGGATGTCTGTTCTATGCCGTAACGCCTTTGACGCGGACGGATTTCGGGCGTGCACATGAAAGCATGCGGTTGAGAATTTCGCATGCGCGGGTAACCTCTGCTTTCTGGTTGGCAAATCTACGTGCCCGAAGCCGATTGCCGATGATGGACTTGTATCGGCTCATCGTCGTTTCGACCAATGAACGTCTGCCATATCCGGTACTCGCCTGCCATGACATGCGGCCTCTTTCGGCGATGGTAGCGACATGGCCCTCCCGCTGTGTCGGTGGTCCGAGTATCTCTTTTGGAATTAAGTGCGGACGCGGTGGGATGATGATCCTGACACCTGCGCTATGCCACTGAATCGTGTCATATGCTGATTTACCGTCATAAGCGCCATCTGCCATGAAGCAGCCCATCGCCGCCGGGATTTTACGCCGTGCTTGTCTTCAAGCCATTGACCTGCGCCGTATGTTTTCAAGCCCGTACTATCGATAATGACATGCAGCGGTTTGCCGGATCCGCCATTTCTTTCTGGTTTACTCTTATGAGTATTCAGACGACCAGCCCGTCGGCTCAATGTCGTATGATCCGGGATTGGCAGTTCAACGCTCATCAAGCTAAACAACGACGAGACAAATCCTTCGATCTGCCGCAACGGCAGATCGAAGACCAACCCGAGTTGTAACGAGGTCTCAACCGCCAGATCTGAATAGCGTGGCTGGCCACCGGGCGTCTTGCGCCTGGGCGCGTGCCATACTGCAAGCGCTTCATCACTCAGCCAAAATGTGATGCTGCCGCGTTTGCGCAGACCCGCCTCATATTCCGCCCAGTTTGTCACCTTGAATGGCTGTTTCGGGATCCGGTGGCGGCGGGCGGAATTATGTTTGAAAGGCATGGCGAGCATCCAACTTGGAAGATGCTCCCTGTTTAGGCTGAAATCCTCAACCAACTATCCACGGTAACCGCGCCTCCATGCACCAAGACCCACACGGGACGGAGAACAAGTGAGTTCGTTTTCTTCTCAGTTCTGCTGCCAACACGGCAGTAAGAACGCCCCGAAGATTGTTCCACTTGTTTCATCTGAACCCATCATGGAAGGGCCAAAGTGCCGATTCCGGAGAGAAGAGCGAACCCGTCGGGATATCTAAAGTTGTTGGAAACGGTTGCCAGAAGAGGCTCTTGACCTTTGCCAGCCGAATAGAGAAGAAGCAAGGATCCGCGAAAGACATCAATCACCGACAGAACGGAAAGCTCAAAAGCGCTTGACCTCAACACGCCGAATAGAGAAGAACCCAACATTATGGCGCTGCGCTATGCATCAGCCCGTCGGCGGCAGGCCGAAGGCCGCAAACAGGCTCGCGCCCAGCGGCGGGGCATAGAGGACGACTTCGCCGACCTGTCCGCTACCTGCCAGGACATGCAGGGAATGCGGCAAATATGGCGCGGCATCGCGGCGGGTGTAGACGGCCACCGCCGGCTGCCCGTTGGCGACGACGGCCACGGCACGGAAGCCGTGATAGCGCGGCCAGACGCCGGTCATGAAGCGCGCCACCTCGTCGCGGCCGATGAATGTGCGGTGCCACGGCGGCATGGTTAGGACGATATCCCTGCGCAACAGGCCGATCAGCGCACCGACGTCGCCCGCGTTCCAAGCGTCGACATAGGCCTCTACCGGGGCGTCGTCCGCCGCCACGACATCCCGCGGCGGCAGGGCGGCCCGCGCCCGTTGCAGGGCGCTGCGCGCCGCCGCCACGCTGATGCCGAGCGCGGCCGCCGCCTCCGCCGCCGTCATGCCGACGCCGTCGTGCAGCAGCAGCACGGCGCGGGCTCGCGGCGACAGCCCGTGCAGCAGCGAGATGAAGGCCAACCGGATGTCCTGCGCGCGTTCAGGGCCGGATGACGGAATCCCTCCCGGCCACGGTTCGACCCACGGCCCCGTCCCCGGCTCGACCTCATCGAGGCTGGAGCCGAACAGGGTTTGCCGCCGCCGGCGCGTGCGCAGGGCATCGAGGCAGACGCGGGTGGCGATGCTGTAAAGCCACGGCCGCCCCGCCGTCCCATCGCGCAAGCTGGCGAATTCGCGCCAGCCGCGCAGCAGGGTCTCCTGGACGCAGTCCTCGGCATCCTGCACGCCGCCCATCATGCGATAGCAATGGCGCGTCAGCTCGAAGCGCATGGCGCCGGCCAGGGCGGAAAAGGCGCCTGACGCATCGGGCGCGCCTGAAGCATCGGGATCTGCGATCGAAGTCTCCATTCGCATTAGCTTAGCGCCGCTACCCCATCGGGGGAAACGATAAAATTGCCGCCCGGCGGCGCCTCCCCGATCAGGTCGAGCAGCGCGTCGGCGACTTGCTGCGGCGTCTGCCCCGGCCCCATTGCCTCGAGGAAGGCGGCTTCGCTAGTGCCGTTATAGGCGGCATAGCCCTTGACCCCCGCCGCGCCGATGTCCGTCTGCGGCATAAGGCGGGCCGGGGCCAGCGACAGGAACCGCAGGTCGAGGCCGGCGCGGTCGGCCGCCTTCTGGGCATAGCCGGTCATGAAGATCTGCATCTGTTTGGCGCCGGCATAGCCGCCGGAAATCGGCGAGCCCTGGCGCACGGCGCCGCTTGTGATCGTGACGACGGTAGCGCCCGGCGGCAGGGGCCGCTTCAGCGCCGCCTGCAGGAAATGGAAGCTCATGCGCACATCGTTGTTCCAGTTGCCGCTGAACTCCTCCCAGTCGACCTCGGGGAAGGGGCGGCATGGCGGCATGGCGCCGCCGCACAGGATCAGGATGCGCGGCGCCTGGACGGCGAACACGCGGTCCGGCGCATCGGCCGCCGACGCGTCGCACGCCAGCACCGCCACGCCCGGCAGGTCGCGCGCCACGGCGTCGAGGCCGGCCGGCCCCCGTGCCACAACCAGCACCTGCGCGCCGAGACGATAAAAGGTTTCGGTCAGGACGCGGCCGAGACCGCGGCTGGCACCGATGAGGGTGACGGGGGTACGGGACAAATCGTTCATTGCGGGGGCTCCTCCATGATAGTGACGTGGAGTAGGACGTCCCGGCGCCCGGTGATGCATCGCGCCGGTCGAAATTATTTTCACCGCTTGCGCTTATCTTCACAGTTCGTAACCGCTCGAAGAGCGTGGGCCCACAAAGCATTGTTTGGAACCATTGTTGCAGAAATGAGTTTTACCAACGTCGGGAAAGCGTTGAGCGAGTTCAACAGTCATCCCGATAAGGGGCTCAGTATCGTCCATGGAAAAAAACCGTGGGCAATCTGGGCCCCACTAGCTATGGCCTCCGTTCTTAGCCCATCAAATCCATAGCACTCAGAGATTTGGTCAGTTTCTCAATGCGCCAAACCTCTTCATCTGTGAGGTAAGCGGGCTATGACAGATGATTTTGACGAAGACGAAGACGAAGCGTGGGCGGTGTACAATTCCCTCGGGCCGTATGCGGGAATATTTCTCACTGGCGTAGCATTGGCAGCGCTGCTCAGTTATTTGGCGGCTTCTGTATAACCAATTATTGCAACCCGCGATTGATTGATGCTCGTAGGGAACTGCTGCAAAATACAGATGCTGGTACCGGCACGAGCTCGATGTTGCGCATTCCTGCTTTGTGCGTGCGTCGGGCACAAAAGGTTCTTGTGCCATATACCCTAAGTGGCACGGGCTCGGCGTCGAGGTACACGACGACCACCAGATATGCTCCGCCGAGCCTCTTTTTTTAGCCACGCCGCCCCATGCAAATACCCATTTTTATCGGGTCGATCATAGCACGCTAGTTTTGTAGTCCGTGCAATGGAGCTATACTGAAGGCGCTGTAGTCCTCCCCGGGTGCAGCAGAGGCTTGGCTGAAGGGTATTCTTCCAAGACGCAATGAGGCCAAGCCTCACTTACGGGAACTATTTTCGAAGATCGTTGTTTTTACATCGCCGAGCAAGCGTTCCAGTCACAGATTTCCACTCCGTCATGGCGCGGAGGCGGTGCAGGTGGACAGCGAATGCTGACCGTTTGGCGCGCGGCGGAACGAAGAGATTTCTGAGGGCCGAAAAGATCACGACGAAGCGTTGTAGTGATCCTGGCGATCGAAAGCCCTGCATCATTCGTTCTCGCTTTTGCAATGGCACATGCGAATTCTCCGCCCGGTTGTTAAGACCCTTGTGGGAGCGATGTTCGACGTCCGGCATGACCTGACGCTAGGCGACGACAAGAATTGCTCATTGGCGCTCTGTCGTTTAACACGCCGGAGACAAGTTAATCCGAATTGATGTATTGATTTCCTGCTCTTTTAGGAGAAAATATAGATATTAATTATTTAAACCGCCGAGAAATTTTGTGATTTTTATTGTTTGCGTAAAGAAATCAGAGAATTAAGAGCTGACGAGCACCGGTGTTGTCGGAGCTAACTGAACCGCGTCACGTATCAAGAGCCTCTGCCCGCAGGCTTGCATTGCAAGGCCATCCATGAGTTCGCCGATCCCGAGGAGGGATGGGTGATGCATGTGTTTGCAACGCCCGGCTCTTCACGACGGCTTGGCAACCACGCCGCCTGAACAGGAGGAACACTATGTTACGCAAGAGCCCACTCAGTATTTTGGCAGCCGCAGGGACGATCACCGCGCGCCTGTGCACCTGGGTTCCGACCGCTTCACGCAAAACGATGTGGTGAGCCATGAAAACAACTCGAAACTATTATGATGACGAAGGCAGACACACCCGGTCATTCTTGGTGAAGGTGTGCGATTACGGCGTTGCGGTCCTTTTCGTGGCCGGCGTTCTCTATTCAACCTACCAGGACGTTGGGGAGCGGTTCAAGCCGAGTAATGCCGAGCTATTGGCTGCAAAGCACGCCAGGATCGCCGCCGAAACGGCAGTCGAATAAGCCAACGCGGCCTACCGCTCAACGCGGCTGCGAAGCCAAAGCCGTGCAGAAGCCCAAAGATGAACGCCGCGACCCACGGCGTTCACACCATAGGTCGATGAAGAACTCGTATTCGATCAGTCTGAGAATTTTGGGGCTCTGCATAAAGACGGCGGGTGGATAATGATCAAAGGATGCAGTTGTCACCGAACGGTCATATTGAGGACATCGCACCGTCATCTGGGGCGTTCTCCTGGCTGTCATGAACATCAAAAAGGAGCCTCCGATGGTAGAGTATCGTGAACCGACATTGGACGAACTGCTGACCGAGCCCATGATCCGCCAAGTAATGGCGAGCGACGGAGTGGACAGCGCCGAAATCAGGGCATTGATGTCTGGGATGCGTTCGCGTCAGTCTTGGATAAAGCAACCACGATTGTCCCTGGGCGATCTGATGGTGGCGAAACATTGATCGTGGTGTACTGGAATCGTCGACGCTAGGCGGTAAATCTTCCTCGGCTCCCGAACGTATTCAAACGGATCGTGATTGAAGGCGACCTTTGACGCTCCTGTCTTAGTGGATTTAGGGGGCTGTCACATGGGGATGTCATGTTAATGGGGAATACTGCCTTCTACTCGTCAAGCAGAAAATCTCATGACAATGAAATCAGGTATTTAGCGGATTGCGAAACGGCGTGGAGAACCGGCAAAAGCACTATACTGAATTAACGTGACATCCCCGCGGCGCGTGCTAAATCACTTGCAACGGATGCGCCGGCGTGGTGCGGCGTGCCCGCAATCTTATCAGGCAAGGGCGATCACGATGAGACAACTCAGTGAAGAGGGCCGACGAACCCTGGGAGGGATTGCAGAGCGGTCTTGCGGCCTTGGTGCGCGGCATGGATTTTCTGGGCCTGCAGACGTCGCACCAGTCCCAAAATCAAGGTCAGGGCGGCGGCGTCAGCCTGTTCGTGCCTGGCGCGTTGTCGGCTGGGAACTGGTGGCCCGAGGAGTTTGGGCATCCTGCCTCGACCGGGGCGCAGAATGACCTGCGCTATGCCTTTTTCCCGACAACCGGACGGCTGGCGATCGATATCGGCGGCCGGGTTACGGTCTATGACACGAAGGACCATCGCATTGGCGGGTTCTCGCAACAGCAAAGCGGCGACCAGTCGCTGAGCTTTACCTCTCAGTATGGGCTGGTGAAAATTTCGGAACTGGATGTGGTACGGCAGGGCGGCAAGGAACCGGCGGACGCGCCGGCTACCGGAACATCCGCCGCCACGGCTGCGCCCTCGATATTCGCATCGTCCGCGCCGGAATCCGCCGAGCCACAACAAGCGGCACGTCCAGCACCGGAGGCGCTTCGGTCGGATGAGGACATCTTCGACAAGATCGAACTCCTCGCGGCACTTCATGCGAAAGGCATTCTCACGGATCAGGAATTCGAGGCCAAGGAGTCGGAGTTGCTCAGCCGACTATAGCATCCGATGAACGGGGCTTGCCACACGGAGGTGAATGGAAGGCTTTCCATCGAGCCGCGCCGGGCGATGACGACCGCAATGGGTCGGGACGCGAGCTTCGCGCCATCAATAGCAACGGTCCGGAAGTGGCGCGAAGCGGACACTGCCTTATGCGGCAGCGGTGAGCTGACTCAACTGGCGTCAGGCGTCCGAAAAGTTCGACACGGGCTATGACCCTTCCCGATTTGGTGACCTCCTGAACAACGCCGCCAAGCCTAGCAAACGGGTTCATGCTGTCCGTCACCAAGATGCCCTTACCTTTCGGGAACTGCATTTCCGTTGTCGCCTTCGACCTGAGCGCGATGAGATGACCAATTCTCCCACTCCGCGTGGAACGAAAATGACTGAGCACAGTTAGTTGCAGGTTAAGCGGTGAAGCTCTTCCCGGGTGCACGAGGTCTTGTCTCACACGTGATCAACCGTTAGTTCTAGCGCACTCGGGCCGAGTACCAGCTCAGTTTGCAGAGCGCTTATCAGGAGGTGGAGTATGAAACAGCTCAAGTTTGGTCTCGTTGTGGCCGCGTGCCTTGGTCTGGTGGTGGCAGGGACAGCCGCAAACCAATTCAGCCTTGTTGGGCCGGCCCTTGCCGACAAAGGCGGCAATGGCAATGGGGGCAATGGCAACGGCGGCGGTCATGGAAATGGCGGCGGCAGCGGCAAGGGCAACAGCGGTAATCACGGCAAATTGTCCGGTCACGGCAAGTCGGCCAGCGCCCACGACAAAACGAAGGTCCAACACGATAAGTCGAAAGCGCAAAAGGCGCTAAAGCCTTCAGTTGATGTTGAAGACGATGTCGTCGTTGACGAAATTGATGACAACACGCTTGGCCCATTGAACGCGGCGCATGCTTCGGCGCGAGCAAGGGAGCGCGCAGCGTCCAACTCGTCGGTGGGCAAAATTGCCACCTATGAGCGTAGCCGCGAAGCGGCGCTAGCGCTGACGGATCCCGTACTGCGCGAGCAGGCGCTGGATGACTCGGTGGCGCAACTCGAATCGGATTTCGGCCGTACCCTGACCGACGATCAAATTGACCAAGTCAACGCACTGCTCGATGCAAGGCAGTAGACATTCAGCGCCAGTCCGCGTGAAATGATCTTTGGACAGCGGCCCCAGGGCCGCTGTTTTCATAGATCGCTTCGACGATCGCGGCATGAGCGCTCCATCCTCCCGTCGGTCGAAAGTCGGTATTGGCCCAAAGCTGTCGCTGACGCCTCACGCGCGCCGCATGTAGCCCTTGAAGCTCAGGAAGGCGCCCAGTGCACCAGTTATCAGCGCCACCACGATGGTAGAGGTGCGGCCACTATATATGGTCGAACCTACTCCAATTGCGATCTGCGGCAAGACGATGCGGAAGATGCCGCCGATTGTCATCAGCCAGCCCAGCACAGTGATGATCGCACGCCAGTCCATCTGCCATCTATTGTGCAGGTTGACGATTGCGAGGCCAGCAAGCAACGACAGTAAACCGGATAGATAGAACAGGATGCCGAGGTGCAGCGCCTCCGCGATCATACGCTCATACATGCCGAGATTGATCAGCATGCCGAGCGCGATCGCGACGAATGTCGGCCCCAGGAGTCTGGCGAGAAATAACGATCGATCCAAGTGGCACCTCCGCACCGCCGACCAATTAGTATATAGGCGTAGGAGTCAGGGCGTCAAATGTGGTGAGTTGCGGCGTGAACGGGCTTTTCTCCCGTGGACCCTACGACCGGTGTGGGCCCGTTGCAGTCGTCCCGGCTCACTCGCGCTCCGACGCAAGTTGACCCGATGCGGACCTTCCCGACTGCTGGAAGACGTCTGGAAAGGGGATGAAGAGCGGTCATCGCGAGACGTGTGCGTTTACTCCGGCTTGGTGGTCCAGGCACCGATCTCCGATCGCCCCATCAACGTGCCGCCGGTACCGACCTCCGAAAGAATACGGTCAGCGAGCGTAGGGGGCTCGACTTGGGAAGCTGCTACGATCCCGAGCCTCTCCATGGTCGGCAATTGTGTCTCCACGAGATCGGTCACAAGGTGCACAATGTCAATTGCCCGTGGTCCTGACGCGATGACCGCCTCCAATCTCAGGGTCGGCGAGGGCAAACCAGCATGTTCAAATAGAGAGGTAAGTCGCGCACCAAGGCGCACCTGCGCGCCCGCTCCCTCGATTGTACGGCTGAGCCACCCGCACACCTGATCGTATGTTGGCGAGGGGGCGACGAACGAGCACCATCCCAATCAAGTTCGTGGAATACAACGACCCCACCGGGCCGCAAATGGCGGACGATTCGTCGGAGCGACTGTGCTGGATCGGGTATGAATTGGAGAACGTAGCGACCGACTATCGCATCGAATGGTTCGTCAAAATTCAGTTCGGCCGGATCGCCGTGTCTGAAAGAGATTCTACCCGACTCGGCCCTCTTGGCGCGTAGTTCCGCCCGTTCAACAGCTGCAAGAGCAAGGTCGGTACCCACAATCTCTCCAGTCGGTCCAACGAGTTCGCCACAGAGAAATGCAACATCACCGGCCCCGCTGCCGATATCGAGGACGCGCATACCTTTTGCGATCCCTGCTGCTTCCAGAAAGCGACGCGTGATCGGATCGATCAACCGAGCCTGGGTAGTGAGGCGGCGCAGTTCCGCCTCCGCATGTCACAGCACGTAGTCGGCATCATTCATCGAGACCCCCAAGTTGCCTGATCTTAGCACGGATCGCGACATTCGCTACGTCCAGCGCCAATGTCTCGACTTGGCACATTTTCCCCGTTCAAGGGACGAATGGGAACTTCGTCTCTCCACCCTTCTGCGACCTTCGGCTTGTCGCAAAAGTTGTGGCAGAAGCGGATATTGGCGAAACTTCCCATCAGGTTATTTTATAGACCGCGGCGTTATCTTGAACTTCGCGCAAACCCTTATATGAAGCATTGCGGAGCTCGCCGTCCTGCGTCCAGGCCCGAAATTCAATTTCCGCAATCAAGGTTGGTAAAACGAATACGGCCCCTTTTCGCTTGATCGGTACTGCCGGTTTCAACGTCTCGAGCTTTTCAAGCTGTCTGCGCAGCGCCGTCGCTGTGCGCTCATTGAAGCCGGTTCCCACGCCTCCGACGTAGACCAAATCGTGGCCTTTGTAGGCGGCCAGAAGCAGGCGGCCGATGCCACCAAAAGCTACTCGTGAAGGTTCCCAGCCGACGATGAAAAAGCTTTCACTTTGGACGCACTTGATCTTGAGCCAGTCGCCGGTTCGACCGGAATGATAGGACCGCCGTTTATGCTTTGCGATGATACCTTCGAGCCCGTGCGCACAAGCGGCTCTCAGCATGCCGCTCCATCAGCTTCGATTTCTTCAGATAGGCGGATGAGGAGAGCATAAAGTTTTGTGGGGCGGTCTAATACGGAGGTCTTTGGAAGAGGCCGATGGAACATAGAAGATGACCCCGCTTGGGGGATCATAACGTGATTGCCCCACAATTCTTTATGCTCTCCAAATTGGCCAGCCGGCGGCGTAGGCCGCATGCAGTGATTTGATATCGAAAGCGTGTTCGCCAGTCACTCCTCTTCCTCTTGCAATATTTTCACCGGACGGTCCCAGTGGATCAAGACCACACAACCGCCCTCGCTCCAGACTGAATGTTCGGTACCTGCCTTGTTTATAACCACGCTACCGGGGCCATAGTCGCCAGCCTCGTCGGATTGGGTGCCGTCGAGCACGATGATGGTTTCGAGGCCCATATGCCGGTGGCGCGGAACGCCGGCGCCGGCATCGTATCTGAGCAGTGCGACGCCGGGTTGATCACCCTCGAAGGGCTGAACCCAGTGGATCATCACACCCGTCCGAAACGTATCGAACCCCAATGTCCGCCAACCCCCGGCTGCGAGCCCTGCGAGCATGGTTTCAGGCATTTGAAATTCCTTGAATGACATCGTCGACAGAAGCAATCCAGCCGACGATGGCGCCCTGCGCCTGTATCATGGCAATGGCCGCTGCTTTGAACTCTGGAAAATAGCTCTCGGTCGCATCCCTGGCGAGCAGACATTCATATCCGCGGTCATTGGCCTCGCGCATGGTGGTTTGCACGCAGACCTCGGTGGTCACACCGGCAAAGACGAGTTGCGCGATGCCACGTTCCTTAAGAATGTCGTCGAGCGGGGTTGCATAAAAAGCGCCTTTGCCGGGCTTCTCTATGACGGTCTCGCCATCGATTGGCGCCAGTTCCGCCATGATGGCGGTACCGGGCTCGCCCGCAATCAGGATCCGTCCCATGGGCCCCCTGTCACCGATCTTCAGTGGCGGGTTGCCGCGGTTGCGCTTGGCGGGAGGCAGGTCGGAAAGGTTGGGTCGGTGACATTCCATTGTGTGAATCACCGGCAGCTCCGCATCGCGGAATCCCTGGATCAGGCGTTTGACGTCCGGAACGATGGATTGAACGCGGGTGACGTCGTTGCCAAGGCTGGCGCCAAAGCCACCCACTTCGGCAAAATCGCGCTGCATATCGATGACGATGAGCGCGATGGCATTGCGCTTGAGCGGAAATGCGAACGGCTCTGCATTGATCCCGGTCATCAATGATGCCCCGCCATATGAGCGCCGATCACCGAGATATCGGCCGAAAAGGCCGGTGTTTCATAGACAAGCTTGCCTTCGGACATGACCATGATGCGATCGGACATTTCCAGCAGCTCATCGAGATCCTCCGATAAAAGAAGCACGGCGGTGCCGGCGTTGCGGGCCCTGACAATGCGCGCGCGGATTTCGGCTACGGCGGAGAAGTCGAGGCCAAAACAGGGATTGGAAACGATCAGCAGGTCAACCGCGCCGGTCAGTTCGCGGGCGAGTACTGCACGCTGGACGTTGCCGCCGGAAAGCGATGCGATCGGCGAGGAATTGGAAGATGCCTTGATCTTGAAATCCTGGACCAACGAAGCGGCACGCTTGCGCATCGACTTCATGTCGAGCCAGACAGCTTCGCCGCCTTGCTTCTTGACGTCGAACGTGCGGAAAGCAAGGTTTTCCGTGACTGTCATCTTGGGCGCGCAGGCATTATTCAGCGGCTCTTCGGGAATGAACCGTACATTGTTCACCCGCGTTTCCTGCCGGGTAGCGCCGTAGGGGGAACCCTTTACCGTAATGCTGCCCGCATCCGGCGGCCGCTGGCCGGCAAGAATTTCTGCAAGCTCCTTCTGGCCGTTTCCGGAAATACCGGCAATGCCAACGATTTCGCCGGCAAGCACAGTCAAATTGCCGATATCGATGGTCTTCAAGCCCGTGCGGTCGGGTGCCCTGAGGTTGCTGACAACCAGGATCGGCTTGGCTTCTGGCGCAACTGGCATGCGGGTATCGGACTCGGCAAGTTTCACATCGCCGATCATCATGTCGGCCATTTGCTTAGGCGAAAGGTCCTTCACCAGACCGCCGCCCGCCATTTTACCGCGCCTGAGGATCGTGACTGCGTCGGCAAATTTGGTCACTTCGTGGAACTTGTGTGAGATCATCAATACTGTCAATTCGCCTCGCACCGTCATGTCTCGTACGAGGCTCAACATTTCGTCGGCTTCCGCCGGCGTCAGCACCGAAGTGGGCTCATCGAGAATGAGAAAGCTACGCCCCAGATAAAGCTGCTTGACGATTTCAAGCTTTTGCTTCTCACCAGCCGCCAACTCGCTCACCGGCCGGTCGAGCGGGATCTTGAACGGCATCCGTTCCATGAAGGCATTGAGGTCCTTGCGTTCCTTGGACCAGTTGATGATGGCAGGGACGTTCGTTCGGTTTATTACCAGGTTTTCCGCACCGGTCAGCGAGGGTACCAGTGTGAACTGCTGGTAGACCATGCCAAGCCCATAGGTCGCTGCGTCCTTTGGCGAGTCAATTTCCACCTCGCGGCCGTCGACCGACAGCGAGCCCGAGGTCTGGTGGTAGAAACCCATGACGCATTTGACGAGCGTGGATTTTCCGGCACCGTTCTCGCCAAGCAAGGCATGAAACGTCCCCGCCGGAATTCCTATTGATACGTTGTCGAGTGCGGTGAAGCTGCCGAAACGCATGGTGATGCCGAACGTCTCGATGCCGACGGCCTTGCTGACTTGCGGAAGAGGAGTGTCGCGGATTTGCGCAATCATGGCAATTGGCTCACAAGCGTCGGAGAATTTGAAACCGAGCCGAACACACCGCCTTGCATTTTCACCATATTGATTGCTGCCAGATGATTACCATAGTCGGTAGCGCCGCAGCAGTCTTCGAGCAGCAGGCATTCGAAGCCTCGGTCGTTGGCCTCGCGCATGGTGGTATGAACGCAGACATCGGTGGTGATGCCCGTAAGGATGATGTTTTCGATGCGTTTTTGCTTTAGGATCAATTCGAGGTCAGTAGCGCAGAAGGAGCCCTTGCCAGGCTTGTCGATAATCGCTTCGCCGTCGATTGGATAGAGCTCCTCAATAATTTCCCAACCAGGTTCGCCCCGTATCAGAATGCGACCGCAGGGACCGGCATCACCGATGCCTGCGTTGATGCGCTGCGAGCGCCAGCGTTTGTTGGCGGGCAGGTCGGCAAGGTCTGGTCGGTGCCCCTCTCGCGTGTGGATGATATGGTAGCCTCCAGTCCGCATGACAGCGAGCACGGCCTTAATCGGCTCGATGGGCGCGCGGACGAGGGAAAGGTCATAGCCCATGTGATCCACATAACCGCCGGGACCGCAGAAATCCGTTTGCATATCGACGATGATCAACGCGGTGTTGTCGGGTCGTAAAGCCCCGTTATAGGGCCAAGGATAAGGATTGGCGTCGATAAAGCTGAGTTTTTCACCGCTCGGAATTGTGTTTGTGAGATTGTTCATGGTGAGGGGCTCCTACTTGGTGATGGAGAGGGCCGCCGGAGCGCCCGCCAACGATCTGCTAGGCGATGATGTGGCGACGAGAATGGCAAGGGTCAGCACATAGGGTGCTGCATAGAAAAGATAGTAACCTTGCGTGACGCCAACCGATTGCAGTGCTGGACCGAGCGCGCCCGCCCCACCAAAGAGCAAGGAGGCAAAGAAACAGCCGATTGGGTTCCATCGGGCGAAGATGACCAGCGCCACAGCCATCAAGCCCTGGCCAGAAGAAATCCCTTCGTTCCAGGAACCGGGATAAAACAAAGAAAGGTAGGCACCACCGACGGCCGCCAGCGATCCGCCGACGGCCGTTGCCAGCAGCCGCACTGCATCAGGATTGAGGCCCATGGCTCGAGCAGCGTCGGAACTATCGCCAACGACCCTCAGAATGAGACCGATGCGGGTGTTCCTGAATGCCCACCAGAGGACACCCGACAGAAGGGCGCCGATGAGGAAAAGCACATTGATGTTCAGCGCCGACTGGATTTGCGGCACGCTCGACCATCCACCCAGCGCGATGGAGGGAAGGTGGGGGGCGACAGGCTGGATGAATGGCTTTCCGAGGAAGAATGCGAGCCCGAGACCGAACTGCATCATGGCGATGCCGATGGCTATATCGTTGACCTTGGGAAATTTGCAGATGTAGCCGTGAATGAGACCTAAGACTGCCCCGGTCCCCATGGCCGCAAGCACCCCCAACCACGGCGAATTGCTCAACACGGCGATGGCGTAGGCCGTCATCGCGCCGAAGACGAGGGTTCCTTCGAGGCCAAGGTTGATGCGCCCGGATCGTTCGGTGATCGATTCACCTAGGCTTACGAAGATGAAGGGAGTAGAGACGCGGATCGCCCCCGCAAAAATGGCGAGCGGAACGCCCCAGATGCCTATGCCATCCATTATCGGGCCCTCTTCCAAAGATCGGGGTTGAAGAGTTTGAACCGTCCGTAAAACGTCTCGCAGAACAGGATGACGACAAACAGCGTACCTTGCAGCACCAGCACTGTTGCATCAGGCAACCCCATGCGGCGCTGGATCAAGCCGCCGGAAGCATCGATACCCCCCAGAAGAATCGCAACGGGAATGATCGCCAGCGGATTGTGCCGCGCGAGGAAAGCAACGAGAATACCGGTGTACCCATAGCCTGCGGCAAGCGAGCCATTGGCGCTACCCTGAACGGCTGCGACCTCGATCATACCAGCAAGGCCGCCAAAACTTCCCGCAAGCGCCGTGAAGCCGACGATCAGCCGGCCAACGGGCAAACCCTGTATCTGTGCGGCGCGCACATTTCCACCGGCGATGCGTGCTGCAAATCCAAAACTCGTTGCCTCGATAAGCACCCATGAACCGATGCAGGCCACGAGCCCGATTGCGAGGCCCCAATTGACATCCATTCCTGGCATATTGCCGAGCATGTACTGCGCAGGCAGGGGCGTGGTGGAGGGCTTGTTAAGGCTGGCAGGATCGCGAAGCGGACCCTCGATGAACTGGTTCATGAGCGCGATGGCAATATAGGCCATCAGCAATGAGGCAATCGTCTCGTTGACGCCGCGATAATAGCGCAGCACACCGGTAAACCCGATCCAGACGCCGCCCATGACCATACCGGCCAACGCCATCAGAGGGAGAACAATGATTGGCGGCAAAACGTCGGTCAGGGGCAGCGCCGCCGCTGCAGCGGCCACACCGCCAAGAACGACCGCGCCTTCGCCGCCAATGATCACGAGGCCCAGCCGCGCAGGGAGGGCAACACACAACGCCGTCAGGAGGAGTGGCGCCGCCCGACTGAGGCTGTTCTGAACCGAAAACCAGCTGCCAAAACCGCCAAAATACATGAGTTTGAAGAGGTCTGCCGGCGATTTGCCGACGGCCATAATGAAGATCGAAAAGAGCGCCAAGCCCACAAGGACGGCGCCCAGTGAGATTACGACCGGCTCTGCCCTGCGCGCCAGCCACTCGAGGATGGAACGAACGGATCCTGCGTGACCGGAAAATGGAGTGAGTGATGGAACGTTCGCTTCGATTGCCATGACGCTCTGCCCACTTGCTTCAAGAAGTCGAACCAAGGACACCCTCGACGAGATACGCCATGCTTTCCAGTTCGATCGCGTCTTCGGTGAAAGCCTTTCCGGCAGCAACAGCTTCGCCGCCTTTGTTGTCCCGAATTGGTCCTCTGAACACCGAGAAATTACCGGTCATCATGTCTGCATGGGTCGCGTCGAATTTCTTGCGGGCTTCGTCGGAAACGCCGGGTCCAAGCGAGCTCATTTTTACGAAGCCGTCCTTCAGGCCACCACGGACGAAATTGCCGAGCTTTTCGCCAGCCTGTGCCTTCTTGACGAAATCGGAATAGACATTGCCCCACGCCCATTCGGCGCCGGTGAGATATTTTTCCGGAGCAAGCGGGCTTTGATTCGCATGATAACCGCAGACGAACGCACCGCGCCCGGCTGCTGTTTCGACAACCACCTTCGGGCTATCAACATGGCAAGTGATGACATCGGCCCCTTGGTCAATCAACGCATTGGTGGCTTCGGCTTCCTTCACAGCCAATGACCATTCCCCAGTGAAGATCACCTGGCACGTGATCGACGGATCAACCGATCGTGCGCCAATCAGGAATGAATTGATATTCTGCAAGACTTGGGGAATCGGCTTGGCGGCAACGAAGCCGAGCTTCTTGGTCTTGGATGCGTAACCGGCGGTGATGCCATTGAGATATTGGCCCTGGCCGATGTACCCGAAATAGGAACCAGTATTTATCGGATTTTTTTCTTCCTGCCAGAGGCCACCGCAATGGCGGAATTGTACATCCGGATATTTCTTTGCCATTTCCAACATGTGGGGGTCGAAGTAGCCGAACGAAGTCGGGAAAACGAGACTTGCTCCGTCGAGATTGATCATCGACTCCATCGTCTTCTGAACATCGACGGTTTCCGGAACGTTCTCTTCCTCGACAACCGTGACACCCGACAACGCCTTGATAACTTTGGCACCTTCAGCGTGCGCTTGGTTATAACCAAAATCATCCTTTGGACCCACATAGATGAAGCCGACGGTGAGAGGGTTCTCGGCCCGGGCAACGTCTACAAGAAAGGAGCGTACGAGGCCTATGGCGGCGGCACCTCCGGCTGTCGATTTGAGGAAATGGCGGCGATTCATGGGCAAGCGTTTGGTCATTGCAAGCTCCTCGCGGCGGATGCCGATTTAAATTAGATCACAAGAAACTGTATGCAAGCTTCATGCCAACACTTAGCAAATGTTTTTAAAAGAGATTTTTGGATGAAGTTCTATTGATTGAGCAAACTGCATGCACTATTGGTAAATTATGACTGTTTTTTAGGCTATGTAAGAAAACAGTCGCAATGTCCGCACATTTACGAGGCGAATACGGCGCTAATTCCTTTGTTAAGTAAATTTATTGCCTGTTTGCAAAGATTTTCGCATCATTGACATCAGCGAGCCAGCCATTACATCTGTATGCACTATGGAGATTCGAAGCGCGAAGCTGGCCAGAAAAAAAGAGATTATTCGTTCCGGAACCACTGTCGAGCAGATGGTCCGTTCCATTGCCGATCTGATAATTACCGGTGTCATGCAGCCTGGGGAACGGCTCGACGAAATTTCTCTGGCCAATCGCTTCAAGGTTTCCAGAACCCCGGTGCGCGAGGCCCTAAGTCAACTCTGTGCCAGCGGCCTTGTCTGTCGGCGGCCCAACAAAAGCGCCATCGTCACCAATGTGACGCAGAAGCATCTTGCATCCATGTTCGAGGCCATGGCCGAGTTGGAGGCAGTCTGCGCACGCCTTTCGGCTGAGCGGATGACGGTTGATGAACGTCGCATGCTTGAAGCCGAACACACGCGATCGGCGCGACTGGTTTACCGCCGCGCCGAGAACGAATATGAAGCGCACAATATCGAATTTCACACCCGCCTTTATCGGGGTGCGCACAACGATCACCTGGCGGAACTCGCTAATCAGACCCGAGCGCGGCTAGCACCGTTCCGTCGCGCGCAGTTTCGCATCGCAGGGCGGTTGGCGCGGTCGTATCAAGAACACGACACCATTGTTATGGCGATACTTCGGGCCGACGGTCCTGCCGCGGGCCTTGCCGCTTATAACCATGTTTCCATTGTCAGTACCGCCAGCACGGTTTTTGCTGACCTAGGCACCGATTAAGTCATCGCGCCCGGCCTCTCGGAACATCGGCTATGGTCCAAGCGGTGCGATTGTCGACATTGGCGCCACTAACCATCGGGCGCTTTTCACATCGCTGCGGGTTTTTGACGACCCCTACTGCAGTCCGAGGGAGGAAGCCGGTCGCGTGCCGGACCAATCCATTTCCTCATCTCGGACCCCGGGCGTCGTCCCGTCACGTCGCGGTCCGATATCAATGCAGATGTTCGGCGAATTTTCGCTCGACGAGCCTCCAGACAGGCATCACGACACGTCATACTGCTGCGCCAGCGAGGCGGAAAGCTGGTCGGCGAAACGAGCGGCGGCCACCGGCAGGGTGCGGCCTTTGAGTTGGCCGACATAGAGCATGCCTGCGGGCACGTCGCGCGGGTCGAGTGGCCGGGAGATCATGGCGCCCGTCATCGTCTGGTGGGACAGGCCAATTGGGAAATGGAAGGTGATAATATCTTCGGAGATTGCGTGGTTGCGCAGGAATTCGAAGCTGTCGGACTGAATCACCGGCTCCAGCTGCAGCGATGACGATTGCGCCCCGATGTCGAGCAGGTAGCGCACACCGTAAGCTGATGTGGGAAGCGCGATTGGATAGTCGAGGCAAGCGCGCAACCGCACCGTTGCGTGAGAAGACAGCGGATGGTCCGGACGCATGACCGCATGTACCGGCTGGTGCACCCGCATTAGCGTCCTGAAACCAGCCATCCGCGCCGGCTCGTAGACGATGGCGATGTCGGCTGTGTGATCGGTCAACGCACGCTCGGCCTCCTCCCGGTCGCGCAGGTGCACGCCGAAGGTCACATTCGGATGTTCCTTCCGATAGAGTGAGATCTGGATCGGCAAATGGTAGGGCAATAGCGCTTGGCTGCAGGCGATTGCCACATGGCCAATCCGGGCGCCAGCAAGGTCGGCAATCTGCGATTTCACGTGCTCCATATCAGATAACTGGTTGCGCATGTGATGCACCAGAAGCTCGCCAGCGCCGGACAATCGCACGCCGTGCGGCAGTCGCTCAAAAATCGCAACGCCGAGTTCGGCCTCCATCGCCAATATACGGCGGTTGAGCGCCGTCGAGGTTATGGCGAGCAACTCCGCGGCGGCGCGGATCGAACCGGTCTTAGCAACCACAGTGATATAGTGAGCGGAGTTCAGGTAACGCATAGGCAGCCTCCGCATCACCGCTGCAATTTTTGCAGCAGGTTGAAGAAAACATAGCACAAGACAGCATCACCATCATCGGTATAATTCGTCCTGCCACTATAAACGGCGAAGGCGGCAATACCTCTAGCCGACATTGATTGTCTGAAGACAAGGAAAGATAAATTCGGTCTTTCTCATAGTCCTTCCATTTTAATTCAACACGTCAAGGAGCAAACCATGCATTGTCCGTCAATTGGAAACTTGGCTTCACTCGCTTTTCTTGTGATTGTTAATGTCTCGGCCATTGCGGCCGAACAACGCAGCGATACGTCCGCGTTATCGGACCTGTCGGGTTATGCGCATCAACGTAGCGTGACTTCCCAGACTAACATTGATGACAGTGTTCTAGCAGACGCCAGCGAGCGTAAAACCTGCGAGTCACATTGCGCACAGGTCTCCAGTATGTGCAATACCAGCAGGGCCAGAGACTGTGGCAAAGAATACAACACCTGTTCCTGGACATGCGGCTTTGTGCGGCAATAACGATTGTGAGTTCTCGCTTAAGCGCGACTTTGTAGCATCGGCAAGCTAACGTAATCATCGCGTCCTTGCCATGATCTTTTGCCAGAAGAGTGTCGCTGACAGCGAGCGGATCAACCTCGCTCGAAAGCCATCTTCGTGCCCGGCGATTGGTGTTCTCGACGGTGCCTTTCTGCCAGGGGGACTGCGGATCGCAAAACCATGTCTGTGCGCCAAGTCCGGCTTGCAGATAGGGCCAGTCGGTGAACTCGGTACCGCGATCGAAGGTGATCGAGCGGCGGGTTGTAGCGGGGAGGGATTCCAGCGTTCGGATCAGGCGCTCCATAATCGGTCGCGATTTGCGCAGAAACACGGTAAAACGGCTGACCCGTTCGACCAGCGAGGTGACATTCGCTTCGCCGAACTTCTGCCTGAACTGCATCAGATCGCACTCCCAGTGACCAAACTGCTGGCGTTCGCGCACAATGTCCGGCCGATGCAAGATGCTTAGCTGCGGGCATGCCGCGGACGGCGGCGCGTTTGCCGCTTCGGCAGGTGATGGGGCGACGACAAGATTTGTTCCAAATCATACGATAACGGGGCATTTTTAGAACAAAAGAAGCACAGAAGGCTCATTCTTTAGCTAAAACCCTAGGAGCGGTCGGGATTCTCCTCCATCTTCGTCTGGGGTAACTATTTGTAACGGCTCATGAATCTGGTTAGCGTATGATTTGGAACAAATCTTGTCGTCGCCCCAAAATCGCATAATGTCTTGTGTGGTTGCCGCCCGGGATGCAAGAAGTTTTTGAACCTTTTTGAACAGTGATCGAGTGCGGTCTTGTGTCAGGCCTCATGGAAGCGGCCTGTCTGGCGCCGCGGGCCGGTATGGTGATCTGCGCGGATCAGGTCCAAATCTCAACTGCGAGCACAAAGGCTCAGAGGCATTAGCTGGTTTTCCCGATCCAGATCTGTTCGATCATTTGCCCATTCAGGTCATTGCCTTCTCACACTGTTTTACCGGTGATGATGTTGGCTCGTTATGGCCGCTTCGCGGCCCTTTGCGGACATCATGATCGCCGTTTCGGGGGCGCTCACGGAAGGCTCAACGTAAAAGTCCCGGCCTTGGGCCGGGACCAACCTTGGCGCTGTCGACTACAGTAGATCACGAACCTCGGTCATCACTCAAATTCACAAAGAAACATGGCCAACTGGTTAAGTTTACGGTGCCCACGTGGCACCTGGCCCGGCGGAACCGCTTTCCACCGCCGTCGAACGCGGTGGAATGACGACGCTCGCGGTTGCGCTGTGCTGCAGGACAGACCGATAGGTTGGCTTGCCATCATAGGCTCCGTCGGCTGTGAACTGGCCAATCTCGCCGTCGATCTGGCTGAGCAATGGTTTCACTTGTGAAGGATCATCCGTGCCCTGATCCGTCAGGCTATGGGCAATGATCTCGCCACTATTGGCATCCACTGCCAGATGGAATTTGCGCCAGTTGCGGCGTGATCTGGCGCCATGTTGCTCCTGCAGCCACTGCCCGGCGCCGTACACCTTTAACCCCCGTGCTGTCGACCAGCACGCGCAGCGGGCCGTCCGGCAGAGGCGGGTTTCGTCGGGCGGATGGCTTCCATTTCTGTGCCCGACGGCTCAGCGTCGTATGATCGGGGACGGGTATATCAAGTCCCATAAGATCGAACACCGAATTCATGAGCCCTTCGTTCTGGCGCAGCCGCATTCCGAACACACAGCCCAGGGTCAGGGCCGTCTCGATGGCAAGATCGGAGTAGCGGGTTGACCACCTCGCGTTTTTCGCCGTGGTGCACGCCATCCGGCCAATGCTTCCGGCGTCATCCAGAGTGTCAGGCTGCCACGCCGACGCAGGCCTGCCTCGTACTGCGGCCAATTCGTCACCCTGAATTTCATCTTTGCGATGTGATGACGACGATCGGCGTTGTGTTTGTACGGCATGGCACTCGGATCAAGCTGATTGCGATCCTGTTTGCCTATCGCCGAACCGTTCAGAAATTATTTACGCACCAAAGCCTCATAGATGGCAAATCACCTGAGGAATGCGCGGATCACGTGGGTTATAGCCTTGTCTCGTCCCTTCGAAACTATGCCCAGTTATGGTCAGCGCGGTTATCTTGGAAATATGAAACGCGCGCCAGCCTTCGCCGTTTCCTCCTGACAATTGCCAGGCACTCAAGGTTAAATCCCTATTGCTGTCGTAACCGGCAAGATGCGGCTCAACAGTCCTCACGTGATCGTCGTATGTGAACCTAATCAGCTTGCGTTGCCGGATAGCTTCGCAAATCGATATATGTCCAGTCATGGTGGCCTCCCACAGCTGACATGATGCCTCCCAAAAATCAAAGAGTCGATAGCCGTCCATTGGGCGGCTTTTTCTATGGAGCATACCCATGCCAAGAAGCCCGACAGGCAATTCCAGCATTCCGATCACGTTTGTTCCGAATACGCCTGCGAAGGCGACGGAGGTAAATGCTGATTTCACGGATGTCGCCGCGCAGCTGACTGACTCCCTGTCCCGCTCCGGCAAGGGTGGCATGCAGGCAGCCCTCGATATGGGCGGGTACAAGGTCCAGAACACGGGTGCACCGGCAGCAAGCGGTGACGTTGTCACCAAAGGCTTTGCCGACGCCACCTATGCAACGTCTACCACATTGGCAGACTATGTCCTCAAGGCCACGCCTGCCATGACGGGCAATCCGACGATCACCAATGCACAGCCGGGTATCCAGCTTGTCGAAACCGATCAGTCGAACAAGAACTGGTATATCCTTGGCACCGCAGCCTCGTTCGTTATTACTGAGACCGACACGGCTACAGTCCGGCTTTCCATCGCTCCCGGTGGCGTCGTCAATATTCCCGGCTCCCTCACCCTCGGCACGAAGCTGGCTGTCGCTCAAGGCGGTTCAGGCGCTTCCGACGCTGCAGGAGCTCGTACCAACTTCGGCCTTGGCACCATGGCAACGCAGGATGCCAGCAACGTCAGCATCAGCGGTGGTAATATCTCAGGTGGCACTATTTCGGGTGTGTCGAGCATTGCATCAACCGGGAACATTGCTGCCGGGGGCATTCTGACTTCAGGTCAGGTCCACAACTCGACCGGTTCCACGGTCATCCTTGCAACCGGTACTGCTGGTACTGTCTCTCTTCGTCCTAATGGGTTTGCTAGTGGTACTGGTGAAGCTGTACTAAACAGTGCTGGTTGACTTGCTGTTGCTACACTAGCCAGTGCTGGTGCTATTACTGCTGGAGCTGCATCTTACGGAACAAACGCTGATATCAGTGCTTCATCCGGTTCAATTTTGGCACCTTGGGGTGCCAATAATGCTTTCAGTGCTATCGAGTTTCGCATTGAAGCGCGTGGTACAGCTTTTATGAACGCTGCCATTGCAAATATACTGCCCACGGTAGCCGGAAACGCTATCAATGGAGTAGGCAGCACCATCATGGCGTCGTTTACCGGAAGCGGGGAGGCGGTCCCAGGCGCTGTCACCGCAGGCAACAATCTGAACTATGCCAACGCGAATGGGATGTCGCACTGTACTTAACTGTAAGAATGCGGCCGTTCACGCTTAACTGCTGCACTTAACTTGAGAACGAAGCCGGCAGGATTCTCAAATTAACTGCAATACTGGGAATTCAGTCGCTACGCGTATCGTCAGGTTATCTAGCTGAAATTGATATGATTTTCTGAAGAGGCCACGCCTGATCGTCTGCATCCTTCAGCAACGGACAACGGTCAATGGTGTCGGTATCGCTTCTCAAATTAACTGCAGTGTTCTGCACAGAATTCTCAAATAAACTGCACGCTCTCAAATTAAGTGCAAAGCTAACTCATTGAAATCACTAACTCGGCATTCTCATGATTAACTGCAGCGCGACAGCGTTGATGGCCCGGGGAGGCATTTACCGAGCTTCGGGAGCAACCGCGTAACGATTTGTCCCCGAGGGAACTGCCGGGAAATGTAGGAAGATCGAAACAGGATTATGGGACAACGGTTGATCAAACGGGATCAGAAGAACCAGTCAATGGATGAGCGCCTTGAGCGCGCAGATACACATTGGATCTGATCCGCGAACTTCCATAAGGGCCCGCGGCGTTTGGAAAGCCGCTCATGTGAGGCCGGACACACATCAGCATCCGACCATAGAACCCATAGACCCTACGACCGATTTCCCTTGCATTTCACGGGGCGTCCACACACATCCATTGTCCTCGGACCTTGAGATATGTTTCGTCAACGTTCCATTTGCCTGTCACAGCTCGTTTGCGCTGATTAAAAAGTTCCAGCAGTTTTGGCGAAAAGTGAAGAATCCAGCGATGCACCGTGGAGTGATCGATGCTTAGCCCGCGCTCTGCCATCATTTCCTCAAGGTTTCGCAAACTGAGATTGTAGGCAAGATACCACCGCACACAAAGCAGGATGACTGACTGATCGAAATGACGCCCTTTGAACATTTCATACTCCCAAAATCACCAGCAAAGAGTATCCCATACTATCATTACAATTTTTTGCGACAGATCCAGACTATGTTCTGATGGCAAATGCATTTCATGGCGCTCCGGACCAATCTGGACTGATGGAAGCAGTCAGAACAATGCTCAAACCGCGCGGTTTGTTTGGGATCACGGATCTCCATGTCCAACCCATCTCACGCAGAACGATCAGGCTTCCTTGATGGTTGGTAGCTGGAATGCCATGAAAAGCCTCTGGGCGAGCGGCTGCATGAACGCCGTGAAGGTCGCGATCCCGTCCTTGTCCAGCGACAGGAGTTGGATCGAGTGCGCATTCCAGCGCCCCTCGGCGCCGAGGGTGTAGAGGGCGAAGGCTGGCTGCAGATTTGCGCCGACCGGCACAAGCCGAAAACCCCGGTACGCTGGCCAGACGGCCCCAAAGAAGTCGCCGATAGAGCCGCGACCGCGATACCATTCCCGCCAGGGAGGCATCGCATAAATGGCATCTTCCTTCAGAAGCGCCACGAATTGTTCCAGATCCCTACTCTCCCAGGCCAGTACGTAGCGCTCGAGCAAGCTCCGCTGGTGTTCATCTGTCATCGGGGCCTGTCGAACGTCGCGGTCGAATGTGGCCAGCTTGCCCCGCGCGCGCTGCAGGGCGCTGTTCACCGACGCCACCGAAGCATCGAGCATGGAGGCGACGTCGATCGCGGACCAGCCCATGACGTCGGCCATCAACAGCACGGCCCGCTGACGCGGGGGCAGTTGCTGGATCGCCGCGACGAACGCGAGCCGGACAGACTCACGTAGCTCGTAGCGGGCGTCCGGCCCTGCGGCGGGATCGGGGAGGGCTTCCAGCTCGGCGTCGGGATAAGGCTCGATCCAAAGGGTCCCGGCATCCGGGTGCCCTTGTGGTCTCTGGGTCGCCGGCCCATCCAACTGATCGGGCATCAACCGGCCGTGCCTCGAACGGCTCGCAATCATGTTCAGGGACACGTTGGTCGCAATCCGATACAGCCAGTTCTTGATCGACGCGCGCGCCTCGAAGTCGTCGAAACCCCGCCAGGCCCGTAGCAGGGTTTCCTGGATCGCATCCTCAGCTTCGTGCGGAGACCCAAGCATGCGATAGCAGTGCAGCTTGAGCGCGCGGCGGTGCATCTCGGCCGCCCTAGCGAAGTCGTCGCGACTGGGCGGAGTGTCGCCCACATAGCTCGCGGGTGTTTTGTCTTTCATGGCAACACCCCCGACTTTCCGGCTGCGCAGCTCGTCCATCTTGGCATCTTTAGCCCGCAGCCGCAACGCCGAGGTATCGGGCGTAGCCGTTCACCGCGGCCTGCCCGAGGTCCGTCTCCGGCATCACGCGGGACGGCACAAGCGCGACGAAACGGATGCCGAGCTCGAGGCGGTCGGATTCGGCCTGGCAGAACTTGGCGATGAACATCTGCATGCGCTTGTCGCCGGCGTAGCCGCTCGAAATGATCACCACGACCAAGCCCGGCCCGAGCGGCGCCCGCAATGCCTCGCGGCAGAACAGGAAGGTCATTTTGGCATCGATCTCCCAGTTGACGCCGAATTCGACCCAGGTGAGTTCGGACAGCGGACAGACTGGCGGGATCGTGCCGCCGCAGATCAACAAGAGGTCGGGCCGCGCCTTTTGGAAGGCCTTCCGCGGCCGACGCCGCGGCTGGGCACCCAGCACGACCACGCGCCTACCCACCAGCAACTCGTTCTCCGACGACATGGTCCAGGACTCCTCCGATCGATGCCGCTGATGTTGTGAAGACCGCAGACCTGCGGAAACTCATCGGTCAGCGAAGACTTTTTGCTGTCAGTCTAGTTCGGCGCGGTCTCGACGAAGCTCAAGCGTTTGGCATGCAAGTCGAAGTAGCGCAGGAGTTCGGCGGACTCGGCGATAAGCGCTGCGACCTCGGTGAAGCGCCGCGCCGGACTCAGGATGGCGAGCAAGAGTGCGTCAGCAAAGGTGAAGCGATTTGAAGCGAGGAAATCTCGACCCGTCAGCCGTCGTTAAGCATTGAGACGACGTCGCGAAGCTCTGGAAGCACTGCCTCGATGGCGGCGCGATCCTGCGAGCCGTCGGCGGTTTTTGGAAAGACATACGGGACGACGTAGTGGCGGATGATGATGCGATCGACGGAAGTGGCGATGATCGACATCCATTGGGCGATCTCGGCGGCTTCTGCCGGCGAGCCCGCGGGTCCCATGGGAGAATCGGTCTTCAGCCGGTCAAGGTAGGCGACGATCGCTTGGGATTCGCCCAAACGGACCTCGCCGTGCCGGAGGCCTGGCACCAGGCCAAGGGGATGGATGGCCAAGGCGTCGGCCGTGAGAGGGCGGACCGGGTGGTGGACGTAGGCAATGCCCTTCTCGTGGGCAACCATGCGCACCGCGCGGACGAAGTTGCTCCGGGGGATACCGAAGATCTCAATCGGAGTGGTCTGGCTCATGGAGAATTCTCCTTAATATGCGGACGAAGTCGCGGCTGCGTTCGTCCAGCTTTGCCGCGCCTCAGTGCAGATAGACCTCGACGTGGATCTTGTTCGTGGCCAGGTTCGCGTGCCCTGAACCCCAGGCCGGTTTCGCGTTGACCCACGAATAGGCGGCCGCGGCCGTCAGTAGATCGATCTTCACGACAAGGTCGACAATCGGCTCACCATCACGAGGAGACCCGACACCCTCCGCCGTGAACGCGATCCGGCTCCCGTCATCGGTTTCGATGGCGCCACGGAGCTCGAGTTCGCGGCGTCCGTCCGGACGCACACGCAGGTAGTCAACGCCGCGCATGGCGCCTGTCACGCGGCCCTTGACGGATCCCGCAAGCGTGACGTCGAACTGAGCGCCCTGCGGCGGCACGCTCTCCCGCCCAGTGAACAAGGCCTCCATGTCGGCGCCGTAATCCGTCACGCCGGTGATATCGAGATCGTATTCGAAGATCTTTTCGTAGCTCATGGCTTCTCTTTCCTAAGTTTCGGCACAACCATTGCCGCCGTGGATGTTGTGGAGACCGGGGGACTGCGAGGAATTCATCGGTCAATCGCAATTTCTCGGCTCGGGATGCGGCGCGCCCGATGCCTGAAGCGCCTCGCACGGCCTGCCTGTTAGTCGACGATCAGCCCGCCAGTCAGGTTGGCCACGGTCCCGGTCATGCCGCTGCCGCGGTCGGAGGCGAGGAAGGCAGCCATCTCCGCCACTTCTGAGACGGTGGTCGAGCGCCGGCGGTGCGTCATGCCTTCGACGAAGCCCTGGAATTGCTCCCGGGTGATCCCCATGGCGTCCGCGTGCAGCCCGAACACCACGTCGATCGTCTCCGTCTCCGGCATGCCGGTCGAGCGGATGCAGATCGCGCGGACGCCGCGGGTGCCGAACTCGGCGGAAAGGTTGCGGTTGAAGGCCTCCATGGCCGCCCAGGCCGGCCCCATCCCGCCGACATGGGCCAATCCGAGGCGCGCCGGCTCCGGCGTGTTCATGAGCAGCACGCCCGAACCCTGCTCGGCCATCCGCCGCGCCGCCGCCCGCGCCGTCAGGAAGTGCGACCGCATGTAGAGGGTGATCGGCGCGATGAAAGCGTCCACAGACAGCTTAGCGATGGGAATGCCCTGGGTACCCAGTTGCGGGACCGCCGTGATGCCATTGAAGGTCACGTCCACTCGCCCGCTCGCCTTGACCACGGCGGCGACATGGCTTTCGACTGCCTCCTCGTCCAAGGCGTCGACCTGGAAGGCCTCCGCCGTTCCGCCCACCGCGACGATCTCAGCTGCCGCGCGTTGGACCTTGCTGAGCGTGCGGCCGGAGAGGAAAACCTTCGCGCCTTCGCGGGCGAAGGACCGTGCCACGGCCCCGCCGATGGCCCCGCCGGCGCCGTAGATGATCGCTGTCTTGTTCTCGAGAAGCATAGCCAATCCTTTCCATCTTGCGTTGACGCGCAGGTGGCGGCTGGTCTTGCCCGCCACCTGCGTGTTCGTGCTGTGAAGACCGTTGGTACTCGCAAAATTCATCGGCGCCGCCGCAAGACGAGCGCTTAGGCTGGCAGTTCTGAGTTCCGTGCCCGTACAAGCGGCCGAATAGCCGTGCCGAATCCCGATGGCTCCAGCCGGCCATCGGCATGGCAGAGGTCAGGTATTCAAGGACCCAAAGAACAAGGGTTCCGTTGCAAACTTTCCGTCAATGATATCTGTGCGATTGAAAAGGTTCAGCGTCGAACCGGGAAATCGCGATGTTCAAGGGCCGCCATTTTGATCAATCTGTAATCCTGCTCTGTGTGCGATGGTATCTGGCCTACAATCTAAGCCTTCGAAACCTGAAGGAGATGATGGCTGAACGTGGCATCGAGCTCGATCATTCGACGATCCATCGCTGGGCCATTTATTTCAGCCCTCGACTGCTTGAGCGCTTCAATCGCAGAAAGCGCACCGCTACCCGTAAATGGAATTTAGACGAGACCTATATACGGGTAAAGGGAGAATGGATGTACCTCTACCGCGCCATTGACGGCAACGGGGATACCGTCGAGTTCTACTTCAGCAAAGATCGCGATCTGAAGGCGGCGAAATGCTTTATTTGCAAGGCTTTGGCGCGTCATGGACGACCGGAGTGTATCACGATTGATGGCAGCCAGACCAATCGGATGGCGATCGTTCAATGTGATACTGAGAGCCAATTGAAGGACCAGGGAATAGAGCGCGGCAGACGCATTACCATCCGCTCGAGCAAATACCTGAACAACAGCATTGAACAGGATCACCGCCGTATCAAAAGACGCATCCGTTCCATGCTGGGTTCAAGTCCCAAATGACAGCTAGCATCACGCTGGCAGGGATTGAACTGGTTCACATGATGCACAAGCAGCAAGGTCTGTTTGCCTACAGCCGTAGCCGTCTACTTACTCTCAAAGAGCAGTTCGAGGCAATCGCCGCCTGAAATGTATCTTGAGGTAGGGTATTCTCTAGCCAGTTTCAAAATTTGCAACACAACCTTTTTAGGGGTTCATCTCGCCGCTGATGCGTGCGCATGTTTCGGATTTCTGGAGCGCGTATTCGTCGGGGCTGTTAACCTTGAGCTTAGAAATATCGTCGACGGCATTTTGCTGATTATTCCAGCCGAGGATCCAGTCTCCTTCAAAGTTTTTGTCCGCGGCAAAGGCATGTCGCGCGCGCTCTTTGTAGACATCAATTTCTTTCGGGTCGAGTTGGCAAATATCGGTGGCGATGCGTGCCGTGCCGCCCGCCACCTGCGCCCCTAGTACGGCCGTCTGCTTTGACTGATCGGATTGTGTGGAGCCGATATCGTCGAGATGCAAAGCATGCCAAGAGTGAGAAGCCTGGCGAATGTCATACTGCCGTTCCCTTCAAGTCATCGTGACATAGCGCATGTCGGAGGCCTTGTCGATTTAGGCGGCGCTATCGTCGCGATTACCCAAGGCGAACAGCGTTTCGCGCTGTCGCTCGGTCAGAATGGTGCGCCGTGGCATGCATGATTGTCCCTATTGAGTATCGCCTGTTCTGGGCAACACTCGCACCATGAGCCGAACATCCTTGATCGTCAGTACATACGAAGCCGCGTGCATGGGCAAAAAAGACGATGCCACCTGCTGGTAGGAAGGTATTGTAGACCTTCGGGCACCAATCAAAATTGGTCAAAATCCCCTATTATCGGCATTTTCAAACGAACGTTTATCGATCACCTCCGCTTTTGTACGAGGAGGGCAGGGCGTTCCCAGTTCACCCGACAGGCAATGCCAGGCAGAGGTCGCAGTGCGCGGAAAACTGTAGTCCAGTTTTGTTGCTGACGCTTATTCCAAAACAGCGAGCACGGTAAGATGATCCCACCAAGCATTTTCGCTGACCTTTTGCCAAATTATGCGAAAACCAGCACGGCGCACCTTTCGCGGCTCCTCTAAAGATCGTCCCCCAGAGCAAACAGGGTTGCACTTATTCCAGCGCCCAAAGGGACGCCAATTGCGATGCCCTGTATAATGTCATGGAGTGCGAACACACCTAATGCAACCCCAACAGCAATGCCGACTGCGATTGACATGTAGGGATCTTTCACTCTGGGCGCTCCCTGTCCAGTCTGGTACGGTTTTGCTTGCATTTTCCAGCATATGATCGAAAAAATTGCCTATCAATCTGCATTGTTTACCAATGCGACAAAGGCGGGTCTGCTCGATAAGGAAACGGCCGTTGGTACGCCGGCAACGCAGATGTCTGTCCTGATGCTCGATGTGACTGTCGCTACCCTGACCGACACTGATCTCAATAGCATGCGGGAACGCTTTATCGGCATGGGATTGCTCGTCGTCCTTGTGGCTGGATCGGTCGGCGCTCTGGTCCACGCAATTTGGATAAAAGCTTCCGCGCTCATCATGAAATAATCCAGCCCATCCGCCGCTGCTGCAAGATATTTGTGTGCATAAATGGCGATGAAATAGAACTACACCCCCCATGGCTGCTAATATCGCCCGATCCTGGCTAGATGCCGTTGGCGGTGCTTACGTTGCGAAGACAACAGATATAGCCCTAGGCGATCTTGTCGCGGAAGCCCAGTAATTGAATATGGATTACTGACATGACTGATTCCGTCATAGACGACACCAAACTCCGAATCATACGCCGGTTGCGTTGGGAGGCGCATTTATTCTCAGTCTGGGAAGCCCCACGCTTATCCAAAGACGCGGAAGCACTCAATGCCTGTGCTAATCAATTGGAGCAGAACGCAAAGAATATCCCGGACTGAGCCGATCCATCCCGCCAAGGGATAAACCGGAACCGCCCCCGTGTCCCTAGTGGACGCTGGGGCTTTTTTGTCGTTCACCTGCAAGCACATATTATATTATAGAGAGCTGCGGTCGCGCAGGTTGGTGCACGCTATCTGTCTCATTTCACAAATTCGGGCAGATTGATTCGATAATTGATCACCTTGCAGTGATCGTTTACTGCGCCACATTCGTTGTTCATCCACAGTTCATGGCATATGACTTAAGTCTAATGCCCCTAGGAACGCAAACGCGTTGAAGGCCGTCACATACGGTCTTTCACTGGAGGAACGATGCGAAAGTTGATTGCAACTATATGTGCCGCCCTGATGTCGGTTGGTGCTGTCGGGTCGACGGGAACGGCCAGTGCCGCCCCAGTCACCATCGAGAGACCGGTTGACGTCACGCGAGCGGCCGCTCCGAATACAGATGTACAAACTGTGCGTGATCGATGGGACCGTCGGCATCATCATTGGGACCGCGGATGGCATCGCGGGTGGGATCGTCGGCATTACCGCCGCTGGGATCGCCCGTATTACCGCCGGTGGGACCGCCCGTATAACCGCCGCTACTACCGCAGCGATGGCCCGTATTACCGGAGCTGGGATGACCCCTATTATCCGCGTCGCCACTACCGAAGGGGTGTGTATTTCGTATTCTAATGACATGATGAGCCTCGGCTGAAATGCCGGGGCTGTTCGTTGTCGAGAGGACCTGTGGTGGTATTTGCCCGAGCACCGCCGCAAGCGCCGCCCGAGGAAGTCTCGCGCGAGCCGAAAACCCAAAATCGAGCCGGAAATCGGGATTCAGTTCGTACCTACAGGCAACAATAGACCGAGCAGTCGCTAATGGGTCTAGGTCTGGGTTCGAGCTGGCCGTGAAGGACGAGGTCCAGATACTTATGGAGAGGGGACGGGCCTCGTTGTTGCGGATCTCGGCGTTGGTGCATCTGTGGACGCCCCTTAGAATGCAAGACAAATTTTGACTTTATGGAGTGTAGTTGAGCACTGTCATCTGTCCGGCCTCTTTGTTGGCAATTTAGATGCCAGGGCCAATATGGGAGTTCGTGGACCAGATCCAAATCACGGATGCGTGCTTGAGCACGATGCACCAAACTGGTTCTTCTGATCCCGTCTCATCAACCGTTACGCCATATTATCCTTTGTCTGTCCTACACCCACGACGGTTCTGACGGTGAACGACTACTGCGTCACCGCCGGAGCTTTGTAAATTTCACCCGTTGCCATCAGTGCCCAGACAATTCTGGCCATCTTGTTGGCGAGGGCTACGACAACCAGCATACGTGGTTTGCACGCAATCATGCGCGCCAGCCACGATCCTTTTGGAGCGCCCTTGCGCGCCGCATGCATCACCACGGTACTCGCTCCGATAATGAGCAAGCGCCGCAAGGTTCGCTCCCCCATCTTCGACGTGCCCCCCAGCTTCTGTTTGCCACCGGTCGATTTTTGTAATGGCGTCAACCCAACCCAGGCGGCAAAATCACGTCCCTTGGTGAAGGTGGCAGGATCGGGAGCAAGAGCCATCAGCGCGATCGCTGTAATTGGGCCAATGCCGGGAACGCTCATAAGCCGACGTGCCGCTTCATCCTCTTTGGCACGACGTGCAATTTCAGCATCGAGTTGCCGGACACGTTCATCAAGCGCTCTCAATGTCTCGACCAGGATCGCGAACACGGCACGCGCGGCTTGCGGCAGCCCGCTTGTTGGATCATCGACGACCGCGACAAGCCTGGCGACGTGCGAGGGCCCCTGAGCAACGATCCATCCATATTCGGCAAGCTGGCCCCGCAGCGCATTGATGAGCTGGGTGCGTTGGCGGACCAGTAAATCCCGGGCACGAAACACGGCTGCGCTGGCTTGCTGTTCCTCACTCTTTACCGCAACGAAGCGCATCGTCGGACGCTGTGCCGCTTCGCAGATAGCTTCCGCGTCTGCAGCATCATTCTTTTGCCGTTTGACAAAGGGCTTCACGTATTGCGGCGCAATCAGGCGGACTTTGTGGCCCAAGTTGCCGATCTCACGCGCCCAATAATGCGCACCGCCACACGCTTCCATTGCGACAATACAAGGCGATTGCCTGGCGAAAAACTCAAGGAGCCTGTTCCGGCGAAGCTGTTTGCGCAAAACAACCGCGCCAGATGCATCAGCCCCGTGCGCCTGAAAAACTGTCTTCGCCAGATCAAGACCAATTGTGTTAACTTCCATTGCGGACGCCTCCTCTTCTCGTGGCGGTTCAAATCACCCCCACAATGGCACATGGATGCCGCCGAGGGGGCGTCCACCCCATCACGGATCATCAACGGTTGGAGAGTAAGCAGTTGAGACCGCAATCACTGTGATTCCACACCATGCCGCATAAACATAACGCCGCCCGCCGTCATCGCATCGGCAAGATGAAATTCAAGGTGACGAACTGGCCGGAATACGAGGCGGGTCTTCGCCGCCGTGGCAGTCCGACCCTGTGGATGACGCCGGAAGCGCTGATCGGATGGCAGGCTCTGCGGCGCAAGACACGAGGTGGCCAGCCGCGCTATGCCGATCTGGCAATTGAGACTGCTCTGACGCTGGGCCTGGTGTTCGGACTGCGGCTGCGCCAGACCGAGGGCTTGCTGGGTTCGGTGCTCCAACTGATGGGATTGAACCTGCCCGTTCCCGATCACACGACGCTAAGCCGCAGGGCGCGGACCTGGAAGCCGTCAGCCAGATTAAATGACGGAGCGGAAGTGCCGGGTGGTCCATTGCATGTGCTGGTCGACAGCACCGGCCTGCAGATCTACGGTGCCGGCCAGTGGCCGGAAGAAAAGCATGGTGCCAAATCCCGCCGCAAGTGGTGCAATCGGCACTGTAACCTTAACTTTCCGCTGGTTCTGATCAGGTACAATGGTGTCTTTGATAGCGCAGTTATGCTGCTGTCACGCATGCGATCTCACGCCACGCTGTTATTGCAGCATGACGAAGTTCACGATGGTCAGTTGACGAGAATTTGTTGCGGGGAAAGTGGTGAAGATTGGCAATGGGATCATGTTGGGTTGGACGGCTCCCAACGGCATCGACTGTGCCAGAATGAGTTCGTTGAAATCTCAATCGAAGGAGACCGTCCGTGAAACAGATTATCCGCATTGGTATAGATACGTCAAAGAGCGTTTTCCAATTGCATGGCGTGAATGCAAACGAGCAGCCGGTTCTTCGTAAGAAGCTGTCTCGCAGGGAGATGGTGAAGTTCTTCGAAAAGACGCCGCTGACCACCGTTGCGCTTGAGGCGTGCGGCGGTTCGCATCATTGGGCGAGGTTATTAAGCTCGCTCGGCCACGAGGTGAAGCTGATCGCGCCGCAGTTGGCAAAGCCGTATGTCAAACGGGGCAAGAACGATGCTGCAGATGCGGAGGCTTTGTGTGAGGCAATGAGCCGCCCGACTATACGCTTCGTGCCAGTGAAGACAGCGGACCAACAGGCAGCTTTGATGCTGATCGGCGTGCGAGAGAGGTTGATCCGCAGTCGCACACAGCTTGCCAATGCCATTCGCGGCTTTGCCATGGAGTTCGGCATCGTCGCCGCCAAAGGCATGTGCAAAATTGGGCCGTTGTTAGAGCGCATTGCCGCCGATCAATCGCTACCGGAACTAGCACGTGAACTCTTCGCCATGCAGGGCATTGAGTATCGAGAAATGCTTGCAAAAATCAAAACGGTCGATGAGAAACTCATGGTGCTGCATCGTGCTGACGAGTGTAGCAAACGTTTGACCGAGATCCCAGGCGTCGGCCCGATTGGCGCATCGCTTTTAATGATGAAGACCCCGGACCCGAGAATGTTTAAATCGGGCCGTGACTTTGCAGCCTGGATCGGGCTGACGCCGAAAGATCATTCGACCGCGGGCAAGGTCAGGCTTGGTATGATCACGCGTGCTGGCGATGAGATGTTGCGAAGCATATTGGTGGTTGGTGCTACTGCTCTTCTTCAGCATGTCAGAACAGGCCGAAGTCAACATGCGTCTCGATGGCTTCTCGAACTCCTTCAGCGGAAGAGACCAAAACTGGTTGCAGTGGCACTGGCTAACAAGATCGCCCGTGTTGCCTGGAAGCTTATGGTGAGCGGCGAGACGTACCGGCGGCCAGAAGGACAAACACAGGCAGTATAAGAGATTGGCCATCACGGTGAGCGGGAACCAAGTGCCACCGTGTTGAGCTGATGCTGTGAACTTGCAAGAGAAAAGCAGACGGTGCGATCGATCGATCCAAGATGCGGGAAACTCCGTTCCATCCATTGGCCTTCAAAGGTCGAGATCGTGTTTGGAACTCGCGTCGCGGAAACCATCTTGGCCAGTGGTCATGTGCAGCCACACACAAAGGCCGCACATATGGAAGCAAGCGATCTAATCAAAATATCTGTAGAAAACGCTTGCAAGCGGGAGCCGTCCACATATGGATGGAGACAAATCGCTGAAGCTGCCTTGATGATTTGAAGCGCTTCATGATCCTTTCTCGTCGCCGTGTCGGCTGATGCGAATTTTCTGCGCGGTTGTTCAGTCCCTTGTGCTGGCGATGCTCGACCCCTGGTATGATTTCGCGCTTGGCTGCACCGTATGAGCGGAGTTTGTCGGTGATCATAACACGTGGTGTACAGCCTTGCTGCTTCAGCAGCTTGCGTATCAACCGTCTGGCAGCCTTGGCATTCCTGCGGCTTTGCACCAAAACGTCGAGGACGAAACCATCCTGATCGACGGCCCGCCACAGCCAGTGCTTCTTGTCGTTGATCGTGATGACAACCTCGTCAAGGTACCACTTGTCGCCAAGACGTGGTGTCCGCCGACGGACCTTGTTGGCATAGTCCCGCCCGAACTTTTCTGCCCATAGCCTGATCGTCTTGTGGGTGACGATCATCCCTTTGTAAGCCAGCATGTCTTCAACCATGCGAAAGCTCAGAGGAAAGCGGAAGTACAGCCATACCGCTTCGGCGATGATTTCGGCTGGAAAACGATGACGGTGATAGAGATGGTCGCGAACCTTGGTCATTACGCATTGTCGGCCATCGATATGACTGGCAAGTTAAGGTTACAGTGCCGAGCTGGAGTATCTTGCTCACTTCAGAGGTGAGGTGATTTCCGCGGAAATGTCGATTGCGGCCAACACCCCAACGGCAGGGTTCGACCCTTTTCTGCCCTTCCCCGATGAAGTTCTACGACGAGCCCTGACCCGAAGCAGCCCTTTGCGACGCAGCTGACCAAGGGCGGCACAGGGGTGGCATCACGACGTTCGTAACGGTAACCCAAATGACACGGGGAGTGGGCGTAAGGCTGTTCCCCGACGTATCGGGAGTTTGGTTTGCCCTCCCGCCGATCAAGCTCACACGGTCACGGTGCGCACATCAGCCAGCCTCGGTTCGCGCTTGCTCAGCAGGCCGCTTTGCCGATCGTCGCCACATCTCGTAGGCCAGCGGCCACAGTGCCAGGATCGTGGCTCCGCCCCCGACATAAAATAGGACCAGCCCGAGCGGCACGAAGCGCACAAGGGCCATGACGACCAGCGCCCCGAAGACGACAGTGCTCTGGCGGGGGCTCAGAATGCCGCTGCGGGCGATCCCCAGCGCGAAGCCGAGGATTCCGAGCGCGAAGATGGCCGAGCCCGTTAGCAGGACGGGAAGAAACCACGGATCGACCGCCGCCTGCGCCGCCGCGACTTCGGCCCTGGTCTCGACCGCAGCCAGCACTGTGAACTCCATCCCGGGCGGGATCGCGAAAAGCGTCGAGCCCATGACGACGAATGGCAGCGCCGCAGCACTCCAACGCTCTTCCCCTGCGTCTCGGAGCCGACTGCGGATGGCAAGGAAGGCAAGGGCTATGAATCCGGAGCCTACCCCGACCATCAGATGCGAAAGCCCCCACCGAAACGTGTCTTGAGTTGCGGCCGCCGCGACCGCCGCGGTATCGGTGAGGTTCGGGATGAATGGATGATAGAGGAACCCGGCGGCCAGCATCACAGGTGCGATCGCGATAATGGCAGCCCGGTATCGGGTTCTTGTTGCCTCGGTCATGACTTCCTCCTTTGCTCCGCACAAGAGAACGCAAGAGCGGAGCTGTCATCGCTATGAGCCTAGCCCCGGCTCAGGTGACTGGGACCACGCCGAGCTGCTGCATCATGCCCAGCTCGTCCACATGGCTCCAGCATTCCACGACCTTGCTGTCGGCGATGCGGTCAATGTTTGTTCCCGCCACCCGAACTTCTTTGCCGGTGGGGGGAATACCCTGGAACTCGCCAGTGTGCGTCCCGCGAGCGGTCCAGCGGGTCACCACCCGGTCCCCTTCGGCGATCTGGTCTTCAATTGTCATGTGAAGGTCGGGGAACGCGGCTCGCAGCGCCGCGACGTACTGCTTGGCCCCTCGCGCCCGCGGATCTGCTGCGATGTCTGATGTATGACCAGGTCGCTGGCGGACAGTTCGTCGGCCACTGCAAGATTTCCCTGGTTGTAGACCTCCTCAACGACACGCCGCACCAGCGTTTTGTTTTGCTCTGACATTGGATTCCTCCTTCGAACCTATACGCATGAGGCTACGACGGCGGAGGGCTATCGCGCTTCGGGGGAAATGCCCAATTTGCGCGGGCAGTGGCATGAGTGATTCCACCCATGCGAAACCTGCTGGTCAGATGAGTTTGTGCTCATAGGCCCAGGCGGTGGCCGCCGCCCGGGACGACAGGTCGAGCTTGGTGAAGATGTTGCTGACGTGCCGCTCGATCGTCCGCTCGCTCAGGAACAGTTCGGCGGCGATGGCCCCGTTGGACTTGCCCGCGGAGACCAGCCGCAGCACCTGCAGTTCGCGCGGGGTTAAGCCATGGCGCTTACCCAACTGGCCGCTGAGTGTGAGCGCGTCGATTCGGGCGAGGTCCGGCGCGGCGCCGAGTTGCTCGAACGTGGCTCTTGCGGCGGCCATCTCCAGTTCGGCACCATCCTCGTCTCCGAGGACACGGCAGGCAAGGCCGACCAGGACGCGGACGCATGCGGTCTCGTAGGGCGCCTCGATCTCCTGCCAGACCTCGAAGGCGCGGCGCAGCGCAACCAGCGCGGCCTCGGCGCCGCCTCCGGCCAGCGCGACAGCGCCGCGGGCCTGCGCCGCCATTGCGTTCAACACGCCTGTGTCGAAGACTGCTGCGATCTCCTCCAGTTCACGGCAGGCACAGTCTGCTTCCTCGATTTCGCCCACGGCCAGCACGATTTCGATATGAGCGGGCATGAGTCGCGCTCGTCGCAGCGGATCTGTGATTGCGCTCATCACGCGGCGGATCGCAGCGGCCGCAGCTTCCTTGCGGCCTTGGGCCAGCCGCAACAAGGCGAGGCCCGGCTGCGGCTCGCGCCCGAATTGGCTGGCGCGCCGATAATCCTCCTCGGCTGCGGCAGGCTCGCCTCTGAGGCGGTGCATCTCCGCCCTCTGATAGAATGCCGGGGCGGGAGGCTGCGGATCGATCCCCTTGAGAAAGCGCTCGCAGGCCCGGCCGGCCTCCACCATCGCATCCCGCCAGGCGCCGCGGAGCTGCATGACCTCGGCACGATGCACCAGGCAGGAGCCGGTGAAAGCCACGATCTGAGGCTGCGCATCGCACCACTGGGCGAGAGCGGATGTCCACTCCCGTGCACGGCTCAATGCATAGACCTCTTGGCAAGCCGCGATGACACTGCAATAGATCAGCCCTGTCATGAGCGGCGAGAGTTCGCCCGCAGTGACTGCGACCATGGCTTCGTCGAGATGAGCGAGTCCTGACTCGATCTGGCCTTTCCTGATGAGCGCGCGCCCCTGCAGATGCAGGGCGGCGGCAACCAGATCCGCCTCTTGGAAACGTTCACCGATCTCTACGGCCGCGGTCGCCGTCCTGAAGGCTGCGTCGCGATCGCCGGCCGCGAGTTGCTGCTCGACGGCCGGCAGCAGGAGGTAGCCTCGCTCGACGCAGTCGGCGGCCTCGTTTTCCAGCAGCCGCTGCGCGCGGGCGAACCATCCGGTCGCAGGCCCCATCTCCCCCCGCCCTGCGAGGCGGAAGCCCAGCCAGAACGCGGCACGCACGGCGCGCATGCACTCTCCAGCATCGAGGTAGGCGTGATGCGACCGATCAAGAGCTCGCAAGCAATCGTTGTCCCGGTTCGTCAGAAAGGCCGACATCGCCAGGCGCTCGAGGTCTTCAGCCTCGAGCCGCATCTCTTGATCGACGCGAGAGAGAGCGGCAAATGCGTCTGCCCAGGCACGCCGGCGATAGCAGTCACGGCCTTGCTCAAGCTCGGCGCGCATGGTGTCGCTCAATGCGTTCGGGTGCCGCTCATCAACGCCTGCGCCGATCGCCGCCATTGTCGTCGACGGTCCGAGCGTCACGCGATAGACCCGCACCGGCCGTTCGATGTTCTTCAGAACTTGTTCCCCGGTGTCCTCGAACGCGATGTCCAGCCGATTTCCGATATGCTCGCGGACTGACGCCGAAACCGAGATGCCACCGGGCATGGCGATGCTTTCGAGCCGCGCCGCGACATTGACGCCGTCGCCGTAGATGTCGTTCTCATCCCCGATGATGTCGCCGAGATTGATGCCGATGCGGAATTCGATCCGCCGCTCCTCGGGCACGTCCGCATTGCGCTCGCGCATCTTGCGCTGGATCTCGGCAGCGCAGGCGACGGCGTTCACGACGCTCGCGAACTCCACCAGCATGCCGTCGCCGATGAGCTTGACGATGCGCCCCTGATGCTCGGCGATCTTGGCGTCGACCAATTCCTTGCGATGCGCCTTGAGTGCAACAAGCGTAGCGGCCTCGTCAGCACCCATGAGCCGACTGTAGCCCACCACATCGGCAGCCATTATGGCAGCCAGTCGACGTTGGATGCGTTCCTCAGCCATGACTTCCTCGTAATATACAGCACGCGAGATTTTATTAGGTGGCGGGCGGGGAGTCTATCGCGCCGGATTGCCGAAGGCGATCGATTCCGGGAGTTCGGCTCTCACTTCTAGATGACCGCAGCGAGACACGACCTTCCCGGTCGCGCAAATGGAGGTCCGGATATGGCGCTCCTTGCTCGTTCCGATCGGCGAGACGGAAGGCAGAAAACCACCCCCTTCTCGGACCTTCCCCGCGCGATCTTTGGTGGGTGTTTCAATCCGGTCGATTTCTGAGCGCTCCACTTTCTGCATTTCACAGCAGAGGCTCAGATGCTCAAGATACAGCCCGAAACGGCGAGCGGACAAAAATGACAGGAATATCAATCCAGTCGACCAAACAGGACAGTTGACGGCACCGTAAACTTAACCAGTTGGCGATGTTTCTTTGTGAATTTGAGTGATGACCGAGGTTCGTGATCTACTCTATCGCCGTCACCGTTTTCCAGCTGAGGTTATCGCCGAGGCGGTGTGGCTGTACTTCCGCTTCCCGCTCAGTCTTCGCATGGTCGAAGACATGCTTGCCTACAAGGGCATAATCGTCACACACCAGACGATCCGCACATGGGCGGAAAAGTTCGGGCGGGGCTACGCCAATAAGATCCGCAGACGTACGCCACGCCTTGGCGACAAGTGGCACCTTGATGAAGCTGTCGTTTCGATCAGGGGCAGGAAACACTGGCTCTGGCGCGCCGTCGATCAGGATGGTTTTGTATTGGACGTCTTGTACAAAGCCACAGGAATACCAAGGCCGCCAAACGCTTGATCCGCAAGCTGCTTAAGAAACAAGGTTGTGTGCCGCGTGTCATGGTGACGGACAAACTCAGATCCTATGCGGCTGGCAACAGGCAGATTGGTCTGACCGTTTGCGATCACCGCCAGCATAAGGGGCTCAACAACCGGGCGGAGAATTCGCACCAGCCAATTCGACGACGAGAAAAGATCATGAAGCGATTCAAATCAACTCGGCAGCTTCAACGCTTCGTTTCCATTCATGATCCCATTGGCAATCTCCACCATTTTCCACGCAACAAGTTAACTTCATCCGACCATCGCGCTTGTCGCAACGCTGCCATGGATGCGTGGCGCGAAATCGCATGCCTACAAGCGGCATGAGATCAGCCACAAAGTCACAAAAGCGCCCAAACGCAAAATATATCAGGTTAAGTTTACGGTGCCGGTTCGGGGCATGTTCGAACGGATTGGGGCGTTCCATTTTATATCGCATTGCGGAACAACAGCGCAAAAATCGTATCAGTTAACTTCACGGAAGTTTCAGAAGGAATGGAGACCTTTAGGTCATACGCGGGGCGCGATGGCCAAGAATCGCATCAAAGCGATGCTTATATCTTCTTCACACCGAAATCCGATTTAACAAATCCCTGCAAAGCAATTGGAACGAGAACTAAGAAATAGAAGGCGTTGACAACGGCAACTGATCGGCGTCGTCGATCAGTTGTCGAATGGTTTCAGGATTTAAGCCAGTAAGCGATTCACGGGCGGTTGTTTTGAGAGGAACGTCTTTTCTGCCCCATTGAATAATGACATTACGGCGATCCGCTTCTGAGAAATTGGGAAGACCCCCATGTAGGACGAGCGGATGTATTCCTACGAGAGATCCAGGCATGCAATGAGCTTCGAATGTTTTGTCCTCGACGTTTGCAATATCTTTGGGGGCAAGGTCCAAGGTGTTGTGTGAATCTGCCAAAAATGGAGAGCATAAAGATCTGTGGGGCAGTCACGCTGTGGCCCCGCAAGCAGGCCTAACTTGCCGCGCGATCCCGATCTGTTCGGAGGACCTTCGAAATTAATTGCCCCACAATTCTTTATGCTCTCCTACCGTACGCACACGGTCGAATGCAGGAACACGTGGGCAAGGCGTTCGTTTCTGCGACGGTCAAATTTGGGTCAGTTTGGGTCAGAAATGATGCATTCACACCAGATAGGCGAACAGCGCGACAAGAACGATGAACGCAACAAAAATCCCCAAATACCACGTGTACAAATCGTGGACGGTCCAAGCATCGTCTTCGTCTAAGTCATCCATGATTTGACAGTTTCTCACGACGGCGAAAAATATTGAAGCCCTGCGCTCTGGCTAACATTGGCGGGCATTTGAAGATCTAAATCGAGGTGCCACAGTCGGCCTTCCAGAGTGAGAGGTCGTCGTCAATTCGCAAATTCGATACAAAGCTAACTCATTGAAATCATGGACGCGACATTCTCATAGTTAAATATGGTGCGACGCAGGAACCTAACGATCCGACGTTCGTTCAGCCATTATGAAAACCGTTCGACTACAGGGAAAGCGTTCATGCGTGAATACGCGTGGTTCTTGGTCGTGCTAGCAGCCCCAGTGATATTAGGCGTCGTTATCGCTGTACGTCAGTGGCTGACCGCTCGCTCAATCAAACAAAATCAGAAGCGTGCCGCAGCGCGTGCTAACGGAGAAAAAAGCCATTGAATACGGGTAACCTTGTAGAACCCTACTTTGCCTACGGCCATTTATTTTGAATCCGAAATTTTCTCAACTCACTGCTGATAGTCATGCGTCGGGTAATTAGTATCCAAAGAAGAGCATTTCGCGCTCACGAACCATTCCTTCCGATGTTTATCCGCTTTCAATCTTGGGTCGCACCGTTATCATGCATTTGATCGGCATGGTGGCTGGCGACGGTGCGCTGTTTCTTCATCGAATTAGACGACGCGTCGATCGTCGAAGGCGCATAAGGTCAGGATGATTCACCAAACACCGCTCATTGCTACTTTAGTCGCAGCCTTAGGGCTTGCATTCGTTTTTGGAACGATTGCGAACAGGCTTCGGCTGCCTTCCATCGTCGGCTACCTCATCGCCGGCGTGGTGATCGGGCCTTTCACGCCCGGTTTCGTTGCAGACCAGATGCTTGCGCAACAACTCGCTGAGGTCGGCGTTCTGCTCCTGATGTTCGGGGTCGGGCTCCATCTTTCAATGGAGGAACTGCTCTCGGTGCGGGCGATTGCAGTGCCCGCCGCGCTTGGTCAAATCGGGATCGTCTCGCTGCTCGGCGGCGGATTAGCCTATGCAATGGGCTGGACCACCGGAGCGGCTATCGTGTTTGGTCTCTCGCTATCGGTTGCGAGTACTGTTGTTGTTCTGAGGACCTTAGAAGAGCGCAGATTGTTGGAAACTGAGCGGGGGCGTATCGCGATTGGGTGGCTGATCGTCGAGGACATAGGAATGATCCTCGCGCTTGTATTGCTGCCCCTTTTCGCCGAGGCTCTTGGAGGACTGGGTCAAGGCGCGACGCACACCACTGGACTATTCGGCTGGTTCGAGACGCAGACAGTTTGGAGTGCGCTCAGCATCACCGTCGTCAAGATCGCGGCCTTTGTGCTGCTTATGGTGGTGGTTGGAAAGCGGGTAATCCCATGGGTTCTCCATTACGCAGCCCACACCGGTTCTCGAGAACTCTTTCGGCTGGCAGTGTTGGCCGTCGCTCTTGGGGTCGCCTATGGCGCTGCGGAATTATTCGGCGTTTCCCTTGCACTCGGAGCGTTCTTTGCCGGCGTGATTCTTGCTGAGTCGCGCCTGAGTCAGCGGGCGGCGCAAGAAACCCTGCCGTTGCGTGACGCGTTTGCCGTGTTGTTTTTTGTTTCTGTCGGGATGCTGTTTGATCCGACGATTCTCGTGCGCGAGACGGTCCCGGTCGTTGCGACCTTCCTGGTCATTGTCGTCGGCAATGCTATCGTTGCGTTCGTCCTCACACTTGCTCTGCGCTATCCGCTTCGCACCGCGCTGACGATGGGCGCGAGCATGTCGCAGATCGGCGAATTTTCTTTCATCCTCTCCGGGCTTGGCGTGGCTCTCAAGCTGCTGCCAGACGAGGGGCGTGATCTCATTCTGGCTGGTGCGATTCTTTCAATTCTTGTCAATCCGCTACTTTTTGCTGCTCTGAACCGTGCAATGCCGTGGCTCACCGAACGCGAGCAACAGAATACGCCTGATAAGCCTGCGTCCCCTTCAACTGGAGGTGAAGAGACTATTACAGAGCTCACCGGTCATGCTGTCTTGGTTGGTCATGGACGCGTTGGAAGCCGTGTAGCCGAAGCTATACTTGCTGACCATCTGCCTTTGCTCGTTATTGAAGAGCGCCAGGAAGTTGTTGAGCAGCTGCGTGCCCGCGGCGTAGAGGCGTTTTCCGGAAATGCCTTGCAACCTGATATCCTGAACGCCGCGAACCTCTCGCAGGCGCGCTGGTTTATTAGTGCTATTCCCAATCCCTTCGAAGGTGGCAATCTTATCCAGCAGGCCCGGGCTGCAAATCCGAATCTGGAGATCATCGCACGTGCTCACTCTGACGCTGAGGTTGAACACCTTGGCAAGTTTGGAGCGAACCTCATCATCATGGGAGAGCGGGAAATTGCGCGCGGCATTGTCGAACACATTCGGCGGAGCCGTACAACGCCGTGAAAGCCGCAAGCCTGCAGACCGCGGAATTGATTCGAGGCTTCCGCATGGCTTTTGTCTTGAGGTTATGCAGTCGACTGGCCTGCTGCCGGGTATTCGGATTCGAGGTTAAGCAGCAAGATCATGGTAGACAATTAGGCACAAATCAAAATGCGCCCTTATCGGCATTTTCAAAGGAACATTTGCTGCCTCTGTTGAAACTCTAGAACGATGGTTGGACTTTGCAGCGAGGAAGGAACGAGCGGGAACGTTGCACCATTCTGCGTGAACCACGGCGGGTCTGGAACAAGGTCGACGCAGCGGCGTTCTCGGCAAATGGACAATACTCAATCCCTGGCGGTGAGGGGCCAACAGGCGCAGCTTCGGCACGTCATCTTGACAACGATGGCGGCTATCTTTGTGCTGCTCGTTGCTTCTGCGACTATGGCGCCTGTTCGTTGCGTGCAGGCCGCCGAAATTGGCGGCACTGGAGGCCAAGAAGCAGAGCACGATGGGTTAGATCCCATTCCGAATGGGGCGACGCCGACCGGGCGAGGGGCGAAGTCAAATATTGCTTGACCGGCTCGGCGTTTCTCCGGGTGTGATCGACGGACGCCGTGGCAGCAATATGGCAATGGCGATAGCGAGTGTTGAGAAAAGGACCGGACAGACGTCCGATCCGCTTAATGAGAGGGCGGTCAATACCGCTCTTGAACAGACCGGTGGTGCGGCATTCATGTCCTATACGATTACAGCGGAGGATGTCGGCTATCGCTTTGTCGCTTCGATCCCAGAGGACTTCCCCCAACAGGCGCAACTCAGGCGCGTGGCGTTCACTTCCGTGCCAGAGTTGCTCGGTGAGCGCTTTCACAGAACATGTCGCCGGATTGTATCATGATCTTTCCGGAACCCGTCGGAATGCTCGTTGGCGCGGCCATCTTGGACTCCATCGAAACAGCGCCTCGGTGGGACGACGTTGAAATGTCAGAGAGAGTTTTCTCTTCGACCGGGGCTGTGACGGTTCTGGCATATAAAGCATTCGCCCTCCGGCGCGGTGCGCCAAACCATTTTGCACTGCGCAGTTCGGTTTACAGCATTAGCGCAAATCAGTGGAAATTGGTGCAAAACCATCAAACGAACATAGAAATCTAGCAGATGGCAGAGTCTTGAAGGCCAAAGAGGCTCACCGCATTAAGGATCATGCCAGACAATCCGAGATTTGGCGCTGGGTTGAGACTCGCGTCCAGAAGAGCGGTCCCCTCACCTCATCTGCGCCGTCCGTCAGATCCACGGCAGGAATCAGGGTGCAGTTGCATCCGCCATGGAGGAAACGGTTGGATGACGCCCGGTCTTTCGAACAATATCTTACGGCAAGGTCGTTGCGGCTGAATACAATCAGTAACCGGTCATTTCGAGGTATCCCCGCCCTGTATGGGAGCCTTTGAAGCTTATTGGACCTTCCCAATAGGGCGTCCGCGTCGCCATCCACGCCTCGCGGTTGAGCGCGGTGGCGGTAACATTGAGATTGCGAGATGGCAATTCGATGCGCCATGCAACCGGGATATCGCGACCGGCCACACGCGCGGTGTCGAGCGGCGTCAGCTTCAGTGTCCCTGGAGGCAACGGCGTCGGCTTTCCTTCTGCGGAAATCCATGTTGTCGATGTAAATCCGCTACCGCCATCCCGCAGGCGAAAGCCCATCAGCTTTTCACCGCTGTCGAGATGCAAAGAGAACCAGTCCCATCCGATCTGATCTGCTGCCAACGGCTGTGACGACCATTCCCGGTCTAGCCACGCTTGCCCTGTGACGGCAACCTCGCCTTCCGGCAGCTCAAGCTTGCCCTCGACGGTGTAAAAAGGCTGCGAGTAATAATAGCTTGCCTGCCCTTTTGCGGATTTCACGGAGTAGCCGTTCTGGCCCTGCAAAACGAGAGGACCGGTTGCGTGAAGCCGTAGATCGTAGCGAAACTTCGCACCAGCAGCCTTGAGGTCAATATCCGACAGCCCGTCTTGTTGGCTGCCGCCAACCAAGCTTTGCATCTGCCAATCGTCGATCCAGGCCGCAAAGGGCGAGGCGGTCACGCCGGCCTGGCCGATTCCACCACGGGCAAGGCGCTCGGCGACATACTGCTGCCTTTGCGTCGTCAACGCCGCGTGGCCCATCCAGACCTGCGGGCTCGACCAGCCGGTCTTCTCGCCCGGTGCAAGTGCTGAGCGAAAGAGCGTCCATTGTACGCCATACTCCGTGCCGTCGGCGGATTTCAGGTTTGCCGTCAGATACCACCACTCGATCCGATAATTCGGATGCGACCCATGATCGACCGAAAAGTTCAACGCGATCCCCGGCTGAGGAACCGCAAATCCCTCCGCGGTTGTACCAAGGCCGACAAAGCCCTGGGCACTAGCCGTGCCGCCGAACGCGTTGCAGAGCATAATTACGGCAGAGAGTGTCGACAGCAAAGATCTAGCGTTCATTGGCGAAGACCTTCAGAAGATCGGTGGGCGTGACCCGCGCGAGACGCCTCAGGGGGATCAGCGCCGACAGCAGCGCGGCGGCAAGCGCGATCGCCCCAAGCCGCAGCCAGTCGGCCGGGAACAGATGCATCGGCAGCCGCCATCCGAATGCCTCGACATTGACGATCGCGAGCAGTACCCAGGCAAGCCCGATGCCCACCGGTAGCGCAGCAAGCAGGGTAATGACGACGAGCACCATGGCTCGTGCCAATTCAAGCAGGACCAATTGCCGCCGCGTCAATCCCATCGCCCAGGCTGGTGCCAACTGCGGCAGCCGCATCCCCGACAGGGTCATCAGGCTTGCAAACATCGCCAGGCCCGCAACCGCAAGGGTCAACACATTCAGCGCCGCCGTCACAGCAAAGGTCTGTTCGAAAATTTGAATCGAGCGGCGTTTGAGACTCGCCTGATCAACCACGTTCTGCTCAGGAAGATCGAACTGCTTGCGCAGCTCGCTGCCCACTCCGGCGACCTTTGCGTGGGCCAAGCGCAGACCGTAGCGAAGCCGGGAGACGTCCGGATAGTGCGATGTCAAGGCAACTATGCCGACGATGACCTGTCCCGTCGGATTGCCATAGTCCGAATAAACTCCCGCGATCACCGTCGTCCAGCCGCCGGGAAGGATGAGAGGATCGCCGATGTTCAGATGATCGCGGCGCGACAGCTGCTCATTGACCAAAGCGGCCTTGCCGCGGGCCACACGATCCCAAACGTCGGATGTCGCCTGCAACAGGGGCCAGTTGTCGCGATAGGTCGCATCATCTGCTACGCCGAAGATCTGCACTGGCTGTCCTTGGACGTCACCTTCGACATTCCAGACCGGGAGGATGGCGTCTACCCGAGGTGTGAGCCATTCGCGAAGGGCGGTAGCCTCAGTCTCGGTTCGTGCCGTGACGTAGAGTTCGGCAGCTAGTCGCTGATCGAGCCAGCCGGTAAACGTCAAGCGGAAGCTTGACACCATCGTTCCCACGCCGACATTTGCGGACAATGCCAGCAAGAGTGCCATCAGCGCCAGCGAAAGGCCGGGCAATTGTTGGCGTGTGTCCGCCCAGAACCACGCCGTCACGGGTCTCGCCGACCACCATCGCTGCATGACGAGCAGGAACAGCGCGAGGAGGACCGGCAACATTAGCGCCGCTCCCAGAAGCAGGCCGCCGAGGATGGAAAACCCGGCGATCAGCCCCGTACCCCAACGAGCGAGCGCAAGGGTCAAAGCAAAAAGCGCAATCGCGGCTATCGCCTGGATGCGAAACGCACCTTCCGACGCCCGCGCCCATGCACGCGGTTGGGCCGGTGCCAGCAGAGGCATGCGCCAAATGCGCCAGAGACTTTGCGCGGCCGACAAAAGTGTTCCGAAAACCGCAATGCCCAGTCCCGTCGCCCACCATGTCGGGCGCAACGTCAGCGCCCCCGGAATACTGGCGCCATAGAGACCTTGCAAGGTTGCGGCGACTCCCGGCAGAAGAAGCGATGCGACGAGATAGCCGAGCGCCACCCCGGCGACGCCTGCCACCAGCGCCAGCATGATCAGTTCGGTCAGCAAGAGACCCGTCAGCGATCGCGCCGACAGACCGAGCGAACGCAGCGTCCGGAAGGTTGAGCGGCGCTGTTCGAAGGCTAGCCCGATTGCGGAATAGACGATGAACAACCCGACCGCGAAGGCCAGAAAGCCGAACGCGGTCAGGTTCAAGTGGAAGCTGTCGGTCAGTCTCGCCAAATCGCCCTGGGGGTCCGGTTTCTTCAGCGTCAGTTGCGGCGCAGTCGTCGCAAGCGTGGCACGATCGACGGGCTGATCCGGCGAGACGATCAGGCGGCTGATCCGGCCGGGCTTTCCGAGCAGGGACTGGGCTATCCCGATATCGGTGATTGCAATGCCCGGCAGCAGGTCTTTTGCGATCCGCAATGGCGGCGTTTGCTGGCCTGCCAGCTGTTCTACCGTGGCTGGCGAAACGTAGAGCAGCCCCGGTGGGGTGATGAACGGCAGAAGACTATCGCCTCCTGCCAGATCCACCTGCTGCGCTTCGCGCGGCAAACTCACAGGATCGATGCCGAGGACGTGCAGCCGCGCGGCGCCGAGACGCAGCTGACCCTCCAGGACTGGAGACACCAGCCAGCCAGCCCGGCTGAGATCGACAAAGACCTGCTGCGGGATTGTTTCCCCGTCCGCCGATACCAACTGTTCGAGGCGATCCTGTCCCAGCATCGACGCTGCACGATGGTAGCTGGCGCGCGCCTCAGCATTGATCGCCTGAACACCCGACCAGAGGGCGGTCGCCAGTGAGAGACCCATGAGCAGCATCGCCAGTTGCATCGGCCGCCGGCGCCAATGGGAAAGCAAGGCGGACATGCTCGCATAAAACATCAGGCGATCCGCCCGGCCTGAAGGTGCGCCCGTGCATCGAGCCGTTCGGCAAGCCGCGTCGAATGCGTCACCATTAATAGAGCTGCCCCGGTCTGCACCACCAGTTCCAGCATCAGCGCCAACACCGCATCACCGGTCGCCTCGTCCAGATTGCCCGTCGGCTCGTCGGCGAGCACCAGCTTCGGACGCGCAGCCAGCGTCCGCCCGATCGCCACCCTTTGCTGCTGGCCGACGGAGAGCTGTTCGGGGTAGCGCTTCAACAGGGCTTCAAGCCCAAGCTTCTCGACCAATTCCGATTGCCAAGCCGAATCGTAGCTTCCGGCAAGGCGCGCGTGGAAGGACAGATTGGCTGCTACATCAAGCGAAGGGATCAGGTTGAATTGTTGAAACACCAGTCCGACCACGCCACGCCGCAATGCGGCGCGGCCGACGTCGTTCAGCTGCGAGATATCCTGACCGGCGATTTCGATGTGGCCGGAGTCCGGATGGTCCAGCCCTGCCGCCAGGTGCAAAAGTGTGCTTTTGCCGCTGCCTGACTCTCCGGTCAAAGCAAGGCTTCGGCCGACATCCAGCCCGAGGTCAACCTCGCGCAGGACCTCCAACGGCCCTTCTGCTGTTCGATAGGATTTACTCACTTTTTGAAGCGCGACGAGCATTGGCTCCTTCGTGGTCAGGTCACCACGCAGATTTCTTAACGACTGATCTAATCGTCCCTACAACGAATAAAAGGCGATACCGGAAATTTGGCGCATGTTCGGGTGACCTGCATCGGTTGATTACGTCGCATATGATAGCCGGGAACTGTAAGAGCGAATAGAACCGTTTACAGTACAAAATATCGTGGAGGCTAAGCGAGACAACGGCGAAGATCCTACCAATCATCTGGTCGGACTCATGGATGACATGTTGAACCGCCCCGGGATCTCCATGGTCATTTTTTCTTTCGCTCTTTTTTCTAGGGGGCGAAAAACCGAAAAAAAGCGTCGGGCTCAGGGGAAGAGCTAGAGAGCGACCGCATACCTTCGGAGAGCGGAGAATGAGAGATGCGAGGACTTTCATTCGCTGTACCAAAGGCGTAGTTTCCGGGTAGAATTCTCTACCGACGGGGGTGTTCCATGGAACTTTTTTTGCACTTATTCTGGGGCTGGGCATCTCCCTACTGAGGAACTACAAGTCACGCGGTTACCAGACTGCGCTTGCTCAAGGGCGCTATGTCGATTTCACTGTGGGATTGGTGGTTGAGGCTCTTCCTTATGTGGTAATTGCGTGGCTGATATTAACGATTGTTGATTTCCAGTGAGAACTGACCCAGCATTTCCGCCGAGAGGACCCGCCTTTATGTATGTTTCGGGTCTGGGGTGTTGGTCAAGTTCCTGTTTTTCTCCTTCGTGTTTTTCGTTTCGTGTACTGAACTGTTCTTGAATCGGAAGCTGTCGTTTCCAGTTTCGAGGATATGGCAGTGATGGGTTAGCCTGTCGAGCAGCGCGGTAGTCATCTTGGCATCGCCAAAGACGCTGGCCCATTCACTGAAGCTGAGATTGGTCGTGATGATGACGCTTGTTCTCTCATAGAGCTTGCTCAGCAAATGGAAGAGCAATGCACCGCCTGATGCACTGAACGGCAGGTAGCCGAGCTCATCGAGGACCACGAGATCGGAGTGCACAAGTCGATTAGCAATCTGGCCTGACCGGCCCTGTGTCTTCTCCTGTTCAAGCGCATTGACCAACTCGACGGTCGAGAAGAAGCGGACACGCTTGTGATGATGCTCAATAGCTTGAACGCCCAAGGCGGTAGCAATGTGGGTTTTGCCTGTGCCAGGGCCGCCGACGAGCACGATGTTGTGCGCCTCATCGATGAACTCGCAGCGATGAAGTTGGCGCACGTGGGCCTCGTTGATCTCGCTGCTGATGAAGTCAAAGCCGCCCAGATCGCGATAGGCAGGAAAGCGTGCCGTCTTGAGCTGATAGGCGACCGACCTGACCTCCCGCTCTGCCGTCTCGGCCTTGAGGAGTTGCGACAGGATCGGAATGGCGGTCTCGAACGCCGGCGACCCCTGTTCTGTGAGTTCGCCGACAGCCTGTGCCATGCCGTGCATCTTTCCAGATGATCCTGCTGCGGAGCTCATAGTGTTTCAATTTGATCCGGATACGATGGATTTCAACACTGTCCCCGGCGCCAAACTTCTGTCCGAGAGATAATGGAATGCCGCGTGGAGCAATTGGAATTTGATGCTTTGCCTCTGTTTCAAGGCGTGCTGCAAGCGGCGGTTCAGATCGTAGAATTGAGTGCGTTTCTTCTTAATCAACAAACCTTTGCTATTTATAACGGCCCCTGAACATTGAAAGGGCCATTAACGCCTGAGCAGACCCTTCATCCGCTCGCCGTTCACGCCATACTCGGCTTCAGCGATCGCACAGACTTGCTGATCATCCATCGAGGAATACCGCGCTGCCTTGCGCTCTTCTCAGCCGCCTAGCGGCAGGGTGAACCCCACCCGCCGCCACAAGAGCACCTTATGGGCCTCCGTTGCTGGGTAGAGGTAAAGTCTCTGGTACGGGCTCCAGTACCGCGCGTTGGTCAGGGTGTCGGCCAGCAGGACGCCACCTCTAGCGGTAATCGCCAACACGACGCAGAGCGGCCCCATGTCCTGATCCGAGCCATGCGCCTTGCCAGCTTTCTGATATACGATATCGCCTAGCTTCAATGTCCTCATCTGCATGTAGTTCATTCCGAGAACTCCCATTTATTGGGTGTCCTCTCTCCTGCTTCACTTCCCGGCCTATCGCTGTCCCACTTTCCTAATCCCTATAAATAGGGATTTTGGGGCACTTGTGGAGATTTACTGCGGGTTAGGCATTGTTTTGGGACAAGTGGTGTCCAGGTGGTCCGTTGCAAACCTTTGCACGACCGTAAGCGCTTATGTGTTCATCGAGTCGAAGAACTCGCCATTTGTCTTGGTCTGCTTGAGCTTTTCGATGAGGAATTCGATCGCGTCGGTTGTGCCCATAGGAGCGAGGATGCGGCGCAGAACGAAAATCTTCTGCAGATCCTGACGCGGCACAAGCAAATCTTCCTTGCGCGTGCCGGACTTGAGGATATCCATCGCCGGGAAGATACGCTTATCGGCAACCTTGCGGTCGAGCACGATTTCCGAGTTGCCGGTACCCTTGAACTCTTCGAAAATGACTTCATCCATGCGGCTGCCGGTATCGATCAGCGCCGTTGCGATAATTGTCAGCGAACCGCCTTCCTCGATGTTACGCGCCGCACCAAAGAAGCGCTTCGGGCGCTGCAAGGCATTGGCGTCGACACCACCGGTCAGAACCTTGCCGGATGACGGCACGACGGTGTTATAAGCGCGGCCAAGACGGGTGATGGAATCAAGCAGAATGATCACGTCGCGGCCATGCTCGACAAGGCGCTTGGCCTTTTCGATGACCATCTCCGCCACCTGAACGTGGCGGGAGGCCGGTTCGTCAAAGGTCGATGATACAACTTCGCCCTTTACCGAGCGCTGCATGTCGGTCACTTCTTCCGGACGCTCATCGATCAGAAGCACGATGAGATAGCATTCGGGATGATTGGCCGTGATCGAGTGTGCGATATTCTGCAGGAGAACGGTCTTACCTGTCCGCGGCGGAGCAACAATCAGACCGCGCTGACCCTTACCGAGCGGCGCCACCAGATCGATCACGCGAGCGGAAAGATCCTTTGTGGTCGGATTTTCCAGTTCCATCTTGAAGCGCTCATTGGGATAGAGCGGCGTCAGATTGTCGAAATGGATCTTGTGGCGGATTTTTTCCGGATCTTCGAAATTGATCGTGTTGACTTTCAGAAGGGCGAAATAGCGCTCACCTTCTTTGGGTCCCCGGATCGGGCCCTCCACCGTATCGCCGGTCTTCAGCGAGAAACGCCGGATTTGCGATGGTGAAATGTAGATATCATCGGGACCCGGGAGATAATTGGCATTGGCGGAGCGCATGAAGCCGAAGCCGTCCTGCAAAATCTCAACCACACCTTCGCCGATGATTTCGACTTCCTGGGAAGCCAGCTTCTTCAAAATGGCAAACATCAATTCCTGTTTGCGCATGATGCTCGCGTTTTCGACTTCAAGCGACTCTGCAAAGGCAAGGAGGTCGACCGCTGTCTTGTTCTTGAGTTCTTGTAATTTCATTTCCTGCATGTGTGCGGAACTCTTAATTGAATAGGTTTGAAATGGGGAAGGGAAATGACGATGCCTGAATGCAGTGCCACTGAAAATGGCTGAGGATTGCTGTGGCGGTATTTCCGGAGAGGAGGCCTCTATCTAGCCAATCATGGCTGCAAGGGCAAGACGTTTCATGAGTGGAGTTGATATCAGACTGCAATTTTTATGATCGATCAAGCTGGTGCTTTTGATGACTATTTGGAGAGCATAAAGTTCTGTGGGGCAGTCACGCTGCGATGTTGCGGTGATGGTTTTTAAAATTGTCATTCGCCAGCCCTGGATACCATTCCTCGAATGTTGAACGGAGGGTTCCGTCAAGGGTTCTGCTGCGCGTTTGCAAGAGCAGGTGCGCACCGCGTTTGCTCCATTGCATTTGCTGCTTCTTGGCGAAACGTTTGCTGATGACGGCATTCACGGTCGCCTCTACAAATGCCGAGGAAATGCGTTCACCGGACCGGTAGCGCTCACCATAATTGATCAGGCTGGCCTTGTTGCTGGCGATGTAGAACCGGAACTCCCGGATTGTAGCGATGAATTTCCGCATGTTCTGATAATCGGTCTCCAGTTCTTGTGCATCGAGATGCAGGCCATCGATTTCTTCGAGAGCGCTGTCGCATGGCACTTAAACGTAAGAATGCGGCAGTTTGTGCAAACTTTGGCATTTAATTAGGGTCTTCCTCAATCTTTGTGGTGCTTGGCCTGGTCAACTGCCCGAAATCATTTCTCCCTATGCAAGCCGGACATGTCGGGGTTGCTGAATTCGTTGAGCTTTTTGCTCACCGCAGCGGAAGAACGCTTGATGAAGCGTCCTAACATTCCAGTCAACGACCACACGATTCCGCATAGCTGAAGCGCCGTATCACCACGCTCGGCACCAGGAAGACTACTCGGGTTGGGGGGCATAGATGACTGGACTGGCCCAAGGGCTCTAGCTTAGCTAAGGGCAATCGTAGCGGATTTGGAACGGCCCAAGGTTGTTAATGTGCTGCCAGATCCCAGCTGAGCCAGCTGGTTCACAAACACCACACAGATTGAGGAAGACCCGAATTAAATGCCTCGCGACATCGGATCTCCGACTATATCTTCAGAAAGTTCACAGAATTTTCCAGAAGAACACTCCCGATCGCCGACAGTTTGGATCTATCCGATGGGGTTTGACATGGCGCGAAGAGAATTGGGTCCAGGAGAAACGCAAGGCTTTCGCCGGCATCATCGAGAGCCTCTTCCGAAAACTCGATCGCGACAAGTCCTGATCGGAACGATGCAATGGTTGATCAGGAAAAATACCTGCCTGTCGCTGCCATGCGCAGGCGCTATGACGTGAGCACGCGTTCAATCTACCGGTGGCTTGAAGATGAGGTCATGCGCTTTCCCAAGCCGATTACAATCAAGAACCGCCTGTATTTCAAGGAAGCGGATCTTATGGCCTGGGAGGATTCGTTGCGCTTCGGCTTCCCCGGCGCGACCGACAAGGCGCCGGGGAATTAGTTTCCTCGGGTTTTTGCCTCGTCGTACGATTCCTGAAGTTCGCGTTCGATCTGCTCTTTGCGTGCGTCCGACAGGTTGTTGAACGCCTTGACCGCCCGGTCTGTGATGATGTCCACCTCAGCGGCAATCAGCTCGTATGGTTCTTCCAAGCCGCGAAGCATGTACTCGGCGGAAATATCATCGGAACGTTGACGGGTCTTGGCATTCCCTTCATGAGCGAATGCACAGTAGGCCTGCACAAACTCCTCCTTCATCTCAGGTTCCGTCAGCGCCGCTAGCGATCGGCCGCGCTCGACGTAGGATTGTGTGCGGCCTAGATTGGTCTGCGCAAGCGCGTGATGCGCGACGCTGGAGGCGCTATCTTCGTCGTCAGACATTTGTCCGATCCTCACAGAAATTCACTCAGGGAGATACCATATGGCAAACCACCTCTTCATGACAGACGCAGAGGTTGCAAGAGCGCTCGGCGTAACCACCCAGGGCTTCAAAGAACAGCTTGAGGTGCTCGAGAGAAAAGAGTTTCCGCATGAGGACGAGTTTTTCAAGAACCGGCGATACTGGCCGGCCGTGAAAGCTTACTTCGACCGCGAGTATGGTTTGGTATCGACGCCGGCACAAACACCGTACGGTCCGGACGGCGTAGAGAACTGGTGATGGATGCCGCAGCCTTCGCAATTCTTTGGCGGAAGATTAAGCCCGGCAATTTCCAGAACTACCGCACCCGTCACAAGCGCATGTCCTGGCGCGGACGTTTGGTTTTAATCCTCATTGTTGGGGTCGTCGGCCATCTTAATCGGCTCCAAGCCCTGCAACGTCCTAAGCTTGTTCGCAGCAGTGACCGATAGGTTGGTCCACGTATCAGCGATCGTTTCGGCAGCATCGGTAAGGTCGACGTCGTCGACGTCGTGCTGTTCCATTTCTTCGATAATGCGATCAAAGGTCTGGGCGCCTTGCGCGACGACACGATATAGCCGGGATGCCTGAGCCTGGCTTAAATCAGGAATCTCAAGCGTCTGCGCAACGTCGTCCGCAATCTGCTTCGCGAACTCCGCTTGCTCCTGAAGCGTTGATACCCAATCGATGGCCATGATTTCCCCCCAACAGCAAACTCGCAGAGCCGTGGAATGGCGTCAATCTCAACCCGCCTTATATGCCGGAGCATGTTCTGAAGGGCCGATTATCTGAAATTGAATCTCCACAAAGCCGTCGCGGCCTACATATGTCTTAAGTAGCCTTGGTTGGATCATTGAGGAAACGCCCAAGCGCGCCATCTTTGCAGCCTCTTCCTTGTCGACGAAACCCAGCAACTTACGTCTTTTCCCGATCCAGCTGTTCCAACAGCCCCATACTTTAATAGCATTGCGATCATGCGGATTATCTGGGTCAAGGTCGAACTCGAGCCATTGTTTCCCGGTGCCCTCGCAAAAGGCGGCGCTGTCTTCACGCCGCATGGCAGTGCCCATGACTTGGCAGCGGTCCTGATAGATTTGATAACCTTCAGGAATTTCCTGCTCTTGTAGATGATACTTCTTATGCATGGTGCCCCCGCTCGCCAAAGTTGCAGAGCCGGCCGTGGGCGTCAATCCTTCCCAACAGAAGCCGTTCGCCTGTGCAAACGGGCTCAGTCATCCGCATATAAGCCAAAGGAGCGTGCCTCGAAGCCAGCCAAAGCCAAGCCCGCCGCAGCCAATGACGACAAGCCTCTACCGGCCGAGGATTCGGACGTGAGCCCATTCGCGCCATTCGGAACGTTCGACGCGAAAATAATCGACAGTGAAGTTGACTGGCCGGATCTAAAAACCCAGCAGGTCACTTTGACTATAGTGGCTGGGGGGCACACCTTCGAACACAAGTTCCTAATAGAGTCTTCAGACCAAGCGAAGCAGGAACGTGGACGGCAGTTTCTGGCAACGCTCGCCAAGCTAACTGTCGAAGGGGCGACCTTTAATGACACCGACAAAGAGGTTGAAGTCATCGGGGTAACCCTTGCCGGAGATGACCTTGAATTCATCGTCATCCGCGAAGTAGAGGGAGGGCTCCTTATCCCAAGCTTGAACTGTGAGGTCTATAGGACGAAGTTCAATTCTTCCAAAACGGAAGAATAGCAACACCGCGGCCGGTGGGTCCGATTCCAACCCATCTAGGTTACAGGATAACAGGGGTGCGGGAAGCGAGTTGTTGAGCTCCTGCCGCGTTCGGACGATGAACAGTAGGCCGCATAAAAAAAGACCCGGCGCGGGAGGAGGTGCGCTGGGCCCTTTGATTGTGAACGTACCGCGGGAGGAGGTGAGTCCGTTCGGGCATCGGGATATCTGGGAGGAGTAGAGCCCGACATCCGTAAGTTAGCACGGCTCAAATTAGAGGCAATTAGCAACTCTGCATAATAGCTATGCAAATTGTCGCATTGCGCTCTTCCTAGGAATCATGACGCCCCCAAGCAACTTATTGCGAGCAAGATCGTCGTCACACTCATGCTACCGTCTTAACGTTGCTTTTGGCCCCACCAAGGCGACACGCCCGGCCCGCGACCATTCCCAAATGCCAACGGGTCGGGCAACTGGGGCACATTGAAATGACGCCCCACGCTGAGGCAGAGCGTCAGTAGGTTGATCCCTGTTCTCGACTTGACCTATCGGGTTGGACCCGTTGCCGGCGCGGGATTGGATAACAAACCAGTCAATCCTCCTGTCGGGGCCGTGGGCCGCGATAGAGCCGCGATGATGCGCTGAGTATTTATATGGTGGATAAATGCCTGTTTTTGTTCCTCGCCGCTGTAAATGACAAAGCTATTATGCCCAGACGCAGCCTTCATCACTTCCACGCATTCAAAGAGCGGCTTGTTCTTGAACCAGTTGTGATAGAACGCGACGAATGCCACTAACGCATCGTGCCAAGGAACGTTGCTAAAACTCCCTACGGTAGCAAAGAATGGCTTCTCTTCCGGCTTGATCACCATTGACATCCTGATTGATGCCGCTCCACCGCATGTCGAGAACGTGACCATCAAGCCCTCGGGAAGTACGTCATTTATCGGGGAAAGAACCTCGCACAATTCTGACCACGTGATCATGGTGTAATCGGTAAGTTGAATACCCTCGTCGCTGCCGTGCATGCTCAAATGGACAATAGGTGCGCCACCTCCATGGCGATCCAATTCCCGTTTGAATATGCTATCATTCTCAACGCTAAACGCACCCGCGTCCCCCACATGCGCAACTTTTTTCCGTTTGTTTGAACATTTATAAGGATGACTGGCACCGTAAACTTAACCTGATATATTTCGCGTTTGGGCGCTTTTGTGACTTTGTAGCTGATCTCATGCCGCTTGTAGGCATGCGATTTCGCGCCACGCATCCATGGCAGCGTTGCGACAAGCGCGATGGTCGGATGAAGTTAACTTGTTGCGTGGAAAGTGGTGGAGATTGGCGATGGGATCATGAATGGAAACGAAGCGTTGAAGCTGCCGAGTTGATTTGAATCGCTTCATGATCTTTTCTCGTCGTCGAATTGGCTGGTGCGAATTCTCCGCCCGGTTGTTGAGCCCCTTATGCTGGCGGTGATCGCAAACGGTCAGACCAATCTGCCTGTTGCCAGCCGCATAGGATCTGAGTTTGTCCGTCACCATGACACGCGGCACACAACCTTGTTTCTTAAGCAGCTTGCGGATCAAGCGTTTGGCGGCCTTGGTATTCCTGTGGCTTTGTACCAAGACGTCCAATACAAAACCATCCTGATCGACGGCGCGCCAGAGCCAGTGTTTCCTGCCCCTGATCGAAACGACAGCTTCATCAAGGTGCCACTTGTCGCCAAGGCGTGGCGTACGTCTGCGGATCTTATTGGCGTAGCCCCGCCCGAACTTTTCCGCCCATGTGCGGATCGTCTGGTGTGTGACGATTATGCCCTTGTAGGCAAGCATGTCTTCGACCATGCGAAGACTGAGCGGGAAGCGGAAGTACAGCCACACCGCCTCGGCGATAACCTCAGCTGGAAAACGGTGACGGCGATAGAGTAGATCACGAACCTCGGTCATCACTCAAATTCACAAAGAAACATCGCCAACTGGTTAAGTTTACAATGCCTCCGACGATGCGCTTCGTTGCGGTAAAGAGTGAGGAACAGCAAACCAGCGCAGCCGTGTTTCGTGCCCGGGATTTACTGGTCCGCCAACGCACCCAGCTCATCAATGCGCTGCGGGGCCAGCTTGCCGAATATGGATGGATCGTTGCTCAGGGGCCCTCGCACGTCGCCAGGCTTGTCGCGGTCGTCGATGATCCAACAAGCGGGCTGCCGCAAGCCGCGCGTGCCGTGTTCGCGATCCTGGTCGAGACATTGAGAGCGCTTGATGAACGTGTCCGGCAACTCGATGCTGAAATTGCACGTCGTGCCAAAGAGGATGAAGCGGCACGCCGGCTTATGAGCGTTCCCGGCATTGGACCAATTACAGCGATCGCGCTGATGGCTCTTGCTCCCGACCCTGCCACCTTCACCAAGGGGCGTGATTTTGCCGCCTGGGTTGGGCTGACGCCATTACAAAAATCGACCGGCGGCAAACAGAAGCTGGGAGCCACGTCGAAGATGGGGGAGCGAACCTTGCGGCGCTTGCTCATTATCGGAGCGAGTACCGTAGTGATGCATGCGGCGCGCAAGGGCGCTCCAAAAGGATCGTGGCTGGCGCGCATGATTGCGTGCAAACCACGTATGCTGGTTGTCGTAGCCCTCGCCAACAAGATGGCCCGGATTGTCTGGGCACTGATGTCAACGGGTGAAATTTGCAAAGCTCCGACGGTGACGCAGTAGTCGTTCACCGTCAGAGCCGTCGTGGGTGTAGGACAGACAAAGGATAATATGGCGTAACGGTTGATGAGACGGGATCAGAAGAACCAGTTTGGTGCATCGTGCTCAAGTACGCATCCGTGATTTGGATCTGGTCCACGAACTCCCATATTGGCCCTGGCATCGAAACTGCCAACAAAGAGGCCGGACAGATGACAGTGCTCAACTACACTCCATAAAGTCAAAATTTGTCTTGCATTCTAAGGGGCGTCCACAGATGCACCAACGCCCCCCACATGTCCACATTGCGACTGCCGGATCATCGGACATGGCGTCGAACAGGACGAGATCATTTATTGCTGTGCACATTGCGCCGCGGAGGAAGGGCTGACCGGACTGACCGATCGCGTGCCCTGACGTGACGCGTTACCTTCCTGAATCTGAACGCTCAGATGGGGGACGATGATGGCGGCCAAAAACCGCTGTCAGCGGCATTTTCAACTGATCGCTTATTGGCAACCGACTATTTTGTACAAGGCCAAGAACGGGAGAAGGGCGTCACGTGTCACAGCCATGGCGGGCCAAAGTCGGTTTCAGCGAGGTTTCTGGCTAACTTGCCTTTCTGAGTCTCTGCTATTGGTGGTGATGGAAACAGAGCACAAAGGCTATTGCCGGCTCCCGTTCCTTTAAATAATGCCATGCCAGACGCTGTTGTCCCTGTATTCTCGATTTTCGGGACAATCAGAAGATTACCCAACGAGGATCTTTTGATCAAATCAGCCTGCGCCGACCATGTCATCGGGCCATTGCTGTGCGCTATGCAACAAGCGCAGGATTCTCACCGTGTTGCCACTGATGCGGTAGGCCGCGATATAGGGTGTCTGGTGGATGACCAGTTCACGCGTGCCATCAATACGGCCGCGGCGGCCGCTCTCCGGAAACTGCGTCAGTCGTCTGATCTGAGAGCTGATCCGATCATCCACAATCACGGCCATGTGTGGGCTGTCTTGCTCGATGTAGTCAAATATTTCGTCACGATCCGCCAAAGCAAAAGCTGACCACTCAAGTTTCACGCGTCACCTTCGCCGATTTGCGACCAGCTGCCGCACGACGCTTGGCGAAATGGGCTTCCACCTCGTCATGAGGAATCGCTGGGCGTGAATCGTTCAGTGCTTCCTGCACCTTGGCTCGGAACCACGCGTCATGTGCGGCGGGGTCTGTTGCCAAGCCAATCGGCAACCCACCTTCATTGGCAACCCGCGTCAGAAGGATGCGCACTGCATCTGATACGGTTAGCCCCATTTTATCTAACACAGCCGCCGCTCGTTCTTTCAATGCGGGGTCAATACGAGTCTGTACCACTGCACTTGCTACCATAACCATGCTCCTTCTCAATTCAGAGGTCCCCAACAATGTAGTGCAATTGAATGACAAATACCACCGCACGCTTACCTGGTCGATGATAATCCTGTGACTCATCGTCGACCGGCGCGGAGTCATCAGCGCTATGTGGCGCCGATGACGGATGGCCGGCGATAAGATGCGTGCCGCGGCTCGCGTGGCCGGCGCCACTCTCATCCGTTCGTCATCGATCGCTATCATGACGTATGGCCGAAAGACTATTGACCGCCATTGCCTTGCGCGGTCGTGATGGTTTCAGAAGATTTCGACTGCAAGGCAAGGGAAGCTGCTTCGCGGACTGTGGCTTCGAACATTGTTCTGGCGCAAATACGTGTCATGGTTTTTCGCTATGATGGAATTGAAAGACAGTGGCGTGCTGCCGGGAGGCAGGAACGTTTCTGCAGCCAGCCACAGCTGTCAGCAACTTTGAGCGGGCTCTAAGCGCTCGGAGCAAGGAGTCTCCCATGACGTTAACAGCATTGCCACGCGCGGCCATCCTCGCCGCCATCGTTGCCGTCGGTGCGACGGGTGCTGCCCTCGCACAAACGGCTGATCCACATCCCGATGCGACGTCCTCACAGCCGACGCCTTCGCCAGAGTCCGGCGATATGCCCGGGCAAGACCAAGGTACGCAACCCGCCCAACCCGGCATGAAGGGCCGCGACATGATGCACTCGGGCATGATGGGTAGAATGCCGATGATGGGCATGCGCGGGCACATGATGAAGATCATGTTTGCCATCGCCGATGTCGATGGCGACGGTGCGCTGTCCTTCGAAGAAGTGACAACGGTCCATAAGCGAATCTTCGACAAGATAGACGCAAACAAAGATGGCAAGGTGACGCCCGAGGAGGTACAGGCGTTCATGCGGCCGTGAGGCAATTGAACGGGTTGCGCGGGATCGGCAATCCGACCGTGTGGAACAGCCGCGCATTGGCGAAGCCTGCACGTTTTCGTGAATGAAATCCTGCAGGCCTCATCGTGATTGGACTTCGCGACCCGTTGGAGTCACGTTTGCCTTGGGTATAAGTCGGAAATGGGCGGGCCAACTATCGTTCGAATAGGAGGTCAAAATGAAGCACCATGCACTCGAGCAACTGCAGATCGTCGCCGAGGTCGATCAGGACTACCCGCGCCGGGCCATGTCGCGCAATGAACGTCTCCGACGCTGGGCGGAACTCCTCGAACAGAATGCTGACCGGCGGCTCGCGACGCTGCACCAGACCGAGTATCAGCCAGCCACGGAGCGCGCGGCCATGCGCAGCAATAGCTCGCCAATCTCGGTCGCTTTCGAGGACCCAGTCCTCCGCGCAGCCGGGTTGGAAAATGACAGTTACGGCGAAGCGAAGCGGTTCTTCGAACTGACCGACCATCAATTGCACAGGGTCATCTGCTATTGCCATTTCGGTGCGACCGTCAGCGCCGCGGAGGCCGCCCATCAAATCCGTAAGACGCTTAGCGAGAGACAGCGAGGCATGTTTATTCGGTTGCGTGTTATGTTCGACAGATAAAGTCGGCGACAGTTCGCAGGATCAAGTGGCTTGCCTCGCTCGTCGAGCTGCCGTGGTATGCGCTAAGGCGGTGGCGGAAGTTCTGTTGCGGGAGAAGCGTCCGTCGGAGCCTATCCCATTGATATTATTGCGAGTTAATGCCATTGCCACGTAATGAAACTCATTTAAAACGGATCGATGGTGGCCAAGTCCTGAGCCCGGAGCTTCTGCTTGACAAGCGCGAAAATGGAGAGCGTAATCAAGAGTCCAAGAGGAAAAAGCTAGCTAATACTCGTCTCGTCCAGAAGGGATGAAGAGGTCCGGAGGCGGGCCTTCATCGAGGCCAGAGTCCCCCGGGAGGAGCGCTTAATCAGCAATCCAGCAAGGGAGGAAATGATGGTTCGCAAACTTCTTCTCACCTTGGCTTTTGCGGCGTCCACACTTGCGATCACCGGAGCCGCATGGGCCGACATCACGATCCTCGTACCGTCGGGCAGCGAGGGCGACGGCCTGCGGGCAGCCGCCGCCGATTACTCGAAGATGAAGGGCAGCAAGGTCGAGATCGTTCAGGCGCCTTATGCCAACGTTTTTGAACAAGGCGCCAATGCTGGAGCCACCAAGTCCGGCGTCTTCGATATCATCCTGATGGACGACCCGTGGATTCCGTTTTTCGCCGAGAACGGGCATCTGGTCGATCTGACGGCTTTCTTCAAGAAGGCGGGAACGGAAGGACCGGATAACGATTTCCTCTCGAAGTCGCTGGCGATCTGCCGCAACCCCTACAATACGGGACCCTATGTGTGCCTACCGTATGTTGGCAATGCGCAGATGTTCTTCTACGACGCCGCCAAGTTCAAGGAAGCCGGCGTCGACGCCCCGAAGACTTGGGACGACGTGCTGAAGGCGGGCAAGACGCTGACAGAAAGCGGCGGCGGTCGCTATTTCGGCTACGTTTTCCGCGGCGGTCAGGGAAACCCGGTGGTTGCCGATTTCATGCCGATCTTCTGGTCCTATGGCGCAGATATGTTCAATACCGACCGGACAAAGGTGACAATTGACACGCCCGAAGGAGCCGCCGCCATGAAGACGTTCATGGCGCTCCGCGATATCTCGCCGAAGGGGGTCGAGAGCTACAATGCCAACGAGGTTGGCACAGCGCTTGCTGCCGGAACGGCTGCCTCGTCGATCAACTGGCCGAACTGGGTCGCGACCTTTGAAGACCCGAGCCAGTCGAAGATGGTCGGCAAGATCTCCTACAGCCCTATTCCGGAGGGTACCAAGCCGGGCAGCTCCGAAATCGGACACTGGACCATGGGTATCACGTCGGCTTCGAAGAACAAGCAGGAAGCCTTCGACTTCATGCTCTGGGCGACAACGCCCGAACAGATCAAGATTTCCGCCACGCGCGGTAATCCACCTGTCCGGACCTCGGTTTTCACCGATCCCGAGCTGACCTCGCAGGAGAAGTTCCGGCACTATCCGGTGTTGATGGCGGCGATCCAGGCCTCGACGCCGCGTCCGCGTCACCCGAAGTGGCCGGAGATCGAGAATGCCTTCGGCATAGAGCTCTCCAAGGCCGTCGCGGGCACGATCACACCAGAAGAGGCTTTGAAGAGCGCGCAGGCGGCGGTCGAACAGATCACCGGCCTCAAATAGGCGAGGGACTTATGCGGAGCGGGTTTTTCGAACCTGCTTCCGCCGTCGGCAATGGCCTTTGGTAACCCTGAAACCTGATAACTCGGGCGCCGGGGCAGGGCTCTACGGGAGCGACCCATGTTGAAGTCCGCAAATGCCACGTTGACTGGGCAGGTTGGGCTGGGTGGCGAACTGGAGCGGTGGGCGGAGCGCCATTTGCGCATCCTCATGCTTGCGCCGACGGTGCTCATCCTGCTCGGACTGACGATCTTTCCCAGCGTCTACATGTTCTATGCGGCGGTTCACAAGATCAGCCCGAACCCCGACGTGCCATGGGACTTTATCGGTCCCGGCAACTTCGTGCGGCTTCTCTCCGACCCACAATTCCACGTCGCACTCTGGAACACGGCCGTGTTCACCGTCTTGGCGGTGTCGGCCGAATTCCTTCTCGGTCTCGGCTTGGCGTTACTGCTCGACAAGTATATCCGCCGCTTGACCTTTCTGAAGACAATCCTGATGATCCCGATGATGCTGCCGCCGATCGCGGTCGCAATCACATGGAAGCTCATCTACGAGCCTCAATTCGGCGTCCTGAACGAAATCATGTTCCGTCTTGGCCTTCCGTTGCAGGCATGGGCGGGCGACGCGAGTCTTGCAATGTTCTCGATCATCGTTGCCGATGTCTGGCAATGGACGCCCTTCATATTCCTGCTGATGCTGGCGGGGCTGGCCAGCCTGCCAGTCGAGCCTTACGAGGCCGCCGCGCTCGACGGTGCCTCGTCCTGGCGGCAGTTCTGGGATCTGACGCTGCCTTTTCTCAAGCCGGTCATTGGCATTGCGCTGCTCTTGCGCGTCATGGATGCGCTGCGCCTCTTTGATCTGGTGTTCATCCTGACGGGCGGGGGCCCGGCTGACCGAACCAAGGTTTTGAGCCTCTATATCTATCAGGTCGCCTACCGCTTCGCCGATCCGGGCTATGCGGCGGCGATGTCGCTGTTTGTTCTGTTCGTGACGATCGTTCTGAGCACCTGGTTTATGCAGCGCATGCGGCTGGCGGATTGACCATGACGATTGCCACAAAAATGCAAGCACGCAGCCGCACCAGGGATGTGCTCATCCGACTGTTGGCCTATCTGACGATTTTCGTCGCGCTGGTCGTAACACTTTTTCCCATCTATTGGATAGCGGCGAACTCGTTCAAGTTCGATATCGACATTTTCGCCGTGCCGCCGGAGTGGGTGCCCCGAAGCCCTACGCTGAAGCACTACAACGAAGCGTTCATCCAGCGTCCGTTCCTGCGCTATGCGCTGAACAGCTTCCTGGTTGCTGTGGGAACGACCACCGTTTCCCTGGTTTTCGGCACCATGGCCGGCTATGCCTTGGCGCGCTTCAATTATCCGTGGCAATGGCGAAAGCAGATCTCGTTCTGGATCCTGTCAACACGCATGATGCCGCCCATCGTCAGCATCATTCCGCTCTACCTGTTCTTCAATTATTTTGACATGCTCAACACGAAGTCGGCTCTCATTGTCGCCTACACCGCCTTCAATCTGCCCTTTGCGACCTGGATGATGAAGAGCTATTTTCAGGATCTTCCGGTCGAGCTCGAGGAAGCAGCGATTGTAGACGGCGACACACGGTGGGGGGCGTTCCTGCACGTGGCTTTGCCGCTGGCCCGGCCGGGCCTTGCGGCAACCGCCATCTTCTGCCTGATCATCTCGTGGAACGAGTTCCTGCTTTCGCTCATCATCACGCTGACCGAGCAGTCGCAAACCCTGCCGATTGGCATTGCTGGGCGGGTGACGCAATACAACACCTATTGGGGCGAAATCAGCGCCGCGGGTTTCATGGCCTGTGTGCCAATCGTCATCTTTGCCTTCATCGTCCAGAAGCATCTTGTCCGGGGACTTTCACTGGGTGCAGTCAAAGGTTGAAATCCATGGCGTCCGTCAGATTCAACAATGTCAGCAAGAAGTTCGGCGAATTTGTCGCTGTGGCCAACTTCAACCTGGAGATCATGGACAAGGAGTTTCTCGTTCTGCTCGGACCCTCCGGCTGCGGCAAGACAACAACCATGCGCATGGTCGCCGGCCTGGAGGAGGCCACGTCGGGCGACATCTACATCGACGCGGACCGCATCAACGGTGTTCTGCCCAAATATCGCGATGTCGCGATGGTCTTCCAGTCATATGCGCTATATCCCCACCTCACCGTCGAGGACAATATCGGCTACCCGCTGAAGATCCGCAAAGTTCCGCCCGCCGAACGCAAGCGGCAAATAGCCGAGGTCGCGCGGCGCGTGGAGCTCGACTCGATGCTGTCGCGTCTTCCGAAGGAACTCTCCGGTGGCCAGCGCCAGCGCGTAGCGCTCGCCCGCGCTATCGTCCGCACGCCGCGTGTCTTTCTCATGGATGAGCCGCTGTCCAATCTCGACGCCAAGCTTCGCACCCAGATGCGCGCGGAGTTGAAGCACCTTCAGCACGACCTTCAGGTCACCACGATCTACGTCACCCACGATCAGATCGAGGCGATGACGCTCGCCCACCGCGTGGCCGTGATGAACAAGGGTGTGATCGAGCAGCTTGGAACGCCGAGGGAAATCTACAACAATCCTCGTACCCTGTTCGTCGCCGGATTTATCGGCTCGCCACCGATGAACCTGATTCCGGGAGAGGTAAAAAACGGCGTTTTCGCCAGCGACGGCTTCAGGGTGGGGGGTCTCGGCCGGGCGAACGTCTCGCGCGCCGTCCTCGGTGTCCGTCCGGAGGACGTCTATGTGGCGGGAGTCGACGGCGCCGGCGTCAATCTGGTCGCGCCGATCTATTCAGTGGAGCTCACCGGAGAGAGCACGTTCGTCAGCCTGCGGCTGAGCGGTCAGCTCATGACCCTGCGCGCCGACAAGAATTTCGCCGGTCAGATCGATCAGCAGATCGGTGTCAAGGTCGCGACGGATCGCGTGTTTCTGTTCGATGGGGAGACTCAATATCGCGTCGACTTCTGACATATGGGCGGCAGCCATGGTGATCACCGTGACATATGGCGCGGCGGCGGTCGATGGTCGCCCCATCGCCGGCAATCCCCTGATCGAAATTACCGCTGGCGCGTTTGTCTTTGGCCGCGACGACGGCCCTGAAAACGAACGCCCGCGTCGCGTGCTGGAGGGCGGAGCGTTTGCGATCAATCGCACCGAGATCACGAACCTGCAATATCGACGCTTCGTCCGTGCGACCGGCCACCGAGCGGCCTTCTACGCAAACCACCCGATGCTGGGATTGGACGAACGGCCGGTCGTCGGGGTAAGCTGGGCCGATGCCGATGCCTTTTGCCGTTACCATGGACTGGCTCTGCCGTCGGAGCAGCAATATGAGCGGGCAGCGCGGGGAACGGACGGTGCCGCGTTTCCATGGGGCGTGGCCCCGCCCGACGCGACCCGTGCAAATTCCGGCGCCGATGCCTGCTGTTCGGGTGACGCGCGCGACGGCTATCTCATGACCGCGCCGGCGGAGTCCTTTGCCAATGGCGCGAGCAGCGAGGGCGTCCTTGATCTCGTCGGCAACGTTTGGGAGTGGACACGCGATATCTACGCGCCCTATGAAGGCGGGCACGGCGCGACAAGTGACGGACGATACCGCGTATTGCGCGGCGGCTCCTGGAACAGCGATCCCGCCCACCTCACGACGACCTATCGCCTCGCATATGATTCAGAATTCCGCTTTTCAGCCAATGGAGGCTTCCGATGCGTCCGTTCCGCGTCCTGATGATCGTCGCCGGTCTTCTTTTCCTGGCGGCTGACGCCGGTGCAGAGCCGACGGTTGCGTCCGGCTACAGGCTTGAGACGATTAACGTGCCGGGTGCCGCATTCTCCGGCCTGTCGCGCGACGGCGAGGTGCTGCTCGTCACCGATCTCGCCAGCGGTCGGCTCTATCGGCGCGGCTCGGACGGCAAGTTTGCCGCGTTCGGCCCGGCCTTTCCCCATGGCCTCGACGTGATGGGCGACCCGACGGGTCCCTACCGCGTCGTTCACACCGGCGACATCCATGTTATCGCGCAGGGATGGACGCCGGTCGACACCGACGCCGGTCCGCTTGACCATGCGCTCGTCGCGCTCGACGGCGCTGGTGAGGTCCGTGTCATCAACAGCGATTTCTGGAATCCGTTCGCCTTCATCGCGGCGGGCGGAACCTACTACGTGATCGATGCCGCACGAAACAGCGTTGAACGCGTACAAGCGGACGGCCGGAAAGACACAATCATCAGCTTCCGCCGGGAGACAGCCACAGCAATGCGGAGCCTTTCGCCTACCGAGTTCGCGGAAGGAAACAGCTACCAAGTCGACGCGGTGCCGACAGGCATCGCGCTTTGCGACGGACGCCTTCATGTCGCGCTGTTCGGCGGCTTTCCCTTCCTGGCGGGCGCTGGAAAGGTCATATCCATCCCTGAAGCCGGTGGCGCAACAACACCGCGGCTTGAAGTCGAAGGCCTGAATGCGCCCGTCGGCATCGCCTTCGACAACGATGGCGGGATGCTGGTTCTTGAACATGGCACCTTCGATCAGAAGCAAGGATTCCAGAAAGGCAGCGGTCGTTTGCTCCGGCTCGACAAGACGACAGGTCACCGGGAGATCATTCTCGACGGTTTGACGCGGCCCGTGTCCGTCCTCTTCTGGGACGAGCGACAGCTCGTTGTTTCCGAGCTGGGTGGCAATCTCCATTTTGTGACCCGAGAACCAAGGCCGTCTAATGCAAACTGACCGTCAGGCTTCCGGTAGAGGGTGGACGGCGCAGCTAACCCGCAGTTCCAGGAAAAAGTTGCTCCCGTCCTGGGGAGGGATGGCGGGAGCAACAGGTTGCCGTGGGAGGGGAATCCACGGCTGGGGTCAAAAAAAAGAACTCCAAGATTTCCGGGAATGCGTTTTGCTGTCCTAGAGCCCTTGGAAGCATTTTTGCACGTTTCCAGCGCCTTCAAATTGGACCAAGGACGCGCAATTTGAATAATAGCGCTATCTAATGGCGTTGTGCAGGTCATCAACGCTTGCACCTTTTCATTAAAAGTTTAATTTGTGCAGTGCAGCAACTATTTCGCAGTTGCAGCATTAGGGGCATGTGGGAGGGCACTATTGTGGACGTTGACTGAAAGGTGACACCATGCGGAACATTGCCGACACGATAAAAAGACTAAACGCCAGAAATACATTTGCCGACCGCCCCTTGAGCAGGGCAACCAATTCTTCCCTGAAGCCACTTCCGGATTTTGGCTCCAATCCCGGCAACCTGCGTGCTTGGCACTACGTTCCCGTCGGCTTGGTGATCGATGCGCCATTGGTGGTCGTGCTGCACGGCTGCACGCAAACGGCAGCAGAATACGACATAGGCTCGGGGTGGTCGCAACTCGCAGATAAACATGGATTCGCCCTGCTCTTTCCCGAACAGCAGCGATCAAACAACCCGAACCTTTGTTTCAACTGGTTTGCCACGGCAGACACCACGCGCGGGCATGGAGAAGCCCTGTCCATTAGCCAGATGGCGTCAACCATGATCAGAAGGCATTCTCTGGACCGATCGAGAACCTTCATAACGGGTCTGTCGGCTGGTGGTGCCATGGCTGGGGCGATGCTGGCCACTTACCCCGATCTCTTTGCAGGCGGTGCGACCATAGCGGGTCTGCCCTACGCAACGGCTTCAAGCATTCCCGAGGCGTTTGATAGAATGCGGGGACACGGCCTGCAGGAAAGCGCCATGCTTGCCGACCGCGTTCGCGGTGCATCGGACTACAACGGACCTTGGCCGTCCGTTTCCATATGGCATGGTACGGACGACATGACAGTGGACCCGGTGAACATGGAGGCCATCGTCGCGCAGTGGTACTCTCTGCATGAGATCGAAAGACCGCCGACGACGGGCACTGTCGATGGTCATACCGTACGTAGATGGCGCAATGCAGAAGGCATCGCTGTCATAAAGGCCTACTCAATAAAGGGCATGGGACACGGTACGCCTATCCAGACCACTGGTTCGCAAAGCGCCGGGAGTGCACGCCCGTTCATGCTGGATGTCGGCATCTCCTCGACATGGCACATCGCCAAATCTTGGAACCTTATCCAAGGAGAGGCTGTGACCCAGACCCAGAATGTCATCCCGTACGCGCCGGTTCCGGATAAGCGGCTTGTTCGGGAAAACGGAACACAGTCAGTCAGTCTGGTGATCGAGAAAGCCATGCGCGCGGCAGGTCTTATTAAATAGTATCAAGTGGACGATCTAGCAGAGGATCAACTCATTGGTGAGGTCAATGGCCTGCAGCCGACTAATCATGCGCTGCCTTTATGAATCCCATTAAGGAACAAGTTTCGCCAATGCTGCGAAGACTGCCGAGAGGATCAACATCCCAAGTGCAATCGGAATGAATGATACGATTGACCCGAGTGACGGGTTTGTACGACGTTCGCTGTTTGCCTTCGATAAGTTTTGACGAAGTCTTGTGGGACCCAAGGATGACGAAACTCGGCGCGATATTCGGAAACCCCTCATCGAATTGCACCCAACCCAGATTCAGCACTTTTTTGGGCAAGGTCCATTTCACCATGCGTGATCAGCCAGCTGGAGAAAAGAATGACCGCTACTCCAACCAGAATGACGAGCCACAGGCGCAGAAAAACGCCGAGTTCTTCGCGGTAAGAACTGACTTCGGGTCCGCTTCCTGCACGGTATTTGATGTAATTTCTCACTAGTTGAGAGTAAAATACCTTGTTGGCATCCCCCGGCCAGCAGGGGCTTGGTCGAAGGTATTCTTCCCCCGAACACAATGAGGCCAAGCCTCACTTTCTGGGAACCAACATTCACGAAACGCGTTTTACAGTCGCCGAGATAGCAATGGACAAGTTCCAAAAATGCCTCTCGACAGGGGCTCAGCATTGATCACGACCGAAACCGTGGCAATCTGGGATTGCGCGTATGAGCCAGGAAAGTAATGGAAAAGCTCAGCCCCACTCGGGGCCGGGCTGAATTCTTGAAAGGATTCGCAATCTATCGGAATAGGCGTAAACTCATCTTGTCGCCGGACATTGCATAGTTTGGCCACTGGCGCTCGAGAGATCAGCTGTGCTCCCGCCTTAACCAAATGGGGAGACCATCATGCTTCATTTGACCGGCCGATATTTTTATTCAAACAATGATTGGGAGATTATGCAGCGGGCCCATGCAAAGGCGTCCGAACTGCTTGGGCGTTGCCCACACACGCACGAACACGCGAACCGACTGGCTCGAATAGTCATGAAGCTATTCGATCGGGGGTTGCGCGATGCGGAAGTTCTGGCTTGGGTTGCCGCTAATCAGGAAACAGTCATCTCCAATATCGCTAGCGAGCGTGAAGGCCGCACAGCTTTATAAGCCGAACTATGGCACCGAAGCTAAGTCACAAGCTGGTGCAGCGCCTTCTACTCGGACATTTCAAAGATGTAACAGAAGACATAGTGGTTCATTGCAGCGCTTGCCAAGCCCTCGGCGGGTGGAGCGAGCTTGCGCCGGGACTTTGCAACCCAAGGCGCCGAGGCAGAGAGTAAATGCAAAAGACCCCCGCATTTTCTCTGGCTTGCCTTCAAAGCTTTTCGCTCGGCAGCATCCCCGATTCCCACAATAGGCCCATCTACAGCGGCATGAGAAACCTTCGCGCCTTCTTTCTTCGTGGCCTTACCGTCCAAATGACCAATCCGAAGGCTGATTTGACATGGACCGCGATCATGTCGCGCCCGCAACGACCGCCCTCATCATCATCGTCGGCACGACAATCCTATCGGTGGTCGGGCATATCGCCTACGCGGAAGCCTTTTCAACCAAGCGCGTTGTTGCCGCCTACGGTCGAACGCGTCTTGGTATCGACGCCGTCTTGGGCGTGTTCTTTACCGTCGTGGCTTTGAAGTTGCCTACAAGCCGCACCTGAACCTCTCGCGAATATCCATAACACAAACGTTCTTCAAGCGGCTTGATGCACCCCTGTGACATCGAACGGGATTGAACTTAGGACGCGCAATCCCAGTCTGCCAGAACCTGCATTCACTAGCCGATACCATTGGCGCTTTCGCGCCATTACTGTCGCTGCTCGACACATCACGCGGCGCACTGGGTCTATTTGCAAGTTCAGCAATACAGAATTGTAGTATTTGATCGCCATCCTCTTGCAATATTTGCTTTGGCCGTCATCGAGCAGTCCTTTGCTTGTCCGGTCATTGAGTAGTATTGTTTGACACGGGCGCATAAGCCCGTGCTTTCGGGAGGAGCAAATGACCAAATCAAGGACCCAAACATGGGATAAGACTTCGCGCCGCAAGTTCCTAAGCGGGGCGGCGGTGGCAGGGGCAGCGATCGTTGCTGCACCAAGCGTCGTCAAGGCACAAGGGCCTGTCAGCATGCGCTGGCAAAGCACATGGCCCTCCAAGGATATCTTTCACGAGTTCGCGCTCGATTTCGCCAAGAAGATCAACGACATGACAGGTGGCGACCTCAAGATCGAGGTGCTGCCGGCAGGCGCCGTGGTGCCTGCATTTGGCCTGCTTGATGCGGTGTCGCAAGGCACGCTTGACGGCGGCCACGGCGTACTTGTCTACCATTACGGGAAGCAAACAGCGCTGGCGCTGTGGGGATCCGGACCAGGCTTCGCCATGGATGCCAACATGCTGCTCGCGTGGCACAAATACGGCGGCGGGAAGGAGCTTCTCGCAAAGCTGTATGACTCCATAGGCGCCAATGTCGTTTCATTCCCCTATGGACCGATGCCGACACAGCCGCTCGGCTGGTTCAAAAAACCCATTGGCAAGGTCGAGGATCTCAATGGCTTGAAGTTCCGTACCGTTGGCATCTCCATTGATGTCTTCACTGGTCTAGGCGCAGCGGTCAACGCGTTGCCGGGCGGCGAAATCGTCTCGGCATTGGACCGCGGATTGCTTGACGCGGCCGAATTCAACAATGCCTCATCTGACCGGACGCTTGGTTTTCCGGACGTATCCAAGATCTGCATGTTGCAGAGCTATCACCAGAATGCAGAGCAGTTCGAGATCTTGTTCAACAAGACGAAATACGACGCTCTGCCCGAACAAATGAAGGCCATCATCCGCAATGCGGTCGAAGCGGCTTCGCAGGACATGCACTGGAAGGCGATTGACCGCTATTCAAAAGACTATGTGGAGATGCAGACGACCGACAAAGTCAAATTCTACAAGACGCCTGACGCGATCCTCAAGAGACAATTGGAGGTTTACGACGAGGTCGTGAAGAAAAAGGCGGCGGAAAACCCGCTTTTCAAGGAGATCCTCGAATCGCAGATCACCTTTGCCGAGCGGGCGACGCGATGGGAACAGGACACCGTTGTCGGCCGACGGATGGCGTTCGATCACTATTTCGGACAGAACGCGGCGGCGAAGAAGATCTGACGCGTAATTCGGGCAAAGCATCATTGGGATCATGACCTGGGGTGCTTTGTCCGCCTAAAATATCCTCTCGCCATCGGGGGCTTGCGTGAACGTTCAGCATTTTCTGCATACGGTCGATGCCATCAGCGTGTGGGTCGGAAAGGCCGCAGCGTGGCTCATCGTCGGACTGATGACGCTCGTCTGCATCGAGGTCTTCAAGCGCTATATCATGAACATGCCAACGGCGTGGATATTCGACGCCAGCAGCATGTTTTACGGCACGTTATTCATGCTCGCGGGAGCGTACACGCTGGCGCAAAACGCCCATGTGCGAGGCGATTTTCTCTACAGCTCGATGCGGCCCCGGACGCAAGCGGCGCTTGATCTGGTATTGTACATCGTCTTCTTCCTGCCGGGGATCGCCGCCCTCGTTTACGCAGGCTACGACTACGCAGCGCTCTCATGGCGGATCGGGGAGCACTCAACTGTGACGGCAGAAGGCCCGCCGATTTACTACTTCAAGTCGGTCATTCCGTTGGCTGGTGCCTTTGTGATGCTTCAGGGCGTAGCCGAAATCACGCGCTGTATCGTCTGTCTCAAGACCGGGGAATGGCCCAGCCGGCTCAAGGATGTCGCGGAGATCGACGTCGTCGAGGAGCAGCTCGCGCACAGCGAGCATGTGGATGAGGAAACGCGCAAAGTTGCGATCGAGCGCGCGCAGCAAATTGATGAGACCGCGCGCAAACGTGGTTCGGGGGGAGACCTGCAAACATGAGCGATCCTGTCCTCGGACTAACGATGCTTATGCTCATCGTGGTCGTTATCATGATGGGTTTCCCGACGGCCTTCACGCTGATGGGCCTTGGCATGTTTTTCGGCTTCTACGCGTTCTACAACCCAGCGGAGCACTGGATAGATAATCGCATCTTCGATCTGATGGTCCAACGCACCTATGGGGCCATGACCAACGACGTTCTGATCTCCATCCCGCTGTTCGTGCTCATGGGGTATGTGATGGAACGCGGAGCCTTGGTCGACAAGATGTTCTACAGCATCCAGCTTTCGTTCCGGCGCGTGCCGGCGTCACTCGCCGTTGCGACACTCATCGTCTGCACGTTCTGGGGCATCGCCAGCGGCCTCGTCGGCGCAGTGGTGGTCTTGATGGGGGTGATTGCCTTCAACCCGATGCTGCGTGCCGGATACGATGTGAAGCTCGCTTCCGGTGTAATCACTGCGGGTGGCACGCTGGGTATTCTGATCCCGCCGTCTGTCATGATCATCGTCTATGCGGCGGTCGCGGGGCAGTCCGTCGTGAAGCTCTACGCCGCTGCGATGTTCCCCGGCTTTTTCCTCGCCTTCCTTTATCTCGTCTACATTCTTGCCTGGGCGACCATCAATCCGAAGATTGCTCCACCCTTGCCGGAGGAACAGACAAAAGTCCCGGTGCCTACATGGATGCGAAGCTTTCAGGCAGTCTATTCACGCAACATGCTTGTCGGGCTTTTTTCAGCGTTGTTCGCACCATCCAGGGCTATGGCGCTGATGGCTGAGGATGGACCTCTTACGTATTGGAAGCTGCTCAGGAATTTCTGTGCCGCGCTGGTACCGTTCGCCTTGACAGCACTCACCCTTTTGCTGGTGTGGTGGTATGTCGTCATCCATCCGCAAGCCTCAGCCGACACCGAAGCAGCTGCTGGATTGGAGCAGCTTGGCTCACCGGTGGTGGAAGCTGGGCCGGCAACGCCTGTTGGGCCAGCGACCGGTTTCTATGTTTCGTTCGGGATCATTGCCGCGCTCGCCGCAATAGTGCTCGTTCGTTACTACCGGAATATGAATGCCGAGCGGCTAGAGGTCGTGAAGCTTCTGACCTCATCCGTGATGCCACTGGGTATTCTCACCGCCGTCGTGCTCGCCGTCATCCTGTTTGGAATAACGACGGCCACCGAGTCCGCGGCAGTCGGTGCCGCCGGTGCCTTTCTGCTGGCATTCCACGCCCGAACACTCAACTGGAAGCGCACCAAGGAAGCAGTGTTCCTCACCGCAAAGACCACGGCGATGGTGTGCTGGCTCTTTGTCGGCTCGGCGCTGTTCTCCGCCGTTTTCGCAATCCTCGGCGGTCAGGCGCTGCTCGAGCAATGGGTGCTGTCGCTTGACCTGACGCCAGTACAGTTCATGATCCTGTCGCAAGCGATCATCTTCATTCTCGGCTGGCCGCTCGAATGGACCGAGATCATCATCATTTTCGTGCCGATCTTTCTACCGATGTTGAAGCACTTCAACATAGACCCGGTTCTTTGGGGAGTACTCGTCTTCGTGAACTTGCAAGCGGCGTTCTTGTCACCCCCGGTCGCGATGTCGGCGTTCTATCTCAAAGGCGTCTCTCCGCCGCATGTCACACTCAACCAGATCTTCGCAGGCATGATGCCTTACATGCTGATCGTCATCGTTTGCATGATCATCATGTACATCTGGCCCGGCATAACGCTCTGGCTTCCGAACTATCTTTACGGCGGCTGAGAAAGACTACCGTTCTCGAGACGCCGTCCGCGACCACGCGTTTTTTCGCCGCCCCGATTCACGGAATGTCCCTTGGAGGGCCCGCGCAGGATCTCTAGCTCGGAGATAGTTGTGGTTGGAAGATCTGCTGTACTTGTGCGAACTAAGCAGCTCCGGCGAGGTTGAGATTGCTTACCCACACTTTGATGCCTACTAGCATGATGAGGAGTGCCGCTGGCCTTGTCTAATCTATGCGAGTGAGGGGCTCTACCGGCGGCGGCGATAATATCGATACTCGGTGAGTCAACAAGTTATGCTGCTACTGCAAACCAGCTGTAAACCCAGTTGATTGTCAGGCAAATTGATTTGTGCAATACTTCCTAGTCTTGAGTCAGACTTGCAGAGTCTACGCTTGGTGCCGGAAATCTCAAACAAAAGCGACCGCCCGCGACGTAGTATCTGGCTATTTCAGATGCCGCAAGCTGGCCACTTGGGAGGATACCGTGATCAAGAAACTCGCTTTCGTTTTATCATGCGCAGCCGTCTTTTATTTAACGTCCGCCTTTGCGCAGGACGCCAATCTCGAGAAACTTGGCGGCTTCAAGACTACCGGCACACCGATGATGGAGCCAATCCCGCAGACTGGGGAAAACGCTGAAGCCCTCAAAGCAATCGCGGCGAAAATCAAAGTTCCCGATGGCTTCAAGGTCAGTCTCTATGCCATCGTTCCCGACGCCCGTCATATGGCCGTGGGACCACAAGGTGTGGTGACTTTCGTTGGTACCCGCAAGGAATTGGTCTACTCGATGACCGACCGCGACAAGAACCGCGTCGCCGACGATGTGAAGGTGTTCGCGCCTTCGATCAAGATGGCGGTGCCGAACGGCGTTTGTTTCTCCAAGGATGGCCACCTTTATCTCGCGGAACAGAACCGCGTGCTGTGGTTTCCGGCGGCCGAGTTTTTCTATGAAGGCCCGGATGTCGCGGCCTTCGCCATCGTCAAGCAAGGTGAACTGATCCCCGCGTCTAATGAGAGCTACAATCACACCGCGCGCACCTGCCGCGTCGGGCCCGATGGCCGACTGTATATTACGATCGGCCAGCCCTTCAATGTGCCAGCGCCCGAAGTACTCCCGGAGTTTCAGAGACTGGGCATCGGCGGTATCATAAGCATGAAACAGGACGGTTCCGACCGCAAGATCTACTCGCGCGGTATGCGCAATCCCCTCGGCATCGACTTCAATCCAAAGGACAAGACAATTTGGGTGAATGACAATCAGGTCGACGGCATGGGTGACACCATCCCCCCGGGTGAAATGAACCATGTTACCGGGCCAGACCAGAATTTTGGCTTCCCATGGTATGGCGGCGGCAAGACCCGCACCAATGAGTACAAGGACACCACAGTGCCCGAAGGCGTGATCTTCCCGGCGGTCGAGCAAGATGCTCACGCGGCCGACCTCGGCCTGTCGTTCTACACTGGCAAGCAGTTCCCCGAGAAATACCGGGGCGGTATCTTCTCGGCCCAGCACGGTTCCTGGAACCGCGTAAACCCCGTGGGTGCTCGGGTGCTGTTCACCTCGCTTAAGGCAGACGGCTCGGCGGACAAGACGGAAGTGTTCGCTGAAGGCTGGCTGAACGGGAATGGCGAGTATCTCGGTCGTCCGGTCGATGTTCAGGTGCTTAACGACGGTTCACTGCTGGTGTCCGACGATTTGGCCGGAGCAGTCTGGCGGATTTCCTACGGCACTTAAGTAAACTTCGCCATGCGGCGGGCTCTGCCTGCCGCATGACTCATTCCCCCTATATAGAAATAGGAGGTTGATATTCGCGGTTTGATAGTAAGTCTGGCTGCTCTTGTTGCCTGTTCGACTGTTGCGGAGGCTGCAGGTGATGCGGCTTCGGGCAAAAAGGTCATGCTGAAGTGCCAAGTTTGCCATGGCAAGGATGGCCTTGCCAAGCTGCCTGAGGCGCCGAATATAGCTGGCCAGAAGGAGGCTTATCTCGTGAGGGCGTTGACGGCCTTCAAGGCCGGCGAGCGCAAGAACGAGCAGATGACAGTCGTGCTCAAGGGCTTGAGCGATGAGGATATAGCGAATGTCGCCGCATACTATTCATCGATCAAGATCACCGTTCAAAATCCGCCATGACGAAGGAAACGTCTGTCGAGACTGGTAATTTTAATGGGGTAGTGTCTACATTGGTAGCAAGGTCGGATCCAACACCGTCGCTTTTGTCACGCGACAATCAACGGATTACCTCGCCTGGAACAGTGAAGATATTTCATCGAAACAGGCTTTGTTTCTGGCCGTCGACAAAACAACGTTCGTGATCGTGCGGGATTGCTTCCGATCCGGATCGCCGTGTGATGCCCCATTCCCGATTGCGAGCAGGCAAATCCGTACCATCTCATCAATCAGACGTTCTCCCTCGGGCCGCGGTCCAAACAGCCGAGACGAGCGTCAAAGCGACAGCTGTTATCGGTAGCCATGCCTCCGACGATCCCATCGTCCATAGTGTTATTGCGGTTATGAGACACCAGAGCCCTGGAACTGGGAAAAGAATTGGCAGAAACCTGCCACGCGCGATCAGCAACAATCCCAGAGTTCCGATCGCCGTGGCGCTGGTGCATGAATGCAGCTGGAGTTGTCAACGGACGCAATTGGTTCTTTGATGTTGGCGATTACGCCTGCTTTTCTTGGCAGCGGACAGAGTTCGGGCGTGCACATGCCAGCATGCGATTGAGCACGATGCAGCCAATGGCAACCTCGGTCTGCTGAGCCGGAAACGAACGGGCCCGCAAGCGTCGACCGATCAGGTTCTTGTATGGACCGATCGCGGTCTTGACCAATGAGCGCTTGCCATAGCCGGTGGTTACCTGCCATTTCAGCCGACCGTCTTTTGCGATCGCTGCGATGTGCTTGTCTCTTTGATCGGGCGGCCCCGTATCGCCATTGCTTTCCACCGCCGTCGACCGAGGTGGAATGACGATGTTGGCGGTGTCGCTGTGCTTAAGAACGGCGCGGTAGGTGGGACTGCCGTCATAGGCACCATCGGCTGTGAATTGACCAATCTCACCGTCGATCTGATTGAGCAATGGCTCCACCTGCGCAGGATCATCGATGGTCTGATCGGTCAATGTTTCTGCGACTATGTCACCGTTACCGGCGTTCACTGCCAGGTGGAGTTTGCGCCAGTTGCGCCGCGATCTGGTGCCGTGCCTGGCTTCCAGCCTTTGGCCAGCGCCGTATATTTTCAACCCAGTGCTGTCGATCAGGACATGGATTGGCCCGTCCGGCATCGACGGCAGTCTTCCGGCTGGTCGTTCCCATTTCTGTGCCCGGCGGCTCAAGGTCGTATGATCAGGGACAGGCAGTTGCAGTCCCAAAAGATCAAGTATCGACCCGATGAATCCCTCGGTCTGGCGAAGGGGCAGGCTGAATACGCAAGCCAGTGTCAGGGCTGTCTCAATGGCAAGATCGGAATACCGGCGCTGGCCGCCACAGATTCTCCGCCGGGGCGCATGCCATCCGGCCAATGCTTCCGGCGTTACCCATAATGTCAGGCTACCACGCCGGCGAAGACCTGCCTCGTATTCCCGCCAGTTTGTCACTTTGAACTTCATCTTGCCAATGCGATGGCGGCGGGCGGCATTATGTTTGAACGGCATGGCTCGGATCAGACTGATTGCGATCCAACAGGCCTACTTCCAAACCATTGAAAAAAGATCGATGCACCAAAGCCATCGGCAACTCGTTAAACCAAAATAAAGTGACAGCACCCCGAAGATTTGTACTCCATGACAAGTTTCTGGACGCTGGGCTAACGACAAGATTCGTCGAAAGACGTAGAGAAGATGCCAGCAGATTGCTTTCCAAGTCGCGGGTTTTTCCGGATCGCAAACCGCTGCAGCAGCTTCTGAGGGGCGGTTCAGCCTGCTGTACAAAAAAGCGTTTGTCCGAGCCAGAAGCAATTTCTCCAGCACAACTATCGCGTGGTCTACAGCTATTTGACGCCAAACGGGCAAACCTACAGTTTCGATTTGATCTGCTCATAAAACCAACAAAGGGGGATACAGGAAATGGCAATGACAGAAACAACGATGGAGCCCGAACTCACCGGAATTCGCGGCTGGCTCGCTCTTATGGCGCTCGGCATGGTCTTTGGACCGCTGCGTACACTCGTGCAAACGATCGATCGCAACTACACAGGCGCAGAGTGGGATTCCTTCGCGCGTCACTCCTATAGCGCCCTGCTCGTCGCCTATGGCGAAACGCTGATCGGTTGGCTTATCGTTCTTTTGGTCTTCGCCGTTACGGGCCTGTTCTTTATGAAGAGCCGCCATTTTCCGAAGGCCTATATCGTCGTTGTGCTGTTCTCGCTTGTTTATACGATTGTCGATCTTGTCGTGGTCAGTATCGTTTTCGACGTCGAAATCGATACGCTTATCTCGACGGAAATATTCGCCCCCTTTGCCTTTTCGGCATCATGGATTGCGTATCTGACCAATTCGCGCCGCGTCGCGAATACCTTCGTCAAATGAACCTGGCACTAGAAACCATAACGGTGGCGCTGATAAGGGCGTTGGTGCGTGGATCGGTATTACCGCACGGATTGTTGATGAATTGGCGATAATAAGACGGTGCTCTGTTCCAGAGGATGCCCACCATGCCCTTCAAACACAATGCCAAGCGCCGTCACCATATAGGCAAACAGAAATTCAAGGTCACGAACTGGGCAGAGTATGAGGCGGGCTTGCGTCAACGCGGCAGCATCACCTTCTGGTTTAGTGACGAGGCACTTGCAGTCTGGCATGCACCAAAGAGAAAGACACGTGGTGGTCAGCCACGCTATTCCGATCTGGCAATTGAAACATCCCTAACGCTTGGTCTGGTCTTTGCACTTCCTCTGCGACAGGTCGAAGGGTTTGTTTCCTCAGTGCTTGCGCTCATGGGGCTGAACCTGCTCGTTCCCGATCACACAACAATGAGCCGTCGCTCCGGTCAGACCGGAAGACAGAAGAGCAAGACTGAAAGAGGTAAGGTTGGTAACAAACCACTGCATGTGATTGTGGATAGCACCGGCCTGAAAATCTATGGTGCTGGCCAATGGTTTGAGGAAAAGCACGGCGTAAAAGCCCGCAGACAATGGCGCAAGCTCCACATTGCCATTAATGCTGAGACCGGTGAGATCATTGCGGAAGTTTTAACCGATCAGGATACAAGTGATGTCAGCCAGCTGGAAACATTGCTCGATCAGATCGATGATCGGATTGATCGCTTCACGGCCGATGGGGCTTATGATGGTCAGCCCACATATGCCGCAATCCTGCAGCATAGCCCATCAGCACGGATCATTATCCCGCCTCGCTCAACTTGCGTTCCCAAAGACATTTATGGTCCGTCGATACAGCGAGAGGCGCATATCACAAGCCTTGCTGAAGATGGTCGAATGTTATGGCAGGTGCGAAACGATTATGGAAAGCGTTCACGGGTTGAAACAACCATGAGCCGTCATAAAAGGGGGAACAGCAATCGTTTGAAGGCGCGGACATTCATCAACCAACAGGCAGAGGCGTCACGCCGTTGCAACATTCTGAACCGGATGCTGTCATCCGCACGTCCAAATTCCGTCTGCGTCAAAGCCACCACCGCTTAAACCACACATCAAAGATCCAAGTGTGTCCAATAGCTGAACCATGCAACAACGCCCAAGTGCGCGTCTTGTCTAATTCGGCCGCCGTTTTGAAGATTTCCACGGTCCATCCGACAACGGCGAAGAAACGCCTGCGGCCGGTCAACGTGTTCAGACTTTTATAAACCCAGGTGCGGAGACGTCGCCAAAAACCGGGCGGCACACCCTCGATGCCTTTGAAAGTTCCTGTCATGTGACTTTGAGCAGTAAAGCAGCAGGCGGCAGTGATTTCAGCGATCGACATCGGCCTGAGAAGCAGTTTCTTTGCTCGCTCGACACGGTATTCCAGTAACCAACGATGGGGTGTCCGCCCGATGACGATTTGATCGTGGCTATCTGGTCTGCGTGCGAGGAAACCTGCCTCACTAGGACATAGTTCATAAGTTGTCCTGCAGTATGAGCAACCGGTCGCCAATCACGCGAAGGATGAAACGGTTGCAATTGGAGCGGTGCTCTCGCGGATCACAATTTCGACTGGCAGAATAGTTTCGAGCGGTATTGTCGACGGCTCCTCACCGCACATCAATTGCACCAGGAGCTTCGCGGCCGTGCAGCCGGCACCATATTGCTGTATCCTGACAGTGGTGAGTTTTGGCCGGATCAGATCAAGAAATGGCATGTCGTTAAATCCGGTGACGGACATGCCACGTGGACAATCGATGCCGCGCTCCCGCAAGCTCTCGATGGCACCCAATGCAAGACGGTCGTTCGCGCACAGGATAGCGGTGAATGTTTCGCCAGAATCCAGCAAGTCTTGTGTGCACCGTGCTCCTTCCCCTTCATCGAACCGGTTCGCCGTCACGACAAGGCCTGACTCGATCGAAATGGAAAGCTGCCTGGCGGCCTTATAAAAGGCTTCCAGCCGCAACTGCCCGGTAGACAGATCCTGGGGACCTGCAATATGGGCGATCCTCCGGTGTCCGAGATCATGAAGGTGCCGAAGCATCTCGTAAATACCGTACTCCTCATCATTGATGACGTACGGAATATTCGACATCTCAACCTTGCGGTTCAACGTTACCACCGGTAATCCGTCGGCAGCTGCTTGTGCTATGGACGGATCACTCCGCAAGGCGGCGGCATGGATGATGCCATCAACACCCCGGTCGCGCAGAACGTCCACCAATCGGCTCTCACGTTCACGTTCACTGTCGGTGTTCACGATTATCGATGCATAGCCCAACGGTTCCAGAACGCTTTCAATTCCACGCAATATTGGCGGGAAGATAACGTTGGTGATGTCGGGGATCATCACTCCCACTGTCATCGTCCGGTTGGTGCGCAGTCCTGCTGCAATACGGTTAGGCCGATAACCCAGCTTGTCGGCTGCAGCCTGAATGCGCGATACCACCTCGCCAGTAATTGTATTTCTCTCTGCCGGATCAAGGGCTCTGGATACGGTCGAGACGTGCACGCCCGTTTCTCTCGCGATATCTTTGAGTGTAATCCGTCGCTTTTGCATGATTTGCCTTCGTTTTTGTCTGTCCAATCAAAGGATTACATGTTTCTGCAATCGATTGCAAGAAATCCGTTGACCATTTATCTGTCCCGTGTTAACTATTCGCGCAATCGATTGCATGGCATAACCCAAATGAGCGGGGTCATCGATCGATGGGGGAGGAGCCCCAACGTTATATGTCTTTGTTACCGGGCAAGCATGTTGCCCGGCGTGACAAGGATTTATCAACGCCGGAACGTGCAATCGATTGCGGGAGGAAAGTCGCATGAAACTTACGAAATTCTTGATCAGCGTTGCTGCGTCGGCGCTCATTGCGGGAACCGCAATTGCCGACGATCTCAAGATAGGCGCATCGCTACCAATTACGGGTGGTCTGTCGGTCAGCGGCGAGAAACACAAGCAGGGATATGAACTCTGCATCAAGCTCATCAACGAAGCGGGCGGCATTCTCGGACGCCAGGTTCAGTTGATCGTCAGCGATAACCGCTCGGATCCGGCCACCGCGATCAACCAGTATGAACGGTTCATCAATGTCGACAAGGTCGATGCCGTCTATGGCACGTTCTCGAGTCGGCTGACATTCCCGATCGCAAACATCCTTGCCAAAAATAACATGGTCCACGCTGTCCCATCCGGTGGTGCACTGCGTATCTACGAGCAGGGTCACAAGAACCTTTTCTATTTTCAGCCAAATGCCGCCGAGTACACAGGCGCATCCATCGCCGGGCTGATCAAGGATCTCATACCCGCCGGGGAGGCACCGAAAACCGCTGCCGTTGTCTATGCGGATGACTTCTTCGCCAATGCCATAGGTGCAGGATTGCTCGGGCAAAAAGTAACGGATCCTGCAAATAACAAGGTGATCGCGGATCTTGCGCCCGGCTATCTCGCGGATTCCGGTATCAAGGTGGTGATGGAGGAGAAATGGCCGGAGGAAGGGTTCAACGATTGGCTCAATCTTGCAAACTCGATCAAACAATCGGGCGCTGAACTCGTCATCGGAATGACCGCTTCGGCCGAGGAGGCCGTGCAACTGACCCGCGGCCTGAAAACCGTAGGTGCCAAGCCGAAGCTGGTCTATCTCAGCCAGGGCGCGCAGGCCGAGTACCTTGAAGGTGTCGGTGAGAAAGCCGCAAACGGTGTGCTGATCCATACAAGCTGGCACAAGGATGCTTCCTTTGACAGCACGATCGCGGGCAAACCCTTGAGCAATGCCGACTTTGTAAAAGACTTTCAGACCGAATACGGCGTTGCGCCGGACGAGGACAGCGCCATACCGTTCGCGGTTTGCCAGGGAATCGAACAGGCGATCATCGGGGCTGGATCGACCGACAATGCAAAGATGGGTGATTGGCTGAACGCGCGCACCAAGGACAATCCGGTCAAAACCATCCTTGGCAGTTTTACGTGGGACGAAAAGGGACTGCCCAAGGACAAGCCGTTTCTGCTGACGCAATGGCAGGATGGAGCGCTCAAGATAGTCTATCCGAAGGGCGAACTCGAAGGCTTGGACCACCTTAGCTATCCCAAATCCGGATTTTGACGGAGCGGGTTCGGGGCGTCGGGGTACGGCGTCCCGCCCTAGCAGGTACACTGCAGCCAAATTGGTGATGGAGGCCAGTCGAATGCTCGAAGTGAAGAATCTTTGCAAATACTACGGAGGCATCAAGGCAGTCGACGGCGCGACTTTCGAAGTCGAAAAGGGATCGATCACTGCCCTCATCGGCCCGAACGGTGCCGGGAAGACAACCGCCTTCAATTGTATCAGCCGCACGGTAACGCCCACTTCAGGCGAAGTGTGGCTTGATGGAGAGCGCATCGACCATCTGCGTCCGCACAAGATCACGGGCAAGGGGTTGACCCGGACATTCCAGATATCGCGCAGTCTGGCCGACATGACCGTGGTCGAGAACGTCATTGTGCAATCCAAAGTAAACGGAATCCGCGGCCTTTTCAGTCCGGCCATCACCGCCGAAGAGAAGGACAAGGCGATGGCGATCCTGGACTTCCTCGGTATCACCCGCATCGCTTACGAGGACGGATACAATCTTTCCTATGGCCAGAAGAAGCTGATGGATTTCGCCGCACTTCTGATGTCGGACCCCAAAATCATTCTGCTCGACGAGCCGGCAGGAGGCGTCAATCCGTCCCTGATGGAGGAGATCGTCGGCCATATCCAGGCGCTGAACGAGAAGGGGATGACCGTGCTGATCGTAGAACACAACATGGATCTGATTATGCGCCTTTCGCACAAGATCGTGGTCATGGGGCAGGGGAAGGTCATTTGCGCGGGGACCCCGGAAATCGTGCGGAACGATCCTGCAGTGCTCGACGCCTATCTTGGCGGTGTCCTCGAAGCGGAGGCAGCGTGATGACGGAGCTGTTGCAGGTGACCAACATCACCGCGGGTTACGGAGACGGGCCAGCGATCCTGGACGGCGCGCATCTGACGGTCGAGCCGGGCAAGGTGCATTGCATCATCGGCCCGAACGGTGCCGGAAAATCGACGTTGCTCAAGTCGATCTGCGGCATGCTCAACATCCGTGGCGGCGACGTTGTCTTCAAGGGCGAGAGGCTCAACGGCCTGCGTCCGGACCAGATCCTGCGAAAGGGCATCTGCTTTGTCCCGCAGGAAAGGGCGCTTTTTCCCAAAATGACGGTTCTCGAAAACCTGCGCATGGGCGGATTTATTCTCAACGATGCGCGGGAGCGCGAGCGGCGTATCGGAGAAATCCTGGAGCGGTTTCCGCTGCTGAAGGAACGCGCTGACCAGCATGCAGGCACTATGTCAGGTGGCCAGCAGCAAACGCTTGCCATGGCCCGCACGCTGATCATCAAGCCCGACATTGTCATGCTTGACGAACCGTCGCTCGGACTTGCGCCGAAGGTGGTCCAGGAGATGTTCAACATCATGAAGATGATGTCCGAAGAGGGCGTGACAGTCCTGCTGGTCGAGCAGAATGCTCTGATGGGGCTGAAGAATTCGGATTGGGGCGTCGTGCTCGATCTTGGCCGGACGCTGTTCGAAGGCACCGCTGCCGATGTCCTCGCCGACCCGCGAATCCAGGAATTGTACCTCGGCGGCAAGAAAGCCGCCTGACGGGAGAAGAGATAATGGCTCAGATTGTACAGGTACTGGTGTTGGGCATGGCCCTGGGCGGTGTGATCGCCCTCATGGGATCAGGGCTCTCCCTCGTCTTCGGCGTCATGCGCATCGTCAACCTTGCGCACCCGGCGCTGATCATCGCCGGAGCGTACATCACCTATTGGGGCTTCAAGTCATGGGGCATTGACCCTCTGCTGATGTTGCCGATCGCTTCGATTATAATGGCAGCGATCGGCGTCCTCCTCTATCGGCTCATTTTCGAGAAAGAGGCAAAAAGCGCCAAATATTCCGAGATGACCGTGCTGCTGACGTTCGCCCTTGCAATGATGGTCGAAGGTCTTCTGGGAGGACTGTTCACCAATACGCAGCGTGTTACCTCGCCCGACTACGCCACCGATGCGTTTTACTTCGCGGATATCTTCATTCCAAAGGGACAACTTTATGCGGGCATCGTGTCGCTCGCGATCATCGGCGCACTGACGCTCTTCCTTAAATATTCACGCTTGGGCTACGCCATCCGGGCCACCACGCAGAACCGTGAAGCCGCCGAGCTCTTGGGCGTCAACGTCAACTTCATCAGTATTCTCGCTTTCGCCCTGGGCATCGGGCTTGCCGGAGCTGCGGGATCGCTTGTGAGCTTCGTTTTCAGCTTCTTCCCGGCCAAGCAATGGGAGTGGATTGCGATGCTGATGTCCGTGGTCGTTCTGGGTGGCATGGGCAGCATCCTTGGTACTGTCGTTGCGGCTTTCGGCCTGTCCATCATTGCCGCCTTTGTCGGCACGTGGGTCGGGTCGACCTGGTCGACGATGACATTCTTCCTCGCACTTTTCGTCATTTTGCTGATCCGTCCGCAAGGATTGTTCGGCGACAAACCGGAGTTGGCATGATGTCCGTTAGTTTGCAAAACTACAGCGCAAGTTCGGTTATCGAAGCGCGTCGACTGCACAACGAAAAACTGGCCCTGGGGGCCGACAAGACCCGTTCTGTCTGGTTCCCTATTGCGGTCATGGCAGTCCTCCTGGCTTTGCCGCTGCTGCAATTTGCCGGAAACTATAATTACGTCCTGCATCTTGTTCTGTTCACTGCTTCCTATGTTGCCATGGCCGCAGGGTGGAACATTCTGGGTGGCTTCGCAGGCTATGTCTCGCTCGGTCATAGCGTCTTTTTCGCGATCGGCGGTTATTTCGCTGGCATGATTTTCGCGCGTTACGGCATCTCAACGATTGTGCTCGCACCTCTCGCCGGGCTGGTCGCAGGCGTCGTCGGTTACATGGTGGCGTTCGTCACCCTCAAAGTGCGGGGACCGAGCTTCATCATCTCGTCGATAGCCTTGCTGATGATCGCACGCATCCTGTTCGACAACTGGTCATTCATCGGCGGTGCCAATGGCGTCGCGCTGCCTGCCAATGACCTGCCCGTGTTATGGGCCAAGTTGCCCTACTACTACGCCCTGGTGCTGATCGCCGCATTTACCGTGTGGTCCACTTACAAGATCAAGCATTCGAAATTCGGGCTGGGTCTGAGGGCAATTTCCAAAGACGAGGTCAAGGCCGAAAGCGCAGGCATCGATACGCGATTTTACAAGATGCTGGCGTTCGCCTTGTCCGCCTTTTTCGTAGGCATGGCCGGTGCGGTTTGGGGAGAATACCTGACCTATCTAAGGCCGAACATTTTCCTGGTCATACTGGTATCGGCCAATCTTGTTCTGATGTGCATCCTCGGCGGAAAGGGCACGATCGCCGGACCGGTCATCGGCGCGATTCTCATCGTCGCATTTAACGAGGCTTCGGTCGCACTGATGGGAGCATCCGAATTCAACATCCTTGGAACTGGTTTGGTCATGATGGTGGGACTGATGTTCTTCCCACTTGGCCTGGTAGGCACCTTGGCCAGGAAGGGCAAGTTGCCGCGTGTCTTGAACTGGGATTGACCTGCAATTCACCAGTACGAGCCGCAAGGCAAAGCAACCCTTGCCCCGTAAATGCCGAAGGAGGACAACATGCCGGAGTTCGTCTTGTACAACGCGCCGCAATCAACCTGCAGCCAACGTGTGCGCTATGCACTTCACGCCAAGGGCGAGGATTTCGAGGAACACAGGCTCGACCTCTTCAAGGGCGACCAGTTGCGCCCGGAATATCTGGCGATCAACGCCAACGGCGTGGTTCCGACGCTGGTACACAATGGCTCACCCGTCACCGACTCTGCAGTGATCCTGGAGTATCTGGAGGACATCCTTCCCGGCACTGAACTTTTTCGGCCCGTCGAGCCGCTTCAAGCAGCAGAGATGCGGGCGATGATGCGCTTCATTGACGAAGTGCCGACACCGGCGGTCCGGGTGCCCTCGTACAATCTGGCTTTCCTTCCGCATTTCCAGGCGATGCAAGAGGACGAGTTTCAGGCTCTTTGCGACAGCAAGCCGCTGCGGCGCGAATTCCTGATGAAGATGGGACGCACCGGATTTCCCCAGGCGGAAATGGACGAGGCGCTCGGCCGTCTGCAGCGTGGTATCGACCGGATGCGTGACTGGTTGCACAAGAGCGGAGGTCCGTGGCTCATGGGTGCGAACCAGACTCTCGCCGATATCGCCATAATGCCCGTGATCGTGCGGATGGACGATATCAACCTCGGACGGATGTGGGATGAGGTTCCCAAGATCGGGGCGTGGCTGGAACGCATCAAAGCCACGATTCCGTTCCGCAAGACCTATTACCACGGCTCGCTGCTGACCGAGAAATACCCGCACCTCCAGGGTCTCAAGAACCAAACTGGATACGCCGCTGCGTGAGCCAGAACGGCAAGGAGTTTGCCCCATGAACCAGATGAAAATTTTGCCGAAACTCATTTCTCGTGAAAGCGATGTGACACCTGCGGTGCTCGCAGCGATGGGTAACACAGCCAGCCCGCGTCTGACGCAGATGATGACGTCGCTGGTGACCCATCTCCATCAGTTCATCCTGGAGACGCGTCCGACCGAAGAGGAATACGAGTTCGGCCTTCAGTGGATTGCCGAGTTGGGAAAACACACAAACGAGAGCCATAACGAGGTGGTCCTCGCAGCGGATGCTCTTGGCGCATCCACTCTCATTGATCTCATCAACAATAACGGGATGCAGGGCGAGACGATGTCAGCGCTATTGGGACCGTTCTATCGCGGCCAAGCTCCGCACTGCCAACTGGGCGATTGCATTGCCCGGTCGGCAACGCCCGGGCCAAAACTCTTTTTCAGCGGCAGGGTCACCGATGTCGAAGGAAACCCGATACAAGGGGTGACACTCGACGTCTGGCAGGCGTCTCCGGTCGGTCTCTATGAGAACCAGGATGCGGGACAGGACGATTTCAACCTGCGGGGGAGGTTCACCACCGACGAGGACGGCAGATATCATTTCGTCTCGGTGAAGCCGGCAGGTTATCCCGTTCCGACGAACGGCCCGGTCGGTGTACTCCTGCGTGCGCAGGAACGTGCGCCCATGCGGCCGGCCCATGTGCATTTCATCGTCTCCGCCCCGGGATACAAAACCCTTGTCACACAGATCTTCTCCGACAGTCCCGAGGCGTTGGCCGCGGACGTCGTCTTTGGCGCGAAGACGCAGATTGTCGGTCACTTTGTAGAACGCAATGAACCGGACCCCGACTATCCCGATGCGACGACGCCATTCTACACCTGTGAATACGATTTCAAGTTGGTAGCCGGGATCTCGACCCAGCCGGTGCCACCGATTTCGGGAAAGGTTGCGTAAAAATGAGTTCGTTGAATTCAAGCCAGCCTCTTGATGGAAGGGTGGCCGTGGTCGTCGGCGGATCGGGCGGCATAGGCCGGGAAACCTGTACGCTGCTTGCGGCGGCCGGTGCCACGGTTGTCGTCGGCTATCGCTCCGGAAGGGACCGCGCAGAAGAAACGATTGCTGGCATGCCGGGTACCGGACACATTGCCTTGCCGGTCTCGATCGAAGACACCGCGACGATCACCGCCTTCCAGAGAGCTGTCTTGGAACGGTTTTCGCAGGTCGATATCCTGGTCAATACGGCTGGCATCACCAAGCCCGTGCCCCACAACGATCTTGCGGCGCTCACAGACGATCTGATCGATCAGATATTCGTCAACAACTGGCGCGGTGTTTTTGCAACGATCCGCGCTTTCGCGCCAGCCCTCAAAGCTTCCGGCGATGGGCTGATTGTGAGTGTCTCGTCGATTGCGGCGTTCACAGGACTTGGATCGAACATAGCCTACTGCGGAGCCAAGGCTGGCCTTGATATCATGACCAATTCGCTTGCCCGGGCCCTGGCACCGGAAGTCCGGGTCATGGCAATCTCTCCTGGCGTCGTCGACACGCAATTCGTGCCGGGACGGGGAAAGGAGTTCACCGACAAGGCGGCCGCGACCACGCCCCTGAAGCGGGTAACCACAACGGCCGACGTAGCCGAAGCAATCCTTTCCTGCGCCACACATTTGAAGTTCTCCACGGGGAGCCGGATCATCGTGGACGGCGGGAGGCACCTTTGATGCAGCCAAAAATCATCATCACCTGCGCCGTCACTGGCAACCTCACGACACCTCAGCAATACCCGGCACTCCCTGTCACCCCCGAGGAAATCGCCGATGCCTGTCTCGAGGCTGCGGATGCCGGCGCTGCTATAGCGCATATCCACGTCCGCAACCCTGAAAACGGTGAGCCCTCGATGAAGCTCGACTACTATCGGGAGGTCGTTGAGCGCATTCGTGCCAAGAACAATGCGCTGATCCTGAACCTGACGACGGGACCCGGAGGTCGATACCAGCCGAGCGAACATGATCCGGCCATTGCCGGACCGCGTACGACGCTCATGCGACCGGAAAAGCGTGTGGAACATATCGTCGCCTTGAAGCCTGACATCAGCACGCTGGACCTCAACACAATGACGTTCGGGCGCGAGGTTGTAATCAACACTCCCGGTAATGTCACAATCATGGCAGACATCATTCACAGCGCCGGCGTAAAACCTGAAATCGAGGTCTTTGACACGGGTGACATCCAACTGGCTCAGGATCTGCTCAAAAGCGGGGTCCTCAAGTCCCCGCCGATGTTCTCGATCGTTACCGGCATAAAATACGGACTGCCATCGACGCCCGATGCGATGTCCGTCGCCGCGCGGATGCTGCCCCGCGATGCGGTCTGGACGGGCTTCGGCGTCGGCCGCATGTCTTTTCCAATGGCTGTTCAATCTTATCTGCTCGGCGGACATGTGCGGGTGGGCCTCGAAGACAATATTTACATCGCAAAGGGAGTCCCCACCAAGGGCAATGGCGAATTGGTCGAGCGCGCTCGCGATCTGATCGAGAAACTCGGTGCCCAGATCGCAGAGCCCTCAGAAGCAAGAGAAATGCTGAATCTTGCAGCTTGACGACAAGCAATCCCTTTATGAATCAAGGAGTACGGAACCGATGAATATCCAGACAAAAACCAAGGCAGGCCAGGCGCTGCGTGTGATGCAAAAATCGCCGGATCTCGATAATCTGCTGATCGACGTTGCCGACGTCAGCATACCCCAGCGAGGTCCCGGGCAGGTGCTCGTGGAGATCGTCGCGGCAGGTGTAAACCCGAGCGATGTCAAGGCGTCGCTGGGACACATGCCTCACGCGATATGGCCGCGTACTCCGGGCCGTGACTTTGCCGGGATTGTGCGGGAAGGGCCCTCGGAGATGATTGGCCTCGAAATCTGGGGTGGCGGCGGCGAGTTAGGGATCACCCAGGACGGTAGCCACGCGAAATGGATGGTGCTCGATCAGAAGGCCGTACGTGCGAAACCCGCCAACCTCACCATGGAAGAGGCTGCTTCGATCGGCGTGCCATTCATCACTGCTTACGAAGGATTGAGGGAAGCCGGAACCGTGCAGCCAACGGATACGGTCCTGGTATGCGGCGGCAACGGTAAGGTGGGGCAGGCTGCAATCCAGCTTGCCACCATGGCCGGTGCAAGAGTATTCGCCGTGGAATACAACGAGCAGCCGTTGATGGGGCATACGAACGGAGCTGTCGAGATGCTCAACAGCAGTACGCAGGATATTGCGGCAATCATCCGTGAAAGGACAGACGGACACGGCGCGGATATTGTCTTCAACACTGTGGGGAGCCCTTATTTCGAGATCGCAAACAAGGCCATGGCCAAACAGGCCCGGCAGATATTCATTTCAACCTTCGATCGCGCAGTGCCGTTCGACATCTTCAACTTCTTCCGTGGTCGTCACAAGTATCTCGGGATTGATACCCTCGCATTGTCCTCCATCGACGGCGCAAGGATTTTCGACAAACTGAAGCCGAAGTTCGAGCAGGGGATACTCAAGCCGTTCCCGTTCAATCCCGACGCGTGTTATCCGCTGGACCTCGCCGCCAAGGCTTATGCCTCGGTCCTGCGCGGTTCATCTGACCGCGTCTTGCTGAAGCCGTAGGAACAAGGCGATGCAAGTCACGCGCTATGCGGAGGCGAAATCCTACGAGGCACCGGAACATTACGACATGCGGTGCCTCCGCCTTCAGGGTAAGGAAGCGACCCAAACCGACACGATCTGGATCGGCTTGTCTCACATTCTCCCCGGCGGGCGCACGTCCCTAAAGGATGCGGCGATCGAGAAAATCTACATTGTCGTAGCCGGATTGGTCACTGTCGAGACAGCGACCGAGACGGTTACACTTGGCGTACTCGACAGCTGTCGCTTGGCCCCGGGTGAGGCGAGGGCACTCATCAATCGCACCAACATGACCGCATCGGTATTGCTTGCTATGCCCACCGCAATTCAGGCTGATGGGCCCAACTGCAATTCTCCGCTATGAATTTGCAAAGGAAGGCGTGATATCGCCTTCCAAAGACCTCATGATGGGGGTTTCGCGCTATGCGAAATACCCTGGACTGCGGCCTTGCAGATCAGGCTCATCTCTCCAGGGTATTTCGACGTTTGACCGGGACGACACCGAGCGCATCGAGGCGATTCGTCACACAGCAAGTCGGCAACACAACAGTACATGCTGTTGAACATCGGAATCTCGCTGTTCACTCAATGGATACAATGCGTGTTCAATAGCGAGGCTTTTGCGACGCGAACCGTCGGGCCATCTACCTCTCATCGAAACATAGGAAAGCAGAATAGGAGCTTCCGGTGCTTAATCAGATACAAGGCCTGCATCACGTAACGTCAATGGCAGCCGATGCTCGCACGAACAACCGCTTCTTTACCGATGCGTTGGCGCTGCGTCGCGTCAAGAAAACGGTGAACTTCGATTCTCCCGACACCTATCATCTCTATTACGGTGACGAGACCGGTGCGCCCGGATCGATAATGACGTATTTTCCCTTTCCACATATCGGCCAACGGCGACCCGGCACAGGCGAGGTCGGCACAACGGTCTTTTCCGTTCCGGAGGGCGCTCTTGGGTTTTGGCGCAACCGCCTGGGCGATCTTAAGGTCGACGGGCTCAAGGCCGATGAAACATTCGGCGAGAAACGCCTTAGCTTTTCTGGACCGGATGGCGACGGATTCGCGCTGGTTGAGGTAAAGGACGATGTGCGGCCTGCTTGGACGCACGGAGGCATAAGCGAGGACCACGCCATTCGCGGGTTTCATTCGGTTGTGATGCGTCTTCGCGATGATGGCTCCACATCCGAGCTTCTGAAATTCATGGGTTACGAAGTCCAGGAAGAAAAAAACGGACTGAAACGCTTAACGAAGCCGAACGGAAACGGGGCTCATTTAATCGACCTCGCACCGGCACCACACATCTCCAGCGCGCTTCCAGGTGCGGGTTCTGTTCATCACGTCGCCTTCGCGGTTGCAGATCGTGCAACGCAACTTGAGGTCCGGAAGGCGTTGATGGACACTGGATATCAGGTCACCCCCATCATCGATCGTGACTACTTCTGGGCGATCTATTTCCGCACGCCCGGCGGCATTCTCTTCGAAATCGCGACAAATGAACCAGGCTTCAATCAGGACGAGGATACGGCGCATTTGGGAGAAGCCCTGAAGCTGCCCCGCCAGCACGAACACCTCAGGGCTGCTATCGAGGCACATCTCGAACCGCTCGAAGCATAGATACGGAGTAATATTAATGACCGGGAATCAATACGTGCATCGGATGCATTCCGGGGCGCTCGGAAAGCCTGTATTCTTTGTACTTCACGGGACAGGTGGCGACGAAAACCAGTTCTTCGAATTCGGCAGGCAAGTCTTGCCGGACGCCACGATTGTCGCGCCGCGCGGCGATGTTTCGGAGCACGGTGCTGCACGTTTCTTCAAAAGAACGGCCGAAGGAGTCTACGACATGGGGGACCTCCAACGCGCGACGACCAAGATGGTTGCGTTCGTGAATGACATCGCATCGACGCATCAGGCATCCGCCATTATTGGGCTGGGATTCTCCAACGGCGCAAACATTCTCGCCAACGTGCTCATCAAAGACGGCGTGTTCGACGCGGCGGTTCTTATGCATCCGCTCATTCCGTTCCAGCCGGCTCCGAACCCCGGGCTGGCGGGTCGGCGGATACTGATTACTGCTGGCAAACGGGATCCGATCAGCCCTGTGGTTTCGACGCTAGCCCTAGAGACCTATCTCTCAAGACAGAATACCGCGGTCACGACTGAGTGGCATTCAGGGGGCCATGAAATTCAGGCCAATGAAATCGATGCCGTGAAAGCATTCCTTATACCATACAAGTAGGAGCGAGCCCCGGATGGAATGGAGTGAACTGATGACGCAAAAGCTATGAATCGAATGACTGCCAGCGCAACTAAAATTCGCAGCCCGAGTTGCCGCCATCCATCGAGCGGGCCTCGCCTCCGGCCGGGTCAGCATGGTTACCGCCGACGAACTTGCGCTCGATGGGGGCCGCGGTCTTGCCCGTGGCGTCGAAGTTTCTCAAAACAAGCTCGCGACAATCAGGAACGCGCCCACGACAGCGACTGCGTCTTCTATTAGTGCCGCTGGCAAGTCTCTGCCAAACGTCGCTGCAAGCCTGCCGCGCGCTGCCGCCCCGCCGAACGTTCCGGCCACAGCACCAATGATCCCGGCTATCAGGCTGCAACGAGAGAACCGCCGGCTGCACCGAGCGTTGCCCCGCCAGCGCGCCCATCACGATGCGAGCGCCGAACTGCAACGGCACCTTGCGGGACGGCGTGGATGGAAGCTGATCTGACACGAGTTCGGCGATGGCAAACACCGTGAAGATCCACGGCGTCCAGCGATAGCCCATGAATGCGAGCGGCGTCTGTGATACGTCAAACCAGCCGAGCGCGGCAGCCCAGGCAACGGCAGCAGGTGCCGTCATCGCGCGCAGGCCAGCGACGATACCGATCAGAAATGCGAGCATAATAATCATGGTACTTTCCTTTGGTTCGTTGAAATCAGCTTGAGCCAATATCGCGCAGTTTCCGGCGCTTTACCCCGAAGTCGGCCTCGTTTTCTTCCTGCAGGTAATAGTCGAGGTAGTTCTTGGCATTCGCATTGGCGGACATTTGTGTCTCTGGTCATCAGCCTTTGATCGGATCCGGTGGAAGTGCTTCCGCATCCCGATCGATCGTCAGCGGTTTGAACCCGCCGTGCATTGGTGCCACTTCATCTGATAGCCATACTCGTGCTTTTTACCGTAGCACCACCCAATCGAGTACAGACGTATTCCGGCAAAAGGTGAGGGCGAGGCGATTCGCGACCTCTTCGCATCGCCAATGAAGCGACTGTCCGAATACACGGTTACCGACGTCGTCACCCGCGCTTATACCTTCACGTCCGATGAGCGGTTCTTCGCCACCGAATTGGACAAATGTCTCGTTGTTTCAGCCTGTTCCGGTCACGGCTACAAGTTTGGCGCGGCAGTCGGGCGGCGCGTGGCCAGGTCGATTGACGACGGCGATGTGCCTTCACTTCAGCGCTGGCTGAGGGCAGAGGCAGCTTGAGCATCGGTCGAGCGCATTGCCTTGAGGCGAGGATCGCGCCTTCAACATCTTGCGGAACCGGGTAGCAACGCCCTATGTATCGAAAGTGTAATCCACGAATCTGGGGTATTTGAGCTCCTCATTCTCCAAAACGCTGAGGCCCACCAATGAGAGATCCAATCGAAACAGCTATGAACCTCGTGCCAATGGTCGTCGAACAGACCAATCGGGGCGAGCGGGCCTATGATATTTTCTCGCGCCTGCTGAAAGAACGCATTATCTTCATTACCGGACCGATCGAGGATGGCATGGCGACGCTCATTTGCGCGCAGCTGCTTTTTCTTGAATCGGAAAATCCGAAAAAAGTAATCAACATTTACATCAACTCGCCGGGTGGTGTCGTGACTTCCGGGATGGCGATTTATGACACGATGCAGTTCATCCGTCCGGCAGTAGCGACGCTTTGCTTCGGACAGGCTGCGTCGATGGGATCACTGCTTCTGACTGCCGGTGCAAAGGACATGCGCTTCGTTTTGCCGAACGCCCGCATGATGTTGCACCAGCCCTCGGGCGGTTTCCAAGGACAGGCGTCCGATATCGAACGTCACGCCCAGGACATCATCAAGTTGAAGCGCCGCCTGAACGAGATCTACGTCAAGCACACGGGTCGGGACTACGATACAATCGAGCGGACACTGGACCGCGATCACTTTATGACCGCACAGGAATCACTTGAGTTTGGGCTTATCGACAAGGTGCTTGAATCGCGTGAAATCCTCGAAGGCGATGGAAAGTAACCGGCTAAATCCCTCGTCCGGGTCGAAAATAAACATTTTTCGACCCGGCTGCGGACTTTCTGCCACATATCCGGCTTGCATAGAGCTGATGACCTATGCTTCGATATGGAAATTCGGTGGTGCCGTGCAGCGTGTTGCGGCCGAAGCCACCGCGTTTGGTGATCGCTCCATGCCCTTCATGCTCAGCCTCGATGCGATCTGGTCCAACGCCGGCGACGATACCAACATCCGTTGGGTTCGCGATGTCTGGTAAGATATGCAGCGCCATTCCACTGGCCGGATGTACCTCAACTTCCCCGGACTTGGAGAGGGCGACAATCTCGTGCGAAATGCATTTGGTACGGAAACCTATGCACGGCTTCAGGAGATCAAAAGGACTTACGATCCTGATAACCTGTTCCGGATGAACCAGAATATTTTGCCTTAACAGGGACTGTCGAAGTCACCGGAATCCGACTGCGCCCTGTCGGGGATGTTTCTGCCAAATTCATCGAACGTCACGCGGATGTGTTCCGTCGTGCAAGTGGAATTCGTCAGATTTAGGAAGAATTGAGCATTTACTGCTTCTCGACCGCCTTCGGTTATGCATTTCTACGGATACAGCACAATTTCATGATTCTTGAGGGGGCGGAAATGCTGCAGTACTCACTTTCCAAGGAATGTGCCGGGTTGACGCTCTGGGGCGACGAAGCAAGCCTGCGAAACCTTCGCTCCGTCATCATCGACATCAATGATCATTCCCCGGCGATTGAGAACAAGGACAGTCTCGTAGTCGCTCTCGCATACGATTTACGTAAGGCGTTCGAAGTCGGGAGGCGGGTGAATAAAGTGACAGATAGGAGAGCATAACGTTTTGTGAGGGCAGTACCGTAAACGTGTTCGAGACTTGTCAGATATTCGGTAGAGAAGAAGAGCAAGCCGTAGGCTGCGTTATACTCTGCCCCACAAAACGTTATGCTCCCCAATATGTCGGGTCATGCCGGCTGTCGAACTTCGCTCGCTATCTAAGGTTGAAAGAGGCCGCGTGTCTGTGGGAACCGTTCTTGTTTCTATCAGGTACCAGCTAACTAACCCAGACGACCGACTCCTCATGGCGCTTGATCAGGTGTTTCAGGTTGTCGAAGCCGGTGCGGACGTGGCGGGCGAAGTGGTCGACGGCGGGGGAGCGGGGGGCGTCGGAGCGTTTCAAAAGGCCGAGTGCGCGTTCGGGATGCGGGATAGAGACAGGGAGTGCAGTGATCGACTTTTCGTTGCGCAGCGCAAAGACGACACTGTGCGGCATGATGGTCAGCGCATCGGCCGCCTTCATGTAGTTGATCACGCTCATCAATGAGCCGCCTGAGTAGCGGATCTTGATTTCGGTGGCACCGAAGGAGATGAGCATGCTGCGCAGATCGGCGAGTAACGGGCTGCCCGGCGGCGGCGCGACCCAGGGAAAATCAAGCAGATGCGCCGGCTGCGGCCGCCTTTTCAGAAGCAGCGGATGCGTGACGCGGCAGGCGATGACGTTACGGCCGGGCAGGATCTGATGGAATTCGAGCCCAGAGCCCTCGTCGAGAATATCGATCGGACAGATGGCGAGATCGATCTGGTCGGCATTGAGCGCGGCACGCAGGTCCTGGAAATAACCATAGGTCTGGTCAATGCGCACATCGGGATGCAGGTTCTGGAACTCGGCGATAATCCCGGCGATCAATGCGTCCATGAAGAAGGGCGTGCCTCCGACGCGCACGACGCCGCTCTTGCCGACCCTGAAACTCTCGACGACATCGGATGCCTTGCGCGATGCAGACAGCATGGTCTGGCCGTGATCCGCCAGCGCCCGGCCAAGCGGCGTCGGCTGCAGCGGCCGGCGTCCCCTAATGAAGAGCGGCTCGCCGATGCGGGCTTCGAGCATGGAGAGCGTGCGCGAGACTGCCGGCTGCGACAGGCCAAGCAGCGCCGCACCCTCGGTGACGCCGCCGGTCTTCACGACCGCGGCAAGCTGGACAAGATGGCGTTCATCTATCTTCATAACGATATGATATATTAAATCGGAATAAAATCATCATCGGCATCGTGATCTTGGGCTAATTTAGTTTGAACCAGCCAATGCCCTAAAGGAGACGGATGATGCCGGGTCCGATGGCGCTGAATTTCAGCGAGGCCACCTCGTCTGACATATTCGCGCAACGACTTCCACAATCGAAAGACGATGCGCTGCCGCACATCCTGGCGGCGGTGGTGATGCATCTCCATGCGGTCATCCGCGAGTTGCGGCCGACCCAGACCGATTGGCGCAAGGTCATCGAGTTCCTGACGGATGTCGGCCATGCCAGCGACGAGCGGCGCCAGGAATGGGTGCTGCTGTCGGATCTGCTCGGCGCCTCGGCGCTGGTCGAGGAAATCAATTCGCGCCGCCCGAAAACGGCGACTCCCAATACCGTGCGCGGCCCCTTCTTCCGCGCCGACGTTCCGCAACTGGCCTTGGGTAGCAATATCTCCCTCGATGCTATCGGCGAAAAGCTGGAAGTCCTTGGACGCCTACAGGATCTAGATGGTGATCCAGTTGCGGATGCTGAGATCATCACCTGGCAGGCCAATGCGCAGGGGTTCTATGAGAACCAGCAGCCGGACCTTCAGCCCGAATTCAATCTGCGCGGTCGTTTCCGCACCGATGCGGAAGGCCGTTTCCACTATTGCACGATCAGGCCCTGCGGCTACGGCGTGCCGAATGACGGTCCGGTCGGCAAGCTGCTCGGCCAGGCTGGTTATCCGCTGCGGCGGCCGGCGCATTTGCACTTCATGATCAAGGCGCCGGGCTTCGAGACGATCACCACGCAAATCTATGACGGCAGTGACCCGCATCTCGCCGAGGACGCGATCTTCGGCGTCAAGCCGGAACTCGTGCGCACCTTCGAGCGACAGGGCAAAAGCCCACCGTCATGGCGGCTGGGCCTCACCTTCGTCATGGTGCGGGCAAGACAGGGAGCCGCGGCATGAACCGCGATTTTATCTATAGCGGCAGCCCCGCTCATATCGTTTTCGGGCAAGATAAGAGCGGCGCCGCCGGCGAATGGGTCGAGAAGCTTTACTGCAGCCGTGCCCTAGTGCTCGCTACACCGCAGCAGAAGGCGGATGCGGAGGCGCTGGCAGAGCGGCTGGGCCCGCTCGCCGTCGGTGTCTTTGCCGGTGCCGTCATGCATACGCCTGTTGATGTCACCGAAGCGGCGATGAAGGTCATGGGCGAGACCAAGGCCGACTGTGTGGTTTCGCTCGGCGGTGGCTCAACAACCGGGCTCGGCAAGGCGATCGCCTATCGCACGGACCTGCCGCAGATTGTCATTCCGACGACCTATGCCGGGTCTGAAGTGACACCGATCCTCGGCCAGACGGAGCGAGGGCGGAAGACCACGGTGCGCCATGCCAGCATCCTGCCGGAAGTGGTGATCTACGATCCGGCGCTGACCACGGGCCTGCCCGTCGGCATGAGTGTCACGTCGGGGCTGAATGCCATGGCCCATGCGGTCGAGGCGCTCTATGCGCAGGACCGCAACCCGATCTCGTCGCTGATGGCGGTCGAGGGGCTGCGCGCCTTCAAGGCCAGTCTGCCGGATATCATCAAGACACCGCAGGCGCTCGATGTCCGTGCCGAGGCGCTCTACGGCGCCTGGCTCTGCGGCACGGTGCTCGGCACCGTCGGCATGGCACTGCATCACAAGATCTGCCACACGCTTGGCGGCACCTTCGACACGCCGCATGCCGATACACACGCGATCATGCTGCCGCATACGGCCGCCTATAACGCAGTCGCCGTGCCCGAACTGCTGGCACCCGTCGCGGAGATATTCGGCGGCTCGGTCGGTGGCGGCCTCTGGGATTTTGCCATGGAGATCGGCGCGCCGCTCGCGCTCAGGGATCTGGGGCTCACCGAAGCCGACCTCGATCGCACGGCGGAGATCGCCATCGAAAACCCCTACTGGAACCCGCGGCCGATCGACCGGCAGTCTATCCGCGGCCTGCTGCAGCATGCCTGGGAGGGCAGGCGGCCGGCATAGACCAATGCCGACATCACACTCTCTGGGAGGAGAGAACAATGGGAGGAGGAAACATGTTTACCAGACGCGAGTTTCTAAAGACGACGGCTGCTACCGGTGCGCTCGCCGCGACATCCGGCCTTGCAACGCCGGCGATCGCTCAAAATGCGGCGATCAAGCTCGGCTATGTCAGCCCGCGGACCGGGCCGCTCGCCGCCTTCGGCGAGGCCGACAAGTTCGTCATCGACAGTTTCCTTTCAAAGACAAAGTCGATGGGTCTCAATTACGAGGTCGTCGTCAAGGACAGCCAGTCTAACCCGAACCGGGCGGCGGAAGTCGCCAAGGAACTGATCGTCGATGATGAGGTGAACCTCATTCTGGTCGCCTCCACGCCGGAGACGACCAATCCGGTGGCAACGACCTGCGAGGCGGAGGAAATGCCGTGCATTTCCACGGTCGCGCCGTGGCAGCCCTGGTTCATCGGCCAGCAGGGCAATCCCGGCGACCCGGCCTCGTGGAAGCCATTCAATTATGCCTTTCACTTCTTCTGGGGCCTCGAAGACGTCATCGCCGTCTTTACCAATATGTGGTCCCAGATCGAGACCAATAAGAAGGTCGGCGGCCTCTTCCCCAATGACGGCGACGGCAATGCCTGGGGCGACAAGGTTGTCGGCTTCCCACCGGTGCTCGAAAAGATGGGCTATGCGCTCACCGATCCTGGGCGCTACCAGAACATGACCGACGATTTCTCGGCGCAGATCAACGCCTTCAAGTCCGGCCAGTGCGAAATCATCACCGGCGTCGTCATCCCGCCGGATTTCACTACCTTCTGGAACCAGGCCAAACAGCAGGGTTTCGCCCCGAAGATCGCCTCGATCGGCAAGGCGCTGCTCTTTCCGCAGACGGTGGAAGCGCTGGGTAACGCCGGTCACAACCTGTCCTCGGAAGTCTGGTGGACGCCGAGTCATCCATTCAAGTCGTCGCTGACCGCCGAGACGTCGGCGCAGGTAGCCGAGGCCTTCACCAAGGTGACGAGCCGGCCCTGGACGCAGCCGATCGGTTTCGCCCATGCGCTATTCGAACTGGCAGTCGATGTGATGAAACGCGCCGGCGATCCGACCGACAGCGATGTCGTCGCCGAGGCGATCGCCGCCACCAAGCTTGATACGCTGGTCGGGCCGATCGCCTGGGACGGCAAGAACCTGCCGCCTTTCGCCGCAAAGAACATTGCCAAAACGCCGCTCGTCGGCGGCCAGTGGCGGCTGAAGGACGGCGGCGGCTACGATCTCGTCATCACTGACAACAAGACAGCGCCGAACATTCCGGTCGGCGGCAAGATGGAAGCAATCGCCTGATTTTTGGCGCGGGGAGCCTTGTGGAGGTCCCGCCTTTCCTAGGAGGAATGGGCATGGCTATTCTAGAACTCGATGGGGTCTCGAAAAAATTCGGTGTGCTGACGGTCGCCGAGCAGATTTCCTTTGCCGTCGGCGACGGCGAGGCGCTCGGCATCATCGGCCCGAACGGTGCCGGCAAGTCGACACTCTTCAATCTCATCACCGGCAATATCGCCACCGACAGCGGTAATATCCGCTTCCGCGGCAGCGATGTGACACGCGTGTCGCCGATGGCACGCTGCCTGTCGGGCATGGGGCGAACCTTCCAGATCCCGCAACCCTTCGAGAAGCTGACGGTGTTCGAAAACCTCTTGGTCGCCGGAGCCTTCGGTTCGCGGCGACGGGAGGCGGAGGTGTCGGATCGCTGTGCCGAAATCCTCGTCGAGACCGGGCTGATCGACAAGGCCAATGCGCCGGCCGGCAGCCTGTCGCTGCTGCAACGCAAGCGGCTGGAGCTCGCCCGGGCGCTGGCGACCGAGCCGAAGCTGCTGTTGCTCGACGAGATCGCCGGCGGGCTGACGGAAGGCGAGTGTCGGTCGCTGGTCGCCACAATCCGCAACATCCATTCGAGCGGCATCGCCGTCATCTGGATCGAGCATGTGCTGCATGCGCTGAACTCAGTGGTGGAGCGGCTGCTGGTCCTACATTTCGGCAAGGTCATCGGCATCGGCAAGCCCGATGAGATCATGGCCTCGCGTGAAGTTCGCGAAATCTATCTGGGGATCGAAGTCTGATGACGCTTCTCGAAACCAAGGGACTGACTGCCTCCTATGGCGATTTCCAGGCGCTGTTCGGTGTCGATATCACCGTCGGCGCCGGCGAAACCATCGCCATTATCGGGGCCAACGGTGCCGGCAAGACGACACTGATGCGCTCGATCGCAGGCGTGTTGGCCAGTTCGGCGGCATCGATCCTTTATCGGAACGAGCCGATCGGCGCACTGCCCGCACCGGATATTCTGGCGCGTGGGATCGCCATGGTGCCGGAAGGGCGAAAACTCTTTCCGTCGCTGACGGTCGAGGAAAACCTGCTGATCGGCAATTATGGCCGCAAGGTCGACGGCCCGTGGACGCTCGAGAGCATCTTCGCGCTTTTCCCGATCCTGAAGGAGCGACGCAACAATCCCGCAACCGCGCTTTCCGGCGGCCAGCAACAGATGGTGGCAATCGGCCGGGCACTGATGTCGAACCCAGAGGTGCTCCTCTGCGACGAGATCAGCCTTGGCCTGGCACCGGTCGTGGTGCGCGGCATCTATGCGGCCTTCCCGCGCATCCGCGAAACCGGCGCCTCGATCGTCATCGTCGAGCAGGACATTGCGCAGGCGCTGAAGGTCGCCGACCGCGTCTACTGCATGATGGAGGGGCGGGTGACGCTCACCGGCCGGTCTTCGGATTTGAGCCGCGATGATATCCACAAGGCCTATTTCGGGACGGAACACCATGAACTGGCTTGATACCATTCTCCAGGGCGTTTTGCTCGGCGGCCTCTATGCGCTGTTTGCGGCGGGCTTGAGCCTCGTCTTCGGCATCATGCGGCTGGTCAATCTCGCCCATGGCGATTTGATCGTGCTCGCGGCCTTCCTGATCCTCGTGCTGGTGACGACACTTGGTCTCAACCCGTTTGTCGCCGCCGTGATCGCGGCGCCGCTGATGTTCGCCATCGGCTGGGCGCTGCAATATCTCCTGCTCAACCGCACACTCGGCAAGGATATCCTGCCGCCGCTGCTCGTGACCTTCGGCCTGTCGATCGTCATCCAGAACGGTCTGCTTGAAAGTTTTTCCGCCGATAGCCGCCGCGTCTTTGCCGGCAGCCTGGAAAGCGCCTCGATCAATCTCGGCCCGGTCAATGCCGGCATCATGCCGCTGATGACCTTCTTCTCGGCCGTCGCCGTCATCGTGTGCCTCAACCAGTTGATCTACCGCACCTCCGTCGGCCGCGCCTTCCGGGCGACCTCGGATGATCCGGTGACCGCCGGCCTGATGGGCATACGGCCGCAGCGCATTTTTGCGCTGGCAACGGGTTTGGCCATGGTCGTAGTGACGATCGCCGCGCTCTATCTCGGCACGCGCGCCAATTTCGATCCGACATCGGGGCCGGCGCGGCTGATCTATGCCTTCGAAGCGGTCATCATCGGTGGGCTCGGCTCGCTGTGGGGTACGCTTGCCGGCGGCATCATTCTCGGTGTTGCGCAGACAGTCGGCGCTGCGATCAATCCGGAATGGCAGATCCTTGCCGGCCATCTCGCCTTTTTGGGCGTCCTCCTGTTCAAGCCGCGCGGCCTCTTCCCGCGCGCCGTCGATTGAGGTGCAGCGATGACCATGGCCATTCCATCCTTCACGGTCGAGACGCGCACAAGGGCGTCGACAGTGTCGGCAGCGGCGGTCATCGCTCTGCTGCTTCTCGCCTTTGCCGCTCCCTTCGTCGTTTCGCGCGGTGTCATCCAGGAGCTGTTCTTCATCCTCACCATGCTGGTGCTGGCGCAGAACTGGAACCTACTTGCCGGTTATGCCGGGCTGATCTCGGTCGGCCAACAGGCTTTCGTGGGGTTTGGCGCCTATACGATGTTCGGCGCGGTCATCCTCTTCGGCGTCGATCCGGTCGTTGCGATCCTGATTGCCGGGCTGTTCTCGGTTGCCCTTGCATTTCCGACCGCCTTCTTCACCTTCCGGCTCTACGGTCCCTATTTCGCCATCGGCACCTGGGTGGTGGCCGAAGTCGTGCGGCTGTTGCTTGCCCAGTGGAAGGCGCTTGGCGGCGGCACCGGCACCTCGCTGCCGCGCGATGCGACCCGCGACATGGTGGGCGTAGACATGATGCGCGATGTCTTCGGCATGAAGGCCTCGCAGGCAAGCGATGCGCTAACCTATTGGCTGGCGCTGATCCTCGTCGTCGCGACGATCGGTTTCATCTATGGTCTTCTGCGCAGCAAGCAGGGTCTTGGCCTCGCCGCCGTCCGTGACAACGAGCAGGCCGCCCGCGCCGTCGGCGTCGATGCGCGGCGGATGAAGACGCTGGTCTACCTCGCCACCGCCTTCATCACCGGCATCTGCGGCGCGCTTATCTACGTCCAGAAGGCGCGCATCTCGCCGGATGCCGCCTTCTCGGTCACCGACTGGACGGCCTACGTCATCTTCATCGTCGTGATCGGCGGCATCGGTACGATTGAAGGCCCGATCCTCGGCGTCATCATCTTCTTCTTGCTGCAGAACCTGCTGGCCGACTACGGCTCCTGGTACCTGCTGATGCTGGGCCTTCTCGGCATCGCCATCATGCTTTTTGCGCCGCGCGGCCTCTGGGGATTGTTCTCCGACCGCACCGGCATCCAGCTTTTTCCGGTCCGCCGCGTTCTGAAGGGCGGGCCGCTCAATCTCACGCATAAGGGAGGGCCTCATGGCTGACATTACCACCGACGTACTCATCATCGGCACCGGCCCGGCAGGCTCGGCCACCGCAGCCCTGCTTTCGTCCTACGGGGTCGAGAACATGGTGATCAACCGCTACCGCTGGCTCGCCAGCACGCCGCGCGCGCACATTACCAACCAGCGCACCATGGAGGTGCTGCGCGATCTTGGCCGCGACGTGGAGGACGAGGCCTATATGTTCGCCGCCGAGCAGGATCTGATGGGCGAGAACGTTTTCTGCACCTCGCTTACCGGCGAGGAGATCGGCCGGATGAAGAGCTGGGGCAAACATCCGCTTTCCCGCGCCGAGCATCAGCTTTCTTCGCCAACCCAGATGAACGACCTGCCGCAGACCTTGATGGAGCCGCTCTTGTTCAAGACCGCCTGTTCGCGCGGTACTCAGTCGCGCATGTCGACGGAATATCTGAGCCACGTCCAGGATGGCGATGGCGTCACGACGACCTGTCTCGATCGGCTGACAGGCAAGGAATTCACGGTCCGCTCCAAATATCTGGTCGGGGCGGATGGTGGCAATTCCAAGGTCGCGGAACATGCCGGCCTCGCCTTCGAGGGCAAGATGGGTGTCGCCGGCTCTATGAACATCCTGTTCCAGGCCGATCTCTCCCGTCTGGTCGCGCATCGTCCCTCGGTGCTTTACTGGGTGCTGCAGCCGGGCGCGGATGTCGGCGGCATCGGCATGGGGCTGGTGCGCATGGTGAGGCCGTGGAACGAATGGCTGATCGTCTGGGGTTACGACATCAACCAGCCGGCACCGCAGGTGGATGAAGCGCATGCGAAGAAGGTGGTGCGCGATCTGGTCGGCGACCCCGATCTCGAAATGACCATCAAGTCAGTCTCGACCTGGACCGTCAACAATATGTACGCCACCACCATGTCAAACGGCCGCGTCTTCTGCATGGGCGACGCGACCCACCGGCATCCACCGTCGAACGGCCTTGGCTCCAATACCTCGATCCAGGACGCTTTCAATCTCGCCTGGAAGCTCGCCTTCGTGCTGAAGGGCGCGGCCGGGCAGAAACTACTCGACAGCTATCAGGCCGAACGGGCGCCGGTCGCCAAGCAGATCGTCACCCGCGCCAACAAGTCGATCGAGGAGTTCGGACCGATCTTCAAGGCGCTCGGCCTGCTTGATTCCATCGACCCCGTGAAGATGCAGCAGAACATGGATGCCCGCTGCAACAACACCGTGACCTCCGAAGAGCAGCGTGCGGCAATCCGCAAGGCGATTGCCGACAAGGTCTATGAGTTCGATTGCCACGGTGTCGAGATGAACCAGCGCTACCGCTCCGGCGCGGCCATCACCGATGGGCAGGTGGAGCCGGCCTTCACCAAGGACCCGGAACTGCACTGCCAGCAGACCACTTGGCCCGGCGCGCGGCTGCCGCATGCCTGGGTGTTTTCCAATAGCGGCGAGAAGGTTTCGACACTCGATCTCACCGGCCACGGCAAATTCACGGTTCTGACCGGTATCGGCGGGCAGGGCTGGGTCGAGGCCGCCCGTAGTCTCGGCAAGGAATTGGGCATCGACATCGCCGCCCATGTCATCGGCCCGCGCCAGCCGTGGCAGGATTTTACCGGCGACTGGGCCAATATCCGCGAAATCCGCGACAGCGGTATTCTGCTGGTCCGCCCGGACCACCATGTCGCCTGGCGGCGCGAGACGATCACCGACGATCCGGCGGGCGAACTGCGTCGGGTGCTAACAGCCATTCTTGGAAAGTGAGACCGTGATGGACGCGCATGAAAAAGGCTTCTTTACCGAAGAGAATTCCGTCGAGGTCGTCAACGGCCGCAACAAAAATGCCAAAGACGAGCGGCTCAAGCAAATCATGGAAGTGGTCACTCGCAAACTGCATGAGGCGGTCAAGGAGATCGAGCCGACGCAGGAGGAATGGTTCCAGGCGATCCTGTTCCTGACGCGTACCGGCCAGATGTGCAACGAGTGGCGGCAGGAGTTCATCCTCCTGTCCGACACGTTGGGCGTCTCGATGCTGGTCGATGCGATCAACAACCGCAAGCCGTCCGGTGCCTCGGAAAGCACAGTGCTCGGTCCCTTCCATGTCGAGGGCGCACCGGAGCTGGAGATGGGCGCCAATATCTGCCTTGATGCCAAGGGCGAGGACATGGTGATCGGCGGACGCATCCTCGATACGGCGGGACAGCCGATCAAGGATGCGGTAATCGACGTCTGGCAGGCCAATGACGAGGGCTTCTACGACGTGCAGCAGCAGGGCATCCAGCCGGATTTCAACCTGCGCGGCGTCTTCCGTACCGGTGCCGACGGCCGCTACTGGTTCCGGGCGGTAAAGCCGAAATACTATCCGATCCCGAATGACGGCCCGGTCGGCCAGATGCTCGATCATCTCGGCCGCCATCCTTATCGCCCCGCACATCTGCACTACATCATTAAGGCCGACGGCTTCGAGACGTTGATCACCCACATCTTCGATCCGGACGATCCCTATATCAATTCGGATGCCGTCTTCGGCGTTAAGGAGAGCCTACTCGCGGAATTCAAGCACACGCATGATCCGGGTCGCGCCGAGGCGTATGATTTCGATGGCGACTTCTGGGAAGTCGAGCACGATTTCGTCCTTGCGCGTGTCGGCGAAAAACGGGGCTAGAACTGCTCCGGCCAAAACCGTCTTGCGGGATCGCTTCGTTTGCACAATTCCGGACGGAAACCGCTACAATTTTTTTCTAGAGCAGCTTCAGCGGACTGCGAGTAATCGTGTGGGTTCGCGGACGAAATATCGGTCGAGCGCCGTCCGGAATGGCTCAGGCTCGAGGCTTCCCGGAACAGAATCATCGAGGAGCGCATCTTCGGGCATTTGGTGGGCGATGCTTTAACAATTCGCGACGAGGGGCCCTGACAAGAACACCGCGAAATGGTCGGGATCGAAAAGAATGGGTTGTGTCGCAAATTTTGATGATAGACGCGATGGATTTTGTTTGGCAGCCAACAGTCACGCTGCCAGCATATCGAATTGTTCGGCCAGAGACGGATTTGGATTAAAGGCAAATCTTGCCTGTCGTTTGCGCATCATGTGGATCAGTTCGACCCCGGACAGGATAATCTCTGCCGCCTTTAGCGACTTAAATCCAAGCATCGGTCGGATGCGGCGTTTGATCCTTCTATGATCCTGCTCAATGCGGTTGTTGAGGTATTTACTCGTCCTGATTGTGATTGGCTTTTGTTCATTCCTGCCATATCCGGCGTTCAGCCGATCGGTCATATCGCAGAAGATGATCGCTTCGCGGTTTGTCTGGCTGCCATCAATGACAACACGATCAGGGCGGCCATGGTGCAGGAGCGCTTTCCTGGAGAAGCGCTTTGCAGCAGCAAGATCTCGGTGCGGCACCGTAAACTTAACCTGATATATTTTGCATTTGGGCGCTTTTGTGACTTTGTAGCTGATCTCATGCCGCTTGTAGGCATGCGATCTCGCGCCACGCATCCATGGCAGCGTTGCGACAAGCGTGATGGTCGGATGAAGTTAACTTGTTGCGTGGAAAATGGTGGAGATTGGCAATGGGATCATGAATGGAAACGAAGCGTTGAAGCTGCCGAGTTGATTTGAATCGCTTCATGATCTTTTCTCGTCGTCGAATTGGCTGGTGCGAATTCTCCGCCCGGTTGTTGAGCCCCTTATGCTGGCGGTGATCGCAAACGGTCAGACCAATCTGCCTGTTGCCAGCCGCATAGGATCTGAGTTTGTCCGTCACCATGACACGCGGCACACAACCTTGTTTCTTAAGCAGCTTGCGGATCAAGCGTTTGGCGGCCTTGGTATTCCTGTGGCTTTGTACCAAGACGTCCAATACAAAACCATCCTGATCGACGGCGCGCCAGAGCCAGTGTTTCCTGCCCCTGATCGAAACGACAGCTTCATCAAGGTGCCACTTGTCGCCAAGGCGTGGCGTACGTCTGCGGATCTTATTGGCGTAGCCCCGCCCGAACTTTTCCGCCCATGTGCGGATCGTCTGGTGTGTGACGATTATGCCCTTGTAGGCAAGCATGTCTTCGACCATGCGAAGACTGAGCGGGAAGCGGAAGTACAGCCACACCGCCTCGGCGATAACTTCAGCTGGAAAACGGTGACGGCGATAGAGTAGATCACGAACCTCGGTCATCACTCAAATTCACAAAGAAACATCGCCAACTGGTTAAGTTTACGGTGCCGTTTTCAGCATTTACAGTAAGCCAGACGTTAGGTCGCCCGGTGGAGCCAGCAAATTGCAAAGCAGTCGCCAACAATTCGCCTCCAGTTCCTGTTGCGGCTAGGACTGCTGGATCTCAACGCATTTCGGCCGCACGTTAAATCCGATTTGCGAATGCCCGCTAAAACCCGCGTCAAAGCGGACTCCCGGTTCAAGAGACGTGATCCCAGTACAGGATCCCGTCATAACGATTTCCCCGGCACGCAACGGCAGCCCCGCTGCGGCGCGCTCGCCAGCCAACCACGCGAGCGCAATGAGTGGATCCCCCAACACGTCAGCGCCGGAACCCTGGGCGACCGGGTTTCCATCAATCAAGGCGGTCACGCGGATCGATGGAAAATCGAGTTCCTGCCAATGCGAAATCGATGCCCCCCGAATTATGTCCGAGGCAAAGCAAAGATCTGCCACCACCAAAGGAGCGGTCATGGGTACGGACAATGGAATTCTGCGCGCTGCGATCTCGATCGCTGGAAAACAGTCTGAGATCAGACCAATGAGGGCGGTGCGATCTAACGCACCCGTAAAGCTTGGAAAATCTTCAGCGAGTACAAAGCCGAATTCGCATTCAGCGCCGAGCATCGTGCTGTTCACGGACAGTGTTGAGTCCGGCTCCCACACGCGCTCGCAAAAGACTGGGCCGAAGATCGGTCCGGTTAAGCCCAAAGACGCCTGTGATTTCGCATTTGTGGCCCCGATTTTGGTGCCGCAAATGGTCAAGCCCGTCATAACTGCAGCGGCTTCCTGGATTCGGTAGGCTGACTGAAGGTCGATCGGCATTTCAATTTGCCCGGATATATGTGTTCCAGACAGGAAACTGCGGGCTATTTTTCCTGCAGTCATTCCAGCGCTATCTATCATGGCAAACGTCCTGGTTATCTGCGGCTTTCAGGGCGCGCGCTGCTGTTATAGGGAAAGCCCGGACCAGAGCAATCCCGTAGCCAAAGCCTCTGCGTGTCATGGTGGTCATGATCGTCTGGTCCTTCACGCGATTTTTCTGGGGCGTGGCGCTTCAACAATGCCTCAACAGCCAGTAAATTCACATTGGCAGGAAACAACAAGTACGCAACGGTTAATTGACAGCAGTCGCGAAGCCAACGCCCGACGTCATGTCGCATATCATCGGAGATGGTGGCATTTGCTACCGAACTCCGGAAGTTCCTGTGGATCCGTGCATCAATCATCGATCGCAGTTAGGCGGTGAGTGCAAGAATCTGATCCAGTTACCAACGTGATTTCAAATGGTCACCCTCGTGTTTCCCATGGGGAGCAGGGGCGCAATCAGCCGTTCTAACCATCTACATGTAGTGTGAACCTGAGCGACCGGGATAAGCTTTTCAACTACTGATGTGACCAAAATCTTGAACGACTATATCAAGCATAGTTGGCGAGTGCTGCTGATCGCCGAAGTTTGAAACACGCTCGCCTTGCAGCATGCTCGTTCAAAGAATGCACTTCCTCTGCAATACGAACCCGACCAAGTTCGACACAATCCCTTTCCACCCGAAGCCGGCAATTCGCCCGCGCCAACGGGTTCCTACGCAAGGAAAGGATGCAAGATGAAATGGATACTTTTCAGACTGGGCGTGTTCCGCCTTCTTCGGTATGATCGGAATGTGCCGCAGGCCTGGCGTGCCAGCCAGTATTTTAGGCACTATATGAGGCACGGCTATTCGCCTGTCGAGGCATTCGAGTACGATAGATACTGTCGAAATGTTATTAAATGGCGATAGCGCCCAGTTATAGTGGTAATGCTTCTGATCGGCCGAACTTTATTGCTCGAATTGCGCCTCAGGCTGCGCACGCGACTTAGGATCAAGCCTGGCGTTCATGTGTGCCCCGTCAGCGCCCTTGAGACAAAAGCAGTTTAATCGAGAAGAGAGGATTTCTGGTTCATCGTAGCTCAATCAAAGGAAGCGAAGATGAGACAGAAAACCGGGTCGCAGAAACCAGCGGCAGAACATGTAATCAAGGATATCCGGCGGGCAACGCGCAAGCATCATTCCGCTGAGGAGAAGATCCGCATCGTGCTGGAAGGCCTGCGCGGTGAGGAAAGCATCGCAGCGCTGTGCCGCCGCGAGGGCATTGCTGAGAGCCTCTATTACAGCTGGTCGAAGGAGTTCCTCGAAGCCGGCAAGAAACGGCTGGCGGGCGACACGGCCCGAGCCGCCACCTCCGATGAGGTGAAGGTTCTTCGCCGCGAGACACGTGACCTCAAGGAGGTGGTCGCCGAACAGGCCCTCGAATTGCGTCTGCTCAAAAAAAGCATGATCGTGGATGGGGGCGACGAGGAATGAGATATCCAGCCACCGAAAAGCTGGAGATCATCCACCTTGTCGAGCAATCGCATCTGCCGATCCGCAAGACACTTGAGAAACTCGGCATTTCCCGGCCAACCTTCTATCGCTGGTATGACCGGTTTCTCGACCATGGCATCGAAGGGGCGTTGGTGCGCGGATATGGGAGGAGGAGCAATTCGATCTTTGATGCCGTCTGTTATGGCTGTCTGTTTTTGCGGCGGACGGAATCCGGGCGTCCGGTTGCCAGCATGCGGTTGAGAACGGCGCAGCCGATGGCGACTTCAGTCTGTTGAGCCGTAAAACACCGTGCACGCAGACGCGGTCCGATCAGCGCCTTGTAGCGCCCCATGGTGGTCTCGATCAGGGCGCGTTTGCCGTAGCCGGTGGCCGCCTGCCAGTTCAGCCGTCCCCGTTCTGCGATCGCCCTGATTTGGCTGTCCGGCGTTGTCACCTTATTCTGGCTTAAGGTTTGCAGGGTAGAAGTGGAGGTATGAACCAAGCTCGCATCAGTTATAAGAACCATCGCTTTCCGCCACAGGTCATTGCGCATGCGGTTTGGCTCTATTTCCGGTTTCCCTTGAGCTTGCGTCTGGTCGAGGAAATGTTGCTGGAGCGTTGCATTGTCGTTTCGTACGAAACCATCCGACGCTGGGGGAAGAAGTTCGGTCCGGACTACGCACGTCGTCTTCGCCGCAAGCAACCGGGGCCTGCTGACATCTGGCATCTCGACGAGATGGTCGTCAGCCTCAATGGCAGAAAGTACTGGCTATGGCGTGCCGTTGATCAGGATGGTTATGTGCTTGACGAGATCGTCCAGAACCGCCGCAACACCAAGGCCGCGAAGCGCTTGCTCACACGGCTGCTGAAGAAACAGGGCATGGCGTCTAAGCGGATGATCACTGACAAGCTGCGGTCCTATGGAGCAGCAAAGCGCCAGGTCATGCCGGATGTCGAGCATCGATCGCATAAGGGCCTTAACAATCGGGCGGAGAATTCCCATGTGCCGTTGTGAAAACGCGAGCGAACGATGCAGGGCTTCCGTTCGCCGGGTAGCCTGCAGCGTTTCGTTTCGATCTTCTCGGCCGTCCGCAACCTCTTCGTCTCACCCCGCACAAGCCAATCCGCATTGCAAATTCGCTTGCATCGCCTCTGCGCCATAGCCGAGTGGAAAGTCGTGACCGAAACACTCGCCTGAAAACCCGATCACGGCTTCCATACATGCTGTCGCCAACAAGGTGACAACGCCGAGCGCTGGTATAATAAGCGGAACGTGCGCGCGGCGCGGGAATGGATGGGCCTCTCAGCGGCGCAAACACCTTATGGCGCAGCCATCGGTACCGTGATCGACGCATTGTAATTTACCGGATACTGATCGATTAGTGGAAGGTCGACCACAAAGCTGTATGTGGCGGTAACATGCGCCATCCTGAAGCCGCCGTCAGATTGGTCAATCGCCAATGACACCGTGACATTTTGTAATCCCAATTGGCGCACGTGGTCCTTGACCATTGCCTCGATCTCATTTTGGCTGAGCGAATTTTTCAATTGAAGCGCCCGCGAGCTCTCTTCAAGCGCGTATCGTACGCTGGACATGGCGTTCATGCTCCACCCGAACACGACAATGCCCAGCAAAAACATCATCAGCAATGGAGCAACCAAGGCGAATTCGACCGCAGTTCCGGCCGTTTCATCGCTCTTGAATGAACGGCTACCGGACACGTATCACCTGTTCATGACTGAGATCGCGCGAAACCGAATATATGTCGAGATCGAACGGAGCGGTCCAAGTCGTTTTCGCTTGAATATGCACCAAGCTTATAGGGGCTTTTGACCCCTCACACAGGCTCGACGCAGTGACCACGCTGTTCCCGCACATATATATACGGCTCAACAGCACCTGCGCATCATCCGGGCGACTGTCCCAACTTGCAAGCGCGACTCGCTCGATCGCTGCATCGTCTGCGGCACCTTGCATCACCATGTTGGCCGCCGTTTTTACGCTTGCGCGCATCGAAAGTGCGCTCGAAGCAAGAGACCAGCCATCAATGATACCGAGGGACAAGAGGCAAAGGATGGGTGCGACCAAGGCAAACTCTATCGCTGCAACCCCCGACTCGCTCCCCAATTTCCGCGGACGGCGCGCTTTCACGACTTACTCGACCAGTTGGATGGATTGCGTCGCCGGAATGTCCCGCATTCCGAGGCTGCTGCAATCCTGGTTGATGCCTGTGTTTCCTGTCCACTCGATCGTTCCGGCCACGACTTGCGAACAGCCGCCTTTTCCTGAGAAGTTTCCGAGATATCGAACCTGTTGTTTCGCAAAATAAAGAGCGCCAGTGAGCAGTGAATCCGCTGTCCCATTGAACGTATTCGATCCCCCAAGACTCGATCGGTCGCCAAAAAAAAGTATTCCCGAATAGGGCCCCGAAGTTGGTGCGCTAAGTTGAACGGTAGCGTTACCGTTCATACTCACACGCGAGCTTCCTGCCAAATAGATCATGACCCCTTCCCCAGAGACGTATGCATTTGCATTTATCTTGAAATCACCGCCCTTGATGACATAGATGCCGGGAGAAAGGCTCACATTGCCGCCCAGCGCAAGCCCACTGCAGTATGTCCCCGGCGTCAGCGCGGTTGCCTTTGCACTCTGACATGTGCTCGAGACTTGCGGCGTTGGGACGTCGTCGAAAGGATCAGCGGCTGCCAATGCCTTAGTGATCGGCGCTGCACAAGAAGTTTTGACAGCGCCGTTGCCCAGATCCACACCTCCGGCTGATATCAGGCAATCTACCTGGAGTTTGGCGGAACCTTGCACCTTGATCGCGTTTGCGTCTATTGAGTTTGCCATCACAGAACAGCCCTTCAGCTTAACGTCGGAGCTGCCAGAAAAGAGCGCCGCATTTGAAGCGGACGGATCAAGCGCGAGAATGCAGGCCTTTGAAGCCTCAGAAATAAGTGCGACGGCTCTGGCCTGCGCGATCACGGGCGTTTGCGAGTAGATCGATGTGAAGAACCGCCCCAGCCTTTGGTGAAGGATCACCTCGACAGCCCGTTTTGTGGTATTTGGTCCGGTTGACGGAGGAGTGAAAACCTCGATTTCGCCCGTCGAGGTTTCAAAATGGTTTGACGTTGCTGAAGACGTCGCGGCGGCAACTATTGCCGGTGTGCCAGATCCCGACGCTTTTTCCAGTGCACCCGCATAGGCAGACGCATCCGCCGCCGCCTGTAATTTTAAATCACTGTAAAACCAGTAAGACGTTTCAACACCTAGTCCGGCGCCACCGATGACGAGTGGCAGGCAAAGCGCAAAAATAATAGCAACGTTGCCATCCTCTTCTGCATTTCGTTGCAGAAAGCTCCCGAAAGATTTCATATGACCGAAGCGCCATCTTCTCATTCCCTATGAGACACACAAAATGATGAACAATCATTTTAAGGGCTTCATCACAATTTAATTTCTTGATGAGCCAAGATCTACTTCAATGTCATTTCATATTTGCGAGTACTCCCCCATTAATCCGAACGCTACTGCCAATAATGTAAGAAGCGAAAGCGCGGGGGTTGAAAGAGCTGGTTCACCACGATGTTCGTCGCGATCGGACCGTGAACGAGAACCATCGACACGGGCAGCGCCATGGCGCCAGATGCTGCGATGATCAACTGAGCGGGATGCAATTGGCGCGTCAAGAAAGGCCAACTTAAGTCATCGGAACGAACATCCCGAGGAACGTTGTGTTGAAAACCTTTCGATTTGTCAGACTGGGCTTTGCGAAACGGTGTAATCACCAGCTTAGACAAGCCATAAGACACCCCGGCCAATTCCATTGCCGTGACAAGCTGGCTCATGGCAGCCCAACGGTCGATCCTGACAGCGTGGAATTGCTTCAATGGATATTGAGGGTGAAGAACGCTAGCGGTGTCATGATCACCATCATTCCAGCAACCAGGTGTCGCACTGCATTCAATCAGGGTCTTCCTCAATCTGTGTGATGATTTTTTTATAAACTACCTGTCCTTGGCGATCTAACAGAACATCGTAAGCCTTGCGACGTTCCAAATCTACCAGGCTGGCCCCATGGATACCGCCTTATGCCAGTTCCAGTCACCTTCCTGGGTGCCGCGAGTGGTGAAATTGGGTTTGGGTTGCTGCAAAATGCTGTCGTCACTGACTGGAATGCCAAGACGCTTTATCGGGCGCGCTCCTGGCAGCCTGTCGACGCCGAAGAAGGTGAACAAATTCAGCTACCTGATGCGTCCGGCGTGCGCAGGGAGAAGTGTTTTTCGGGCGATCATTCAAGCAAAGCATCACACAGATTGAGGAAGACCCTGATTAACTGCAGCGCGACACCGCCATCGGGTATCTTGATTGATGCACAGGAACTTCCGGCTGCGAGAATGGCGACATTGAACGATTGTTCGAGCTGGGCATGGCAGATTTGACCGCATTTCAGCATTTCCGACTTTAGTGGCGAAGATCCGGCAGTGTTAGGTTCCCCTGCAACCAGGAGGAGCTGAGATGACACATCAAGAACTCCGCAGCGAGCTACGTGGCAAATTGTTTAAACCGGGAAACCAGGCCTATGACGCCGTCTGTGTCGTGTGGAACAGCATTGCTGCAAAAACCTGGCAAGCATATATCAGTTATCGGTCGCACCGGGCAGGCCGCCAGCATGTCAACAAGCTCAGCGATCATTTGCTTGCAGATATTGGCGTCACCCCCCAAGAAGCTGAGGAACTTGACCGTCGAAAGCTCTAGGGGGGGTGGGGATGCGCAAGACGTTGTTTTGCATGGCCTCGGTTGTTGATAAGAGGCGGCGCAAAGGCGTTCCGCTTGGCCTTTTGGCTGTAGCGCCATGCATCGACCACGCTGTGGAACTCGACCAGCAAGATCGAAGGAGTTCCTTGAAGCTGGCAAGATGGCAGCGTAAACTTAACCTGGCGTATTTGCCCTTTGGGCGCACTGGTGGCTTTGTTGCTGATCTCATGCAGCCTGCACGCATGCGATCTCACGCCACGCATCCATGGCAGCGTTGCGACGATCACGATGGTCGGGTGAAGAGAACTTGTTGCGTGGAAAATGGTGCAGATTGGCAATGGGATCATGAATGGAAACGAAGCGTTGAAGCTGACGGCTTGATTTGAATCGCTTCATGATCCGCTCCCGTCGCCGAATTGGCTGGTGCGAATTCTCCGCCCGGTTGTTGAGCCCCTTGTGCTGGCGATGATCGCAGACGGTCAGACCAATCTGCCTGTTGGCAGCCGCATAGGATCTGAGTTTGTCCGTCACCATGACACGCGGCGCGCAACCTTGTTTCTTGAGAAGCTTGCGGATCAAGCGTTTGGCCGCCTTTGTATCCCTGCGGCTCTGTACCAGGACATCAAGAACGAACCCATCCTGATCGACCGCGCGCCACAGGAAATGTTTCCTGCCATTGATGGTGATGACAACCTCATCGAGGTGCCATATGTGGACGGCCCCCTCCTTGCAAGAACTCTTTGATGATTTGATCGGATCTCTTGCGTTCATATGTCCGGCCTTTTGGTGCGTTCACACATGAACGCTGGCCAAGATGGGTTCCGCGACGTGGGTTCCAAACACTTGATCGGCCACGTTGGGCCACTGGCACCTACGGAGTGTACCGCGTCTCGGATCGATCGATCACACCATCTACTCGTTTCCTGCAAGTTCACGCATCAGCTCAGCACGGTAGCGTCTGTATCCTGCTCACCGTGACCGACTGATCTCTTCACGCCGCGCAGGCCAGAGCCGGTCGCGCAGCATTGCCCTTGTAAGCCTCGCCGGTCACCATCATTTTCCAGGCGATCCTGGCGATCTTGTTGGCCAACGCGACAGCCGCGAGTTTTGGCGGCTTGCGCTTGAGCAACCCGATGAGCCAGAGCGAAGCGTTCCTGCCTCTTCCCGCTCTCACCTGTCGAAGCAACGAGGTCGCACCCACGACCAATGTTTTGCGCAATGCCTCATCGCCGGCCCTCGTAATGATACCGAGCCTGACTTTGCCAGCAGTCGAATGATCCTTGGGCGTCAGGCCCATCCAGGCGGCAAACTGCCTTCCGGATGTGAACTGTTCCGGTGCCGGCGCTTTCATCACCAGCAAGACCGCGCCGATCGGTCCGACGCCAGGAATCTTTGCAAGACGGCGACAACATTCATTGTTGCGATACCAGGCCATCAGCTTTGCCTCCACCTCTTTCAGGCGCTCACCCAACTGCGCAAATTCCTCAGCGAGGGACGCGAACAGCTCACGCGCCACAGCCGGAATGCTTTCATCAATCATGATGCGTTCCAGAAGGAGCGGAATATGAGACATGCCTTTGGCCGCGGTCAGCCCGAACTCAGCTGCATAGCCACGAATCGTATTGGCAAGCTGCGTCTGTGCGGCGACAGCGCGCTCGCGCATGCCCACCAGCATCAGCGCGGCTTGCTGATCCGCACTCTTCACCGGAACGAACCGCATCGTCGGGCGGCTCATCGCCTCGCATAGCGCTTCGGCATCGGCCGCATCATTCTTGCCGCGCTTGACGTAGGGCTTCGCCAGTTGTGGTGCGATCAGCTTTACCTCATGTCCGAGCCCCGTCAGCAACCGCGCCCAGTGATGCGAAGCGCCGCAGGCTTCGATCGCAATCACGGTCGGTGGGCATGTCGCAAAGAAATCCACCATCTCCTTGCGGCGCATCTTCTTGCGCAGGATCGGTTGCTCGGCGGCGTTGACGCCATGCAATTGAAAGACGTGCTTTGACGTATCCATGCCAATACGGATAATCTGATCCACGGACGGCTCCTTTGTTTGAGATCGTTAACGACTCACTCTGGCACATTTCGATGCCGTTCGGGGGCCGTCCACCCCAACACTTGTCATCAAAGCGGGGGGCACGACGGCGGATCCTGCTGGCGTAGTCGCGACCGAATTTCTCCGCCCAGTTGCGGATTGTCTGGTGCGTTACGATGATGCCCTTATAAGCGAGCATATCTTCCACCATGCGAAGACTGAGCAGAAAGCGAAAATACAACCATACCGCTTCGGCTATTATTTCAGCTGGAAAACGGTGACGGTGATAAAGTGGATCATGAGCCTCGGTCATCACTCAAAGTCACAAAAAATCATCGCTAACTGGTTAAGTTTACGGTGCCCTTGCACCACTTGCGGCGGGATTTGGCACCATGCTTTTCTTCCGGCCACTGGCCGGCACCGTAGATCTGCAGGCCGGTGCTGTCGACCAGCACATGCAATGGACCACCCGGCACTTCCGTTCCGTCATCCAATCTGACTGACGGCTTCCAGGTCCGCGCCCTGCGGCTTAGCGTCGTGTGATCGGGAACGGGCAGGTTCAATCCCATCAGTTGGAGCACCGAACCCAGCAAGCCCTCGGTCTGGCGCAGCCGCAGTCCGAACACCAGGCCCAGCGTCAGAGCAGTCTCAATTGCCAGATCGGCATAGCGCGGCTGGCCACCTCGTGTCTTGCGCCGCAGAGCCTGCCATCCGATCAGCGCTTCCGGCGTCATCCACAGGGTCGGACTGCCACGGCGGCGAAGACCCGCCTCGTATTCCGGCCAGTTCGTCACCTTGAATTTCATCTTGCCGATGCGATGACGGCGGGCGGCGTTATGTTTATGCGGCATGGTGTGGAATCACAGTGATTGCGGTCTCAGCTGCTTACTCTCCAACTGTTGATGATCTGTGCACCAACGCCCTCCCGACTCAGTTCTTCGGGGCGTTCTTGGGTGCAACAATGATGGAGATGCGGCCTGTCGGGCCGCTCTTGCAGCTTTCAAGCTGGGCCTCACCCGTCTTGAGCTGCGCAGTCAATTTGCAGCCAACAGCGACATTGTCGCCCTGTGTCAGAACAACCTTGTTGCCGGTCAGAACCAGCACTTCCGTTTTCATATCAAACGTGCCGTGATCACCGGTCGCAACCTGATCCTCGGATTTGACGTAAACCTCATCGTTGACCTCAAGATGATCAATATCCTGCGACCCGGGCCCAATCCCCCCGGTTTTCGGCGCATCAGCCGCAGTGGCATCACCAGGCTCTTTCTTGGCGCCCTTGATGTAGTAGACAATCATCGAGCCGGCCTTCAGAAGCGTTGCGCCCTGAACTACGGTAACATCGCCGGTGAATGTGGCGGTGCCTTCATTGTCGTGAACGACCAGCTTGTCGGCATCGATCTGGATAGGCTGATCGCCGGACAACTTGATGCCGCCATTCGCTGCGCCGCCAGCGTTCTGCTGCGCCGAGGCGGGAATGGAAGATGCCAATATACCGAGTGCTACGGTCGAAATGCTGATCAGTCTTGCCCCGCGCGACATCGTCTTCTCTCCTAAATCCGGGGATATACGCTTAAAGGGGCGCCGACAAGATTTGTTCCAAATCATACGATAACGGGGCATTTAGAACAAAGAAGCACAGAAGGTTATTCTTTGGCTAAAACCTTGGGAGCAGTCGGGATTCCCCTCCATCTTCATTAGGGTAACTATTTGTAACAGCTCATGAATCTGGTAAGCGTATGATTTGGGACAAATCTTGTCGTCGCCCCAACTATGCGAGAGCATAAGGATCTGTGGGGCAGTCACGCTGCGATCTTGCGGTGATGGTTTTCATAATTGTCATTCGCCCGCCCAGGATAACATTCCTCGAACGTTGAACGGAGGGTTCCGTCAAGGGTTCTGGTGCGCGTTTGCAAGAGCAGATGCGCGCCGCGTTTGCTCCATTGTATTTGCTGCTTCTTGGCGAAACGTTTGCTGATGAGGGCATTCACGGTCGCCTCCACAAATGCCGAGGAAAATGCGTTCACGCAACGATGGTTGCAGAACACGCTCGGTCCGATTGTGGACATCTAGGCACAAACAAAAACGGCCATTATCGGCATTTTCAAACGAAGGTTTCCTGACAGGTTTTGTAATTGAACAAATGCCGAATCCTGAGCAAGGATGGTCAAGATTTACCTGTTGGGTGGTTCAAGGCTGACCACCTAGTTCACCGTTTTAATAATGGAGACTCCCGGTGGGGCGTAATGGGGTCAGAATGAACTCTGCCCGCCTGAAACTTCGTGTCGAAGAGGATCGGTTTGACAAACTTTGCCAAACTCAGTTAATCTGGGCGCAAATGGAGGCTTGAATGGCTACTATGAACGTGTCTCTACCGGACCCAATGAAAGATTGGGTCGAAGCCCAAGCAAGGACCGGGCGATACTCCAATGCTAGTGACTATGTGCGCGATCTGATTCGAAGGGACCAAACGCGTAGTGATAAGATTGTTGCCATGCAACGCTTCGTCGATGACGGTCTCAAAAGTGGTGTTGGCAGCCGGTCGAAGGACGAGCTCTTCGCTGCGGCTGCCGCGCGCACGGAAACGGCGCGCGGCAGCAGATAATGCGTTTTAGCCTTTCTGTCGAAGCGGAAGAGGACATCATTGCCTTCACCGAGCAAGGTATCCGCATGTTCGGAACTCTACAGGCTAGGCGGTACCATGACGACTTGTTCGCGGTACTTGAACTGATCGCCGCGAATCCCCGAATGGCTCGTGAGCGAGAAGAGATTTCGCCGCCGGTCAGGATCCATCCGTTCAAAGCCCATCTGATTGTCTACCGCATCGAAGAGAATGGAACCATTTTCGTGATCCGAATACGCCATGGACATGAAGATTGGGCCAGCGAACCTGCTTAGGGTCCGCCGATTGAACAGACAAGCGCAGTTGCTTTTAGAGTAATCACCGCTAGGAATGTAACAGACGGCCTGACATTCCTTAAGCTGCTGTTATGCCGCTGAATCGTCCCCGCATATTGTTTCAGGATCGATGGTTCAATTCCCATCAAGGCGAGCATTTGAAGTCGGACCCCCAATGAGCGGCGGTCCGGTACACTAATTAACTAGAATTGGTAGGTGAGCTAGATAACGGATGTGCACCATCTACTCGTCATTGCGGCCATAGCGGCCACTGAACCGACGCCATCAAATGTCCGAGATGGGGCCGAAGGCGGACTGACAGCTTTTGGGTCGCTTCCATTGAATAGCTGTCGCTCAGCTACCGACCTCAAAGCGGACCTGCTGCATCGGCGCGATCCGCTGGGCGAGTGCGTGATCAAGCAGGAACGTAGGTTAACCTAATCACGTCCGCGCCGATTAAGTCGCTGGCCACAAGGCGGAGCGGCGGCCGCGGGCCGGCAAAAAATGGCTTGCCGCGACCAAGCACGACGGGGTGGAAGTAGAGCCGATACTCATCGATAAGGCCAAGGTCGGTCAGGCTTTGTGCCAGCTCTGGTCCGGAAACTGAAATCTCCCCAACGAGCTGAGTCTTCAGGCCACGTATCGCCGCCGCGATGTCATCCTCGACAAGTGTGGCGTTGGGGCCGACCGACTTCAACGAGCGCGACACGACCCACTTCGGTTGGCTCCGCCACGCCATCGCGAACTCGTGTTGCTCTGCACTCCATTCAGGACGGTCTTCGTCCCAATAGCGCATGACCTCGTACATGCGGCGGCCGTACACACTGCCTGTCAGGCCGCGGACGTGCCCTGTCCAGTGACGAAAGAGTGCGGGATCCGGCGCAAATTCCTGGTGGTCGACATAGCCGTCCAGGGACTGGTTCATTCCAAAGACGATCCTTGCCATGCAGCTAAGTCTCCAATCCAGGTCTTTTTGAATATGTTTGACTCGTTGTAGCGTAGAAGCGAGGTTGGGCACAAACTATGGTCACTTTGGCAAAATGTAACAAATAATCAGAGGCCCTTTAACCACCGCGGCACTGTAACCTTAACTTGTGGCCGATATTGCTCAGACACATTGTCCGTCTTTGATGGTAGATTTAAGCGGCGCTCACGCATGTGATCTCACGCCACGCGGTCATTGCAGCATGACGAAGTTCGCGATGATCGTTTGAAGTGAAGGTAGTGCGAGGAAAGCAGTAAAGGTTGGCAATGGGATCATGGATGGAAACAAATCGCTGAAGCTGCGCGGGTGATTTGAAGCGCTTCATAATCGCCTCCCGTCGTCGTATCGGCTGATGGGAATTCTCCGCCCGATTGTTCAATCCTTTATGCTGGCGATGATCGCAGACGGTTAGTCCAATCTGTCTGTTGGCCGCCCCGTAGGATCTGAGCTTGTCGGTCACCATGACCCGGGGTGCACGACCTTGCACCTTCAGCAGCTTGCGGATCAAACGCTTGGCTGCCTTGGCATTCCTGCGGCTTTGCACCAGGACATCGAGGACGAAGCCGTCCTGATCAACGGCGCGCCACAGCCAGTGTTTTCTGCCCCTGATCGAAACAACGGCTTCATCCAGATGCCACTTGTCGCCAAGGCGTGGTGTCCGGCGGCGGATCTTGCTAGCGTAGTCCCTGCCAAACTTTTCCGCCCACTGTCGGATAGTCTTGTGTGTGACAATTACTCCCTTGTAGGCCAGCATATCTTCGACCATGCGAAAACTCAGTGGGAAGCGGAAGTACAGCCATACTGCTTCGGCGATGACTTCGGCTGGAAAACGATGGCGGCGATACAGAGGCGAGCAAGCGTTGTTCATAAAGCATTGTCGGTCATCAAAATAACCGGCAAGTTAAGGTTAAAGTGCCCTTGTGTCACTCTCGATCATTATATTGGGTCCCTGTCACGTGCTTCGAGTTTGGTAACGAAGGCAAATATAACATCAAACCCGTTCGCAAGGTATGCTAACCCAAGTTCATGACAAATGCCCTCTTATCGGCGTTTTCAAAGGGAAGGTTTCTGACCGCTTTTGAGATTGAACAAATTAGCCTAGGTGAGGCCTGGCAAGTCCCACTTGCGCGTTGCGGCGCGTGCCATGCCTCGTCCGGGCTGGGCTATTCGCCCAACCTTTGCCATTCGCCGAGAGTGCGCGCTATCCCCGATAACTGTCCTTCGCTCAGAAAGGCGCCAGCGGCTGCTTCGTGCTCCCTCTACACGTGGACAAGATGGTCACATCAATAGCCGACGGTTCTGCCTTGGAGTTGATCAGCTGAACCGACGGATTACTTCGAAGAGCCGATCACAGGATCGAGCAAGGCTCTTCGTCGGCGCTGTGGCGACACCAAGCAGGAGCCCAGACTCGGCGCTATCAGGCGACACATACCAGGCCGAAAGCGGCGCCGGAGACATGCCGAACGCCAAGGCTTCGCGTGCGACGGCCAAATCCGGTGTTCTCTTCGGCAATTTCAGCAGCACGACCAGGCCGGGTGAGGTAATTTGATCGGAGGCGACGGATCCTTGAAGACAATCCAGTAGCGCCTGCCGCTTGGCGGCATAAGCGCGCTTGGTGCGCCGGAGATGGCGCATATAGTGGCCCTCATGCATGAACTCGGCGGTGGCGAGTTGCAGCGCGGGGCCGGGTGGGGGCGCGAGACAGGCTGCCACCTCTGCGAACCGGGAAATCAGTTCGACCGGTGCGACCAGAAAGCCAAGTCGAATAGCCGGACTGATCGTCTTGCTGAACGAGCCGATATGAATGACCCGCCCATCCCGGTCGAGCGACGCGAGCGCCGGCGCGGCCCTGCCCGTCAGTTGTAGCTCGCTCAGATAGTCATCCTCGATCACCCAAACCTGGTTCGCGGCCGCCCACTCGAGCAGACGAAGGCGCCGCTTAAGTGACAAGGTGGGGCCAAGCGGCGCCTGTTGGCCGGGGGTCACGACGACGAGCTTCGCGTCAGGGTGGTGGCAAAAGCCATGATCGATATCAATACCGTCCGCATCAACGGGGATCGGAGCGATGGACAAGCCTCCAAGTTCAAGCCCCTTCCTGGCGAAGGGGAAGCCCGGATTCTCGACCCAGACGGTCTGCCCGCCCAAGCGAAGGACGCTGAGCGTCAGGCCGAGTCCCGCGTTGAACCCGCCGGTGACGATGATCTGCGATGGCGAGCAATTGATGCCGCGAGCGACGGCAAGGTAGCCGGCGATTTCCCGTCTCAGCTCAGGCTCGCCACGAGGATCGGGATAGATGGGGGGAGAACTCGCCTCGGCCCGGACCGCGTTCGCACGAATGCGCGCGAACAACGTTGCTGGAAAGGTCTCGGTTGCCGGCACACCCATCTGGAAGAGCGCAGGTCCATGCGTCATCTCCTTATAGATCTCCATGAACGAGCCGGCGTCCGGCGGCTGCTCGCTCTTTACGACGGCCCGAGGACGTTGGGCGACGCGCGTGCCAGTCGCCCGCGAGGCCTCAATCAACTGAGCAGCGGCCAGTTTCTCGTATGCGGTCCGTACGGTACCGCGCGCGACACCGAGTTGGGCAGCGAGATCCTGCCATGAGGGTAAGCGCGCACCGGGCTCCAGCACGTCATGTTCAATGGCAGTCGTTAAACCCCGTCGGATCTGCTCCGTTAAAGGTATCTTTGCCGTACGGTCGAGAGTCAGGTCCAGCCGCTTGTTCATGTCGTCGTAGTACATGATTTCTTCGTGTTCTTGGTGCTTTTTTTCTGGCCCAGTATGAGACATCTTTGGGCTACCAGAAGGAGAAAGCCCATGAAGGCCCCTACCATTGTTGCTACATGCGCTGTGCTCGCCTTGGCGGTTGCCGGGTCCGCCTCGGCTCATGAGGGTCAAGCCGAAACGGTCACGCCTAAATTCGATCAAGCGATCGCGAACATCCCCGGCAAGTCGCTCGTCGCTGTGGAAGTCGACTATGCACCAGGCGCAGCCTCCCCGCCGCACACACACGCGAAGTCCGCCTTCATCTACGCCTATGTGATCTCGGGTGAGATCGAGTCGAAGGTGAACAATGGCGAGACCCGCATCTACAAGGCTGGCGAGAGCTGGTCCGAAGCGCCAAACGCGAGCCATCCAATCAGCCGCAATGCGAGTAAGACCGAGCCGGCGAAGTTGCTCGCGGTCTTCGTCGTCGACTCTGACGACAAGGCGCTCACCACCCCTGTCAAATGAGACCGAAGGAACAAGAACAATGACCAAGAGGGCTCGATTACAACCAGATAGCTCCCAACGGAGCCGAGTCGCTCGGCGGTGTCTATGGCTATGTCATGCAGAGTGGTCTGCCTGGAGTACTGGTGGAGCTTGTCTATCTGCGGATCTCGCAGATTAACAACTGCGCCTAATACACCAGCAATCACGCAACGATTAGGAAAAACCATGATGCTCGAGCAAATATCGGGAGTGCGCATACCCGACAGCAAAATCGGACGCGAAGTGACACAGCTCATTCGTGACACCGAGAGCGATTTGCTCTTCCATCACTCGGTCCGGGTCTATTTCTGGGGAGCCTTGACGGGCAATCGGATGGAGCTGACCTTTGATCCGGAACTGCTTTACACGGCCGCTATGTTCCACGACATCGGCCTCACCGCACGCTATGAAAACAGCCAGCTACGCTTTGAAGTGGATGGCGCGAATGCGGCGCGCGAATTTCTTCGGGGCCACGGCATCTCCGAAAGCGATATCGAGACGGTCTGGAACGCCGTCGCTCTCCACACAACGCCTGGCGTACCCCAATATATGCGTCCCGAGATCGCGCTGGTGCAGGCGGGGGCCGGCATGGATGTGGCCGGCCGTGGCTATGATCAATTTACCGATGCGGAGCGCAAGGCGGTTATCGCCGCCTTTCCCCGAGAAACCTGCTTCAAGCACGAAATCATTGACGTATTTTATCAGGGCATGAAGCACCGCCCCGACAGCACCTTCGGAACCTTCAACGATGATGTCCTGGCGTTCAAAGATCCCAACTTTCTGCGGATTGATATGTGCAGCGTCATCCTTGCCTCAAAATGGAATAGATAAACCCAGAGCCGTGGCCGGTGGCGACATTGCCTGCGGACGAATGGCAAACCGAACGTGTCTAGCCGTTCCGCTTCCGGCAACGGCAGCCGGCTGATGCGGTCGATCTTTTCGGCGATCACCACCGAGATTTCCAACCGGCTTGCCAACCAAGTCATGCAGCCGTTGAAGAGCGATTTCGACACAGTGATCCCCGCAATTACGGGCAAGGGCAATGAAGTGCTGAGGTTCATGGGCGACGCTGCGCTCGCATTTTTTCCCGGTTACAGCGCGGCATGGGCGGCGGCTGCTGCCTACCAGGCAGCGACGGAAATTTTGCAAAAATGGAGACAACGCAAATCGCAGGGATGAAATCGAGCTTGGTGTCGCCCTGCATTATGGCGAAGTCAGCTACGGTAATATCGGTTCTGGCTGCCGTCTGAAGGGCTTCGAAAATCCGGCCGGACTCTTTGAAGGAAAATGTAATCAACAATCAAAGTGAGAGGAAACGACAATGAGCATGAGTGATCAAAATGCTGCACCGAGCAAGGGCAATGAACAATCCATGATGGCTTGGCGGGTTCACGAATTCGGACCACCGGATGTCATGGCGTTCGAGAAGATCGAGCGCCCGCAGCCGGGACCCGGCGAAGTGCTGGTCCGGGTGTGCGCGATTGGCGTCGGCCCCTGGGACGGCTGGATAAGAGCCGGCAAGAGCGCCTTGCCGCAACCTTTGCCGCTTACCCTCGGGTCGGACCTCTCGGGTATTGTCGAGTCGGTCGGCCCTGACGTGACGAATTTTGCACCGGGCGATGAAGTCTTTGGCGCAACGAACAGTCAGTTCGTGGGTGCCTATGCCGAATACGCCATCGCTTCAGCGAAGATGATCGCGAAGAAGCCAGTCTCACTCGACTACAATGCAGCGGCGTCGGTTCCGGTTGTGGCTGTCACGGCCTGGCAGGCGCTCTTCGAGCATGGAAAACTCGCAGCCGGCCAGATAGTCATCATTCACGGTGGTGCAGGAAGTGTTGGTGCCTACGCGGTGCAGCTGGCGCATCGGGCCGGTATTCGTGTCGTTGCGACTGCCGGCGCCGCAGACCTTGCCTATGTTCGCAGCCTTGGCGCGGATGAAGCGGTCGATTACAAGAGCGAGAATCTCGAAAAGCAGTTGGGGCAGGCCGATGTGGTTATTGATCTCGTCGGTGGCGAAACACAGGATCGCTCTTTCAATCTGCTTCGTCGTGGCGGCAGGCTTGTCTCGGCTGTCTCGCAACCCGATCAGGAAAAGGCCGAGCGTCATGGCGTCGAAGCCTTTTTCTTCCTCGTGGAGGTGACCGCCGATCGCCTTGCGAAAATCGCTGACTTCATCGACAACGAGAAGATGAGGACACAGGTGGGCGTGGTACTCCCCTTGGCCGAAGCTAGGACTGCCCATGAAATGCTGGAAGGCATTTTGCCCCGGCCCCGAGGAAAAATCGTTCTCAATGTCCCAAGATGACGGTGAAGCGCCGCACGCCTACTTTTGTCCGGTTCGGTTAATGGCTCGTCGCCATTGTCGCTTATGAAGATGGCCAACATGCTTGCAGGCGACAGGGCTGGCAGCTGCTATTGCCGCTCATCAGTATCGCTTGTATTCGTTCGTTGGGAAGCTCAAGAAGGACAACTACACGAATCTTCACGTAACGTCCCACCAATTTTCTGAGAAACAGTGCGTCGACTATATCAAGGATTGCAAAATCGTACTGGCGATCCATGGCCTTTGTGATGGCCCACCGCCCAATGCAACAGAGTGGACTGAATCGACAGTTGGTGGACTCGCTCGACAACCAGCTGAAGCTGGCTGGCTTTGAGACAACTTTGGACGCACAATACGCGGCCAGCGAAACCGAAAAACATTTGGAATATGGGTGCGACCTTAAAAGGCGCTCAGTTAAATCCCTCTAGCATTGCGCTTAGAATTACTGGAAAACGCCCAGTTAAAGATCAAATTTGCGATCGCCGTTCGCTTAGCTCTCGATGAGGTAACCTGGGATTCCCCGCCCAGTGCTGGCTACAGGAAGGCTAGCACCGCTGTTGTGGCGCACAGCACGCTTTCTGAAAACCATAATGTGATCAAATACTTTTTGCCAACGGGGCAGTGATTGTAGAATTTCGGGCACCAATCAAAATCGGCCAAAATGAGCTATTATCGGCATTTTCAAACGAACGTTTATCAAGGCCATAGATTTTGAACAAAGCTCCGAATCAAGTTCCAATTGAACGGCCCAAGACGTCTTCGCGCGAACGGCACCATCCTAGGACCCTGCGGGCCCATATCGCCGGTCGGTTACCGCCGGGGAATATCATGGGCGTCGAAAGCCAGTGATGGTCAGTGGGTCGAAGATGACGACTCGAGAGCCCCTATGCTCTGGTAACGCAGCTCGTTCCTCGTCGAGGTGGCGTCGTGTGCACACGAGGGAGAACCCTGAAATCTGGTCCGGTATGCGTTGGGGCTAACGCCGATCGTTTTTGCAAATGTCCGGCGCATCGCATTGACATCGGGAAAGCCGCAGGTCGCGGCTATGCGTTGCAGCGGTAGCGTTGTGTCCTCCAGCAGCCGCCGGGCGGCATCGGTGCGGGCGGCGGCGACAAAGTCTCCGGGCGTCATTCCGATTTCGCGTCGGAAGACGCGCGCGAAGTTGCGCGGGCTCATGCCGATCTTTTGCGCCAACTGATCAACTGGCAGCGATGAAGTAAGATTAGCGAGCACATGTTCCTGAGCTTTTTGGATCATGCTCGTCTCCGACATCTGGCCGACGAGATGGGCGCTAAACTGTGATTGCCCGCCGGGCCGCTTCAGGAACATGACCATGTAGCGGGCGACGATCATCGCAACGTCGCGGCCATGATCCTCTTCGACCAGCGACAGAGCCAGATCGATCCCCGACGTGACACCAGCCGCTGTACAAAGCGCACCATCGCGGATGTAAATCGCATCTGCATCAAGATCGATGTTCGGGAAGTCCCTGCTGAATTTTTCAGCGCATTCCCAGTGGGTCGTTACACGCTTGCCGTCGAGAAGACCGGCGGCCGCCAGCAGGAAGACGCCGGTACAGATCGAACCGTAACGCCTGACCGTGGGAATCCGGCCCTGGAGCCAATCAATGACCGCCGGATCAATGTCCTGGAATGCGGGATCTCCGGCAACAAGCAGCGTATCGATCGGTTCGTCTGGATCGAATATCGTTCGGTCAGCGACGAAGCGCAGCTGCCCCGTGCCGGAAATTGTACTTCCACCGGTCGACATAATCTGGATATCGTAAGCCTCGGGGTTTTTCAGACGTCTTGCCGCCTCCCAGAAAACCTCGGCCGGTCCGACGATATCGAGCGACTGAACGCCGGGTGGAGCTAGGATCACAATGCGCATGGCGCTATTCCTACTTCAATGGAGTTCGCGATCCGCAGATTGTCTTTTGCGGGATTTGTTTCATCTGCAAACTTCATGCCATTTGGCCGGTGATGAGCAGCTGCCTGCGAATATCGCGGCTGTCCAGATGAAAATTGCAGGCTGGCAGCATCCGCCGTACCGCAATTTTGGCCGAGGCAGCCGCGCCGAAGGCGGTCACGTGCCCGGCGAAATAAGCGATGCAATCGTCTCTGTCAGGTGTGAAGCCAAGCAACCGACGGAATGCGAGACGATGAACAATGCAGACGCCGCCATGATTGACGGCGCCGAACTGGAGGGCATCGAGATCCTCGCGCCATTTCGCGGCCAGACCGGACATGGTCAGGCCTCGAACCTGCGCAGGAACGTACTGCTGAGCGAGCCGAGCAGCGCCCAGAAAACAAGACTTGAGAGCACTGCTGCAACGACGAATCGGTGTTCCAGCGCTTCTGGAGCTAGAGCATGTTCGCCCGCCGGAGCGGCCGGCGCACCGATGATATGCGGCGCGACGACCAGCACGATTGCCAGAACGGCCGCCCAGGGCTTGCGCTGGAAGGCGATGAGGCCAATGCCCGCGGCGGTCGCGAGAGCCGTCCCGATCCACCAGATCTGTCGTTCGCCAAGCGGGGCCGCAGGTGTTCCCGGCAACTCTGGTGGCAGACCGAGCATCGGGGCGATCATGACGCAGGCAAAGCCAGCCAGACCCCAGATGAGGCCGTCACGCCAGGTCACCGGCCTGCCGCGAAACGCGATCAAACCGGTCAAAACCAGTGAATAGCCGATTGCCGTCAGGATGTTGGCGGCGACAGTAAAGGCGTTGCGCTCGAGGCCGTCGGCTGGCTCCCAGCTGCTGTCCTCGTGGTCGTGCCCGGTCATCGCAGAGTGATTGTCACCGGCGAGCGACCCGGGGGGCCCATGGTCGTGCGTAGACACTGTGGCTTCCCCGGCATTCTCATAAACTTCTGCCTTGAGGATGAGCTGGCTCGTACCAAGGAATTGGACAGCACTGACGGCAATGCCGACGATCAGTCCGGTGAACACCGAGGTGAAGACAATGGAACGGAACAGCGACATGGTTCTCTCCGATCAATGACAAGGAAATGCGTTAGCGTGGCGGGTGTCGTGCGCTGCGTTGTGAACGACCTCGATATGTGAAAAGCCGACGAAACCGACGATGAAAAGACCAAAGCAGACGGCCATCGCCGCCTGTAGAAGCCTGCCGGTCTTGGCATCGCTCGCGATCGTGACGATTGAAGCGGATTGATGAAGAGACATAGGTTCCCCTTTTCTAGTTTGAACAAAATACGTCAGTCAGCTTCTCAGTTTGGCAGCCGACCATTGTTTGAACTATTCTCGAAGCACAGCGGTGATTTCATCAGCGCTCGCTAATCCGGTTTTGACGATCGCCCGTTCGAGCGCGGCAAGCCATTGATCGTAGTAATTCCAGGAAGCGTCATCGAGTTTGTGATCGGTTTCCCAGATATGGATCGCGTCAATGAGTTCGTCGCGAAAATCTTCCCATTCAAAGTATCCCTCCTTTGCAAGCGCGAGCGCCATGCCGAAGGCCGATCTCTCCCACTCGCTGCCAAAGCACAGGGAGCCATTCGCCCTGGGCGGGTTATCAGGCTTTCCCATCATTGCCGTGACGGCGAAATGCTCGAACTGTGTCAACATCTCCGGCCCTCAAGATCAAGCCGCCTTGGCGACGGCCACGCCCATCATGGCTTCGGGTGTCACCAGTGCTTCCAATTCGGTTTGCGTCATGCCCTCCGTACCAGCCGGGCGAGCCGGAACGACGAACCAGCGGATTTGCGCGCTCGAATCCCAGACCTTGATCTCGGTGCGATCGGGTACGGAAAGCCCGAATTCGCGTAGAACTGCCCGTGGCTCCCGGGCTGCGCGACTGCGGAACGTCGGGTCCTTATACCAATACGGCGGCAGCCCGAGGACGGGCCAAGGGTAGCATGAGCAGAGCGTGCAGATAATCAGGTTATGGACGTCATCCGAGTTTGCGACAGCGCGCATGTGCTCGCCTTCGGCGCCTGCCATGCCTTCCGGAAGGTCCAGTTCGGCAACCGCCTTCGGCGTGTCGGCGACAAGCCGCGCCTTGAAGGCCGGATCGACCCAGGCACGAGCGACGATCTTAGCGCCGTTGAACGGTCCCATTTTCGTCTCGAAGAAATCAAGAACAGTATCAACGGTCTTGGCGGTGATCACGCCCTTCTGGATCAGCAGCGCCTCGAGCGCTTTCACGCGAGCCGCGCTGTAGGCCTCGCGGTCTTCCCGGTATTTGAAACGGTCTTCCATTGTTGTTCTCCTTAAACCCAATGTTATCGTTCAGGCCGCCTTGGCCTTTTCAGCGGCCTCCGGCGCCTCGACATAAAAGGCATAGAGGTCGGCATAGAGCGTGAAGTTCGTCTCCGCATTGCCGGGCCAAAGTTCCTCCGGTTCGAAGCGGACGCAGTAGACCGGCATCGCGGCGCCGACGCCGTCGGTGCTCGTGTCGCAAAGATAGGTGTAAGCACCGTCATAGACCGTCTCAACGGTACCGGTCTTGTTTCTGAGGAAGCCTGGAAGACGGGTGTGCTCGATCGAGGGAACGTTCCTGATTGCGACCGCGTCGCCGACGGCAAAATCGAAATGAACATCCACATCCCGTTTCGGACTATCGCCGATGACGAGGTACTGAACCACGCGATCGTCAATCGCCTCGGCGCCACCCTGCGGTAGCGGTTTATCCGGATTGGCGTAATATTCCTCGGTCAGCGCATCGAGTTCTTGCTGCGAGATGTAACCTTGCTCCACGAAATATCCCGAGATGCCGCCCAGCCATTTTTCGTAATAGCGGTATTTGAAATAGTCGAAGGGGTTCAGCGACTCCGCGCCCTTTCGCAGATCGGCCCATGTCCAGATGGTGTGAAAGGCGGAGGGTGTTTGCGGCAGTGGCAGTTGCGATGAGAGCGCCATCATTGCCGTATGGATACCGAAGATTCTGGTTTCCCATATGTCGACGAAAACGCGTGTTTCGGTGCTGACCGGGCCCAGCCCTTCCAGCCCACCAAGATAATGTTGCAGCTTCATTTTGGTTGTCCTTCAAGATGGATTTGTGGGTCAGGCGGTTGCTGATTTCCTGCTGGCAAGCAACTGCGTGCCGAGCTCCGAAACGTAACCAAACAGTCCGCCGAGAAGCATGGCAGCCATGGCCACAAGTGTCGGGTGTGTCATCCCGGGTGTGACGATTGTGGTGTCGGTCGCCGCACTCGTGCCGACCAGGGATGCGAAGCCGAAAACGATCGCCGGCGGAAAATTAAGGATCGGAATGGCCGATACGGCGATCATCGCCGACGTGCCAAGCCCGACGCAGATGGCAGCGGTGATCGGATAGGCGGGACCAAATTGGATCACAAGCAAGGTGATCGAGGCAATGATGATGCCCGTCCAGTTCGAGACGACCGACTTCACCAAACCCTGTTGCCCGCCACCACAGGCAAAGAAAGATGCCCAAGCGATGAACGTGACCCAGACCGGCACGGGGAAAGCGGTTGCGGTAAGGTAGGTATCGACAGCACCAAGGAATCCGAGGCTTATCATCGAGGCAACAAGCGGGGGCATACTCTATCTCCTTTTAAGTTGCGGGTGGTGGTGATCACGAGGCAAGCGCGCGATCTTCGCTCAAGCAGGCCGAAAAACCTTTCCTGATCTGTTCTTCGTCGAGATTTCGGCCGATGAAAACGATCTCGTTCAACCGAGTTTCGTTTCGGCTCCAGGCCCGGCCGGGACGTCCTTCCAATGTCATGTGGACGCCATGAAAGACGTACCGGCGCGCCTCATCCCGGAAATTCAGCACACCCTTCATTCGGAACAGGTCCTGCCCGATTGCCTGAACAAGCCGGTTCAGCCAGGCATTAAATGCGATGTGGTCTAGGCTCTCGGTCGTTCGGATCGCGACGCATCCAATATTTTGGTCATGTTGGTGGTCATGGTCTTCGAGAAGATTGGGTTCGATGCGCAGGATGTTCTTAAGATCGAAAGCACCGATATCAAGCACGGCGTCGGGTGTGACGCCGCAGGAGCGCGTGCGGAGGATGCGCGCAAGCGGGTTAAGGCTGCGCAGATGTTTTTCGGTACGATCAAGCTTTTCTTCCGTCTCGAGGTCCACTTTGTTCAACAAAAGAACGTCAGCGAAACTGATTTGCTCGACCGCCTCGGCCAGATAGAGCTGCTGTGAAACGTGCCGGGCGTCCACCACCGTGACAATGGCGTCAAGTCGAATTTTCTCGGAAAGTATATCGTCAAGTATAAATGACTGTAAAACAGGAGCCGGGTCGGCCAATCCGGACGTCTCGATAATGATGCGATCAATGGGCCGTCCAGAGGCCAGCAGATTTCGGATTGCACCGATAAGATCGTCACGAACCGTGCAGCAGATGCAGCCGTTGTTGAGTTCAATGACCTCCTCCTGGGTTTTAACGATCAGCTTCCCGTCGATGCCAACCTCACCGTATTCGTTTACAATCACGGCAATTTTCTCTTCAGAGGCCGAAGAAAGCAGGTGATTGAGAAGCGTGGTTTTGCCAGCTCCGAGAAAGCCCGTGAGGATTGTCGTCTTGAGCTTGGTCATCTTCGCTCCTTCGAAAATGCGGCCATAAGCGCTGCTTCCGCGACGGAGATCATCGCGAATTGCGTTCACAATTTAAGGTAAGTGCTCCGGTTATTCCCCGACGATCATTCGTCTGTTGAAATGATTACAGACCAATCGATGGGCGGCTACAATAGTGACGTCGTTTCAATTTCGGACAAAAAAAGCGCATTTACTGCCATAATTCGCATTTTCGAGACAGCATATTAAATAATACTCACTTTGATTAAATTATATACAGGTTGTGCACATTTTTTATACTTTGTTCTCACTGCGCATGACACTTAAATGGGGTCTTCGGCGATGTCACCTTGTTTAAGGTATGGTCGCGTAAGAGCTCGTGACGACAGTTTCAGACGATCTGTCCGCTTACGGACTTCCACTCAGCGATGGCTTGTAGTCTGTGATTGCGGATTTGGTTAGCTGTGTGTTTGGTGCGATCTGGAACGAAGAGATTGCGGACGGCAGAGAACAGCGAAACGAAGCATTGCAAGCTGCCTACGGATCGAAATCCCTGTCGCATTCGTTCCCGCTTTCGAAACGGTACATGGGAGTTCTCCGCCCGGTTGTTCAGGCCTTTGTGTAAGCGATGCTCGACATCGGGCATGACTTGACGCTTTGCTGCTCCATAAGAGCGCAGTTTGTCAGTCACTATCCGCTTTGGCACCATGCCCTGTTTCTTCAAAAGACGCGTCAACAAACGCCTGGCCGCCTTGGTATTCCTGCGGTTCTGCACGATTTCATCAAGGACATAGCCATCCTGATCGACAGCGCGCCACAGCCAGAATTTCTTGCCTTTGATGCGGACCACAACCTCGTCGAGGTGCCAGATATCGCTCTTCAACGGCTGCTTTCCAATAAGGCGGCGGGCATAGTCGGGACCATGTCTTCTGCCCCAGCGGCGGATCGTCTCGTAAGAAACGACAATACCTCGCTCAAGCAGCATTTCCTCGACGTGGCGCAAGCTGAGCGGAAACCGGTAGTAGAGCCAGACGGCACGAGCGATGATCTCTGGCGGAAAACGGTGATTCTTATAATTTGCGATAGGCTGGCTCATGCCCACGATCAATATCGACAATTCCTTAAACCAAAAACAATGTGACAGCACCGTGGCTGCACATGACCACTGGCCAAGATGGTTTCCGCGACGCGAGTTCCAAACACGATCTCGACCTTTGAAGGCCAATGGATGGAACGGAGTTTCCCGCATCTTGGATCGATCGATCGCACCGTCTGCTTTTCTCTTGCAAGTTCACAGCATCAGCTCAACACGGTGGCACTTGGTTCCCGCTCACCGTGATGGCCAATCTCTTATACTGCCTGTGTTTGTCCTTCTGGCCGCCGGTACGTCTCGCCGCTCACCATAAGCTTCCAGGCAACACGGGCGATCTTGTTAGCCAGTGCCACTGCAACCAGTTTTGGTCTCTTCCGCTGAAGGAGTTCGAGAAGCCATCGAGACGCATGTTGACTTCGGCCTGTTCTGACATGCTGAAGAAGAGCAGTAGCACCAACCACCAATATGCTTCGCAACATCTCATCGCCAGCACGCGTGATCATACCAAGCCTGACCTTGCCCGCGGTCGAATGATCTTTCGGCGTCAGCCCGATCCAGGCTGCAAAGTCACGGCCCGATTTAAACATTCTCGGGTCCGGGGTCTTCATCATTAAAAGCGATGCGCCAATCGGGCCGACGCCTGGGATCTCGGTCAAACGTTTGCTACACTCGTCAGCACGATGCAGCACCATGAGTTTCTCATCGACCGTTTTGATTTTTGCAAGCATTTCTCGATACTCAATGCCCTGCATGGCGAAGAGTTCACGTGCTAGTTCCGGTAGCGATTGATCGGCGGCAATGCGCTCTAACAACGGCCCAATTTTGCACATGCCTTTGGCGGCGACGATGCCGAACTCCATGGCAAAGCCGCGAATGGCATTGGCAAGCTGTGTGCGACTGCGGATCAACCTCTCTCGCACGCCGATCAGCATCAAAGCTGCCTGTTGGTCCGCTGTCTTCACTGGCACGAAGCGTATAGTCGGGCGGCTCATTGCCTCACACAAAGCCTCCGCATCTGCAGCATCGTTCTTGCCCCGTTTGACATACGGCTTTGCCAACTGCGGCGCGATCAGCTTCACCTCGTGGCCGAGCGAGCTTAATAACCTCGCCCAATGATGCGAACCGCCGCACGCCTCAAGCGCAACGGTGGTCAGCGGCGTCTTTTCGAAGAACTTCACCATCTCCCTGCGAGACAGCTTCTTACGAAGAACCGGCTGCTCGTTTGCATTCACGCCATGCAATTGGAAAACGCTCTTTGACGTATCTATACCAATGCGGATAATCTGTTTCACGGACGGTCTCCTTCGATTGAGATTTCAACGAACTCATTCTGGCACAGTCGATGCCGTTGGGAGCCGTCCAACCCAACATGATCCCAT
>NZ_CAXUQT020000004.1:0-437349 GCF_964253365.1 Phyllobacterium sp. LjRoot231
TGGTAACGGCGATCTTGCCGCTCTCCATCGCCGCCGTCAGCGCCGAGGCATTCGACACCTCGCGCGAATGACCCTGCTCCTGATAGGCGATATCGACGGCCTTCAGGGCATTCGGCAGGTTCAGTTCGGAAATCGCCCCGATCTCGATGCCGGGCATGTGCGCCACGCGCGTGACAATGTCGGTGCCCATCTCGCCCGAACCGATCAGGCCGATGCGGATCGGACGGCCGGTCTCCGCCCGCGCCTGCATGTCCCGCGCCAATCCCGTCAATGCAACATTCGTAGCCATCAATGCCTCCACCTTTACTGCAGACCGGCATAGGACGGGAAATTGTGATTGGCAAGTTAGACGTTATGGAAACGGAATTCCGTACGCTGGCGATAGGTCTCGCCGGGGCGAAGGATCGTGCTCGGAAACTGCGGCTGGTTCGGACTGTCGGGGAAATGCTGAGCTTCCAGACAGAGGCCGGCATGCGGTCCATAGCGCATGCCGCCAATCCCGGTAGCGGCAGGTATTTTCGCTCCATCATAGAATTGCAGGCCGGGCTCGGTTGTGTGCACCTGCATGGCAAGGCCATTGCCGGCCACAAGCGAGGCCGCAAAGCGCACGCCATCGCTTATTGGTTCACTCAGGACGAAATTATGATCGTAAAGGGTGGAGCCGCTCGTGCCGATCCGCCGTGGCAGGCGGAAATCATAGGCCGTTTCGTCAATCCCGGTGATTTCGCCAGTGGGAATAAGATCCCCGTCAACCGGCGTATAGGCATCGGCGAGGATCCTCAGGCGATGGTCGCGGATATCGCTCGACCCATCCAGATTGAAATAGGAATGCTGGGCGAAATTGGCAACGGTTGGCGCGTCGGTTACCGCTTCGATTTCGACGCATAAGATGGCATCGCCGATAAAGCTGTAGGTGCAACGAATATCCACATTGCCGGGAAACCCTTGATCGCCATCCGGCGAATGCAGTGCAAGGGTGATGGAAGACTGGCTCGCCTCGGCGATGGCCCATAGCCGCTGCGAAACCCCGCCACTTCCTCCGTGCAAGGTCTGTGTGCCCTCGTTTTGATTGAGATGAACGGTTTCTCCATCCAGCACAAAGCGACCATTGGCGATGCGATTGGCATAGCATCCGACAAGTGCACCGAAATAAGATGAAAGGGCAGGATAGTCGTCGAAACTATCGAAACCCAAAACGACGCGCTGGAGGGTTCCGTCGCTCAAGGGGATTTGCAGATCCCTGATGACTGCGCCCCAGTTCAAAATTCTGGCAACGGCACCGGCGGATGAGCGGATCGTTGCCTGAAATACGGGTTCGCCTTGAAATGTGCCGAATGGCTCTGGCTGTACATCGTCACGCATCAATAATCCCTAACAGCGACGCTGCCGCGCGACGAGAGCTTTGCTTGCAGGATCACGACGACCAGCAGGAAGAGGCCGCGTATGACCGATTGCCAGTAGGCGGAGAGCGAAATCCAGCCCTTGCCGTTTTCGAAGTTCAGCACGTTGAAGAGTATCCCCAGAAGCAGCACGCCCGCAAGTGTGGCCCCGACAGAACCGACACCGCCGGTCAGCAATGTTCCGCCAACGACGACGGCAGCGATTGCAAAGAGTTCCCAGCCGACGCCCTCGATCGGCTGCCCGGCGCCGAACTGTGAAGCAAGAATAACACCGGCGAGTCCGGCCAATCCACCGCTCGCAAGATAGACCAGAAACTTGATGCGGTCGGCGGGGAGGCCCATCAGCCGCGTCGCATCTTCATTGCCGCCGACGGCAAGCACACCGCGGCCGGTGCCGGTGAAATTCAGGACCACCCAGCCGATGATATAGGCTACGATCGCAATCCACGCGGGAATGGGAAAGCCGAGGAAATTATCCTGGCCGATCGAGGTGAAACCGCTCTCATAGGACACCGACACCGATTGGTTATCGGCGAGGAGGAGCGCTGTACCGCTTGCCGCCAGCATCATCGCAAGGGTCGCCACAAAGGGCATGATCTTCAACCGCGTGACAAGTATGGCATTGACGAGGCCGACGCACAGCCCGGCGCCAACACCGGCGCCGAGGCCGATCCAGGCGCCTTGTGGGCTGACAAGCGCGGCAACGACACTGCCAAGCGCAGCCGTCGAGCCAACGGACAGGTCTATGCCGCCGGTCATGATGACAAAGCACATACCGAGTGCCACGAGCGCGAACATCGAATTGTACCGCAGAACGCTGGTGATGTTGAAGAAGCCGAGGAAATAATCGTAGCGCGCCCAGCCAAAGAAGACCAGCAGCAGCAACGCCAGGACAACACCGTAGCTGCCAAGCAGCGAGATCAATCGAGGCCTTGTCATGTGCGCCTGCCCTGTTGCTGTATCCAGACGGCGAGCACGATGATTCCCGCCTTGACCACCAGCGCCGCCGCATCCGGAACGCCATTGGCGAGCAGTGTATAGCGAACCAGCTGGATCGTCATGGCGCCCAGCAGGGTGCCGATAATGGTCGCCTTGCCGCCACTCAAGAGAGTGCCACCGACAGCAACCGCCGCGATGGCATCGAGCTCCATGCCCATGCCAACCAGATTGGCATCGCTGGAGGAATTGATGGCGATGACGACAAGACCGGCGATCCCGGCGCAGAGGCCGCTGATCGCATAAACGATGAGCTTTACCTTGGAAACGGCGATACCGGAGAGCTCTGCCGCGCGTTCGTTGCCGCCGATCGCGATGATCTGGCGGCCGAAAACCGTGCGTTTCAGCACCCATGCGGCAGCAATCACCAGCAACACCATGAGCACGACCTGCACGGGAATTCCGAAGATGCGGCCAAGGCCGATCCACTGGAATTGCGGAATGCGGAATGTCTGGAGATTGCCATTGGTCAGCACCTGGGCGATACCACGCCCGGCAATGAACAGAACCAGCGTCGCGACGATCGGTTGAATGCGAAATTTGGCGATCAGCCAGCCATTGAACAGGCCGAACAGCCCCGCAACGCCGACCGAGATGATCATGGCTGCAGCAACAGCGAGGGCAGTATTGTCGATCGGAACGATCTTGCCAAGGAAGATCATCGGGGCAAGTGCTCCCGAGATCGCCATGAGCGACCCGACCGAAAGATCGATGCCACGGGTCGCGATGACTAAAGTCATGCCGACGGCGACTATAACAATAGTGCAAACCTGCGTGAGATTGACGTTGAGGGTCTGCATCGTGGCAAAGTTGCGGGTGAAGGCAAAATTGAACAGGATGAGCAGAGCCAATGCGATCAAGGTGCCATAGCGCGCCATGAAATCGAACGGATCGAACGGTCGCAATATGCGTTGCTGCCGCGTGGTGTCGGTCACGATACGGCCTCCGCGACAACCGGCGCACTGCCATGGGCCATGGCGGACATGACTGCGTCTTCCGTGGCCTCGTCACGGTTGAATTCAGCAACGGTGATGCCTTCGCGCAGGACGAAAACACGATCAGCGCCCTCGATCACCTCCTCCAGTTCCGAGGAGATCATCAGTACCGCAAGCCCCTGGTCAGCGAGCGTCTTGATGAGCGTCTGGATTTCGCCCTTGGCGCCGACATCGATGCCGCGGGTCGGCTCGTCGAGAATGAGCAGGCGCGGGTTCATAGCCAGCCAGCGGCCGAGCAACACCTTCTGCTGATTGCCGCCGGAAAGCTCGCGTACCTTCTGGTCTGGCCCGGAACATTTGATGCCGAGTTGCCTGATGAAGCGCTCGACGATGTCGCGCTGCGCCTTCTCGTCGATGACACCGGATTTGCTGAGCTTCGGCATGAGTGCCAGCATCATGTTTTCAGCAACGCTCATGTCGGGGACGATGCCCTCGCTCTTGCGATCTTCGGTACAGAATCCCATGCCAGCGGCGATGGCATCGGACGGCCTGTGCGGATCGAACGTCTGCCCGTCGAACTGCATTATACCCGCGCGCGGCCGGTCGATGCCGAAGACCAGCCGCGCCGTTTCCGTACGCCCCGCACCAAGAAGCCCGGCAAACCCGGCAATCTCGCCGCTGCGTACATTGAACGATACGTCCTGCACGATCTGGTTGATCGCCAGGTTCTCGGCCGACAGCAACACCTTGCCAATCTTCTTTTCGTCGCGATCGCTGAACGCCGTAGCATGACCTTCAGCACGGTCAATGGCCCGTCCGAGCATGGAGGAGACAAGACCGATCTTGTCGATCTCGCTCATGGCAGCGGTTTTTATGGTCCGGCCATCGCGCATGATGGTCACGCGGTCGCAAACCTCATAGAGCTCATCGAGTTTGTGGCTGACAAACACCACGGAAACGCCTTCCTGCTTCAACTGCCGGATGACATTGAACAGTACCGAGACCTCGCGCTCGTCGAGCGAGGAGGTGGGCTCGTCCATGATGACGAGCTTTGCCGAAAAACCGATGACGCGGGCAATCGCCACCATCTGCTGCGTGGCAGTATTGAATTCCATCAGGGGCCGGCGCACATCGGCACGCACATTGAAACGCTGCAGCAGCGTTTCCGCTTCGTTATGCATGCGCTTCCAGTCGAGCAGGCCGTAGCGGCGAGCCTCGCGGCCCAGGCATATGTTTTCGGTGATGGAGCGATAGGGAACGAGATTGATTTCCTGATAGATAGTGCTGATGCCGCTGGCCTGCGCCTGTTGCGGCGAGGAGACCTCGAATGGCTTGCCATCGAACATGACTTCTCCGGCATCGCGCTTGTAGTAGCCGGTCAGCACCTTGATGAGTGTCGATTTGCCCGCGCCGTTCTGGCCGATCAACGCATGAACCTCGCCGCGTCCGACCGCAAAAGACGCAGCCGACAGAGCAGGGATTCCGGCAAAGCGTTTGTCGATGCCAGTCATCGATAAAAGGTTATCGGTATTCATTGCAAAGCCATTTCTGAACGCATCGGAAAGCTCCGGCATAGCAATACAAATGCCGACAGAAAGCCAGCGCCCCTATAAGAGCGCTGGCATAGTGATAAAATCAATAGGCGGTGCTCAGCAGTTCTTTTGCGTTGCTGGCATCGTAGAACTGATCGGGATTGATGAGCTTGGCTGCAATTTTGTCGCCATTGGCATAAGCGACAGCCGTGTCGAAGGCCTTCGGTCCGAAACGGGGATTGCACTCGACGACCGCGGCAATTTTGCCGTCGATCACCGCCTGTACTGCCTCCTTGCCGCCGTCAATCGACAGCACAAGAATATCTTTGCCCGGCACCTTGCCGGCAGCCTCGATGGCAGAAATCGCACCGATCGCCATCTCGTCATTATGGGCATAGACCACATTGGTGTCTGGATGAGCCTGAAGCAGGGTCTCGGCAACCTGACGCCCCTTGTCGCGGGCGAAATCGCCTGTCTGTGAGGCGACGATCTTGAAGTCCGGATTTTTGGCGATCACATCGTCGAAGCCCTTCTTGCGGTCATTGGCCGGCGAGGAACCAGTCGTGCCCTCAAGCTCGATGATCGTGGTCTTGCCATTGGCGTTCTTGACGAGCCAGTCGGCGACACGCTGGCCTTCCTCGATGAAGTTAGAGCCAATGAACGTTACGTAGTCCTCGCCGGCTTTGGCCAGCGAAGCATCAACATTGCGGTCAAGCAGGATCACCGGAATACCGGCATTCTTCGCGGCCTTGATTGCCGGGATTAGCGGCTTTTCCTCGCGTGGGGCGAGAAAGATCAGGTCGACCCCCTGAGCGATCATCGAATTGACGTCGGCAACCTGTTTGGCTGCAGAGCCCGCTGCATCCGTATAAACGAGCTGCCAGCCGCGCTTCTTGGCTTCGTCCTGCATGCTGGCAGTCTGGGCCAGGCGCCATGGATTGTTGCTCTCGACCTGGGCGAAGCCGACCTTGTAGCTATCTTTCTTCTTGAGCGGTACAGAAGCGGCAAATGCGCTGCCAGCGACCATGGAGGCAGCCAGTCCAACGGCTGATGTGAGCAGCAGAGTCCGACGGGTGATATTCATTGAAAATTTCCTCCCAGAAATTAGCTTGTGGCGATCCCACTGCGGCGATCATCGCTACTTATAAAAATTAGTCAATAATTATTTATGTTGATTAGTCACGCAATCTGTTCGTAATATTCTCCGTAACTTCATTGATTCCGGGTGGCTCGCGGGCCGCCAGAAGCATCGTTCCAGACGGGTGATACGGTGGATAATTCGACCACTGGGAAAGTTAAGACCACGCGGCTTGCAACACGGCGCAAGCGTGTCAGCAAGCGTGTGACGATGACCGATATCGCCCGGGTTGCAGGGTGTTCGCAGGCTACCGTCTCCTTCGTTCTCAACAAGACGCCGGGTATCAAGCTCTCCGTCGAAACACGCGAACGGGTAATCGAAGCGGCGCGCTCGCTTGGCTATGCTGCACCGAGCTTCGCCCATCTCGACACCGCGCATATCCTGACGCCCGCAATAGACGGCAAGATCGGCTTCGTCGTCGATCAGCTTGCGACCAGTCCGGAAGCGGTGGTTGCCATCGAGGGTGCGCGCCAGGCCTCGTGGAATGCGGGGAACATCATCCTCGTCGCCCAGACTCTCAACGATCCTGAGATGGAGCCCCGCACGATCCGGGCCCTGCGTGAGCAGGGGATTTCCGCGCTGATCTACATGGCTATCTTTACACGCGAAGTGGTTCTGCCAGCGGCGGTCTACGAACTCGATGTGCCGGTGATCCTGCTTAACTGCTACACCACGGATCATGCTTTTCCAGCGGTCGTGCCGAGTGAAATCGCGGGCGGCCAGCATTCGACCCGTCATCTTATCCAGCATGGTCATCGCCGCATTGGCACGATCACTGGCGAGCCATGGATGGAAGCGGCAAAAGACCGGCTCAAGGGCTATCGCCGTGCACTGGCGACGGCTGACATTCCCTTCGATCCGGAACTGGTGATCGAGGGTGACTGGTCGGCAAGTGCGGGCTATGCGGCAACCAAGGAATTGCTGGCGCTGAAGGACCGGCCCACCGCCATTTTCTGCCAGAACGACCGTACCGCGATCGGCTGTTACGAAGCGCTGAAGGAAGCCGGAATGCGCATTCCCGAAGATATCTCCGTCATTGGCTATGACGACGAGGAAATTTCACGTCATCTTCACCCGCAATTGACGACATCGGTCCTGCCGCACAGGGCCATGGGGCGCTGGGCAATCGAGCAACTGGATAGTTTTGCACAGCCATCGGGCACGCGCTATCCGATCACCAAGCTCGAATGCCCGCTGGTGGAACGGCTATCTGTTGCCGAGTGCGCCGAGAAACTCGCGTTCTTCGGCTAAGTCTGCGGTTTGAATTTCGCATAATCGGCGCGATCGATGCCGTGCCGCTGCAACTTGTCGTAGAAGGTCTTTCGCGGAATTCCGAGCGTTTCAATGGTCGAACGCACATCGCCATGGTTTGCGCTCAGCGCATCACGGATCAATTTTGCCTCATGCTGCTCCATCGCCTCTGGCAGATTAACAGTGTTGGTCGTCTGACTGACTCGCTCGCTTTCCAACTCGCCCAGTCCGAGTGCAACCCGTTCGGCAAAGTGCGAAAGCTCGCGCACATTGCCTGGCCAGTCGTGTTCCATCAGACGTGACCGCAGCGCCCCGGTCATCTCCGGCGGCTCGCTTTTGAAGCGTGCTGCGGCACGCTGCAGGAAATGCGTGAACAGCAGCGGAATATCCTCCCGGCGCTCGCGCAGAGGCGGGATCGAAATCGTAACGACGTTCAAACGATAAAACAGATCTTCCCGGAAATTCGCGCGCTGTTGCGGACTGCCGAGATCGACCTTTGCCGCCGCTACAACGCGCAGATCCACCGGGCGGTGCTCGTTGGTGCCGAGCGGCGTGATCTCGCGAGTTTCAAGCACGCGCAACAGTTTGACCTGCGTCGACAGCGGCATGCTTTCTATTTCGTCAAGGAACAGCGTGCCGCCGCTGGCATGTTCGATGCGGCCGACACGCTTTTTCTGCGCGCCGGTAAACGCGCCGGCCTCATGTCCGAACAGTTCGCTTTCGATCACGGTCTCGGGTAGAGCACCGCAATTGAGCGCCACGAAATTGCCTTGCTTGCGGCGGCTCCATTCGTGCAGGAGGCTTGCTGCTACTTCTTTGCCGGTACCGGTTTCGCCGGCAATCAGCACGTCGACATCGGCATTCGCCACATGGCGCAAGGTCTTGCGCAGGTTCTGCATGACAGGGGTCTGGCCGATGAGCGGCAGGTTGTCGTCGGATGTTTCAAGCGCAAGGCGCAGCTGGCGGTTTTCCATCACCAAGCGCCGCTTTTCGGTCGCGCGCATGATGCTCTGGACGAGGCGATCCGCCGCGTAGGGCTTGGCAATGAAATCGTAGGCACCTTCCTGCATGGCCTCGACCGCCATGTCGATGTCACCGTGCCCGGTGATGAGGATGACGGGCAGGTCGGCATCCATGGCGCGCAGGCGGCGAAATAATTCCAGACCGTCTATATGCGGCATGCGCACATCGGTGACGACAACGCCGGCAAAATCCGGTGTCAGAAACCGCAGAGCGCCCATCGCATCGGCAAAAGGTACAACCGTAAAACCCGCGAGCTCCAGCGTCTGACGATTGGCGTTGCGCAGGTCGTCATCATCGTCGACAAAGGCGACGTTCGGTTGCGAGTTCATTTCAGATAACCCTCGGAAGATGAACCGTAAACTCAGTCCCGGCGCTGCTGCTCGTGACCTCGATGCGTCCGCCATATTCAGCGACAATGTCGTGGCAGATGACGAGGCCAAGTCCGAGGCCGCGATCCTTCGACGTATTGAATGGTGTGAACAGCGCCTGCATGATCGCCTCAGGAATACCGGGCCCATTGTCGGAAACAATCAGCTGGACCTCGTCTTCGGTCACCCGGGTTCCCACGCTGATCCTGCTGGCCGGACCGCCTTCCGTTGCCTCCAATGCATTCTGCATGAGATTGATGAGCACCTGTTCGAGACGAATACGATTGCCGTGCACCTTGATATCGGGGGGCGGTGTCTGCGTGATGATCTGCCCGGCTCTCTGCCGGAAACGGGTGCCCAGCAGGAGGAGGGCACCTTCGATAATGTCACTGACGCTGATCGGTCCCGCGTCACCAGTACCCTTGCGCGCGAAGGTGCGCAGCTCGTCGGTGATGCTGCCGATGCGTTCGGTCAGTCCGGCGATGGCTTTCAGATTGTCCTTGGCGGAATCGATCTGGTTGCGGCCAAGGAAGGTTTTGGCATTGTCGGCATAAGAGCGGATGGCTGCGACAGGCTGATTGATCTCATGGGCAACGCCAGCTGTGACCTGTCCGAGAATGGCAAGACGGTTTGCCTGCACCAGTTCCTGCTGTACCGTCTGTAGCTTGGCCTCGGTTTTCTGGCGCTCCTCGGCCTGCATCACCAGTTCGGCGTGAGCAGTGCTGAGGTCTGCCGTGCGCTCGGCAACACGCCGCTCAAGCTCAAGCCGTGCCGCCTCCTGCTCGCGGGCGCGCCGCAGTGCCAATCCGCGGCGGCGCCGGAAAAAAGCGGTCAGCCCCAGCAGGGGAGCAAGAACGATCAGCGCCAGCAACTGTGCTGTCCGTGTTGCCTCTGCAACGGCGGACGCTGCTGGGGTCAGCAGTTGCAGGTTCCAGTTCGTGGTGGGAACCGGCGTTTGTACGCGCACGAATTCTTCAGCCTTCGCCGCACCGGGCAAGCGCGCCTGAACAATATCGGGCTGGCCTTGCGGCAAGGCAGGCGTGATGTCGAGCGGCGCAAGGGGTGCATCGCCGAATTGCAGGCTTTCGCGGATTGGTCCCATCTGGTCAGCCAAGATCGGACCCTCGGTCATGAACCGCCATTCGGGAAGACTTGTGATCAGCACAATACCGCGCTGGTCGACAACCAGAGAAGGATCGCTGTTACGGCGCCAATCGGCTTCAAGTTCGTCGAACTCGACCTTGACGACGATAACGCCGAGCATGCCCGATGGGCCATCGATGCGTCTTGAAATGTATAGTCCTGGACGTTTGCTGACCGTACCGAGCGCATAGTGCTCGGCGCTGCCAGCGGCGACAGCACGGGTATAGTAGGGACGAAAGCTGTAATTGGTACCGACGAAGCTTGTCGGTTCGCGCCAGTTGCTCGAAGCGAGCGCCAACCCATCTGCGTTGAGAAGATAGATGACCGACGAGCGGGTCTCCCCGATCAGACTTTCGAGCTTGCGGTTGACCAGTTGCAACAAGCTGTCGCTTCGCGTCGTCAGCGCACTGATCACATCACGGTCCTGCGACAGGACGAAGGGCAGTGACCGCTGTTTCTCGAGTACCGTCCGCAGTAATACGGCATTGAGTTCGGCGGCGCTCTGCGCCCGGGCGTGAAGCGATCCGTAGGCACGCTTGCGGCCATAATCATTGGCGATGAAAAGCGCACCTGCAACGAGAAGCGCGGCGAGAAGGCCATAGCCAACCTTCAGAGCCGGGCCTGTCATCCCCGCGTGCAGAATGCTTTCCGAGCGCACTGCCAACCGATTTTCCATAGAAGTAGTGTGCAGATATTCGCACAAATCTCAAGAGGTGCGTGCGAATAACCGCACGGGCAGACTTCGGGCATGTCGATAGAAATTTTAATTATCCTTTATTTTCAATATCTTAATAAAATTCAACAAATTGGCACGGGGCTTGCAATGCTTTTTCGCGAGGGGACGGTCTATCCGCCCTGTAACGAGAGCCCAGGAGGCTGGCAGGCTTATTCCGCCAGACGCGGCTCGCACGATGGAGGAAGTTATGAGTCCTGTGACGATAAACGCAGCCCCGCAGCCGCGCGGCAAAACACCGATTTACGCCCATCTCTATTTTCAGGTGATCGTTGCCATCAGCATCGGCATCCTGGTTGGCCACTACTATCCCGATACCGGCACAAGCATGAAGCCGCTCGGCGACGCTTTCATCAAACTGGTGAAGATGATTATCGCCCCGGTCATTTTCCTGACGGTTACCACCGGCATCGCCGGCATGAGCGATTTGAAAAAAGTCGGCCGCGTTGCCGGCAAGGCGATGCTTTATTTTCTGACGTTCTCGACGCTTGCTTTGATTGTCGGTCTGATCGTCGCCAACGTCGTGCAGCCGGGCGCCGGCATGAATATCGACCCAGCCTCGCTTGATCCCGCCGCCGTCGCGACGTACACGCAGCAGGCGCATGAACAGAGTGTCGTCGGCTTCCTGACAAATATCATCCCGACAACAATCGTTGGCGCGTTCGCGTCAGGCGATATTCTTCAGGTGCTGTTCTTCTCGGTACTGTTCGGCCTTTCACTCGCAATGGTTGGCGAAAAAGCCGAACCGGTTACCAATTTCCTGCAGACGCTTGCCGCTCCGGTGTTCAAGCTCGTCGCGATCCTGATGAAGGCAGCGCCCATCGGTGCCTTCGGTGCGATGGCCTTTACCATCGGCAAATATGGCATAGGGTCGGTTGCCAATCTGATCTTCCTGATCGGCACATTCTATCTGACGTCTCTGCTTTTCGTACTCGTCGTTCTTGGAGCCGTGGCTTGGTACAATGGTTTCTCGATCCTGGCCCTGATCCGCTACATCAAGGAAGAATTGCTGCTGGTACTCGGCACAAGCTCATCCGAAGCCGCTCTGCCAACGCTGATGGCCAAGATGGAAAAGGCTGGCTGCAAGAAGTCCGTGGTCGGCCTTGTTATTCCGACCGGCTACTCGTTCAATCTCGATGGTACCAATATCTACATGACCTTGGCTGCACTGTTTATCGCGCAGGCGACGAATACGCATCTGACACTCACGGATCAGGTATTGCTGCTGCTCGTCGCGATGCTGAGCTCAAAAGGTGCTGCAGGCATCACCGGTGCGGGTTTCATAACCCTTGCAGCCACGTTGTCGGTCGTTCCCGCAGTTCCAGTCGCGGGTATGGCGCTGATCCTCGGCATCGACCGTTTCATGTCGGAATGCCGTGCTCTCACCAATCTCGTGGGCAATGCTGTCGCGACAATCGTCGTTGCCCGCTGGGAAGGCGAACTTGATACCAACAAGCTCGCGCAAGCACTCAATGGCGATTTCGCCGATGAGGATGCGCTGGCGCTTGCGAGCTAAATCGACAAACAATGATTGCGAAGGAGGCGGGCCAACAAGCCCGCCTTTTTCATTTGCGTTGCGGATTTTCCTGCCAACTCCGCGCATAAATATCGAAACCTTTATCCAACGGTACGACATCGTCCGACACTGGCTTGAGCGAACACTTGGCTCCGGCCAGCAGTGCAGCACCGAGACTGGTGCCGGTGGAGCCGGGCGACGCGATGATTTCACGTCCGGTCAGCGACCGTAAAGCCGACAGATAAGTCCGGTTGCGAGCGAACGGCCCCTCGACGATCGTTGGACCCGATGCACCAATCAGCTCAAGACAAGTATTTGTCATCAACGCCGTATAAAGCGAAGCGGCAGCGTTCAGTTCGGGCGCCGATCGCGACTCATCATTCAGCCGGATCACTTCAAGCGTGGGGTAGGGGCCAGATCCCTGCACGACGCTCGGTAGAATCAGGAACTGGTCGCGGATCACCTTGTTCAACACGTCCGCATCCGGTTCGACAGCATTGCCTTCGGTCAAAAGATCGAATTCGCGCCCGCCCATGAACCGCGCCGATGGCACGGCCTTGCCATAGGCATCGACATTGGCGAGCGTGTCCCGTGCCGGATCGAGCTGATCCAGCCTTCCGCCCACGGCAAAAGACACCACCCAGGTTCCGGTCGATACGACGGAAAACGGCGATGTGCGGGTGATCAGATGCGGCAGCAGCGAGGCATTGGAATCGTGGATGCCGCAATGAACCGGGACAGACTTGTCCACGCCGATCTGCCTGGCCAGCGGTTGGCGCAGATCGCCAATCCGGTCGAACGCCGAGCGGATCGGTGCCATCAAAGGACGCAGTTCGAGCGTATCGACGAGGCTCGAATATCCACCCTCCTGCGGGTTCCACAGGTCCGTATGGCAGCCAAGCGAGGTAACTTCATTCACGGCAACGCCGGTCAGGCGCCAGACCCAGTATTGTGCGTAGGTGACGATGGTCTTGACTGCGGAAAACTCAGCCGGAAACTGTGTCTTCTGATAATGGATTTGCGCACCCACATTGAGGCCGCCGGAGAGAAGCGGCGAACGCGTCTCGGCGAAATCCGGCCGCAAAGCTGCATAAGCTGCGCGCACGTCTTCAGGGTAGACATGCTCATAGTCGATCACCGGCATGGCCAGATCATCTCTGCCCAACAATGCCGCCGACGCGCCATGCGCTGTTACCGAGATTGCATCGAAGCCGGGTGACTGCGCGAACCTGGTCAGAACCTCGACAAAGAATGCCCATAGCACTCCGACATCGTAATGCGGATAGAGCCCATCCTTGGCGACGCGATTTTGCGTGCTGCGCGAGGCGATTTCCGTGCCCGTCGCAGCATCAACGACAACGACTTTGGCGTTGGTCTTGCCGACATCGATGACAGCTATGCGGCGGTTTTCGCTCATGGCAGATGGAAGAGGCATACGAGGCCTGTCTGGACGGGTGAGTTGTCCGGATTGGTGGCCATGATATCCGCCATATGCGCCCACCATGTCTTCATTACCGGATGGTTGGGAAGGCTCTGCATGGTGTGATTGGCCGGTCGCGTCAGCACGCCGAAGAGCATATTGGTGGCGCGGTCGAGATGGATCGAATAATCGCTCACGCCCGCCTCATGCAGGAGATCCACGAGCTCCGGCCAGATTTCGTCGTGGCGGCGCTTGTACTCGGCTTCCATGCCGGGATTAAGCGTCATCGTGAACGCATATTTCTCCGTCGGGCTCATGCCGGCTTCCTGTGTCTGAACTGACGGATAATGACCGGCAACGTGATTGTGACGATCAACAGCAGTCCGATGAAGATCGACATGACAATGCCGGGTACGTTGAGAAGGCCAAGGCCGAAGGTTACAAGGCCCATGACGAAGGCGGCGATGACCACGCCGCCTATCGTGCCCGAGCCGCCAAGGATCGAGACACCGCCAAGGACGACCATAGTGACGATCTCGAGCTCCCAACCTTGTGCAATAGAGGGCCGGGTGGAGCCGAGACGCGAAGTGAGGCAGACGGCAGCGATGCCGGACATCAGACCTGTCAGCAGGAACAGCGTGAACTTGATGCGCTCGACCCGGATACCGGAGAAACGCGCGGCAAATTCATTGTTGCCGATGGCGTAGATGCGGCGCCCGAAATTCGTCGCATGCAACAGGACCGCGAAGAGGATGGCGAGGACGGCGAAGAGTGCGAACTCGAAGGAAAACACCCAAAAAACATAACCTTGGCCGAAATAGGCGAAGGAAGCCGGATAGCCGCCATAGGCTTTGTCACCAAGGACGATATAGGCGATGCCACGGAAGAGGCTCATCGTTCCGATGGTGACGACGATGGAAGGCAGGCGAAGTCCGGCGACAAGAATGCCGTTGACCACGCCGCAGACGACACCAGTGCCGATTCCGATGGCGACGAGCCCGGGCGTGCCGACACCCGCCTGTGCTGCAGCCCCCATGGCGGTGGAGGCAAGCGCGATGATGGCCGCGACCGAAAGGTCAATCTCACCGGCGATGATCAGCAGCGCCATGGCGAAGGCGACCATCGCCTTTTCGGTGAAGTTGAAGGTTGCGTCGGAGAGGTTCCAGGCATTGAGGAAGTAGGGCGAGGCGAGGGAATTCGCGATGAAGATCAGCACGGCGACAGCAAAGAGCAGTGCTTCCCAACTGCCAAACAGACGCGTTGCCGATGTGCCGAGCCGATCCGGAATAAGGCGCTTTTCAGGTATCGCGCTCATGCTGCCACCTCGATCTGTTCCGACGCGCCGCGATCACGCAGGATGATACGGCCACGCCGCCGTTCCTGACGGGCATTGAAAATCACGGCGGCGATGATGACCGAGCCGGAGATCGCCATCTGTGCGAAGGGCGAAATGTTGATGACCGGCAACGCATTCTTGATGACACCGAGAAACAGCGCACCGAGTACAGCGCCGGCAACCGAACCGATGCCGCCAAGTGTCGAGATACCGCCAATGACGCAAGCGGCGACTGTGTCCAGCTCGAAGCCCGCCGCGATATCGACATAGGCTACCGCGTAGCGCGACACCCATAGGTAGCCGCAGAGACCCGCGAGCGTTCCTGAGATGACGAACGCGAAGAAGCGCGTGCGTCCGACGTCGATGCCGGCATAGACGGCCGCAGTCGGATTGCCGCCCGACGCGTAGATTGCCCGGCCAAGAAACGTGCGTGACATGACGAGATACATGATTGCGACGATGATAATAGCCGTCCAGCCGAGGATGGGCAGGCCGAGAAAGAGCTGGCGTGGCGTCTGCAGGAACGGCGCCGTCATCTGGTGTGCGTTGACCCAGGCACCGCCGGAGAGAACGAACGCCATGCCACGGTAGATGGTGAGCGTGCCAAGCGTGACGACGATGGAGGGAATGCTGAGCTTCCAGACAAAAATTCCGTTGATCGCCCCGAGAATTGCCCCGATACCGAGAGCGATAAGGAGGATCAGCGCGAGGGGCAGTTCCGGATAGGCGGCATTCAACATGCCGACCGCCATCCCGGTAAAGGCCACATTGGCAGCCACCGACAGATCGATCGATTTCGTCAGGATCACCGTCATCTGGCCAAGCGCAAGAATGATCAGGATCGACGTGTCGTTGAAGATATTTGCAAGGTTCCCGGGTTTGGCAAAGCCGGGCGAACGGGCGGAGAATACGGCAAGCAGGATGGCGATGATGATCACCAGCAGCATTTCGCGGAATTTGAATAATTGCTTGATCATACTCAACCTTTACGCATTGCCTGTTGCGGCGCGCACCAGCGTCTCGGCGTTCATGTGCGAGCGCTCGTAGACACCGGCGGACAGGCCTTCGCGCAGCACCAGCACGCGATCCGACATGCCGAGGATTTCCGGCAGTTCCGACGAGACCATGATGATGCTGAGGCCTTCACCGGCGAGCTCGCTGATGAAGGCATGGACCGCAGCCTTTGACCCGATGTCGATGCCCTTGGTCGGCTCGTCCAGAATGAGGATCTTTGGTTGGGTCGCCAACCATTTACCGATGACCACCTTCTGCTGGTTACCGCCCGACAAGGTGCCGACCGGTACGGAAAGGGCAGCAGCACGCAGGTCGAAACGCTCGGCATATTTTCGTGCAAGGGCGAACTCCTCCGCCGCACGCAGGAAACCGGAGCGGGAGGTGCGCGTCAGCGAGGGCAGGGAAATGTTCTGGTAAATCGGCAATTGCAGCACTGCACCATGGCGTCCGCGCTCTTCCGGCACATAGACGATACCGGCCTTAATGGCGTCGCCGGGGGAACGGATAACGATCTCCTTGCCGTCCAGTTTCAGGGTGCCGCCGGATGGCTTTGTTACGCCGAACAGCGACTGGCAGATCTCCGAGCGACCTGCGCCGACGAGACCATAAATGCCGAAAATCTCACCTTTCTTGAGGGCGAAGGTGATATCGCGAAACTCTGTCGGATGCGTGTAGTTCTCGACCGAAAGCACAGTGTCACCGAGCGGGATATCCACTTTCGGAAAGGCATGCTCGATGGAGCGCCCGACCATGAGCTTGACGATTTCATCCTGTCCGACACCGTCAAGCACGCCGCTGCCAACAGCCTTGCCATCACGGAAGACCGCATAATTATCGGCGATCTCATAGACTTCATCGAATTTGTGGCTGATGAACAGGATTGCTTTGCCCTGGGCTTTGAGCCGCTTCACGATCTGGAACAGGTCGTCGACCTCCTTGCGCGACAGAGCGGCGGTCGGCTCGTCCATAATGACGATGCGCGCATCGACGGACAGTGCCCGGGCAATGGCGACAAGATGGCGCTGGGCAATTGAAAGATCTTTCAGTCGCACGCGCGGATCGATATTGCTTTCCAGCGAATGCAGCAGCGCGAGTGCGCGGGCATTGACAGCTTTCCAGTTGACGAAACCAAGCCTGGTTTTCGGCGCATGGCCGAGAAAGATATTCTCGGCGACCGACAATTCGTCGAAAAGCACGGTCTCCTGATGGATCGCCGTGACGCCGAAATCGATCGCATCCTGCGCATTGGCAAACTCTACCGGCTGGCCATCGACATGAATTTCGCCCTCGTCGGATTCGTAGATTCCAGTGAGGATTTTGACGAGGGTCGATTTGCCCGCCCCATTTTCGCCAATCAGCGCTGTCACCCGGCCGGGAAACAGCGAAATGTTGACGTCGTTCAATGCCTTCACGCCAGGAAATGACTTGGAGATGCCACGCATCTCGAGGAGAGGCGTCTCTGACATTGGCTCGGGCAGGGTAATCTTGTTCATCAAATATACCGGAAGGGAAAAAATGCCCGGCAGAAGCTCTGCCGGGCTAGCCACGATACGTCCGGATCAGAAGATCTTGGAGAACTGATCGATGTTCTTGGCGTCGTAAACGAATGGATCAGCCATGGCGGCTTCGCCATTGTCGCCGACCTTGATTTTGCCCATGCGTCCAGCGGCAATTTCGCTGCCGGGAGCACCGTCCGTCTCACCCTTGACCAGGCGATAGGCGATCTGGGTTGCCGAGTAGCCAAGATCGATCGGGTTCCAGATGGCGAATTCCTTGGTCGCACCAGACTTGATCGCGCCCGCCATTTCCGAAGGAAGACCGAGACCCGTCACATAGACGTCGCCGATCTTCTTGGCATCGGCCACGGCCTGCGAGGCGGCAAGGACGCCAACGGTTGTCGGAGCAACGATGACCTTGACGTTGGGCTGCGAGGTCAGCAGGCCCTGCGCTTCGCGGTAGCTCTTGTCGGAAAGATCGTCACCATAGACTGTCGTCACGAGATTGAGGCCTGGAAAATTCGGCAGCTGCTTCTTCATTTCCTCGATCCAGGTGTTCTGGTTGGTCGAGGTTGTCGTTGCGGAAAGAATGGCGAAATCGCCCTTGCCATCTTTCAGGTGGTCGGCGGCGAGCTGCAGGCACATCTTGCCGATCAACTCGTTCGACGATGGGTTGAGATGCATGATACGGCCATCCTTGGCGACGGCTGAATCCCACGAAATGACCTTGATGCCGCGCGCCATGGCCTTCTTCAACGCCGGGACGACCGCGTCGGGATCATTGGCGGAAATCGCGATTGCATTGACGTTTTGCGCGATCAGCGCATTGATGACCTCGATCTGGCCTTCGGCCGTCGTCGATGTCGGGCCGGTATAGATGACTTCGACGCCGCCGAGTTCCTTGGCAGCTTCCTGCGCGCCCTTGTTGGCCGCTTCGAAGAAGCCATTGCCAAGCGATTTGACGACAAGGCCGATTTTGACCGTATCGGCGGCGTGCGCCTGCGATGCGAGCATGGCAAAGGCAAGTGCCGATCCCAATGCGAGTTTCTTCAAAAGTTTCATTGTCTATCCTCCCAGAGATTGAACCATGTTGTTGGTCGACACCGCTTCGATCATGCGACCGAAACGGAATTCCTTGATTTTTCCTGATTGACGTTTGCGATGATGAGCCTAACGCCTGCATCCTCCACCATTTTCCGGTCCGCATCCGAAATGCCGTCATCGGTGATGATGGTGGCAACGCGTTGCAGCGGGCAGAGGATGAGGCTTGAGCGGCGGGCGAATTTGGTTGAATCGACGAGCAGCACCAGTTCATCGGCCTGATTGATCAGTTTCTGCTCGCCCTGGATGATCAGCGCATCGGATTCCATGACGCCAAATGGGCCAACGCCTTGCGAGCCCATGAACATGCGCTTTCCGTAAAAATTACGCGTCACATCATTATCGAACGGCGAAAGAATGATGCTCTGCTCGCGGTAGATCGCGCCGCCCGGCACCGTGACCGAACTCTTGGAGTTCTTGACCAGATGTTCGGCAATGGCGAATGAATTGGTCATCACCTGCAGCCGCCGCGACGCCAGGAAATGCACCATCTGAAAAGTGGTCGTGCCACCATTGATGATGATGGCGTCACCTTCCTCGCACAACGCAACGGCCTCGCGGGCGATGGCGCGTTTCTTGTCGGCGTTTTCCGATTCAGAGACATGGAAATGCCGGCCGGCGAGAGGTGTCAATTGCGGGGGATGCACGGCTTCGGCACCGCCACGCACCCGGCGCAGCTTGCCTTTGACATGGAGCGAGGCAATGTCACGACGGATCGTTGCTTCCGACGCTTCCGTCAGTTCGGCAATGTCCTGAATGGTGATGACCGGCTTTTCCTGAACAGCGCTCAGAATGATCCGGTGGCGCTCACGCTCGTGCATGCTTGTCCTCCTCTTGTGACAATCTATGGCGCAAAAACATCGCGAGTGTCAATCAACTTCAGTCAAATAGTTTCATATTGCACTGCACAACAGTAAGTTTATGATCGAAATTGACCGTTTATGATTGACAACAAAATGCGATCTGCTCCATAGCTAGACGCAAATAGCAGCGGCCGGACGATCTGTCCTGAGCTGGCAATTGACTTTTCGGGAGGCGAATATGGCAGACAAGGTCCAACTTCTGGATAATCGTTGGGATGATCAAAAGGCAGCTGGTCTGGATGAGCCGGGCAAGCTGCTTTATCGTTCCAACCTGCTGGGTGCCGACAAGCGCATCACCAATTACGGTGGCGGCAACACATCCGCGAAAGTGATCGAAACCGATCCGCTGACCGGCAAGCCGGTCGAGGTACTATGGGTCAAGGGATCGGGCGGCGATGTGGGTACGATCAAGCTCGATGGTTTTGCCACGCTCTATATGGAAAAGCTTGAATCGCTGAAATCTATATACAAGGGCGTCGAAGATGAGGACCGCATGGTCGGCTTCCTGCCGCATTGCACCTTCAATCTCAACAACCGCGCCGCCTCCATCGATACACCGCTGCATGGTTTTGTACCGTTCAAGCATGTCGACCACATGCATCCCGATGCGATCATCGCGATTGCCGCGTCGAAAAACTCCCGTGAGCTGACGAAGGAAATCTTCGGCGGCGAAATTGGCTGGCTGCCGTGGCGGCGGCCCGGTTTCCAGCTTGGGCTCGATCTTGGCGCCTATGTGGCTGCCCATCCGAACTCCAAGGGCGTCGTCCTCGAAAGCCATGGTCTCTTCACCTGGGCCAATGACGCCAAGGAATGTTACGAGCTGACGCTTGAGATCATCAACAAGGCGATCGTCTGGTTCGATCAGAAGACCGCAGGTAAATCCGCTTTCGGTGGTGAAGCCACCCGAAGCCTCGATCCATCGGCACGCCGTGCTATCGCGGCAAAATTGATGCCGGAAATCCGCGGCAAGATCGGCGCATCTGAGCGCAAGCTTGGTCACTTCGATGATCAACCGGCCGTGCTCGAATTCGTCAATTCGAACAATTTGCGCCCTCTGGCTGCTCTTGGCACAAGCTGCCCGGACCATTTCCTGCGTACGAAAATCCGGCCGCTTGTGCTCGACTTCGACCTCGCTAATCCGAATGCGGATGCTGTCGTCGCATCGCTCGACAGCGCGCTGGAGGCCTACCGTACCGACTACGCCCGCTACTACAATGACTGCAAGCATGCCAATTCGCCGGCGATGCGCGATCCCAATCCGGTGATTTTCCTCATTCCCGGCGTCGGTATGCTGTCGTTCGCCAAGGACAAGGCGACGGCGCGGATCGCTGGTGAATTCTATGTCAACGCTATCAACGTCATGCGCGGCGCTTCGTCGGTCTCCGAGTATCAGGGGCTGCCCGAACAGGAAGCCTTCGACATCGAATATTGGCTGCTCGAAGAAGCGAAATTGCAGCGCATGCCAAAGCCGAAATCACTGGCTGGCCGCGTTGCTTTCGTTACCGGCGGTGCCGGGGGTATAGGACGCGCGACAGCGGAGCGACTGCTGGGTGAGGGCGCGTGTGTGGTGCTAGCCGACATCGACACTGATGCACTAAACGCGGCCCACGAAAATTTCGCCAAACGCTACACTTCGGATGCGGTGCGCAGCGTCCAGCTGAACGTGACAGATGAGGCAGGCGTCATTGCCAGCTATGCTGAAGCCTCGGTGGAGTTTGGCGGTGTCGATATCCTCGTATCCAATGCGGGTATCGCGTCCTCGGCGCCGATCGAGACGACGGAACTTTCAATGTGGACGCGCAATATCGATATCCTCGCGACTGGCTATTTTCTGGTTTCTCGCGAGGCGTTCCGCTTGTTCCGCCGACAGAAGATTGGGGGTAATGTCGTCTTCGTCGCTTCCAAGAATGGCCTTGCCGCATCGTCCAATGCCAGCGCCTATTGTGCAGCGAAGGCTGCGGAAATCCATCTGGCCCGCTGTCTTGCGCTGGAAGGTGCAGAAGGCGGTATCCGGGTCAATACCGTCAATCCCGACGCAGTTCTGCGCGGCTCAAAAATCTGGAACGGCGAATGGCGCGAACAGCGCGCCGCTTCTTCCAATCTGCAGGTTGACGAGCTCGAGGAGCACTATCGCAAACGTTCGCTGCTGAAGCTCAATGTGCTACCGGAAGACATCGCTGAAGCGGTATATTTTCTCGCCTCGGATTCATCCGCCAAATCGACAGGCAATATTATCAATGTCGACGCAGGTAACGCGCAGAGCTTTACACGATAATATCGGTCTCGGGAGGACATCATGGCTGAACTGCACATTTCCGGCGAACTGATCGCGTCCGAGAACGACCGGGTACTGGCCGCCCACAAGAGCGATTACGAGGCGCTGGGTGCTCATCTCGCACGACGTAACATCGACGTCGACGCGGTCACCGATAAGGTTGCGGACTTCTTTGTCGCCGTGCCCTCCTGGGGCGTTGGCACAGGTGGGACACGCTTTGCGCGCTTTCCCGGATCGGGCGAGCCGCGCGGTATCTTCGACAAGCTCGACGATTGCGCGGTGATCCAGCAATTGACACGGACAACACCGAATGTCTCTCTGCACATCCCATGGGACAAGGCGGATCCGAAACATCTGAAGGCTCATGCGGATGCGCACGGCCTTGGTTTCGATGCAATGAATTCCAATACGTTCTCCGATGCGCCGGATCAGGCGCATTCCTATAAATACGGATCGCTCAGCCATGTGAATGCGGCGACGCGCGCGCAGGCGATCGAACATAACATCGAATGCATCGAGATTGGTCGGGCGATTGGTTCGAAAGCCCTGACCGTGTGGATTGGCGACGGTTCCAATTTCCCGGGACAGAGCAATTTCGCCAAATCCTTCGAGCGTTATCTCGGATCAATGGCTGAGATTTACAAAGCGCTGCCCGATGATTGGCGTATCTTCTCCGAACACAAGATGTATGAGCCGGCTTTCTATTCGACAGTGGTGCAGGACTGGGGAACGAATTATCTGATCGCGCAGACATTGGGCCCGAAAGCTTATTGTCTGGTCGATCTCGGCCACCATGCCCCGAACACCAATATCGAGATGATCGTTTCGCGGCTGATCCAGTTCAAGAAACTTGGCGGCTTCCATTTCAACGATTCCAAATATGGCGATGACGATCTCGACGCGGGTTCGATCGATCCTTACCGGCTATTCCTGGTCTTCAACGAACTTGTCGATGCGGAGGATCGCGGCGTGGACGGGTTCCATCCCGCGCACATGATCGACCAGTCGCACAACGTTACAGATCCGATCGAGAGTTTGATTTCGAGCGCCAATGAAATCCGCCGGGCTTACGCTCAGGCGCTGCTGGTCGATCGAAAGGCCTTGAATGGATATCAGGATGAAAACGATGCGCTGATGGCTTCAGAAACGCTAAAGCGTGCCTATCGCACCGATGTCGAGCCGATCCTGGCCGAGGCGCGCCGCCGGTCGGCTGGAGCGATCGATCCCATCGCCACCTATCGCAAGAGCGGCTATCGCCAATCGATTGGAAAGAAGCGACCGGCGAGTGTCGCTGGGGGCGGGGGTATTATTTAACCAACTGCCCTTCAATGAAAACAAGGGGCTGCGCTTCATCGCGCAGCCCTTTTCTTTTTTGAATTGACAGTCCTGCCAGCATTTGTTCTATTCTACTATAAAACACTATAATCCATTATTGTGGAACAACAAAGGGAACCGTCATGAAATCACTGAAGCTCGCACTCCTTCTTGGTTCAGCGCTGATTGCTCTAAGCTCCTCTGCTTTTGCTCAAGCAAAAGGCGGCGTCATCAATGTCGCCACCATTGGCGAGCCACCCACACTCGATGCCATGGCTTCGACAGCGGATCTCGTCGGCATCGTCTCGCAGCACATTTTCGAGACACTCTACACGTTCGACAAGAATTGGAACGTCACACCACTGCTCGCTGCCAGTCTTCCCGAAGTTTCGACCGATGGCAAAGTCTACACCATAAAGCTTCGCACCGGCGTCAAGTTCCATGACGGCTCGGATATGGATTCAACCGATGTTGTCGCCTCGTTGAAGCGCTGGACTCAAGTCGCCTCACGCGGCAAGCAGACAGCCTCGATGATCACTTCGATCGAAGCCGTCGATCCTGCCACGGTCAAGATCACTCTCAACGCGCCTTATGCCCCGCTCGTTTCGCTGCTGGCTTTCAACAATGCCGCCGCGATCATCCTCCCGAGCGAAAAACAGCAAAACCCGATGACCGATCCGATTGGTACGGGCCCATATATGCTGAAGGAGCGCAAGGCCGACCAGTATATCCAGCTGACACGTTTCGATGGCTACAAGTCACCTGAGGGTGACGAGAACGGCTATGGAGGAGCGCGGCATCAATATCTCGACGAGATCCGCTTCGTTCCTGTGCCGGATGCCAATACACGCGTCGAAGGCGCTGTTTCCGGTCAATTCGATTACGTCGATAGTTTGCCGGTCGAGGCCTATGACCGGTTGAAGGACCAGAAGACGACCGAAGCCGTTTTGCTCAAGCCATTTGGCTGGCCGGTCTTTGTCATGAATACCAGCCAGGGGATCACCAAGAACCAGGATATCAGACTGGCAATCCGCGACTCGCTCAGCATGGAAGACATGATGGCGGCCGCATTTGGCAGTACGGATTTCTATTCGCTCGATCCCTCAATGTACCCTGACGGCTACAGCTGGAAGACGGACGCGGGCACCGAAGGCGCATACAACGTTGCCGACCCGGAAAAGGCTGCCGAGCTGATGAAGAAGGCCGGCTACAATGGTGAGCCAATCCGCATCCTCACCAGCCGCCAATATGAATTCCACTACAAGATGGCGCAGGTTGCGGCCGAATATTTGAAGGCTGCAGGCTTCAAAGTAGATATGCAGGTGGTAGACTGGGCAACGCTGACACAGCGCCGCGCCGACCCGAAGCTGTGGGACATCTATATCAGCCATAGTCCTTTCCTGCCGGAACCCGCCTTGATTGGCGCCATGTCGACCAGCGCGCCCGGCAATTGGGATACGCCCGCCCGCAAGGCCGCGGTCGATGCGTTCAACGCGGAAATCGACCCGAAGAAGCGTGTTGCCCTTTGGGCCGAAGTGCAGAAGGTGATCTATGCCGAAGTCCCGATCATCAAGATTGGCGACTTCAACGCGCTCTCAGCCAAGTCGCCAAAGCTGGAAGGGTTCACGCCGGCGCCGTGGCCCTATTTCTGGAACGTGTCGCTCAAGCAGTGATGTAATCGCGGTCGCGGGCAGGGCTTCCGCCTGCGACCATTCCTCAATACAGCCTGCAAAAGAGAACGATCCGCCCAGATGCTCCGTTACATATTTCAACGCTTTATCGGCATGATCATCGTGATGTTCCTGGTGGTGACGATTGTCTTCATCATCGTTCGCGTCACGCCAGGCGACCCCGCTGCAGTGATGCTTGGACCGGAAGCAACCGCTGCGGATATCGCAGCCCTGCGTCAGCAGCTCGGGCTCGATCAATCCATCCTGCTGCAATATGTCTATTTCATCGGCAATCTGTTCAAGGGCGACCTCGGGCAGTCGATCTTCCTCAACCAGCCGGTACTTGAAGCGCTGGCGCAGCGCGCCGAACCGACCTTCTTTCTCACAATTTTTTCGCTGTTGATTGCAAGCGTCATCGCCATCCCAATCGGCATCTACGCTGCCTATCGCCGTGGATCGTTCTTCGATCAGGCAGCAACGGCTGTGGCGATGCTGGCCGCAAGCATCCCGAGCTTCTGGCTCGGCCTGATCCTCATGCAGATATTCGCCGTACGGTTCGGCCTGTTTCCCGTATCCGGCTACGGCGGCCCTGGTACGTCGCTGTTGGAACGGCTGGGTTATCTGGTGCTGCCGGCATTTGCACTTGGTATCGTCTCTTCGGCACTGATCATGCGCTTCACCCGAGCCTCCATGCTGGATGTCCTCGGCGACGATTACATCCGCACGGCACGCGCCAAGGGCGTCGACGAGCGTCGGGTCGTGTTGAAACATGCCTTCAAGAACGCGCTTATTCCGATCCTCACCGTTCTGGGTCTGACTGCTGCGGTACTAATCTCCGGGGCGGTGGTAACTGAAACCGTGTTCGGTCTTCCCGGCGTCGGCAGTCTCGTCGTGTCTGCTGTCTTGCGGCGCGATTACCCTGTCATCCAGGGAGCGCTGCTCATCATCGCCGCGCTCTACGTTCTCATCAATTTTGCCATCGACATGCTTTACTTGGTCGTCGATCCAAGGGTGCGCTACTGATGACCGAAATCGTAACCAACGCCCCGACGAGCGAACGCTCCAAATTCTTGCGGGTCCTGATCCGGCGCAAAACCGTACTGTTCGGACTGATCGTTCTCGCCATTTTCGTGGTCCTTGCGGTGTTTGCACCGTTGATCACGCCCTATGCGCCAAACAAATTGTCCATCGTCAATCGTCTCAAGCCGCCGGATATGAAATGGTTCTTCGGCACGGACGAGTTCGGCCGCGACGTGTTTTCGCGCACGATCTTCTCGGCGCGGCTGTCGCTACTGGTGGGATTTGCCGTGGTGGTATTGGCGTCGCTGATTGGCGTGACCCTCGGCATCCTCGCGGGATTTTTCCAGAAGCTCGATGCGCCGATTACCCGGCTTATCGATGCGATGATGGCCTTTCCGGACATCCTGCTGGCGATCGCGCTGGTAGCAGCACTCGGGCCATCGCTCACCACAGTCATCGTCGCGCTCAGTATCGTCTATGCACCGCGGCTCGCTCGTATCGTTCGCGCTTCGACGCTCGTTATTCGCGAACTGCCCTATGTGGAGGCGGCGACATCGCTCGGTATTTCGACGCCGCATATCATGACGCGGCATATCCTGCGCAACCTGCTCTCGCCGATTCTTGTACAGGGCACATTCCTTTTCGCCAATGCCATGCTGGCAGAGGCGGGCCTGTCCTTTCTCGGGCTCGGTGTCAGCCCGGAAGTACCGACATGGGGGACGATGATCGCTTCCGGCCGTCAATATATCGGCAAGGCCGACTGGATGACGCTGTTTCCGGGCATTGCCATCGTGCTTGCCGTTCTTTCCCTGCAGATGGTCGGCGACGGCTTCCGCGACCTTCTCGACCCCCGCCTCAGAAAGGATCTCTGATCATGTCTGCATCTTCTGCAACCGCCGGTTCTTCAATGGAAGGGCGCTTGCTGCTGACCAATGTCAAACCGGTTTCATTCGGACCGAACACGCCTTTATCCAGCATCGATATTCTGATCGATGCTTATGGCAAGGTGGCCGAGTTTGGTCCGTCGCTGAGCGTTCAGGGCGATATACGTCGGGTTGACGGCAAGGGCGCATGGATTTCTCCCGGATGGGTCGATCTGCACACGCATATCTGGCATGGCGGCACGGATATTTCCGTACGCCCGCAACTGTGCGGCGCCGAACGCGGTGTCACCACCATCGTCGATGCTGGTTCGGCAGGCGAAGCCAACTTCCATGGGTTTCGCGAATATATCATCGATCCGGCGCGCGAACGTATCAAAGCCTTTCTCAATCTGGGCTCAATTGGCTTGGTGGCCTGCAACCGGGTCAGTGAACTCAGCGATATCCGCTCGATCGATATCGATCGCACCGTTGCCTGTGTCAACGAGAACCGCGATCACATCGTCGGGCTGAAAGTGCGTGCCAGCCACGTCATTACCGGCTCCTGGGGTGTTACACCGGTCAAAGTCGGCAAGAAGCTCGCCAAAATTCTGAAGATACCGATGATGGTGCATGTTGGCGAACCGCCGGCGCTTTACGACGAAGTGCTGGAAATCCTCGGACCCGGCGACATCATCACGCACTGCTTCAACGGCAAGGTCGGCAGCAGCATCATCGAGGACGATGATCTGTTCGAACTGGCGGCGCGTTGCGCAGGCGAGGGGATACGTCTCGATATCGGCCACGGCGGCGCGTCGTTCTCATTCCGCGTGGCGGAAGTCGCGATCCAGCGTGGTCTTTTGCCATTCTCGATCTCGACCGATATTCATCTGCGCAGCCTGAATTTCGCCGTGTGGGACTTGGGCACCACGATGTCCAAGCTTTTGAGTGTCGGCATGCCGTTCGACAAGGTGGTCGAAGCGGTAACGATCTCACCGGCATCGGCGATTAACCTGCCGACAGAGAACCTACTTTCGGTCGGCACACGTGCAGATTTCACCATCTTTGAACTCGTCGATTCCGATCTCACAGTCATCGACTCGATGGGCTACGAAGCGAGGCTCGACAAGCTGTTCGAGCCGCGCTGGGCAGTGCTTGGCAATGAACCGATCGCCGCCAGTCGCTATCAGCCGGTAAAGCCTGAAACATCCGGCGCTATCGCGCCCTATTCATACCGTTAAGGAACAAGCCTTGAGTCACCTATCAAGCCCGGCAATCAATGCCGACGTTTCCCCCTATGATCGTCTCAAGGAGCTGGGCATTGTTCTTCCCCCAGCGCCAAGCCCGATCGCGAACTTCGTTACCCATATTCAGGAGGGCAACATGCTGTACCTGTCAGGGCAGGGGCCGCGCGAGGATGACGGGTACATGCATACCGGCAAGGTCGGAGGTGATGTGAGCGTGGAGGAGGCTTACAAGCACGCGCGCTTGACCGGCATCAATCTCCTCGCGGTCATGCATTCGGCACTTGGAGATTTGCGGCGGGTGAAACGCGTGGTGAAGCTGCTCGGCATGGTCAATGCCGTGCCGGATTTTGCCGACCACCCGTCTGTCATCAATGGGTGTTCCGACCTGCTGATCGATGTATTTGGTGAAGCCGGCAACCATGCGCGCTCAGCCGTTGGCTTCAGCTCGCTGCCCGGCAATATCACCGTGGAAATTGAGGCAATTGTAGCCCTGAAGGATTGAGGTCAGGAATGACTGCGCCAGCCCATCACTGTTTCAATCCGCTCCGCCGAAGACTTGACTTCGGCCGTGTAGCGCTCGGGATTGTCGGTGATCTTCTGTTCAGGCAGAACGATGGAAATGGTCGCGACGCAGATGCCTTTGTCGTCGCAGATGGGCGAGGCTACGCAGGCAACGGCATAATCGGATTCGCCCGCCTGAATCGAAATGCGTGCCTGCAAGGCTTGCCTGGCCGACTCCGACAAAACGGCCGGATCGATCACGGCACGGCCGGTCGGCGAGGATTTCGCGCAATGTTCGAACAGGTCCAGTCGTTCCTGTTCCGGCAGATGACCGACCAAAAGGCGCCCCGAGGCGGTCCAGTTGAGCGGCACACGGGTGCCGACGCGAGACGTCACCTGGAAATGGCCGGGACCATCGGCCATGGCCAGTACCATCATATGATCGCCGTCACGCCCGCACACCTGCACCGTCTCACCCGAAACACGGCTCAGACTGTGCATTTCGTGATTGGCGACATTGAGAAAATCCAGCGAGCGCGCATAAGCAAGGCCGTAGTGATAAAGCCGCGCGCCAAGCCAGACCGTACTGTCACTGTTGCGCGAAAGCAGGTTCTTCTCCACGAGATCGTCGATGATCACATAGACGGTGGAAAGCGGCGCTCCAATCGCCTTGGCTATGGCATAGACACCAGCCGGACTTCCAGTCTCATACAGATAATCGAGAACCTGCAGGGCGCGATCGATGCCGCTGACGCGCGAGCGGCGGGCGGTCGCCTCGCCAGCTTTCTGAAGGCCACGAGGTGCGTCCATGTCTGATGTCTTTGCGTCCACTTTCAGGCTCCTGGCACGATCAGTAAAGTCTCTCGACTCTTTATTACATTATAACGGCATATATGCCAAGCAAACGGAATACTCTTCAAGGAGAATAGCATGACCGACTCTCATATGCCGCCCGATATACGCCAGTCGCTTGGACTGAGGCCTGTGATTAACGTTTCCGGGACGATGACATCGCTCGGCGCGTCAATTGTGGTGCCTGAGGCGGTTGCCGCTATGAGTGCCATACTCCCGCAATTCGTGGAAATCAACGATCTGCATAAGATGGCGAGCCCGGTGATCGCACGCCTGACCGGCGGCGAGGCAGGTTTTGTCACCGCCTCCTGTTCCGCCGGCATAAGCCTTGCCGTTGCCGCAACGATGACAGGCAACGATCTGGCCGCCATCGAGCGCCTGCCAGATGCGACGGGCTTGAAGGACGAAGTTATCATCCAGACCGGCCATGTGGTCAGCTACGGCGCTCCTGTAGATCAGGGTATCCGGCTTGCGGGAGCAAAGGCTGTGCTCATCGGTCAGGCTACATCATGCTATCCGTATCACCTGGATGGGGCCATCAATGAGCGTACGGCAGCGGCAGTCTTTGTCGTCTCGCACCACACAGTCCAGTATGGCCTGATCGCCCTGAAGAAGTTTGCCGAGGTTTGCCACGCTCGTGGCGTTCCGGTCATCGTTGACGCCGCATCGGAATATGATCTGAAAATCTTCCTCGCCCAAGGTGCCGATATCGCGCTCTATTCGTCGCATAAATTTCTTGGCGGCCCAACCGGTGGAATCGTTGCCGGACGCAAGGATTTGGTGCGCAGCGCCTTCCTGCAGAACATGGGTATCGGCCGAGGCATGAAACTCGGTAAGGAGAGCATCCTTGGCACTATCGCGGCACTCGAAGCCTGGGAAAAGCGCGACCATGCCGGTATCCGCGAAAAGGAAACCGGTTATCTCAATTTGTGGAAGCAGACGCTGACCGGCAAGCCCGGCGTCACCGCCGAGATCGAGCCGGACCCAACGCACAATCCGCTGGACCGTTTACGGGTGACCGTGAACCCGCAGGAAGCGCATATCACCGCGTGGGACCTAGCCGATGCACTGGCGCGCGGCGCACACCCGATCATCGTCCGCGATCACGAAGCCGAGCATGGTTTCTTCTACATGGATCCCTGCAATCTGCATCCAGGCGAGGAGAAGATCGTGGCGAGCCGTCTCGAAGAGGAACTCGGCAAGGCACGTGCCTCCAATGAGGTCATCGCAACGCCATTCGAAGAACGCTACGCCCGCCGCATCGCCGGCCTGATGCGCTGGCCGGACTAAGAGGATAGCTCATGGAAAAGCCCATCGCCCCAGTCCTGTCGGTTTCGAACCTGACTACATCCTTTCTGGCGGACGGTCGGTGGCGACCAGTCGTCCGCAACGTCTCGTTCGATGTTGGTCCCGGCGAAACTGTGGCGATTGTCGGCGAGTCCGGGTCGGGCAAGAGCGTCACCTCGCTTTCGATCATGCGGCTCCTGCAGAAGGACAAGAGCCGCATCGAGGGCAAGATCATCCTGGGCGGCAAGGATATTCTCGCTCTGCCGGAAAAGCAGATGCGCGGCGTCCGTGGCAATGATGTCGCGATGATCTTTCAGGAACCGATGACCAGCCTCAACCCGCTGTTCACAGTGGGGCAGCAAATCAGCGAGGCCCTGCTTTGCCATCACAACATCTCGCGGGCCGAGGCCAAGGCGGAAACCATCCGGTTGTTGGAAAAGGTGCGGATACCCGCGGCGAAATCGCGGTTCAACGAATATCCCCACCGCTTCTCGGGCGGGATGCGCCAGCGCGTGATGATTGCCATGGCACTTGCCAGCAAACCGAAACTGCTGATCGCCGACGAACCAACGACAGCACTGGATGTGACCATTCAAGGCCAGATCCTTGATCTCATCAAACTGCTGCAGGACGAGGAGGGCGCCTCTGTCCTCTTCATCACCCATGACATGGGCGTGGTCGCGGAAATCGCCGACCGGACCGTGGTGATGTATAATGGCGAGGCGGTCGAAACCGGCAAGACCGAGGATATCTTCGCGAGGCCGCAGCATCCGTACACGCGCTCGCTGCTGTCGGCAGTTCCGGTTCTGGGCTCGATGAAAGGACGCGAGCGGCCATTGCGTTTTCCGGTTGTCGACCGCACTACAGGCACATCCGATACGCCCGTTGAAGCTGCCGATACAGTCCAGAAGGAAACACCGCCGCTTCTCGACGTGCGCAATCTTACTACGCGCTTCAACATCCATTCAGGCATGTTCGGGCAGCTCGAAGGCCGGGTGCATGCGGTGGAGAATCTGTCCTTTACTTTGCAGCCCGGCGAGACCCTGTCGCTGGTCGGTGAATCCGGTTGCGGAAAGTCGACGACCGGACGCTCGATCATGCGCCTTGTGCAGGCACAGGGTGGCGAAGTCCTGCTCAATGGCCAGGATGTGCTGACCATGGACCCGAAGCAGCTGCGCGACATGCGCCGGACCATGCAGATGATTTTCCAAGACCCTTTTGCCAGCCTCAATCCGCGCATGACGGTTGGCGCAGCGATTGCCGAACCCTACCTCGAGCACAAGCTCGGAACCCGTGCACAGGCGCGAGACCGCGTTGCCGACCTTTTGGAGCGTGTCGGCCTCACGGCAGAAATGGCGAACCGTTATCCACACGAATTCTCCGGCGGGCAGCGCCAGCGTATCTGTATTGCCCGCGCTCTGGCGCTTTATCCGAAGATCATTGTCGCCGACGAATCCGTCTCGGCACTCGATGTGTCGATCAAGGCGCAGGTCATCAACCTACTGCTCGACCTGCAGGCCAGCCTGAACCTCGCCTATCTGTTCATCTCACACGATATCGCCGTGGTCGAACGGGTCAGTCACCGCATCGCAGTGATGTATCTCGGCGAGATCGTCGAAATCGGACCCCGCGCGGCGATCTTCGAAAACCCGCAGCATCCGTACACGAAAAAGCTGATTTCGGCGGTTCCTGTTCCAGACCCTTCGCGGCGTGGTGTCAAACGGCCTGTCTCCAATGACGAGATCAAAAGCCCCGTCCGGGCTCCGGACTTTGTCGTTCCTGCGCGGCAGTACGCGGAAGTATCCTCAGGGCATCTGGTTCAGCTGTAGCCCAGGCCGCGGTTATGGTGAGGTAAAATAATAGGGGTTTGCGACAAAAAAATATGTTCCGAACAGCCCGACCAAAACAATCGCAGCAAAAAGCAATGTTCGCGCAGCAGCATCAATGGGTATACGTAGTTTCTGGCCTAGCGGCATTCCCTGAAACGCCAGCAACCGCAGGTTTTGAGACGCTCTAAGCGATGAGGTCAGGGTTGTAACATCGTCGCCCTGGCAAGCCGATCAATCCGGGGGCTTGAGACATTCGTCCGATCGTGAGATGACACTGCGATAGTTGCCCCGTTACCAGGTATAGAGCAGGAAATCCCATGACCAAGCCCTTTATCGATCACTTGTCCTCGGAACTCGAGGGGCTGAAACAGTCCGGGCTCTACAAGACTGAGCGTGTCATCACCTCCAAACAAGCCGGGCAGATCATCGTTAATTCCGGCGCAAAGGTCCTGAACTTCTGCGCCAATAACTATCTCGGCCTTGCCAACAACGAAGAACTCGCGGCAGCGGGCAAGGCAGCGCTTGACCGCTATGGCTACGGCATGGCTTCAGTGCGGTTCATCTGCGGCACTCAGGAAGAGCACAAGCAACTCGAAGCGCGCATTTCCAATTTCCTCGGTCTCGAAGATACGATCCTTTATTCCAGCTGTTTCGATGCCAATGGCGGCTTGTTCGAAACCCTGCTCGGCGAGGAAGACGCTATTATTTCCGACGCGCTCAACCATGCCTCGATCATCGATGGCGTGCGTCTCTCCAAAGCCAAGCGTTTCCGCTACGCCAACAACGACATGGCGGCACTGGAAGAAGAATTGAAGAAGGCGGAAGGCAGCCGCTTCAAGATGATCGCAACCGACGGCGTATTCTCGATGGATGGCATCATCGCCAATCTTCAAGGCGTCTGCGACCTCGCGGAAGAATATGGAGCCATGGTCATGGTGGATGACAGCCATGCGGTCGGTTTTGTCGGCAACAACGGTCGCGGTTCCGCCGAACATTGCGGCGTCGAAGGCCGCGTCGATATTATCACCGGCACATTGGGCAAGGCTCTCGGCGGGGCGTCGGGCGGCTATACCTCCGGCAAGCGAGAAGTGGTCGATTGGCTGCGCCAGCGCTCGCGGCCCTATCTTTTTTCTAACACCCTCGCTCCCGTCATTGCTGCTGCATCGCTGAAAGTGTTCGATCTGATTGACCAAGGCGCGGAACTGCGTGCGCGGCTCAGTGCCAACGCCGCGCATTTCCGCCGCGACATGACAAAGCTCGGCTTCAAATTGGCCGGTGCCGATCACCCGATTATTCCTGTTATGCTCGGCGAAGCGACGCTGGCACAGGAAATGGCATCGCGGATGCTTGAGAAGGGCGTCTATGTCATTGGTTTTGCATTCCCGGTCGTACCCAAAGGCCAAGCTCGCATCCGTACGCAAATGTCCGCCGCCCACACGTCCGAAGATGTCGGCCGCGCGATCGAGGTCTTTGCCGAAGTCGGGCGTGATCTCGGCATCATAAAATAGGATAAAACCATGTCGAACATGATGAAGGCACTGGTCAAGGCCAAGGCAGAACCGGGCATCTGGATGGAACGCGTTCCCGTTCCAGAACCTGGTCCAAACGACGTGCTGATCCGGGTCAGGAAATCAGCGATCTGCGGCACTGACGTGCATATCTACAACTGGGACAAGTGGGCGCAAGCAACGATCCCGGTACCGATGGTCGTCGGACACGAGTTCAGCGGCGAGATTGCCGAGATTGGCTCAGCCGTGACGAAATACAAGGTCGGGCAGCGCGTCTCAGGCGAAGGCCATATCGTCTGCGGTATCTGCCGTAATTGCCGTGCGGGCAGGGGGCACCTCTGCCGCAATACGCTCGGCGTTGGCGTGCACCGGCCCGGTTCCTTCGGCGAATATGTCTGCATTCCGGAAGACAATGTCGTACTCATCCCCGACGATATCTCCGATGAAATCGCTGCGATCTTCGATCCATTCGGTAATGCCGTGCATACGGCTTTGAGCTTCGATCTCGTGGGCGAAGATGTGCTGGTCACCGGCGCGGGGCCTATCGGCATCATGGGTGCTTTGGTTGCAAAGCGATCCGGCGCGCGCAAGGTCGTCATCACCGATATCAATCCGGCACGGCTGGCACTTGCCCGCAAACTCGGCATCGATCACGTTGTCGATGCGTCAACGCAAAATCTCGCCGACGTCATGAAGGACATCGGCATGACCGAAGGTTTCGACGTCGGGCTGGAAATGTCCGGCGCCGCTCCAGCTTTCCGCGATATGATCGACAAGATGAATAATGGCGGCAAGATCGCCATTCTCGGCATTGCGCCGACAGGCTTCGAGATCGACTGGAACAAGGTCATTTTCAAGATGCTCAATCTCAAAGGCATCTATGGCCGCGAGATGTTCGAGACCTGGTACAAGATGATCGCCTTTGTCCAAGGCGGGCTGGATCTGTCCCCGATCATCACGCATCGTCTGCCGATCGATGATTTTCAGGCCGGCTTCGATGCGATGCGCTCCGGCAGTTCAGGCAAGGTGGTCCTGAGCTGGCAGTAGGCAGTCCACAAACCAACTGCGATTTCTTATGCAAGAGGTGGAGCCCTTGCTCAGCCAGATCGATGGCGAGATTGACCAGTTCACAGCCGACGGAGCCTATGATTGCAAGCCGACCTATCAGACGATCCTGCAGCATAGCAGCACCGCGAACATCGTCATTCCGCCTCGTTCAACGGCAATACCAAACAGCGGCACCGGACCGCCTGGTCAACGGGACAAGCACATTACCGCAATAGCAAGCGGCGGTCGGCTGAAATGGCAGGCGGTCACCGGTTATGGCAAGCGTGCGCTGATGCCGGCGCTGTCGGTTCACAAAGGCAATTTGTCGACCATGATCGCTGTCGCCATTCACTGCCGTTGGATTTGATCCAGGCGGTTGGAGCTGCGCCGAAGGTTGGGCGACCGCGCTGGGAGCAGCTGTCGCAACTTCTGCAGGAACCTCCCGGATACTGGAAGGAGCGGGTGGATATGGTGCGCTTCATGCGGCTCGATAGCGATGCGCGATTTGCGCTGCTTTTGAAAAGCCTGACGCCGAAGAGGAAGTCTGGTCCCTATATCTACCCGCTAAAATCCAGGGAAGGCGTGTCCTTCGCCAAGATCGAGCAGAACGACGGCAAGACGAAAGTGATCGTTGACGAGGCAGTAACGCCGGAGTTCGGTCACCATCTGATAACGCATCTGCCGGAAATCTACGCTGCGTATCTTCGCAGTGAAGAGAGTGAACCGCGTATCAGAAAACTCTAACTGGAGAGAGATCACAAAAGAAAAGGCCCCCGAAACAAGTACCGGAAGCCCTCTCAAAGTCTAAGCAGCTTGAGAATCGCACTTCCGAGAATCACTGTCAAGCACTAAGCGTCGTTTCGGCGAGTGGATTTCTTTTGCCTGATTGAAGGTGAAAGCTATGAACAGGGAAATGACAACGACGCCCTTCGGGCGGCGGCCGGTTTCGCATGCCACGCTGGAGGCACAGGCATCAGTGCGCGATTGTCCGGCTACGCAAGTCGCCGGCAAGTGGAAATTGTTCCGCACGATCACCGAGGCGCGCCCGGCTCTCGGTGTGTCTGATCGGTCGTTGGCGGTGCTGCATGCGCTGCTGAGCTTTCATAAACCGTCGCGCCTGCTTCGGGAATGTATCAGCCTGCATCGCCGCGACATTGCCAAGATGATTATTTTTGCGGACGAACAGGAACTGGACGGCCCTTGGGATGCCATCAGCGAGCGTTTTATCCCGCTGGCACGACCGCTGTTGCGTGGCTTTGACCGCTCGGGGCTCGATGCATTGGCCACTACGCTTGATGATTTGCGCTTGGATGTTGAGAAGTTATTGGAAATTCACGCTAATTATAGAAAATCAAACGCCAGTGACGTTCAAAATGAACGGCACATACAGAATCAAAATTCCGACTCTACATCTGATTTTGAACCCGGCTTTAGAAAAGACCAGGGTGCAAATGCCGAGACAAGCTGGAGCAGTGGTAACGAAGCTGAAACCAGAGAACAGATCACTACCGAAACGATTGGCCGATCCGGGCATTCGCCCACTAAATTGCCACCGAAAGCTTTTCCGCTGGGCTTGATCCTGAAGGCTTGCCCGGACATTGTCGATTACGCTCTGCGAGGCATCGAAAGCTGGCCGGACTTGGTGCAGACAGCCAATCTGGTTCGGGTGACACTCGGGATAAGTCCGGATGCATGGAACCAGGCGGTCGAAACGTTTGGTCCCAATGAAGCGGCGATTGTCGTGGCCGCGATCCTGCAAAAAGGCGAAGTCATCACCAGTCCCGGCGGCTACCTCCGGTCGCTTACCGACAAGGCCCGCGCCGGTTCGTTCTCCTCAGGTCCCTTGCTGATGGGATTGTTGAAGGCGAACCAGAAGGCGCATGAGACAAGGGCGGGGTAAAAAATTATGGTTAACAAAAGCTTGATAAGCCCTGCGACACGCCAGCCATCGACCCCGCGTCGATCCGGTGCTAAGCCGAATAGTCTGCACTGGAATCATGGACATCAAATTTTATGAGTCGTCTCGACAGCTTCATCCGCCGCATGACGGCACAGCGCGATGTTCTCAATCACATTTGCGAAAGGGTAAAGGAGTTGGATGGGCCGGTGCTTGAGCTCGGTCTTGGCAATGGTCGCACCTTCGATCATTTGCGTGCCCACTTTCCGGGGCGCAGGATCATCGCCTTCGATAGGGCCGTCGGTTCCCATAAGACCTCGACCCCTGAACCGGAGAATCTGATCGTCGGCGAGATCCGTGAATCAGCGGAACAATTTGCGGGCATCAATGCCGCTCTTGTTCATGTGGATATCGGTACAGGCTATGAGGAGAAGGATGCTATAACCCTGACATGGCTGCCGCAATTGGCGGTAGCGTTGCTTGCCCCGGATGGCATCGTCGCCAGCGGGCTCGAACTGGACCACCCGCAGCTTGAAAGCTTGCCGCTGCCACACAACGTCAAGAAGGGCCGCTACTTCCTATATCGCCGCGTCGAATAGCAGGATGTCGAACTGCCTTTCGTTGATAGGAATTTCCCTGACCTTCGCTGGCGTACTGGTTTCCTCGCGGAAAATCAGGCAATCGTCATAAAATCCTGCAAGATACTGCACGAAAGCGGCCGACTGGTCCGGACCGTAAAATGCTGGCGAGAATTCCATGTAGAGTGGAACCCTGCGGGCGAGCAGAGCTTGCATCGAGTGGCAGGCGAGGGGTTCGTAGCCTTCGATGTCCATCCACACCAGACCAATATCATCGGGATCGGTTCCAGCCTCGGCAAGGATTGAACTCACCGGCTTGACAGGAACGACGATCTTGCAATCGGAGGCATTGTGCCGTCTGGCACTGCTCTTGCCGTGATTGTTCTGATGTTGAAAGAAATCGATCTCGCCTTGGTTCTCGCCAGCGGCGCAGTTGACAAGGGTCACACGATCCCCGAGCCTGTTCTGAGCGACATTGGTGCGAAGCAAATCGAAATTGCGCGGATCAGGTTCAACGCTGATGACGTGGGAAAACGTTTCGTTCAAGGCAAAATAGACTGTCTGGGTGCCGATATTGCCACCGAGTTCGAGCAGCGTGCTGCCCTCGGGTAAAAGCCGGCGCTCTTTCAGAATGCCAATCAACCGATCGACATGATCGCGCTCGAAATGGCCTTTTCGGAAGATTTTCCTGCCTATGTAGTCATGAGGTGAAAAGCTCATGACATGATCGCCGCAATCCACTGTCAGCTTCTGAACGCGAGGGCCGATCGAACTGATCAACAGCTCCCGTCCATAACGCGTGTTGAAAAACCACCGAGCGATGCGGGTTCTGATTCTGTTAAATTGCCGGTTCGATCTTGTTTTCATGCAAACCTGGCGCTCAATTCCTGTGGGATGATATAAACGCGCAGAGGTTCGGCGCGCCCGCGAATGGCGATTTCCTGGCTCTCCAGCTCGTTAGTGTCCGACCCCGCTAAGAGGATGGTCGGTTCCGAAACGACAAGCGTCGAATAGAGCTCCTTGGCGACCGTTTCCAGCCGGCTTGCAACGTTGACCGTATCGCCGATGGCAGTGAGGTTCTTCACATTGCCATATCCCATGGCGCCGACAATGGCTGGACCGCTATGAATGCCGATCGCAACGCGGAGTGGCATCGAGAGTTCCGCCGACAGTTCATCGTTGAGCCGGTTTATCTCGCTGACGATCCTGGCCGCCGCCTTGAGCGCATTGCGGCAGGCATCTTCGGGAGAGCCACTTAGGCCGAAGAGCGCCATGGCGCCATCGCCAATGAATTTATCGAGGCGTCCGTCTGAGCGTTCGACCGCTTGACCGACAATGGCGAAATAACGGTTGAGCAGGAAGACGATATCATAGGGAAGCTGCGCTTCGGTAAGCATGGTGAAGCTGCGGATATCACAAAAGAGAATGACGATTTCCTGTTCCCGACCGGGATTGGTTTGCTGGCTACCTACGGGAAGCGCACCTTCTACGGTTGGTACAAGCAGTGGTACCACGCTGATATCGTTCATCGGCCGCAATTGGCAAGCAAGGCGTACGCCGGGATCTGCGTTGATACGGTTCAGCGTTGTCAGTTCGGTCGATTCAGGTTTCGGAAGCGCTGCCGCACCTTCAACGACCTGAACGCGGCAGGTCGAGCAGCGGCCTTTGCCACCGCACACGGCATAGTGCGGGATTCCCCCGAGGCGGCTCGCTTCAAGCACGCTGAAGCCGCGCGGAACGTGGATGATTTGACCCTCCGGATAGCGGATTTCGATCTGATCGGAGCGTTCGCGCCAGCTGCGGCGTGTGCGCAGGGCAAACACCGTCAGCAACGTGCCGGCAAATCCGCCATAGAGCGCATATTTCGCCATTTGCACCCGTTCCTTGCGGGCTTCGATCGTTCCAAATGAATATGCGGCGTCGTTGCTTTTCGAACCACCGTAGCCGGTGCTTGCCCCTGCCGGGTTGTATCCGCTGCCAAGGCTCGACTGCACTGGCTCGCTGGCGAGAATTCGCCCCGTACTGGCAAAGCCGAGCAGAGCAAGCACCGGCAGGAGAATGGCAAAGGTCAAAAGGAAGGGCGCAGCTTTGTAGTACCAAGGGCGATAGCGTAGCCAGAAATGAACTCCTATGCAGCCATGCATCCAGACCACAACAAGGGCAATTGATTGGCGAAGCCCGTTCATTGGCGAGTTGATCCACAGCGAACGCATGACAGAGGCGTAGATGTCCGGCGTGCCCATGATTTCGGAACTGATGCGTGTCGCAATCACGTGTTCAATGATCAGCAGAGGGATGAGGAGACCAAGGACAATCTGCAGCGCTTCCCGCAGCGGCATAACGAGGGTGCGGCGCTGATAGAGCGAACGCATGACGAGCGTTATGTGAACGAGAACCGAACCATAGAGAAGGGCAGTCCCGACAGGATTGCGCCAGATGGCAGTAAACCACAGCCGCCCTTTTTCTGCGGCATCGAGAGAGATCAGGTTCAGCGCGTGATTGGCGAGATGCAGCGTCACAAAGACGAGCATGATCAGCCCCGAAATCAATCGCGCCCTGCGTAGGGATCGCTCGGAAAAAAGGGGCGTTGTTACGGCTGCTGTCATAAATACCGGATAGATTTCTGCTGGATCAACTTACGCGACGAATGATGATTTGGCGAGATGAACAATGTGTTCGGATTTGGTCGTTAAAGATGGCGAGATAAAGCGGTGCTTGCAATTGTTAGCAAATACCGGAAAGCTTGCCGAACACGCGTGGATTGAACCATAAAGCCCAATGCACATTGCCTTTTACGCTCCCCTCAAATCGCCCAATCATCCGGTTCCTTCGGGGGACCGGCAGATGGCGAGGTTGCTGGTTGCCGCGCTTGGACTGGCGGGGCACAGAGTCGAGGTGGTATCAGAGTTGCGGAGTTTCACGGCAACGCCGGAGCCCGCTAAGCGCCAACAGATTGCAGGATTGGCGCAGCAGGAAGTAGATCGGCTGACCAGACAATGGCGGGACAGTGGAAAACCTGCTCTCTGGTTCTGTTACCATCCCTATTATAAGGCGCCAGATCTGATCGGACCGCCGCTGGCAGCGGCCCTGAACATTCCCTACGTGACTACGGAAGCTTCCTATTCCAGGCGCCGGGACGACAATGGTTGGGCCAGGCTGCAATCCTTCGTGGTGGAAGCGGTACAGCATGCGGCGGTCAATATCTGCTTCACCAGGCGCGATGAGATCGGGCTTGCCAGTCATATCCCTGAGGTGCGGCTGGCGCGACTGCAGCCGTTTATCGACGTTTCAGCGTTTCGCGCTAAGCCGACGGCGCATAGTCCGCATCGGCTGGTGACGGTCGCGATGATGCGGCCAGGCGACAAGCTCGAAAGCTATCGGATGCTCGCCGAGTCATTGGCCTTATTGGCTGATCGACCCTGGAGATTGAGCGTGATCGGCGATGGTCCGGAACGGGAGGCAGTGAAGGCGATGTTCGCAGGGTTTGGCGCCCAGCGGATCGAATGGCTGGGCCAGAAACAAGCGGAAGAGGTTGTAGACCTGCTTTATCAGGGCGGCACCTTTGTCTGGCCGGGAACAGGTGAGGCCTATGGTATTGCCTATCTGGAAGCGCAGGCGGCGGGGTTGCCGGTTGTGGCGCAGAGGGCGGCGGGCGTGCCCGAGGTGGTCAAGGACGGTGTGACAGGCGCGTTGACGGCGGTTGGGGATGCAAGAGCCTTTGCCGATGCCATTGTGGAGATGCTTGGCAATGACGGGCAACGCGTTGCCATGGGGCAGGCGGCGCGACGATTTGTTTTGGAAGAGCGATCGCTCGAAATCGCATCGAAACTGCTGGATCAATTGCTGCGGGAATGTGTGGCATATGACGGATAACGCGGTATGGCAGCCATTGCAGGAGGAGCTCGCGCGCTGGATCAACGCCAACCGAAATGCCCGGTTCTGGCTGCGCGACGATGATGCTGTGAAGCCAACCGCTGCGCTGGAGCGGCTGCTGGCGTTGGGCAGCGAACATGCAGTCCCGCTCACACTTGCCGTAATCCCGGCGCATGCCGAAGCACAGCTTGCCCGGCGATTGGCGCACGAGGACAGCGTGACAGTCGCGGTGCATGGCTGGTCGCACGAAAACCATGCACCGAAGAATGAGAAGAAGCAGGAACTTGGACCGCACCGCGCGCTGAATGTCGTAACGGCTCAATTGAGCGACGGGTGTAAACTGCTTGAAGAACTGTTTCCCAAGCGGTTCGTACCGGTGCTGGTGCCGCCCTGGAACCGTATGGATCCGCTGCTCCCGCCAGAATTGCGTGAGCTTGGCTTTAAGGCGATATCGGTGTTTGGTCCGCCCAAGGCAAAGCACACGGCTTTCCTGCCGGTCATCAACACGCATGTCGATTTGATGGACTGGCACGGCACGCGGGGCTGCCGGGATCATGGAGAACTGGTTGCGGCAATCGTCAAGGAGCTGCAGCAACGCTTCGACGGGAGCGACGAGCCAATCGGTATCCTCACACACCATCTTGTGCATGATGAATCGACCTGGGAGTTTTTGCTGACACTGTTCGCTGTTACCGCGGAAGTACCTGGTGGCCGCTGGATCTCCATTCGAAAACTGCTGGGCGAAAAACTGGTCTAGAGATCGATCACTTGAAAGTCGCGGGCGGCAAAGGCGCCGGCAAAGCGTTCTTTGGACAGGCGCTCGAATTCATCGAGTTCGTCATCCGTGCGGTCCGGCGCATGATGAAACAAAGCCAGTCTGCGGATCTTGGCCGCTTCCGCCAAGAGGACGCCGTGTTGCCATGTCGAATGGCCATAGCCGAAACGCCGCGGCATCTCGTCTTCTGTGTAGGTGCAGTCATAAACGACGAGATCGGCGCCTTTGATGAGCTTCAACACCACCGGATCGAATTTTCCAGCTTCGTGTTCGGTATCGTAGATCAACGCCAGTACGCGGCCGGCAAATTCGACACGGTAGCCGATGCAGCCGCCCGGGTGGTTGAGACTGCCAGTGCGGATGGTGACGCCGTCGTGAGGGGTTAACACATCACCGGAACGGAAATCGCGAAAAGCTAGGCTGGCCTTGCAGATTTCGGGCTCGACGGGAAACCATGGCGGGCGCATGAATTGCTTGACTATTTCACGTGTAGTCATGACCCCGGCCAGATGCCCGGACCAGAGGCGCACATTCATCATCGGATTGTAGAGCGGCATGAAATAGGGGAGGCCAATGATGTGGTCGTAATGGCAATGGGTGTAGAGGATGTCGAGGTGATCAATGCCTTCCAGTGACAAAGCATCACCAGCCTGTCGTATACCGGAACCGGCGTCGAAGATGATACGATGCTTGCCGCATTGGACTTCAATGCATGCGGTATTGCCGCCATACCGCCTGAAATCGGGACCCGATACGGAAACGCTCCCCCGCGTCCCCCAGAATTTCACCCGAAACACTTCGTCGTTCATTATGCTCTTTACACCCAATTCCCCTTTTTCAGGGCATCGTATCCAAACTGCAATCGTTATGCGAGGCTTGGATTTCGATTTATTTATCAGAGGCGCAATAAAAATCTGCCTCAGATCATATGTAAGCGATAGCGATTTGAATTTTAAGCTTTATGACAATTATTGATACAAACGTATAAGTCTGCTGACTTTCTTCACCTCGGAACGTATGATTCATGTCTTCTTCCAAGTTCCCGTCTATTGCTGTCATTGCCGACGCCCATTTCCACGATCTCTATGGGGATTATGATTTTGACGGCATCGATGTTGGCGGGCGTAAAATGACCGCGCGACGGCTGACCGATACGGTACGCTCCACCCGAGTGTTCAACGAAGGCTATCATGCTTTGCGCGCGGCGCTGGATGAAGTGGTGGCGCGCAGCATCGACTACGTCGTTCTGCTTGGCGACTATTCCGACGACGGCCAGATTGCGACACTCGGCGCGTTGCGGCAACTGCTCGACGGTTACACCCGTGATCACGGGCTCGTTTTCATCGCAACGCCCGGCAATCACGATATCTTCGGTCCAAACGGCAAGCACCATGCCAAACGCCTGCTCAATCTGGATGGTACCTATACGATCGTCGCGAGCGATGGTGAATTCGTCGATGACGATGCGGACGGCATGGTGGTTACCAACAAGATGTATTGCCCCGGCTATCCTGCCGGCTTGCAGGCTCTGCCGGATATCGGCTTCTTCCGCAGGCCAGGAGATTTGCATTGGGAAACACCGTTCGGCGATGATGATGATCCCTCGACGCGGCTCTACTCCGTGCGTTCCCCCGACGGGCACAATCGCTATCGGCTGATGGACGCATCTTACTTGATCGAACCAATTTCGGGTCTCTGGCTTCTGATGATCGATGCCAATGTGTTTGAACCGCACAATGGCGATTTTGCTGAGGGTGATTTAGGCGCATTCGTCGACAGCACCAATGCCGGCTGGAATGCCATGCTCAAACACAAACGTTTCGTCCTGGATTGGGCAAAAGATGTCGTGGGGAGAGCCAGGCGTGACGGCAAGCAATTGCTGGCATTCTCGCACTACCCGATGCTGGATATGCTCGACGGTACAGCGAAGGACGAAAAAGTGCTGATCGGTGCGACGAGTGCCATCAAACGGACGCCAACTCTAGACGTGGCAAGTGCAGCCATAGAGGCTGGCGTACGCATTCATTTTAGCGGGCATCTCCATGTCAATGATACGGCGAGGATTGAGAGGGACGGGGAGTGGCTCGTCAATATCGGCGTGCCGTCGCCCGTTGCCTTCCCGCCAGCCTTCAAGGTGGTGACACTAGGGGAGGGAAAACTGGAGGTTGAGACCGTCAGCCTTGATAATCTCCCGATCGATCCGGCTATCAGCAACCAATACCGCATAGAGATCGAGGTTACCGGCAAGAAGACTGGCCGTATGCTCGATGCCAAGGACTACGGGGATTTCCTGTCGGTGCATGTCGACCAGCTGGTCGTGCATCGTTATCTGCGTCGCGAATGGCCGAAGGAAATGGCGCGTCTTGTGCCTCAGCTTAGTCTCGGAGACCTGTACTTGCTAAGTCAAATCGCTCAGCCATTAGCGATCGAGGACACAGTTGCGATCATCCACGCGAAACGCGCCGACACCTTCGTTCAGAGTAATGCAAACCCGTTCGAAAGGCTTGACGCGATCCGGATGTTTGATTTTCTCGGCGATTGGTACCGGCTGCGCATGGGGAGCGAGATCGCAATCAATCGGATCTCGACAGAACGGCTTGCGGCCTATCGGTTCTTGATAAATATCTACGCTCAATCGAGGGCGATTGAAATTGGCGGTGTACAGGAAAAGTTCGCCCGACTGCTCCGGATGATGGATCGATATCTTTCAGGCCTGCCATCGCACAATTTCACCGTTGATCTCTTGAGCGGTGTGATCGCCCGGGTCGACCGGAAGCCGTCAACGCGTCTTTAGCTACTTGGCTGCTTGCTTCTGCTTGCTGCGGGCTTCGCTGAGTTCGGTTGTTGTGTGGCTCAGGCGGTCGGCAAGAACGCGCATGATCTCGATGGTCATCTCCGGGTAATCGCTAAGGAGCTTGAAAAAATGATCCTTGCTGATGCGCAAGGCCTCGAGAGCCGAGTTTGCCCGGACTGTCGCAGTGCGCGAAACGTCACAGAGGATCGCGATTTCACCGACGATGGAGTCGTGCTCGATCTCCGCAACTTTGATCTCACCGCTTGGCGAATCCGAGAGAATATCGGCACCGCCGGTGAGGATGACATAGGCTGCATCGGCTGGATCACCCTGGCGAAACAGAGTTTGGCCGGATTTGTAGCTCACGCGCTCGGATGTGAAGGCCAGAAGCTTGAGCTTGGCTGGTGCAACGCCTGAAAACAGCGGTACCCGCCGCAACATTTCAACTTCATCTTTCAGCAACATGGACGTCCACAACCCCTGATAGAGACTTTTCGATAATTTCAGCTAGACGGGCGTAAAGCTGAATTCTCAAAAGGTCTCATGTTCCCCACCCTATGACACCAGCTCCTTGAATATACCGTTTTTCTCCAGAAGAGTCGCGTGTGTTCCGTCTTCGGCCAGTGTCCCCTTGTCGAATACAATCACGCGATCGAATAGATTGGCAAGTGCAGTGTTTGACAGAACCCAGATGATCGCCGGAGCGTGGCCCTCTTCGTGCAAATCCTCCATGATGTTGTGCGTGATCTGATCCTGCACCCGCTGGTCGAGCGCGGGGAGGGAGCGATTGAAGATCACATAATCGGCACGCTTGAGCAGTGCTCTCGCGACATTGAGTTTTTGCCGCTGCACATTCGTGAGCCGCTTGCCGCCCGAGCCGACATCGAAATCCATGCCAATCGAGAGAACGCTTTCGAACAGGGCGAGACGGTCGAATAGGTCGCGTAAAATAGTGCGAATACGGTCCGAACCATCGGCTTGGGTAAAGCCGATTCTGCCGAAGAGGACATTATCCAGAAGCGTCGCCGAAAAGATGAAACGTTCGGGATCATAGCGCTCGATGACAGCTTTGAGATCATCCGGCATATCTTTGTGGAAACGTGCGCGGGCATCGACGATCTTGGCCATTAGCTGATCATTCAGAAGACCAAAGCGATGTCTCGGCTCGATGTAGGAGAAGCTGAGACGGATTATGCTCGTCCGCTCGTCCGCAGATGCCGCGTCGATACCGCGACCCTGCAGTTTTTGCAACAGCAACTGATAGGCCGGGATATCATCGGCGGTCATGAAGGTGAGCTGCTGGAAGAAAGGATGATCCGGCGGCAGATCCTCGAATAGCTCAACCGCATTGGCTGCGATCTCCAGACCCATATTGTACAGATCGATGTAAAGGTCGTTCTCGCGCAACACCGAGCGGAAATAAGGATGTGCTGCCAGTTTGCGGTTCGTCATCATCGGCCGCTTCATGCTGCCGAACAACAGGTTCTCACCGACGGTGGCTTGAGGGTTATATTCATCCAGCTTGAAAGGCACTACGAGATCGTCGAGATCTTCCTTTTTCAGCCGTTTGCGCAAAGCTTGGCGCAGCTCGACGATCCGATCAGTCAGATCGGTGTGAGTATCTGTGTTGACAGTGGAACGGAGGGCCATGTCGAGAATGTCCTGCGAAATCAGCACGGCATCGAGCACCGGACGCACGACTTTGAAGAGATCGTCAGGACCAGTTACGCCCGCGGACGCGTAGTCGACCCAATCGCTGTTAAGGTCGAGTTCTGGATTGCCGGCACGGCGCGCCTCGTTGATATCCCATTTGTATTTCGTGGCGCTCTTGCCCTCATATTCGACCTTGGTCAGCGGAGCGTGCTTGAGGCCATACAGCAGGTTATCGCGCAAAGTCCCATGGAAAAAATACGTGTCGGACGCGGCATAGGCGATACGCCGCCCAGTCACCGATTCCGGTAGCTCAAGTATGTCTCTACCATCGATGGTGATGCGTCCCTGCTCGGGCCAGATGAGGCGTGCAAAGGCCTCGGCAAGGGCTTCGGCACCACTGCCGCTATTGCCGACGATAGCGACGGTCTCGCCCGGTTGGATCTCCAGCGTGACATGCCTGAGTAATGGCGCGCCGCTATCGTCTGAAAGCGTCAGGTTGACCGCGTGCAGCGAATGCTCGAGACGGTTGACAGGCTCCGGCGCCAGAGCCTGGATTTTCGGATCAACGAGCCTATCGACGTTGAACTGTTCGACTACCTGATTGTATTTGACCTGCACGTCCTGGCGAGCCTGGTCCCAATCGATCAGTTCCTTCAGCGGACCGGGTAGGTCCTTATAGGCATTGATGACGGCAACGAGCTGGCCGATATCGAGCCTTCCTTGCAAAGCAAGAAAACCGCCGATCGAATAGAACAGGAACGGTGTGACCTGCGCCAGGAAATTATTGATGAACTTGACCAGGAATTTCCACTGGTAGAGGTCATAGCGGATCGAGAAGATAAGGCCCAGCCGGGACGCGATATCGGCGCGTTCGAAGTTCGACGTGTCATTACCGTGAATTGTGCCGATGCCCTCGACGATTTCGCCGACACGACCTGACAGTTCGCGTGCGGTCAGTTGACGCTGGCGGCCGAGTTCAAGCAGCCGCTTGCGCATGCGGGGGATGACGACGCCCTGGACTGCGACAATGCCTGCTGCGATCATGCCGAGCCAGAAATTCTGCATGATGATGAAGACAAGAGCGGTGATCGCCTGTCCGCCCAGGAGCGCTGGCTGGACGAAGGCATCACCGGTGAAGCCGCCCATGGGCTCCACTTCGTCCTTGATCATCGTCGCTATTTCGGCCGATTTCACTCGCTTGAACTGGGCAGGTGGAAAACGCAGAACGCGGTCGATCAATTCGAAGCGAATTCGTCGCAGCATTCGCTCGCCGAGGCGGCCCTTATAGGTATTGATGTAGAGCTTGAATAGCCCGTTGATGATAACGAGGAGCAGGAACACCAGGCTCAACGCCATTAATGTTTGGAAGCGCGTAAGCTCAAGGCCGTGGAAGAACACCACCTTACCGATGGCGGGTATATCATACTCTAAATGCATGAAGGTCCGGGTCGCGCCGGGTGTCTCGAAACCGTTCCCCTGGATAGGACCGTTGACGATCTGCTTTGGCAGATCGAAGGACATGAAATACGGAATCATCGAGACAGCCACGACGAACAGAATCCATATCTGCTGCAGCCGTGTGTTCGACCAAATATAGCGTGTTAGACTTGTTTCCATAGACAACCGTGGGCTGTGAATTCAGCAGGAATTTCAAATACTGAAACGTTTGAAGAGTACATGGACGAACTCCATGATTGAATCGTCCCAGCCTACAGCATCAGGTTCATGAAGGCTATATGACATGGGAAGGAACGTTCGGTTGTTAATTACGCAGATGCCGGAAGTTTGGTTCTCATTGCGATCAATGATTTTCATGAATCCGATGACGAATGGTTGTGCCATAGCGATCATCGTAGTCGGCTAGGTCTCGGCGCTAGATCGTACCTCTCATGATGAAAGCAAACTCCGCAACACCTTGGCAGTACGCTCGGCGCCGTTGAGATCGAGCTTATGCGCGGATGGTTTTGGCCGTGCCAACGCGGCTTCGACGGCTTTCTCGAGAATATCCGCATTGAGGCCGTTTTCCGGCAAGGCAAAAGTGAGGCCAAGGGCTTCCAACCGTGTTGCCCGTACACTCTGTTCTGTTTCGCCGCCGGCAGTGAAGGGGACAAGGATAGAGCGGCATTGCGCTCGTAGAATATCGCATACCGTGTTGTAACCTGCTTGCGAAATGGAAAGCTTGGCGCCTTTGAGCAATGACGGAAAATCACTACGGAAACGGATGAGGCTGACATTGCCCGGCGCATCCTTGGACAAGGCGGCGAAATCGCTCTCCGGTAGATTGGGGCCAGTGATCAGGCACCATGACCCGCGGAATGTTGAGCGCCTTGCAGCTTCCAGTGCCGAGCGGATGAGATCGAGCCCGACGGCTCCGCCGCCGGCAGAGACGACGATATCGAAGACTTCCGAAGGCTCCACCGGGCTGGGACCCGCGACAAGACCCGTATAGATGATCTTGCCGGCAATCTCTCCCGCCTGGGGAAATGTATCGGGAAGGGTTACAAAAGAGGGATCGCCATGGACGAGCACATGGTCGAAATGCGTCCTGACGAGGCTGACCGTCTCTTCGTCGCGCCCGGGCTTTGTGCGCTCCTGCAGGATATCACGGACGGAAGTCAGCAGCTTTGGTCGCGGCGACATTGCTTCGATGGCGTCGAGCAATGGCAGGAGCTCGAATCGCATCTGCCTGCGTCCAAAAGGGAAGGCTTCAATGATGACGATGTCGGGACGTGTGGCACGGAATGCTTCGAGGAGGAGATCGCGGCGACGGGTGAGGAAATCATCGCCGACCGGATTGCCTTTCTCATCGGCCAGACCCGAAAACCCGGCATTGCCGGCAAGCAGGATTGGCAATGCGATGGATTTGACATCCGGCCCGGGGAAGCCTGGGACCTGCGATCCACCCGTGATGACTGTGACGTCAAAACTGTCCGCTGCCAGTGCCGAAGCGATGCGGCTAGCGCGGGCTAGGTGCCCGACACCGAGAAGATGCTGGACGTAGAAAAAGACGCGGGGTTCGCTCACGGTTGTTGCCACTCACTTTCAAAAAGGCGGGTCAACTGGTGAATGCTGGAGTTGTGGTCGAAATGTTCCCGCACCCGTTTCTCGGCGGCTTTTCCCAAACGATACCGCAGGTCAGGCTCGCGGATAGCGTGCTCGAGTGCCAGGGCAAGCAATCGCGGATTTTCCGGCGGGACGACGAAACCGTTTTCGCCACCGGTCAAAAGTTCGGGAATGCCGGAAATATCGGTCGATACGCAGACGAGATTCTGGCTGGACGCCTCGACAAGGACATTTGGCAGCCCATCGCGATCGCCATCCGCCGCGACACGGCAAGCAAGCGCGAAGATATCGGCGCTGCGGTAATATTCGAGCACCTCTGCTTGGGCGAGTGCTCCTTTCCAGATGATGCGGTCGGCAATACCGAGCTTGACTGCAAGGGGTTTCAGTCGCACCAGCTCGTCACCCCCGCCAATATGAACAAAGCGCCAGTGAAGACGAGCAGGGAGGAGCGCCAGGGCATGCAAAAGTATATCGTAACCCTTTTTGGGCACAGCGCGGCCGACGCTCAAAATCTGCACGGGATCCGACCGGTCTGAACCGTCACGGCTGGGCCGGGCGGCAGCAAAGTGTCCGAAGCGGGCAAGGTCGAGGCCATGATAACTCAGATGCACCTGTTCCTTGCGATCGGTGAGTTCTCGCATGTGCTCGAAACCGGAGCGCGTGCAGGTGACGCTCCAGCGGGCCTCGCCGAGCTTTTCGGTCAGTTCCCAGTCCGGCGATGTCCAGATATCCTTGGCATGGGCCGAGCAGGTCCAGGGTACGTCTGTCATGATGCTGGCATAGCGTGCGACCGAAGCCGGCGTGTGGATGAAATGTGCGTGTAGCCATTCACCAGCGTCCGGCCATTCATGGGCGAGGACAAGAGCCTGGCCAAGACGACGGAAACGGTTGCGCGAGACATCGCGGCGCAGGTCTGCCCAGAACCGGCGGAGCAATGGCTTGAAGTTCGGCTCTTTCCAACCTGCTTTCAAGGCGCGAAACACGCGGATGGGTTCTTCGTGCAGATACTCCGGCAGATAAACGACACGCGCCTTGATCTCGTCATGGATCGGATGGCGCTTCGTGTCCGTCGGCTTGCGCATGGAAATCAGCGTCAGGTCGAAACCGGCGCGCTCCAGTCCCAGCAATTCCTGTGCGATGAATGTTTCCGACAGGCGCGGATAACCCTTCAGAATCACCAATGTCTTGAGTCGTACTGACAAGTTGATGCTCTTATTCCGCGACTGCGAGCAACGGCTGTTCGCGTTCATCCAGCCAGTCGCCGACGATCTCGGAAATATGAACGAGACCCTCCAGTCGCATGCCTTCGCCCTTGCCGGTTTGCGATGGCGGGGGACGGTCCGGCAAGCGCTTGAGCACTTCTGCAAAGCGCAAGGGGTCTTCGGCTTCTTCCGGCAGCAGCATTTCGATGAGGCCAAATTCGGCGGCGCGCGTGGCTCGGATCAGCTGCTCTTCGCGCGGCAGGACACGCGGGACGATCAATGCCGGTTTGTCGAAGGACAGGATCTCGCAATAGGTGTTGTATCCGCCCATGGCGACGACGGCCTTGGCGCCGGCAATCAATTCTTCCATGCGATTGTCGAATTCGATCACCTGGATATAGGGGATCTTGCTCCCCTTCTTCACCAGCTTCGCCCGCTGCTTGGCCGGCATATAGGGTCCAAGCACGATAAATGCCTTGTGTTGAAGTGTCGGGTCCTGCTGATAGGCATGAATGACATTGTGCACGAGATCGGCGCCATCGCCGCCTCCGCCGGTGGTGACCAGTATATAGTCGCCCTCGGGAACATGGGTTGAGGCATTGTCGTTCGATAGGCTGCGCTGCAGGAACCCGACAAATTTCATCTTGTCGCGCAGGGTTACAGGCACATCCAGATCGACGAGGGGATCGTAGAAATCCGGCGGACCATAGACCCATACCGCGTCGTAAAACTGATCGATCTTCCGCATCACATTATTGTTCTTCCACTCGGCCTCAAGCAGATGCGGCGCGTCCATGACCTCACGCAGGCCAAGTACAAGCGTCGTGCCGCGCGACTTCAGAAAGGCAAGAGTTTCCTCCACCTCGCCTTTTAAGCCCATCGGTTCCTTGTCGACGATGAAGATGTCGGGCTGGAAGGTCTCGGCCGTATGTCGGATGATCGACTGGCGCATCTTCAGCGTTTCATGCAGGTCTATGTGGCGTGCAAGGGAGGTGTATTCGCCATTGCGCAGCTTGATAACGCTCGGTACCTTCACGAAATCGACGCGGGCGCGATAGTCGAATGCGCCGGCGATGGTTGCGCCGGATATAATCAGGATATTGAGCCCGCGATAGTCCTCGACAAGCGAATGGGCAATGGTCCTGCACCGCCGCAAATGGCCAAGGCCGAAGGTGTCGTGGCTGTACATCAAGATCCGGGCATCTTCGAAACGCCGCATCATGGTCAAAACCCCCTGTTTTGCGGGTTGACCCGCGCAGTGCATTCGAAACGATCGTGAGAATGCGAACTCATCGGCCTCTCACTTTCTACTATCTGTAGGGATCGGCAGCGTCACGCAACCCGTCTCCCAAGAAATTGAACGCGAGGATAACAAGTATGACAGGAATCATCGGAAACAGCAGCCAAGGATAGAAGGCGATGACGCTGACGCTACGCGCTTCGGTCAAAAGAATGCCCCAACTGGTGATTGGAGGCCTGAGGCCAAGCCCGAGAAAGCTCAGTGCCGTCTCGCCAAGAATCATGCCGGGGATAGAAATGGTGGCCGTGGCGATGAGGTGCGACATAAAGCCAGGGACAAGGTGCCGTCCGATAATGCGGCCGCTCTTGGCGCCCATCAGCTGCGCCGCCAGGACGTAGTCTTCCTCACGCAGCGCCAGAAGCTTGGAGCGTACGGAACGGGCGAGTCCAGTCCAGTCCAGCATGCCGAGAATGATGGTGATGCCGAAATAGATCAGGATCGGGCTCCACGTCACCGGCATGATAGCTGCCAACGCCATCCACAGCGGCAGGCTAGGCAATGATTGCAACACTTCGATGACACGTTGCACCAGCAGGTCGAACAAACCGCCGTGATAGCCGGCGAGGCCACCGATCACGATGCCGAGCACGAAACTGATGGTTATGCCGATCAGACCGATAGTCAGCGATATGCGCGCACCGTAGATGATGCGAGACAACACGTCACGGCCAAGCCGGTCGGTGCCGAGCAGGAACATCTGGCCGTCTTTTGCCGGGCAGACGAGGTGGATATTGCCGTCAATCAATCCCCAGAAGCGGTAGCTATCACCACGACAGAAGAAGCGGAGCGGCTCTACATCATTGTGGTTGTTCGTATAGATGCGCTTCAGCGATTCCATATCGAGTTTCATTTGCCGGCCGTAAACGAACGGTCCAACAAACTTTCCGTCGTGGAACAGACGCACGCGCTGCGGCGGCGAATGGATGTAATCCACATTGCGCGTGTGCAGATTATAGGGTGCCAGGAACTCGGCGATGACGATCATGCCATACAGCAGAAGCAGAAAAATGCCCGACGCCAAAGCAAGCCTATGCCGCTTGAATTTCCACCACATCAGACGCGTTTGCGATGCGAGATGGACTTTCGCCTGCTCGTCGGTCATCACCTCGACCGACATCGGGTCGAACGGGGCGGTGGAAACGTAATGCTGCAGGGGCGCGCCGGGCGGAGGGAGCGATGCCGTCACTTGGTACTCCTGCCTTGCAAACGAATGCGGGGGTCAAGAAAGGCAAGGGCAATATCGGATATGAGTACGCCGATGACAGTCAGGAATGCGAGGAACATCAGGAAGGAGCCTGCGAGGTACATATCCTGACTTTGCAACGCCTTGATGAGCATCGGACCGGTTGTTTCCAGCGAAAGCACGATCGCAGTGATTTCAGCGCCGGAGATGATTGACGGCAAAATGGAACCGATATCGGAGACGAAGAAGTTCAGCGCCATGCGCAGCGGATATTTGATCAGCGTGCGGAAAGGGTGAAGCCCTTTGGCGCGCGCCGTCATCACATATTGCTTTTGCAACTCGTCCAGGAGGTTGGCGCGCAACCGCCGGATCATGCCAGCTGTGCCAGCTGTGCCGACGATGATGACCGGAATCCACAGATGGGAAAGGATGGATCGCGCTTTTTCCCAGCTCATCGGTTCGTTGAGGTATTTCTGGTCCATCAGATGGCCAATCGATGTACCGAACCAGATATTGGCGAAATACATCAGGATAAGCGCCAGCATGAAATTGGGGATGGCAATGCCGAGAAGCCCGAAGAAAGTCAGACCGTAGTCGCTCCAGCTGTATTGATGTGTGGCTGAGTACATGCCGATAGGAAAGGCGATTATCCAGGTAAACAAGATGGTGACGAAAGAGACGAGGATTGTCAGCCACATCCGTTCTCCCACCACCTCGCTCACGGGCAGCTGGTATTCGAAGGAATAGCCGAAATCTCCCTGCAGCATGCCGCCAAGCCAATGGAAATAACGCAACACTGGCGGCTGGTCGAAACCATATTGATGGCGCAGTTCCTCAATCTCCTGCAGATTGACGGTTTCACCCTGAGCACGAAGTTCCGCAATCTGGCTCTCGAAGAAATTGCCTGGCGGCAACTCGATAATGGTAAAGACCAAGGCCGAGATGACCAATAGGGTGGGGATCATCGCGGCGATACGCCAAAGTATATAACGCAGCATTTCTCTAGACCTGCTCCCCGCTCAGCCAGAAAGTATCAGGCATGTAAATGCCGAGATAGCTCGTCGGATCAAATCCGTAGAGGCCCTTTTCGGGAACATTCTGCAAACGTGATGTACGGACGATCGGTTGCAGTGTGCCATTGACAAGCCCAATCGAAAATACCTGCTGGGTATAGATGGCCAGCATCTGCTGCCAGATTTCGGTGCGCTCCGCCAGGTGAGCGGATCGCTGCCAGCGCCCCAAAAGCTCGGTGAGCTGAATTGCTTCGGGAAGGTCCGCTGCCTTGCCCTGGCTGCCATGCGACAGGTAATACATTCCCCAGAGCGGCCATTGCAGCTGATCGTCCATCGTCGGCGCCAGCTGTCCCGGGTTCATGTCGGCCGTCGCCACGCCATTGTCCATCCCATACCAGATCGACATCATGATGCGCCCGCCCATAGCACGGCTGCGGAAAATGTCGCGCTGGGATGTACGAATGAACAACGCAATGCCGATCTTGCGCCAGTGATCGGTGACGAGTTCAAGCACATCCGTATCAACGGAGCTCTCGCCCGGTGTCTCGATTGTGATCTCGGCTAGCCGTCCGTCCGGGAGCAGGCGAATACCGTCCTCATCGCGGTTTTGCAATCCGGCCTCGTCAAGCAGCGCATTGGCCTGTTCCGGATCGTGATCGATCCAGGCACTGGCATATTCGGGCTTGAACAGAGGACTTTCGGGCAAAAGTGTATCAGCACTAGGAACGCCGAGACCGTAAAACACCGCCATGTTGATTTCGTGCCGGTCAATGGCAAGCGACAAAGCCCGTCGCACCCGCACATCGCGAAACAGCCCACGCCAGACGTCATCGCCGCAATTCAGATTGGGCAGGATTGCGACGCGCGAGCCGCGCGTTGCCTTCCACAGATCAACCTTTATCGGATAGCGATCTTCCGCATCCTTCAGGAAGGTGTAATCGGCAAAATCAATGCCGGTTGCCTGCAGGTCGCTTTCCCCCGCTCCCGTTTTCGCGGGAATGATGGAGGATGAACTGACATTGAGGACAAAGCGGTCGATATAAGGCAATTGCCGGCCGTTTTCGTCGACGCGGTGGAAGTACGGGTTGCGTTCGAAGATGAATTGTTCCGCCGGTGGCGCTGTCGTATTCCGCCAGGGATAAAGGGTTGGAAGCTCGGGATTCTCCGGCCGGTATTCGCGCGCCATCTTGATGTGAAGGTCAGCCCACTTTTTCACCCGTTGTTCCTGCATCAATGCAGAAAGCCTGAACTGATCTTGGTATTTCTTGTGGAATTTCTTGAGATAAGCGGACGGGCCGGTGATAATCAGCGGTTGCGGGCCGGCGAGGCTCGGCAGGAAGTCCGGATTCGGCTTGTCCCAGGAATACCGGACAGTCAATTCATCGAGAACTTCGAAACGCGGCAGATTCCCGTCGACACGCAGAACCATTGAGCCGCCGCCGGGAGTGAGATCCTTGTTGAGCAGGACGTCTTCCCACCAATAGCGGAAATCATCGACAGTGAAGGCGGAACCATCCGACCATTTGTGCCCCTCCCGCAATGTGAAGGTGAAGACGGTGTCATTTTCGGATCGGAACGTTTCGAGAATGTCGGGCTGGAAAACGAGATGTTCGTCATAGCCGATCAGCCGCGCATAACCGTATATGGTCATGAACCGGATATCCTTGGCGCTGCCGATGATCGTACGGACCGTTCCGCCATATTGGCCGGGGGTTCGTCCCATCGCCTTCAGGCCGACGATGCGAGGCCGCTTCGGCAGACGCTGGGGAAGGGGGGGCAGGCTGCGCGCCCGCAGTTGATCTGTCAGATATTCCGGCTCGAGCTCTCGGTCGGCAGCACTTGCCGGGCCCGGCAGCATCGCGCAGCCGAGAGCGCCAAGGCCAAAAGTACCAAGGACAGTGCGGCGCGTTACCACGAACGTAGTTCCCTTGCATCGGCATTGCGCCGGGCGAGCACCAAATGGCCACCGCCAAGATCAGCCGGCGCAAGCGTATCGCCGTTGCCATCGCCGGTGAATTGCGAACCCCAAGCCTGTTTGTCTGAAGCGCCGCCCGCCTTCAAGGTCTTGAAATCGAGCGGCCTGTCGAGATCAGGGAACGGTATGGCTGCCAGAAGCGAGCGCGTATAGGGGTGTACGGGATCGCGCAGAATGATTTCGCGCGGGGCAATCTCGACGATACGGCCCGCGCACATGACGGCAATACGGTCCGCCATATAATCGACAACGGCGAGGTTGTGGGAAATAAACAGATAGGTAAGGCCGAGTTCCTTCTGCAGGTCCTTGAGAAGATTGAGAATCTGCGCTTGAACTGAGACGTCCAGCGCCGAGACTGGTTCGTCGCAAATCAGCAGTTGTGGCCCGAGCGCGAGAGCACGGGCGATACCTATGCGCTGGCGCTGACCGCCGGAAAAGCTGTGTGGATAGCGGTTGAGATAGCGCTGGTCGAGGCCGATTGCCTGCATCAGCGCGCGCACCTTCTCCAGACGGTAAGCACTGTCGCCAAGTCCATGTATCTCTAGCGGTTCGCTGAGGATGTTCTGCACCGTCATGCGCGGTGAGAGCGATGAGACCGGATCCTGGAACACCATCTGGATGCGGGTGCGCAACTCCATGAGTTCGTCGCCTTCCGCCTTGAGAACATCGATCTTTCCTCTGCCGTCGTCAAATGTGACCGAGCCGCTGTCGGGCGTGATCGCGCGCATCAATATTTTACTGACTGTGGTTTTGCCGCTACCGCTCTCGCCGACAAGACCGAGGCATTCGCCGCGCCTGATATCGAAGCTGATGCCGTCCACCGCTTTTACCAAGGTCTTATCCTGCTTGCCAAACAGGCCCGACTTGCGGATGCCATAGGCTTTCACCAGGTCGCGAACGGAAAGAAGAATTTCCGGCGCGTTTTCGCTCTTTTTTTTCTTTGCCCACAATGTGCTCGAATTGACCGGGACTTCGCGTAGTGCCTTCAAGCGTTCACCAGGCTTCATGTCGAAATGTGGTACGGCAGCCATGAGGCCTTTCAGATAGGGATGCTGCGGCTTACGGAAGATCGCGTCTACTGGTCCTGCCTCCATGATCTCACCGTGATAGATGACCACCACCTCGTCGGCCATATTGGCGACGACGCCGAGATCATGGGTGATGAGTAGTATTGCCATGTTCAGCTTGTGCTGGAGATCGCGCAGCAGTTCGAGGATCTGCGCCTGGATCGTGACATCAAGCGCCGTCGTCGGCTCATCGGCTATGAGCAAAGCGGGGCGGCAGATGAGCGCCATAGCAATCATGGCGCGCTGGCGCATACCGCCCGACAGCTCGAACGGGTACATGTCATAGGTGCGGCTTGGCTTGGCAAAACCGACAAGGCCGAGCATTTCCTCGGTTTTTGCCCGGCGCTCGTCTTTCGTCGCTTCGGTGTGGATTGCCAATACTTCGCTGATCTGGTTGCCAACAGTGTGTAGCGGCGACAGCGACGTCATCGGCTCCTGAAAGATTTTCGCCATGCGGCTGCCGCGTAGCGCCCGGATCTCGGGCCCATCACGCGACAATTGCAGGATATCCGTGCTTCTGCCATCGATTGGATCGGTGAACAGTATTTTCCCGGTAACCTTTGCCGTATTGGGCAGGATTCCCATGACGGACTGGCTGATGACGGACTTACCCGAACCGGATTCGCCGACAAGAGCAGTCACTTTTCCCGGAAGAACGCGCAGGTTTGCACCCTTGACGACTTGCAAACGTCCACCAAGCATCGAAAACGAAATGCCCAGATTTTCGATACGCAACAGATCAGATTCCGACTTCATGCCAGCCAATTGTTCCCTCGGAGCCTTGTTCGTTGCTCACCTACATTGAACCTATCGCACGGCCTTGGGGGAGTCTAGCTGGCTCTGCGTGCCGACAGCGCCGCACCTGCTTCAACAATAGTTTGCCGGGCGGCTGGCGAAATTACGCTAAAGGTTACTCGAATCCCCACTTTGGTGGTGAGTAAGAAGAATAATTCGCTATATCTGCGAAGGGCCGTGTGACTCTCCCGCCTGCGATCGGCGAGCGTTTTAGCTGATGCAGTCGTCCAATAAAAATAGAGGATGCTACCGAAGGCGCACCGAAAGCCGGCGATCAGAACGTAGGACACAGACCCGCGCCTAGTACGTCCTCGCAGCGCGGCGAACGGCGGAAATTATCATAATAGAGCGTCCACGCGGTCTTGTCGGCAGCTCTGTAGGGACCAAATTTGAAATACTGATTGGTACCCAGTCCCTTGTCACCATGACCGATATGGCCCTTAACTGTTACAATCCATTTCTTGTTAGCGAAAATCTCGACATGGCCGGTCCCGTCCGGGCCGGGCTTCGTATAAATGGCGAAATCGATCCAGCCGGAATCCGGCGAAGGCAGGCTGTTGCCATGATCGGTCACGGTAATCGCATCGGTGCAACTGTTGAACTGGCTGCCGTCCTGAGGTGTCCAGTTCTCGTCGGTTGCGACGAGCGCGCGCATCTGATTCGTGTCCGGCCTGAACCAAACCGGCGTTTGCTTGTCGCCGCATGCCTTCACGGTGCTTGATTCTTCCGATCCGGAAGGCGCCACATAATTGGTTTCGATGGTCGCGAACAGTTTGCCGTGGTTGAGACGCAACGCCAGGAATGGACTGAAATCACCGGCCGCATCAGGCCCTATCTCGCGCTTCCATTGCGCGATCAGGTAGCGATGGTCGCCTTTCGGGACAGGGTCGCCAAACTTGACGGCAAAACCATACCAAACACCCTCAGTATAGGGTACGCGACGGTCAGTTTTCTCCCAGATCTCGGCGCGTTCGCTACAGTTCTTTTTGATGTTCGGGCAAAATGGCTTGACGCTCAGCTTCAAGGCGCCAGTGCCAGACTGCTTGACCTCGGACTGGAATTCGAACGTCCCGGCGCGCTGTTCAAAATTCTTGCGGTAGTAAAGCCCGCCACTTGCCGCAAAATCCTTGCCGTCAAAACCATCGAAGAGCGTGTCACCCCCTGGCTCTGCTGCCGCACTGGATAGATTGAGAGTAGCGGCAAGAAGAGCCATGGCGACGATCTTTCCTGTCATTGCATGAATTTATCGATCATGGGACGCCGATCCTGGGCCTTCGTATCGCGATGTAACAGCATAACCTGTTCCGCATCTGACAGACCATCGTAGGTGACCTGATCATAGGCGTCGTCCAGCTGCGCTGTCTGTTCGGAAGATTTCGGCAGTAGAACTGTAACTTTCTGCCCGACTCCGCGCAATTTTTCCTCGCCCAATGTGACCCAGTCGCCACCACAATAGGTGGCAAATGCCTGACTGGCGATGACCTCGCGCGAATATTTCTTGGTTAGGCCCTGCAGGCGCTGCACTTCGTTCACGGCGGAGCCGAAAGCGGAGAAGGTCAGGCGGTCTTTAAGCCCGACATTGCCAAACATGACATTGCCGACATGCAGGCCGATACCATAGCGAACATCGCCAAGACCATCCTTGCACCGCTCCTTGTTGAGTTCAGCGACGCGTGCCTGCGCCTTGAATACCGCATTGAGAGCGGTCTGGCAGGCGATCTTCGACGGATCCTTATGACGTCCGCAGGGGTAGACCGCAAGAAAGCCATCGCCCATAAAGCTCAGGATTTCGCCGCCTCCCCGGTTGAACGGGGCCGCAATGGCATCGAAAAAATGATTAAGCGTATCTATATAGGCCTGCCGTCCTTCTTTTTCGGCTAGAACGGTCGACTCGCGCATATCGCCCATGACGAGAGCTGCACGGATTGTATCGCCATCGCCACGGCGGATCTGGCCATTCAAAACGCGCTTGCCGGCATTGCCGCCGAGATATGTGGTGAGCATATTGTCGGCGAGCTTGCCAAGAACCGCCATTTTTGCTGCTACTGCCAAATGGTTTTGCAACCGCAGGAGCGCGGCGATCATCGCGTCGCTAAACCCTTCCTTGCTGTCAGTTGACCAGGAACCCATCATGCCTTGCGTCGATTGACCGCCAAAGGGCTGCAAAAAGGCGAGATAGTCGGTGACACCTTCCTGTTTCAGCTCGTCGAGGACTGGAAATTCGAGTGGTCCATCGACATCGATGCGTCGGCGCAGATGCTCCAGATTGTTGCTGAGAAGATAGAAGTAGGGGCTCAACAGGAAGCGTTCGGGCTTTCCGGCGGGGTCGTGCCGGTAACCTTCGACGCTCATGCCACTCGCGCGTTTCCAGGTGAATCCCAACGCATCATAGAGCGGATGCAGCATGGAGAACGACAGGTTGACGCGGGCGATCGGCAGGCCCGCCGCTGCGATACGTTCGCAAAAGCCGCGTACAATGGTTTCCAGATTGTCGCCGGCAAGCGAAGTTTGTGTGAGCCAGTCAGCTACTTTATCGAGAAGTATGGTGGATACGTCAAATTGGGTCGTGCTCATCCGTCGTCCTTGCAAATGCGAGCCACGTCCACTTCCCGCACACAGTCGCTGCTCCTGAGGAAGCGCGATCAAATCGCGCACAAAATAGGCAGGAAACAGGAGGAAGATGAGCGAATCGGGCAATGGTGTCAACGTCGGCAACGGGCGTGCCTGCATCGTAATCTCACCGGTCCGGTATGGCTCAGGCGGGTAGTTCGGCGGGCGGTCCTCTATCGGTCATTGTCTCCGTTTGTCAGATGGGCATGTCACCGATTTGAAACAATAGGCGATTGTCAATTGATCGTGAGTGACCTGTCGATACTTCCATCCCGACAGGCGCCTGGCTTGTTTCTCAAAGAGAACTCCGAGGCGGCCCTTGACCGTTCGCTTGACAGCCAACTTCATAGCGGCCATCTAAAACCGACTTGATTGCCGGTGACGGCGCTTGCACAAAAGAGAACATCTTGGCCTCCTCCGCTTTTTCAGATCTTTCCGGCAAAATCGCAACACGACGGGCCCGCGCCGGTGTCATAGGACTTGGCTACGTCGGATTGCCGCTTGCGATCACGCTTGCGCGCAGCGGTTTTGCCGTAACTGGTTTCGATATCGATCCGGGCAAGATCGTCGCGCTCGATGCCGGTCGCTCCTATATCGAAGCGGTCACGGACGAAGCTCTCAAAAGCGAGGTAGTGGCGAAGAGGTTTCGCTCGACAAGCGACTTTTCCGGGCTCGCGAGGTGCGATGTTATCATCATTTGCGTCCCGACGCCGCTGACGAAACACCGCGATCCTGATCTTTCCTTTGTCGAGGCGACCTGCCGCTCGATCGCGGCTGCCTTGCGCCCCAGCCAGCTGATCGTGCTTGAGTCGACCACCTATCCCGGCACGACCGACGATGTAGTCAAGACGATCCTGGAAAAAACCGGCCTCAAGTCCGGCACAGATTTCTTTCTGGGCTTCTCGCCCGAACGCGAAGATCCTGGCAATCGCGATTTTCAGACTGCCACGATCCCGAAAATCGTTGCGGGCGACGGCGAGGAGGCACGCGAATTGATGCAGGCCTTTTACGGTGCGGCGGTAAAAACCGTGGTGCCGGTTTCGTCCAATGCGACGGCGGAAGCGGTGAAACTCACAGAGAATATTTTCCGCTCGGTGAATATCGCGCTCGTCAATGAACTCAAGACCGTCTACGCGGCGATGGGTATCGATATCTGGGAAGTGATCGAGGCGGCGAAGACCAAGCCTTTCGGCTATATGCCCTTCTATCCTGGGCCGGGACTCGGCGGCCACTGCATCCCCATCGATCCGTTCTATTTGACATGGAAATCGCGCGAATATGAATTGCCGACCCGATTTATCGAACTGGCCGGCGAGATCAATTCCGCTATGCCGCGCCATGTCGTCGGGAAGCTTGCCGAGGCGCTCGATATGGGTGCGGGCAAAGCGCTCAGCCGGTCTCGCGTTCTGGTCCTCGGGCTGGCTTACAAGAAGAACGTGCCGGATATCCGTGAAAGCCCGTCGCTACGGCTGATCGAAATCATCGAGGAACGTGGCGGAAAGGCCGATTATCATGACCCCTTCGTTGCCGAGATCCCAACAACGCGCGAATACATGGCGCTGAAGGGCCGCAAATCGATAGATTTAGATGAGGCTTCAATAAAATCTTACGATGCCATTCTGATCTCGACCGATCATGACGACGTCGACTACGCCGCTCTGGCGAAGTGGGCGCCGCTTATCGTCGATACGCGGAATATTTTTGCGAAACTTGGGCTAATGGCCGAGCATATTGTGAAGGCGTAGCTGGTTGACCGTCTTAAGACAGTTTCGCCTTCAGATTACTTGCGGCCATAGCATAGCCGCCCATTGCTCCATCGATGAAATGAATGTGGTCGTGGGCGCGGGGCGCCGGCACGAAACAGGTGATCAGCGCTGTGTCTTGCCGATGCAAGCCATATTGGACGATACCTGCTTTCGAAGCGTCTTCCAGCAACATTTCGATACGACTCAAACGCCCGGCATCTATGTCGATGGTCATCTTGAGGCCGTCGTCAAATTTGCGGAAATCGGAGTTTTGCGACAACTCGACTTTGTAGCGCTTCGGATCGAAGCCGCCCGCAGTGAGCCCGAGCCTGTCGAGTGCGAAAGTCAATGCAATCTGTCCGATAATTGCTAGTTTGCGGGAAAAGCGCTTGCCGATCGGGGCGGTGGCCCGTGCTTCCGCATCGACACCTTTGGTGGCCAAGCTGATCGGCGGCCCCTCCGCGGGAAGCGGGTGGGAGCCGCGGCTCTGCTCCGCCGCGACGGCAATGATGTCAGCAACAAGCATCTGGAATTGCGCGCTGGCACCTGACGTCCCCGGAACTGCGATGATCGACACGATCTCGCCGTTGCGCGCCTCAATCGGGTTCCAGCGGCAGGAAAGGCCGGTTAGGTCAGGCCGGGTACCGGAAGAAGCAGGTTCGACGGCGTACCGGCCCCCTTTCATCTGCGCTTCCGCCCAACTCGCGCCGCCTCCGGCAAACATGGCGTAGGAAACGTAGGGACTGACCTTGAAGCGGGCGACGCGCACGTCAAGGCCCTCGGCACGGATATCGTGCATCGGAACAAGCGCCGCACGCAGGCTCAGTTGCAGATCATCTGCAACCCAGGCTTGTACTGCTGCCAGAGCTTCGCGGACGAGCGGTGCGGCGGATGCCGGTAGTGCCACCAGCGCCCCATCGCCGCCGAAAACGAAGGGATAGTTCTTTTTGCCGAGCGCGTTAAGGAGGGCAGAGATGACGCTCACGCCGGCCATGTTTACGGCCTTGTAGCGGCCCGCCTCGATCGCCTTGGTCGAACCGACGATATCGGCTGTCGCCAATACCCAGTCATCCGGGAGCGGCTTGTAATTGTTCGTATCGGCGACCCCCTCGAATTGCGTGAAAACGGGAAGCGTATCGAAGAAATTATCGTTTGTTTCTGTTGCCATATACTGGCATTAGCACAAACCAAAGCGGCGGGCGACGGAGGATTGCATCACGCAGCGCGTGGCTTATGCAGATTAACCGTAGCGCGATATTGTAGCCTTATAAGCGTGAGAAAAATTCGGAATATTTCAACCAAGAATTGTGTCTGCATTGCAAAAATGTGATAAGGAAGGAATACAATTGTTCATCGGCTTGTGCGCCGAGTCAGGGTCGTGCAACCATATACACGTTAGTGATTCGTTGCCTTCCAAACAATCCGGATTTTTAAGTTTACTGACGATGATGCCGGCACATTATGCCTGCCAAGAGGAATGACCCAAGTCCCGATGCATTTTGATCTGGCCCATTTTCCGGACTTCGAAGAAGGCTTTTTGAGTGGTACCGTCAAGCACGATACCCTTGAAATGCTTGTTGAAATCAGGCGGCAACTGAGCTGCCGCTACATCACGCATGTGGGCCATACCGACCAGCCGGGGCCCTATCGCGGTCCTGCTCCTGATGTATCTGTACTGACCACCGTGCCGGTGAAATGGGTGCTGCGTTATGCAGCCAAGAACTACTTCTCGGTTGATCCGATCATGCAGGCTATAAGGCCATCTAGACACCAGGGAAATGCACCCGGTACCGTACGCAATCTCTCGGCGGAGGCGGGATTGTCGACCGAGGTCAAACAATTTCTGCGCGATTGCGAGTTGCGTGGTTTGGGCAATCTTTATCTGGCTGTCGAAGCTTCGAATGCGCATGGCTTTCGTGGAGTCACGCTGTTCACTTTCGACGTCGAACCGGCGGATGAAGTTGCATTCGTCGAGGGGATGCGAAAGAGATTGGGGACTGTGTCGACGCGCCTGCACAATGTGCTGCACGGCAATCGCAATCCGGGCCTTGCCGCAATCGTCGGCAAGCTTTTAACGAAGCGCGAGATCGACTGTTTGTATTGGGCCGCCAACGGCAAGACCGATGGCGAAATCGGCGAGATTCTCAACATCGCCCGATGGACCGTGGTGACCTATCTGCAGAACGCCAAGAACAAGCTTGGTTGCTCCAATCGCACATCGACGGTGGCGACGGCGCTGGCCCTGGGCGTCATCGAAATGCCAGCCATTGCCAGCAGGTTCTAGACGCTATTTGGGTGCAGTAAGTTGCGGTAGCCGAGCGTTGTCGAAGGCCGCTGTGAGCAGCGCCGTATTGTCAGCTGGGCTTTTGCCGGTCTCAGAAAAACGCACATGATGCAGATCGATCTCGGTCGTATCGGCCGAGAGGGTCAGCCTGAAATAGGCGTTCACGCCCATATTGCTGAATTCCAGATCGAGCATTACCTTTGGCGTTGAATTCCAATCGAGCGTGTACTCGCCGCCGAGGCCGAAGGTAAGCGTATCCGGATAAAAAGTCAGTTCCGTTGCAGAATTGACGATGTCGGCAATATTGCCGAAGAGTTCGCAACGAATGAAGGCTATATAGTCCGCTACATCCACAAGGCGAAGATCGTGTATGACCTCCGTCAGATGTGCGGAGATGATCTCGACGCGGGCAACTGAATATTGTGTTCTCTTCATATATATTGATCCGCTCAAATTTACGCGATTATTTACGGCGTCCATTAACAAATTGAATAAGCTCGGCCACGGCCTTGTAAAATTCCGGGGCTATCACGTGATTGACCTGAACTTGCTTATAAAGTGACCGTGCCAATTGGATATTCTCGAATATGGGTATGTCATGCGTCTCGGCGATCTCCCTGATCTTGAGAGCGATGATATCCTGCCCCTTGGCGACAACCACAGGCGCCCCATCCTGTGAAGGGTTGTAGCGGAGAGCAACCGAGAAGTGTGTCGGATTTGCGACGATCAGTGTGGCAGTCGGTACCGAAGCTATCATGCGCTGGCGTGCGCGGTCGCGGCCAAGTGAACGCAAGCGGGATTTGAGCAGTGGGTCGCCTTCTGCCTGCTTGTGTTCGTCCTTGACTTCCTGGCGCGTCATGCGGAGTTCGCTGCGCCAGTAAATCCGTGTCCAAGCAAGGTCAAATGCGGCAAGCACGGTGACGGCAATCGCCACGGAGGCGAGCAGGCGCACGATGTGCGTGCGGATAAGTTCGGGCAACTGGCTAGGCTCCGTGATGATCGCATCGACGAAGAAATGGCTGTCCTCGAAGAAGATCATAAAGACGATGATGCTCGCGGCTGCAAATTTGAATGTGGATTTGAGGAACTCGACGCGGCCTGCTGAACCGAAAAGACGCGACCAGCCCTTGACGATGGAGATGCGCGACGCTTCGGGCTGGATGCGGTCGAAGACGATGCGCGGAGCGTTTTGCAGGACAGATGCGAGGATACCGGCGCCAGGGACGATGACGAGGATCGGCAGCAAGGCCATGCCTATGGCTGCGCCGATGATGCCGAACAATTGCCGTGCATCGTCGGCGCTGTTGAGCCGCCAGTCATCCGACTTGTCGAGGAGTTCAGAAAGAAATGCGGCAAGCTTGGCTCCGCTGGGCACGACGACGAACACCATGATGATGAGAAAGGCGACAATCGAGGCGAGGATCGGTGCTTCCCGGGAGAAAGGGAGGTTGCCCTTTTCGACCGCATCACTGACTTTTTTCTCAGTGGCTTCCTCGGTTTTGCTTTCCTTGTCAGCCGTATCCGACATTTGCTAGCGAACCCGTCTCACGCTGCAGGCTCTTCCGCCTCAAGCTTCAGATCACCGCGGTCTGCGAGCACAATGGCCGTGCGGGCAATGGTGCGCCGCGCTTCCGTCACGGCATTGGCGTTGATATTGGTCTGGCTGGATAGCTCGGTTTCCACCATGCGCCGCCCGCGGGTGGACAGCGACTGCAGGATAAGTTCCTGCAACTGCGGTTCGCAGCCATGCAAAGCCGTCGTGACCACATCGGTCTGGATTTCATCGAAGAGAACAAGCCGGGCGCGCTGCGATATGCGCACGATATCCTCGAAGGTGAACAGCTTGGCCTTGATCTTGGCGAGATCATCGGCGCCGAGATCGGTGAGGCCGGCAAGCAATTCGTCGATCTCGGATTTTTCCAGCTGATTGATGATATTGGCGATCGTGCCGTGATGGCTCTTTTCGGAACTCGAATTGTCCTTGCCGGTGACTTCGCGCTGCAGGATGCCCTCCAGCATTGCCGAAACGGCTGGACCAACTTTACGAATGTGCAAAGTGCGCTGGATGATGGCGCTGCGCTGCGCTGCGTCAAAACGGATCAGGAGTTTCGCAGCAATATCGGAGGGCAGGCGGGAAATCACATAGGCGCTGACCTGTGGATGTTGTGCGGTCAGATAGGCATGAAGCACGTCGGATGGAATGCGTGGCAACTGGTCCCAAACCGACTCCTGCGTCAGTAATTCCGGACGGCGGTTCTCGATGACGGCGCTGGCCTCGTCGGCCGATAGTGTTTCGCGCAACAATCCCTCGAAGCGCATCCCAGCCTCGGACACCGGCGCCCCATCGGCGAAGGCGTTCTCGAACTGCTTGACCAGTTCTTCGAAATCGCCCGGCGTGATCGGTTCGAGTTTGCGTGCATGGCCTGCAAGCGAACGCAGATCATCGGCGGTGAAATGCTTGAGAAGGCGCGATGCGGATGGCCGCCCGATCGCCACGAGCAATGCCGCAACCTTTTCGGGACCCGACAGATCCATGATGGCACTTGCACTTTGGGGTGTTTCTTGATCGCTCATGCGGCCCGGCTTCTAGGAGTTGTATGGTGGATTGGATCAGATACCGCTGCCGATGACCTCGGTAAGGCTGACACCGAAGCGAGAGGAATCGTCTTCGAGAACGATTACTTCGCCGCGGGCGATAACCCTGCCATTGACGACGATATCGACCGGATCTCCAATCTGCTTGTCGAGCGTGACAACGGCGCCGCGGCCGAGCTTCATCAGATTGGCGACGGGCATGGATGTGCTGCCCAGCACTACCTGAACATCCACCGGAATGCCCATGATGAGATCGATGTTGGGCTTCGTGCCTGCCGATTTGCGGCCCGGCTGCGGATCGTCGCGCTTCAAATCTTCGATCGCTTCGTTGAGCTCGTCTTCGATTGAGTTCTTGTCGGATATGGCCATGATTTGGTAAGTCCAGAGTTAGAGGACGGCGCTTGCCACATCGGCTCTGCGGACGATGCGGTTAACGAATACGGGGAGGTTTTTTGCAGGAGCAACGGGTGCTGTCTCAGCAACAAACGCAGGCATCCCGGGAGCAACGGTTGATTGTTGGAATGGTGCCGGGATTACCCGGACGTTATCCTTGAGATCATTCTTTGCCCGCTCGACGAGGTCGATGGCGCGTGTGATTTCGGAACGCACGCGATCCGAATCTTTCAGTCTGGCCTCAAGCCGGACGCTCTCGTCGCGGCAGGTTTCCCGCTCCGCCTGCAGGATCGCCAGCGCCTGCTGCAGATTGGCGGCGGAACTGGCGACCTGATGCGCCATCACGCGGCTCATGGCTGTGAGGCGGTTGGCCTTGCGCAGCGCTGCAAAGAAGACGGCGAGCGACACCGCCGTCAGCGCGATCGAAAGAAGATTAACCAGCGGCAAGCTCATCGAGGAGATCCTCTTCTTCATTGATGGGATCGGTGATCCGTACGGTGAATGCACTGCCGGCCTTGCCGAGCCGGCACCGGTAGAGCGCCTGTTTGCCACTGCGCAAACGAACCTGGTCGATTGCATCCTTTGGCAGGTGCAACACCTGACCTGGCTGTAACAGAGTGATCTGTTCGAGCGTCATCGAGCCCTGCTGCAGATAGGCTTCGACGTCGATGCGGGCTCGGCTGACTTCGAGCCGCAGCTTCTTGGCCCAAGTCGGGTCGGAATGGTGTGCGGGCTGGCGGAGCAGGCGCGCTATGGCTTCCTGCATCGGCCTGAAGCTGGAGCGCGGCAGGAGGATCAGGATCTGACCGGATCGCCCGGCAGCTTTTAGCGCGATCGTGCAGCAGATCATGCGTGTTTCCGTGACTGTCCCCGGCGCGAGGTGCGTAGCCTCGACCAGGTCGCCGATCTGAAAAAGGGACTCACCGCCGCCCGAGAACATATGATCGAGCGAGGCGGTTACATCGGAAAAGATTTGCCGGGCAATACCAAGGTCGACAGAGGTCAGCGACCGCTTCGCGGCGCCGGTATCATGGCTGGCGCCCGAACCGAACAGCGCTTCGATACCGCAATCGACGAAGCTGCGATCCGCTGCGAGCATCAGACGTGATCCCCATTTGGCGACGGGGACCATACCGACGAGCCCGGACTGCAGAAGTGTCTCGCCGATCGCATCTTTTTCGAGTGATTCAATGCGCACGAATTCCGCCCCCACCGCGACATCCGTCTGGGCTGCAATTCTCGCGCCAAATGATGCCGCGAGATCACGGAAGACTGTTTCCAGTGATTTGAGATCATCAACCGACAAGCCAGCGGCGCGCAGGATGTTTTCTGCAAGCGCGTCCGGCCGTTTTTGTTCAGTTTCAACGTCCATGATCGTCCTTATGCCGCTTGCTGCAACGGAGCGGGAGCGGCTGGTGTCAGCGTTTCCTGCTCGACCACATCGATTGACGGACGGTCATAAGCGGAAATGGTCTTGCGGCCATATTCGAGCGCGATCTGGGGTAGTGCGCCATTCATATAGGCAAGCAATGTCTGCTTGACGATCATGTACAGGCGGTTCTGTTTTTCGCGGGTTGTCTTGATTTTGGTGGCGATGGGGCCGACGACGCCGTAGGAAAGGAAAATACCGGCGAAGGTTCCGACCAGCGCCGCGCCGATCAAATGGCCGAGCACCTCCGGCGATTCGTTTAGCGCGCCCATAGCCTTGATCACACCGAGGACTGCCGCGACGATGCCGAGGGCCGGAAGGCCTTCGGAGACGCTGACCATGGCGTTGTAGGGCTTGAGCTTGTCGCGGGCGATGGTGTGGATTTCCTCGTCCATCAGCGCCTCGATCTCGTGCGAGCGCGCGTTGCCAATGATGATGAGACGGCAATAGTCGCAGATGAAATGCGTCAAATCGTGGTTCTTGAGCACACTCGGGAACGTTTGGAAAATCGTTGATTCCGTTGGATTGTCGATGTGGACCTCGACCTCATTGCGCGATTTGGCGCGCAGCTCACGCATCAGGGCGTAGAGAACGCCGAGCACATCCAGATAGTCCCGCTGTTTGGGAATCTTGTTGGTAAAGGCTTCCATACAGGCGCGGCCAGTATCCTTAACTGCGGAAAACGGATTGGCCACCAGGAAGGTGCCGAGCGCAGAGCCGCCGATGATGACGAATTCCCATGGTTGCATGAGCACGGCGACATGGCCCCCCATCGCGATAAATCCGCCGAGAAGACATCCCATCGTCACGACGAGTCCAACAAGAATACCCAAGACACTCTCCTGCACGTTTATCACTAGAGGGCTAACAGCGTCGGCTTGCGTGAACCTTGCAGGAGATGGAGTTCGCACGTGGTGGTGATCAGCTCGACAGCTTCAGGCAAGCTTGATTTGACACATATGGGTCAAACGTTTTCGGGAAAGGCGCATCATGATCAATACGATGACGGGCTACCGGCTGATTGCCGCGGACTTGCCGCGCTCGCTTGCCCGGGTCTCCAAAGAGCCAATGGTCCAGCGGGATAGCGACTATTACCTGAAGAATATCGGTAATGTGAAATCGATCGACGAGTTCATGAAAGACACGAAGCTCTACAATTATGCGCTGAAGTCCTTCGGTCTTGACGATATGGCTTATGCCAAGGCTTTCATCCGCAAGGTTCTCACGGAAGGTGTCGAGGATCCGGAGAGCTTCGCCAACAAGCTTACGGATCAGCGTTACAAGGAACTTGCAACGGCCTTCAACTTCGCCAAGCTCGGCGACAAGACGACCGCCCAGCCTGAAGTTAAGCAGCCGATCGTCGACAAATATGTGCGCCAGACTCTCGAAGTCGAAACGGGGCAGCAGAATGAGGGCGTGCGGTTGGCGCTCTATTTCGCCCGTAAGGCGCCGACCATTACCAATGCTTTCGAGATACTTGGCGATAAGGCGCTTCTCCAGGTCTTCCAGGCGACCTTCAACATGCCGGCGCAGATGTCCAATCTCGACATCGACCGACAGGCCAAACTGGTCGAGGACAAACTTGATCTGAAGGATCTCAAGGACCCCGCCAAACTCAACAAGCTGCTGACGCGTTTCACTGCCATGTACGAGATGAACAATCCTTCGACAGCTGCGAGCGCACCATCCTTGCTGCTGGGAGGAACCTCCACCATCGGGATCTCGGCAAGCATTCTTGCGACTTTGCAATCGTTCAAGTTGGGTGGTCGCTGATGGAAAATTCGATCTATGTGGGGCTTTCCGCGCAAATATCGCTGGAGCGGCGTCTTGATGCGCTGGCTCACAATGTGGCGAATATGTCGACACCAGGCTTTCGCGCCACAGGCATGAAGTTCGAGGCTATGGTGTCGAAGGCCGCGGAAAACTCGAGTTTCGTTACGGCCGGCGAAAGCTACATCAAGACCGAAGCCGGTCTGATCACCCAGACGGGCAATCCCCTGGATGTGGCGGCGAAAGGCGACGTTTGGTTCTCCCTCCAATCACCGGCCGGTCAGGTCTATACGCGCGATGGTCGTATGCAGATGTCGACGACGGGCGAACTCCTCTCCGTGAAGGGCTATCCAATTCTCGACGCAGGCGGGCAGCCATTGACGATCGATCCAAATGGCGGACCGCCTGATATTTCGTCGGATGGAGCGGTCTATCAAAACGGCAAGCAACTGGGCACGATCGGCCTTTTTACCATCAGCCCGAACGCCAAGCTGACTTATTTCGACAATTCCGCCGTCATTCCGAGCGTGGCGGCTCAGCCTGCCATCGACAATCCCAACGCCGGCGTAATTCAAGGTTCGATCGAAGGCTCAAATGTAGACGCAATCAGCGAAATGACACGGCTGATGAGCGTATCACGCGCTTTCGAACGTGTTGATGCATTGCTTCGCGGCAGCGAAAACACCTTTTCCGAAGCCATAAAGACGCTCGGATCTAAGACGTGATCGCCGTTTGACCATGCAGTCGCTTGAAGCAGCCTTGCCGACGATACGCCAACGGACAGGCAGTCTTGATACGCTGGCAAAGATCGTATCGCAGATCGCCCTGGAGCGGAGCCCGGTTGCCGTCGGCGGCTATGTCAATGAAGTGTCGCGCTCCGCCATCGGGGTTCGTGGGATATCGGACAAGGTTCAACTCGGCGACATCGTGGCGATCCGCTCTGACAACCAGCTCCACCCGGCCGAAGTTGTCCGGCTCGAACAGACCAAGGTACTGATCAAACCGTTCGATGACCGCATCATGCCGTCGCTTGGAACAACGGTCTTCCCGGAAGGACCGTTACGCATCGCCCCTGCGCCCAACTGGAAGGGCAGGGTGATCAATGCGCTGGGATACCCACTCGACGATAAGGGCCCGTTATCGGCAGGAATCGATCCAAAGCCGGTCGATTGCCCGGCACCGTCCGCCATGAACCGTAGCCGGGTGGAAAAGGGATTGCGCACCGGCGTGAATGTCGTCGATGTGTTTGTGCCAATGTGCTTTGGCCAGCGCATGGGCGTCTTCGCTGGGTCTGGCGTTGGCAAATCCACGCTGCTCGCCATGATGACCAAAGCCACCGACTTCGATACTGTCGTACTTGCTCTGACCGGCGAGCGTGGGCGCGAAGTCCGCGACATGCTCGAAGACACGATGGCCGGGAAGCTCGAAAAGACCATCGCGGTCATCGCAACGGGCGACGAAAGCGCGATGATGCGCCGGCTTGCACCCAATACGGCAACGGCGATTGCAGAATATTTCCGTGATCGCGGCGAGAATGTCCTGCTGATTGTCGATTCCATCACACGATTTGCCCATGCAGCGCGCGAGATCGCCATTGCAGCGGGCGAACCGCCAGTGTCGCGGGGCTATCCGCCAAGCGTCTTCAGCCAGTTGCCGCGTCTACTTGAGCGGACCGGACCGGGTCTCGAAAGAGGTGGCACGATCACCGGCATCTACGCGGTTCTTGTCGATGGCGACGATCACAATGATCCAATCTCAGATGCCATTCGCGGCACGCTCGACGGCCATATCGTCCTCGATCGTGGCATCGCAGCGCAGGGACGTTTCCCTGCAGTTGACATTCTCGGGTCCATTTCTCGCCTTGCACAGCATAACTGGACCGCGGATCAGCTGAAACTGGTGACGAGCTTGCGCGGTCTGGTCGCGCGTTTCGAGGAAACCCGCGATCTGCGCATGATCGGGGCCTACCAAGCAGGAAGCGATCCCCTGATCGATCAGGCGGTCAATCTTGTCCCGCTCATCTATGACGCCATGCAACAGACACCGGCCTCGCCGCTCTCGCAGGATCCATATAATGATCTTGCGGCATCGTTGCGACCAAAGGAGCCATCATGACGAAACAACAGGCGGCGCCAAAAACGACCACGGCAGAACCCAGGGTCGTTCGCTCGCGCGACAAACGCTTTGACGGTTATCTGAAGAGTGCCGGGTTTGTGCTGGCCGTCGGCTGCTTCGTGCTGCCTTTCGTGATGTATTACGACATTCTCGATGCTCGACCGAAGCCCGTATCCTCGGGCAAAAAGGTCAACGATCCGCTCGACCGGACCAATCAGAAGGTCGTACGCGACACCCATGGCAGAAACGGAACTTCGCTTGGCAAACCAAGCGAGGAACTTGACCCCATGACAACGGCAACGACGGCGGAACTAACCGAGGACAGATTGGCGCGCATTGATGGGGCCAGCAAACAGCCGTTTCCCGGCAAACCGGTTTTTCTGGTGCGCGAGGTCGTCGGCGGACTGGTCATGATCGAAGACGATACCGGCTACTGGTTCGTCGAAAAAGGCGCAACCCTCCCGGATGGAAGCAAGCTCGTCGCTATCGAACGTGGTAACGGCGGCGACAGCTGGCAGATCAAGACATCCGACGGCGATGTGATCAACCGCACCAACTAGTGAACCTCATTCCGAACATAAGTTCCTAGCGGATCTGGCCGCAAGTCTCACGCAAGTTTGAAAGCATAGGTTAAGGCAAGATTAACCGGGTCAGACGTGCGAGGAAAGACATGCAGGGCATCCATCTATTCGAGCTGGCGTCACGTCAGGCCGAATGGCTCTCAGTGAGGCAGGCGGCGATCTCCGGAAACGTGGCCAATGCGAATACGCCGGGCTTCAAAGCACGCGATGTCGAACCATTCAAGGACGTGCTGGAACAAACGCAGCTTACCATGGCCGCGACCAATTCCAAACATCTTGAGATCGATGCGTCCGGCATCAGCGCTACAGCGCTGCGCAAGGATGCGGTGACCGAACAGAATCATTCCAAAAATACGGTCAACCTCGAGGAGGAAATGGTGAAATCCGGCGAGATCAACCGCCAGTTTTCTCTCAACACCAGCATCGTGAAGGCGTTTCACCGCATGATGCTCTCAGCAGTAAAGAGCTAAGATGTCCGATCCACTGCAAGCCGCCCTCAAAGTCGCCGCATCCGGTCTTTCCGCGCAATCGACGCGCCTGCGCATTGTTTCGGAAAACCTCGCCAATGCACAGTCGACGGGCAAGACCGCAGGTAGCGACCCTTATCGACGCAAGACAGTTTCCTTTGCGACAGAGCTTGATCGCGCCACCGGCGTCGAAACGGTGCGCATTGCAGAAGTCGGCAAGGATACCTCTGGCTTTACCGAAGAATATGACCCGAGCCATCCGGCAGCCGATGCCAATGGCTATGTGAAATTGCCCAATGTCAGCATGGTCGTTGAAATGGCGGACATGCGTGAAGCCAATCGCTCCTATGAAGCCAATCTCCAGGTAGTCAAGCAAGCACGCGAACTGATTGCCATGACTGTCGACCTATTGAGGAATTCCTGATGATAGACCAACTTCTCAGTGTTTCCACGCGTAACGCTCTCTCGAATTTGTCGGAGACTGTAACCCAAGGCGCAGCGTCTCCTGCTGTGGCCACGGGCCAGCCTTCATTCGGCAATGTTCTGTCACAACTGGCCGGATCAGTCAGCAACAAACTTGAAGGCGCGGAAGCGGTTTCGATGAAAAGCATGACGGGGGATGTGCCAACCCGCGATGTCGTGAACGCAGTCATGGATGCGGAGCAGTCGCTGCAAACGGCAATCGCCATTCGCGACAAGATCGTCCAAGCCTATCTCGAAATCAGCCGCATGCCCATTTAAGGATTATCGATGAAAGCGCTCACCATCGCTGCGACCGGCATGAATGCCCAGCAGCTCAATCTGGAAGTGATTGCCAACAACATCGCCAATATCAATACAACCGGGTTCAAGCGAGCCAAGGCTGAATTCTCGGATTTGCTATATCAGGCGGAACGCACGGCAGGTGTTCCCAATGCGGCGAACCAGAGCATCATTCCGGAAGGGGCGATGGTCGGGCTCGGCGTACAAACCTCGGCGGTGCGCAATCTGCATATCCAGGGCGGGCTCAACCAAACCGGCAACCCGTTCGATGTGGCGTTGGTGGGTCGCGGATGGTTCCAGATCCAGAACCCGGCTGGCGAGACGCTGTACAGCCGTGCCGGCGCATTTAATACGAATAGCACGGGCCAGCTGGTGACGCTCGATGGCAATCTGGTCGAGCCGAACATCATTGTTCCGACCGACGCGATCGAGGTCAAGATTACCGATACGGGCCAAGTCTTCGCGAAAATGGCCGATCAGACGGCGCTTGTCGATCTCGGCCAGCTGACGATCGCCAATTTCGCCAATGAGGCTGGGTTGGAGCCACTTGGCGACAATCTCTACAAGCAGACGGATGCTTCCGGCGATGCGGTTGTCGGTGTCCCGGGCGATCCCGGTTTTGCGACGCTCAAACAGGGCTACCTTGAGAATTCCAACGTCGATCCGGTCAAGGAAATCACTGATCTGATTACGGCGCAACGCGCTTATGAAATGAATTCGAAAGTGATTCAGGCTGCGGACGAAATGGCTCAGGTCGTTTCGAAGAACCTGCGCTGAGGAACATCATGAAGGTGGCAACTTATTCGGCTAAAAAGATTGTAGGCATACTGGCCTTGGCTATCTGCGTTTGGCCGTTGGCATTCGCCGCCTATGCCGACCGCATAGCGTTTCTCGTGCCATCGCAGATTATCTATCCGGGTGAGACAATCGGCGGTTCCGGTCTTCAAGAGAAATATTTCACCATCAGGGCGAGCGCGGCGGGCCAATATGTCATGTCTTCGCAGCAGCTTGTCGGCAAAGTTGCGCGCCGCACGCTACTGCCCGGACAGCCAATCCTGGTCAGTGCATTGAACGAGCCGGATCTCGTCGAGCGCGGTGTTCCGGTAGCTCTGGTCTACAGCACGGGCACGCTGGTCATCACAGCCAAAGGTACGCCAATGGAAGCCGGACACGCTGGTGATTTCATCAAGGTGCGTAATATGGACAGCGGCATCATCGTCTCCGGTACGGTGTTGGCTGATGGCAGCATCCAGGTCGGGATGCAATGATGCGTTTCATCGCTGCTCTCCTTCTGGGGATACTGGCAGGCACCGTCGCCGTGCAGGCAGCCGAGCCCTCGCCGGATGCCAAGCTGTACGGCACGCCTGGCGAAGCCAAGGCAGCATGGCGAAAGGCCGAAGCGCAGGCCGCATTACACAGCGGCGATGATGGACGTTGGGGCGGTGCTGCATCGCCCTTGGGGGAGGGCGGTGCTATCGCCCGCTTGAAAGACATCGCGAACATTCAGGGCGTGCGCGAAAATCAGCTGGTTGGCTACGGTCTCGTTATCGGTCTGAACGGCACGGGCGACAGCCTGCGCAGTGCACCCTTCACCGAACAATCCCTGCGCGCGATGCTCGATAATCTCGGTATTAGCCCACCTCCGGGCTCCTCGCGCGTGAAGAATGTCGCGGCGGTTATTATCACCGCCAACCTGCCACCCTTTGCCGGACGTGGCTCACGCATCGATATTACGGTTTCCTCCCTCGGTGACGCGACATCGCTTGCCGGCGGAACACTGGTGATGACGCCGCTGGCGGCGGCCGATGGCCAGACCTACGCCGTTGCGCAGGGCAATATGGTCGTCTCCGGGTTCGTGGCTTCGGGACAGGCCGAAACCTTGACTCAAGGCGTTCCGACCAGTGGCCGCATTCCCAACGGCGCGCTCGTCGAAAAGGAAGTGACCGGCAATTTCGGCCAGGACGAACTTGTAGTGGAATTGCGCGAGCCAGACTTCACGACAGCCGTGCGTATCACCGATACGATCAATGCCTTCGCCAAACGCCGCTACAACCAGCCCGTCGCCAAAGAGCGTGACTCCAAGACGATACGGTTGCGCAAGCCGAAGAACATTTCTGCCACCCGCTTTCTCGCCGAGATCGAAGGCCTGCCGGTCGTGACGGACGAGGTGGCGCGCGTTGTCGTCGATGAGCGCACCGGCACGGTGGTAATAGGTGAAAAGGTGCGTATCTCGCGCGTTGCGATCAGCCATGGGAGCCTGTCAGTGCGCGTCACCGAGACACCCACGATCGTCCAGCCTGAGCCATTTTCCGATGGTGTAACTGCAGTCGAGCCGAACACGACCATTGATGCAACACAGACATCGAAGCTCGGCATTCTCGGCGGTACGGATCTAGAAAGTCTCGTCAAAGGCCTGAACCAGATCGGAGTGAAGCCACAGGGTATCATTGCGATCCTGCAGGGCATCAAGACAGCGGGCGCATTGCATGCGGAGCTGGTGGTTCAATGAGTACGGTACTGGGTATGAAGAAATCGATCAGACTGAGCGTTGCGGTATTGGCTTTCAGTTCCGCTTTGCTCCTACCGGTTGCCTATGGTGTCTCGCAGGAGACTGAAGTCAAGGAAGAGAACGGTCAGGAGATTGACCGCTATTGCACCAACATCAGCGACAAGGCAGCCGATGAGCGCTATGCAATGCAGACGCGCGAACTAGCACAACTTCGCGCGGACATAGATAGCCGTATTGAGCAACTCGACGCCAAGCGCAAGGAATATGAAGTCTGGCTGAAGCGGCGCGACGAGTTCGTCGACAAGGCTGAGGATTCCCTTGTCGGCATCATCTCCAAGATGCGGCCGGATGCAGCGGCGGCGCAAATGGCGCTCCTTGGTGACGAGGCCGCCGCAGCACTTCTTCTCAAGCTCAATCCCCGCGTCTCCAGTGTCATTCTAAACGAAATGCCTGCGGAAAAATCATCGAAGCTTGCCCGGGTAATCGTCGGGTCACGCATCGTTCCAGCAGAAAGAACCGCCCAATGAGAAAAGCGGCACAATCGTTCGCTCTTGTCAGCGTCTTCGCCCTTGCAGGATGCGCAAACAACATACGCGACTTCAATCGGGCGCCGGAAATGTCGCCGGTCGGCACAGGCGTTGGCCAGGGCTTCAACGTTACTGACCCGGCTTATTACCCGTCGCAACCGCGGCCGCAAAAATATTCGCTCTGGCGGGATAGTCAGGCTAGCTTTTTCCGCGATCCGCGGGCGACCAATCCCGGCGACGTGCTGACGGTTGACATCACGATTGATGACAAGGCAAAGCTGGACAACAAATCTGACCGGTCACGTGTGGCATCCTCTGGCTACGGATTGTCGGCCAACATTGGGGGAAGCGGCGTATCGCCGAGCGATATTAGCGGCAATCTCGATCTGAATTCCGACAGCCGGTCCAAGGGCGAAGGCAAGATCGATCGCTCCGAGAAGATCAATCTGCAGGTCGCGGCGATCGTGACTGCTATTCTACCGAACGGCAACATGGTTATCCGGGGTTCTCAGGAAATCGGTGTCAACAACGAGTTGCGGGTTCTTAATGTGGCGGGCGTGGTCCGTCCCCGGGACATCACGAATCTGAACAGAATTGCATACGACAAGATTGCCGAGGCACGGATTTTTTATGGTGGACGCGGACGTCAGAGCGAGGTGCAACAACCGCCTTGGGGGCAGCAGATCCTCGACACCGTCTCGCCGATCTAGGATTGATAATGAGCGTTGCTGAAGATACCCCATCCGCGCCGAAAGGCCCTTCGATCGTCGCGCTGATAGGCGTTGTCGCTGTGCTGACGCTTATCGCGGCGGGCGGTGGATGGCTCCTTGGTGGTCAACTCGGTTTGGGTCCGTCGCAGGCAACCAAGGCCGATGGTGACAAGCAGGCTGCACCCGAGGAAGTGCCTACGGGTAGCGTTGTGCCGCTGAAGCCGATCCTCACCAATATCAAAATACCGCAGGATGTATGGATCAGGCTCGAAGCTGGCGTCGTTGCACGGCCCGGTGAGAAAGTATCGGATGAGCTTGCCGCCACGGTCGCCGGTGATTTCATGGCCTTTATGAAAACCGTCAATCTCATGCAGCTCCGTGGTCCCGCCGGGATCGAATATCTGAGAACTGATCTGCAGGAACGCGCGGTGATGCGCTCCGAAGGCAAGATCGAAAAAGTCTATATCTGGGCGTTGGTGATGGAATGAAAAGACGTCTTCTGACACCTACGTTACTCCTGGTTTTCACCGGGACCGCGATGGCGCAAACGTCGCTGCTCGAAGGTTTGCTGCCGCCCGGCAGTGCATCGACCAGCGGCCAGATCATGCAGATGCTGGCGGCGCTGACAGTACTGTCGATCGCACCGGGCCTGTTGATCATGGTGACCAGCTTTACCCGCTTCGCCATTGCCTTTTCGATGCTGCGTTCAGGTCTAGGCCTGCAAACGACGCCGGCCAATCTGGTGATGATCAGCCTGGCATTATTCATGACATTTTATGTCATGGCGCCGGTTTTTGACCGCGCTTGGCAAAATGGTGTTCAGCCACTGGTCAACAATCAGATCACGCAGGATGCCGCGATCAACGAGATTGCGACGCCGTTCCGCGAGTTCATGCTGCGGCAGGTGCGCGACAAGGATCTGCGCCTCTTTGAAGATCTGGCGGACGAGTCCTTTCGCACCAAGGCCAATGAAGTAGTCGACATGCGAATCCTCATTCCGGCCTTCATGATTTCCGAACTGCGCCGGGGTTTCGAGATCGGCTTCCTGATTGTTCTGCCCTTTCTTGTGATCGACTTGATCGTCGCGACGCTGACCATGTCGATGGGCATGATGATGCTGCCGCCAACAGTGCTGTCGCTACCGTTCAAGATCCTGTTTTTCGTGCTTATCGACGGCTGGAATATTCTGGTCGGCAGCCTGATCCGCTCATTTTCCTGAAGGGTAGACCAGCTCTTTACCAAGAAGAAAAAATTAACGCTGTGTGTTATTGAAAGTGTAATACTTATGTCGTACTCATCACGCCATGACGGGTTGTCATCGAGACAATAGGCATCATGCCGTTCCGTCAGATCGGTTAAAATCCGATATGTCCCCATCAAAGTATCTCATCAGGGGCTTCATCCTATGACCAGCATTCTCACCAACGCGTCAGCAATGACTGCGCTTCAGACACTCAACAACACCAACAAAAACCTTGCTACCACGCAGGACCGTATCGCTACTGGTCAGCGCGTTTCCACGGCTTCTGACAATGCTGCCTACTGGTCAATCGCGACCGGCATGCGTACCCAGAATTCCGCTCTTTCCGCAGTCAAGGACGGTCTCGGTCTCGGTGCTTCGATCGTTGACACAGCCTACACGGCTCTGACCAGCGCCATCGACCTCGCCAGCAAAATTCAGGCGAAATATGTTGCCAAGGAAACGCCTGGCACCGACGGCACGATCATCGATGCGGACATCGCTGAAATGAAGGCCCAGATTGTCGAGATGGCGAAGGGTGCAACATTCCAGGGTGTAAACCTGTTGGAGACTGGTGGTGCGGCACAGAACATCGTGACCGGCTACACGTCTGGTACTGGCGTAACGACGATGAGCGTCGCGGCCTATGACCTTGAAGCCGCGTTGACCGCTGCAACATCGTCCTCGACCGTCGAAACAGCCGTCAACGCCATGAAGGCTGCTGCTGCTGGTCTTGGCTCTGCCAAGACTCGTATTGATACACAGCAGACGTTCACGGGCAATCTGATGGACGCAATCGATCGCGGCGTTGGCCAGCTCGTAGACGCTGACATGAACGCAGAATCCGCACGTTTGTCGGCTCTTCAGGTTCAGCAGCAGCTGGGTATCCAGGCTCTCTCGATTGCCAACTCCAGCAACCAGAGCATCCTGTCGCTATTCCGCGGCTAATAACGATAGTTTTTCTAAATCAGACTTGGGCCACGCTTCGCGCGTGGCCCTTTTTGTTTTGCAACGACGCTCCGACACGAGGCTCTAACTTCGCGCAAGCTTCGCGCTCTATGGTTCCATCACGCGACCGTGGTGGGAATTGATGGAAAAGAACATAAGACAGACATTTGCGCAGCTCGGCACAGCGATGCAGAAGCTTGGCGCAAGACGGCTCATTGCTCTTGCGATCATTGGCGTCACATTGTTCAGCGCCATTCTTATATCGAGCCTTTACCTCAATCGTCCGCAGTACGAGACGCTTTATGTCGGTCTCAGCCGCGACGATGTTAATCGCATGGGCATGGCGCTTGGCGAAGCGGGCATTCCCTTCGATGTGAAATCAGATGGCACCTCCATTCTCGTGGCCTTTGGCAAGGCCGATCAGGCACGCATGTACCTGGCGGAAAAAGGTCTGCCCACCAGCAACAATGCCGGTTACGAACTCTTCGACAATATGGGCTCTCTCGGCCTCACTTCGTTTATGCAGGAGATCACCCGGGTGCGCGCGCTCGAGGGTGAAATTTCCAGGACCATTCAGGCGATTCGCGGCATCAAGGCGGCGCGCGTTCATATCGTCTTGCCGGAGAAGGGCAGTTTCCGCCGCGGTGATCAGGCGCCTTCCGCCTCGGTCGTCATTCGTACGGAAGGCGATTTTGCCATCGAATCAGCACAGTCGATCCGCCAGCTCGTTGCCGCGGCGGTGCCGCAGCTTACCGCTGCGGAAGTCACCATTCTCGATACCAATGGCCGTCTTCTTGCCTCCAAGGATGACGGCACGAATGCGGGCGCGGTGATGTCGGCAACGCTTGAACAGAATGTTTCCGCGACGGTGGATGAAAATATCCGCAAAGCGCTCGCGCCCTATCTTGGCGTCGGCCATTTTCAGACCAGCGTTCAGGTCGCGCTCGATACCGACCGCCGCCAAACCAACGAGACTGTGTTCGATCCTGAATCGCGCGTGGAGCGTTCTGTGCGGGTTGTACGTGAAAGCGGGGATTCGAAGAATTCGACCAGCGACAATGCAACGGGTGTCGAACAGAACATTCCGCAGGAAGAAATCGCCAGCAAGAACGGCGATAATTCTTCGGAAAAGACTGATAAGCGAGAAGAACTAACCAACTACGAGTTGAACTCGAAGACAGTGTCGACGACCAGCGACAGTTATCAGATCAAGCGGCTCTCGATCGCTGTCGTCATCGATCAGGCGCGGTTGCTGGCAACGGCCGGCGTCACGCCCGCACCGGATAAATTCCTGGAACAGCAGATCGCCAAGATCACCGAGCTTGTCGCAACGGCGGCAGGTCTAGACCAGAAACGCGGCGACGTCATTAATGTAACCGCGGTCAACTTTATGGAAGCCGCAGACGAACAACTGGCGCCTGCCTCGACCCCGGTATCGGAAATGATCTTCCGTCAGGCCGGCAGTTTCATAAATGCTGCTGCTCTAATCGCGGCCGTGGGGCTCGTGCTCTGGTTCGGCGTGCGTCCGCTGATGAGGGAAATGAACAAGCCTCAGGACGCATTACAGGTCGCCACAGGTTCCAATCTTCCGGTTCCAGGTTTAGCCCCGGCGACGAATCTTCCGGTCGTTGCGCAGGCTCATGCGGAACATAGCCTGCCCTATGATGATCTGAGCGAGCTCCGGCGACGCATGCGCGTTCCCGCCCAGAATCGGCTCGAACAGATGATCGACATGGATGAAGAACGGGTCGCGGCCATCCTGAAACAATGGGTTCACGAGGCAGCCTGATGGTCGTTCGCTCTGTCGCCAGTGTGTTGACTGATTTCACGCCGAAGCATGTGCCAGCGGACCGCGTCACCGTGTTTGCGGCCGTGAGCAGGGAACGAGCCGACATATTGGCGGAGATCGAGGAGCCGTCGGAGAATGTTGTCGAACTCATCGACTATGAGTTGAAGATCAAGGAGTCCTTCGTCGCGGGGCGCGAATCCGGCCAGGCAGAGGCCTCGGTGCTGTTTGAGGCCGAGAAAATCCGGCTTGAGAGGGAATTCCAGGACCAGCTAGCCGCCGCGGAAGTGCTCTTCATGCAACAAACCGGCACGCGCATGGCGGAGCAGATCAGCGGCGGGCTGGCCGCAATTTCATCGGATCTTTCGGGATCGCTCGCTGCCGTTCTCACGCCTTTAGTCGAAGAGCGCCTGCGCGAACGGACGGTGGAAGCCTTTGCCAATGAGGTCGAACGAATGACGAAAGGGTTCGCTGGCGTGAGCTTGGAAATTTTCGGTCCATCCCATCTTCTCGACGTGCTTCGCATGCGACCGGAGATCGATCCGGTATGTTGCACCTTCACGGAATCTGGCCAATCCGAATTATCGTTGAAACTGGATGATGCAGTAGTAGAGACGCGGCTTGGCCGCCTCATCGACGCATTGAGAGATACCGCCAATGAATATTGATCCCGAAACGCACCGTGAAATCATAATTGTCCGGCGCGGACGCGAACATGAAGAAGGCCATCATGGCGGCGTCTGGAAAATCGCCTATGCGGATTTCATGACCGCGATGATGGCGTTCTTCCTTGTCATGTGGCTCATCAATGCGGCCAACGAGGAAACAAAGGCCGCTGTTGCCGCCTATTTCAATCCCGTCAAGCTGATGGACCGGCAGTCGAGGCCAAAAGGCATCGAGGAAACCGACAATCAGGAGGGCAAGGTTCGCTTTGAAAGCCCGGATGCGACTGAAGCAGAAACCAAAAGCGCTCGCAACGAAAAGCAAGTTCAATCACCACCTGCGACCGAAGAACGTCAGATTTTCAAGGATCCTTATGCGGTGCTTGCCGAGATAGCCACGGAGTCCGGCGTCCTGCAAAATCGTTCCGCAGCGGGGGAGGGCGGTTCCAATCGTGCCGGCCCGTCGACAGGCGCCGAGGGCGGAGATGCCTATCGCGACCCGTTCAATCCCAATTACTGGTCGACGCATGTGGAAGATGAGATTTTTCCACTGACGGACAGTCCGGTTACTTCGCCTCCGTCTCAGGACAAAGCTACAACGTCACAGCCGAATGAAGCTTCTGATGCAAATGCCCAAGCCAAGCAGGCGGCGCTGGAGAAACGAATGGCAGCCGGCGAGCTGATCGCCGATGCGAAGGTCGCTACATCCAATGATGCCAAGCCGGCTGATCCCGGAAAGACGACGTCCGCGAAGGATGAAAAGCCCGGCGCGGTTGAGATCAATGCCGCCCGTGAGCTTGCTGCCGAGATTTCGAAGAAAACCGGCGCAAGCTCGGATGAAAAAGCGCCCGACATTTCGGTCGTCCCCACTGAAGATGGCGTCATGATCCAGCTCACCGACAAGGTCGATTACGGCATGTTTGCCATAGGATCGGCCAAGCCGGACAAGCGCGTCGTGCAGGTGCTCGATGAAATCGCCAAGATTATCGCGACCCGCAAGGGCGACGTCGTCATCAGCGGACACACGGATGCCCGCCCATTCAAAAGCGAGACGTATGACAATTGGCGCCTGTCGTCCGCACGGGCGCATATGGCCTATTACATGTTGACGCGTGGCGGTCTCGACGCCAAGCGTGTCCTGCGCGTCGAGGGCTATGCTGACCGCGACCCGAAGATTCCGGCTGATCCTTACGCTGCCCAGAACCGGCGCATCGACATCTTTCTGAAGACGGCTTCCAGATGATCGCGCGGCAAACCATCCGCTGGTTGTTATTCGGCCTGTTCAGCCTGCCGCTGACGACAGCGCAGGCCGAAATGCCATCGCCGGAGCCTTATCTGCTGGTACGGTCCTTACGCATGTTGCAGGATCAGGTGGCGTCCGGAAAGCCTGAAGCGCTGCCGATGCTCAATCGTGTGCTTGGTCATATCGCCGAACAGCTTCAAGCGGCAAAGCCGGAGGTCTGGTCGAAACCGGCCAATGTCTACGCCATTTTCATTTATCTCCTCAATGGCGGTAATCCGGAGGTTGTTCGCACCATATTGACCTCGGCAAATCTTGGGCAGGTGGATCCTAAACTCGTGGCAGGGTCTCTGGCCTATGCCGATGGCGATACTCTGCGCATCATCGAGAATTTCCAGGAATTGCCACCGAATGTCCCCATCGAGCTTGTCGCATCAATCTATCTGGTCACAGCGACGCAGCTCGCGGGCATCGACGCGGGAACAGCGCTCAAGCGGCTGGATTATATACGCCTCAACGCACCAGGAACGCTGCTAGAGGAGGCTGCGCTGCGGCGCGGCCTGATGATCGCGGCACGTCTTGGAGACAAGGACAAGGTCAGGTTGATGGCGCGGAACTATCTGCAGCGCTTTGCCCTCTCTCCTTATTCGGAGGATTTCTTCCGTCAGCTTGTCGACGCATTGATGGTGATCAAGGGTAAGATCAGCAATGAGGAGATCGAGGAAATGGCCTCATTGGCGTGGCCCGGAGCCCGCTTGCCTTTCTACCTGCGGGTTGCCCGCGGTTCAATCGTAGGCGGCGATATGCAGCGGGCACGGTTTGCGTCGGAGCGGGCTGCCGCCCTGGCGATTGCGCTTAAAGCGGACGACACGCAGGCCAAGCTCTATCTGGCGGTCAGCAATGTCGGTTCCGACAAGACCGGCGATGCCAAGTTCATGCTTTCGAAATTGCCGAAAGACCGTCTGCATGGTCGCGATGTAAAGCTGCTGGAGGCTGCGACCATGATGGCGAACAAGATCCTTGCGCAACCAATTCCAGGGATGGATACACCACAGAAGGCGTCGATCGCGGGCAGTGCCATTGCAGACGCCGAACCTGGCAGGGCCAAAGCAGCTCCAGTCGAATCCCTTGATCCGATAGTCGATGAGACGCACAAGAAACTCGACGCAATTGACGCGCTTCTCGGGAAGGCCAGGAAATGACTATTGGAGCTCAGATGCCTCTCAGAACAATGCTTGACGCAATTGTCCGTGACAAGGGCAAAGACGACATGCCCGACCAAAAGCCGGCAAAGGGCAAGGATGTTCCGGCGGATTTCAGATCGATGGTGAAGGCGGCTGGCCCGAAGCTAAAGCTCGACAAAGAGGATGCAACGCCGGAAAAGGATGTCGAATCCCTGGATACTGCCGAGCCGGACAAGGATGTTACCGAAGCTCCCGCTCAAGGCATCTTCGGGCAGGCAATCCTTGCTTTCGAACAGCTGCTCGACCGGCAGCAACGCGAGAATGGCGAACAGCCACAACCCGTCACCAGGGCCAGGACGTCATCTGAAGCCGATACAGCTGTCGGACCTATAGAAATCGTCGAGGCGGATCAGGGGAACGAAAAACAGGCCCAGATGCCCGCGCCCGATAAAAAGTCCGTTCCGAAAGCCACCACGGATTCGCAGGTTGCCGCTGCTTCGCTGGACAAACAGGAACCCGCCGAGCCGGTCACGGCGACTAGGCAGGCCGTTGCGTCAGCGACGCAGGCCTCTGAGGCACCAAAGCCCAAGGCGAGTACCAAGGCCCCGGTAGAACATACCGCGCCGCCGACCGTTGAAGCGACTGCATCAACGCCGTCACCTTCGGTTCAGGCGGAGGCAAAACTCAGTGTGACTGCGTCGAATAGCTCGACGCAGGTACAAACAGCCCTGCCTGTCACCGATGTCCAGATTCTTTCCGACCACAGCACGCCAGACACCAGAACGCTGGTGATTCAGTTGCAGCCCGTCGAACTCGGAACGGTCACCGCGCGCATGCGCCTGACGCCTGATGGTATGCATATCCAGTTGATGGCGGAAAACCCGGCGATGGCAGAACATCTCGCCAAGGACCATGACATGCTTAGCAGGGCCCTGCAGCGGGCGGGTGTGGCGGACGATGCCTCCTCGGTCACCATCTCGGTGATCGATCGCTCCAGCGCCTCCTCGAATACGCAGACCGGGCAGCAGAACCTGCCCGGACAGGATCAGCAGACCGGTGCGCGCGCCAGCGGCGGGGGTCAGTCGGGATTCCAGGGCACGCCCGGAGACCGCTCTGGCAATAAACAGCCTTTTGAAGAGATGCGATCCAATGAACGTAAGGAAAACGCGGCGAATCCGGGTATCGAAACCAACCCTTCACATGGTTTGGTTGTTTAGCCTATTTTTTGCGTCGCAAACCGCCTCGGCAGAAAACCTTTGCGAGCGGCAAATGCACCGCGCCTCGACCAAGTACGATATTCCGATCGGCATTCTCTACGCGGTTGGCTTGACTGAAACAGGGCACAAGGACTCGCTGCAACCCTATGCAATGAACATTGAAGGCAAGGCGGTTTTTATGTCGTCAGCTGCAGCCGCTGTGGTCAAATTCAACGAGGCGCATTCGCTGGGAGCGAAGCTTATCGACCTCGGATGCATGCAGATCAATCACTATTTTCACGCCAGCAAGTTCCCGTCAGTAAATGCAATGCTGGACCCCGCCACCAACGTGGACTACGCGGCGCGATTCTTAAAGGAGCTTCGGACGCGTGAAGGCAGCTGGACTATGGCGGTCGCTCGCTATCACGCGGGGCCTAATAACGACCCGGCCCAGAAGCAATATGTTTGCCGAGTAATTGAAAACATGGTGGCTACTGGCTTCGGAAACTGGACGACCAAGGCGCGAATGTTTTGCGATAAGTGATTGTGTTAATACTTGGTAATAAAACGTGAATTTGTCTTGATGGTCATATTTTGTTAAGTTCGAAAAGTAATGATTAGTCCGGTTTAGGGCGTACTCTCCTCCCTGGGAGTTGACCTCCCCCGAATTATTTAGGACTCCCAATTAATTAGGTGCAATATATTGGGAATTGTCGCCGAGTCATCGACCCCGCTAGTTGTGTGTTGCTTGGGGCAAAATAATGATTCGGAAGGTGGGGCAGTGATTGTAGTCGTCGACGAACGAAGTCTGGTGACGAGTGGGTATTCGGCGTGGTTCGCCCGTGAGGGCATAACAACAACAGGTTTTACTCCGGACGATTTCGGCGATTGGGTCGCCACCGTTCAGAAAAACGACATTATGGCGGTGGAGGCATTTCTCATAGGGGAATGTGTCAATCGCAGTCAGTTTCCACAAAAAATTCGCGAGCGCTGTTCAGCGCCGGTCATCGCTGTCAATGAGACGCAGTCGTTGGAACACACGCTGGAACTTTTCCAGGCGGGGGTCGATGATGTGGTTCGCAAGCCGATGCATGTGCGAGAAATCCTGGCACGGATCAATGCCATTCGCCGCCGTTATGGCAATGGCGATGCGGGAACGCAGGTAGGTCCGATCCGGGTATTTTCTGACGGCCGTGATCCGCAGGTCAATGGGCTTGATTTTTCTCTGCCACGGCGGGAACGGCGTATACTGGAGTATCTGATCGCCAACCGGGGCCGCCGCCTCAATAAGGCGCAGATATTCAGCGCGATCTACGGCATTTTCGACAGTGATGTCGAGGAAAGTGTTGTTGAAAGTCATATCAGCAAGCTACGCAAGAAGTTGCGCGAGCAGCTTGGGCATGACCCGATCGATTCCAAGCGCTTCCTTGGCTACTGCATCAATCTCGACTGACCTCCCAGAATAATCCTGCCACCGGCGGCCAAGTCGAAATTCAAGTAATTACCTCAGTGAACCGTCAGAACGTCAGCTTCGCGCAAGTATTGCCCGCTAACGATTCTGAACGGAATCACGGTGTAAGGAGACGGAAATGAGCCTCTATGGAATGATGCGAACCGGTGTGTCGGGCATGAATGCTCAGGCCAACAGGCTGTCGACCGTGGCGGACAATATCGCCAACTCCAGCACGACCGGTTACAAGCGCGCCAGCACGCAGTTCGCATCGCTGGTGCTACCAAGTTCCGGCGGTGCCTATAATTCCGGCGGTGTGGAGACAGTTGTTCGCCACCATATTTCGGATGACGGCTCGTTGCGCTTCACCACCTCCTCGACGGACCTTGCACTGAAAGGCAATGGCTTCTTCATCGTCGGCAATGCCGACGATACGCCATATCTGACGCGCGCCGGTTCATTCGTGCCTGATGCGCAGGGTAACCTTGTCAATTCGGCCGGCTACTATCTGATGGGTTACCCAGTCGTGAATGGCAACGTCAATCCGGTTGCCAACGGTTTTCAGGGGCTCGAGAAGGTCAATATTGCGCAGAATGACCTGATCGCTGATCCAAGTCGTACAGGCATATTTACAGCCAATCTCCCGGCTGGCGCTTCGATCGTTGCGGCGGCTGACCGCCCGCCTACAAATACCACTGCGTCAGCCCAATACACCGCCAAGACATCTGTGCAGACATTCGACAATCTTGGCAATGTCGTTGTCGTCGATCTCTATTTCACCAAAACTGCAAACAACACTTGGGAAGTGGCAGCGTATAATCATGCGAATGCTTCGGCTGGCGGTGGGTTTCCCTATACTCCTGCTGCGCCCTTGACGACGGAAAATTACACCTTCGATGCCGTCACCGGCAAGCTCACTTCGGTCGATCAGTCAATATCGATCACCGTTCCCAACGGACAGCCGTTAGAGATCGATTTTTCCGCCACCAAACAATTGGCGGGTGACTACACCCCTATCGAGGTGAAGATCGACGGCAACACGCCGAGCCCCATCGACAACGTCAGTATCGGTGACGACGGCACCGTCACGGCCATTTATAAGAACGGCGCGAAACGCGCTATCTATCAAATCGCGCTCGCCGACGTTCCAAGTCCTGACAACCTGCTTGTCATGACCGGAAATGTGTTCTCACCAAGTGCCGAATCCGGCGATGTCCAGCTGGGCTTTGCCGGCAGCGGCAGCTTTGGCACGCTGACATCCGGTGCGCTGGAAGAATCGAATGCAGACATCGCGCAGGAACTGACTGAGATGATTGAATCCCAGAGAAGCTACACGGCAAATTCGAAGGTCTTCCAGACCGGCGCGGATTTGATGGACGTGCTGGTTAATCTGAAAAGGTAGTTGAACTTCTAATGGCGAATGGACATAGGGTATGTCACTAACTTCGGCGCTCCTTACCGCTCAGAGTGCTCTTAATACCGTATCGAAACAGACAGCGTTGGTGTCGCGCAATATTGCGGGCGCCAACGATCCTGATTTTTCCCGGCGTATCGGCTCGGTCGTGAGCGGACCGAACGGATCGACCTATCTGTCTGTAACCCGTTCCGCCGACTCTGCACTCCTGTCCAAATATATCGAAAGCAGCAGCCAATATAACGCTTCAAATACCCTGCAAACGGGTCTCGACCGGCTGTCCGGTATCTATTCCGCCAACGATGCTTCGGGCTCGCCCAGCGCGCTTCTTGGTGACCTGCGCGATTCACTGCAGCTCTACGCGTCTCAGCCCGGCAACACATCGGTTGGGGAGTCGGCTGTTACCAAGGCCACCGAACTGGCCAATGCGTTGAACAAGGGTACGGAAGAAACGCAGAAGCTGCGCCAGGATGCGGACAGCGACATCAACGACTCCGTCAAGAATCTGAACTCGCTTCTGACGCAATTCGAGACGGTCAATAATCGCGTTATCAATGGCACGCGTGCGGGGACCGATGTGTCGGATTATCTCGATCAGCGGGATTCATTGCTGAAGCAGATATCCGGCGAGATCGGCATCACTACGCTGGTGCGCGGCGACAATGACATGGTGGTGTTTGCCGAATCCGGCGTGACCCTCTTCGAGGGATCGGCACGAACCGTCAGCTTCACGCCGACCAGCGCATTTAGCGCGGGCACAAGCGGCAACGAGGTCTATGTCGACGGTGTGCCGCTGTCGCACGGCACCTTCCAGCAACCTTATGGCACCGGCCGCCTCAGCGGTCTGCTCCAACTACGCGACGATACAGCGCCTGCCTATCAAAACCAGCTTGACGAGATAGCACGCAGCCTCGTCAGCATGTTTGCGGAAAAGGACCAGAAGACACCTGCAACCCTGCCGACGGTACCAGGCCTGTTCACCTATTCGGGCGCGCCAGCAATGCCCGCTGACGCAACAATCCTTCCGGGCATCGCCGGCACGATCAAGGTTTCTTCTGCCTTCATTCTGACCGAGGGCGGCAATCCTGCGCTTTTGCGTGATGGCGGTGCGGCCGGGGCAGACTATGTGCAGAATCCGGATGGATCGTCAGGCTATTCGACACGCCTGCAGGATCTCATCGGTGCTATCGCCGCACCCCGCAGTTACGACCCGGATGCGGCCGCCGGAGATAATTTGAGTCTGCTCGATTTTTCGGCGGCCACGATCAGCTCGCTCGAGACCAAGCGGAAATCCGTTACCCAGACCAACGAATATAACGGGGTTCTAGCCTCGCGGGCTGAAGACGCAATTTCCAATGCCAGTGGCGTGAATATCGACACGGAAATGCAGTCGCTACTCGATCTCGAACATTCCTATCAGGCATCGGCGCGGATCATTTCCGCCGTGGACGCCATGCTGAACGAACTCTTGCAGGCGGTGAAATAGATATGAAGACCCAGTCGGTTTCATCCTACATGCTTTCGAATTCGACCCGCAACATCATAGCCAAGGCCCAGGCAGAACTGGTCAAGGCGAACCAGGAAGCCACGACAGGTTTCGTTTTCGACAAGGGGCTGACCCTCGGAAGCCGCACCGGGCAATCGATTTCGTTGCGCAAAGAGCACGATCGTCTGACGGTGTTGACCCAGACCAATGGTCTGATCTCGGAGCGGATGACCGCCTCCCAGGATGCCCTGAGCAATGTCATCAAGGGATCGCAGGATTTTCTCGGCAATGTAACGGCGATGCGCGGGGCGAGCGAGGGCCGTTCGATTATCGTCGACAAAGCGAAAGGTCTGTTGCAAGCCGCTACTGACCTGATTAACACGAGCTACAATGGGGAATATATTTTCGCCGGCGAAAACACGGACGTCAAACCGCTTGGCGATTACGGCGCGGCGGGCGATCCGGCACGTGCAGCGGTATTGCAGTCGTTTCAGGATTATTTTGGCTTTCCGACCACTGATCCGCAGGTTGCGAACATCAGCGCCGCCGATATGAAAACTTATCTCGACACTTCGTTTGCTGCTGAGTTTGATGCGGGCTCGTGGTCAACCAACTGGTCATCCGCCTCGGATACACTCGTCAAGAGCCGGATAGCGCCCACGGAACTCGCCGAAACATCGGTCAGCGCCAACAATGCGGGATTCCGTCAGCTCGCCATGAGTTACACGATGATGGCGGAGCTCGGCGATATCGGCCTCAATCAAGCTGCGTTCGATACGGTGATCGACAAGGTCGCCCTGACGACAAATCAAAACTCTACCTCTCTGGCGGGCGCACAGTCCTTCTTAGGTAATGCCCAAGCGCGCACGAAGGACGCAACCGACCGGCTTACAGTACAGATCAATGTATTGAACAGTTCGGTTCTCGATCTGGAGGCGGTGGATCCCTATGAAGCCGCAAATCGGGTTGAGGCTTTGAGGACCCAAATAGACGCGTCCTACGCACTGACTGTAAAAATCCAAAGCCTGAGCTTGCTCAACTACCTGAAGTAAAACAACGAACGCGATAGCCGCGTTCGTTAAAAGCCGGAAAAGCACATGTACCAGGCCCGATACGACGACATCATGAATGATGGTGCTGACGAAGCCAAGGAGCGGGAACGTTCCCTGTTCGATCAGTCGATCATGATGCTGGAAGCGGCCCGCGATGAAGGCGGCTATTCTTACAAGGGTATCGAGGCAGTGTATTTCACGTCGCGTCTGTGGATGATCGTGATCGAAGATCTCGGCAGCCCCGCCAATGGATTGCCTCAGCAATTGCGGGCGTCACTGATCTCGATCGGTCTTTTCATTCTTCGGGAACTGGAGGCCATCCGGCAAGAGACTTCGCGAGATTACGACAGCATTATCGACATTACCAAAACCATTCGCGACGGGCTCTAATCATGAAAATCTCGCTGCGCGCCGGTGAAAAAGTCTACGTCAATGGTGCCGTCTTGCGTGTTGACCGCAAGGTCTCACTCGAATTCATGAATGATGTGAGCTTTCTGCTCGAGAGTCATGTCCTTCAGGGGGACCAGACGACAACACCGCTTCGGCAGCTTTATTTCGCTGCACAGATCATGCTGATCAATCCAGCGATCAAGGATGAGGCTAACCGCACGTTCAAGCGCATGCTGGCGTCGCTCCTCGCAACATTCGAAAACCAGCAGGTGCTGAAAGAATTGAAGTTGATCGACGAAATGGTCTGCAATGACCGCGTGTTCGAAGCGCTCAAATCCATCCGGTTGCTCTATGCGCTGGAAGCACAGATTCTTTCTGGCTCAGCAGAACCGATCATTTCCTCTCAAACAGAACAGGCCGTCAGGCCGGAGGCAACCGCATGACCACGATCCCTCCCGTAGGAACACAGACGGACACCACAACCGATTCGACCAAGGCCACCGGTCCCGGTGTCGATTATCAGGCTTTTCTGAAACTGCTCGTTGCAGAAATGAAAAACCAGGATCCGACCGAGCCGATGGATGCCACACAGCAAATTTCACAGCTGGCACAGTTTTCGAGCGTCGAACAAGCGGTCCAGACTAATACCAAGCTCGACCAGTTGCTTGCGAGTTCATCTTTGTCACAGGCTGATGGAATCATCGGTCGGACCGTCACCAGTTCCGACGGCACGGTCAGTGGTGTCGTCGAATCTGTACGCATTTACAGCGACGGCATGATAGCGACACTCAAGGGGGGAGCCCAGCTTCCGATTACTGCCGGCATCGTCGTCAGCTAGATGAACGAGGCCGACGCCCTCGATATCGTCAACCAGGCCATCTGGACGGTCATCGTTGCCTCTGGTCCGGCAGTCGGAGCCGCGATGCTGGCGGGCGTCTGCATCGCGCTGTTTCAGGCACTGACGCAGATCCAGGAAATCACACTCACCTTCGTTCCCAAGATCCTCGTCATCCTGGCTGTTCTCGCATTGACCGCTCCCTTCGTCGGCTCACAAATCAATACACTGACGCTGTTGACATATTCCCGGATCGAGAAGGGATTCTAATAGACGCGACTATAGAGAGTAGGGAATGCGGACCCCTGGCATTCCTTGCGGGAAGTCTTTCGTATTGCGTGTCACCAAAAGCATGGAATGAACATCTGCTGAGGCCCAAATAATGGCGTCAGGCAGCTTTATCTTGTGCTCTTGGCGGAGTGTAACGGCGCGTTCGGCGATCTGATTCTCTAATGGCAGTACGTTGAAGCTGTCGAGAAATGCGCGTGTTCGGCTCTCCACATCGGCATCAACTCCGACCATAACCTCCATCCATGTGATGACACTGATGGCCTTGTCGCTGTAGCGAGTCAATTCGTCGCGAGCTTCCGGGACCGCATTTAGGAAATCAATGAGAACGTTGGTATCGAAGAGTGCTTTCACCATTCGCTCCGGATGTTCTCTTGATAGACAAGGCCGTCCATCCGCCTTTGCCCCCATAGACCAAATGCGTCTTTTGCCACCTCTGCAGACTGCTTCTCAAGGAAATCGTCGATCGCCTGCCGTATCAGAGCGGCACGAGATTGCTTTTCTTTTTTGGCCAACCGGTCAAGTTCGCGAATTTGGGTATCATCCAGTGTTATAAGTGCCCGCATCTCAAATTCCTATATCAGATATCAGCATTATATATCACATGCTGATATGTCCGGCAATTGTAAATGGCGTTCTGCAAGTCTTTGGCTTCGCACAAGCTTCGGCTCCTATTGTCCACGCGACATAGGAGAATGCCGTGCAGCAGGCCGCAGTAAAACGATTGGGCGACAAGGGCTATTTGACCGGCAGCGATGTTGGCCTGGCTCTCGGCATCGTTATCATCCTCACAGTTCTTTTTCTGCCCGTTTCACCAATCGTTCTCGATATTGGCCTGGCCTTTTCCATTGCCCTCTCGGTGCTTATCCTGATGGTGTCGCTGTGGATCCAGCGGCCTCTCGATTTCTCTGCCTTTCCAACAGTGCTTCTGATCGCGACAATGATGCGCCTGTCGCTCAATATTGCGACGACGCGCGTCATCCTTACCCATGGTGACGAAGGTTATGCGGCGGCCGGCCAGGTCATCCACGGCTTCTCGCAATTCGTCATGGGTGGCGATTTCGTCATCGGTTTGGTGGTCTTCGCCATCCTCATCATTGTCAATTTTCTCGTTATCACCAAGGGCGCGACACGTATTGCAGAAGTTGGTGCGCGCTTTACGCTCGATGCCATTCCCGGCAAACAGATGGCTATCGATGCGGATCTTTCTTCGGGATTGATCGACGAGAAGGAAGCGCAACACCGGCGCCGCGAACTCGAAGAAGAAAGCGCCTTCTTCGGTTCGATGGATGGTGCCTCAAAATTCGTACGCGGTGACGCGATCGCGGGTCTGATCATTACGGCCGTCAATATTTTCGGCGGCATCATCATCGGCGTGACGCGGCATGGTATGGAGGTCAGTCAGGCCGCTGATGTCTTCACCAAGCTCTCCGTCGGCGATGGTCTCGTCACGCAGATACCGGCCCTAATTGTATCACTGGCGGCCGGCCTCCTGGTCTCCAAAGGCGGGACGCGCGGTTCCACAGACAAGGCTGTCTTCGGTCAGCTCGGCGCCTATCCGAAAGCGTTGTTCGTCGCCGCTCTGTTGTTATTCGTGCTCGGCATCCTGCCAGGGCTGCCGGCCTTTCCGTTTTTCGTGCTTGCGGCCGGTCTTGTGGCCATCGGCATATCCGTCCCGCGCAAGCTGGCACGGGTGGCCGCCGCTGCGCAGGCTGAAATTGCGTTGAAGCAGAGACACGCTGAACAGGAAGACCGGGATTCTGTCAGGGCTTCGCTTGAAACGGCGCAGATCGAGCTTTGTCTGGGCAAGCAAATCTCGGCAAGGTTGCTGGCATCGCAGCTTGAGCTTGCGCATCGCGTCAACAAAATGCGCAAGAAGTTTGCGGTTGAATACGGATTTGTCGTCCCGGAAATCAAGGTTACAGATGATTTTCTCCTGCCTCCCAAAACTTACCGTATCAAAATCCACGGGACAGTCGTCGCTTCGCATGAGCTGCGGGTTGGCGAAATCCTGGTCATTCCTGGTGACCGGCCACCCCCGCATGTGCCGGGCGAAGAGGTGAGGGAGCCGGCGTTCGGCATGAAGGCCTATTCCGTTCCGGAGACCTTCGCCGCCGACCTCAAGCGCGACAACTACATGACGGTCGACAACCTTTCCGTATTGTTGACCCATCTCAGTGAGATCGTCCGCAACAATCTGGCACAGCTGCTTTCCTACAAGGATATGCGTGCGCTGCTGGATCGGCTTGGACCCGAATACCGCAAATTGCTCGACGATATCTGTCCGGCACATCTTTCCTATTCGGGCCTGCAGGCGGTTCTCAAGCTGCTGCTGACGGAACGGGTCTCGATCCGTAACCTGAACCTCATTCTCGAAGCAATAGCGGAAGTGGCACCGCATATTCGCCGTTCGGAAATGATTGTCGAACATGTGCGGATGCGTATGGCGCAGCAGATCTGCGGTGATCTTGCCGACAACGGCGTTCTTTCCGTTCTGCGTCTCGGCAATCGTTGGGATCTTGTTTTCCACCAGAGCCTCAAGCGCGACGCCAAGGGTGAGATTACCGAATTCGATATCGATCCGCGTCTGCTGGAGCAGTTCGGCAATGAGGCGAGTGCCGCAATCCGCAAGCACCTTGATGCGGGCGAGCGCTTCGTTCTCGTTGCTTCGCCGGAAGCGCGGCCGTACATCAGGATGATCATCGAGCGCCTGTTCGCGACATTGTCAGTCCTGTCACATGTCGAGATTGCACGCGGCGTAGAGGTGCGCTCCCTCGGTACTATTTCGTGAGGCTTTAAACGTGCCGCCACTGAGCGATAGCATCGTTGCGGCCGTGCTTGTCGTTGCCCGTGTAGGAGCCTGCCTGATGATCATGCCGGGCATTTCCAGTCCGCGTATTCCGATGCAAATACGGCTCTTCCTGGCGCTCGCCTGTTCGCTGATGGTCGTTCCACTGGTGCTTCCGCAGGTGACACCTGCGGCCAAGGCAGAACCATTGATGCTGATGCGGATCATCGTCATCGAAGCCATCGTCGGCGCGTTCATCGGCATTCTTGCACGGATTTATTTTTGGGCCCTGCAATTCATGGCCAATGTAATGGCGATGGCAACGGGATATTCAGGCGCACCGGAGCGCGCTATTGAATCAGAGGAACCGCAAGCTGCCATTGCCAGCCTGATCACGCTCTCCGCGCTATGTCTGTTCTTCGTGTCGGACCTGCATCTGGAGGTGTTGCGTGCGCTGCTTTCGTCCTATTCGACGATTCCTGTCGATGGCGTTTTTCAGCCGGGAACGGCAATGGTCAATCTGACTGACACACTGTCCGGGGCGTTCATGAGTACCATCCGCATTGCCGCGCCCTTCATCGTTTTTGCCGTCGTGGTCAATGTAGCGGTCGGACTGATCAACAAGCTTACGCCATCGATTCCCGTCTATTTCATTTCGTTGCCTTTCGTGCTCGCGGGCGGGTTGATGCTGCTCTATTTCAGCATGTCTGATCTTCTGCGGTTTTTCACCAATGAAGCCGGGACTTACCTGAGGAACTTTTGAGCGATGGCAGCGAATGGCGGAACTCTGACATCCTATCTCGGATTGATCAGGCTGCAAAAGCTCGCCAAGGCGCGTCATGCGCTGGACCTGTCACGCCTCAATGCACAGTCAGCTGCAATCGAGGAAGAGAATGATGCTCTCTTCAGGATGCAGGATGATCGTTTTGCCGGAAATACAACGGCGTTTGTTCCTGTACATGTCATCATGAAGCGCCTTGAGACAAACAAGACGCTACAGGCCCAGCTGTCGGAACAGATGGTTGAGACCAAACAGAATCTGCTGAAAGTGTCGCGAACCCTCGACACCCTAAATAGCCGGCTTCGCGTTCTGGAAAAGGAAACATCGCGAGCTGAAATCGCGGACGAGATGGACGAATATATGGGGCATCTGCTTGCGAAACGAGCAATCTAAAGATGCAAGGCTCAAGCCTCCCGTAAGTTTGGGAGGGTAGAGTGCGTGTCATGAAACAGGATGGAACAGGAATCGATGGCCATTAATCCACCCTCCGATCTGGTGCTGGATGTTGCCATGGCAGCCGATCCGGACACCTTGCGGGCCTCCGTGGAGAAGTTACGCAGCATGGCTTCCGACCGTGTCGCGGCACAGATGCAGCTGTCACGTGAGAACTTTGCCTCCATGCAGCAGCCGATTCCGGTAAGTGGATCCGTTACCGATAATGCACCTCTTGCGCCGAACCCTGCCTTCAAAAAGTTCGAAGCATTCATGCTGCAATCCTTTGTCGAATCCATGTTTGCGGGAGACAACCAGGCGGTATTCGGCGAAGGAATTGCCGGAGACTATTGGAAATCGATGATGGCGGAAGCCGTCGCCAACAAGATGGCCGATGCCGGCGGCATAGGCGTCGCCCGCATGCTGGAGCAGCAGAGCGCCAAAAGGGCGAAGTCTGAAGCCGCAACACAAGCAGAAGGCGCGGCTTCGGGAATATCCACTGACCAACACCATTTTCAAAGGCAGGATTCAAATGTCATTTTATATCAGATCGAACGCCAGCTCATTCATAAGCAATTAAAATCAACGGAAAGCGTTGACGACTCTAGGCAAAGTTAGAGCACAGACTCAAAGCCGATGAGATTGGAGGAATAGATATGGAAATAGAGATAATGATCAACGATCAGAACCACAGCGATGTGTCCGAACCAGCGCTGGAACCCGTCCTTTTCGCCATTCGTCGCTTAGAAGATGTTGTAGAGCGCGAGACACGGCTGCTCCTCGAGGGCCAGACGGTGGACCTCGCGGATATCAACGCTCATAAAAGCCGCGGTCTGCGTGACTTCAACAAGGCTATGGGCAAGGCGGTGAAGACAGTGGATACACCTGCACTCAAGGCGCTTCAACCTGTTCTCGATGGCCTGCGTCAAAAGCTCGATCGCAATTGCGATGCGATCAAATTGCACTTACGCGCTGTGACCGAGCTCGCCGGAATTATCCGCGATGCGCTTGAGACGCAGGAAGCGGACGGGACCTACACGGCGAGCCAGGTAAGGAACGGGCTCGGCGCATGATCCGTATTGTCCTGATTGGTCTGTGGATCTGCGCGGTTGCACTCGGATCGCTATATTTTGCCGTCTGGCAGAATTCGGCAACAGCGGCCGTTGCGCCCCAGACTCAGGAAGCCCTGGATGACGGCAAGACCGAGGTCTTCAGTGTCCCGATCATCATCGACAATGCGGTTCAGGGTTATGTGGTTTCCCAGCTGGCCTATACCCTGGACCATGCCGTAAACGCATCCTTCAAGATCCCAGTATCCTATTTCATCAATGACGAGATTTTCAGCCAGTTCTATGGGCATTATTCGGACGTCAAGGACGTTCAGAAGGTGAAATTCGACGACGTCAAGAAATCGATCATCGACGGGGTCAATGCACGATTTCCACAGCCGCTGGTGAAGGATCTGCTCGTTGAGCAATTCAATTACATCACTGCCAAGGAAATCCGCGACCAGAACACCAAGGGTCTGGAGCGCTAGCAAGCGTGCCCTCAAAGTGAATAATACTTACCGGCAAGCGCGCTCAGAATTGTGTCCGTCAAAGGGGTGACGCCGGCATTCTCGATGAAGCGCACGCCAAGTTCCATGTCCTTGCGCCAGACGATTTCCGTGATCAGCGCGCCACGGTACTGATCATCAAACAGCCAAAAGCGAATAGGAACGGCGCATTGGCTGACAATCCGGATCTTTGCTCCGCCCCCGGCAAGGTTGTGAAAATGACATTCGGTCAGAAACTGGCCGGCAAGCGTGACGAGTTTGCCGGAGCGCAATCGTGTTCGCTTGCGCTCCTCGACCCGCTTTTCCGCTTTGTTGTCCGCTTGGTATAATGGCATGGAAGTCGCCTGGCCTGGATTGAGGCCGGTAGAAAGGGCGCACGGACCTCTTCCATACCGGCGGTTCATTCCATGCTTGTAGCGGCAAACAATTGCAAATCCGTTATGCCTTGATCGGATACATTGTCGCCAACCACTCGAGATTGCGCAGATTCACGTGCCTGGATCAATGGTGCTTGCGTCGCGGACGCTTTCAAGAGTAGGTACAGCTGAATATTGACAGCCCCCTTAGGTGACACACTTGCCAACCGCCACCAGGCTCCGGATTGCATCCTACATCTTGTCGTTCATCGCGCTCGTCGCTGTGCTTGAGCTTGGCTTGCTGTCCGCACTCCTCTCGGGCCTGCTCGTCTATAACCTGGTTCATTATTCGGCTCCGTTGCTTGGTAGATTGGGCATTTCCGGTCATCTGGCCAAAACGATTGCGCTGGCGATACTAGCGCTGATTTTCATCCTGGTGATTGTCGCCGCCGTCACGAGCAGCATGGCGCTGCTCACCGATGGTTCAGATGAAGGTATCGTGTCGCTTTTTCAAAAGATGGCAGAAATCATCGATACAGCCCAGATCCATCTGCCGAATTGGGCTCGCGATTATTTCCCGTCAAACCTTGAAGAACTGGAAACGCTGGCAGCGAAGTGGCTGCGCGAACACGCCGGTCAGCTCCAGCTCGTCGGCAGGGAACTTGGCGTCCTCCTGGTCCGCATCATCGTCGGCATGGTGATTGGTGGAATGATTGCGTTGAGTTCTTCCGTTGTCGCATCACGTGAGCCGGGTCCGCTGGCGGTTGCCCTTGGCGAACGTGTCGAACTGTTCAGCGCAGCATTTCGCAACATCGTGTTCTCGCAGCTTCGAATCTCGGCACTGAACACAATTTTCACGGCGATCTACCTTGTTGTGATTCTGCCGTTTTTTGGTGTTCACCTGCCGCTGGTGAAGACAATGATCGCTGTGACGTTCATTGCGGGGCTTCTTCCTGTTATTGGCAATCTGATCTCCAACACTGTGATTGTGATTGTGGCACTCAGCGTTTCCTTTGTTGCCGCAGTGGGTTCGCTCGCCTTTCTGGTAATCATCCACAAGCTCGAATATTTCCTGAATGCCAGGATCATAGGATCACGTATAAAATCGCGGGCGTGGGAATTGCTGCTTGCTATGATCGTGCTGGAAGCCTGGTTCGGCATCGCCGGCCTCATCGCTGCGCCGATTTACTATGCTTATCTCAAGGACGAACTTAAAAAACAGAGCCTGATCTAGGCGGCGAATCCGCGGTCGCGTGATATAATTTCGGACGGCAGGGAATAAATCCGCTGCAGATCCGTATACGCCTTATGAAGAGTCCGAAACCCCGTTTTGATGTTGTTGGCCAGCTTGATTCCTTGCGCCGGTATGCACGTTCGCTAACACGGAACGAGACCGACGCGGAAGACCTTGTGCAGGATACGTTGGTGCGCGCTTATGAGCGGCGCAGTCATTTTCGCAATGGCGGAAACCTGAAGGGTTGGCTTTTGTCGATCCTGCACAATGGTTTTATCGACAGCAAGCGTTCAAGCCAGTCGGAAGCGCGCCGCGGGGATGCTTTGGCAATCATTGCCGAAACTAGTCTTCGGCCGCCGCAGGAGCATTCCATACGGTTGACGGAGGTCCGAGATGCCTTCTTCTCTCTGCCCGAGGAGCAGCGAGCAGCCCTGCATTTGGTAGCGATCGAAAGTCTCTCCTACGAAAAAGCCGCAGCAACTTTGGGAATACCGATAGGCACGCTGATGTCCAGAATTGGCCGCGCGCGTGCGACACTGCGTTCTCTCGAGGCTGAGCAACCCGGCAAAGCCGTACATCTGAAAATTGTTGGAGGCCGCGATGAATGACGCGATTGATCCTGTCGTTGAGGCCGATCTTGATGCCTATGTCGACGACCAGCTGGATGCGGGCCGCCGCATCGAGATCGCCCGTTACCTGTCGCATCATCCCGAACAGGCTGCCCGTGTCATGTCGGACCTGCAGGCCAGGGACGAATTGCGGCTGGCGCTAACCGGCATGCATAGCAAGGGATCGCTGGAGACGAGTGAAGCGGCGCGTCGCCTTGAACGCGGTCTTATGCGAAACCGGCTGCTTGGAAATTTGCAACGTGTTGCGGCCATCGCGGCTCTCGTTGGTTTCGGGTGGTTAGCGCATGCCGGCTTTGGCCCGCTGATTATCTCGGAGGTCGTCGCTTCGACACCGCCTCCAGCGTATGTTTCGGATGCGGTGATGGCTCATAGGACGTCCTTGCTTAGGGCAGGGATGAAGTCGCAGTCTGAGGTGAACAGCTACGATCCTGCGGAAATACGTGCGGCAACCGCTATCACCATGCCGCAGCTTCCGGACCGGTGGATCGTCAACGATGTCCAGCTTTTCCCATCGGCCTTCGGACCAAGTGTCGAGATGGAAATCAGATCGGATGACATCGGTCAGCTCTCGCTTTTCGCGGTTCGTCCCGGCACTTTCGATGTCGTGAAGCCGAAAGCGTTGCGCATCAATGACAGCGCCGCCGCCTATTTCCAGATTGGTGACGTGGCCTACGCCCTTGTATCGAATGCGAGCACCGCAGACCTTGAAACAGTAGCATCGCAGCTTGCAAAAACCCTTTACTGATCAATCAAGCCAAAGGATCATAACCATGACTACACCACTTCGCTATGAAATGGGCACTGCGCGCGGACAGTCCGCCGCATTGTTAGATCAAGGATTGCGCCAGCATATGCTGCGCATCTACAATTATATGGGCTTGGGCCTTGTCCTGACGGGTGTCGTTGCATTCGTCGTCGCCTCGACACCGGCTCTCTACGTTCCAATCTTTTCGACTCCATTGAAGTGGGTTGTCATGCTGGCTCCGCTTGCTTTCGTGATGTTCTTCTCGTTCAAGATGCAAACGATGTCCGCGGCATCAGCACAGGCCATGTTCTGGGCATTTTGTGCGGTCATGGGGCTTTCGCTGGCGTCGATCTTCCTTGTCTTCACTGGAACCAGCATCGCGCGCACATTCTTCATCGCGGCGACGATGTTTGGTGCGACCAGTCTTTACGGTTACACGACGAAGCGTGATCTTTCCCAGTTCAGCTCGTTCCTTATCATGGGTCTCATCGGCGTTGTCGTAGCAAGCCTCGTCAATATGTTTCTCGGCTCCTCGATGCTGCAGTTCGTTGTCTCAGTGGCGGGCGTTCTTGTATTCATCGGCCTGACGGCCTGGGATACGCAGTCGATCAAGGAACAATACGCCGAGAGTTTCGATTCTGAATCGCAACAGAAGCTAGCTGTTTTCGGCGCCTTCTCACTTTACCTGAACTTCATCAATCTTTTCCAACTGCTGCTCAGCCTGACTGGTCAGCGCGAAGAATAAGACAATCAGGTAGCAATTCTTTGCAAGCCAGCATGATCCGAAGCAATCTTCGCGTCACGCTGGCTTCTTCTTTTAAATGAAGTTCTTGAAAAAGTGCATGTGCATGCTTCCTCATTCAACGACGAAAATCTTCTCAAGGTAACGATTGTTCAGTGAATATGGTTGATGTAGATGCATGCTCGTAAAACGGGACCAGTTCGAAAGATTCGCGTTAGATGAACGAACATGCCACTCATGAGACCGATTTCGAGGCATTCGATCTCGCTCCGATCTCTCTATGGCTGGAAGATTTCAGTGCGGTTCGGCAGCTGTTCGAGAAATGGCGGCAAACGGGCGTCGCCGACATCAGGGCTTATTTGCGAGAAGAAGAGGACCGGGTCAGGCAATGCTCCAGTCTGATCCGGGTTCTCAAGGTCAACCGCAAGACGCTGTCTCTGTTTGAAGCAGACGATTTCGAGCATCTGACCGGCAACCTGAGTTCGATATTTCGTGACGACATGCTGCAGTCGCATATTCAGGAACTGTCGGCTCTTTGGAATGGCGATACCGAATTCTCCAGCGATACGGTGAATTATACGCTGTCGGGGCGGCGGCTGGATATCCAGCTTCGAGGCGCAGTTCTACCGGGATATGAAGATTCATGGACCCGGGTATTGCTGTCCATTGAGGACGTTACCGACCGCGAGGAGGCGCGTCGGCAACAGATCGAGAGCAAGCGCTACGCTGAGGGGCTGTTCGAATATTCTCCCGTGTCGCTATGGGTCGAAGATTTCAGCCGCATCAAGCGCCTGCTTGACGAAGTGCGGGGGCAGGGCATTACCGATTTTCGCGTGTTTACCGATGTCCATCCTGAATTCGTTGGACAATGTGCAAGCGAGATCCGCGTCATCGATGTCAATAATGAAACGCTCAGGCTATTTCTTGCGCCCGACAAGCTGACCTTGTTGCGCCGGCTCCCCGATATTTTCAGGGACGGGATGAACACGCATTTCAGGGAACAGCTCATCGAACTCTGGAATGGCAATTTGTTCCATCAGCGCGAGACCGTAAACTATGCGCTCGATGGTACCGAACGCCATGTGCTGTTGCAATTTTCCGTCCTGCCGGGCCACGAACAGGATTGGTCGTTGGTTCAGATATCCTTGACCGACATTACGGCACGCAAGAAGGCCGAAGCCTATCTGGAATATCTCGGCAAGCACGATGTGCTCACCAAGCTTTACAACCGCGCCTTCTATGTAGACGAATTGAACAGGCTCGAACGCCGTGAATTCTATCCTGTATCGATCATCATCCTCGACCTTAACGGATTGAAGGTGGTCAATGATCAGTGGGGGCACGGTGTTGGCGATGCTTTGTTACGCCGGGTCGGCGAGGTATTGGCTGGGGCGGTCAAGCCTCCCTGCTATGCAGCACGTATCGGAGGAGACGAATTCGCGGTTCTCCTTCCGGCCATCGATGAGCTTGGCGCCGCGAGCATGATCGACGAAATCCGCAGTCTTATCGAAATCAACAACCAGTATTATTCCAATATACCTCTGAACATATCGATCGGCTGGGCCACCAGCAATGTCGGCGAGAAGATGGAAGCCGTGGCCAAGCGCGCTGATTTGTTGATGTACGAGGACAAGCGTTCGCATTATTCGTCAGAGAACGAGCGTCGTAAACTCGATTAGCTACGAACGCTCACCTCTCCGTCAGGCATTCTGGGGGATTTTGAACAGATCCGCATGATTGCGGGGCTGGGATCGCCAATATTGTTCGGGCGCAATCACCTGTGCCCCGAGTTCTGCCGCCGCGTGCCACGGCCAGCGGGGATCGCAGAGGATTGCGCGTGCAAGTGCGATCGCGTCGGCGTCGCCGCTGGCAATGATCTCTTCAGCCTGTTTCGCTTCGGTGATTAGCCCGACGGCAATGACGGGTATTTTCACCTCAGCCTTGATACGGCGTGCGAATGGCACCTGATAGTTGGGCTCGACCGGCATTTTCTGCAGAGGCGAGAGGCCGCCGCTGCTGACATGGATGGCGGCGCAACCGCGTGCTTCCAGTTGCTTTGCGAAGATAATAGTGCTCTCGACGTCCCAGCCGCTCTCGACCCAGTCGGAAGCGGAAACGCGTGTCCAGACAGGCTTATTGCCGGGAAACGCTGCCCGTACTGCATCGAACACTTCAAGAGGGAAACGCATGCGGTTTTCCAGGCTTCCGCCATATTCGTCTTCGCGCTCGTTGGACGATGGCGACAGGAATTCGTGCAGCAAATATCCGTGGGCCGCATGAATTTCGATGCCGTTGATACCGATCTTGTCCGCGCGTTTCGCCGCCTTGACGAATGCATCCCGTATGCGGTCAAGCCCAGCGCTATCGAGTGCCGTCGGAGCGTCATATTCTTCCAGATAAGGCACCGCCGACGGCGCTTCGGTTTTCCAGCCCCTCGGCTCATTCGGCGCAATCTGCTTACCACCTTCCCACGGCACACGGGTCGATGCCTTTCGTCCGGCGTGGGCTAGCTGCACTGCGACCGGTATCGGCGAATAGTCCCGGATCGCGGCGACAACACGCCCGAGTGCTGCTTCATTGTCGTCGGAATAAAGCCCGAGATCGCGGGGAGAGATGCGTCCTTCAGGCGTTACGGCGGTAGCTTCCGTGACCAGCAAGCCGGCGCCCGAGAGGGCAAGGTGGCCGAGGTGCATCATATGCCAGTCGGACGCCGAGCCATCTTCGGCGGAATATTGGCACATGGGAGCGATTATGATCCTGTTCGCGAGTTCGAGCGAATCCAATCGCAGTGGCTGAAACAACTGGCTCATCTATATTACCTCAACTTTTGGGTGGCCGCGTTACGAAATTGGGAGTTTCGTTGCAGCAGGGTTGCTTGAATTCAACTGAGAACAAATGGATGCTGTCTGCGGGAAGTCAAGTAACGGGTTCGTAATGGGCTGAGCCGCTACGCTCTTTGGTGGGTCTAACATAACTTTTTTGTGTGGCCTATTTGGCATCAGAAGTGGTGATTGCAAAGGCTTTCGAGTACGCGGCTTCCGCGGCGGCCACCTCGTGGTCCGTCAACTTTTTGAACTCGCGCTCGCGGCCTCTTGCCTTCTTTGGGCGGGGTTGAGAAAAATCGAAGTCTCGATGATATACCGGGGGACAACCGGAGTGACGATTCGTTCGCAGTGTCAGTGTATCGGGCTCCGGATTATACATAGCACCTAGATAGGTCGATGAGGCTTCGATGCTCTTTATTTTTATTATTCTTGCTGTCGCATTTCGCCTTATTACGCTTGCCATTTCAATCAAAAACGAACGGAAGTTGAAAGCTGCGGGGGCCATGGAATTCGGCGAAATCAACACACGCGTTCTGGCGCTATCGCATATTGCCTTCTATCTATGCGCTATTACTGAATACGGCTTCTCCGACTACCAAGCCGATGCGCTCACCGTGGTGGGATTGGTCATCTACCTTATTGGTGCTTTTTTTCTGGTGGTGGTCATTGCCAGCCTCAACTCACAATGGACCGTCAAACTCATCATCGCCCCAAACCATTTCTTGGTGACGACCCCGCTATTTCGATTTGTAAGGCATCCGAATTATTACCTGAATATCATTCCGGAGCTTATCGGTTTTGCTCTGACATTGCATGCGTTCTGGACGCTCGCGATCGGCCTGCCTCTCTATCTCGTGCCGCTAGTCATCCGCATCCGCCAGGAAGAGGGTACGATGCGCGCCCACTTCCCCGAGTACTGAGCCACCACCATTTCAAATGTAAGATCTTTGCGCGCTGCCTGAAACTCCAGGGCAACAGGTGGCCGCTACCTTTGTAACTCCTTCAATGACCTTCCGGCCTAGCTTCGTCGGGGTCCGGCCTTCAAGGAGTTTTTTGGATGCCGCACTGTCGGGATTTGATCGGCATGAGCTCATTACAATTCCGTCTTTGCCAGAGACACATGGGAACTATTCGATTCTAAACGTTTAGCCATGCTAGGCTTTGAAGAATTTGACGCCCAACGCTTCCGCGTCCATTCTAATCCGATGATTAGCGGTGTGGTTCTGGATCTTGCTGGCGTCCTCTATGATGGCAAAGAGGCTATACCGGGCGCAACAGATGCTGTCGTCCGCTTGCACAAGGCGGGTCTACCTGTCCGATTCGTGAGTAACACGACACGCTCGAACAAACGGTCCATTCTTGACCAGCTCGACAGGCTCGGCTTCTCTGTCACGAACGGCGAGCTTTTCACTCCAGCGCAAGCAGCGCGTGAATGGCTTGGTCAACATAATCGATCGCCGTACCTTGTGGTTCATCCCGATCTGGTGGCGGATTTTCACGATCTGGCGGGCGGCGGCGACAGAAAGGCGGTCGTTGTCGGCGATGCGGGCATGACCTTCGACTACCTGATGCTGAACAGGGCGTTTCGAGAGTTGATCAAGGGAGCGGAATTCCTGGCGCTGGCGCCAAACCGGACGTTCAAGGATGCAGATGGAGAACTCAGTCTCGATGCCGGAGCGTTCGTTGCGGCGCTGGAATTCGCAAGCCAAAAAAGTGCTGTTGTCTTGGGAAAGCCGTCGCCTGCATTCTTCCTGTCCGCACTAGCCAGTATGCAATGCCCGATTGCAGAAGCCGTAATGGTCGGGGACGACGCGGAAACCGACATCGCGGGGGCCTTGCGGACCGGACTTGCCCACGCTCTGCTGGTACGCACGGGCAAATACCGCCGCGGCGACGAGGACCGTTTCAAGCCCTCACCAACTGCGACGGTTGACGACATTTCCGCAGCGGTTCACTGGATCATGGCAGCGCGCAACCGCGAAGAAAAGTCACTCGGCTCTTGTCACACTTAGCGGAGACTGTCGCTGCAGTTGGGATTGTCGCCTTACCAAAGCGGGAACCAACTGTATTTTATTGCTTACCGAGATCCTCATAGCTAGCGTGCAGCGCCCAATCGCCGGTGGAGAAGCGGTCCTTCGCGAAATTGTGCTGATGCCAGTATGGATAAATGTATGGTAGACGGCTCTCCTGGTTGAGGCGCTCCAACTCCTCGCCGCTCAGTTCAAGGTCAACTGCGGCGATATTGTCCTGGAAATGCTGCTCAGTAAGACCGCCGACCACCAGTGAGGTGACGCCAGGCCGAGTGAGCGTCCAGGCCAAGGCAACCTGTGCGGCAGAAACGCCGCGCGAGGTCGCGATATCGGTCAGGGTATCGACGATGTTCCAGAGCCGTTCCTCGTCCCGGATTGGCGGTTCGCTCCAGCCAGCGGCCTGACGTGAAGACGCGGGAGCCTTGTTACGTCCGAAGGCGCCAGAAAGGAGGCCCGCGGCCAGCGGGCTCCAGACCATGACGCCCAGGCCTTGATCGACCGATATCGGCAGCAGTTCATATTCAGCTTCGCGTGCTTCAAGTGTGTAGTGAATCTGTTGCGTTACAAAGCGCGGATAGCCTTTAAGTTCCGAAACGCCGAGCGCCTTCATGATATGCCAGCCGGAATAGTTCGAGCAGCCGATATAGCGGATTTTTCCCTGCCGGGTGAGCGTATCGAGGGCCGAGAGCATCTCTTCGAGCGGTGTAAGCCCGTCCCATTCGTGCATGAAATAGATGTCTATGTGGTCGGTGCGCAGGCGTTTCAGGCTCCGCTCGCATTCGCGGATGAGGTGATAGCGCGAGACGCCCTCGTCGTTCGGACCGTCGCCTATACGCATGCGCGCCTTTGACGAGATCAGCACCTGATCACGCTTTCCTTCAAGCACCTCTCCGAGGATCTCTTCTGATCGGCCAAGCGAATACATGTTGGACGTGTCGAAGACGTTGATGCCGCCATCGATGCACGCATCCACGAGACGCCGGGCATCCTTGACGCTCTGATTTGCAACCATCGCGAAATCGCCTTCTCCTCCGAAAGAAAAGGTACCCATGCTGAGAGCCGAAATCTTCAAGCCGGAACGGCCAAGGGTCCTGTATTCCATTGTACTACTCCCGTTAAAATAGTGATGGGTGGTGGGTAAGTTGGCGCCCTCTTTTCGGAACGCCTCAACTAGGTGACAACTGTGTGGCGACGTAAGCCATGCCGAGTTCTGGACTGCTCAGAACCGGTACGCTGCTTCCGGTCTCCCCGATGGATGACAGGGCGTTGGCCATCGATGCCTGGGCGAGGACGATGAGGTCGACCGACGTGGCAAGCTCGCGGAAGCCTGCAATCACCATCGCGTCATGACCGTCGCGGTCTCCCTTGATCAGGCGATCGAAGGCGCCTGCGCAGAGCTTGTCGACGATCGTGCAATTCCTGTTTGCGGCCATCGCGGTTTTCTCTATCAGCCGGCTGGTCGGGCCCAACGTTGTCGGCAAAGTCGCAAGCACGCCGATGCGCTCGGTTCTCTCAACGGCGGCCATCGCCATGCCGCTGTCTATGCGAAAGAGCGGTACGGACGAGAACGGGCGGATGGCGTCCAAGGCATCGCCGAGCGAGGAGCAGGTTACCACGATCGCGTCTGCGCCCGCATCTATCGCGGAGAAGACGTACTGACCCAGTCTCTGCATTGTCTTCTTCGAAAGCGCGCCATCCCGGATCGTGTTCTGCAACAGACTTTCATCTACGATGTTGAAGCTGTTCCAATGGGGCAGCTCTCGCAAAGCAAGCGGCTTGAATGTGGCGGCCAGGCCGGGAACGGTGTGGATGAGAGCGAGAGATGGCATGGTTGGAAGTTACCTGGCTTTGAAATCACCATGTTCGGTGTGCACATTCGTCGCTGTCAGGCGACCGGCAGCTTGCCGCCGTTTTCCCTCATCTTCCTCGGGTTCTTCGCCGGCTTCTGCGGGTCTTTCCGCACGTCACTGGATCGTGCGATCAGCTCAGCGCCGACAAGGATTTTGACCGAAGGCTGTGTTTCGGAAGCGTTGATCAGATCGTCCAGCACAGTGACCGCCAGATATCCGATCTTGCGTTTGGAAACGTCGATGGTCGTCAGGGACGGTTCCATGGTCGAACTCAAGGGGAGATTATCAAAACCGATTATCGAAACATCGTCGGGAATGCTGATGTCGAATTCTCTCAATGCTTTGATGAAGCCATAGGCGATGACATCGTTGGTGCAGAAGTAGCACTCCGCCAGTTCTGTGCCTGCCCGAAGGAGCGAAAGCGCATCGTTGTAGGCGCCGTCATAGGTCGACTCGACGGAGATGACATCAGCCTCGTTCACCTTGAGGCCCAGCCGGGTCATGTTCTTAAAGAATGCTTCCTTCCTCAGGCGAAAATTCGTCGTATCGACGTGGCTGGCGACGAAGCCAATGCGCTCGAACCCCTGATTCTGGAACCGCGAGAGAACCTTGTAGACGGCATCCTCATTGTTCATGTTGACGAAATTGGCGTCGATCACATCGTAAAAGGTGTCGATGAAGACCGTAGGCAGACCGAGGCTCTGGATGATCCTGACGTCGGATTCAGACAGTTCGGTACCAAGTGCGATCACGCCGCTGATCGGCGCGCCGGCAAGAGATTCCGCAATCGTGCTGATCGACTGACCTTCATGGCTTATGACCTCAAGCGTGTACCCGCGGCGGGTCGCTTCGATCGACATGCCGTCAATATAATCGGAAATGAAATGGCTATGATCGCGGTTTACGGTATGGCCGTGCTTGGCGATTTTTAGGAAGCGCAGCGTATCGCTTGCTTCGGTGCGGCCCTTCGCAATGCGCGGAATATAGTTCAGGCTGGCAACGGCCTCGAGTACGCGTGCGCGCGTCATCCCCGAGATTTCTCCTTTGCCGTTCAGCACCAGAGACACCGTCGCTGGCGATACACCCGCCACGTCCGCGATATCCCGTATCGTTAAAGACTTCTTTTCCTTCATGAGTGCCATGACTGCCGTTGTGATCTGAATATCGCGCTCAAGGCGCACAGCCGTTTAGTAAACAACTCTCTCGACCACAGCGAGGGTTACGGCAAAAAATCGCGCTTCGCAACCGAAATGGCTAAAAAAACCTGCTTGCATAAGCCGAATAGCTTTGATAACGCTTTAGTGCTTTAGTAAAGACCGCTTAAGTTTACTAAACATGGGAGGAGACCATGCACAAAACCGGTGGGCAGCTTATCGTGCTTGTTGCCATCAATTGCTTGGTACTCCTTGTCGGAGCAGCCATATCCGGCGGCTCGTTCTTGTCTATTTTTAATCTTCAGTCCATGGCGAGCCAGCTTCCTGAGATCGGCCTTCTTGCCATCGGGGTGATGCTTGCCATGTGCGCCGGGAACGGCGGCATCGACCTTTCGGGCATTGCGCTCGCCAATCTCTCGGGTGTGCTCTCGGCAGTGCTGGTCGGCACCGTCCTGTCGGGCACTGAGCACGCAGTCGCTTTTACATTCGCCTTCATCGTCGTCGCCGTTTTCATCGGATTTCTAGGCGGCTTGATTAACGGCCTGCTTATCTCCCGCCTGAATATTACGCCGATCCTTTGCACGCTCGGCACGCAGATGGCGTTCACAGGACTTGCGGTCGTCGTGTCCGACGGCAAAGCCATCATGGTCGGAAGCCCCGAGCCTCTTTCCAGCATTGGCAACGGCATGTTTTTTCAGGTCCCGATCGGCTTTTTGATTTTCGCGGCCGTTGCAGCTCTGATCGCCGGTCTGCTGAAATACACGCCCTTTGGGTTCTGGCTTATGCTGATGGGCTCCAACCCGAAAGCGGCAACCTATGCCGGTTTCCCGAAGAGCCGTGTCCTTATCGCAACCTACGCGATCAGCGGCACGCTCTCCGGCCTAGCCGGGGTCATTATCGCTGCCCGCAATGTCAACGTGAAATGGGACTATGGCACGTCCTATCTTCTGATTGCGATCCTCATCGCCGTCATGGCGGGTGTCCGGCCAGAGGGCGGCTATGGCCGCGTCATCTGCGTCGTACTTTCGGCAGTCGCGCTTCAATTGCTGTCGAGCATGCTGAATTTCGGCGGGCTGTCGAATTTCGTACGCGATTTCGCCTGGGGCGCGCTGCTGCTCACTTTTCTTGCCGTGGGTCGATACGACCTCGTCGGCGTTTTGTTCCCGGGCAATCGCCAACGGGCAGGTTTGATGCGCATCCCTCACGCATCGAAGCGTGAGAGTTGAGGGAGGTAATTGTGGAGGAAGTTATGCGAGAAAAATCCAAGAAAATTCTGATGGGGTCCGTCGTTGCCGCATTCGTGACTGCTGGTTCCGTCGGGTCGCTGATGGCTCAGGACAAGCCGGTCATCGCGACCGTGGTCAAGATCAGCGGCATTCCATGGTTCGACCGTATGGAAACCGGTGTCAAAGCGTTTGGCGAGCAAAATCCCGATGTGGTCGCAAGCCAGAGCGGACCCGCGACCGCGGATTCCGCGCAACAGCTGCAGATCGTCCAGGACCTCGTCGCCAAGGGCGTCAACGCTCTGGCCGTCGTGCCAATGGACCCTGCTGTTCTTGAAGGTACGCTGAAGCGCGCCATGGAGCGCGGAACGATCGTTGTTACGCACGAAGCCGACAATCAGGTCAACACGAATGCCGACGTCGAAGCGTTCAACAACGCTGCATATGGTACCGCTCTGAACGAACGGCTGGCCGAGTGCATGGGCAAGGCGGGCAAATGGACAACCTTTGTCGGATCCCTGGGCAGCCGCACCCATCTTCAGTGGGTCGGTGCCGGGGAGGAGAATGCAAAGAAGTATCCTGATATGCAGCTGGTCGATCCGAACAACGAGTCCTTCGACGACGCTAACGGCACCTATGAGAAGGCCAAGGAAATCTTGCGCAAGCACCCCGACATCAAGGGTTTCCAGACCTCGGCCGGCAACGATGTACTCGGTGTCGGCCGAGCAATCGACGAAGCAGGGCTATCGGGTAAGGTATGCCTCGTCGGCACCGGGCTTCCGAATCCCTCCGCAGATCTTTTGGAATCCGGCGCCATAACGGCGATCGGTTTCTGGGATCCGAAGAACGCCGGCATGGCAATGAATGCTGTCGCTAAGCTCCTGGTGAGCGGCAAGCAGGTCACCGACGGCATGGATCTCGGCGTTGAAGGCTACAACAAGGTGACCGTCACCAAGGGTGCGGGAGATGGCCTTCTGGTTGTCGGCAACGGCATGGTTCTGGTCGACAAGGCCACCTACAAGGAACGCATGTTCTAAGCGGTTGTGAAATGCGCCCCGGGGGATCCTTTTGCGAACCCCCGGCTGGCGAAGCTTTTCCAGTTGCTGTGCTAACCATGATCATAATAGGGATTTCGCGGGTGCTAGAGACCTCGAATAGCGAAGGCCGTTTTCTCGAGCTGCGGCAGGTTCACAAGCGTTTTGGCGGCGTTCACGCGCTGCGTGGCGTCGATCTCTCCCTGCAGCTCGGCGAGGCATACCACCTCCTGGGCGAAAACGGCTGCGGCAAAAGTACTGTCATCAAGATCATGTCCGGAGCGCTATCTCCTGACGAAGGCGAGATTATTCTCGACGGACGGTCTTTCGACGCCCTGTCCCCCATCCAGGCGCTCAGCGCCGGGATCGAGACGGTCTATCAGGACCTTTCCCTGCTGCCGAATCTTACAGTCGCCGAAAACGTTGCCCTCAGCGAGCAGCTGGTCCACGGTGGCGGCCGGTTGGCCCGTCTTTTCGACAAGTCGAGGCTGAGACAGACGGCTGCCACGGCTCTCGAGGCGGTCGGCCTGCCGGCAGACCGCGCATTCATGGGGACGGTCGTATCCGATCTGCCGCTTGCCTCGCGCCAGCTTGTCGCGATTGCGAGGGCGATCGCCACCCGTGCCAAACTGGTGATCATGGATGAGCCCACCACCTCGCTGACGCGCCGGGAGGTCGACAATCTTATCGAGGTCGTTGAGCGCTTGCGTTCCGAAAACGTGGCCGTGCTGTTCGTCACGCACAAACTCGACGAATGCTACAGGATCGGCGGGCATGCAATCATCTTCAGGGACGGTGAGTGCGTAGCCCAGGGAAAGATCGAGCAATACACGAAGACGCAGCTTGCTGAATTGATGACCGGGCGGCTGATCGACTCCGAGCGATACAGGACTGGGAGCCCCGCTGTTGCGGAGCTCTTCAGCACACATCACCTTGGCCGTGCATCGAGCTTCCAGGACGTGAACCTGAAAGTCAGGAAAGGCGAGATCGTCGGTGTCACCGGTCTTGCCGATTCCGGCCGCAACGAGCTTGCGATGGCCATTGCCGGCATCGCGCCTTCGACAAGCGGCAGCATGCGGATCGAGGGTGTGGAAAAAAAGGTTCGCTGGCCATCCGAAGCAATCGATTACGGGATCGGCTACGTTCCGGAGGATCGACTTGCCGAGGGTCTGTTCCTCGACAAATCGATCTTCGAGAACGAGATCGCGTTGGTCGTCAAAAAGCTCAGCAACCCGTTCGGGATCGTCGACAAGCAGGAGGGCCACCGTGTGGCCGCCAAGCTGTCGGAAGAGATGCGACTCAATACGCGCGATCTCGATATGCCGGTGGGCGCGCTTTCAGGCGGAAACCAACAGCGGGTATTGATCGGGCGTTGGCTTAGCATATCGCCAAAACTTCTCGTGCTTCACGGCCCGACGGTCGGCGTGGACGTTGGTTCGAAAGATACGATCTATCGGACCATTCAGTCGCTTGCCGAAGCCGGCATGGGGATCATCATCGTCAGCGACGACCTGCCGGAGTTGCTGCAGAACTGTGACCGGATCCTCGTCATGAACGGGGGAAAGATCATCACCGAATTCGATGCCGACAAGGCGGATGAAGATCTCCTCTACAAGGCAATGCTGACTTCCAGAACGGAGAATGTCGAATGAGCTCGTCACACCTTGAAGAGCTCCGGGAAAGCCAGGGCGTATCCCGGGCATTCAACCTCGGCGAACTGCTCCGCCGCCGGCCAGAAACGATAACGCTTGCGCTGCTTGTGGCAATCTGCGTCGTCGTTGCGCTGATCAACCCCGCATTTTTACAGGCTTCCTCCCTGATCGACATCGGCAGAGCCAGCGTTGTCACGGGGCTTTTTGCGCTCGGCGTTTTCGTCATCCTCGCCGCCGGCGGTATTGATGTGTCGTTCACCGCGATTGCGGCCTTCACGATGTATTCGATGACGCTTCTGGTATCGAAACATTTTCCGGGCATGCCCATGCCGGTGATCATGCTGGCGTCCATCTTCGGTGGAGCGGCGCTCGGCGTCGTCAACGGTTTGTTGGTGCATAACCTCAAGGTTCCCTCGCTGATCGTGACCATCGGAACCCAATATCTCTTTCGCGGCGCGCTGCTGTCGTTCATTGGCACGGTCTGGATCATGTCCCTGCCGCCGCAGATGGGCGCCTTCGGGAGGATGCCGCTACTACAATTCGAATCTGCGAATGGGGCGACGATCACGCTTCCGATGTACTTTCTGATCCTGCCGCTGGCGGTGCTCGCGACTTGGTGGATCCTGAACCGTACGCTGATGGGGCGCGCCATCTTCGCCGTTGGGGGAAATGCAGACGTCGCCGGACGTCTCGGTTACAATCTGCGAACAGTGCACGTCTTTCTTTTTGCCTATGCCGGTGCGCTCGCCGGATTGGCCGGCATCATCCACGTGTGCGCCAACCGGCAGGCAAATCCTTTCGACCTCGTCGGAACGGAAATCAACGTTATTGCCGCAGTCGTTCTAGGCGGCGCACGGATTACCGGCGGCACTGGCACTGTGCTCGGTACGATCCTCGGCGTGCTTCTCGTCGTCGTCGTCAACAGCGTTCTGGTGATGGTCGGTATTCCCAGCACGTGGCAGCGTCTCGTCGTCGGCAGCTTCATTCTGCTCGCAGCAGCATTTTTCGTCACGCGGCAGCGTAAAAAGTAAGCTTCAATTCGAGAGGAAAACATGAAGAAATTTCTCAACGACCCGGTGGATTTCGTCGACGAGATGCTCGACGGCATCTATCGCGCTCATCCTCAACTTACCTACGTTGCTGACGACAAGCGATGCATGGTCACGGCCATACCGAAAAGCGGCAAGGTCGGATTGGCGACCGGTGGTGGGTCCGGGCACCTGCCGCTCTTCCTCGGGTATGTCGGCGACGGCATGCTCGATGGCGCTGCAGTGGGCGGCGTCTTTCAGTCACCAAGCGCCGAGCAGATGTATGAAGTGACCAAGCACATCGACCAGGGTGCAGGGGTCGTCTATATCTACGGTAACTATACCGGCGACATCATCAACTTCGATATGGCTGCGGAACTGGCTGATCTTGATGGCGTCAAGGTGAAGCAGATCATCGGAAACGACGACGTCGCATCATCGGTCGTCGGTGAAGAGCATAAGCGCCGCGGCGTTGCCGGCATATTCTTCATCTTCAAGGCCGCAGGTGCGGCGGCGGCAGAAGGTCTCTCTCTGGACGAAGTAACGCGAATTGCTGACAAGGCCAGGCTTCGCACGCGCACCATCGGCGTTGCGCTCAGCAGCTGCGTGGTTCCCGAAATCGGTCATGCGACGTTTTCCATCGGCGCGGACGAGATGGAGATCGGAATGGGCATTCATGGCGAACCCGGGATCAGCAGGAAGAAGCTTGCTCCCGCCGACCTCGTCATCAACGAGATGATGGAGCGCGTTTTCGCCGAACAGACCTTTGCTGATCAGGACGAAGTTGCCGTGCTGGTGAACGGGCTCGGCGGGACACCCAAAGAAGAGCTCTATATTCTCTTTCGACGGGTTTCCCAGCTGCTTGACGAACGTGGCGTCAAGGCCAAGCACGTGTGGATCGGCGAGTTCGCGACCGCCATGGAAATGGCCGGCGCCTCAATCTCTATCCTGCATCTGGATGACGAGCTCGATCGCCTGATCGGGGCTCCGGCCAATACCCCTTTCTTCAGCCATTACAGCGCTTGAGGTGCTCATGATGGATGTAATTCATGCAGCTGATCTCCTTCGGCTTTTCGGGGCCTGGCGGACAGTATTCGTGCAGCAACGTGAGTTTCTCATCGCGCTCGACGGCAAGGTCGGTGACAGTGACCTCGGCATCACGATGAGCAAGTCCTTTGCTGCAGCCTATGATGCGGTTTCGGGAGAGGAAGAGGGCGCCACGATTGCGAAATTGATGCGGACAGCGGGTGTGACCATGGCGAAGACAGCTCCTTCAACTATGGGAACTCTGACAGCCACAGGCTTCATTCGCGGCAGCAAGGCACTAGAGAACGTGAGCGCCTTAGGAACGAAAGAGGTTGCCGCTTTTTGGCGGGCGTTCTGTGACGGTGTCGCTGAACGCGGCAAGACGAAAATCGGCGACAAGACCGTGCTCGACGTCCTCGATCCCATTGCTAGATCTTTGGAAGACGCAACCGCATCGGGAGATGTATTGGGCGATGCGCTTTCCATTGCGACAGGCGTGGCGGCAGAGGCCTTGGAGAGTACGAAGTCGATGGTCGCCCAGCACGGAAAAGCTGCGGCTTTCCAGGAGAAGACGGTTGGTCTGCAGGACGCCGGCGCGACGGTCGGCTTTCTCATGGTCCAGGCAATGCGGGACTTCGTATCAGGACAGACGTCAGCAGCTTGACCGGGGCTGCTCCTCAGGCTCATCATGATGATCTGAACGGCTGACGCGATTAAGGTATTGATCTGCGATGTAGCTGACGTGGTCGCACATATTTCTGCCGTCGAGCGCGCTGCGAACGGCTTGGGTGATGGCCAGTGCACCAGTTGCGATATGGTGACTGAAAAAATCCAGCAAGATGTCAGCCGATCAGTTGAGCGTCGGCTGATCCGCTGCGATCCTGGTTGATTTGGAACTTCGCGATGCTATCGATGTCCTGTCAGATCGCCCAGGACAGCCAGTTTGTAAACACGGTGTCTGAGCCCCAATAGGCCTGAACAATGAGCCCACTACGCGCACCCATTTGGTCAAGTCGCACATCTCGTTGTCAGATTTTGACGAGCATGGCGGTGATGTACATAAACGCGGTTCCTGCTGCCAACCCGCCAAATGTTGAAGGCACGAGCAATGCGGTGATGCCTCGATTGCGTGAGCGGACGATCAGTGCGGTGACCTCGACGATGACTTGGGCAATAGCTCCCGCTCCGATCGCCAGGGCGATCGCCGTCCATTGCGGGGCATAGGCGAGGCTGCCAATCCATATTCCGATAACGGCGGGCGCGCCCGCCAACAGCGCCAGGCCAACAAATGAAACAAGTGTCGGGCTTTTCTTCAGTATCGGAGCCGCAATTCCGATGCCCTCGGTGATGTTATGCAGCGTAAATCCGAGGACCAGGAAAGTCCCGAGCCCGGCCGCGCCTGCGGTGAATGCCGCGCCGATCGCCAGTCCTTCACCGAAATTATGCAGGCCGATACCGAGAGCGATATATGTTGCCAAAGCCAGTCCCGTCGGTGTTCCGTGCCGCCGACCGATACTCATCAGCACAAGGAAACTGGCAACAGCCACAAGCACGACCATGACGCTGCGCTGGAAGATTGCTGCTGACTTTTCAGCAAATTCAAGCGCCTCGACCATCGTATCCACGACCAGGAATGCCAGCAGACCAACAGTCATGGCCAGAAGAAATGTCATTGTTTCGGTCCCCGCGCCACGCAGTGCCGGGTAACACATCAGGCCGATGGCGACGGGCAGAATTCCCACGAACGCACCAAGAATAGCCTGTGCCCCGAGACTTCCAGACGTGGCGGCGGGCGTTGGCACCGCTACGGCAATCTCGTGCTCGAACGTCGCTCCGGTATTTGTGACAAAATTCACCTTGTGCGTCTCTCCAAGCACCCACGGAAAGGGCAAGCTGATCCAGGCTGTTTCACCTCTTGCGACGGGCCCTTGCGGGTCTTGCTGGAACTCCCAATAGGCATCATCGATCTGGACCTGGGCGATCACCATCGGGTCAGAGCCGCCGGCACGCACCAATAATTGCAGTCCGTTGTGATCGAGGATTGTCCGCTCAACTGTCAGGTTTTCGACTGGTGGTGCGCCGTTGTTGAAACTTTGGAGAAAGTTCGCCTGAAGCAGCCAAATGAATGCCAGGGCGAGAACGATGATCGGGACGAGCAACCAGAGCAAACGTGCCAATCCAGAGGGTGCCGCTGCAAGGGACGGAGTAACGTTGACAGGTTCATGCATCATGACACCGTCTCCCTGACATCAAACATGCCCATCCAGCCAAGTTCTGTAAATTCCGATTGATGTGCATGGAACATGTAGAGGCCCGGCTCGTGTTCCTTGAACGTAAACTCGAGAATGCCACGCTGCGCCTGGCACTGCATGATCAGGTCGACGGTCTTCAGCGTTGGCGTCAACGTCGTTCCCTGATCGTAATAGTCAAAGAAATTGGCGTGCAGATGGAACGAGTTGATCGGGTCAAACTCGGTGATATTGACCAGGTAAATGCGAACGGGCCGGTCACGCACGATCTCGATCGGTTCCTTCGCATAGCAATGAGCGATCGTATTGCACGCGTAGAATTCATTTTCGCCGTCGAAGTTCGTATCGAACGCGTTCATGACCATGGCCAATTCTTGCCACTGCGCATTTTCCGACGAACCAAGAAGACGTGATTTTGCAATGCCGGCATATTCCGGATGCCGCTCTGGATCAGGATCGATTACGAACAGACCATACATGCCTTTGTGAAGATGTCTGGTCAGCGGCAAGGCATGGCAATGATACAGATGGCAGCCGAACGGCTTTGCGTCGAATTCATAGACGAACTCTTCACCCGGCTCGATGACGCCCGCGCCGGGAACACCATCCATCCGCGCCGAATGGATCCCGTGAAAATGCAGGGAATGGGGATGTGATCCGTTGTTTTTGAGCGTGATTTTAAGGCGGTCGCCCTCAGTTGCCCGAAGTGCAGGACCAGGTACTCGGCCATTGTAGGTCCAGGCCGAGAACATGACGCCTGGCGCGATCTCAATTTCCTTCTCTTCGACGGTGATCTCAAAGCTGCGTTGTTTGCGGCCGTCCGGCAGTTCCCTGACGGTGCCGGTATACCAGTCCGTCAGCATCGCTGTCGGATCAAAACCGTTGCGGGTATTGTCGACCGAGCCGACAGTGATCATCGCACCGTGTGCCGATCTGTGAGTAGAGGCCGCAACGGCAGCGTTCGCTGCGGGACCTCCATGATGGCCATGGACTTCCTGCGCCGTCGCACTGCTGGAACAGATCGCTGATGCGCCGATTGTCGCAATACTTCCCCCCAACAGACGCCGTCTGCTCAGGGTTGTCTGTCCCCATTTCAGCATTATTCAGTCGCCGCTCCGATTAGCAATTTAAATGAAGTAAAGCATCATACCTATAGTATAGCAAGTGCTATATTCATTTGGTTGCCTTGTTCGCCGAAGCTTGAAAATTTCCTCCAGTGTGGAAATTTGTCAGATTTTATGGAAAAATAGCCAAGGCTATGTTAGAAAATTCCTGCGTTCAAAAGTTTACCGAAGTGAAGAATCACATGAGTCCCGATGACAAACCGCACAGCGATTCCGAGAGTTTGCTCGTTGACCCCAGCACACACATGGAGAGTTTCCGGCGAACCCGTCACAACCGCCGGACGGAGTTGGTCGAGGATTACGTCGAGCTCATCGCGGATCTTATCGAGGACGGGGGCGAGGCCAGGCAGGTCGATATAGCACTGCGTCTTGGAGTGGCTCAGCCGACCGTAGCGAAAATGCTGAAGCGGCTGGCTGCGGACGGCTATATTCAACAGCGCCGATATCGTGGCATCTTTCTGACGGATATCGGCAAGCAGCTCGCGGAACAGAGCCGTGAGCGCCATCACATAGTTGAATCGTTTCTATGCGCCATTGGTATCAGTATTGAGACGGCAAGAATTGATGCAGAAGGCATTGAGCACCACGTCAGTCCGGAAACCTTGGAAGCTTTTAAGCGATTTGTCACGCAGACTATCGCTTTCCCTTGAGTCTTCGGATGGTGGAAGATCTGCTGCGTGCGATATTATCGTCACCCATCAGACATGCCAACGGTTTGGCAAAGCGCGCCATGCGATTGAACATCGGATATTCGAAACGCCCAAGTGTGAACCAGTATTTGCCTGGAAAAGGCGATCCATGACCGGTCAAGTCTCCCTTGCTTCATCGGCTGTAAGCGCGTGTTCGCGCGCGCCGGAGACAATAATCTCCAGCACCTCGTGCTCATCGGTGTCCTTGATGTAGCGATCGCCGACATATTCGCCGCGCTTGAGCACCATGACGCGGTCGCCCACGGCGAAGATGTCGACGAGACGATGCGAAATGATAATCTGGGCGACACCCTGCTTTTTTAGCTCCAGCATGGTTTCGAGCAGGCGCTCTGTCGCCATGACGGAAAGGTTGGCAGTCGGCTCATCGAGGATGACGACGCGCGGCTCGAATGAGATCGCGCGGGCTATCGCTACAGATTGTTGGCGGCCGCCCGACAGGCTTTCGACCTTCTGATAGACCGAGTTCACGTCGACTTTGAGCCGTCTAAGCACGCTGTCAGCTTCCGAGTACATCTTCCGTCGATTGACAAAAAGACCTTTGCGCGGCCAGCGGCCAAGGAAGATGTTCTGGCCGACATCCATGTTGCCGCAAAGTGCGAAATCCTGATAAATCATCTCGATGCCAACATTGCGGCTCTCGTGCGGGCTCTTGAAGTGCACTGGTTCCCCGGCAACGAAGATTTCCCCGGCATCGCGTTGGTAGGCGCCGGTCAGGATCTTCATCAGTGTCGACTTGCCCGCGGAGTTGTCGCCGACCAAGCCAAGAATCTCACCTGGATAAAGCGTGAGATCGACATTGCGAAGCGCCTGCACCGCTCCGAAAGCTTTTTGAATGCCCCGCATTTCCACTATCGGCGCGGATGGTGTCGCTTCAGCCATTGCTACTATCCCGTATTGGCGCGCCTCTTGCGATCCGGGTTCGCAAGATTCCGAAAATATTGGTCTGGCGCACCCATATGTCGATCAGCACTGCCACGATCAGGATGATGCCTATAAAGACATTGATCCAGTGCTGCGGCATGCTGAATCCCTGGACGTTAAGTTGCAAGAGCGCCCGCACGAGCGTGATTACGGCCGCGCCCGCAAGCGCACCGATTACGGTTCCGTAACCACCGAAGATCGACGCGCCGCCTATGATCACGGAAGCGATAGCGTCAAGCTCACGAAATTGGCCGGCGACCGGGTTGAAGCTACGAAAGTAAGCGACGTTAATGATCCCCGCCATGCTCGCGCACAGTGCTGCCAGCACGAGCGAAACGAATCGTACCCGGTCGGTGTTGATGCCGGCGTAAGCAGCGGCGCGCACGTTGCCGCCGGCGGCGCGGACCTTCAGCCCGAACGGTGTATACGCCAGCACAATGCCGGCGATCACGGCGACGAAAAACATCCAGATCGTCTGGACGCTGACGACCTCTGCCACCGTACGAATCATTCCCGATGGTAGCGAAAACTCGAAATGGAGGAGGACGTCATTCACCTTGCGGCCGAACAAGTTGTAGCCCTCCGGCCAGCCGGTCAGTTGTTGTCCGGCGACAAACCAGGCGGCGAGGCCGCGGGCAATGTAGAACATGCCGAGCGTGGCGATGAAGGCAGGTAGTTTGAAGCCGACTGTGACGACGGCGTTGACCACTCCGGCCGTCGTGCCCGCGAGCAGGCCCATCGCTACGGCGGTGAGCGGGTCGGCGCCGAGCACCTTCAAGAAATAGGCCGCGGTGCTGCCGGCAAGGGCGAGCACTGCGCCGACGGAGAGATCGATATCGCCGGCTGCGATGACATAGGTGAGGCCGACCGTGATGAGGGCAAGTTCCGTGTAGTTGAGCAGGATAGCAAAGGTGTTGGGGAGGTTCCACCAATAGTCGGGCCTGAGCGCGAGGCCCGTCAGCCACAACACGGCCGTAAGGATGATGGCGAGCGCGTCGCGGCGGGCGAGAAACTTGCCGAGCCCCGTGGCAGACAGCGCCGTGTCAGTCGCCATTGCACCCTTGGTCTGGACCCCCTCAAGCGCCACGCCGCCCATCTCGTAGGCAGGCGGCGATGGCCGGCCGCGGAGCCACGCCCAAAGTCGGGCGGCGACCTGGCGCCGAATGAGGATAGGCTCCATAAGCACGGCGACGACGAGAAGGAGACCAAGGAAAACCAGCACAGCGCCCGCGGGTAGGGTGAATTTGGCGCCGACTGAAATGTTCTCACCGTCGACAACGACGATGCGCGTGATCGGCCAGCCCTCGCGCAGCACCTTGTCAATCAGGACGACGACCGCTGCGCCAAGGCACGACCCGAACACTCGACCGCGCCCGCCAAGGATCGATGCACCACCGATAATGACGGATGCTATGATGGTAAGCTCCCAGCTTACGCCGTAGAGCGGGGTCACACCCTTATCCTGCGCGGCCGACAGGAGAGCCGCAATGGTCGCGCAAAGCGACGAGAGTAGATATGCGCGAATGCGCACCCAACGCGTGCGAATTCCGGCATAGGCTGCCGCCTGCTCGTTTCCCCCGGTGGCGAAAGTCTCATAACCCCAGCGGGTTTTGGCAAGCACATAGGCTCCGACTATGGCGATAAAGAAGAAGATCGCGATCTGGTTGTTGAAGCCGAGAACATTCGTCTCGCCGAGATGGAAGAAAAGCGGCTGGCCTTTCGCCTTGTCGGAATAGTAGATTGCCTGACCATGCGTCAGTGCGAGCACGAAGCCGCGACCGATGAAAAGCATCGTCAGCGTTGCAATGAAGGCAGGTACTTTCAGGATAGTAACAAGCAAGCCGTTGACTAGGCCTATGACCGTGCCCAAGAGCACACTGAGTATCACGGACGTAATGACGTTGAAGTCGAGAAAGTTCGGCGCATAGAGCCTGGCAAAGACCACAGCGACCAGACCGTAGGTTGAACCAACCGAAAGATCGAGATCCTTGTTAGCGATGACGAAAGTCATGCCGACGGCAATGATCCCCACACGGGACGTATCGCGCAGAAGCGCATGAAGGGCCTCCGTTGATCCGAAGAACGCCGGATTGACGATAGCCCCGCCGAAATAGAGCAGCACAAGGAATACAAGCAGCCCGGCCTCCCAGCCGCCGACGAGCTGGGGCGGTGCACGGCCGAGCGATGTCGTCGTGTTGAGCGCCATGGTTTTCTACCGGCCGGTCCTTTTGTCGCGATGCGGGACGGCTAGCACCCTCCCGCGTTTATCTCAGGCGTTTCGATTGGATATCAGTTTTCGAAGCGCTTGCCGACGTTTGCGACCGTATCCTTCGTTACGAGCTGAGCACGTGTATCGAGATTGGCTGCCGCGATACCGCGATCGATCTGCAGATAAAGCTGCATGACAGGCCAGAAGCCCTGCAGGAAGGGCTGCTGCCCGAGCGAGCCGGTCAGATTCCCCGAGGTGATACCCTCCTGCTGTGCCGGACCGAGATCGAAACCAAAGGCACAAAACTTGCCGGTCCGCCCAATCTGAGCGACCGCCTTGACGAGCGGCGGTGTAAAGACGTTGTTTGCTGTGAAAGCGCCGACAACGTCACCGCGGGACTCGAAGAGCGAAACAAGTGCGTTGACCGGATCGTTCGGGTTGGTGTCGATGCCGACATTCTCTGGACCGGCATCAACCTTGAATGCCTCGAGCTTGCCGGCGTCCTTCAACGTTTTCACGATTGCATTGAACGCAGCGGTTACACGATTGTTCACCTCGATGTTGCCCATCGCCGTCGAGGACGGCAGCACGATCGAGCCGCTGGGCGCACCGCTGGCAAGCACGCAATTTGCGAGCGCCTCGCCGCCGATTGCCGCGGCCGAAGCGTCTTGGCCGGTGTGGCTGATCGCGCTTCGGTGCAGTATAGTGGCGTCGAACGAATTGGTTGTCGCGATCGGGATGCCAGCCGCTTCAGCGGCCTTGACGATGTCATTGTAGGCGCCGACCTGTGGTGTCGTCATAATTATCCCATCGATAGTCGGGTCCTGCACGATCTGGTTCAGGATTTCGATTTCGCGGGCGGGATCATCCACCGGCGATTCCGAACCGAGTAGCAGGATCTTGGCGCCGATCATGTTGCCGGCGACCGTTGCGCCGACATAGACAGGGTCAAAAAAGCCGTTGCCCGCCGTGTGCGTCACGATTGCAAATGTCAAATGACCGTCGGCCGAATGGAAATCCTTCGTCGCGGCGGCCTCCTTTGCGGCTTCCTCGAAATTATAGCCGCCAACCGCTTTTTCTACACTGCCGGATTGTGCGAAGGCGTGCGAGACGCCAAGCGACAACGCCGCGGCGGTTGCCGCGAGCAAGAAAATACGCCTCATGATTAGTCCTCCCTTGTAACCAAGGGACCGAAAGCCGTTCGGGCGCACTTATCGAGAGGGCTCCGAATGCTTCCTCCCCTTCGGTGATATTCTGCGCAAATCCGGTCCAAGTAAATGGTAAACTCCCCAAACAAGGATTTTTGACGCGATGATTGAATTCGCCGCGGTGGGCGGATGCGGGGAAATCCCTGTGTGCCGCCGACAGTCTTGCGGCTTCCCACGTCGCTCTGCCGTCACGGAAAAGAAGAAGCCCAATTCACCGGAACGCAAAAAACCAGTGAATCGGACTTCACGCTGCCTTGGGGGGCTTGGCAGCGATGGCATTCTCCGAATAAGTCTGTCGAAATCAAGAGCGCATTGGTCAGAGTGGGGCATCTCGAGCACGTGTGCTGAGCAGCCAGTGCCAGTCGCGTTATTTTCCCTCCACGTCGTAAATATAGATGATCGATCTGTCGTCTTCAGGTGCGAAATAGGCCCTGAGACCATTAACCGTCTGTTCGATCCAGAACGGGTTTTGTGTCATGGGAAGCCCTGCTGCCGTCCAGAGCTGAACCGGAATTTGATAGACGGGCTGACTCGTGGCAAGATTGACGATCTCGAGTCCGCCCAGCGCGAATTTTGGGCCATCCTTCTTGATCTGATAGTTGGTCAGCCCACCACACAGCATTTCGCTGTGGTCAAGATATTTACAATCCTGATAATCGATATAGTGGGACGGGTTCAGCGTGGCCAATTGTCCACGGTCAACATCGGCGTTGGTTACTTGTCCGTTGTCGTCAAGTGTAAAGGCGTAGAAGCGCCGCGATCCCCAGCTGACTGCATTCAGCGTCTTCTTCTCGGTGTCATGTATTATACCGCCAAGATGATCCTTGTAGCGAAATACTTCCTGCGGCTTCATCGTTTCGGGGTCGACTTTGTAGATGATGGACGCGCTGTTCGGCCTGTATTCGGCAACCGGCACGAAGATCGCTTTTCCATCGAAGTCAATTCCGCCCGGGTGATAGATCGAGCCGTCGCCGAGGATGACATCCTCGACAAGATTGCCTTTCGAATCGACCTTGAAGAGGTGACCCCTGCCTTCTCCCGTATCGCGATCATAACCGCCCTCCGGCTTGTCGTATTTCGTGGTGGGCTTGGTGATCTCCACCGACGTGAAGTAGAAAAAGTTACCGATCTTCACCATTCCCTGTGGGTGGAACGTAGGAAAGGACAGTTGGATTTGCCCAACAGGCTTCCAGACGGTTCCCCGGTCCAACGTCTTGACCCTATCGCTGATCGTGCTTCCGGTATCAGCGGTCTGCGAGAGGGCGGGGGAAGTAACAACCATCATCAAGGCGGCCATTGGGGTTGCTAATTTGCTGAGACTTTCGAACATCCTACGCTCCTTCACTGTCAGGTCTTTTCGCCAGACGTACAATGGAACGGTGACAGCCGCGTGAATTGAAAGAGCTTTCCCAAGCCCATTGGTTACGTGCGCGCAACTGATGACCACCCGGACGGATCTCGGAGACGTGAAAGGGTCCCCAACCGCACTTATTCGACGTCCGCAAGGCCGCCGATGGACTTCGGTGTCTCGAACCGTTCAAGTTGGCCCAGGCCTTCGGACACGTCACTCCAGCGTTTGACATCGAACTCGATCACGACAAGCCCCGCTGTCGGGAACTTTCGGTGTAGTCGCGACAGATCGGATGGACTTCCCTTTCCAATGAGCCTGAGCGCAAGGTCCTGCAACCCCGGATTATGTCCGACGAGCAACAGCGCCTTAACATCAGGTGCTGTTGTGTTGATAACATCAAGGATCGCCTTTGCCGAAGCGTCGTAAATGCGCGATTCTTTTCGCTGGGAAATATCGCGCTTAAAGGCGGCACGTACAAGTTTCCAGGTTTCTCTGGCGCGCCGCGCGGTCGATACAATAGCGAGGTTGGGCCGCAGTCTTTCCTTTGCCATGTAGGTGCCCATCAGCGGGCTGTTCTGACGACCGCGCTTGGCTAGTGGGCGCTCATGGTCATCGATACCGTCGGGCCAATCCGATTTGGCGTGGCGAAGCAGTATCAACCGGCGCATCAGCGCATTCCTCCCGCTCATATATCTTGCAGTCAAGGAGAATACTGCCAATGGCGCGATCCACTCAAGGGCCCCTGGAGATATCGTAGATAATTGGAACGTTTTCGTGAAACAATTGGAGATTGACGAGTGGACAAGCCGTTCAATTCCCGCGCTTCTCCCCAAGGGCGAAGGATACCAGTTCCTGTTGTACGGCGACTCCTGCTCGGCGGAAGTGCGCAACGATCCAACGAGCGAAACTGCGAGCACCTGTCGCGGCGCGACTCAGGCTCCACCGCCTCGGGACCGATCTGCTGCCACGCGCTACAACCAGCGCCGCACATGCGCGCGGTAGTGGCGATAGGCGTCGCCGAACTTGCGCTCGAGATAGGCTTCCTCGCGGGCCACCACGCCGTAGCGGATCACGAGGGCGAAAGGCACGAGCGTCCCGGGCAGCCAAAGGCTATCGAAGGCAATGGCGAGACCGACGAGCCCGAGAAACATGCCGAGGTAGATGGGATTGCGCGTGAAGCGGTAGGGTCCGGTCTGGACGATGGTGGTGGTAGGCATGCTGGTGGGCACGTTCGAGCCGGCTCTGGTGATGGTGACGATCGCCCAGGCGACCAGCGCCAGCGCTAGAACGAACACCATCCCGCCGACCCAACCCGCGGGCACAGAGGCTGGCATGAACGGCAAGGACACGACCCATTGCAGGGCGAGTCCGGCGAACACCGCGAGCGCCCACGCGATCGGCGGCCGAATTATGACATTGGCGGTGTCTGTCAGGTCACTCATGGCGGGACTGGTGAAACTTGGGCACTGTTACCTTAACTTTCGTTGAGATCCGTTTCGGTCTTTGCTCTCTCGATTAAGCGTTTTTGAGGCAGGAATGAAGACAGATAGCAGCGCTGCCCAGCTCCAGGGTTTGATCAGGGTCAAAGCGTTGGATAGAAACTGATTGGTGGGCGGAACGTTGGTCGTTGCCCAGTCAGTCGATTGATCTTCCGCCGTGCATTGGAAAGGAGATGACTGCATTGCTGCCGTTGCGCGTCTTTTCGAACCGGAATGCGGAACCATGTATCGTTGCAATTCGATCGATGATTTCCAGTCCAATGCCACGCATGTTTCCATCATCGCGCTCGACGGGGGTCTCAGGCCACCGTGGGGGACCCGCATTGTCATAAACGCCAACCGTGCTGTCTTCGCCGACTCTGACTGTGATCAATGTGCCCGCCTGGGTATGTTTGACGGCATTCTCGATCAAATTCCGCAGCGCGTCCCGTATCAAGCTTCCGATGGCAGGTACGATCAGTTGGCCGCTCTCCTCGAAAGCAATTGAATGATACGTCTGATATACCCAAGGAGCGAGACTTTCGATTAGCCCCTCTGCAAGCTTGTTGATGTTTGTCGACTGAAATTGCTTTCGGTCTACTCCGTCCAGATTTCCCAACGCTGATAACTGCTGCACAAATTGTACCAGGTCGTCGAGGTCTTTTTCGGCCTTTCGGGCGCGCGGATGAACTATTCGCTCAAGTTCCAGCTTGATGATCGCCAGGGGGGTTCGAACTTCATGTGCGATGGCGGAAGTCAACAGCTTCTGGGCTTGCATGAGATGGCGAACGCGGTCGAATGCTTCATTCATCGCCCCGGCCAGTTGCGCCACCTCAAGCGGCATCCCGATGGTGTCGAGTCGTGATTGTGGGTCAGCGGCGTCGATGGCTGCTGCTTCTCTCGCAGCCCGCCGCACCGGACGCAGCGCCGTGGTTATCGACAACAGTGTCGCGCCAAGGACAAAGACGACGAGAATGCCCATTGGCACAATCATATGATCTGTCACTTCGTTCCACAGGACCGCATTTACCCGTTTGTCCGGATCGCCGATGGTTGCGATTTCCAAGATGAAGGGCTGGTGCGCGATTTCCACTGTTTCCCCGCCGGCAAGCGTGAGTGGTTTGCCCGGCTCGATAATTCGAAGCCAGAAATCTGGGGTCTTCAAATCGGCGGGAAGAAATTGCTCAGTGCATTGTTCCGTGCAGTTGGAAAACAGGATTCGTCCCGATCCGTCGCGAATTCGGGCAAAATATCCGGTTGTCTGACTCCCATATCGATCAACCAGTTCGAGCGGAAGTTCAAACGTCGGCGACACGCCACCCGTTCCAATACCTTTGGCAAGTTCGGATACCTCTTGTTCGACCAGCAACCGGCCAAGTTCCTCATCGTTCCAAAGTAATCGGCAAGGACAATCAGCAACTGCGCGAGCATTGCCAGGATTGCAAAAAGCACGATACGGAGCCACAATCTGCCCGAGAGGTTGGGATCGCCGCATCAAGGATTGCTTTCATACAACATATACCCCACCCCTCTGATTGTTTCGACGGAAAGACCTGTGTCGAAGTATTCCAGCTTCTTCCTCAGTCTGGATATCGCCAGTTCCACTGCGTTCGACGTCCGCTCGTCGCCGAATTCAGAAAATGCGCTTTCCAGTCTTCGTTTGGGGAGAACACGACCCGCATTGCGCATCAAATGTTCGAGCACAGCACATTCCCGCGGGGCAAGGAATATTTGTTCGTTGCCGCAATTGACCAATGACGTTGCGAGGTTGAGTGTGAGATTCCCGAATGCGAGCTCCGGCATTACCGTCTGGGGAGGGCGACGGAGCAAGGCTCTCATCCGGGCCAGAAGTTCTCCATTGTTGAAAGGTTTGACGAGATAATCGTCGGCACCTGCGTCGAGACCGACGATCCGCTCATCGATCGTACTTCTAGCTGTCAGGATCAGGACAGGAATTTCGTGTCCCAGCTTGCGCAAAGATCCGAGCGTTTCGATGCCGTCTTCATCGGGCAATCCGAGATCGAGCAGTACAATATCATACTCGGCTCCGGACATGGCATGGCGAGCGTCTTCCCCCGTTGCAAATGAATCCACCTGCCAATTCGCATCCCGCAGAGTCTCGCTGATGAGGTGGCGCAGACGCGCACTATCTTCAATCAACAGTACTCTCATATTCTCACCGTCGTTTTTTTCCCGTGACCATCGACCAAACCAGATTTTCCCTCAACCGCCAGCTTTCAAAGATAGCGGATGCTGCGTGCAACAACGCCAAAACCATAATCATGTTGCCTGAGAGCGCATGTAGGGATTTTACGAGCTTGTTTCCCCAAAAAACATCCGTTCCCATAAGCCAGCCAGTCAAACAGCTAAAGGCAAGCAGCCCCATGAGCGCAAGCATCATTACTGCTCCCAGCGGGGAATGGCCGACGTGACGACTGACGTGGCCCTGCTTTAATTCACGCAGATGTCCCACAATCTTGCTCGGGGTCGGGAAAAACTCCGTGAACCGCGCGTAGCGTGTTCCAGCCACGCCCCAGACGAGACGGACTGTCAATACAGCCGCAATGACGTATCCCGTCACGCGATGCCAATATTTCCCCTCCTCAAGAATCCAAAGATTGAGGATGACACCGCAAACGACAGTCCAGTGGAAGAGCCGAACAATCGGGTCCCATACCTTGATAGTTGCTCCTGTGGAGGGGCGGGTCCCCTCCACGTCAACCGAGAACTGGTCCATGATGCGTTATCCATCGATTTCGGATTTGACAATGTCGCCCGACATCGGATTGAAATAAACCTCGGCTTTCTTGCCTTCCCTATTCCAACCGTAGATTTCGTAACAGCTTCCGGTTGTTTCGAAGGTTTTCACCTTATAACCGAGGTCGGCGATCTTTTTCTGCATAGCCGTCTCGGACATCCACTTGGCCTTTGGCTCCTTGGTGCATGCAGGACTTGCCAAGGCTACGGCAGGAGACAGCAGAAGGATTGAGAGTGCTGCGACAGTCTGAAGTTTCATAGGTCTTTTCCTTTTTCCCCGCGTCCGGGAGCGGCACGGTGAAACGTTCATAATTCGGGCAAGCTGTCTGTTAGCTGTCGAAAGGATGATTTCCGTCCGCCGACTTTCCCAAATACCCATCTCGGATCGACAGGATCATTAGTGGTAACGCTGCCATTTTGCTTTGACCTTGATCAATGCCTCTGTTGTCACGCGGCGCGAGAATTGGAGCCTCGGCATTGGCCGTTTGCTCAAAGGATCACTACGATGAACGACATGGTTTTGCGACAGAACATTCTCGACGAACTCGAATTCGAACCAAGCCTCAACGCTGCAAACATCGGCGTCTCGGTCGAAAATGGAGTCGTCACTTTGACGGGCCATGTGCCCACCTACATAGAAAAGAATACCGCGGCCGACGTCGTGTGCCGCGTCAAGGGAGTTCGCGGGATTGCGCAGGATATGGAAGTGCGCCCAGTTGGTAGTCATCGTACAGCTGACGACGAGATCGCCAAGCGTGCTTTGAATATTCTCAGCTGGAGCGCCGCTATTCCTGATGGGGCCGTTCAGGTTCAGGTCGATGACGGATGGGTGGTACTCACTGGCACAGTCGAATGGAACTATCAGAAAATCGCTGCGACGGAAGCGGTCCGAACGCTGGCGGGTGTATTCGACGTTGCCAACAATATTCAGGTCAGACCGTATGTGTCGTCGTTTGATGTCAAGAGGCGGATCGAGGACGCGTTTAAGAGAAGCGCGCAGCTCGAACCGTCCGGCATTCGAGTCACTGTCGACGACGCTGGCAAGGTAACTCTCGAAGGACAGGTCAAAGCCTGGGGAGCGCGCGGCTCTGCGGTCCGGGCAGCATGGTCGGCACCCGGCGTTAAAGCGGTCGAGGACTTGCTCACCGTCGCCTGATTATCTGAGGCTCGGCGGCCAGCACGGCCGCCAGCTATACCCTTTCACTTTCGGGAACTGGGTCCAGCGCACGCCTAAGGCGACGAATTACGATTGCTCTTCCTCGCTGGTCTGCCTGGTTACCGACAGCTTGGTTGATGTCCAGCAACAAGCGCGAAAGTTCGTTGTGCCAGTCGAGATGCGCTACGTCCGCCGGCAGCAAACGGCGTAGGCGACCCGTTTCGACACGACGGGCTCCGTCCTTTGTCAATTCAAATGCTTCATCCAGAATGGGAGCTATGATCCCTGTCGTTGGCGAGAGCGTAGAGAGACGTTTTTTCAATACGTTGAGCCCGCTTTCTTCACCATGCGCGAGAAAAATCTCATGCCGTATTGGAAAGCGTTTGTGCACCCAGCTTTGGAGTTCCGGCGCGTCCGCATGGCCCGAATAGAGGTCGAGCTGACGAATTTGTGCCTTGACCTCTATCTCCTCGCCTTGAATTCTTACCCGCTTGGCTCCGTCAAGCAGTATCCGGCCCAACGTACCCTGGGCCTGGAAGCCCACAAGCAGCAACGTGGCTTCCCTGCGCCACAGGTTGGCCTTGAGGTGATGACGGATGCGCCCCGCATCACACATGCCACTTGCCGCTATGACGATGAAATTGCCGCTTATCTTATTGATTGCCTTGCTCTGTTCCACTGTCTCCGTGAAATGAACATTGGCAGCAGAAAGGGCCTCCAGGAGAACGTCGCCGTTCTCAATCTCCGCCGCATGGCGCTCAAAAATTTCGGACGCCCGTGTCGCCAAGGGCGAGTCGACGAAGATCGACGTCGTCGGGATGCTTCCGTCTTTCATTAACAAGGACAGATCCACAAGCAATTCCTAGGTGCGTTCCACCGCGAAGGAGGGGATGATGAGCGGCCCCCCAGCCTCGGCTGCACGCCGCACCTCGTCGCGTAAACATTTCCGGCGCAGGTCCGCCGAAACATCACCGCGATCCCGATCGCCATAGGTGGATTCGCCTATAAGGTAATCCAAGTCGACGGGCCCCTCCGGTTCGAACTGCAGGAGCTTGTGGTGCGGCCCGATGTCTCCGGAAAAAAGAAGACGGAGTGAACTGCTTTCGCCTCTTTCGATTTCGATCTCGACTGAAGCCGATCCCAAAAGATGGCCGGCGTTCCAGAAGCGAGCTTTGATGCCATCGGCGACCGGAAACCATTGCAGATATTGTTCAGGTCGAAACAACAGCATGCAGGCTGCCGCATCTTCCTGCGTGTAGATCGGAGCAACCGTTTCCCTGCCGCGCCTTGCGTTGCGACGGTTCAATTGCTCGACTTCCATTTCCTGAATGTGCGCAGAATCCGGCAACATCACCGAACATAGATCGACGGACGCCAACGTTGCGAAAATGTGCCCTGCGAAACCGTGCTTGACGAGCTTCGGCAACAGGCCACTGTGGTCTATGTGAGCATGTGAAAGAATGACGGCGTCTATTGACGTGGGTTCAAAAGGGAATGGCTCATAGTTGAGCGCGCGCTCCGATTTCGAACCTTGAAACATCCCGCAGTCGACCAGGATACGCGTTTCTTCTGTCTCTATTTCAAAACAGGAGCCGGTGACGCCGTGTGCCGCTCCATGGAAGTGCAGTCGAGAGTTTAGCATTGGGTTTGCTTCCATCTGGGTTGGGAAAAAAATCGAGCCCTGAATTGGCAAAACTTTCTATCCGAAAGTCCCGAAGCGCATTGATCCGGGTCAAACCGAGGTGGACGCAATATTCACCGCGCCAGAGTTTCATTCAGTGTTGTTTTCACATCGGCGAAGAACGGGACAGCCGCAGCGACCAGAAGGACGAGGGCTAGAAATATCGTTGCACCAAAGCCGGCAAATCTGAATCCCACTGCGCCAACGATGCCCCCGGCAAAGAACAGGAATACCAGCGATGTGTGAACCTTCAGTTTCGTTCGGTCCGCGCGCACCAGGGGTCTGGCAATGTCGTCGCGCGCTATATTCCAATAGAAAAGCTTTCCCAGTTCAATTCCCATATCTGTGGTCATCCCCGTAACGTGGGTGGTCCGAATTCGAGCATTGGAAAGCTTGGTGATCACGGCGTTTTGCAGGCCCATGATAAAGCATAGGAGCATCACGGTCACAGGGACAAACAGCCATTCGTGCTGCGATAGATTGCTGCCCATAAGGCCAAAGCAAAGCAGCAGAACGGCCTCGATCATGATCGGAAAAGCGTATTCGCTTTGCAGCGACTGTCGCCGTCCCCAATTGACGAGGATAGCCGAAACAGCCGCGCCTGCGACAAACGAGGCAAACGCGGCAAATCCCGAAAGCGCAAATTTGACATCGCCTAAAGCAAAGCTGTCGGCCATAGACGACACGATGCCCGACATGTGCGAGGTGTACTGTTTTACTGCCAGAAAACCTCCGGCATTCGCCGCACCCGCGACAAAGGTCAGGATGTAGGCCAAGTGGCGGTCGGCAGGGTCGCTTCTTACCCGTCCCGTCAGCCGGCGCAAATAGTTCCTCATGGTATAGCCACAAGCATAATCAATCAACTACGCTGGTCTATTCACTCATTGCCTGAAGGGCGTTCCACTTTTTGATCTCGGCGCTTCGCAGAGTTGGAAGGGCGATGATTCCCTTGTCCTTCAACTTTGAAAATACCCTGGACACGGTTTCGATGGTGAGACCAAGATAGTCGCCTATGTCCATGCGTGACATAGGAAGATCCACCTGTTCCAATCCACCCTGACGTTCCGCCAGATCAAGGAGGAATGCGGCCACGCGCTCGGCTGCTGTCTGACGGCCGAGAACGAGCAAATGTTCCTGCGCGCGGGTAAGACTGCGCAATGTCAGTGAGAAAAGTTCCTCGGAGATGTCGCCGAGCTTCACGCGCGGAAATAACCGGAGGTTTGTGCTCGTTATCGCTTCCGCAAAGAAATGGTGGTTTGCGTCGGCTTCGAGACCGAAGACTTCGCCGGATAGATAAAATGCGCTGATCTGCCTCCGACCGTCGGCGAGTAACCGATAGACACGGACAGCACCAAACTCGACCTGGTAAATGTTTCCCGCTTTTTCGCCCTGGGCGTAAATCTCGGAGCCCGGAGCAAAGAACGAAATTTGTTGCAGACGAGCGGGGCCGAACGGTAATGGAACGATTGGGTGATCGATGCCATCTGATCTGAGCTGCGCTGGAATTGTGGTGTAGGCTAGCATAACGATCTCCCATTCAATCTGATGGGACAACACTGGCTGATATCATCACACTGCGAAATTCGTTTAAGTACCTACGCGTTTCTACGTAAGTTGACCTGCGCCGCCAGCTTCGTCGGTCAATCTAACGGCCGTTATTAAGGCGTTGCCCAGGATGGGCTTTCGAAGCACCCTGACGCCGAGCGCATCAGGCATGGAGCGAGAGCGGTCCACCAGCAGCAATACGGGCTTGTGGAATCGTCGGACCGCAGCCATCGCGAATGGGTCGTCCAAAAGTGCTTCTTCGTCTACGACGACGCAACTGCCCTCGGCGGCACTGGGCGATGCAAGGGCAGCGTTCACGTCGTCGAACGAGAGAACCGCAAAGCCTTCAACCTCGAGCGCAAACTCAAGCGACCGTCGCAACCCATAGTCCGGGGCAACAACAAGGACTTGGCTTGAATTGGACAATGGGCATCCCCTCTAAACATGACCGAACGATCGGTGGCCGGCAAAGATGGCCCCAAATGGTTTAATTGTGTTTTCGAGGGTGCGCATTGCGCTAAGTCAAATCAGCGGATAGACCGCATTGAATAGTCAATTGATATCGAGCTTCACACTGAGCGCCATTCGTACAAGTTCCGGCAAGCTCCTCGCTTTCATTTTTGCCATTACGTTGGCACGATAGACCTCAACCGTACGTGGACTGATATTCAGATCATAGGCGATGGTTTTGTTGGCAAGACCTGCCACCACGCCTGAAAGGACTTGCTTTTCGCGGTAGGTCAACTCCTCCAACCGCGCTTGGATGGCCGAAGTATCATCCAATTCATCGGCCGTTTCCGTTAATTGTGCCGCCGCCCGCTTTACCGCTTCAATCAAGACTTCGTCTTCAAACGGCTTTTCTATGAAGTCCAAAGCCCCGGCCTTCATGGCTTCCACGGCCATCGGCACATCTCCATGCCCCGTTATAACGATAGAGGGAATATGAAGCTCGGCAGATTTCAAGTTGCGCAACAATTCCACGCCGTTCATGTCTGGCATGCGCAAATCTGTAACCAGGCAGCCATTGCGGATTGTCGGCGCGGTCGCAAGAAATCCTGTTGCCGACTCGTGCACGCGGACGGTGAAGCCGGACATGGTCAGCAAGAACGCGAGAGACTTTCTGACGGCCTCTTCATCGTCCACAACGTGGACAGTGTAGTCGTCAATCGTCATTTGGGTGCTTATCCTCAATTGCCGGAAGCGTGAAGCGGAATGTAGTACCCCCGCTCTCGTTCTTCCTTACCGTTATTCCGCCACCATGTGACTCGACAATCCGCTTGGAGATCGACAGACCGACCCCCATGCCGCCAGGTTTGGTGGTCATGAAGGGCTTGAACAGCTGCGCGGCGATCTCGTCGGGAATGCCCGCTCCAGTATCGGCAACCTCGACCACGACCCACCCATTCTCGTCCAAACTCGTTTGCACAAGCAGTTCACGTTTTTCACTGTCCCGCATCGCTTCCATGGCATTGCGCATCAGGTTGATCAAGACCTGTTGGATTTGCACACCGTCAACCATGACGAACTTGGCTTTGGAACCGAACTCGAACACTGACCTGATACCACGTTCGCGCGAACCCACGAGTGCCAGCGCACCAGCTTCCTCAACCAGCTTGCGGATGTCTTCCTGCGCCTTGTCGGTTTCGCCGCGTGTCACGAATTCCCTTAGATGCCTGATAATCTGGCCCGCACGCAAGGCTTGCCTCGAGGTCTCTTCCAGAGCCTCGCGCATTTTCGATGCGAGGGCATCGTCCATGTCGCGCAATAGTCGTGTACACCCCTGGGCATAGTTGGCTATGGCAGATAGCGGCTGATTGAGTTCATGGGCCAGCGTCGAAGCCATTTCCCCCAGCTCGTTGAGCCGCGCCAGCCGTGCCAGCTCGCCCTGGATTTCCTGCAGCCGAGCTGCGGATTCTTCGCGCTCCGTTAGATCCCGAATAAATCCGGTGAAGAAGACTTGATCTCCCGTCTTTATCTCTCCGACTGCAAGTTTCATCGGAAACGTCGAACCATCCTTGCGTTTGCCGACGACGACGCGATCGATGCCGATGATCCGTTTTTCCCCTGTTTGCAGATACCTGCTTATGTAACTGTCGTGCTCGCGTTGGTAGGGTTCGGGCATCAGGATACGGACATTCCGGCCGACGACCTCAGCCTCCGTGTAGCCGAACTGGCGGACTGCTGCAGCGTTGAATGATGTGATTGTTCCGTCCTTTTCAATGACAACCGTTGCGTCGAGCACCGTGTCCAGAATCGACCGGAGATGCGCTTCGCGAGCATCAAGGTCGCTCACCGTCTTGTCGGTAACCCGCCGCGCGTGATGAAGCAGTCCTCCCATCCAAGCGATTATCAAACCGATGACAATTAGAATGCCAAACTCCACCACATTTTGCGAGTGATTGAAGTGGACTCCGCCCAAGTAAAGCGACGAGATCAACGAGAAGCAGACGGCCGCCAATCCCGGTCCAATTCCTCCTGCGATCGAAGCGATGAGAATTGAGGGAATGAACAGAATAAAAATCGCGCGATCCTGAAGCAGATCCTGCATCGCCAATCGAATTAGCAAGGCGGCTAGGACTGCTGCAGCCGCGAGGACATAACCTTTCATCCCCTCAAAACGGGAGGAGAGGGCGGCTTGCAGGAACCGTCCCCGGACGCCGGGTATGTCACGTGCGGGCATGGTTGTATCGCGGTCCCGGATTAAATGAGGAGTCATACTTTCCGGCAACACACAGCAACATAAATGCGTTCTTTTCAACAACAAACAGAATCATTAGGCTACGGTTAATGTGGGCATACAACTTCTGGCCACAGGCCGACACTCGTTGCGTACATGACCTAACCGCATGATGCCCGTTATTCTTTGGTCAGAGGGGGCAAGGTCTCTCGGATGGTGGTGCGTTTTCAGGGTCGTTCAACGAGGGTGATCCGGTAGGTGCGGATCGTCCCGCCGCCACGAATTGAAATGTATTCGCCCCAGAGGAAATGTTCGCCGCTCCACTGAAGTGCGAGCTCGTCGTCGCAGGTCTCCATCCGCGTATTCGAAATACCATTGGCCTCCAGGCTTGCGGCCCAGCCGGCCATACAGGTCCGCTGCCCCGGGCTGGACCGGAGACCACATCATGCCGCGCAAAAGCGTCTTGTGCATCATCGGGACAGATCGTTGTGACCGTGACATCATGAACGCGATCAACTTCTGCAACGAGCTGAATGCCCATCTGAGCGTGCTGGTCGCGGGATTGGCACCCGTCCCGATGGGGGAAGCGGGACGCTTCTTCCAGATGGACACTGGAGCGGGAGGCAAACGTTGCTGCTGTCAAGACACGCGAGCGACGGGTCAGATGTGCGTCGAGTTCGACAATATCTCGGCAACCAACCACTGGCAGAGCGTAGGCGTCACGGGACACTACGATGAGCTGCCAAAGGATCGTGAACACTTCGACGAACGTCTTGCCGCCTACGAGCTTCTTGGCAAGACAGCTGAGTGGTGGGAACCCGCCTGCGTAAAGACGGTCGTCCATGACCATGTTCGGGAAATGGAGCCAGTTTATTTTCGCATTCTGATCACTGAGAAGACAGGACACAAAGCGAAAAAGGTGGGAATTGTTCAAACAATCGGTGCCCCTGCCACTTGATTTGAATTGTTGATCTCGATCATTGCGACCCGCAGCCGGTCCTATAGGGATACAAGGCAGAAGCTGGCAATCTGATTGCATCTCCGGAGGGATTTGAAATCATGATGCGGGTGGCCGTCGAATTGGCTTCTTCTTATTGGAGCTAATAGACAGGCTTGACGTGACGTCGAACTGCCTTAGGCTGATAGCGGACGATCGGCGGGTCGTCCTGGACTTCGGGAGGAGACCATGGGAACGCAGCATGACGGCTTACACGCCGACCATATTCAATCTGCGCTTTCCGGGAGCGCTGCTGCTCAGTCGGCGCTCATTGCCTCATGGCGGCGATCCATGCGGCTCTATGGTCTGAATCCTGGTGAGGGCACACTGCCAAGCGTTCTGACGGATCGTGAACTGAAAGAGGCACGCGAGCGGCTCGGTTCCCTGATCCACACTGCACAGGCCAGTCTTGACCGGCTCCATTCGGCCGTTGGCGGCGCAGGCTGCTGTGTGCTTCTGGCCGACAAGGATGGTGTGCCGGTCGACCGACGCGGTTCTGCCTCCGATAATGAAACCTTCTACAGGATGGGCCTTTGGACCGGAGCGGTGTGGAGCGAGGAAAGCGAAGGGACCAATGGGATCGGTACTGCGCTTGCCGAGCAGCGGGCCCTGACCATTCACCGTGATCAGCATTTCCGCAGCAGAAATACTGGCCTGTCCTGCACGGTAGCCCCGATCTTCGATCATCGCGGCCGCTTGATGGCGGCAATTGATGTCTCTTCAGCCCGTTGGGACTTGACGGACGATTTCGTCAAGCTGGTTTCGGTTGCCGTTGTTGACGCTGCGCGGCGGGTGGAGGCTGAAAATTTCCGGTTGGCGTTTCCCAAGGCACGAATTGTCCTGGCTCAACGAGCAGAAGACGCCATGAATGAGCGCGCCATCCATGCGCTGATCGCGGTCGACGAGGATGATCTCGTCGTCGGTGCTTCGCGCTCCGCTCGCCATCTCCTTGGACTGACGGATGAAGCGCTGAGTAAACCACTGCCAGCCTCTGATCTTCTGGGCCAGCACACCAGCGTCGAGCGTGACTATGCCACCGCCGAACGCGGGGCCATCCAGCGCGCCCTGGCGCACAACGGGGGAAATGTATCGGCTGCCGCTACTGATTTGGGCATCAGCCGCGCCACCTTGCATCGCAAACTGAAACGGCTCGGTCTTTCCTGAGGACTTTTTCCATTCCGCTGATTTGTGCGCCTGATTTGTCGCAAAACTGCGACAGATCGGGAGTGATGCTGTTTTGCCGGGGCTGACACAATAGCTATATCGCGCGATTCTCACTTCCGATGCTGCAGGAGGCAGCGTCTTAGCACAGGCGATCTCGCACGAGCGTGCAGCAGCGCCAGGGAGGAAGTTTTATGAACAAGGTAGAATTCAACCGCACAATCAAGCCCAATTTCAAGAAGCGCTATGGCAATTTCATCGGCGGCAAATTCGTCGAACCGAAAGCCGGGCGCTATTTCGAAGACACATCGCCTGTGAACGGTCAGGTTCTTTGTGAAATCGCCCGTTCCGATGCAAGTGACGTCGAGGCTGCGCTCGATGCGGCGCATGCTGCAAAAGAGGCCTGGGGCCGTACAAGCCCGGCCGAACGCAGTGTCATCCTCAACAGGATCGCGCAGGTAATGGAAGACAATCTCGATGTGCTTGCTCAGGCCGAAACCTGGGACAATGGCAAGCCGATCCGCGAAACGACCGCCGCCGATCTGCCGTTGGCCATCGACCACTTCCGCTATTTCGCCGGAGCGATCCGCGCCCAGGAAGGTGGAGTTTCCGAAATCGATCATGACACCGTGGCGTATCATTTTCACGAGCCGCTCGGCGTCGTTGGCCAGATCATTCCCTGGAATTTCCCCATCCTGATGGCCGTATGGAAACTGGCTCCGGCATTGGCTGCAGGCAACTGCGTTGTGCTGAAGCCTGCGGAACAAACCCCTGCGTCGATCCTGGTGCTCGCCGAACTGATCGCGGATATCCTGCCGCCCGGCGTGCTCAACATTGTCAATGGTTTCGGGCTGGAAGCAGGCAAGCCGCTGGCATCGAGTCCACGCATTGCCAAGATTGCCTTCACCGGCGAAACGACGACTGGCCGCCTGATCATGCAATATGCCAGCCAGAACCTCATTCCTGTCACGTTGGAGCTTGGGGGCAAGTCGCCCAACATCTTCTTCAAGGATGTGACTGCCGAGGACGATGACTTCTTCGACAAGGCGATCGAAGGTTTTGTCATGTTCGCGCTCAACCAGGGCGAGGTGTGCACCTGTCCAAGCCGCGCGCTGATCCATGAATCCATCTATAACAAGTTCATGGAGCGCGCGCTGAAGCGGGTCGAGGCAATCGTGCAGGGCGATCCATTGGATCCAGCAACAATGATCGGCGCACAGGCATCCAGCGAACAGCTGGAGAAGATCCTCTCCTATATCGACATCGGCAAGCAGGAAGGTGCCGAGGTGTTGACCGGCGGCGGGCGCAACGTTCTCGCCGGCGATCTGGCGGGCGGCTATTATGTCAAGCCGACCGTGTTCAGGGGCCATAACCGCATGCGCATCTTCCAGGAGGAGATCTTCGGCCCTGTGGTCTCGGTGACAACCTTCAAGGACAATGACGAGGCACTGTCGATCGCCAATGACACCTTGTACGGTCTGGGAGCCGGCATCTGGAGCAGGGACGCCAATACCTGCTACCGCTTCGGCCGGGCGATCCAGGCAGGGCGGGTCTGGACCAACTGCTACCATGCCTATCCGGCGCATGCCGCGTTCGGCGGCTACAAGCAGTCGGGCATCGGACGGGAAAACCACTTGAAGATGCTGGACCATTACCAGCAGACCAAGAGCATGCTTGTCAGTTACAGCCCCAAGAAGCTCGGCTTCTTCTAAAGGCCCTCACCAGAGCCGAACCGTCGATGGCGCTTCCGCAGCGCCGCCGACAACTTTTCTGGGAGGGGAACAAAGATGGAAGACAAGGTCAGTGCCACTCCGGCAGCTCTTGAGCTGATCGCAACATTGCAGTCGGAATATGGCCCGATCCTGTTCCACCAATCCGGCGGCTGTTGCGATGGATCATCACCCATGTGCTATGCGCAAGGCGACTTCATCATCGGCGACCGGGATGTTTGCCTCGGTGAAATCGGTGATGCGCCGGTCTATATCAGCGCATCGCAATATGACGTCTGGAAGCACACGGAACTGATTATCGATGTCGTGCCGGGCCGTGGCGGCATGTTCTCGCTCGATAACGGCCGGGAAGTGAGATTCCTGACGCGGTCACGGGTTTGCAACGTTCCTGGATAGCGTCAAATTTTAAATATCGTTCATTCGAATACCCCGGCGGTTGGAGCAGTCGATTTCAGCTTTGAATATAATTTGACTGAATCCAGCGGCTTGCCAAGAGACAACAGATTCTGGAGGAAATGGATGTCCGAGAAGGTTTATCCCGTGCTGGCAAGCGCGAAGAAAAACGCGCTCATCGACAATGATACCTATCTCAACTGGTACAAGCAGAGCATCAAGGACCCGGAGAAATTCTGGGGCAAGCACGGCAAGCGCATCGACTGGTTCAAGCCTTTCACCAAGGTCAAGAACACCTCGTTCGAGGGCAAGGTCGCGATCAAGTGGTTCGAGGACGGCGTCACCAACGTCTCTTACAACTGCATCGACCGCCATTTGAAGAAGCGCGGCGACCAGGTCGCGATCATCTGGGAAGGCGACAATCCCTATCTCGACAACAAGATCACCTATAACCAGCTCTACGAACAGGTCTGCCGTCTCGCCAATGTGCTGAAGAAACATGGTGTCAAGAAGGGCGACCGCGTTACCATCTATATGCCGATGATCCCGGAAACATCCTATGCGATGCTTGCCTGCACCCGTATCGGCGCCATCCATTCCGTCGTCTTCGGCGGCTTCTCGCCGGATGCGCTGGCCGGACGCATTGTCGACTGCGAATCCACCTTCGTCATTACCTCGGATGAAGGCATGCGGGGCGGCAAGCCGATCCCGCTGAAGGATAATACCGACAAGGCGATCGATATTGCCGCCAAGCACCATGTCATGGTCAAGAACGTGCTTGTCGTGCGCCGTACCGGTGGCAAGACCGGCTGGGCACCCAACCGTGATCTCTGGTATCACGAGGAAATCGCCAGCGTTAAGCCGGAATGCAAGCCGGAGAAGATGAAGGCGGAAGATCCGCTGTTCATCCTCTATACCTCCGGATCAACCGGCAAACCGAAGGGTGTCCTCCACACCACCGGCGGCTATCTCGTCTATGCTTCGATGACGCATCAATACGTCTTCGATTACCATGATGGCGATATCTATTGGTGCACTGCCGATGTCGGCTGGGTCACCGGCCATTCGTATATCGTCTATGGACCGCTCGCCAATGGCGCAACGACACTGATGTTCGAGGGCGTTCCCAATTACCCGTCCGTATCGCGCTTCTGGGAGGTCATCGACAAGCACAAGGTCAATATCTTCTACACCGCCCCGACCGCCATCCGCGCGCTGATGAGCGCCGGTGACGAGCCGGTCAAGAAGACCTCACGCGAGTCTCTGCGTATCCTCGGTACCGTCGGTGAGCCGATCAATCCGGAAGCCTGGGAATGGTATTACCAGGTCGTTGGCGACAAGCGCTGTCCCGTCGTCGATACCTGGTGGCAGACGGAAACAGGGGGCATCCTGATCACGCCATTGCCCGGTGCGACGGCGCTGAAGCCCGGCTCAGCCACGCGGCCCTTCTTTGGTGTTCAGCCACAGCTTGTCGACAATGAAGGCAATGTGCTTGAAGGAGCCGCCGACGGCAATCTCTGCATCACCGATGCCTGGCCGGGTCAGATGCGCACGGTCTATGGCGATCACAAGCGCTTCATCGAGACCTACTTCTCCACCTATAAGGGCAAATACTTTACAGGTGACGGCTGCCGCCGCGACAAGGACGGCTATTACTGGATCACCGGCCGCGTCGATGATGTGCTCAATGTTTCCGGTCACCGCATGGGCACGGCGGAAGTGGAATCCGCGCTTGTCTCGCACGATACGGTTTCGGAAGCTGCTGTGGTCGGCTACCCGCACGACCTCAAGGGACAAGGCATTTACTGCTATGTCACGCTGATGGCCGGTCTTGAGGGCACTGATGATCTGCGCAAGGACCTCGTTGCGCATGTGCGCAAGGAGATCGGCCCGATCGCCACGCCCGACAAGATCCAGTTCGCTCCGGGCCTGCCGAAGACCCGGTCGGGCAAGATCATGCGCCGCATCCTGCGCAAGATCGCCGAGGATGATTTCGGCGCGCTCGGCGATACCTCGACCCTCGCCGATCCGGCGGTTGTCGAGGACATGATTGCCAACCGCCAGAACAAAAGATCCTGAGCGCAAGGGGAGCGGCAAGTCCATGCAACGACCGTGCTTTGTTCATTGCGCCAAATCAAGCGCGCATTTTTTTAGCTAGACTTCACTTTCGACCTTAGGAACCAATACTAAGCGGTTCACGACTTTGGTCATAGATTTTCGACCGGAAGCTTGGATCCGCGCGATTGCTAAAGTTGGCGACGTTATCAAATGGTTTATCGACCTTCACAGTCGAGAATAAACGCTTTTCGACTTGGGTAATCAATTTTCGATTTAATTGAAAATCAACCTTGACCTTCTATATTAATTGCTATTCGATAGTAGTAATCGCTTTTCGACTTAAAGGAAACGTAGTGCAAATTGAGACACCGCGAATATTTCAAGAACGGACCGTGCCGCGCGATTCGAAACTTGTGGGCCTTTCGGCACTTGTTCATACCTTCAACCTTGAAGCACCTGTACGAAGTCCTTCCTGCGCCATTGAAGCTTACGTGAAAGGTTCAAGAAGGCAGGAGGACGGCTGGACGGTGTTTGACAAACGCTTCACTCCAAAGGACACCCTAGCAGGCCACCTAGCATTTGCCTTGAGACATGAAACGATCGATCTTCTCATACTGACGCGTTTGTTTGCTATTCTTCCAAAGACGGACATTGAAGCCATTGTTCGATCCGAACCCACCGGGTCTATCGCACGCCGCATCTGGTTTTTCTATGAATGGCTGACAAAAAGCCAACTTGACTTGCCTGACGCAGCTCAAGGTAACTATGTTGACGCGACAGATCCGAAGCAATATTTCACAACCGCTCCCACAAACTCGACCCGCCACCGCGTCCGCGACAATATGTTGGGCGTTCCCGATTATTGTCCCATCATCAGAAGAACGCAGACCCTGGATGACGATGTGGGTAATCGTTGGGACATGCAGGCCAAAGAACTGATCGGCCCCATAAACAAAGGGATCATCGCGCGGGCCGCAAGCTTCCTGCTGCTGGCCGACAGTCAAGCCTCGTATCAGATAGAGGGAGAGCGTCCACCACGCAATCGCTTGGAAAGGTGGATGAGAGCCGTCGCGCAAGCGGGGAAACGGCCTCTCTCAATTGAGGAGATCGTCCGGCTGCAACACATCGTCATCGAAGAAACAAGATTCATCAAGCCCGGTCTTCGGGAAGAGGATGGTTTCATCGGTGATCGTGACTGGGATAACAACCCATTGCCGGAGTTCGTATCCGCCAAGCACCAGGATATTCCCAGCCTTTTGACGGGAATCATAGCCGCAAGCACCAAGATGTCCAACCGTGGACTTGATGCCGTGTTGCAGGCCACAGCAGTCGCCTTCGGATTTGTCTTCGTCCACCCATTCATAGACGGAAACGGCAGGCTTCACCGATACCTTATTCATCATGTTTTGGCGGAGCGCGGGTTTACCCCCAATGGACTGACCTTCCCGGTTTCGTCGGTACTGCTTGACCGGGAGGAAGAGTACGCACGGCATTTGCGGGACTTCACTGGTCCACTCATGTCAGCCATCGAGTGGGTGCCGACGCAACAAAAAAATGTTCACGTGACAAACGATACTGCCGATCTCTATCGGTACGGTGACTACACTGAATTGGCGGAATTCCTGTACCAATGCGTGATCAGGACGATCAAGGAGGATCTCCCGCGAGAGATTTCCTATCTTAAGTCTTACGACGCGGCGAAAAAACAACTCCAGGACATGATAGAAATGCCTGATGCCATGGTCAGCAAGTTGATCATGATGATCGTTCAAAATGAAGGTCGATTGGCGAAGAAACGCCGCGCCAAGGAGTTCGCTGTGTTGACGGACGACGAAGTGACCACAGTGGAAACAATCGTCGGAGATGCCTTCCAGATTGACGCATCCGAAAATGCAAATAGCTTCTAGCAAACTCACTCGGTCCAAGCCGCCTCGGAAGGCTTGTCATCATCATAGAGAATGCGCTCGGATGCGCCGTCCAAGTCTTCATACTGCCCGTTCTTGAGAGACCAAAGAAACAGAAGCAGTCCTGCCAGACCGAGCGCAAGGGAAACGGGAATCAAGTAAAAGAAGTCGCTCATTTTGCCAATCGCCCCAATGGCAACTTGAAGCTCAATGGCTTTGTCGTGCCCTGCATCGGCTCACCTTTGAGCCTCAGGGCGTTGGCGACGACCACTATGGATGACAAGGACATGGCAATCGCCGCGACAAAGGGAGTTGCATGACCGAGGATTGCCACGGGCAGCGCCACCACATTGTAGCCTATGGCGATGACGAAGTTCTGCCGGATCAGTTTCCCGGCATCCCGCGAAACCCGGTAAGCAAGGAAAACCGTCTCGAGGCTGTCTTGAAGAAAGACAAAGTCGGCATTGTTGCGGCCGACATCAGCAGCATTCGCCGGAGCCATGGATACATGTGCGGCCATGAAGGCCGGGGCATCGTTCAGACCGTCGCCGATCATCAAGACCTTTCGCCCTTGCTTTGTCAGCATTCTTATTCGCTCAAGCTTCCCGCCCGGCAGGATGCCGGCCATGTAGTTCGGAATGCCGAGCTGATCGGCAATTTCACGCACCGTGGGTTCACTGTCGCCGGATATTATCTCCACGGCAATTCCGGCCTTACGCAATTTCTCGACGAGGGAATGCGCGCCTGGCCGGAGTCTGTCGGAGAAAACGAATGACGCGAGCTTTCGCCCATCGCAAGAAAATACCGTCTCGGCCGGAATTTGCCCGCCATCGTCCTTACGCGCGAATGCCGCTCGCCCGAGCCGATAGACCTTCCCTTGAGAAATGCCTTCCAATCCGAGGCCGGGAAATTCCTGTACTTGGTCAAAGTGAAACCCGGAATGGCTCTTTACGTGTGGCGCGGTCACGTGAATTGCCTGTGCGCTCGGATGGCGCGAATGGGAAGCAAGCTCCACAGCCATCGAGAGGGCCGCGCGGTCAATCTCGTCGATATTCGTGACCTGCATTTGCCCCAGCGTGAGCGTACCCGTCTTGTCGAAGACGACGGTGTCGATCTCATTGAGACGTTCCATGGCCGACCCGTCTTTGACCATGATCCTGCTTTCGAAGAGCCGGCGTGCAGCCATGACCTGGACCATCGGCACCGCAAGACCGAGTGCGCAAGGGCAGGTGACGATCAAAACAGCGATGGCGACTGTCGCGGCCTGATGCACATCGCCTTGAAAAATCATCCAGCCCACGAAGCTGAGGAGCGACGTCAAGTGAACCGCCGGCGCGTAAAGACGGGAGGCGCGGTCGGCGATACGCCGATAAACCGACTTGCCGGATTCGGCGGATTCCATCAGCCGGATCATTTCTGCGAGGAATGAATCTTCGGCGACTGCTTTGGCAACAACCGCCAGCGATCCAGTGATATTCAATGTTCCGGCCTGCAGGGCTGCACCCGATTCAACTTGGCGTGGCGCGCTTTCGCCTGTTACGAGCGAGAAGTCGATGTCGGAGATACCGCGCTCAACTTCACAATCGACGGGAACTCGTTCGCCGGCTGTAATCAACAGACGCGTCCCCGGCCTGATCTCTTTCAACGGAAGGTATTCATATTCGCCGTCAGCGTTGATCGTCATCGCACCCCGAGGCGATAGTTGTGCGAGCCCTTTCACCGCGGTCCGCGTCCGCTCCCGCATCACGTAATCCAGCGTGCGCCCGATCAGCAGGAAGAACACCAATGACGTTGCGGCATCGAAATAGGCGTGTTCATAGCCGTGATAGGTGTCGTAGAGGCTGAGGGCGAAGGCCGCGGCGATGCCGATGGAAATCGGTACATCCATATTGGTCTGTCCATGCCTGAGCGCGCGCCAAGCGGATTCGTAGAATACGCGTCCAGAGTAAAGGAGCGCGGGCAGAGCAATGCCGGCACAAATCCAATGAAGGATGTTTCGGGTGGAACCTTCCGCGCCCGCCCAGACGGAAACCGACAGCGACATGATGTTCATGGAGGCAAATGCGGCAACTGCCAGGGCCCTGAGCATCTTTGAAAGTTCGCCGTTGGGCTTGGCGGCTTCGGTCGGATCGAAGAGATGCCCATCATAGCCGAGCTGCTTCAGCGCGCCGATTGCATCGGGAGGAGTTCCCCGGTCCGACCAGCGCAGTGCCAACCGTTTGCTCGACAGATTGACCCGCACGTGCTGAACGCCGTCCAGTTTTGCCAGTCCCCGCTCGATCTTGTTGGTACAGCCGCCGCAGTGAATCGAGGGCACGGAGATTTCCGTCTGCAAGATGCCGTCGCCGATGCTCCGGCTTGCCAGCCTGAATTCTTCGGCCGACGGTGAAGACGGGCGAAACGCATCTGCGGAGACAAGCGGCGTTGCGGGGGTGCAGCAGGTCATGTCGCTAATCCGGATCCCGCATCGTCACGTATGCATGCCAGGTCGCGTGACCGAGCAGCGGGAAAATGATGACGAAGCCGATCATTCCCGAAAGCAGCGCGATCACGGAGAGGCTGAGCACGATTGCCCCCCACAGCAGCATCACTGGCAAATTGTTCCAGACGATCGACATGCTCGTTCCCATGGCGGTGAACGCATCGAACTTCTTGTCCAGCACCATTGGGATTGAGAAGACACTGGTGGCAAAGGCGAACGCGGCGAAAATACCGCCGATGGCCATGCCGATCACCAGCATTGCCACGCCGATCGGGGTGCCGAACAGCATGGGGATGATATGGTCCATGCCGGGGAAGGGCCGCCAGCCAAAGAACAGCGCGTAAAGGAGCACGGCGGCGCGCATCCATAGGAGCATCAGTCCCAACAGCACCGCTCCCACGAACAGGACGTGCTGGCTGGTGCCGCGCTCAGGAATAAGCATTGAGGCCAGCGTGACGGGCAACCCCATGGACAGGCGTCGGCTCTTGACGTAGAGGCCTGTCGCGAGCGCCGGGCCAACCACCAGAAATCCCGCCAGCGCCGGAAAGAACGCAAAATCCAGCTGGTAGAAGAGGATTCCCGCGGCGATTGCGAGCGAGATGATTGCCACGCCAGTGCCATATGCAAGACTGGGGAACGGGACCGTCCACAGATCGTGCCAGCCTTGCGCAAACCAGGCGAACGCTTCGCTCGGTGAAAGATGCCTGTCGCGGTCGACGGCCTTTGGCAGAGGCGGAACGGTTACGGGAATTTTCATTGGAAGCCTCTCCCTGTGTCGCTTGACTGTGCGGACTTTACTCAACATGCTGAATCCGCTGCGCGGTACGTGCCGTCTTGCTGGCTTTTGACCTTCAGGTGGTCGACGCAGTCGGGGCGGGACTGAAATGCAACGTAAACCAGATGAATGTTCGCCAGGATGACCACACTCAATCCCAAAGCAACTACGAGAAATATCCAGCGTTTCGGCCGTGCGATGATGATGTTCATGACGCGCCTCCCGCCGTCGTCTCGGCTCGGTTTTTCCTTAAATCGAGAAGATAAAGCGTGATGATCTTGATCTGCGCAGGCGTGAGACGTGCACCCCAGCTCGGCATGTGGCCCTGGCGACCGGAAAAGATGGTTTGGTAGATGTCGCCGCGGCTTCCTCCGTAAATCCAATATTGGTCGCTAAGGTTGGGAGCACCGCTCTCGACCAAGCCTTTGGCGTCTTTGCCATGACAGGCGACGCAATTGGTGACGAAGAGGTCTTTTCCCTTCGCAATATCTTCCTTGTTTTTGTCGGTGACCATGGCGGGGTCGGAAAGTGACGTCACAAAGCCAGCCAGCAGCGAAACCTGTTCCTGCGTCAACATCCCATCGCGGCCAAAGGCTAGCATTTGGGAAACCCGTGTGTTGGGATCGGCACCATTGATGCCGTCTGTCACAGTCTGCAACACCGTTTGGGGATCGTCGCCCCATAGCATGGGTGACTCTGCGATGTTGGGGAAGCCCTTGTTGCCCCTTGCGTTCGCCCCATGGCAGGCCGCGCAGTTGTCGCCGAACAGCGTGCGCCCGTCCTCGCGGACAGTGCGCATCAAATCGGTGTCGGACTGGATTTGTGCGAGATCTTCCTTTTCGATCCGGGTCATCCAGTTCGCGCGTTCTGCGGTGGCCTCTTTGATCGATTTGGCAACAGCCTGCTTCTGATCAACTCCGAGCAGCCCTTTGAAATACCCGGTCCCATACGGCCAGCTCGGCATCAGAAGGGTCCAGCCCAGCGCGAAGACGCCCATGGTGATGAGAAAAAAGTACACAGGTCTCGGAACCGGTGTGTTCAGTTCCTTGATGCCGTTCCATTCATGCCCGGTCGTTTGATGGCCAGTGAATGGGTCACGTTCGCCTACAGACATGGCCTATCCTCTTCGTCGGATATCACCGCTTCCGCGGCATGTTCAAAAGGCTTCTTGTTCGACGGCCAGTAGGTGTAGACCAACACACCGATCGACATGGCGATCAGGTAGAACAGTCCGAATGATTTGGAAAAACCCGTCAGCATCTCATGATCAATTGTCATTTCACTCCACCTCGTTTTGCGGCGTGGTATGGGCGGCGTCTGTCAGGTGTCCGAGCACCTGAAGGTAGGCCACCAGCGCATCCATTTCGGTGACGGAGCCCTGATTGCCGTCAAACAGGCTCACATCCGTCTTCTCGCCATATCGCTCGAACACGCCAGTGGCCAAATCCGTGTCCGGGTTGGCTTGGCCGACGGCGTCCTTCGGCGCATTGGCGATCATGTCATCGGTGTAGGGCACGCCCACCGCCCGCAATGCTGCCAGATGCTCGCCAAGGTCACCCGTCTCCAACTGGTTGCGCAGCAGCCAGCGATAGGCAGGCATGTTGGACTCCGGAACCACGTCACGCGGGTTGTTGAGGTGTACAGTCATCCAGTCGTTGGAATATTTCCCCCCGACGCGGGCCAGATCCGGTCCCGTTCGCTTCGAGCCCCACAGCATGGGATGATCATATTTCGACTCTACCGCCAGTGAATACGGACCGTATCTCTCCACCTCGTCGCGCAACGTGCGGATCATCTGGGAATGGCAGGCATAACAACCTTCCCGGATGTAGATGTTGCGGCCGGCGACCTCGAGCGGCGTGTAGACGCGCATGTCGGGGGCTTTTTCGACGGTCTCGTCGATCGTGAACAGCGGGGCGATTTCGATGACGCCGCCGATGCTGGCGACGACAATGATGGCAAGGACAAAGCCGATTGCATTGCGCTCAAGTCGATAGTGAAAATTGAACATGTTTATTCTCCGGCCTGGGCGACTGGTGTCGCGGGCCGCAGGCCCAAAGGAATGTCGGAAGCGGATTCGGATGAGACAGGTACAGGGGACCGGATCGTCATCACGATATTGTAGAGAGCAATCACCGCGCCCGACAGGAACAGCAATCCGCCGAATGTGCGGGCTATATAGTAGGGATGCATGGCGACTAGCGAGTCGACAAAGGAATAACTCAAGGTGCCACTATCATTGTAGGTCCGCCACATCAGACCCTGGATCACGCCGGAATTCCACATCGCGAAGACGTAGACAATCGTTCCGGACAAGGCTAGCCAGAAGTGCCATTCGACCAGCTTGGCCGAATAAAGTGCTGGGCGTTTCCATAGCCAAGGCGTCAGTGCATAAAGCGAGCCGTACGTGATCATGGCGACCCAACCGAGCGCGCCGGCATGAACGTGGCCGATGGTCCAATCGGTGTAGTGGGAGAGTGAGTTGACGGCGCGAATTGCCATGAAGGAGCCCTCGAACGTGGCGAGGCCGTAGAAGATCGCAGCCAGCATCATGAAACGAAGTACGGCATCATCACGCACCTTGTGCCAGGCTCCGTTGAGCGTCAGCAGCGCATTTCCGGCCGATGCCCAGGACGGAACGAGCAGGACCACTGAGAACGCCATGCCAAGGCTCTGAACCCAGTGGGGGAGGGCCGTGTAATGGAGGTGGTGCGAACCCGCCCACATATACATGAAGGTGATGCCCCAGAAGCTGATGATCGAAGTTCTGTAGGAATAGATCGGACGACCTGCTCGTTTAGGAAGGTAGTAATACATCATTCCAAGGAAGCCGGCGGTCAGGAAGAAGGCGACGGCGTTGTGGCCGTACCACCATTGCGTCATGGCATCCTGAACGCCGGAGAACAGCGAATAGCTTTTGGCGTGTCCGAAGGAGATGGGAACGGCGAGGTTGTTGATGATGTGCAGGAGGGCGACGACCAGGATGAAGGCCATGTAGTACCAATTGGCCACGTAGATATGCGGCTCCTTGCGGCGCAGAAGCGTGCGAATGTAGATCGAGAAATAAACCACCCAGACGACGACCAGCCAGATGTCGGCATACCACTCCGGCTCGGCATATTCCTTCGATTGGGTGATGCCCATGAGGTAGCCGCTCGCGGCGAGCACGCAGAACAGGTTATAGCCAAGCAGCACGAACCATGGGCTGAACTGATCCGGTAGGCGCGCGCGGGTTGTTCTTTGAAGAACATGAAACGATGTGGCGATCAGGGCGTTGCCGCCGAAGCCGAAAATCACGCCACTGGTGTGGACCGGGCGCAGACGACCAAAGCTCGCCCACGCGGCGTTAATGGTCAGTTCCGGCCAGGCCAGCAAGGCGGCGACCCATACGCCGACGAGCATGCCGATCACCCCCCAGATTAACGTTAGGATGATACCGACCTTGCTGGGCTCGTCATAATACTCGGAGAGCCGCGTTGCAGAAGGCTCTGGAGCGTCGTAGGCGCGCAGCAACGCGACGGCACCTGCCGTGGCGCTGAATGTGATGACCCAACCGTGCGTCCCGATGAGGTCACCGCGCCCGGCGGCGGCCATCGCCAAACCAAGACAAAGAAGGATTAGGAACGTAAACGCTGCAAGAACGCGCTCATTGCCCGTCAATTGTGAAATCACTTCGATTACCCCCGCGATAATGAAAGCCCTGTCGCATCGATTGGTTTGGCTGTGATCAGTCCGATCCGCTCTTGCGTCATGTGTAGACTCTGTTGAGAGCAACCTAGCGTGCCGCCCAATCTCTTCTTTGATCCATGTCAAAGAGCCCGGACTTATATTGCGGCCGCCATTGATGAGCCTTACGCGCATTCTTCAGCGACCAACCGAGAACCGGACGGGTTGGGACATCCTGTTTCGGGGGTCCGTGCTCAAATGATGTGTACTCTTGCCGCGTCGCGCGTAGGAGAAACGTGTGTGCCAGAGAAGAACCAATGCTTCGTGGCTTCGGATGCGATGAGATACATGATGGTAATAGCAAAGAGCCCGGCCATTATCGGCAGCGGCAATGGCACGAATCCGAACCAAGCCGCGTACGGCAATGTAGGCGTCGCGACAGCTACCAAGAAAGTTCCCGCCGTCATCCAGACGAGGAGGGCGCTAGGCCGACTTTGCCAAAAAGCCTTTCTGGTGCGAACGACGAGAACGATCGCCAGCTCGGTGATAAGGGACTCAATGAACCAGGCAGTCTGGAACGTCTGGGCCGTCGCGTGGGTAACAAAAATCAAGAAGCCAAATGTCATGAAATCAAAGAAGCTGCTGACGAGGCCAAAGGTCAGCATGAAGCGCCGGACAAAGGCAATGTCCCAATGTCTTGGCGTCCTGGTCTGATCTTCATCGACATTGTCGGTCGAGATGGCCAGCGAGGGCAAGTCCGATAGGAAATTGTTCAGGAGTATCTGTTTGGCAAGCAAGGGGAGGAACGGCAAAAACAGGGAGGCCAGCGCCATGCTCACCATGTTGCCAAAATTGGCGCTGGTCGTGATCGAAATGTATTTCATCGTGTTGGCGAAGGTTTTCCTGCCATCATCGACGCCACGCCCGAGCACGCCAAGATCGCGTTCAAGCAGAATGATGTCGGCTGCCTCCCGTGCAACATCGACCGCGCTGTTGACGGAAACGCCGACGTCGGCTGCGTGCAGGGCGGGCGCATCGTTGATACCGTCGCCGAGATATCCGGCCACGTGGCCCCGGCTTTTGAACTGACCCCCGAAAGTTGGACACCAACTTCCGGGGGTTTGCATGTTGAGATATAGCGAAAGTTTGAAGCTATCGATTATTAGCCGGTGCGTGAACGAGAACGAGAGTTACCGTGCGGCAGGCCGGCCTTATGGTATCGATCATTCTACTGTTCGCAGATGGGTAGCGCGCTACAAGGCGCATGGTGCTGTTGGCATTACGAAGAAGAAGCTGAAGCACTACGATGCAGATTTCAAACTATCAGTGCTGCAGCGGATGTGGGAGGATGGTTTGTCCTATCGTCAGACGGCAGTGCTGTTCAATATTCACGGTTCTCAGTGTATACCGGATTGGGAGAAGTGCTATGAGATCGGCGGGATTGATGCATTGACTCCGCGCCGCAGAAGAAAGCCTCGATCGATGCCCGAGCCGCCGGTGCCTAAAGAACCAGACGTTCCACAGAGCGACGAGGCCAAGAGCCGCGAAGAGTTGCTGGCGGAGTTAAATTATCTGCGCATGGAGAACGCCTATCTAAAAAAACTGAAGGCCTTAACGCAAGAACAACCAGTGCTCAGAAAGCACAAATCGTCCAAGCGTTAAGGCCGCTTTATCCATTTGATGAGGTGCTTAAACTGGCAGGCCTTGCCCGCAGTACCTTTTACTACCGGCAGAAAAGATCATCACTGACGAGCAGGTATGCCGCGCTCAAGGAGAAGGTCAAGGCTATCTTCGAGGCTCATAAAGGCCGCTACGGCTATCGTCGGGTAACTGCGGCAATCCGACAGCTCGGGCAAAAGGTCAATCACAAGACGGTACAACGCCTGATGACTGAGATGGGATTGAAGTCGCTGGTGCGTCCGAAGAAATATCGATCATATAAAGGCGGCGCTGGCCAGGTTGCCCCGGACCTGCTCCAGCGGCAATTCACTGCGCACGGAGCCAATCAGAAATGGGTGACCGACGTAACGGAATTCCATGTGAGCGGTGAGAAGCTTTATCTCTCGCCAGTCATGGACTTATTCAACGGCGAAATCGTCGCCTTTGAAACTGCAACGCGACCTGACTTCAAGCTAGTGGAAAGCATGGTGACCAAGGCATTGAGCCGGTTGGGAAACAACGAACGACCAATCCTGCACTCCGATCAAGGGTGGCAATATAAGATGCCGGTCTATCAGCGTCGGCTTCGAACGCACAACATTACCCAGAGTATGTCACGCAAAGGAAACTGCCTCGACAATGCCGCCATGGAAAGTTTCTTCGCCGTGCTCAAATCCGAGTTCTTCTACCTCAGCCGCTTTGACACCATCCAGAGCCTACGGGATGGTCTCAGTGACTATATCCATTATTACAATCATCATCGCATAAAGCTGAAACTGAAAGGACTGAGCCCTGTGCAATACAGAACCCAGTCCTTATTATCCTAGCCCATCAACCGTCTAACCTTTTGGGGTCAGTTCACTTTGCGGGGCCTCGACAATCCGCTCTTTCTGATTGGGATCGATCTCGACAAAGAGGTCTGTTTTTGAGGCAACTGCAAAGAGAGCATTCTTGGTCATGCGCGCCAGCTGCTGACCTGTGATGATATTCTTGTTGGCAAGACCGATCGACTCGGCGAGATGCGCCGCCACGTAGCGGTTGTCGCCAGTGATGACCTTGATGCCAATGCCTCTTCTGGCCAGCGAGGCAAGCGTTTCGGCCATACCTTGCTTCGGCGGATCGAGGAAAAGCAGAAAGCCCGCAAAACAAAGATCTGTCTCGTCTTGCCGCGTGAACGCCCGATCCGGACTGAGCCGGCGGATTGCAAGGCCGAGCACGCGATAGCCTTGACCGCTCCACGTCTTGAATCTCGTCTCAATCTCTGCACGGATGCGGGCGTCGATCGGTTAGAGGCTGTTGCTAACCAGAACAGATGTGCAAGCTTCCAAGACATTTTGGACCGCGCCCTTGCAGATGACCAGATTTGCGTTGGTCTCTGGCTCCCGGACAATGACGGAAAGACGCTTTCGTATGAAGTCGTAGGGGATCTCGTCGACCTTGGCATAATGCGCAAGACAATCCGTTGCGTCTTCGGCGTTGGCGATAGACTCATCGAGAGGGTTTTTTAGCCCTGTCTGCAAGGTTGCATTCAACCTGGCCCAAAGTGCCACCTGCTGCGACTCTTTTCCCTCCACATCGAGACACCCGTCCAGGTGTATGACGCCTTCCGTGAGAGTGCCCGTCTTGTCAGTGCAAAGCAGATCCATGCTGCCGAGGTTTTCGATCGCATCGAGCCGCCGGACCACCACGCCGGCCTTGGCCATCGCCCGCGCGCCTCGCGCCAACGTGACACTTATGATTGCGGGCAGAAGTTCGGGCGTCAGGCCCACGGCTAATGCCAGGGAGAAGAGCAGGGAATCGATCAGCGGGCGATGGAGAAGAAGGTTTGCAAAAAGGACCAGGATAACGATCGCCAGCATGATTTCAGTCATGAGATAACCGAAGCGACGGATGCCTCTTGCAAATTCGGTTTCCGGAATTCGCCGCTCGATGACAGCGGCGATGCTGGCGAACTCGGTTCGACTTCCCGTCTTGACGACGAGAACCGTCGCGGTCCCGCTGCGAACCGATGTACCTGTAAAGACGCTGTTGCTGCGGGCCGCAAGGCCCGCTCCTACGTCTGATATGCCTGGCGATTTCGCTGCCGGAAAGGTCTCGCCCGTGAGCGCCGACTCGCTCACGTTGAAGTCGCGGGCTTCCAGAATGATGCCGTCTGCCGGAATAAGGCTTCCGGCCGAAAGATGGAGGACGTCTCCCGGTACAATGTCGCTCGCCAATACGCTGATTTCGGCTCCGTCCCGCAGGACCGTCGCCTTGTGGGCCACAACCTCTCTTAAGGCCTGTACTGCTTTCGAGGCACCGTATTCCTGGGTAAAGCTCAACAGGCAACTCGCCAGGACGATGGCGGTGATGATGATTGACTCATGCCCCTCACCGACGACGGCTGACATGCCTGCGGCAAAGACTAGAATGAGCACAAGAGGACTGCGAAACTGACGTGCCAGCGTGGCAATTGCAGTTGTTCCCGAGACGCCAGTGAAAGAATTGGGACCGACCGTGGTCAGTCTCTTTCTTGCTTCTGTCGAGGAAAGTCCCTTTGATGTTGTCGCGAGTTCACCTATCAACTGGCCTGCAGGGCGAGACCAATATGCATCGCCGAGGGGGGTATCCTTGGTCATTTTAGATTCTGGTGCCGATCGGAATAGCATTCGATGCACAGCTTTCACGTTCAAAGAGGGATTTAGTTCCCATCGTCGGAGCTCTTACCGATAGTCTTCCCGCGGACGGCGGCATTGATCCGTATCAAGTTTGCCCAAGGACCACCGTCCTTTGATGCCGATCAAAGATGAAGATGAGTTAATGTGCATGATCCAGCGCAAGTCATAAGGAAGTTGCGCATGAGCGTTCGAAATCTGGAACACGCCTTTCACCCAAAATCCGTTGCTCTGATCGGTGCGTCGGACAAAGTAGGATCGGTCGGCAGCATCGTCATGCGCAACATTGTGAGCGGTGGCTTCGAAGGCGAAATCTGGGCCGTCAATCCAAAGCACCGAATGGTCGATGGCCGGACTTGCTATCACAAAGTGGAAGACATTCCGGGTGTCCCGGATTTGGCCATAATTGTCACGCCCCCACAGTCGGTTCCCGGTCTCATCCGCGATCTGGGGGAAAAAGGTACCCGCGCGGCCGTCGTCATTACCGCCGGCCTTAATGGCGCGAACGGATTGCGGCAGGAAATGCTCGATGCTGCGAAGCCCTACCTTTTACGCATCATCGGACCCAACACAGTTGGTCTGCTGCTGCCGCCAGTTAAACTGAATGCCAGTTTCGCCCACATGAATGCGGAGCCCGGCAAGATTGCGCTGCTGTCGCAATCGGGCGCGATCGCAACGTCGCTTATCGATTGGGCTGCCGACAATCAGATCGGCTTTTCCCAAATCGTGTCACTTGGAGACATGGCGGATGTTGACGTCGCAGATTGCCTCGACTTGCTGGCGGGAGATACCGGGACAAAGGCGATCGTCATGTATCTGGAATCGATTCCGCATCCGCGCAAATTCATGTCCGCCGCCCGGGCTGCTGCCCGCCTCAAACCCGTCATTGCGATCAAGCCTGGACGGCACAGCGAGGCCGCGAAAGCCGCGGCAACGCACACAGGTGCCTTGTCGGGTGCCGACCGGGTGGTAGACGCAGCGTTGCGCCGGGCCGGGGTGTTGCGCGTTGGCGGTCTGGCAGAATTGTTCGAAGCGACGGAAACCCTGTCAAGATTTGCGGTGCTGGAGCGGGTGAGGGTGGGTATCGTCACCAATGGCGGCGGCGCAGGCGTTCTTGCGGTCGATCAGCTGATGGACAACAAGGGCGGGCTTGCAGAGCTTTCGGCGACCACGCTGGAGCGTCTTGATCAGTGTCTGCCGCAAAATTGGTCTCATGCAAATCCGGTGGACATCGTCGGCGACGCACCGCCCGAACGGTTCAAGGCTGCGGTGGAAGCTGTTGCCGCCGATCCCGGGACCGATGCCATTTTGGTGCTCAATTGTCCGACCGGACTGGCGTCGCCCATCGCCGCCGCCACCGCTGTTGCTTCGTTGGTGAGTTCCGGAATGATTGCCGGCAAACCCTTATTTGCCTGCTGGCTCGGTGAACGTGTGGCCCGTGAAGGTCGCCGCGTGCTCGTCGCCGCCGGGATCGCAAGCTACGAAACGCCAGCGGCCGCCGCCAATGCGATATCCTATCTTTCCGACTGGTCACACGCACAACAGGCGTTGATGCGTGTTCCCGACAGTCGGCACGCTGATAAGCGCTTTGATCGGGAGGCCGTTTACCGGCTCTTTCACCGGGCAGCGGCCGAAGGCCGCCGCATGCTGACTGAACCGGAAGCCAAGGCGGCAATTGCAGCATACGGAATTCCAGTTCCCCGGACCCTTGTGGCGCGGACGGTTGATGAGGTGGAGCATGCTGCCGGCGAATTGCTGTCAGCAGGCGGCAAAGTTGTGGTGAAATTGCTTTCCAAATCGCTCACCCACAAATCAGATGTCGGCGGCGTTGTGCTGGACATTGCAACGCCGAGAGCGGCGCGCGAAGCAGCGGTCGCAATCGGCGCGCGGGTCAAGGCTCACATGCCCGATGCAGACGGCGACGGTTTTGCAGTGCAGCCGATGGTCATGCGTAAATACGCGCAGGAGTTGATCCTGGGTATGAGCCACGATCCTGTTTTCGGCCCTGTTATCTTATTCGGAGCCGGCGGCGCCGGGGTGGAACTTATCGATGATACAGCCGTCAGCCTGCCGCCGCTCGATGACGTCCTTGCAGGCGACCTGATCGACAGAACACGCATCGGCCGTCTGCTGGCTGGATTTCGCGACCGCCCCCGGCCGCCGACAGGGCGAGCATAGTCGATGCGATCAGTGCCGTGTCGCAAATGATCGTCGACTTTCCCTGCCTTATTTCGATGGATATCAATCCGCTTCTTGCCGACGCCAACGGTGTAGTTGCACTTGATGCCCGGATTGAAATTGATCCCGATGGGTTGAAGCGATCCGGTCCCAATCCCGGTCTCGCCATCCGGCCTTACCCGTCGAACTGGGCGAGAGATGTGACGCTCGAGGGAACAGCGTACCACTTGAGGCCAATTCGACCGGATGATGTGGGTTTGTATCCGCTTTTTCTGTCGAAGGTGTCGCCGCACGATCTCCGCTTGCGCTTTCTTGCCCCGCGCCGGACGTTTTCCGATAATGCCCTGCGCCGGCTTACCCAGCTTGATTATGACCGCGACATGGCTTTCGTGGCATTGAACACACCTAGCGGGGAACTGGCCGGGATAGCTCGACTCAACTCCGATCCGGATCACGAAATCGCAGAATACGCAGTCCTTGTCAGAACGGACTTGCAGGGGCAGGGCCTTGGTTGGGAATTGCTCCGTCAATTGATCGATTTTGCAAGAGCGGACGGGATGAAACAGATTGAAGGGCTCATACTCAGCGAGAACAAGAAGATGCTGACATTGTCCCGAGAATTCGGATTTTCAATTGCACACCATCCGTCAGATCAAAGTCTCATGCTGGCAACGCTCAATCTGCAGCCAGCATGATGACACGGACGACGTTCAGCTCGACAAGAATCGACTGAAACTGTCTTCTGCGAGGAGGGAACGGGTGACGCCGCCAAAAACCAATTCCCGTACCCTGCTGTGGCCGTACGCGCCTGAGACGACGAGTTCCGCACCCATTTGCCTGGCGAAACGAAGAAGACTTTCGCTCTCGTGCCTGTCCTTGATGATCTCGCTTCGTGCGGTCACGCCATGCCGGTGAAGGAATGCGCAAACGTCGTCGATGCTTTCCTGTGTCAGCATGTCCGCCCCCCGGTCGACCGTCACGACCACTACTTCGCTGGCTTGACATAGCAACGGAAGGGCATCGACGACAGCGCGGCGCGCCTCGCGCGTGTCCTTCCAAGCGATCACGGCGGTGTTGGTTAAGATGCGTTTCGCTCCCTTAGCGGCCACGAGGACGGGCCGACCAGCTTGCAGTACGAGATTGCCCAAATTGATGAAGCGCTCGGGGTGACCGAGGGTCAGATCGTCTTCGCACCCCGTGACGATCAGGTCGGCCACCCTCGACATTTCAATGATAAGCCGAGTTGGATTGGCGACACCATCGCGCCATTCGCGCGAGACGTTGGTCCCTGCATGGCTCTCAAACTCACGGCGCAAATTTTTTATCCGCAGTTCGATTTCTTCGCGCTCGTGGGCCATCTCGCCGTCGGTCATCATCCCTTCGGGCCATGCCATCGGAGCAGACGGGACCGCAGCTGCAAAGCCGATCAGGTGGGAGTTGAATCGAGCAGCGAGATTAATCGCGTAGTCCATGAGCGGCGCAACCGGGCCGTCGATGTTGAGATTGACGAGTATGGTTCTGTAGGACATCGCTGTCACCTTTCAAACTTACGGGTTCTTCTTGTCGCGGCGGATGACCTATGGCTTTTCCACCAGGGTGATCCGGTAGGGACGCATGGCTTCGCCGTTGCCGATGGAGATATATTCGCCCTGGACGAAGCGTTCGTCACTCAGATGAAAGGCAAGTTCGTCGTCGGACAGGCCTTGCGCGTAGTCGAAATACCATTGACCGCCGGGTTTCCTCCGCAGCCTCCCAATCAAGTCCTCGCCCTTGGGGCGAAAGCGGCGGACGCGGCACAGGCTCTGGTTTTCTTTCCATTCTGCGGGGTCAAGCTGTCCGTGCTCGTCGAGGGGCACCAGCAAATCATAGCCTTCGCGGGAATCGCCCTCGGGATGGCCTTTCTCGCGTGCCAGCACCAGCCGCACATGGCGGAATTTGGAAGTCAGTTCTGTCAATTTGACCATCGGAAATCTCCTTGTTGGCGTGGAATCTACTGAAGAAATTTTCGGGGCGCTTTGATCCAGCGCAAGGAGTCCTGCAGTGCCCCGGCCTATGGCTAAGACTTGGACATATGGTTCCTCAAACAAGGATAGCTGCCATGTCGTGCAGGAGCGTCTTTAGTGTCATCGGGATAGATCAGTGTGACCGCGACATTTTAAATGCCATCCACCTCTGCAAGGAGCAGGACGCGCATCTGAGCGTCCTCATCGTGTCGCTCGCACCCACGCCGATGGGGGGCTATGGGGTCGTGGTTTCCGGAGCGTGGTTGCTTGAGCGCGAGGCAGATATTGCTGCGATGAAGAAGCGCGAAAAGCAAATCATATCGCTTGTCCAAACTGCTGGCCTCAAGGCTGACGTCGACAGTTACTATTGCGAAAAGGATTGGGCGGACGAAATCATCGGGCAGCGCGCGCGATTTTCGGACGTCACCATTATCGGTCCTGATCTTCTGCATCAGCCTGCACTGAAAACGCCTGCATTAAGCGGAGCGCTGTTCCATTCCGGAAGGCCGACCTTGGTAGTGCCGACAGGCGCGCGTGCCACCTTGCGTCCGCATAACGTTATGCTTGCCTGGGACGGGCGGATCGAGGCTGTGCGCGCGGCGCGTGAGGCCGTCAATGTCATGGCAACGGCCGTGGATGTCCACGTTGCGATAGTCGATGGCGATTCAGCGGAGGTGTCGGATAGCCGTCCACGGGCAAACATTGCCGCCTACCTGGCCAGACATGGCATAAAGGTGAAGGTTGATCGGTTGCGCACACGCGGCACGTCAGTCGCAGACCTTTTGAAACAGCATGCCAGCGAAATCTCTGCCGACATGATCGTCATGGGGGCATACGGACACTCGCGGCTGCGCGAGCGGCTGTTTGGGGGCGTAACCAGGACCATGATCGAAACATCGCCAATCCCCACTTTCATGATGCGCTGACCAATTCTTAAGCGAATTACCAAGGTGACGAGATGAACATGCCGCAACCGATTGCCCGCTCAGCGATGTCTTCGAGCCCAATACATGCGGGGCTGACCAGTGCCGAGGCCAAGCGTCAGCTTGAAAAATATGGCCCCAACACTATGCCGGAAGACACCAGCAGGTCGGTCTTCGCTATCGCGAGAGAAATTTTGACCGAACCGATGTTGTTGCTCCTCGTTGCGGCGGCAACGCTTTATCTCCTGATTGGCGACCTTGCGGAAGGTCTCCTTCTGGCTGGCTTTGCTGTCCTCACCGTCGGGCTCGTCTTCTATCAGCAGCAGCGAAGCGAAAATGCGCTTGCCGCCCTGCGGAAGCTGGGTGCACCCACGGCGCGGGTCTTCCGTGACGGCAAGGAGTGCACCATTGGAGCGAGTGAGGTCGTTGCAGGAGACCTGATGCTGCTCGATGAAGGGGAACGCGTTCCAGCCGATGGAATGTTGATCAGCAACTCAGGGTTGGTTGTCGATGAATCGCTCTTGACAGGAGAGAGTGTTGCCGTCCGCAAGCGCACAGACGACGGCGGTGAGCTGGCTGCCGTGCCGGGAGGCGACGACCAGCCATTCGTCTATTCCGGAACGCTTGTCGTCAAGGGCCATGGAGCGGCGACTGTGTTGGACACCGGAACACGGACCCGTGCGGGACGCATCGGCGTTTCGTTGGCGTCGATCGTCGTGGAACGAACCCGGCTGCAGATCTCCGTGAACCGGATCGTTCGGCTTTTCGCAGGACTGGCCGCGATTGTGTGCTGCGCTTTGGTCGTCTTCTACGGTGTCTATCGAGGGGACTGGCTGCAGGGCGTCCTCTCCGGCATCGCGCTTGCCATGGGCATGCTGCCGGAAGAATTCCCGGTCGTTTTGACAATTTTCCTGGCCATCGGTGCATGGCGGCTCGCACGTATCAATGTCCTGGCCCGCCGGCCCGCCGTCATCGAAACTCTTGGAGCCGCCACCGTTCTTTGCGTGGACAAGACCGGGACGCTCACCGAAAATCGCATGCGTGTCCGGTTTCTCGACACCTTGACTGACCAACTCGAAGTTGAGCCAGACTTACGTGACATACCGCAAGCCTTCCGTCCGCTCGTAGATGCCGCTTGGCTCGCGACACGGCATGCATCCATCGATCCGATGGACCGGGCGGTCGCAGGACTGGCGTCACGGGCCGGAGAGTATGAAACGATGGATTGGCCGATGGTTCGCGAGTACGGCCTCAAGCCGGAACTGTTGGCAATGTCTATCGCTTGGAAGAATGACGCCGGGCATTTTGCGGTTGCCTGCAAAGGCGCACCGGAGGCCATCATCGATCTATGCCATCTCGCCGATGAAAAAGCAGCGAGGATCATGGAACATGTTCAGGCCATGGCCGAAAAAGGCTTGCGTGTCCTTGGCGTTGGCATCGGGACGGCCACGCGGGGTGAACTGCCTGAATCACAACACGGCTTCGATTTCACCTTCACGGGGCTGCTCGGCTTCGAGGATCCTTTGCGGACAACTGTGCCTGCGGCAATGAGTGAAGCATTCCGTGCGGGAATATCGGTCAAAATGATCACGGGTGATTATCCAGCAACGGCACTGGCGATCGCCTCTGCTGCCGGCATTGACACCAAAGACGGCGCTGTCACTGGCGACGAGCTCGAACGTGCGGATAATGCTGAGGTGAAACGGCTGGTTTCTTGCGCAAATGTCTTTGCCCGCATCATGCCCGAACAAAAGCTGCGTATTGTTGAAGCTCTCAAACGCCAGGGTGAGATCGTTGCCATGACAGGCGATGGGGTAAACGATGCGCCAGCACTCAAGGCGGCACATATCGGCATTGCAATGGGAAAGCGTGGCACCGACGTCGCCCGCGAAGCGGCAGGGATAGTGCTGCTCGACGAAGATTTTGGAAGCATCGTCAGGGCAGTCAAGATGGGAAGGCGCATCTTCGACAATCTGCGGAAGGTGATGATCTACATTTCCGCGATCCATGTCCCGATCGCCGGGTTGGCGCTAGTACCGCTGATTGCGGGCATGCCACCGCTTTTCTTTCCGGCCCATGTTGTGGTGATCGAGATGATCATCGACCCGATGTGCTCGATTGTTTTTGAACGCACGCCAGCTGAGCGAGATATTATGATACGGCCGCCGCGGTCGGTCGAAGATCCGCTTGCCGGCATTCCTCAGATTATCTTTGGCGTTCTCCAGGGCGGCGTGCTCCTCATCGTGTGCCTTGCGCTTTACCAGGGACTGTTGCTGCAGGAAGCATCGGTCGAAGCGGCCAGAACTGCGGCTTTCATTGCCGTAACGGCCGGGAATTTGTTGCTGGCCTTGGTAAACAGCAGCCGCGAAGCGGTCATTGTGCACGTGCTTGAACGCGGTCGAATGACATTCTGGATCGCCGCGGCGATCGCAGTGTCGGTTGTTTCAATCTGCATTGTCCAACCCAACCTGGCCGAACTATTCGGATTCACCAGGCTTCAAATTGGACAGGCCGCGCTCGCTGCAGGTGCCGGAGTGGTTGCGGTGCTGCTGTTCGACGTGGTGAAGTTTCTACCCGCTGTCCGACGAATTATCGGCTAGGCCAAAGATTGGCTGCTGCAGCAGGTCGTTTTTTCGGAGAATTTACCGTTGGCCTCTAAACCACGACAAGACTGCTGGCCATAAGGCCAATATTCCCATGAACACGGTAATCAGGGCCAGCATCACAAACATCTGCAGGACCCCAAAGTTTGTAGCGTCGCGTGTCACGAACCATCCGGTGATCGCGCCGGCGACAATCAACAGCACGCGAACGAGCCAGCCAAACATCGCTGTTACTCGCCCGCCAGATCGCGTTCTTTGATGAGAGCTTGCGAGATGTCATCGACAAAGCGCTTGACCTCGGCCCAATTGGTCAGCTCGTAATCGTGTTTTGTGTCAATCGGTCCGCCCTCGGCCGATGCGATACGTTTGAGCATCCAGCGCTTGAAAAAGTCGTACTCCGTATACTTGAGTGCGCCGGCACAGTGTAGGACAAACCGAGGTTTCCACCCCGTCTCATCCGAAAGCCTGACCGGATAATTCCTCGCCTCGGTCTTTTCCTTCTCATCGGCACTTGCAATGGAGAGCGACACGGAAATGAAGGCTGACGGCATGCCGTTGAGAACCGTACTCCAGTCATGGACATAATGGACAAATGGCGACGGGTAACGACCTATATGAACAGGCGCGCACAGGATCGCCCCGTCGCCTGTGCCTGGATCCGCAAATCCGACCTGATTTGCATCGGTCAGCAGGACCATGTGACCTTGCGTCTCCAGTTGACTGGCAACCGCTTCGGCGATCTTTCGAGTCTGACCCTCAATCGTGGAATAAAGCACCAGGAAATTCATGGCGTAGCCTCCTGCGTTGATCATCCGGAATTTATTTTCCGGGTTGCAAGCCTCGGTGATCTACGAGCTGCCCGCATTGATGCGCATCAATAAAACTCGAGGGACGCGTGAAAGCGCAGTCGGAACGAAGTGCGGTGGAGCGGGCATCCTGGGCTGCGCCGGGAGTGAAAATATTTGATGACCGCATTATCGTTGCATGATTGCGGTACCAGGACGCGGAACCTCGAGCTTTGTTCCGGTACGGAGAATGGCGCGAACTTTTGATTGAGGTCGAAGCCTGCGCCGTGTGCGGGACTGGCCTGTGGCGGTCTTGGGGATACACGGTTGCCGCTCATGCCCGGACACGAAATCGTCGGGAAAGTCATTGACAGAGAGGTGTTGTCGCAACGCGCCAAGGGAAACGCGTCGGCGTTCCGTGGCTTGGACATCTGAGCGTCATCAATCCGTCGTCGGGGTATGAAATGATCTCTGAAACATTGTCGCCCCCTGATTTTGACCACGCTGGACGGAGAGAGCCATGAACGCATCTGATGTAATGATACGAGCCGTGGCAACGGTAGGGCCGGATACGCCCATTGCCGAGGTGGCGAAACTCATGATGCTCAACGATGTTAGCGCGGTGCCAGTTGTCGATGACAAGGGAGGCATCGTCGGCATCATCAGCGAAGCTGATCTCTTGCGGCGTGAAGAAATCGGTACAGAAAGGCACCGACCATGGTGGCTCGAAGCTATGACTCCGGCGACAACGCTCGCCGCAGAATTTGCGAAGTCGCATGGCAAGCGGGTAGACGAACTTATGTCGAAAGAGGTTATCACAGCAACAGAAGACACTCCGCTTGCGCAAATCGCGGCTATCCTGGAACGCAACCGCATTAAACGGGTTCCCATCATGCGGGGATCTGAGTTGGTTGGCATCGTCAGTCAGGCAAATCTGGTCCAAGCGCTGGCGTCATCTGCCATGGCCACGCAGGACGGATGGGACGAGAGCCGTATGATAAAGCAGGAGATCCTGTCGCGATTGGAGCAGCAAACGTGGACGGATTTCGGAAACCGCAATGTCATCGTGACGGGCGGCAACGTTCATCTGTGGGGGCTCGTCGGCTCACAAGCAGAGCGCAAGGCGCTCACAGCGCTTGTCGAAGGAGTGCCGGGCGTCACGGGCGTCATCGACGAGATGATTGCAGCGTACTAAAACATTGCATGTTGAGCACCTATCGCCGCAACCGGCAATTTCAACATTGTGGGAGCGACACCCGGTTTGAGGACGCGACAATGGGACTGGAAGTCGTTGTTCGCTGTAGCGCGACGCGTCGGCCACCCGGCTCGGTTGGTTGAAGCGTTTGGTCCACCGCTACTCCGTCTGGTCAATGACCGCTTGCACCTTGAAAAACAGATCCTCCGGGACGAGCGCGAGGAATGATTTCCCGCAGGTCGTAACCTCGCACACATTCCGTTTTACGGGTTCCGGGTTCGGACAGTGTTAAGAACGACTTGGCGACGGCGTCTACCGCACACCTGTCGATGTGCCTCCCCGGGCGGCGCTTCGCTCCCGGAACTGGGGAACGGATTCACCTTCGCCGTCTGCCGTCTCCAAAGAAATCGGGCGAGTCAGTCTGCGACAGACATCGACTGATCATCGATCCTAGATATGATTTCTTGATTGGCTTCGATGGTACTTTCATATCGCTTCATCATGCCATTTAACAGATCGGTCCACGCCCGATTACCCGGCATCTTGCCCGAGGCAAGCATTTCTTGAATGTCCCTAATTAGCGCTTCGGCTTCGTCATTTCCCTTGGCGAGTCGAGCCCTCAAATCGTGCAAGTCCATTTTCTCCTCCAGCGTCTACTGGCGTTGATTTCCCGAATTAGTCCTCGCGTCAATCGCGCCTCAGAATGTAGGACCCGTGCGTCCCTCACACATTGATCTAGCGCAATGCCGACTTACAGGCTTGCCTCTAATGTTGGGTCCACGAAAACGTTGTTTCCACTCGGAGGGATTAAAATGCGTTTCAAGAGCCTGCTGAGCATCGTAGAGGTTAATCAAACCGACAACGACCTAAAGATTGCAATTGACCTCTGTTCGGAAATTAACGCCCAACTATCGGTGATGGTTTTCGCTGTCGCATCTTTGCCGCCAATCGGGGACTACCCGATTGGCACCGCCGATGTATGGGTGAAGGAACGTCAGAGAGATCTCGCTGTCCTCAAAGGGAGGGTCGAAGACGTGGAGATGCTAGTCAGAGATGTAGACATTTCGGCTGCGATAACAGACGAATATCCCGAACTCGCGCGAATTGGGCACATCGTCGGGAGATATGCGCGCTATGCAGACGCGACTATTATTGGTCCTGATCTTCTCACCAATGAAGCGTTAAAGGCCAAAGTTATCGACGGAGCCTTGTTCGAGTCCGGCCGACCAATCCTTTTGATCCCGCATGGCACGAAGCCAACGCTCCGTCCGAAGCGTGTTTTGCTTGCCTGGGATTCTGGTGTGGAATGCACGAGGGCGGCCCGCGAGGCGTTAGACATCATGGCTTCTGCTGAAGAGGTACACGTGACCATGGTCGATCCCGACACCAGTTCGATCGCCAATGGTCCCGAACCCGGTGCCGACATCGCCGCCTATCTTTCGCATCACGGAATCAACGTTGACGTGGACCGTCTTCCGAGCGGAGGCCAGTCCATCGCAGATGTCCTGAAACAACATGCAACGGACATCTCTGCCGATTTAATCGTCATGGGCGGCTACGGTCATTCGCGCACGCGGGAGTGGATCGTTGGTGGTGTGACCAGATCTATTGTTGATGATTCCAACCTGCCTGTCCTCATGGCACGTTGAGAAGGCAACCGTAACAGCGCGCAACAAGGAGTAATTCACCATGCAGATTACCGAGATGAACCAATTCGAAATCATGCAAGTGATCGAGAACGCCACCGTGGGACGGTTGGCCTGTGTGCATGACGGCCAGCCCTATATCGTCCCGCTGAATTTCGCCCATCACTTTGGCGCGCTCTACGCGTTTACCACATTCGGCCGCAAGGTTGAATGGATGCGGAGCAATCCGAAGGTTTGCGTGGAATTCGACAACGTCTCTGCAACCAACGATTGGCAAAGCGTCATCGTCATGGGGCAATACGAGGAGCTGACCCATGATCAGGACACCAACGAGGCACGCAACGAAGCGTACGGACTTCTGAGCAGACGAGCTGAATGGTGGGAGCCAGCCTTTGTGAAAACTGTCATTCGGGATCATGTGCGGGCGCTGCAGCCCGTCTATTTCCGGATCTTGATCACCGAAAAGACAGGGCACAAAGCGATGAAGTGACAGGTTCATCGTAACGTCACCTCAGCGACGCAGTTGAAGGTCAATTGGCGGGTCACTGGTCTGGCTCGTTCTAAGCAAACGGTCGTGCACTTGCATGCCGGCGAGCATGCAGACGACGAAAACCGTTGGCTTAACCGATCCCATAGACAACAGTGCCACGGCTGGGCCCGGGCACAATCCGCCGAGGCCCCACCCGATCCCGAAGATTGCCGAACCAAGGATGAGCGGCGCATCGATCTTCTTGTTCGTTGGAACGTGGTATCTCGGTTCCAAGACGGGGTGGCTGGATATCCGCATGATCTGGACTCCGAACGTCGCAACGACTACCGCTCCCCCCAGCACGAAAGCGAGACTGGGATCCCACACACCGAAAATATCAAGGAAACCTTGCACACGTTGCGGATTCAGCATTCCGGACAAAGACAGTCCAAAGCCGAATACCAATCCCGAGACCAAGGCTATGGCGAGTTGTGCGTATGGATGCTTCATAGCCCGGCGATCCTCAGGATCGTTACCGCAGCAATGCCTGTGGCCAGGAAAGTGACGACCGCCGCAATCGAGCGGCGCGAAAATCGCGCGAGGCCGAGCACGCCGTGGCCGCTGGTGCATCCGGATCCCATCCGTGTTCCGAACCCAACCAGAAATCCCGCGCAAATGATCAGCGGCCAAGATGAAGTGACTGTAACGACGGGCCAACGGCCGAACAAAGCATTGAACAGGAGTGGTCCCAATATCAGCCCCAGGACAAAGGCCGCGTTGAGACCTGTGTTGAGGCCTTGCGCCAACCGCCCGACAATTCCGCTGATGCCGGCAACACGGCCGTTGAACAGTAGGAACATTGTCGCGGACAGCCCGATCAGCATACCTCCAGCCAAGGCAGACAAATAAACGTGCATTTCCATTCTCAATCCCGACGAAGGCCCTTGGGTTCCGCCATGCCGCATGGCTTGCATGGCGAAGGTTGGGCGGCAGTAACGAACAATATCAACTCTTCCTACTGAACTTTCTCAAGTAGCTCGCGACGTCGACCTGAACTTTGGCATCTAGTTTGAGAGCTGCCTGGTCAGCAATTCTGTTCATGGCGGCAAGCACCTCCAGCTTTCCCCATCCCGCGGCGAAGGCGTCGCTGAGCAGCTCCATCAACCGCAACTGGATCGCCAGTTCGCAATCCTCCGCACGCTTGGGATCGTTCAGGCAGCGTTGCGGTCTCGCGATCATCAGATGTCCTTTCATGCTGGAAGGTCTTTGCGGCTTCTCATGTTGCCGGATCAAGGAGAAAGTCCCCATCTATGTTAGCCTGGTCGAAAAGTTGCACTTTGATCTCGGTCAAAGAAGCCGGAGTCTACGCTTCGAACCAAATCCTAGCTTGCCCGATACAGGCTTTTACAGCTCGATCTGTTTGTGTGCGTTGAGTTTGACCTATGTCAATGAAGTGCCGCGACCTGCGTGAGACGGTCGGTAATCTGATTGCATTCCGCTTTCAGGCTTCGACCGAAGGATCAGATATGTCCTATCAATTTGAATCCCAGCCTTCCGCGTCCATCGTCAATTCCGTTCCCTTTGCCCAGGCCAGCCGGACACTGGCGATGGCAGCTGTGCATATACAGGCTCACGCGTTAAAGGCCTTGATCCGCATGCAAATCGAGTCTCTGGCGTTCGTCCAAAGCCGTTGCGAGCAGGACGTGAAGTTGATTGACGATCTGATCACTTCCGAGAAGTATCACAACACGTTTGGAGTGTATGGAGAATTTTGCCGCGACGCCGCTTCGGAGTACGCTGCCGAAACGCGCAAACTGATGACCATCGGCTCCCGGTTCGTTTCCGATTCGGCTACATTTGCGGACGGCGAAGTTGACAAGGTCTTCGAAGATGTGACCGCTCGAACCATAGAGCCTTGAGCCAATCAGGACTGGTGATTGAACCCCGCCACTCGCATGGCATCACCACAGCAGCGCACAGGAGGCCGAAATGTCCAACGATGCAGCAGTCACCGCAAAGCGTCTCTCTCGCCAAGAAGCGGAACAGATCGATGTGTATTGGCGGGCCGCCAATTATTTGACGGTGGGGCAGATATACCTCCTCGACAATCCTTTGCTTAGAAAGCCGCTGAAACTTGAGCATGTAAAGCCGCGGCTGCTCGGTCACTGGGGAACGTCCCCGGGCTTGAGTTTCATCTACGCTCACCTGAACCGGATCATCCGAAAGCAGGACGCCAATATAGTTTATATATGCGGGCCGGGGCACGGTGGGCCCGCAATGGTTGCGAACGCCTATCTCGAAGGGAGCTATACCGCCCGTTACCCGGACGTCACCCTCAACGAAAAAGGCATGGGCAAGCTGTTCCGGCAGTTTTCGTTTCCCGGCGGCATTCCGAGCCACGCCGCGCCGGACGTGCCGGGTTCCATTAATGAAGGCGGCGAGCTGGGGTATTCATTGTCCCACGCCTTCGGCGCGGCCTTCGACAATCCGGATATTGTCGTCGCGTGCGTCGTGGGGGACGGCGAAGCTGAAACAGGACCGCTCGCCGCAGCTTGGCACTCCAACAAGTTCCTGAATCCGCAGCGCGACGGTGCCGTTCTGCCTATACTGCACCTGAACGGCTATAAGATCGCCAACCCGACGGTACTGGCGAGAATTCCGCATGAAGAACTACGTTCGCTTTTTGTCGGATATGGCTACGATCCGATTTTTGTGGAGGGAGACGATCCGGCGCTGACGCATGAGCTGATGGCGGCGGCGCTCGATGAGGCTATGGACAAAATCCGGTCGATCCAGACAGCATCGAGGCAAGACTACGATGCCCATGCGAAACGTCCGATTTGGCCGATGATCGTACTGCGCAGTCCCAAGGGATGGACAGGACCCAAAGAGGTCGACGGCTTGAAGACCGAAGGGTTCTGGCGTTCCCACCAGGTCCCGCTGTCCGGGTTCGTCGACAATCCGGAACACCTCAGGCTTCTCGAGGAATGGTTGCTCAGCTATCGGCCGGAAGAACTCTTTGATGCGAGGGGAGCGCCCATCGCCGAGATTGTTGAAACCACCCCTCGTGGCAGCCGCAGGATGGGCTGCAACCCCCATGCCAACGGCGGAATGTTGCGCCAGTCGCTCGAGATGCCCGACCTCGAAACCCATGCGGTGTCCTTGTCGGAGCCAGGCGCTGTGAAGGCGGAAGGCACTAAAGTGATGGGTGCGTTTTTGCGCGACGTGATGCAGGCAAACGTAACATCAAGAAACTTCCGGATGGTAGGGCCCGACGAAACCGCGTCGAACCGCCTTCAGAACGTGTTCGAAGTCACAGACCGCACCTGGATGGCTACGGTATTGCCGGAGGACACCAATCTTGGTCCCAACGGGAGGGTGATGGAAATCCTGTCCGAGCACACCTGCCAAGGATGGCTTGAGGGTTATCTTCTCACGGGAAGGCACGGCTTTTTTTCGTGTTACGAGGCCTTCGTCCACATCGTCGATTCAATGTTCAACCAGCACGCAAAATGGTTGGACGCGGCTCGAGACATTCCTTGGCGTCAACCGATCTCCTCCCTCAACTATCTCCTCACCAGCCATGTTTGGCACCAGGAGCACAACGGCTTCAGTCACCAGGATCCGGGTTTCATCGACGTCGCCCTCAACAAGAAGGCCGATGTCGTGCGCGTTTATCTTCCCCCGGACGCCAACACGTTGCTTTGCATAACCGATCACGTGTTGCGCACCTGGGATCGGATCAACATCATCGTCGCGGGAAAGCCGCCACTGTGGCAGTGGCTGTCGCTGGAGGAGGCTCGTGTCCACTGCAAAGCAGGCCTGGGGATATGGCACTGGGCTTCGAATGAGGGCGGCCTTGAGCCCGACGTTGTCATGGCATGTGCGGGCGATGTGCCGACGCTCGAAACACTTGCGGCCGTCAGCATCTTGCGGGTGTTCATGCCCGAGCTTCGTGTTCGGGTGGTCAATGTTGTTGACCTCATGGCGCTGCAGCCAAAGGAACGCCATCCGCACGGGCTTGCCGACGACGAGTTCGATGCAATGTTCACCAAGGACAGGCCTGTCATCTTCTCCTATCACGGCTATCCATGGACGATCCATCGTCTGACCTACCGCAGGACCAATCACGACAACTTCCATGTGCGCGGCTATAACGAGGAGGGCACGACGACGACGCCGTTCGACATGACGGTGTTGAACGGCCTCGACAGGTTCAGCCTTGTTCTGAGCGTGATCGAACAGGTTGCTTCATTTGACCCTCAAGCAGCGGAACTGAAACAACTCATGCAAGCAAATTTGTTGGCCCATCATGACTATATCCGCGAGCATGGTCAGGACATGCCGGAAATCCTGAACTGGAAATGGAGCACAAATGTCGACCAAGCGGTGCCTGCATCACCGTCCTCCAATCCGCATTGAAAAACCGTCAGTCTGCTACTGTGAGGACAAACCGCAATAACCCCGATACTGCTGACATCATGGCCAACGCGATCCTCATTCTCAATGCCGGGTCTTCAAGCCTGAAATTCGCAGTCTTCCAACAGAAGAAAGGGTTGCCGGCCCTTCTGCGCGGTAACATTTCGTCCTTGGGCAAGAATCCGCAGATGAAGGTTATGGTTGGCGACAACACGCAAGCGGAACACGTTCGGCTGGATATGGAATCGAGCGACATCAAGGGTGCGATGGAGCTTGCCGTTGACGATATTTCCAACCGCAGCCTCACCCCTGCCATCAAGGCGGTTGGACACCGGATTGTCCACGGAGGTTCGGAGTTCACCCGGCCCACAGTGCTAGACGCTTCGGTGATCGAAAAATTGCTTAGCCTTGTGCCGCTGGCACCTATGCACCAGCCGCGAAACCTCGAGATTATCGATGGCGCAGCAAAAGCTTTCCCGAAAGCCGTCCAATTCGGATGCTTCGATACGTCTTTTCACTTCGGCCGTCCAAGATTGGCGACACTCTACGGCCTTCCACGCGCGCTGGAACAGGAGGGCTTGAAGGCCTACGGGTTCCACGGGATTTCCTACGCCTATATCGCGTCGCGGCTGAAATCGCGACACGGCGCGAATGCTGGAGGAAGGGTCATTGTTGCCCATCTCGGCAGTGGTTCGAGCTTGTGCGCCATGGAAGGCGGCAAGAGCGTTGCAACGACGATGGGTTTCTCGACCTTGGATGGTCTTGTAATGAGTACGCGCTGCGGATCGGTTGATCCTGGGCTTGTCTTGCATTTGTTGCAGCAGCGCGGCATGTCGATCGAACAGGTCGTTCAGATGCTCTACAATGAATCCGGCATGCTTGGCGTCTCCGGCGTCTCGGGAGACATGCAGGCGCTGATTGAGTCCGATGAACCATCTGCCAAAGAAGCAGTCGATCTCTTTGTCTACCGAGCGGGCAGGGAGATTGGATCCATGGCCGCCGCTTTGTCCGGATTAGACACATTGGTTTTCTGCGCGGGCATAGGCGAGAACTCACCGCTTATCCGCCAAAGGATCGGAGAGGCTGCTCGATGGCTTGGCGTGGAGATCGATGCGCAACGCAACTGGCGCGGCGATGAATTGATCAGCGCCTCACACTCCGCAGTCCAGGTGCTCGTCATCCCAACCGATGAAGAAAGGGCCGTGGCCGTTCAACTGATGAAATTGCCGTCAGACAAACTCGGTGCTTGATGTGTGACCAGGGTCTATAGGGGCGACCCATCCGCGTCCATCTCTATTGGCGATGATCACACCGCCGATCGCGGAACCACCTCCAGCGCGGGTAGGCCGCTGTCACGCGCAGGGTGCCTGGTCTCGCCCCACGCAACCAATCAGTGTGAAAGCAGGATTGGCAGGCGCACATGGTTGAAAACGTCCGCAGTCGCGCCACCCAGGACGAAATCTCTGATCCGCGAATGACCAAACCCGCCCATGACCAGAAGCTGCGCTCCAAATTCCAGCGCATGTGCCTGAAGGGCCTCGCCTATCGCGCGGCCCCCGATGTTGAGAGTGAGAACCTCAGCGGCGAGACCACGCCGTTGTAATGCAAGCGCTAGTCGTTCGCCGATGTTTTTGTCGATGGGCTTTTCATCCAACACCGTCGCAACCGAGATTCGCTTCGCGCGCAGCAAGAATGGCGTTGCGTCGGCGAGGGCACGCGCGGCGACCCGGCTCCCGTCCCAAGCGATCATTATATGGTCGATAACTCCAACCGTCATGGAAGTAGGAAGGAGAACGACAGGACGGCCGGAGCTGAAGAGGACTTCCTCAGCTACTACCCGTGCCGAAGAGCCAGCGGTATCCCATTCCATCATCGAAAGATCACCGTAGCGTGCCTGTGAGGCAGCAACCTCGCCGATCCCATAAGGAGGCGCGTTGGTTTCTTCTGTCGTTACGGATACATCCGCTTCTGTGGCGGCCTTCGCCACGGCCTCCAGCAACTTTTCTCCCGCCTTTCGGCTCTTGTTTTCGGCTTCCCGGATCATCTCAGGTACGTTCAACAAAACGCCGGAGAACGCATTGGAAACGTCAGGAATGTCCACGTAAATGCATTGTGCATACACATCCGCATCAAGGTGTTTCGCAACCGCCATGGCGTTCATCACGAACTTTTCTGAACTCGCATCGGGGTGAGTCAACAACGGCACAAATCCCAGTGTACGCATTTTTTTGTCCTATTCGGTCAGGCGACCGACGACCGCAATACGGTACGCGTCGTTTCCTTTAAGTGTGAGCTTATGACGTGCCATTTGCCTGTGCTTTGATCTATCGCAATTGCCACAACGGACATGATTGTTACGGATGAGCGAAGTGATCGGACTATCGATTATCGGGTTGTTTCATTCACCGGAGCTGGAGGGCAGCCATTCAGTCAGGTCGTTGCGCCAGCTGAATAACTATGAAGCGGTCCCAAGGATACATGTGCAAGGGGTTCGAACGCTCGGCCCCTTCCACATTGTGTCAGGCGTATGAACGGGTGCGGCGGCTCGCTCAAGATGGGCAAGAAGGTGCTCGAGGGGCGATGCGCGTGCCGTCCTCACCTTGCAGGATGGCGACAGCGTCTCCAAGAGAACCAATGTATGCGGATTTTCCGGTGGTCTGGGCGAATTCGGCGGCCGCGGCGATTTTGGGACCCATTGATCCGGACGCGAAGTCTGCGGCTTTCACTGACCCAGCATCAATGGTTTCAAGCTTGCGAGCATGTATTGTCCCATAATCGGCATAAACCGCGTCGACATCCGTCAACATCAGCAAAGCGTCTGCGCGAAGTTGCCGAGCCAACAAAGCACTGGCCAAATCCTTGTCGATCACCGCCTCCACACCCACCAGGCTGCCGTCCGGTTTTTTAACGACAGGAATACCGCCTCCACCCGCGCAGATGACAATGACGTCATGTTCGACGAGGATACTGATCACTTCGGTTCCGAGGATGGTCAGAGGTTTTGGGGAGGGAACCACGCGTCGCCATCCTGAACCGTCCGGTGCGATTCTCCAATGGCGGGTTGCCGCCAGCGCCCTGGCAGCTGCTTCATCGTACATTGGACCGATGGGTTTGGTCGGTGTGGAGAACGCCGGATCGCCGGAATCGACCTTCACCTGGGTAAGCAGGGTTGCAAACCGTCTGTCTTTCAGAACATTGCCGAGTTCCTGTTCAATGACATAGCCGATCATGCCTGCACTTTCGGCGTCCAGCACGTCGAGTGGAAACTGGCCTTCCTCCGGCGTGGCGGCCGCCTGCATGGCGAGCAGTCCAACCTGCGGGCCATTACCGTGCGTGATCACAAGCATATGTCCTTTGGCAATGACGTCTGCCAGGGCCAGCGCGGCACCCCGAATGTTGGTGCGTTGGTTTGCGGCCGTCATCGGTTCCCCACGTTTCATCAGCGCGTTCCCGCCGAGCGCAACCACGATCAACATGGTCAGTTTCCGATTGTGGCGACGAGAATCGCCTTGATCGAGTGCATGCGGTTCTCGGCCTGGTCGAAGACGATTGAAGCCTTCGACTCGAAAACCTCATCGGTGACTTCCATGCAATTGATACCGTATTCCTTCGAGATGCGCGCACCGACCTCCGTGTTGGTGTCGTGGAACGCGGGAAGGCAGTGCATGAATTTTGCGTAGGGGTTGTTGGTCGCCTCCATCACTGAAGCGGTGACTCGATAGGGCGAGAGCAGCCTTATGCGCTCCGTCCATGCGGCTTCGTCCTCTCCCATGGAAAGCCAGACGTCGGTATAGATGAAATCAGCTGCTGACACGCCGGACCTTACGTCTTCGTGCAGCGTCAACCGACCGCCGTTGGATATGGCAAGGGATTTGACGTGGTCGACGAACGACGAGTCCGGCCAGAGTTCGCTCGGAGAGACGATGCGGAAATCCATTCCGACCTTTGCCGCTCCGATCGCGAGCGACAGGGCAACGTTGTCGCGGCCGTCACCGACAAACGCCACTGACATGTCCGAAAGATGCTTATGGGTGAACTCCCGCATCGTCATGAAGTCTGCCAGGATTTGCGTTGGATGCGCTTCGTCGGTGAGGCCGTTGTAGACCGGGACTCCGGCGAACTTGGCCAGCTCCTCCGCAGACTTCTGGGAAAAACCACGGTACTCGATGGCATCGTACATTCGTCCGAGCACCCGCGCTGTGTCTTTCATCGACTCCTTGTGTCCTATGTGGCTTCCCGAGGGGCCGAGATAGGTGACATGGGCACCCTGATCGTAGGCCGCCACCTCGAAACCGGACCGGGTGCGCGTCGAATCCTTCTCGAAGATCAAGGCGATGTTCTTGCGCACAAGCCGCGGTACTTCCGTTCCGGCCAACCTGGCCGATTTGAGATCGGCAGCGAGCTTCAACAGAAAGCGGATTTCGTCCGGCGTGAAGTCGTCGAGCGTCAGTACGCTGCGGCCGTGAAGATTGTTTGGCATGGTGATTTCCTTTTCAGACTGCGTCACGGACAAGGGGGCAGGTCATGCAATGACCGCCGCCGCGGCCGCGGCTGAGTTCGGCCCCGTCGATCGTGATGACTTCCACACCGGCGCGCCGCAGCAGTGTGTTGGTGTAGACGTTGCGGTCATAACCAATGACGACGCCGGGCTCGACGGCGATGACGTTGTTGCCGTCGTCCCACTGTTCGCGTTCGGCTTCATATCGGTCTCCTCCCGTGGCGACGACGCGCAGGGACTTTAGTCCCATGGCTTCAGCTACCACATCAACAAACGGCCTGGCCTCTTCTGCGACGAGAATACCGTCGCCTGTACCGACGGGGCGCAGCGAAAACGTCCGCAGACGATCGACCACCGGCGGATACATCGTCACGAGATCCCGATCGCAAAACGTGAAAACGGTGTCGAGATGCATGAAGCTGCGCTCGCGCGGCATCAAAGCGGCGATCACATGTGTTACTGTCCCGTTGGCGAAGAGGCGTCGAGCAAGTCCGCCCACGGCCTGCGGCGTGGTGCGCTCCCCCATGCCCACCAACACCACACCTTTGCCGACCGGCATGACGTCGCCGCCCTCAAGACTGGACGACGAGACCGGATCGTCCGAGGAAACGAAGGGGAAATTGGCCCCGCTGAAGCGAGGATGATATCGGTACACGGCAGATACGTTGGCGGCCTCGGGCCGCCTGGCTGGCCAGTACATCGAGTTGACGGAGAGGGCATCGTAGATCCAGCATGAGCTGTCCCGCGTGAAAAGCTGGTTGGGGAGCGGAGGAAGAACGAAGTCCTCCGGAAGGAGGGTTCGACCTGTGAGCCCCAATGGTTGAAACGGCAGCTCTGCACGGGCTATGCCTCCGACCAAAAGCGACGACAACTGTTCGGACGGCATTTCATCGAGCCATCCACGCAGTTCGCCGACCATGTCGAGACCAACCGTCGAGGCAACCACGCGGCGATCAAGAAGCCAGCTCCGGGCTTCCGGCAACTCCATCGTCTCGGCGAGGAGGTCGCCGAAAGAACGGACGACGACGTCGCTTTCGCGCAAGGCATCGACAAAAACGTCATGTTCCTGACGGGCGCGCTTGACCCACAGAACGTCGTCAAAAAGCAGGCTTCTGCAATTTTCTGGTGTCAGCCGGCGCAGGCTGAGATCGGGACGATGCACCATCACTTCACGCAGGCGGCCGGTTTCGGAATGGACTCCGAGAGAGTTCATGATTGGTCCTTTCACAAGGGGCTGATGGTACCGGTCCACATCTCATAGGCGGCGAGCATGCCGACCAAGACGAGGGCGATGGCGAGGAAAGCTTCGATGGGATGGAAAACCCTTTGGCCAGTTTCGCGGCGGGCCAACACATAGAACAGGAGTCCCGGTGCGTAGAGGATGGCGCACATGAACAGGTAGGATGGGCCGGCGGCGTAAACCAGCCACAGTCCGTAGACTGTCGCCAGAAGGCCGGCTAACAGCGGGCCGGTTCGCTGTTCGCCGACCCGATAGCTTTCGCCGGTTATCGCCAGCTTTGCGGCGTAGGCACCTGAAAAGATGTAGGGTACCAGGATGGCCGCGGAGGCGATCGAGAAGAGGGCCTGATAGGTGCTGTGGGCGAAGAGAGTGATCAAAAGAAAAGCCTGCACGAGCAAATTGGTGAGCAAAAGCGATGCCGATGGCACTCCCCGGCTGCTTTCACGCGCAAGAAACTTCGGCATTGTCCCGTCCTTGCCCGCAGCGAACGGAATTTCCGCCGCCAACAACGTCCAGCTGAGAAATGCGCCGACAACCGAAACGACGAGGGCAACGTTGATGAGAATGGCTCCCCATGGCCCAACCACCGCTTCAAGCACACCCGCCATGGACGGATTCTTCAGGGCCGCAAGCTCAGGCTGACTAAGAATTCCGAGGGAAAGGAGGGAAACGAGTGCGTAGAGGGCAAGACAGGTGAAGAAGCCGAGAACCGTCGCCATGGCGATGTCGCGGCGGCGCTCCGCCCGCGCCGAGAAGACGCTTGCCCCCTCGATGCCAATGAACACCCAGAGCGTCACCAGCATGGTACTCTTCACCTGGGCGGTAATGGAACCAAGGCCGGCATTTCCCAGAGAGGTAAAATCGAGCGAGAACACATCGATTTTGAACGCGACGGCCACAAGGCCGATGAACAGGAAAATCGGGGCGATCTTCGCCACCGTGACGATGAGGTTGACGATGGCCGCCTGGCGGATACCGCTGAGGATCAGAACATGAAGCAGCCACAAGAGTACCGACGCGCCCAGAACCGCTTGCCAGGTGTTGCCGTCGCCGAAGGACGGAAAGAAGTAGGATAAAGCGCTGAACACGATCACGGCATAGGAGACATTGCCGACCCATGCGCTTATCCAGTATCCCCAGGCGCTGTTGAACCCGACGAATGGTCCGAACCCGGCTTTCGCATACGCGTAGGGCCCGGCTTCGAGATCCGGTTTGCGCACGGCAAGCGATTGGTAGACGAAGACCAGCGCCAGCATGCCGATGGCCGTGATGCCCCAGCCGATCATGATCGCAAGCGAACCTGCGCCAGCAGCCATATTCTGCGGCAGGCTGAATACGCCTGAACCAACCATGGAGCCGATGACCAGAGCGGTCAGGGCTCCAACGCGAAGTTTGCCGCTCGCCATTTCAGGCGCACTCGCGGTGGCAAGTCGGATTTCGGTCGAAGCCATCGCTTCCTCCCGGGGTTTGAGGTCCTTAAGCGGGACTAGACCCGAAATCACGTCGACCGGCTTTGATCCTGGTCAAGGTGATCGTTCATTCTCAGGAATGTCCCGCAGAAGGGCTCACCGCGGCGGCGAGTTGCCTTGCCGATCAGGGAAATGATCTAGATCAAAGAGCTTGCAGCGCTGAAACGCTATGAGGTTTGCGCGGAGATGATTCATCGCTTGCCGCGGCACTGAAATCTTTCCTTGGAGCAAACTCTTGCGTCGTCATCAAACCTCATCGTTGCTGCTCGCAGTTCTGGCGATTTCGACAATATTGGCAAACAACGCAAACGCCGAAAGCGGTGCCTCGGCTCTGGGTAATCGCATCCAGACCTTTTGGAACGATGTCACCGGCAAAACAATTCCAACCGGCATTAGCTCATCGAACGGGCGTGTGGAAGCCGAACAGGTTCTTATATCGGCGAAATTTGCTGGTCGCGTCAGCGAAGTTCTCGTAGACGAAGGGCAAACCGTCGACGCGGGGACCGTCATAGCGAGGATGGATGTCTCTGATCTCGAAGCACAGCTTGCCGGTGCGGAAGCGCAAGTGCGGCGTGCCGATAAAGCAGCGACCGAAGCCAAAGCGGCAATAGAGCAGCGCGAGAGTGAGCTTGTTCTCGCCCAACAGGAACTTGAACGGGCTTCAGCTCTGCGGGAGGGAGGATTTGGCACGACGCAGGCCTTGGATTTGAGGCGCAGTCAGCTCAATGTGGCCCAGGCGTCGCGTGCCGCGGCAGTCGCCAATCTCGACGCCGCAAATGCATCGACGGATGCTGCTAGTGCCGACGTCGCTCGTATCCGTTCACTGCTTGACGACTCTGTGCTGAAGGCTCCCCGACGTGGCAGAGTGGAGTACAAGCTCGTGCAATCGGGAGAGGTTGTCGCAGCCGGGGCTCCTGTCGTTACGCTTTTGGATCTTTCAGACGTGTATATGACAATCTTCTTACCCGCGCACGCGGCCGGACGCATTGCATTAGGCGATGACGCCCGGATCATACTCGATCCCGCGCCCGATTATGTTGTTCCAGCGACTGTATCCTTCATTGCGACGGAGGCACAGTTCACACCAAAGACTGTAGAAACAACGGACGAACGCGAAAAGCTCATGTTCAGGGTGAAGCTGCGGATCGCGCCTAGCCTGCTCAGAGAATACGAGACCAGGGTGAAGGCCGGGGTACGCGGCGTCGGTTATGTTCGGACCAGCCAAACGGCCGAGTGGCCAAACAATCTTACAGTGAAGCTGCCAAACTGATGGATGCCGCAATCCGTTTTGAGGGTGTCGTACACAGATACGGCAGGACCGCTGCTCTGGATGGGATTGATCTTGCTATTCCGCCAGGCTGCATGGCGGGATTGATTGGTCCGGACGGCGTCGGCAAGTCAACACTGCTTGGGCTTGCGGCAGGAGTGACCGCTATCCAGCAGGGTGAGGTCACCGTGCTGGCTGGCGACATGGCCGATCCATCGGCACGTCGAACGGTCTGTGCGCTGGTGGCGTACATGCCCCAGGGTCTTGGCCGGAACCTCTATCCGACCCTGAGCGTTGCCGAGAACCTTAATTTTTTTGGGATGCTTTTCGGCCAGGGCAGCGCGGAACGAAAGGCGAGGATCGACGAGCTTCTGGAGGCGACAGGGCTCTCAGATTTCTCCAGCCGGCCAGTCGGCAAGCTGTCGGGCGGGATGAAACAGAAGCTCGGGATTTGTGCGGCTCTGATTCACGACCCGGACCTCCTCATTCTTGATGAGCCCACCACTGGCATCGACCCGCTGTCGCGTCGGCAGTTTTGGGAGCTGATCGCCCGCATGCGCCGCCGGCGACCGGCGATGAGTGTCGTCGTGGCCACGGCATCTATGGTGGAAGCCGAGCAGTTTGATTGGATCGCCGCAATGCATGCGGGTCGCGTGATCGCCGCGGGGTCCCCGGCCGAGTTGATACGCGGCTCCGGACAGCAGAGTCTCGAAGGTGCGTTCACCGCCTTGATGCCGAGCGCAGAGTCCGAACGTGGTCAGGTCGTACCGCCCCCGCAACGCGTGGTTTCCGAAAGCAAACCCGCGATAGAAGCCCAGAACCTGACCCGCCGTTTCGGTTCATTTACAGCCGTCGACCACGTCAGTTTCAGTATCGGCAAGGGGGAGATATTCGGTTTTCTTGGGTCGAACGGCAGCGGCAAGACCACGACCATGAAAATGCTGACGGGCTTGCTGCCCGCCAGCGACGGTGAGGTGCAGCTGTTCGGGCGGCCGCTGGATGCGCGGGACATGGAGACCCGCAAACGCGTCGGATACATGTCCCAGTCCTTTTCCTTGTACGGTGAACTCACGGTGCGGCAGAACCTCTTGCTGCACGGGCAATTGTTCGGGATACCCAGCGAAAGACTTGATGCACGGATCACGGAAACGATCGACAGGTTTGATCTGGCGGCTGTCGCGGACGAGTTGCCGGAGAGCTTGCCTCTCGGAATCCGGCAACGGCTCCAGTTGGCGGTGGCGGTTCTCCATCGGCCGGACATTCTCATCCTTGACGAACCGACTTCCGGCGTCGATCCGATCGCGCGCGACCGCTTCTGGCGGCTTCTGATTGAATTGTCGCGTGCCGATGGGGTCACGATTTTTCTTTCAACACATTTCATGAACGAAGCGGAACGGTGTGACCGCATTTCCCTGATGCATGACGGCAGGGTTCTGGCAATAGGCAGTCCCTCAGAACTCAAGACCAAACGCAGGAAGAGCACTTTGGAGGAAGTTTTCATCGACGTGCTCGACGAGGCGGGAGCGCGCCGTCAAGCCGGTGCCGAACCGACATCCGTTCCTGCTTCGACGCGATCCGCCTCACGTTCCGTAGATGCGCGTCGGATGTGGGCCTACTCATGGCGCGAAACGCTCGAAATCATCCGCGATCCCGCAAGACTGGCTTTCGCGTTTCTGGGGCCAGTTCTGCTGCTCCTGACCTTCGGTTATGGAATCTCGTTCGACGTCGAGCATCTCCCTTTCGCCGTGTTCGATCAGGACCAGTCCGCCCAGAGCAGGCAACTCGTCGAAAGCTTCCAGGGCTCGCGATATTTCACCGAACGTTCGGCCATAGCTTCTGCAGACGAAATGGAAAGACGTCTCAAGGAGGGTGAGCTGAAGCTCGCGATCGAGGTGCCGCCGGGTTTCGGCAAAGATTTGCTGCGGGGGATGAAGCCGGAAGTCGCGGTCTGGCTGGACGGCGCGATGCCCTTTCGGGCCGAGACGGCTCGAGGGTACATCTCCGGACTTGCCCTGGGATATCTCAGTGACGCAGCAATGCGAAAGAGCGGCCACGACAGTCCAGCCTACCCCTTCGGCATCGAAGAGCGTTTCCGGTACAATCAGGCATTCAGGAGCGTCAACGCCATCGTGCCCAGCGTGATTGTGTTGATGCTTGTTTTGATCCCTGCCATCATGACCGCGATCGGCATCGTCAAGGAAAAGGAGACGGGCTCGATCTCAAACTTCCAATCAACTCCAGTCAGGAAACTGGAGTTTCTCCTTGGCAAGCAGCTGCCCTATGTCGGCATTGCGTTCGTAAGCTTTCTGACGCTCGTCATGCTGGCGCGTGTCGTCTTTGACGTTCCTCTTAAAGGTTCGTTTGCGATACTCGCCGTAGCTTCGCTGGTCTATGTCGTGGCCACGACCGGTTTCGGACTGCTCGTGTCGAGTTTTGTCCGCAGCCAGGTCGCGGCAATCTTTGCCACGGCAATCATAGCGATGATTCCCGCGGTGAACTTTTCCGGCCTCCTCGTCCCCGTCTCCTCTTTGTCGGGCGGCGGGCGATTCATGGGGCTGTCGTTCCCCGCGGCATGGTATCAACCGATCAGTGTGGGGATATTTGCCAAGGGGCTTGGCTTTGCGGAACTTTGGTCCAACCTTGCTGTTCTCGGAGCCTTCGGTGTGGCGTTCATCGCCGCGGCCGCAGTCGCCCTGCGCAAGCAGGGGGCGTGACGTGATGGACCGCCTCTCTAAAATCTTTCGGCTCGGGGTTAAGGAGCTTCATAGCCTCAGGGCGGACCCCGTACTGATCGTACTCATCGTCTACACCTTCACTGTCGCCATCTATGCCGTCGCGACGGGGGCGAATTTCGAAGTCGAGAACGCAGCGGTCGCGGTCGTCGACGAGGATCGTTCGATGCTCTCTTCGCGATTGCGTGACGCTTTGATCGAGCCGTTTTTCAAAAAGCCCGTCTTGGTCAATGCGAATGAAATCGACGAGGTGATGGATGCTGGCCGGTTCGTCTTCGTGATCGAGATCCCACCGAAATTCGAGCGAGACCTGATTGCCGGGCGTCGCCCAACGGTACAGATCGACGTCGACGCGACGGCCATGTCACAGGCAGGAAACGGAGCTTCGTACATTCAGAACATCATCACGCAAGAGGTTGCCACCGCGTTTCCGGTCTCCTCCAGCGCACAGCCGTTGAGCCTTGTCGTCCGGGCCAAGTTCAATCCCAATTTGCGCTCCGCTTGGTTCACTGCGGTGATGCAGGTGATCAACAACGTCACGATGCTGGCGGTCATTTTGAGTGGTGCGGCGCTTATCCGGGAACGCGAACACGGTACCATCGAACATTTGCTCGTCATGCCGGTGACCCCGATCGAAATCATGCTGGCCAAAATCTGGGCGAACGGCCTGGTGATCGTCGCGGCGGCTTCGCTTTCGCTCATCGTGGTCGTCGAGCGTCTCCTCGGGGTCCCAGTCGCGGGATCGCTTGCGTTGTTTGTCGCCGCGACGGTACTCTACCAGTTTTCGGTGACGGCTCTCGGTATCCTTGTGGCGACCTTCTCCACGTCGATGGCGCAATTCGGTTTGCTGGTCATGCCGATGCTCGTCATGATGAACCTGCTTTCGGGAAGCACAACCCCCATGGAAAGCATGCCGGGTTGGCTGCAGAACATGATGCAGATTTCCCCGTCCACCCATTTTGTTGCGTTGTCACAGGCGATACTTTACCGCGGCGCGGACATCGGAATTGTGTGGCGCGAAATGATAATTCTGATTGCGATCGGCGCTGCTTTTTTTTCAATCGCCGCGCTTCGATTCCGCAAGTCACTATTGAACGTCCGATAGCCTCGGAGGCGCAAATGGCATCTCACTACGAATGGCGATCACTCCGCAGGACCCGACGATGGATGAGCTGATCCTACGACTGGGCCTTGCACTGGCAATCGGCACGTTGATCGGCCTCGAACGAGGCTGGCGCGAACGGGATGCACCTGGCGGAAGCAGGACTGCTGGTATTCGAACCTTTGGCCTGGCGGGACTTTTTGGTGGGATACTGGCTGCTGTAGCCTCGGCCTTCGCGGCTCCTTCAGTTTTTATCGGAGGCTTTGTCGGTTTCTCGGCAATCTTTGCCGTGTTCGAGTATCGCGAGACACAAAGAGACAATGTCTTTTCGGTGACCAGCACCATCGCGGCAATGTCAGCCGCTGCTTTAGGAGGATTGGCGGTCGCCGGCGATTTTCGGGCAGCAGCTGCAGGAGGAGCAGCCATTGCATGTATTCTGGCTAGCCGGGAAGTCCTGCATGGACTACTTAAGCGATTGTCGTGGAACGAGCTCAGGTCAACGCTGACGCTTGCAGCCATGACCGCAATTGGATTACCGCTACTCCCTAACCATCCCATCGATCCGTGGGGAGGGTTCAACCCATTCGATATATGGCTCTTGACCGTGCTGAGCGGTGCGATTTCCTACGTCGGCTACATCGCGGTCCGGATCCTTGGTCCTAAAGGGATTATTCTGGCGAGTTTACTTGGCGCGGTTGTCTCATCGATGGCGGTCACCGCTGCCCTCGGACGGCGGGTCGGATCTGGCGAACCCGTTTCCCTGCTGGCAGCCGGTGCGAGTTTTGCCGGTATGATTTCGATCATTCGCGTTGGTCTGCTGACAATATTGATCAAGCCTGCACTCATCACCATCATCCTTGTACCATTGTTCGTGGCTGCCACCGTTTTTGGTATAAGTGGTGGGGTCTTGTCGTTTCGCGCGCAACCTGCTGTTGCAGAGCATCAACCTCGAAATCCCTTCGACCTTGTATCACTTTTGATTTTTGCGGCGGCTTTCGCGGTGATCTCGACTTTGAGCGCAGGACTCGTGCAGCACTTCGGTATTGGGAGCATTCTGTTGACGTCGGCCTTGGCAGGTATTGCCGATGTGGACATCGCGGTCCTGAGCGCGCTGCGACTAAATATAGATCCGAGCAATCAAATAGTCATTCGCAATGCTATTTTGATTGCACTGGCCACCAACGGCGGCGCGCGCGTGATCTTGGCGGCAGCTACAGGTGGTCCGAAATATGCATTTCCCCTGATGGGGATCACCTTGCTGGCACTTGGACTCAGCGCGGCATCGCTATTGATCTATTATTGACGAGCCCGGGTATCATGGACGCCTTTGGGTTCGCCTCTCGTTCATTTTTCTTGGATCGCATCGAGGTATCTGATGATGCTTGAGATTTCGTTCGGCCTAACCTGAAATTCCGGCATGTCAGGATGGCCAGTGGATATGCCTTCGGCCAATGACTCCTCAAGATTGATCAGCGGATAGCGTTTTGAAAGGGTACGAAATTCAGGAGCGTCGGGATGCCTGCTTTTGCCACTCCGCCCGACTGCATGGCAGCCGGAACAGTATCTCTCCACCAAAGATTTGCCGCCTGCCACTGCGGATCGTTCGTTAGCTGCGTTTGCTGGCGTTAAGCTCGACACTAGGAAAACGACCAACGAGATCCGTACGACACAGGTACCATTTCGAGGCAATTGAGGCAAAATCCGCTTTCCGCCATGCGGAGTAAGGAGCAGCCGTTTGATAGTGGACATGGCCTAACACCCCACGCATGTTGGTGTTGGCAAAGTAACAAGCTTACACGCGGTCTCAATCTCCTCAAGGACCAGCTGGACAACGGTATCAACTGATTGGCCGGCGTCAATGTGCCGCCAATGGACGGTACCGGCATCCTGGGCCTCCTGCATCTCCAGTACCTTGACGGTTGCATCTGACGCACTGTTCCTCCGCGCTTCTATTCGTGACGTTAATGTTGAATGGTCCGCCTTGAGCCAAATCCCCGCGAACGGGACTCCAAGTGCCTTCCCAACACGTTCGATCAAAATACGATTTCGGGGCTTGTCAAAAACAGCGTCGACAATGACAGAACCCCGGCAGGTCAGTGCGGCTCCGGCCTTATCGCACAGGCTTTTGTAGACGACTTCTGAAATTTCCGGTCGATAGGCCTCAGTGGCAAGTCTTTCGGTTGCTCTAACACCGAATAGAGCCTTGCGGATGCGATCGCTTTCAAAAATTCGCGCGCCTGGAGCGCACCCGACATATGGGGCCAGTGCCTCTGCGATGGTTGACTTGCCGGATCCGCTCAACCCGCCGATCGCGATCAGAAGCGGTGAGGGCGGACCCAGCAGAGCAATCGCAAGATTGAAGTACGAGCGAGCCTCTTGTCGCAGCCTGGTGGACTTATCTGCACCCAATTCCACCTGGCTCGCGGTGACGTGGGCACGAACCGCAGCACGCAGCGCCATGAAGAAAGGAAGGACTGCAATGCCCTCGTCGTCACCCGCTATGTCGAGATAGCGGTTCATGACCAGATTTGCGTGGTCGCGCAGGTCACGATGCCAAAGGTCCATCAAGAGGAACGCCAGATCATAGAGGACATCGACAGTCGCAATCTGGTCGCTGAATTCGATGCAATCGAAAAGCCTGGGCCCATCCTCGGTAAGATAGATATTTCGCAGATGAAGATCTCCGTGACAGCGCCTGATCATCCCCGCAATTTCGCGGCGGTCCAGCTGTTTGCGATGCGCTGCCAGTGCTGTCCGGAATGCTCCGCTGAACGCCTCAACTTCGGGCTCGGAAAACACGTGACTTGTTGCAAAACCACGCTCGTTGATGTCGAGCACCGCTTCGATATTGGACGAACCGCTATTGGCGTGGACAGGAGCAATCGTCCGATGGAATTTTGCGATCTCTAGCGCGATAGTGTCCATCAGCCCCGGCGTAAGTTGGCCCGCTCCAGCCATCTTGTCGAACAAATGTTCTTGGGAGAACCGCTGCATTTCAACGACAGCATCGATCATTTCATTCGTATCATCAAAACACAGCTTTCCATTAGCACCGCGGGTAATCCGGCGAACGCCGAGATAGAGTTCTGGTGCTGTCTTGCGGTTGAGCTCGACCTCTTTCAAACAATAGGCCAACCGCAATGCCGGCGTTGAGAAATCGGCGTATGGAAGTTTGACAGCGCGCTTAAGTTTGAACGCTCTGTTCGCGATGAGGAAGACTAGCGATATGTGCGTTTCAATCAGCTCGACCGTGCCATCCAGGCCGTAGCTTTCGGCACGTTTTAAAAACTCAATTGTCTCGCTTTGATCATGACACATTGTGTCGGCTTTCCAGCAGTTGCCCTTGTGCACTCACGCATCACGCTAACGCATTCAATGTTCCGAATTTGTGCGCAATCCTATCATGCCGACGCTTGTGTGAGTTGATTTGGATCAAGGCATTCGTACGCAGGACTACATATCCTGTGACTTCAAATGTCCGAACTTCGCTCTTGCGCAGAGCAGCATTCAGGGGAAAGCAAATGTCTTTTAAAACGATAATGTGTATCGTCGGCATGAAGGTGGGTGATGATGATCTCAAATCTGCCATTGACCTTTGTGCGGAAAACAATGCCCACCTTTCGGTCCTTGTCATCTCATTGGCTTCGCCACCTCCGATCGGTGACTACGCATCCACAATATCGGATGCGTGGCTGGAGGAGCGGCAACATGGCCTTCAGCAGCTGGAAAAAAGAACAACGAGAATCAAGATGTTCCTGAGTGAAGCCGGAATTTCCGCCTCGGTCAGCAGTGAATATGCCGAGTTCGTCTGGGCAGCCGGCGAGATCGGCCGCCACGCCCGTTATTCCGATCTGATTTTTATCGGCCCCGAGGTCCTGAAATCCGAGGGACTCAAATCCAAGGTAGTGGAGGGTGCTTTGTTCGAATCCGGAAGGCCCGTTCTGATAGCACCTTCCGGAACGACACCGACGCTAACTCCGAAGCATGTGCTCTTGGCATGGGATTCGCGCGTGGAAGCTGCCCGCGCGGCCCGGGAGGCGCTGGATATGCTGATCGGAGCGGACGATGTTCACGTCACGCTTGTCGATCCGGATACGAGCTCGACGATGAATGGACCAGAACCCGGAGCCGATGTTGGCGCTTACCTGGCTCATCATGGGGTGAAGGTGATTGTGGACCGGCTGCCGAGCGGCGGCAATCCGGTCGCGGATGTTCTCAATCAGCACGCCGTGGACGTTGCTGCCGACCTGATCGTGATGGGCGGTTATGGGCATTCGCGTCTGCGTGAACGCGTGTTCGGCGGCGTGACCAAATCGATGATTGACGCTCCGAAATTTCCCATCCTCATGGCGCGCTGAGTTGATCCGCATCAATGCCGAGACCCCGCCACAAGACCATACTTGATCGTTGGAAGGAACGGCGGTCCCGCCTGCTTCGAAAAGAAAGGACATCAACAATGAGCGATATCATTCTAAGACAGAACGTCATTGACGAGCTCGACTTCGAACCGAGCATAGATGGTGCCCACATCGGCGTCACTGCCGAAAATGGAGTGGTCACACTTTCCGGTCATGTCAAAACATATGCCGAGAAGAACAAGATTGCCGACGTGGTTTGCAGGGTAAAAGGCGTTCGCGGAATCGCCCAGGAAATCGAGGTTCGGCCACGTGGGGAACATCGTACCGCCGACGATGAAATCGCCAGGCGGGCACTGAGCGTGATCCGGTGGAACACAGTAATTCCCGAAGGAGCCGTTCTGGTCAAAGTGCAAAATGGCCTTGTGACGCTTACGGGAAAAGTAGAGTGGTACTATCAGAAGAATGCCGCTGCCGAAGCCGTTCGCGGTCTGAGTGGTGTAGTAGACGTCTACAACCACATCGAGGTCCAACCACGTGCCACTGCCTATGATGTCAAGAAACGGATCGAGGATGCGCTGAAAAGGGCAGCGGAAGTTGAAGCGAAGAGCATCATTGTGGATGTTGACGGCTTTGGGAAGGTGAAACTCGAGGGAAGCGTGAAAGCTTGGTCGGAACGCAAGGCCGTCGAGCGGGCAGCCTGGTCAGCGCCCGGAGTGAAAATTGTGGACGACCGCATCGTCGTTGTATGATGGTTCGTGGGACGCAGAATTTGAAGACGCGTTTCACTCATGATGGAAACGGCCATGATAACGCAAATGCAAGCAATGGTTCTCCATAAAATTGGAGAACCATTGCTGCTCGAAAAACGCGAAATTCCGCGGCCGGGCATGGGCGAACTGCTGATCGAAGTCGAAGCCTGCGCCGTGTGCCGCACAGACCTCCATGTCGTCGACGGCGATCTCAAAGATGTACAATTGCCGCTTATCCCCGGACATGAAATCGTCGGCAAAGTCGTTGACATCGGAGAGGGTGTTATTGCAACCCGTCTCGGGCAGCGTGTCGGCGTCCCGTGGCTCGGACACACGTGCGGGCGATGCAATTATTGCAGGCACGGGACTGAGAACCTTTGCGACGACCCTGTATTCACTGGGTACACCCGTGACGGCGGGTTCGCGACGCACGTGATTGCCGACGACAATTTCTCTTTCGAACTTGATCCGACTGCAGATCCAGTTTCTCTGGCACCGCTTTTGTGCGCCGGCCTGATCGGTTGGCGTTCGCTCAAAAAGGCCGGTGAAGCCAGGAAAATCGGACTTTATGGCTTCGGTGCTGCAGCTCATATCATCGCGCAGATCTGCACGTGGGAGGGCCGGGAGGTTTATGCATTTACTCGCGAGGGAGATTTGCAAGCACAAAGCTTCGCCATGAAACTCGGCGTCGCTTGGGCCGGCGGATCAGGCGAAACTCCACCGCAGGCGCTGGATGCGGCAATCATCTTCGCTCCGATCGGCGATCTTGTGCCAAAAGCCTTAAGAGCCGTGCGCAAAGGCGGCCGTGTTGTTTGCGGCGGTATTCATATGAGCGACATTCCAAGCATGCCATATGCGGCAATCTGGGGCGAACGCGAACTCGTTTCCGTCGCAAACCTGACGCGTCAGGACGCCAGGGATTTCTTTCCAATTGCTGCCAAAGCCGGTGTGCGGACCACTACCACTCGCTATTTGTTGGAAGAGGCGAATATCGCGCTGGAGGATCTACGATCCGGACATTTGAGCGGAGCGGCGGTAATTATTCCTTGCGGACGTCCGCAGGTATCATAGTGGTGCAATCCGCGGCTGACGGAGCACGCTCAGAATTTCGGACAGAAGATCATGCTAGATCATTCGGATTCCGTATCGTTCGCGCAACTGTCCGACGAAACCCTCATCGACAGCGAGATATTTTGCGATCTTATCGTCGCCCATGCCCAAATCGACCAATGTTGCAAGCGCTGTCTGAGGCCAAGGCTTCAGACAGCGTTCCGCACGACAACGGCGCATTTCTACATTAGAAGGTTCATTCATAGTGTTCCCTTATGAATCACTCGAGTCTTGGCACCGCGGGTGCGCAGGCGCAGTTCACGCTGCCTTGATGGCAATCTTCTTATTGGTTTTCTGCGCCTGAGCGGTTTTGGGCAGCTTTAGCTTGAGCACGCCTTTGGAAAAGCTCGCCTCGATCTTGTCCGCATCCACCCCTTCAGGCAGCTGGAAGACGCGGTGAAACGATCCATAGTGCCGTTCAGAAAGATAATAATCCTTTTCGCGCTCTTCCCTCTCCTCGCTTTTCTCGCCTTTGATGGACAAGGTATGGTTTGAAAGTTTGATCTCGATGTCCTTTTCATCCATGCCGGGAAGTTCTGCCGAAATCTCGTACTCCTTGTCCTTCTCGACCATATCGGTCGCTGGCGCGATCTGCCACGCAGCGGGATGAGGAACTTCAAGCCCGAAGATCGACCGTCCGAACGGGAAGCGCCACGAGGAAGGACTGAAGTCATCGAAAATCCGGTCGATTTCGTGCCGCAAGTTCTCGAATGTTGATCGAGGCGAACTTGAAGTGACACTCGTTTTCTTGTCGGACTTGATGGGAAGTTTGTTCATTTTATCGGCCATATTCTTTCTCCTTTATCTAAGGTTGCAGGGAACTTGTTGCCGCCCACGCTTGGACACATGCTTGAAACGCACAAGACAACTCGCCCAATGTCCGGACGTCGCGTTACTCGCTGATGAGATGCCCTTCCGGTTTCCTGCCAGAAGGCTTGGCGCGACAGCAGACAATGAATTCATCAAACCAAGATCTCGACCCCGCAGCATTGATTCGGATCAATGTGCCGCGCCGTTGCGATTGATCGGTCCAGACTTCATCGTTGGTGATAAATTTACCCATCTACATTGAGCTGGATCAATGACCGTCTCCGATAGGTGGCACATAAATGTCGAAGATTTCGCTGGTAGGGGAGGGTTTCGTGTCGGACCGTTCTTTAAGACAAGATATCATCGACAAGCTTGACTATGAACCGAGCATCGATGCAGCCAATCCCCGCCGGGTGTAAGGGCAGCCGAAAATCATATCGCCCTGGTCTGACCTGAAAGGTCGAAATCAAGCCAGAAATGCGCTTGTGCGCCATGAAACGTCGTTTGCAATAGGAGGAGGATTGACGATGAAGAGTGAGTCTCCTGAAAAGCGTGTGTCACGCAACGTGGCGCCTTCAGATTTATTGCGGCTAGTGCACTGGGACATGCCAAAGCCACCAGGAAAGCCGAACGGATTGTCGGAAATTCTCCGCAAGGCCAAGGGGGGATTTTCCCACCTGCGTTTGCGGCGAGGCATTAAGTAGCTCCGACGTTTGCATTATTGCCAGAAGTTGAGGGCCCCGGCTGATCGTTTCGACCGTCACTCCGAGATTGGACGCAAGATCACATCTGTCTATCGGGATTTGTGATAATGGGTTTGCTTGTCTTGGTTTTCGGCTAAAGCGGCGGGCTTCGGTATCATTCGACACTGCCGTTCATCAGGGTCCTAGGGCTCACGGAGACCTCTCCAGGATTAATGTGAGTCATGCGCACAAAACCCACCACAAGCCGTTTTTTTGGTGCTCTCGCTGATCACTTGGATCAAATTCTGGTCGTCGTTGCAGTTAGCGGGCTCTTTGCCGGATTTGCAGTAAGTTGGACGAACTGGCCACCAGCGCCGCAGCTTGTATGGGCCGCCGCAACAATTCCAGTCTTGACCGCGCTGCTTGTGCAGGCAGGACATTCAATGCTTCACGGCGATTTCGGATTGGACATTGTTGCTGCCTTGTCCATGACGGTTGCACTGGTCTTTGGCGAAACACTTGCGGCCAATATCGTTGCACTGATGTACGCTGGAGGACAGCTGCTTGAAGCCTTCGCATCCGGTCGAGCAGCAAAAGAAATGACGGCGTTGCTGGGCAGAGTAGCGAAAACTGCAATGCGCTACCGCAGCAATCGGTTGGAAGAAGTCCCCATTGAGATATTGTCTCCAGGAGACCGGCTACTGATCCGACACGGCGAAGTTCTCCCGGTCGACGGGGTTGTCTTCTCCGGCTCTGCTTTGTTGGACCAATCGGCGCTGACCGGGGAAGCGATCCCCATTGAACGCCGGACTTCAGAAGAAGTCCTGAGCGGTAGCACATCAGTGGGTACCGCCTTCGAGCTTAAGACCCTCCATCGGGCGTCTGAAAGCACATATGCGGGCATCGTTCGATTGGTCGAAGCTGCCCAGCGCAGCAAAGCGCCAATGGCCAGTCTGGCAGATCGCTACGCAATCGGGTTTCTGTTTCTCACGATTAGCTTGGCAATTGCGGCCTGGCTGCTTTCCGGCAATTCCCGCCGGGCGCTCGCAGTTCTCGTCGTCGCCACACCCTGTCCGCTAATCCTGGCAGTGCCTGTCGCTCTCGTCTCCGGACTTTCACGGTCCGCAAGGGCTGGTGTCCTGGTAAAAGGAGGCGACGTTCTGGAAGCGCTCAGCCGCGTGCGCGTGGCGTTGCTCGACAAGACCGGCACGGTGACCCATGGTTCTGCAGAAATTGTCCAAATTCGTTCCGCTAGTTGGGTGCCGGAGACCGAATTGTTGCGGCTTGCCGCATCGCTCGACCAGGCTTCCAACCACGTCATGGCCGCGGCTCTTGTTGCCGCAGCGCAAAAGCGTGGCATCGCGCTTTCGTCTCCAATTGATGTCCGGGAGGACGCGGGCGCAGGACTTGAGGGCCAGATCGATGGCAAGAGGGTCGTTATCGGCGGCAGCGGATTCGTCCAGAACTGCAGCAACGAGGGTGATCCGAGGACATTCCGGCTCGGTGTCAAGCCCGGGCAAGTTGTCGTCGCAGTGGCCATCGATGGTGTGGTCGCTGGCATCATCGTTATGGCGGACCAAATCAGAAGTGATGCCTCTCAGGCCATCAAGGAACTCAGACGGGCAGGAGTAGCGAAGATCATTCTCGCGACAGGTGACCGCCTCGATGTTGCAACTGCCATCAGTGACAGGCTCGGGATTGACGAGATATTGGGCGATCTTACGCCAGAAGCGAAAGTCGAAGCGGTGGTCGCCGCGAGGAAGTTTGGTCCTGTCATGATGGTCGGAGACGGAATAAATGATGCACCTGCTTTAGCATCTGCAGACGCAGGCATAGCCATGGGAGCGCGGGGTGCTGCCGCATCGTCGGAAGCCGCCGGTGTGGTGCTGTTGGTCGATAAGCTCGCGCCTCTAGCGCAGGCTATCGCGATCGCACATCGAACAATCACAATTGCAAAGCAAAGTGTGATCGTGGGCCTTGGTCTATCCTTGGTGGCGATGTGTTTCGCGGCTTTCGGCTATCTTCCTCCCGTGCAGGGTGCGCTGCTACAGGAGTTGATCGATCTGGTCGTTATCCTCAATGCTATGCGCGCCCTGAGATGAGCCAGCAGCAAAGCACAAGACTGCTTCGCTACGTGTATTGTAGCTCAAAGCACAAAGAAACCCGATAGAAGCCAAAGCCATGACCAGCGTAGCTAGGATGCCGCCGAATGTCATCCACCGTGGCGGCGTGAGCCGGCCCATGATCCGCGGATTCATGGCGATTGCCATCATGGTTGTGTCGCAAATTTTGATGCTAGACGCGATGGATTTTGTTTGGCAGCCAACAGTCACGCTGCCAGCATGTCGAATTGTTCGGCCAGAGACGGATTTGGATTAAAGGCAAATCTTGCCTCAGTTCGACTCCGGACAGGATAATCTCTGCCGTCTTTAGTAGACGTCCTGCGAAGTGATCGCACGAATTTGGCCCGGGAGGTCGCTGTTGATCGCCGTCTCAAGAATGCCGGGAATTAACGTGCCTTCAGGGATCATTGCGTCGATACGCTTGATCTGTGTCGCTTTGGCGCCTCGATCAGCGAGGCTCGACGCCGCGGCAAGGAACTTGCTGTTGCGGTCCTCGCCGGCGACAGTCATTCCCGGGCCGTCCTCGCCAGTCAGGTTCCGGCGCCATCATCGCCTTTTTTGGCATCGAGAGTGATCAAGCCCGACTTGAACCGCGCCGGAAATTCTTCTGCTGGCGGCGCAGCCTCCGGAGTCGTTTCAATGGCTTCTGGCGGCGGTGGGACCTTGAATTCAGTCGTATCGACTTCTTCGACCACCTCAGGAGGTGGCGGCAAATTGATGACATTGTTGTCGGGCGCCGGCTCCGGCTTTTCCTCCTCGCGGACAAATGACGGCGGCCGGAATGTCGTGGTCCTGCCGTCTGTCACGTCACGCGGCCGTTCCTGCGGGGCGGCCAGGACGAAATAGGCCGCTACGGCTCCGGAGAGAAGCAGAGCAGACATGCCCAGGAGCTGGTTGCGTTTGACGTGCTTGTTGCTGACTGCCGTTTCATCGGCCGACAGCATGGCCTCCAATTCGGGTGTCCGGTTCATTTGTTGCCGCTCCTCCAACGCTTGGACGCTTGTTGATCCGGAGCCGGCCCGAGGACATCCGGGTCCGGTGCGCCAAAATCATGTGATCTATGGTTTCCATTCGACAATTCCTTGATCTGGCTACGGATCGTTAAATTGCCCGCAGCCTCATTATCGTTGCCTGGAATCTTGCGAGGCACCAATCGGCCAAATGGCCGGCGACCATAAGCGTTGCCTTGAATCGGCCGACGCCGCGCTTACATCGAAAGCAGAAGGGAGCCCATCATGGACTATAAGCGTATTCGAATCGCCGCATTGGTTTTCGCCGTCTCTGGCGCCATGGTGCTAATCGGCGCGACCATGCTTCCGCGCTACATGGACGCCATAGCGTCCGGGCGCGGGCATGGCATCGCGGTCGATACATTGTTCATGATGCTGCCGATTCTGGCATTCGCCGTCGGTAGCTTCGGCGTTGCGCTCGCGCGATCCGAGCTCAAACGCTCCTGATCCCCACGTCGAGCGCCGCGCGGTCTAGGGCTTTGCCAAAAGGCGCTCGGCAATCGCTCCGCCTAGCGCCGGCAAAATGCAAAGACCAACAGTCTGCCGGGCCGCACGGCAAGAGGCGAAAGAAGAGCACGAGCCATTGTTCCGTTCGCTGACGGCCCGGATGTGTCAGCTTTGCGCTACGCCAGCGGATCGCTGAGTGCGGATCCTCGCCAAATTAAATGGAACCGATGACAAGGGTGCTGCGAGCGGCTTCAACCACATCGTCGGTAATGACCGTCAAGTCATTGATCTTGGATCGGCTGCTGTTCAACAGGCAGTGAACCGGATCGAAGTCGCTTTGTGTTCCTGCGATTTGCGCTACACTTCAGCCATGTCATCGCGAAGGAAAGCTCTCTCCAGTTTCCTGTCACTGGCGGTTCTGTTGGCCAGTTCATTCACGCGTGCAGAATCCGCCGAAACTGACGTCGATGTAGAACTTGTTCTGGCCGTGGACGCATCACGTTCCATGGAGCCCTTCGAACAAAAAATCCAGCGTGACGGCTACATTGCCGCCTTCCGCCGCAAGGAGGTGGTTGACGCCATTCGCGAGGGTGTCAACGGGCGTGTAGCGATTACTTATGTGGAGTGGTCCGGGTCCACCATGCAACGGATTATCGTACCGTGGACGCTGGTTGACAGCGCTGAATCTGCAGAACGGCTCGCGACTGAACTTAGCCAGCCAATCCTACCGACACTGAGCCGGACTTCAATTTCCGGGGCGATCGATTTCAGCAGTGCATTGTTCGACAACAATGGCTTCAAGGGATTGCGAAAAGTCATCGATATCTCGGGAGATGGCGCGAATAATAATGGACGGTCTGTGGCAGACGCACGCAATGAGGCTGTGGCGAAGGGCATTACCATCAACGGCCTGCCGCTGATGACTCGTGGGGACTTCTATTCCGACTGGGCGGTGGCGGATCTTGATATTTACTACAGCAATTGTGTTATCGGAGGACCGGGCGCTTTCATGATCCCGGTCAATTCCTGGGACCAATTTCCCGAGGCCGTTCACCGCAAACTTGTCCTGGAGCTCGCCGGTGATACGCCCGTCATGCAAAAGGCCGATAGGGCGCCATCAGAAGGAGCACCTATCATCCTTGCCCAGAACAAGCCAGAATATGATTGCCTGTCCGGCGAACGGATATGGCAAAAGCGTATGCAGGATTGGGAAGCTCGCTAGATCATGCCGCCATTTGCTAAATGATGCGACCAGCAATCTCAATAAAACCGGAACAGCACAGGCAGAATATTGACCGATTGCAGATATGCGACAAATTCGAGCAAGGGATAGGGGATGAAGAAGACCAGCCCGTCGAACAATGTCTTGTAGAGTATTGATGACTTTACGCTGAGAACGTCCGCTTCCCGGTACAGTTTCAGGTTCGGAAAGAAACGCGGCACTTCGTGCTTGTAGACGAGATAGGTTTCACCAAAGACATTGTCCAGATAACCTTCCTCGGCCTGTATGACAAAATGGAAGGCAATAGAACAGAGCACGGCCAGCATAAACGCCACGGTCAAGCTGCCGACCATCATGCCAATGCCGAAGGCACCCAGCGAACTGAAAACATAGAGCGGATTGCGGCTCATCGAATACGGGCCAAGGCGGACGATTTCCGCACTCTTGCGCCCACCAATATAAAGCGTGCACCACATCCGGCCCAAAATCGTCAAAACAATCACGCCGATGCCGAAATCCTCGATAGATTCATGCGTCCAGTTATCGGTCCAGGCGGAACGGACTGTCAGCAATGCGCCGAGGATCAAGAAAATGGCGCAGGCCATTGCGATGCGTCGGCGCCGCTGAAACCGGGCCATTCCCGTTGGAGATGTCAACGCCATATCAGCTCTCAAATCCGATTCAATCGAGACAAAACCGCCCGACGGCGGCCCGTGTTCGACAAATGGGATTATTTTAGCCAAGTGCCAACTATTTTCATTCAATAGCTGGTCGGTAGATAATGCCGCCTACTGGGTGGGCCCTAATGGCATTTACCTGCATAGCGGATTTTTCGATTGGCCTTTTGAAACCAGACTGAGGCTTACGAGCAGTTACCTCAGTGACCATGCCCTTGCGGCTCCTTCATCGCAAAAGGCAATGATTCCTGCCGGCCCGGGGCCATCAGATGCAGCGCCGCTGTAAATTCGTGCGGCTCTGCCGGCGCAACCTGGCTCTCAAAAATGTGATGGTCGGTTGGAAGTGGCTTCAGGGACAGCGCCTCGTTGCCATTCGGTCGAGTGATCACAACGACGGCCTCCAGACCATCTTCATGATTTGTCACCGTGAGACGAAAGCGCCCTCCGGCAGGTGTGTCGACAATCGCCAGCTTGCCTTTCGCCAAATCGCCATTCACGACGAACGGTTCGGGTGCATGATGATTGCCGTGGCCATGATCATGCCCGTGGGCATGTGGCAGGACCTCGAAGACGTTGGCGTCATCGGGTGTGGCGAAGGTAATGGTGGCTGTGCGGAGAGCCGGCATATGGGCCATCAACTCCCCGCGCAGTTGGTCCGCCAAGCGCGTCGCTTCGCTGAGCGGCAGAGTCTCGTCGACGGCGATCGCCACGTCGGCGTGCAGCCGATGGCCCAGCCAGCGGGCACGGGCATCGACGATCGTCACACCTGCGACATGTTCGGCCGCATGAATGATTTCATCGGCGAGCCCCGGCTCGACGCCATCGAGGGCGCGCGTGATGACGGCACGGGCCGACTGCCAGACGATGCCGAAGATGGCGATGGTGATCAGCAAGCCGATGATCGGATCGGCCAAGGGAAAGCCGGCCCAAACGCCGAAAGCGCCGAGAACAACCGCCAGACTGGTAAGACCGTCGGTACGGGCATGATAGCCGTCGGCGATCAGAGCGGCGCTCTCGATCGCACGTCCCACCCGAATACGGAACACCGCGACAATTTCATTGCCGAGAAAGCCGATGACGCCAGCGGCAGCCACCCAGCCGAGCTGCATTATCGGTTGCGGATGAATCAGGCGATTAATGGCCTCATAACCGGCAACGATAGCGCTGAACAGGATGATGAGGACGATCATCATGCCCGCGAGATCTTCGACCCGCCCAAGACCGTAGTTGAACACTTTGGTGGGCGGGCGCCGCACCAACACGAACGCTATCCACAGTGGGATGGCAGTTGTTGCATCTCCCACATTGTGAATCGTGTCGGCCAGTAGAGCCACCGAACCCGAGACGAACACCACGATCAGCTGTAGGATGGCTGTAATCGCCAGGATGACGAACGACCACTTGATGGCCCAAATGCCTCGGTTGGTCGTGGCAATCGACGGATCGATGACGCCGTGGGTGTGGCCGTGCCCGCCGGCGCCATGATCGTGCCCATGTCCGCCATGGGAATGGCCGTGATCCTGGCCGCCAAAGCCGAACCAATCGCGAAGAGTTTGGTTGAGAGCGGCTAACGATTCGACTTGCTCATAGGAATTTCGTGATCGCCTTGAGTTCAGAGAGTTGATCGCGCTGATCGGAGCCGGCTGCGCCAACCAGACAATGGTCGATATGATCACGGATGAACGTATCCTTGGCGCTCGCCAGCGCGCTGGTCGCGGCCGCGAGCTGTTGGGCGACATCCACACAAGAGCGTTTGGATTCAATCATCGCGGCAATGCTCCGCACCTGCCCTTCGATGCGGCGCAGCCGCTTGACGATCTCAGGATGTGATTGATGTTCATGTTGGGCCATGTATACTCACCTCCAGTATAGGTTAGCGTTAAAGACTGGTCACATGCAAGGCCCCTGGAATTCCGGCATGCGGAAGGCCCAAGGGGTCCAGTCTACGGGCGATGGGTGCCGGCGTCCGGGTTTCTGCTTGCTTGCAGGCTGTAGCTTGAATGAACAGAAGGGCAGCCTTGCGTAACGGCGCAATCACGCCAGGGATGATCCTGGTACGATAGTTCAGGCTGCAAGGCGGATTGGCCATGCTAAAGGGCAATGAAGAACTTGAGCGGATCGTGGCAAAACACCACCAACTGCGCGTGGGCGCCACAGACGAATTCGAACGTGTGCTGATTGTGCACCATCGGTTGCGCAGGGAGCGCAACGTCCAACGATCATTCGGTGATCAAATTAGGCCGTGGCTACAGGCTCGCCTGCGATTCGCGGAGAGCCACGTGTTTTCGCTTCTGTTGGGGATTTTGACCTGGTGTGCCACGCGTCTCCTCTGGTTCGCTCTCCTGCGACTATCCACGGGTCGTCTGTCGAAGCGGCGAGCCCGCTCGCTCTCGCGTGTCGTCAAGCAACTGAACCGGGCCTCAGTCGCCATCCTGCATTGGCGGCTGCGCCGACAGATCCAAAAATTGGGTTAGGGGGACACGGCCATGACCTTTCGGATCAAATCAAACCGCACGCAACCAGGACAGCTATTTTGGCGTTCGCAAGTGCCTTGCTGCGTCGCAATAAATGCCCTTGACAGATGCTCTGAACGGGAGCATTGGCGTTTTCACGATGCGCGGAAGCAAAAATGGCTTTCGGCATCCCCCACAAATTGAACAGGTCATGGACAGTTACAGTCGATCTACCACCAAGGGTGTTCCGCAAGTAACCGACTGAGCCTTTCCGGGTTCATCCGTCGGATCTTCGGGACCGCGAAAGGATGAGCCGTTGCGCAGCAATCACAGCTTCGCGTCTATCGGTCTTGGCGCGCCCTGCGCCGGACGTCATGACGCTGTCATCTCTTTCCAGATAAGCCCCTCGCAAGTGTTTCGACAACGATGGCAAAGCGCCTCGTTCAAGAGCGTTTCATGTGTTGCACCAAGGCATTAGGGGCCGTTCTCATGGCATCTCAGAAATATACACCGCCTGCCATCGGCCGTTCTGTGCTGCCGAGCCTCTGGGACCTGATGGCCTTGCTGCTGGTGGTCGGCGCCATTGTCCTGGTGGCCTATGGCGCTCGCGTCACGACAGTTCCCTTGTCGACACTCGATGTCACGCCGCTTTCGCTCGATCCCATCAATCTGCCGATTTATGCGCTACGGACCATGCTGCGCATGTTGCTGGCCATCGTCCTGTCGCTGATCTTCACCTTCATCTATGCCGCGACCGCCGCCAAAAGCCGGCGCGCGGAGATGGTGATGATTCCCATCCTCGACATTCTCCAATCGGTGCCTATCCTCGGCTTCTTGACCTTCACGGTGACCTTCTTCCTCAACCTGTTTCCGGGCAGTGTTCTCGGCGCCGAATTGGCCTCAGTGTTCGCGATCTTCACCAGTCAGGCCTGGAACATGACGTTCAGCATGTATCAGTCCATGCGCAATCAGCCGAAAGACCTGGAGGAGGCAACGCAGAGCTTTCACTTGACCGGATGGCAGCGCTTCTGGCGTCTCGACGTCCCCTTTGCCATGCCGGGCCTCGTCTGGAACACCATGATGTCGATGTCGGGCGGCTGGTTCTTCGTTGTCGCTTCGGAAGCGATCACGGTCGGCGATACCACCGTTACGCTGCCAGGCGTCGGATCCTATGTTGCTCTTGCCATCCAGCAGCAGAATATCCTGGCGATCTTCTACGCCGTCGTCGCCATGCTGGCGGTCATCATCCTCTATGACCAGTTTCTGTTTCGTCCGCTTGTGGCCTGGGCCGATAAATTCCGCTTCGAGACGACCTCCTCGGGGATCGCCCCGACATCCTGGATGCTCGACCTTTTCCGGCGCGCGCGGATCACCCGCTGGCTGGCCGCCCCGCTCGCGCTGCTCACGCGCCTGATTTGGAACCTGCGCCTGCCGGCCTTGCCGAGAATAGGCTCCGGCAAGGCCAATCCGGCGACGTCGCGTGTCATAGACTGGCTCTGGATAGGCCTCATCGCGGTGAGTGCTGCCTATTCGGCCTATGTGAGCATTACCTATCTTCGTACCAATATTGGCTGGTCCGACGTTGCGCTCGCAATTCGCGACGGCTTCATCACGCTGCTTCGGGTGATCGTCCTGATGGCGCTCGCGACCCTGATCTGGGTGCCGATCGGCGTGTGGATTGGCCTGCGACCGAAACTCGCTGAAAAAGTACAGCCACTCGCGCAGTTTCTGGCTGCCTTTCCAGCGAACATCGCCTTCCCGGCGTTTGTTTTGCTGATCGTCCATTACGGGCTCAACGCCAATATCTGGCTCAGCCCGCTGATGATCCTTGGCACGCAGTGGTACATTCTCTTCAACGTCATCGCCGGAGCGAGCGCCTTTCCAAGCGATCTTAAGGAAGCGGCACGCAGCTTCCGTCTCGGTGGCTGGCGCTGGTGGTTCAAGGTGATCCTGCCAGGTATTTTCCCCTATTACATCACCGGCGCCATCACCGCGTCCGGCGGTTCGTGGAACGCGAGCATCGTCGCTGAGGTCGCAAGCTGGGGTGATACGCACCTCACGACCCCGGGACTTGGGTCCTATATCGCCAATGCGACCACGGCCGGGGACTTCCCGCGCGTCGTGCTCGGCATTGCCGTGATGTGCATCTTCGTCACCCTGTTCAACCGCCTGCTCTGGCGCCCGCTCTACGCCTTCGGTGAACGCCGCCTGCGTCTCGGCTAATTCCGATTATCTGATCAGAGGAATGTTTCCATGCTTGATCTAGTTGAAAAAACCCCGCTCATCGACATCCGCAACGTTTGCCGCTCCTTCAAGAAGGGCAGCGGCAACGAAATGGTGGTGCTCGATGATGTCGACCTCAGCATCAAGGAAGGCGAAATCGTCGGCCTGCTCGGCCGCTCGGGCTCGGGCAAGTCCACACTGCTGCGCATCATTGCCGGTCTGATTTCGCCGTCCTCTGGTGAGGCGAAATGCCGTGGTGCGGCCATTCAGGGGCCCCCGATCGGCATTTCGATGGTATTCCAGTCCTTTGCCTTGTTTCCCTGGCTGACCGTCCTCCAGAATGTGGAACTCGGCCTTGAGGCACAGAATGTCGATCGAGCAGAGCGGCGCAAGCGGGCGCTTGCCGCGATTGATCTCATTGGCCTCGACGGCTTCGAAAACGCCTATCCCAAGGAGCTCTCGGGCGGCATGCGCCAGCGTGTCGGCTTTGCCCGGGCGCTGGTTGTCCACCCCGATCTGTTGCTGATGGACGAACCCTTCTCTGCTCTTGACGTGCTCACCGCCGAGACCCTGCGCACCGACATGATCGATCTGTGGATCGAAGGGCGGCTGCCGATCAAATCGGTGCTGATCGTCACCCACAATATCGAGGAGGCGGTGCTGATGTGCGACCGCGTCCTCATCTTTTCCTCGAACCCCGGCCGTGTGGCGCAAGAACTCAAGGTCGGCCTTCCGCATCCGCGCAATCGTCTCGATCCGCTGTTCCGGCAGCTTGTCGACAACATCTATGCGCGCATGACACAGCGCGCCGAGCCTCGCGCGCCCTCAATGGAGGGCATCCCGGGCACCGGCATGGGCATGATTTTGAACCATGTCTCAACCAACGTTCTGGCCGGCCTGATTGAAGCTTTGGCAGGGGCCCCATACAATGGCCGCGCCGATCTTCCGGTTCTCGCGGGAACCCTCCAATTGGAAGCCGATGAGCTTTTTCATCTCGGCGAGGCCCTTCAATTGCTGAGGTTCGCCCAGCTGAGTGAAGGCGACCTTGTTTTGACCGAAGCGGGCAAGCGGTTCGCTCATCTCGAAACCGATGCGCGCAAAAAACTCTTTGCCGAGCACCTCATCACCTATGTGCCGTTGATGGGCTTGATCCGCCGCGTCCTCGACGAGCGTCCAACTCATACCGCCCCGGCAGCACGGTTTCGCAATGAATTGGAGGATTTCATGACCGAATACTATGCCGACGAGACGTTGAAGACGGTCGTATCATGGGCGCGCTACGCTGAACTGTTTGCATACGATGAACAGGCGGAGCTCTTCAGCTTAGAAAACCCACAATAGGACGGGGTCCCAGTGGCACAAGAGAACCAAGCGGGCCGTCTCATTTAGTCCAAACAAGAGCCGATGATGCTCAAGGAAACCGACGAACTCGGTAGCGCGCTTGCCGCGCCCCATCAACAATCGAATGGTGACCAAAAGCGGGGCAAACGTCGTGGACCTTTGGAGGAGTTGCTCTCAACATTTGCGGCACAGGTGGATCTGTGGGCTATGCATCTTCTTGATTGTACCGCCGATTGCGTTTTGCTGACCACATTGAAAACGCTCCGCCAAGGTATTCTGCCGTATAAAGCCGCGAAGGCGCTCTTGCGCCTCGGCGGATCTCTGAACCAGATTTCCCTGTCCATTCTGCGCCGTCAGCTGCGGCATTACATTGACAAGCGTTGCCGCCAGGAAAACGAAGATAACAGAACCTGAACGGCACTTGCCTCAGAGCCAGCCGCGCCGCTTGAAATAGAGATAGGGCAGAATCGCCGACAGGATCATCAGGAAAAACGCAAAGGGATAGCCGAGTTCCCATTTCAATTCGGGCATAAAGTCGAAATTCATTCCGTAGATCGAGGCGACGAGCGTCGGCGGCAGGAAGACCACGGCAGCAACGGAAAAGATCTTGATGATCTGGTTCTGTTCGAGATTGATCAGGCCGAGTGTGGCGTCGAGCAGGAAATTGATCTTGTTGGTCAGGAACGCCGCATGATCGGTCAGCGAGCCAACGTCGCGCTGGAGGATTTTCATCTTTTGCCGCACGTCCTTGCCGGCCTTTGTCGTGCCTTTGGCAATCGCCTGGTGGTAAGAAAGCAGCCGCGTGAAGCTGACGAGGCTTTCCCGGATCATCGACAGCATGTCGCCCTTTCGCCCGATCTGTTCAATGACAGCATTGAGGTTGAGCGTCTTCTGGGTGGCATTGCGAACTTTGCTGCGGAACACCTTGTGCGAGAATCTGTCTACGGCTCCGCCCACGCGCTCCAGAATATCGGCGATCCGATTGATCATCGCTTCGAGGATACCGAGCATGGCCATTTCGCCAGTCGTGCAGGCGGGGCCGCCGGGCTTCTGGATCCTGCTGGCGAAGGTGGTGAAGGGCAGCGGCTCGGAATAGCGAACCGTGACCAGGCTGCTGCCCTTCAACACGAAGGTGATCGGCGTCTTGACTGGCTCGTCCGTGTCGAGCTCGCTCAAAGCGGTGACCGTCATGAACTCCGCGTCTTCCTCATTGTAGAGGCGCGCTGAGGGTTCGATTTCATCCATTTCCGCCCGTGTTGGAATGGAAAGCGACAGGCATTGCTCGACATAATTGTCTTCATTGCGCGTTGGATTGTAGAGATCATACCAGACGGCCCCCAGTTGGCATGCCGGCAATACCTCGCCTTCAGTGTGGATTGTGGAAGACAGGATGCGGTCGTTCTCTTGCGTATAGATGCTCAGCATACAAAACTCCTTTTCGGCGGGGCTTAAGGCCAGCCGGCAGGAGCCCTGCTGATCAGGCGTCCCACAGTGCCAGCGAATGTGTCAATCGACTTCGACAGTCGGCGTCCATTGTCTATATCCTTAAATTCGGTGACGATCATAAGACCGTTGCCTGATCGTGCTATGGGGCGATGGCGCGCCCAAGTCAATGCATATGGCTGCGCAGTCGGTTACGCGGGATTTCGCCCTGCATCGCCCGAAATCCCGATAAGCTCAATAAGCTTGTTGAACGACGAAGATTATGACAGTCTCTGGCCGTCCGGCGAATAGCAGCGGTCCATTCTTGGGATGGTCATGATGCATATCAACGTGGAAGCACCCGTCTTGCATGCTGTTTTTGGAGGTGAGCATCATGGAGCCCTCGACGCCGGTCTCGTCTGCCGAACCGCTCCAGCGCCCGCGTACGAGCTTTTTGCGAACATTGGGCCCCGGGCTCATCACTGGCGCAGCCGATGACGATCCGAGCGGTATAGCCACCTACAGTCAGGTCGGTGCCCAGTTTGGCTATTCGCTCGCCTGGACGATACCGTTCAGCTATCCCCTCCTGGCGGTGACACAGGGGATCAGCGCCGGCATTGGTGCTGTGACCGGGCAAGGCATCGCTCAGAATCTCCGCCGACACTATTCGCCTTGGGTGCTGCGCTTTGCGGTGCTCCTTTTGCTCACCGCCAACGTTATCAACCTTGGCGCGGACCTCGGCGCCATGGGGGCGGCACTGGAACTGCTGATAGGCGGCGCGCATCATCTCTATGCTGTGCTCTTTGCCCTCATCTGCGTTTTTCTTGAAATCTTCATCAGCTACCAGCGCTATGTTAAGGTCCTCAAGTGGCTGACTTTGTCCCTTCTGGCCTACGTGGCAGTGGTTCTATCGGTGCATGTGCCATGGGGCGAGGCGCTCTATGGTGTGCTTGTTCCACAAATCGCCTTCGACAGTGATCATGCCATGGCTTTGATCGCCGTCCTTGGTACCACCATCAGTCCCTACCTCTTTTTCTGGCAAGCGGGGGAGGAGGTCGAAGAGCAGCATCGGCAACACCGGCTACGCCTGGGTGCAAACTCTCACGCCGCCGGGCCGGAGCTTGCACGCATTCGGGGCGATACCCTGTTCGGGATGGGTTTTTCCCACCTTGTGGCCCTGGTCATCATCATTGCCACCGCGGCGACGCTTAATGCCAATGGGATAACGCAGATTGAGACGTCATCCCAAGCCGCCGAGGCACTTCGTCCGATTGCCGGCGACTTTGCGTTCGCCGTTTTCGCCATCGGCATCATCGGAACCGGGATGTTGGCCGTGCCAGTGCTCGCCGGTTCCGCAGCCTATGCCGTTGCGGAAATGTTTAGGTGGCCTGAGGGACTCGATCGACGTCCGCGCGAAGCCAAGGCATTCTATGCCACCATCGCGGTCGCGACGCTGGGCGGCGTCACCCTGACTTTCGTTGGTCTGGATCCGATCAGGGCGCTTTACTGGAGTGCGGTCGTCAATGGCATTCTCGCTGCTCCTCTGATGGCAATTATGATGGCAATCGCCATGAATCCGCGGATCATGGGCCGACTCACCTTGCCCCGTTGGATGGTGTTCGGTGGCATCGTTGCAACGCTCGTCATGGCGTTGGCCTCTATCGGATTTTTCGTACTGTGAGCTGCTGTTTCGCCATAGACATGTCGAGAAGGACCTAACCATTTCGCGGTGCGCCCGATGATCAAACTCAAGGCATTACTGATTTTCGGCATCGCCTGGTTTCTCCTGCACCTCGCCGTGGCTGTCATCCGTTTGATGCAAATGCTTTACCGCCACCATTTGATCAACGCGCGGCAGGCTGATTATTTCTGCCGCACTGCCAAGTCGTTGGAGCGGCGTGCGGATCGGCTCGGCTTACATGAGCGAAGGTAGTCAACTCACAGCAGCGTAAAGTTAGGGCCACCGGGTTCATACGGCGGCCAAGAGGTCGGTCGCGTTGCGCCAGTTTTGCGCCATTCGGCACGTTTGCGGGTAATCTTGCACATCGATGATCATCACCAGATTGGCCACAGGGTGGCGATCTAGATCGCATGTCGCCGCGGTTTGAACCTGTATGTCATCGGGTTGCCTCAGAATCCACGGCGAGCGCTTGCGCCGCAACCACGGCGTCATTGACACTGTAGCTGCTGCGGGCCAGCAGATGGTCAGCACGCCCGGACATCAACAGGTCACGGACATGGTCGTGCACGCGGGCGTACTGCACCGGCAATCCTGCCGCATACATTGCGGCGTCGAACTCGATCAGGGCATCCAGCCCGGTGCTGTCGAGATCGAAACACTCTTCGAGGCTGACGACAACCGCTTTCGTCGCCGGATCGGCACGCGAACGTGCGGCGATCAGCGCCAGAACCCGTTCGGCATTGGCGAAAAAGAGCGGTTCGGCCGGACGCCAGATGACGATACCGGGAGGACTGTCGGCGTCTGCATGGCGTGCGCGATCGACATAATTGCGTGTGGCTCCCAGTTGTCCCAGTTGCGCGATATAGGGCGTCGCCAGACGCCGCACAAAGGCTGCCAGCGATAGGGCTATCGCCAACAGCATACCGTTCAGCACCCCCAGCGGTGATGTCAGGTTAAGTTTTCAGGTTACAAGGATGGTCGCCCTGTTGATTTCAGGCGAGTGCTTCCGTCACGGCTTGCCACTCTGCCATGGCGTTCAGGCGGTGGAAATAAATCTGGCATGCCGAACGTTGTGAATGGGGTGGAACGAAGAGGTTGCGGACGGTCGAGAAGATCGAGATAAACCGTTGCAAGCTTCCTGATGATCGGAAGCCCTGCATTATTCTCTCGCGTTTTCGCAGCGGCAGATGTGAATTCTCCGCCCGGTTGTTCAATCCTTTGTGTGACCGATGCTCAACGTTGGGCATGACCTGGCGTCTGGCGGCTCCATAGGAGCGCAACTTGTCGGTGATCATGCGCTTCGGCAGGATACCTTGCTTCCTCACAAGCCGTGTCAGCAACCGCCGTGCAGCCTTGGTGTTGCGCCGGTTTTGAACGATTTCGTCGAGGACATATCCATCCTGATCGACGGCACGCCAGAGCCAGTGTCTTTTACCATTGATGCTGACGACGGCTTCGTCCAGATACCAGATATCTTGTGATGATGGAGGCTTTCTTCGAATGCGTCGAGCATATTCCGGCCCGAACTTTCGTGCCCACTGTCGGATCGTCTCATACGACACCTTGATTCCACGCTCGAGCAGCAATTCCTCGACGTGCCGCAGGCTCAAGGGAAAACGATAGTACAGCCACACCGCATGAGCGATGATGGAAGCAGGAAATCGATGGCGTTTGTAACGAATGGAAGGAACATTCATCCTGCGGCGATTACATCCGAAACCGATGACGAAACGTTAACCTGACATCACCCACTGGTTATCTACTGCAACGCGGCATGCAACAGTAAACGGCAAACATCTCACTGCGAATCGAGTCCGGTGACGGGCGCCGTGAAGATACCGTTAGGCAAAAAAGATCAGCACTGTGCCTTTTTCAAATCAATTCGTGTGCGAGGTTGAAAAGTTGACGTTAACGATCGTGACTATTGATGGGATTCAAGTCGAAAGGCTTGATCGGACCAGGCCGATTATGACAGCGCTTTGGCGTCATCGGCAGGCAAGGCGCGAAATCAGCTGCATTATCAGCGCTCATGATGAATTCGAAAAGTCTGGCAAAGATTGCTCCCGGTTAGAGATGCGTCTGGCTGCAGCAATCGGCGCTGAACAATCAGCCCGCGCCGCGGTGCTTCAAATTCCTGTTGAAACTTTGCAAGACGTTGCCGCCAAGGCTGAACACATACACTCGCTGCTCTTGGAGGGAGAGGACGCTTTTGATAGAGCCGAGTTGGACATGCTTTTGCGTTCGCTAATCCAGGCTGAACAGCCTTCGCAGTTCCTTTGAGAACCCGCTCAAGGGGAAAGATATCCTTCCATTGTCGAGAGAGCTTGTCCCCGAATTTTTGGGCTCGGGCATTTCTGTGGCGCTGCCTTAGGGGCAGACCAAGCCGCTTCGCGGAAGAAGGTGCCTTGTCTATTATCTCAAATAGTGGTGTTCGCGTGGACGATCCAGATAATGAGCGGCCACTCGTCGCTTTGGTTCGCGAGCACGTAGCTGGGCAGGACGTTGCGTGGATTGTCAGCACACATGCCGAACGTGAGAAGCGGAGATGAGGGTGAGGATAGTTTCAGTGAAAGGATTGGGATAGACCCATACCGGAATAACTGGACGACCGCACTGAGTAGACTGATATGTGCTTGGCGCACATTGAAAACTCTAGCATTTTCAATTAGTTAACGAAAATCGCATAACGCCAATTATGGAACTGAGGCTTGCAAGTTCACGTTCATATAAAGTCGGCCGGTCAGAGACTTCCAAGCCATGCGAACAAGCCGGGGAACCTGATCGAAAGCCAGTTGATGGCAAGCAATAGAACGACAGCAACGACACCGGAAACCACCATTCCATCGGTGTTCTTGCGTGGCGCCTTATTCAGCTCTTCATAGCCAACCATGTCGGAAGTGATCCTATTGCGGTCGAGATTATAATCATAACGCTCGGTCATTGGTTCGTTCCCTGCTTGGACGTTTGCTCAGAATTGAGCAACGTCTGAACGGGGTGCGGGAACCGATAGGCCCACAAGCCCTCGCCGGACGATTTTGCGGTCAATTCGGCAACAAGGTAATTCATGTCAACAGGTTTGCCATCTGGAAACGCGGCAGAAAACGCGTACCCCGACGATATAAGAGCGGTGCCTATATCGATTGTGGCTCCGGACATGTTAACTGCGCAAACGCTGAATATTGCGTTGTCGCGCGCTTTGCCTATCGGCTGGCACGAAACGGCTCCCGTGGAAAGGATCGCGCCAAGTCGAGCAAGCGACAGCGAACCGCAATCCACTTGCTTGCCATCTCTGGCCAAGGCGATTGTGCCGCTCAAACAGGATTGCACGCCATAGAGGCGGTACAATTGACCGCCTGTTTCCCAACTATCGCCCGTTTCAAGGGTGACGGCCTGAGGCACGACAAAGCTTCTCAAAGTCGCTTGATCCTGGGCGAATGCGCTTGTTGGTAAAACCGCAACCAATAGTGCAGCGAGTCGGTTATTGGCCCACATTGCCCAATCCCATCTGCTTGCCCATGACGGCTGATTTGAGAAGGTCGGGACGAAGCGGCTTGCCGTCTTTGGTAAGGCCGATGCTGGCCAATCCCTGAAAGACCATGGAATCATCATCGTTCGATACCGCGTAGGGATCAAGGTTCGTACCTGTGCCAACGAGCGCGTAGCACGATACAGGATCGGGCGTTCCGGGTGTCGGCGTCAAGACAAGCGTCTTGCACAAAACAACGCTTGCGCGGTCGTTGTAGACAGCGCCGGCATAGTCCTTTGCGGCGTCTTTACAATTCCATGTCTGTTGTGCGTTATAGATGACCTTTTGAGAAGGACAGGAATCGAGGCCACGCAAGACGTACGCCTTGCCATTGATTTTGCGGGTGATGTCAGGTTAACGTTTCGTCATCGGTTTCGGATGTAATCGCCGCAGGATGAATGTTCCTTCCATTCGTTACAAACGCCATCGATTTCCTGCTTCCATCATCGCTCATGCGGTGTGGCTGTACTATCGTTTTCCCTTGAGCCTGCGGCACGTCGAGGAATTGCTGCTCGAGCGTGGAATCAAGGTGTCGTATGAGACGATCCGACAGTGGGCACGAAAGTTCGGGCCGGAATATGCTCGACGCATTCGAAGAAAGCCTCCATCATCACAAGATATCTGGTATCTGGACGAAGCCGTCGTCAGCATCAATGGTAAAAGACACTGGCTCTGGCGTGCCGTCGATCAGGATGGATATGTCCTCGACGAAATCGTTCAAAACCGGCGCAACACCAAGGCTGCACGGCGGTTGCTGACACGGCTTGTGAGGAAGCAAGGTATCCTGCCGAAGCGCATGATCACCGACAAGTTGCGCTCCTATGGAGCCGCCAGACGCCAGGTCATGCCCAACGTTGAGCATCGGTCACACAAAGGATTGAACAACCGGGCGGAGAATTCACATCTGCCGCTGCGAAAACGCGAGAGAATAATGCAGGGCTTCCGATCATCAGGAAGCTTGCAACGGTTTATCTCGATCTTCTCGACCGTCCGCAACCTCTTCGTTCCACCCCATTCACAACGTTCGGCATGCCAGATTTATTTCCACCGCCTGAACGCCATGGCAGAGTGGCAAGCCGTGACGGAAGCACTCGCCTGAAATCAACAGGGCGACCATCCTTGTAACCTGAAAACTTAACCTGACATCACCAACCAGTGCTATGCAGTGTCATCCGTCCAGTCACAGCACGAATCTGTTGGCAATCCTAGGTATCAGGTTGATACCTATATTGACATTTTTCGTTGTGTTACCCGTTTTCGATGCAGCTATGAGACGAACATGCAAAACAAAATATTGATCATCGAAGACGATGATTTCTACAAGGACGCGCTTGTTGAACATTTCAAAACGGCATTCAAGGGTTATGTCGTCTTGAGCGCCGCTACGTTCGAGATCACGAAGGTGGCTCTAAAAGACCATTCGTTTGCACTCATCGTTATCGATCCCGGCTTGCCAGATTTCGGCGGCACCGTAGAATCGGAAGACGTTCGACTTAACGTTGTCGAACACATCATCAATGCAAGTCCCACGGCCATCCATATTGTTATAACGGGGCGCTTTTCCAGCAAGGAAGCCGAGAAATGCCGAAGGCTCGGCGCGAGGGCTTATCTTGGGAAATTTGGGCTCAATGCACCCACCCTCGCCGATGTAAAGGACAAGCTGCCCACTACTGATTTCCTGCTTCATCGGGGAACAATGACTTCCAGTGTAGGCAAACCGGACGTACATTATCCCGAACTCACCGCAGTTGAGGAACAATGCTTGAATTGGGTCGCATCGCGCCCAGTTGGCATGAAGAGAAAAGAATTATTCGACCTGATGGCAAAGCACTTTCATATGAAAGGCCCTGAAATAGCTGAGCAAAAGTACAAGCGGGCCCGAAGCAAATTTATCGCCATCCCCGCCATTACCACCACCGCCGACGGTTGATCATAAGGAAATCTCATGCGCCAAAGCAAGGTCCCTCTCATCGTGAGCCTTCTGCTCGTTTCCGGTTTATCGCTAGCGAACGCGGCCTATGACGATCCGAATGTCCTTTCTGTGGAAAAGGAAGGGGGTAAATCTGTCGCCACATATAGCGCTCAAGAGTTGACCAAAACGTTCCCGCCTAAGATCATTGAAACGAATACACCGTGGACCAATGGAGCAATACGCCGATATCGCGGCGCTTCCCTTAAGGAAGTTCTAGCTAAGAATGGTTTATCCGATGCCACGATCATCGAGGGCATCGCACTCGATGATTATCAAGCCAAGTTAGAGATGAACGAGATCAATACCTTCGATCCTATCATCGCAACCGAGATCGGTTGCACGGACGCAGATCGATCAACGACGGTTTGTGCAACTGGACAGGAATTCAGGCCACTGACTGATGCAGATCGCGGTCCCTATTATGTCGTGTGGCCGTACGATCAGTTACCTAAGGCGTCGGATCCCGGCGATAACTCCCGTTGGATCTGGTTCCTTGTTGCCCTACGACCAGAATCCTGACGTTTTCTCTCCGTCAAATTCGTCCGCTCCGAGTCACAGGTCCGGAGCAGTTTTTGTGCTGCCAACGGCGAAGACTGTGGTGTCGATAGTGTCGAAACATGTTCGGGGCTTATGGCCTCTACCTACTGTATCTGGCTTTCCCGGTCTTTATCGCGGTCGCCTGCTGGTCGTTGCTGCAAACTGACATCTACAGGCGCGAAGCCTACCGCATCATCTCCGAAGTCAATGAAGTTCAATGGAGAGCTTCGCAGATTCGCGAAAAGACTGTTTCGGCCATGGGATGGACGCGCCTGGCACAGGAAACAGGCAAGAACGACTATCTGCAGCGCATCAAGCGGGAAACCAGTTTCCTGAGCATAAACATTCAAGACCTCATATCGCAGGATTACGCCACCCACATCCTACCCCAGGAGGATATTGATCATCTCAATGGCATGCTGGATCTCGTTAACAACGCGATCAAGCCGCAATTGTCCGAAGGTGCCGAGTACGCAACGATTCTTTCTGAATTTGATACGATCTGGACCAACGTTGTGCCGATCACGACCACAGCGGCCAGTCTTGGCCGGACCTACAAACGGACGGCCGACCTCGACCAGCAGGCATTCCGCAACAGTTTCCTGTTGGCGTCAGCCTCGGCGATGGCGATTGCTGTCATGATCTTCTTGATCCTGCGCAACCGCAGCCAAGCTCGTTTCGACAGTCATGTGCGCCATTTCGCACTTCTCTTCTCGCACATGACCTACACACGCATCAATTCCCTCCACACGTACGTCCATGATACGTTGAATCATACATCCTTTCCGGATTTCACCCGGTTGAGCAAGGCGCGGCAGAGGACGACGGACCTTTCCATCGTCAATGATTGGCTGGCGCGAATTGCCTACCCGAAATACGACCCGGACGGAACACCGATCGTTTCCTTGGACACCATCCTCATGGATGTGTGCAAACCGGACGGCAATACAATCTCGCCAACGGTCGTCTCTGATGGTACGGCGCGTCAATCACTCGTTCCGCATGCTCAGTTCTTCCTCATGGTGCAGGAGCTCGTTCGAAACGCGAAAGACTCAGTGGCCGACAGAGATATGCCGGAAATCTACGTTCGTGCCAACGTCAGAAATGGGCCGTTTTTCGGCAAAAATTTGGTGGTGTCGGTTGAAGACAATGGCGTCGGCATGTCACCGGACCACATCAAGAAGGCGACGACGCCATTTTTCTCGTCCAAAGGCGAATCCCGACGCAACAGTGGTCTCGGCCTCACTGGCTGCGCTCGGCTCGTGGAAACTATGCATGGGCGACTGACCATCCAGTCTAAGTTGGACAAGGGGACGACTGTCACAATCTCTTTGCCTATGGGCAGTCTGAAGAATTTCATTCGATAATCGATCGGTGGCAACATCATCAACAGACGCGTCATGACCCCTTTTGCGGGTTCTCAGCGCGTGACCGATGCACTAGAGAAGTGAATGCTCGAGCTCAAAGTGACATTAATTGGATTGGCAGAGGTAATCTCAATATGGGTTTTTTGAACGTCCATGGCCTTGAAGTGCCGGTTTCACAAAGTGATGTACCCGCAGCTATCTGGTCCAGCCTAATCGATGATTCCTATCGCGCAAATGCTGCAAATTTGGTGGTTAAAACGGTCCAGCCCAACGATCGCGTGCTCGAACTTGGAACCGGACTTGGCATTATTTGCTCGCTCCTTGCTGGTTCCGATGGCGTCCAAGTCTGGTCGTTCGAGGCAAATCCAGAGGTCGCAAGTCTTGCTGAAAGGGTCATCCGTGCGAACAACCGCACGAATGTCATCGTTGCCCAAGGACTTCCAATGCCTGGCCCTTCGAGGCAAATCACTTACTACGCCCGTGCAGAGACTTGGATGTCATCTTTTGCAAAAGAACACGGCCCATATGCGAAAGCTCATTCGTTCTCTTCAATCGACGTCAATGATTTCATCCAGCAGCACAACATCAACTTTATTGTCATGAACATTGGCGGTGCCGAACTAGAGTTTGTGAAGCATGCCCACCTGAAGAACATAGAACGGATTTTTTTGGAACTGCACGACCATCTCTATGGACTGGATGGCATTAGAAAAATTACCGATGAGTTGATGGATAAAGGCTTTGTGTATAACCCGCGATTATCAGACGGTACCGGCGTTACCTATTCGCGCCTCCGGGAGTATCACTGAAATCGCCGGCGCGTGAGCCCTTCGAAACTCTCCAGACCACCTCTACAAAAATCCGTTTGGTAAGGTGCGATTTCGGCTTATCCGCCAACACGAGTTCAAGCTTCTCGAGCGATCCTGCTCTTCCCAACGCTCGGTAAAACTGAGCCGCAGCCTGGCGGCTCAAACCAAGCTCATTAGCGACATCCCACACATAAGGGTACTTCACCTTCATCTGTGAGGAAGCATTTGGCACTTTGGATTGCTTCCCATTGATAACTCCGCCGCCGATCTTAGCATCCGCATTGTGAAGGATTTGGTTCACTCTTGAGGTCGTCAGCGCATGGGTTTGAGCTATCGCAGCCATGGTTTCCCCGCTGAGATAACTCTTAACGATAGCGATGTTTCGTCTGAAATTTGGGCTCTGCCTCAATAGCGCTGGCAGCTTTTCAATGATGGCCGATTTTTTCGGAGTGGTCAGAGCGCGATCCATTTCATTGCGATTAAACATTTCCCCATCCTAACCGAAAGTTCCAGAAAACCCCAATTATTGCGGGTTTTCACATTCTGCGCCTCACTGTTTAGAATGCGGCTTTATTCTCCCGCTCTTGATCGCCTCGACCAGCATTTCAAAATCGTCAAAGTTCCTCAAGAACCGTATGCCCTGGTCTGCTTAAGGCTTCCTTCAGATCCAACATCCCTTGCAACTCCGATTTGTCCCCACATTGGCTAGCTTGCTTGAGATACCGAATAGGTCACAAGCCTCTTTCCTGCTGGTCGTCGCGACAAGAAATTCACGGCGTCCGTCGTCCAGCGCGTAAATCTTGAGCTTTGCCATTGCATTTCCTGCCATCGCGAACTTGTCCCCTGCCCCTGATCCAAAGCAACACCTCGAACGTTTGCCGAAGGACAATTCATCTGTCTCAATCAATCCCGGACTGCAATCACGCCAGAATCGCCCTCGGCTTTGCCGTCCGGATACCCATAGCATCAGCCAGATCGGCTATTTATACGGCATCGCCAGTCTCGTGCGCGGGTATTTTTTCTAACGAACCTATTTGATCCGAGTGTAATGTTTCCCACCGCACAACAGGTCTCAAAGCCTCACTTCTTGTCGGCGGGACTGCAATACACGCTTTGCGTGACGGTCAGGACCACGCCTGCCTTGGGCTCAATCATCGCCCCCGTCCATGTCTGTGAGTAGGTGCGGCTTGCATCGACCGGCGTCAGCCAGAGAACACGATTGTCTGCCAGTTCGATTTTCACCTCGGCCTGCAGCGGACTGTCGACAACTGTCTGTTTGTAATGGCGCTTGATCTTCACTGGTCCTGTCGGAAACACGACGCTGCTGTTTTCATAGTCGAGTTGGAATCCGTCGGTGGCGGCTTCGATGCTGTCACATTTTCCGCCGCGTTCACACACGGTGTTTGAGGTTGCCTTACAGACCCAAAGATAGCCAGACGCCCACATAGGATTGCTCGATTGTGCCATCACAGGTGCCGCGCCGGCGGCGGCGCCAATCGCAATCATCATGACGAAACGCTTATGTTTCATTAGTCGGACTGACCTCCTTCAGCCCTACCAGCAAGGGACGGCCATCACGAATCATGCCGCCGCTTGAATGCGCGAAGTAAAACGCGATGGTTGAAGCTGCGACCCGCAACGCTTCCTCCATTCCGTCCCGCTCCGCTAAGTCACGAAGGGCAATCGCGTAGGTGTCTATGATGGAGTCAAGATTGTTCATTCTGTGATATTATAGTATCAATTTCTGATGTGCAACGTGATCGATTTTTATACGAAGACCTGAAGAAGTTAGAGCACGACTTTATTCCGGCTGGTACGTTCACGAACATGCTGACGAAGATCGCTGATCTAGTAGCCTCCCCTCCCCCGCAGCGCGCCGCCCTTAACCAATCGATATTCAATGGCCGTGACCGCGATCCATGCCGGGATCTCGTCGTTAAACCTGCGTGCAATTCGCTGGCCCCGAGAAAACACGCCTTGCAGTGTCAACGAAGTGATATTTTAATATCGTTTATTTTGATATTTTAATATCATCTTGAGGCTATGGTCCATATGTGCCTATGCTGGCTAATCATCGACTCATGGAGGTTCATGAAGAATACAAAAAAACCGGCGCGGAGGCCGGGTTTTTCTTAAGGGGTAAGATAGGAATTGGCGTTCCCGATATCGCACCCAACAAACTTTACCGCGATACTAATCACATCCCCAAATCGAAGCAATAGAAAAATGCGCGTTCGCGCCACGGATTTTCTTTGCCTACCGCAAGGGGAAAGTGTGGTGACAATTCATAGTGAAATGAGCCAGTGGCTTGCCGACATTACGACGGTGAAGCAGGTTGAGCATTTTGTCAGTTTGCTATGGCGAGGACATGCCGAACAGCAATTAGACGACGATCAGGCGCAGGCGCTCGCCGAGGCCGCACGCATGGTCCGGTCGAAGCTATTGGCGGCGCGGGAGCAACGTTTGCCCCCTGCCCGGACCTATTTTCCGCAACGACCGCAATCGGAAAGATCGCGCGAGCAAGCGGCCAGTGGACCGCGGTGCCCTGCCCGGTGGGCAAGGAAGCGGCGTCTTGGTGATATGGCGGCATTACCGCCCCACGTTCGCGATAGCTTCACAGAAGGCGAGCGGGCGGCACTCTATATCATCGCCGCTGATTGCCGACAGCATGGTTCTTGCCAATGCAGCATCAAGGAAATAGGTGATCGGGCGGGTGTCGGCATCACGACGGTTCGCAATGCTTTGCGGCGTGCACGGCTAATGCGTCTCATCGGCACAACGGAGCGCCCTCAGTGGCGCGCGAAACACCTTACAAATGTCGTGAAAATCATCTGCCCCCGCTGGACTTCATGGCTTCGAAAATTTCGCCCGAACCTTGGTCTTAAATTCTATCCAATAGGGTTCAATAAACCAAAGCCCTCAGGAACCGGTGGTAACAAAAAAACAACAAACGGACAGCCGACTTACAACCGTTCAGATGGCCCTTCGGGCGGCTTCCAGCCGTTTGCTAGGCGCAAACCATCTTCCGGTTGACGGCTGAAGCGCTTAACCAGAAAAGACAACACCTGGTCGAACCGACAAAGGGGCTTTGAAGAAAGCCTCTCGAAAACGCCTGCGCCCCGGCAAGGGGAAATGAGAGCCTAGATTTTACCGAAGAAGAGTTGTTGAGGTGTCAGCCGCAAGCGGTCGGCCATCTGCTCGATCGTATCGAGCGTCAGATTCTGTTCCGCCCGTTCCGTCTTGACGAAGGTAACGACAGTCACACCGATGTGCTGTGCCAGTTCCTTCTTGTGGAGATTGTGCTTGCGCCGGTAGTGGTCGACCGCGCGGGCAATGTGTTCTTTTATCTGCTGTTCGTTTTGTGATCTGGTCCACTTCTCAGTTTTCGGGAACAGCAATTCGGCAATGCTGATATCAAGGGCGCGGCTGAAGAGTGATAACGTCTTCAGCGTGAGATTGTTGTCGCGGCGCATGGTTTTGAAGTAGGTCCGGTAGCTGAACTTTTCGTCCTCGGCAAATGACGTTATGAGCGCCACGAAATCCTGCATCGAAAGGTGTCTTCGGGCACGCTCGGCAGCTAAAACCGAAGCGATCTGTGCCCTCATGGGACTATCAGAATGATCGACCACTGCTAACCTTTGTCTGCCACGCACCACTTTTAGGACCTCATAAAAATCACCTCTTGCAAAACCGAGAAAGATATTAAAGTATCATTTATCGGATCAGCGTAAGGGCAAACCGTTGAACAAATCTCTGATATTCGCCGCCGCTGCTATTGCGGGGCTCACCTTGCATTCCAATGCAGCGTCAGCCGATGATTGGGGCTGCCAAGTTCTCCTGTGTGTTTCCGGTGACTGGCGGGGAACGCCAAGTTGCCACCCACCTATGTATAAACTCATTGCCGCAATGAAACTTCCCGGTTTCTCTTGGCCCACCTGCCCTTCCGCCAACTCGTCCGGAGCGAGACTGGAACCTTACGAAGATTGCCCCGCTGGCTGGTCTCCTGCAAGTGGAGGAGACACCGGTGGAGATAGTGTGCGTCAGCGAGAACACGACATCTGCAAGCGATCGCTTGGTGTATGCTCGAAGGCATCTCGAAAAGCAGCATCATTTGCAGTCGGGAATGGCATCGAAACCAAGTATGAAGCCTATGGCCACGACGGCAACCAGTGCCGCATTGTCCAAACCCGACCGCGCAATCAGCGCGAGAAGCCTTATTACATCGAATACACCGATGCTCACGACCTACGTCAGCGAGCTTGGTTCAACCTGAATAATTAAGGTTGCCAGGTACCTTTCACCCCTCCCCTTTTGGCTAGGATAATACAATTATTTTAAGATTAACAAGGACCTAACTCACACTTTCCTTCGGAGGTTTATACCTATGCGCAGCATCAATCGGTTCACAGTTAACGGGAATGTTGGTTCAGTCACTTCATTCGAGAAAGCGGCGAAAGTGAATGTCGCCACTGATCGGTCCTGGACCAACGACGCAGGCGAGAAACAGACAAAGACAGATTGGGTGACGGTCACGATTCTTGATGAACGGCAGGCCGCCTGGGTGGTCGAGAACGTTAAGAAGGGTCAGCCGGTCATTGCGGAAGGACGGATCGGCAATTCGTCTTATGAGAAGGCGGGTCAAACCGTATATTCTACCGATCTGATTGCAACGATCTTCAATGCGTTTCCTGCCACAAGCGACGCAAGCGAGTAAGCTCGGGCGGTTTCACACCGCCCTCCCCTTCTGTTTGTAAAGTTTGCCGCTGACACTCTTGTTCCGCCTTAATATTCATTATAGAATATACGAATATACGTATCATGAATATACGAGAGTGGAAAAACGCTATGTCCCTTTATATCCGAGACAGCGACGTTGATGCGCTGGCGAAACAAGTCCAGAAGGTGATCAAGGCCCCGAATAAAACTGAAGCCGTGCGGATAGCCCTGCAACATGAGCTTGATCGCGCGCAAAAGGTATTGCCACTACGCGACCGCATCAAAAGATTTCAGGATATGGGGAAAGAGTTAGGGCCAGACGACGCCAGCTTGGACATGAAAAAATTCATGGATGATATGTGGGACGGCATCTAATGTTCCTGGACGCATCTGCCATTATCGCAATCATCGGCGATGAGCCGGAAGCCGGCTACCTCATCGCCAAGATCGAAATGACGACGAAGCCGATTTATTATTCGTCACTGTCGGCATACGAGGCCATTATCGGTTTTGCCAGAAAGAAACGAGATGAGACGATCGGCGATCAGCATCCGATTCCACCGCAATTGATTGACCAAGCCCAAAAGATCGTTGAAGGATTTCTTGCCGAACTTAAAGCGAAGGAAATAGCAATCGAAATAGCCATGCATCGCAAGGCTGTCGAAGCCTGCCGCACGTATGGCCGTGTCGTGGCGCATCCAGCAAGACTCAATTTTGGCGATTGCTTTGCTTACGCCTGCGCTAAGACTCACCACATCCCCCTGCTCTACAAAGGCGATGATTTTTCGCAGACGGACATCGAGGCGGCTTGACGCAAATCCCGACTTAGGTCGGCTGTAATTATTGCCATTCGGCCCGCTACTGCATCTAGACTCCAGGCAAGCTGCCCGTTGCTTGTTGTGCGATGAACAATATGGGGTACAGAAAACTAAAGAGCATCAAAATAAAAAATCCGAAACAAACTGCCGCAGCAACATTGCGGAGGAAGGCATTCCCAAAAGATTCGGCGATGACGTTGGTGAAGAGCATCGAAATCTCAAATGCTAACAGAACCAATGAGAGGAAAAGTAGTACGATTCTGTCACACCGCCAGAGCTGGCAAACGCACCTTTTGCTAGATATACGTATTTGAAAATCAATGCTAAAAATCCCAAGCGCGTCAGCGCGCCGGCGAAATCTGAGATGATCTTCATGAAGCCGTAAGGTCGTTTGACGTTTTCTCTATTCATAGAATGTCCGGTGAACGTTGGTTTCATCGAATATGTACGACTGACATTTCTTTCCACTTCGGCATCTAAGGCTATGCGGGGATCCGCTGCAACCGAAGCGTCAACTTGTTTCCCGGACTGGTCAGCGTGCGGTGCAGTTTGAAGCAAACCTTCAGTGGCGAACCAAGAGATAACTGGATCTATCCGACCAGTGGGTAATTAAGCGGGACAACTGGCTTTGCCGTCGAACGGCAACCAGGATCGCCTGACTATCGGAGGCGAAAGCATCCGCCGACATCGAAGGCGCGTGCTGGCAACAATCTTGAGGTGGGCATTTTGAAAAGTCTTCCCCTGAGGCACAGTCACATCCATGCTCTAGTAGGTCTGCGGTCTAGCTAAGACTGCCGCCCTGTGGATTGTCAGCTGACAATTGTTGAAAACAGTCCACCAAATCAATAGGCTAATAGTAGTTCGAGTATCGAGTTAAGACTTTGTTAACTTAATAGTTCTTGACCGGATCAAGGACTCAGTTCAATTTGCGCGAAAATCGTCATTTAACTCGTTTTTGCGTGAATGCCAGTGAACAGCACCGAAGCACTAAAAGCACGGCAGTCGAACCAGCCGGCAATAGATGAAACGATCTGGGCGGATTCGCAGGCGCTCGGATCGCAGTTGCAGTTGCTTCGGGAACGCCTGTTTCCGCCGGAGGCCGCAAAACAATTACGGCGTTTTTCGAGCGCAGAAGTTGCAAAGCTTATAGGAGTGACAGAAAGTTATGTTCGCCACTTGGCGCTTGCAGAAGATGGCCCCGTCCCCGAGAAGGCTCCGAATGGCAAACGTGCATATACGCTCGATCAGATTCACGCGTTAAGGCGCCATCTGACTAAAGGCAAGACATGTTACGTGCCCGGCCGTACCTTGGGTGAACACCTACAAGTTTTAGCGGTTACAAATTTCAAAGGCGGCTCGGGGAAAACTACTAGTGCGGCACATCTTGCCCAATATTTTGCATTGCGCGGATACCGAGTTTTGGCGGTAGATCTTGATCCGCAGGCGTCCATGTCAGCCTTATATGGATATCAGCCAGAATTTGATGTCGGTGACAACGGCACACTATATGGTGCGATCCGTTATGACGACGAGCGGCGTCCTCTGAGCGAAATAGTCCGGCATACATACTTTCCTGGTCTCGATCTTGTGCCCGGGAACCTCGAACTTCATGAGTTTGAACACGATACACCACGCGTGTTGTCGGACAGAAATCGCGATCCCGATGGCCTCTTTTTCATGCGGGTGTCCAACGCGTTGGAAAGCGTGGGAGATAATTACGACATTGTCGTCATCGATTGCCCGCCGCAACTTGGTTTCCTGACCATGTCTGCATTGTGTGCGGCGACGTCTGTATTAATCACGGTACATCCGCAGATGTTGGATATTGCCTCGATGAATCAGTTCCTTGCAATGACTTCACAGCTTCTGTCAGTCGTAAGAGAGGCGGGCGGCAACCTACAGTATGATTGGATGAGGTATCTCGTGACTCGCTACGAGCCTCATGACGGCCCGCAGGCACAAATAGTGGCGTTCCTTCGCAATTTGTTCAGTGAGCGAGTTTTGACTTCTATGATGGTAAAATCGACGGCCATTTCCGATGCCGGCTTATCCAAGCAAACAATCTACGAAGCCGGGCGCGAAACGATGAACCGGCAGACCTATGATCGGGCTGTTGAATCCATGGACAGCGTAAATGCTGAAATCGAAAGCCTCGTGAAACTAGCTTGGGGGAGGGCAGTGACATGAAGGGAAGGGACGTACTCCGTGATCTCGTTGGCGCTGGCAGGCCCTCGCCCACCACAGTAGAAATGCCTCACGCACGGCCAGCAGGAGCGGTCAAGGCGATGAGCCTTGGTTTAGATCGTCTTACCGAAGAGGCGGCTGCTGCAAAACATCTTCGCGAAGCGCTCGCTAGCGGCGATAATGTTGTCGAGCTTGAACCGGCATTGATCGATTCCGCAACGATCCTCGATCGAATCCCATTTGATAGTGACCCCGAATTCAGCGAATTGAAATCGGCGATCGAAATAAATGGCCAGCAAGTGCCCATCCTCGTCAGACCACATCCACACGACGCGAAAAGGTTTCAGGCGGCGTACGGCCATAGACGAATTAGAGTCTCGTTGGAGCTTGGCTGCAAAGTTAAGGCGATCGTCAAACAACTGTCTGATCATGAACTGGTGGTGGCACAAGGCCAAGAGAATGGCCCTCGTCTCGACCTAAGTTTCATTGAGCGGGCGCTATTCGCTTCGCGCATGGAGGAGAACGGCTTCGATCGTGAAACCGTATGTGCTGCTTTGGGGATAGACAAGCCGGAGGCGTCTCGTTTGCTGTCAGTGGCGAACGCTATCGACACCGAGATAATACTTGCGATTGGCCCTGCACCCAAAGTCGGCCGACCACGGTGGTTGGCTTTGGTGTCAAATTTGCAAAAAGACGAGGCGAAATCACGCGCCTACGTCACTGTGAGTACCTCGACATTCAAGGAAGCCAATTCAAACGCGCGATTTGGACTCGTGTTCAACGCTGCTGGCAGTAAGCCCATTGTCGCTAAGGTAAAGCCAAAATCTGAACTCAGAGTGCGTGGTGAGAGAATTGCCTGGCTCGAAAGGAAAGGCAAGCAACTTCGCCTTACCAGCGACCAAGCTGCGTTCAACTCTTTTCTCGAGCGGAAAATCCCGCAACTTTTGTCGGAATTCGAAGCTGAGTCATCATCAACTATGCCGAAATCAAAAAAGGGAGATGTCATTGAAAAATAGAAGTTTTCGATAAATTGTCAGCTGACAATTGCATTGAATGATACTTCGTATGGGATAACCGCAAAAGAAAAAAGCCCACCAAAACATCGCTGCTCGGAAGGCTTCTCTCATATCGTGTCGCAGCGTTGAGAATCGCATTTCCAAGAATCAGTGTCAAGAGTCTTGATCGTCGTTTTGGCGAGCGGAAGTCTTTTGCCTTTTTGAAAAGGTGAACGGAGATGCTTGGGAATATGATAACGACGCCCTTTGGGCGGCGAGCGATGTCGTTTGCGCATTTGAAGGCACAAACACAGGCGCAGGAGATCGATGAAGGCAAGACAGCCGACAAGTGGCAGGTCTATCGCTGGTTGTGCGAAGGCAAGGAAATCGTCGGCGTCGGCGACCGCTCTCTGGCTGTCCTCAACGCCTTGTTGTCGTTCCTGCCCGACAATGAACTGTCTGCGGAAAACGGCTTGGTGGTCTTTCCCTCAAATGTCCAGCTCTCCATGCGTGCCCACGGCATGGCCAACGCGACCTTGCGCCGCCATCTCGCAGCATTGCTGGAATGCGGCCTGATCACCCGCAAGGACAGCCCGAACGGCAAACGCTATTCGCGCAAGGGCAGGGGAGGGGAGATCACCGACGCGTTCGGCTTCTCCTTGGCGCCGCTGCTGGCACGCGCAGAAGAGCTGCAGCGGGCCGCGGAGAGCGTGCGCGCTGCGTTCATGGCACTCAAGCTCGTCCGCGAGCGCATCACGCTTCACAGGCGCGATATAGGAAAGCTCATCGAGGTTGCCGTCGAGGAAGATGTTCCCGGCGACTGGCGAACGATCTGGAAGCGGTTTCGGGCAATTGTCGAGGCAATCCCGCGTCAGGCGGTGCTTGCGGCCCTGCAGCCGGTTCTGAGCGATTTGGCGGCTCTGCACGACGAAGTAGTTATCCTGTTGGAAAAACACGTAAATGCTGAGAATCCGAGCGCCAATGAGTCTCAGAATGAACCGCAGCAACAGAATTCAAACACCGACTCTAATTCTGACTTTGAACCTCGCTTCGAAAAGAACCAAGGGACAAAACTCGAGCTGGTAAAAGCCAGGGCTGAGGATGCAGCAAAAGCCTATCCGCTGGGATTAGTGATGAAGGCCTGCCCGGAAATCGCCGATTATGCCGCGAGCGGGATCAGCAACTGGCGGGAGTTGATGGCCACTGCAGCACAGGTGAGGGGGTATCTAGGCATTTCGCCCTCGGCCTATGAGGATGCCCTTGATGTCTTTGGCCAGGAGAACACCGCCATCGTCATTGCCTGCATCCTGCAGCGAGCCCAAAACATCAATTCCGCCGGGGGTTATCTGCGGACTTTGACCGAAAAGGCGAGGGCAGGGGAGTTTTCCGTCGGGCCGATGCTGATGGCGGCTTTGAAGGCAAATGGCGTGCAGCCGCAGCTGGTGACGGCGACATGACGGATCCAACGGGATATCGGTTTGCCGGCGCCCCTAGTTACCGTTCAGAGCAGGCGGCGCCGCTTCAACCGCTCCGGGAGGCGCCTGGTTCGGCAGCGGATCATCCCTCGAGAACAATGCCAATGTTCCCAACAGCGCGAAAAAGATCAAAAGCGCGCCGACTACACCGCATTGGTGTATCATCGTGCATCTCCGTTCTTGCCATAACCGGCATAGGCACGAAGGGTTACCTATCTTTTAAATTTTCCGAGATTGACGGACATCGGTGAAGGCTACCGCATAGGTTCCAAATGTCAGAGCATGAACTTGGCAACTGGATGGTAGTGCGCCACAGCCGGAAGGAGTTGCGCTTGATGGGCGCTTGCAAATTGTGGTTTGGATCAGACTGTGCGGTTTTGGTTTGAATGCTTCTTGGCCGGTATCCGGCTTTGTCCGCCGCCGTTGCTTCCCGGTGTTTCGAGATAGCTCTCGTATGTCTTCCGCACTTGACCTGCGGCCCGTTGCTTCGATGTCTGGTCACCGCTCACTATACCTTGGCGGAATTGGGAATGGCCAAGCAGAAAAATCCAGCGCCAGCGGCCGCTAAGTGAGCCTCCATCGATGCGATAGATCCGACCGATATCAATTCCATTAGGCGCTACGGCTGTGAATTCGTGCGACTCTTCATCTGATCCAATGCAGGTTTTTTGCCAAACGATGTCATCCATAAATCTCAAACTCCGTTTGGGCCAAATTGTTTCACACACGGCGAGGCGCCGGTAAATCGTTATATCGAGGGACGGAGATGGCGTCGCTAAGATCAACCGGATCGCATCTGCAGATGGTGCCGAAATGATTAGACAATGCAGCTGCTATGGCAGAACAAGCCCGAGCTTCTTTGCCCTGTCGAGCAGGTTTTTGACCGACGAGGCTGCCCAGGTGGAAGAGCCTCGCGGCGTGCGTTCATGCATCGCCTCGAGCTGACTGGCAATATCGCGCATGGCTAGATCCGGATTGGCGTTGGCGATGCCTGTAATCAGCATCATTAGCCGGTCTTGAGGTGTGCGGCGAGGGGAGGGGCGTATCAGCCCGGGATCAGCCAGGCCCTCACTGACAAGGCGTTTAACCGAATGACGCAGGCGATCGACCGACCATTTCTGACCGCTCTCCCGGTTGAGGCTGCGCGCCACGTCTTCCCACGGATGGTCGGGCCGCATGCGCTGGACGACAGGCAGCCAGGACGGCATGGTCGCGGTCAGATCCGCCAGATGGCCGCGCTGGCGAGCCCGCGATGCTTTCGCAATGGCTTCAGGCCTCCGCTCGCGCAGCCCGGGATTGCCGGGCAGTTTGCCACGCGCCTTGGCGGCGTTGATCCCTGCCTTGGTGCGCTCGGAAATCAGCGCGCGCTCCAACTGGGCGACAGCACCCAGAACCTGCAGCGAGAACATTCCCTGCGGCGTCGATGTATCGATCGGATCGTGCAACGAACGGAAATGCGCACCCTTGTCCTCCAGTTGCTCGATGACATGCAGCAAATGGCTCACCGAACGGGCCAGCCGATCGAGCCTCACCACGATCAGGACCTCGCCGGCATTGATTTCGCGCACAAGTCTCGCCAGCACCGGTCGGGCGCGCGAAGCGCCCGAGCCCTGCTCCTCGAAAATTGTGTGACAGCCAGCGGCTTTCAGCTCGATCAGCTGCGCTTCATTGGTCTGCTCGTCCGTGGACACACGCGCATAGCCAATCAGACGCGGCTTTGGTGGGAGTTTCATTCCCAGATTCTAGCTACAGAGTGGCGTTTGTACAATATCGGAAGTTGTGAGTAAACGGTCGTTTGAAAATGCCGATAATAGGCGAGCTGGCATCTCTACAGGCGGCAAAACGCCCGAAATACAAGGAAAACGGGCGTCTGGGCAGCGGGCGAGAGGCGCTATCCCTCGATCACTGTTCAGCCGGCAGTAAGTTTCGTGGCTGCTTCCAGTGTGCTGAGTTTACAGTCCGATAAGATGAAGCTAAGCTGCAGTTAAGTGCTGTTGGATGAAAAACATTAACGTAAACAATGGATTAATGGACGGAGAGTGCTCGCCATTGCAATAGTATCGGAATGGGCGCAGCTTTATGCGGTCTGTGGCTTCTGACTAACGATTTCAAGTTGAAGCGCTTAGCCAGAAATTGGGTGTCGATTTCGGGCTAAGGACTTCAATTCTCAGCGTGCAGGCGGTGCGTAAACCTATGTAGAACAATGAATTGCTCGCAAATGACCAGGAACAATGGTCAATCTCGATTTTTCTGCAGCAGTATCCGATGTGCTACCAATTCGCTGCCCTTCGCCTGAGCTACTTTCTAACGATCTCAATGGCTTGTCGAATTGAAATGCCTAACCAGAAAATTGAAATCCTTAGCCCGAAATCAGCCTCAGAATACCCGAAAAATCCAACAACCATATGACGTTTTCCGGATTGAAATGCTTAGTCAGAAGCCACACCCGGTGTGGCTTCTGACTAAGCATTTCAATTTGAAACGGTAAGTCAGAAATCCGGCGTTGATTTCTGACTTAGGATTTCAAATCGGACAGCGGGATGCGGGGAGGCTGGAAACCTTAACTTCTGTGAATCCAATGTGTTAGGGGTAGGACGGGTTGAAAGCTGAGGAATTGGCCCCGAGCGGCGGTGCTTCGGAAAAAATGCCAAATTGTAGGCCATAGCGCAAAGCTGCTGCGCGAGAAACTGTTGGAATCACAATGGCTTGTAAAGATGCAATAGCTAACCGGAAATCTGAAATTAATAGCCCGAAATCAGCCGGCAAATATCACCTAACATCAACAGGCATATGACGTTTCCGGAATTGAAATCCTTGGTCAGAAGCCACACCCGGTGTGGCTTCTGACCAAGGATTTCAATTTGAAGCGGTAAGCCAGAAATCGGGTGCAGATTTCTGGGCTTTGTCGCAAACTCTTCGGTAAGAGCGCGCGATCTATCTATCTCCGGTGAAACTTCGGAGATGTCAGATGTTCAAAGGACGTCATTTCGACCAGTCGTGATCCTGCTGTGTGTACGCTGGTATCTGGCTTACAATCTTAGCCTGCGCGATCTCGAAGAAATGATGGCTGAACGCGGCTTGAGCGTTGACCATTCCACTGTGCATCGCTGGATTATACACTTCTCGCCAAAGTTGCTTGAGTCCTTCAATCGGCGCAAACGCGCCGTTACCGGCAAATGGCACGTCGATGAGACGTATATCAAGGTCCGCGGTCAATGGATGTATTTGTATCGTGCCATCGACAGCGTCGGGGACACAGTTGAGTTCTTCTTCAGCAAAAGCCGTGATCTGCCTGCGGCCAAGCGCTTCTTCAAACGAGCATTGGAACGGCATGGCCGGCCGGATCGCGTTGTTATCGACGGCAGCCAGACAAATCGCGAAGCGATCCGTTCCTGTGATACGACTAACCGATTGAAGGCAAAGGCCAGCAGCAGGACCAAGTCTATCAGGATCAGGTCGAGTAAATACCTCAACAACCGGATCGAGCAGGATCATCGGCGCATCAAGCGTCGTGTACGATCAATGCTTGGTTTTAAGTCTGAGGCAACGGCGGCCATTATCTTGGCAGGCATCGAGATGATCCACATGATGCGCAAGCGACAGGCGAGGTATGCCTACAATCCCAGTCCGTCCATCGCCGAGCAATTCACCATCCTTGCTGCATGACAATAGGTCATCGCTCCGTTCATTGTACCCATAGGGAAAATTTGCGACGGAACCTCTCGGCGACACCATCCTGCGACTGCAAGCTTTCGAAAGGGCCGGGGCTGACGTACTCTACGCGCCTGGCCTTAATGACCTCAGCACGATCCGGTTGGTTTGTGAGGCAGTGACGAAGCCGGTCAATATAGTAATGGGAATGCCGGGAGCAACATTCGGCGTGTCGGAGCTGGCGGATGCGGGCGTTAAGCGCATCAGCGTCGGTTCGGCTCCGGCGAGGCTATCCTTCGGCTTGTTCGTGAATGTGGCGCGGGAAATGCGATCAGCAGGGACCTTCTGCTTCTCAGAGCAGGCGATGGGATTCGCGGAATTGGAGGGGTTTTTCACCGGAGCGACGAAGGCATGAGAAGTTGCGGAATTCCAAAAACCGCTACGTGTCGGGAGTTAACCCGAAGCGGAAGTTCGTGTGATCCGGTCCGTTGCGGACAGACACGTGTACTGAGTTTGAGCAAAAGCCTGATTCCGGCTAGTTGAAGGACCGAAGGTCACTGGTCGATCTTTGAAGGAGTTTGAAGTTGCAAAGGCCCGCTCGGCTAATGAGCTGTGGCGACCCGATGCGCGATCCTCAGACGGAAGCCATTATTGCCGGCTCAGTCGAAGCGCCGCTGCCCGGCGATGGCCCTCCATACCCTCTGTGCGACTTTGCCGTACCGAAGGGGGAGCGACCGCAGCCACACCGCGCTCATCGAGCCATTGGTGGGTGCACACCTTGACGTATGAACCTACCCAGAGACCTCCGGTGTAACGTCCTGCGGCCATGGTCGGAAGCGTGTGATTCGTCCCGCAGCACTTGTCAGAGTACACAACGCTCGCAAGTTTCCCGATGAAGAGAGAGCCATAGTTGCGCAATTTTGCTGCCGTGGAATGGGCATCGCGTGTGTGAACCTCAAGGTGTTCCGCCGCGATATGGTCCGAATACTCAATCATTGCGGCTTCATCAGCACAAACGGTGATCTCACCATAGTCACGCCAGGCGGCGCCGGCGACGTCGGCCGTAGGCAGTGTTGCCAGCTGGCGTTCGACCGCCTCCAGTGCAGCCTCCGCGAGTTTTTGATCGGTTGTGATAAGGCCAACGCGGGTCCTGACATCGTGCTCGGCTTGCGCCAGAAGGTCGGTGGCGATCATCTCCGCGTCGCCTGTTTCGTCGGCAACGATATAAATTTCGCTAGGGCCGGCTAATTGGTCGATGCCCACCTGGCCGAACACCTGCCGCTTGGCCTCATTGACGTAGGCGTTGCCGGGCCCGACGATCTTGTCGACGGCGGGAATGGTTTCGGTACCGAACGCCATGGCGGCAATGGCCTGCGCGCCGCCAACTTTGAAAACCCTGTCCGCACCCGACAAATGGCAGCCGGCAATCATGGCCGGATGGGCATTGGGCGGCAGGCAGGCGATAACCTGATCGCAGCCGGCGACCTTTGCCGGCACGATGGTCATGACGGGCGCAGACAGGATCGGGTACCGACCCCCGGGCACGTAGGCTCCAACGATCTCGACCGGAATGATCCGATGTCCGAGGTGCAGTCCCGGAAGGGCGTCGAATTCGAGGGGAAGTATGGTTTGGAGTTGCGCTTCGGCGAACGCCTTCACCCGCTCGATGGCAAACTCCGTGTCTTTCCGGGTCTGGGGGTCGAGGTTGGCAACGGCTTCCAGGCGGTCCTCGATGCTCACTTCGAACGTTGCAATATCGGACCTGTCGTAGGTGCGTGCATATTCTCCTACGGCGTCGTCTCCACGTGCACGGACATTCGCAATGATGTCCTTGACGGTGGCCTCGATTGCAGCAGTGTCCGTAGTCGAGAGGAGGCTTGGCTGCTTGAGATGCTTGATCTTGTCGTCCGTTTGGTTGAAGCGGTTTACCATTTGAATCTCTGGGTTACTCGTGGGAGGAATGTCGGCACAATCGCGCACCCGCCGGTTGACTGCAATTACTCCCGGTGCTTCTGTTCAGTATATTCACCAAAGGCGAGCGGTCTTATTTGGACTTCCGGCGGCAGAAAGTTTTGTTTTCGACGAGGCACTCCAACACTGAAAAGGAATCCATGCCAAAGATCGGCGTCAAATTGAGGGAGATGCGGCGCAGGCGCGATTTGGGCGTGCGTGAGCTGGCAGCGAGGTCCGGGATTTCTCATTCCACCATTTCCTTGATCGAACGGGACAAGATGAGTCCGTCGATCGACACGCTGAGTGCGGTGCTGGACGCTCTCGGAACGACGCTGCCAGGGTTCTTCAGCGATCTTCAGTCGAGCCTGCCGTACACGCCGTTTTATGGAGCGGAGGAATTGGTGGAGATCGGCAAGGTCGAAACAATCTCCTACCGCGTCATTGGCCTTAACCATCCCAACAGGCAACTTCTTATGCTGCACGAGACCTACGCGGTCGGTGCTGATACCGGGGAAGCGTTCGCCCATGCCGCGCAGGAGGCGGGAATGGTGATTAGCGGAGCAGTCGAAGTGACGGTCGGGGGCCAGAAAAAGATCCTGAAAAAGGGCGATGGGTACTATTTCGACAGCCGGCTCCCCCATCGCTTCCGCAATGTAGGCGAGGAGAGAAGCGAGATCTTAAGCGCGATAACCCCACCGACATATTGACGGGACGGGTTCCAATACGGTGATTTTAATCACCGCTTTGCTAAATCGGGCTTTCAATCAAGTCAAACTGTGATTTGTTAGGCTTTGTTATAAAAAACAAGGGGAATGACGATGAAAATATTGAACGCAGCGTTGATTGCATGCGCGCTGGCCACCATCGGAGCGGCGACGGCTGAAGCCCGTGATCTGACGGTCGTGTCCTGGGGCGGCAACTACCAGGACGCCCAGCGCAAAATCTATTTCGAGCCGTTTGCAAAGCAGACCGGAAAGCCGGTGCTGGATGAGAGTTGGGACGGCGGCTACGGCGTGCTTCAGGCCAAGGTGAAAGCGGGCGTTCCAAACTGGGATGCGGTCCAGGTTGAGGCCGAGGAACTTGCGCTTGGCTGCGCGGACGGCATTTACGAAAAGGTCGACTGGGACAAGCTCGGCGGCAAGTCCAAGTTCTTGCCCGCTGCCGTCAGCGATTGCGGCGTCGGCGCGATCGTTTGGTCGACCGGAATTTCCTACGATGGCGACAAGCTCAAACAAGCGCCGGCATCGTGGGCCGACTTTTGGGACACGAAGAAGATTCCCGGCAAGCGCGGACTGCGCAAAGGCGCGAAATACGCGCTTGAATTCGCCTTGATGGCGGATGGCGTGGCCGCCGATCAGGTTTACTCCGTTCTTGCCACCCCGGAAGGCGTCGACAAGGCCTTCAAGAAACTCGATGAGCTGAAGCCGAACATTGTCTGGTGGGAGGCCGGAGCACAGCCGCTTCAATTGCTCTCTTCAGGAGAGGTGGTAATGACGACTGCTTATAACGGTCGTATCAGCGGTTTGAACAGGTCCGAAGGCAAGCACTTCGGCTTTGTGTTTCCGGGCAGCATCTATGCTATCGACAGTTGGGTAGTGCTGAAGGATAGTCCGAACAAGGACACGGCGATGGACTTCATCGCCTATGCCAGCAAGGCGGACAACCAGTCCAAATTGCCCGAATACATCGCCTACGGACTTCCCAACATCGAGGCGGGCAAACTCGTGCCTGCAAAATTCCAGACCGAGCTTCCGACTTCGCCGGACAACCTCAAGGGAGCGATTTCCCTGGATGTTGATTTCTGGACCGACAATTCCGAGGCTCTGACGCAGCGGTTCAATGCCTGGCTCGCGCAATGACTTTGTTCTGCATGAGCGCTTAGACATAGGCGGTCCTGCCTTCGCCGTCGTGACGAGCAGGCTCGTGGTTTGTCGGAGCCGCCGCCGTTGCGCATTGCTTCCCAAGAGCTGAGGTGATCGACGTTGAGCAATCCATTCATCCGCTTGGAGGAGGTCAGCAAATCCTTCGGGCTCCTCACCGTTGTCGAGGGACTGAATCTTGAGATCGGCAAGGGGGAGTTCATCAGCCTGCTTGGTCCGTCCGGTTCTGGCAAGACAACAATACTCATGATGCTTGCGGGTTTCGAGAATCCGACAAGCGGCGCAATCTGGGCGGGCGGCAAACGAATTGACCGTTTGCCGCCCCACAGACGCAATATGGGTGTCGTCTTCCAGAATTATGCGCTCTTCCCGCACATGACGGTGTCGGAGAACGTCGCCTTCCCCTTGAAAATGCGCGGCCTCCCGCGTGCGGAGGTGACCGAGCGTGTGCGAAGAGCGCTCGATATGGTGCAGCTTGGTTCACTTGCCGAGCGGCATCCGTCACAGCTCTCGGGCGGACAACAGCAACGAGTTGCCTTGGCACGTGCCCTGATCTTCGAGCCTGAAGTGGTCTTGATGGATGAGCCGCTCGGCGCGCTGGACAAGCAACTGCGCGAACAAATGCAATTGGACATCAGGGATCTGCATCGGCGGCTCGAGCTGACGATCGTCTTTGTGACGCACGATCAATCGGAGGCGCTGACGATGTCGGATCGCATCGCGATTTTCAATCGCGGAAAAATAGAACAGATTGGCAAACCCTCGGATATCTACGACCATCCGAGCACGCAATTCGTCGCGGAGTTCATTGGCGAGACAAATCTGGTCTGGGGTTCCGTACAAAGCATCGAAGGCGGTACGGCCCGTGTCCAGTTGCCCGGCGGCCAGCAGGTTTTCGTTAAAACAGCCACGGACCTTCGTCCAAACAGCAGTGTTTGCCTGTCGATAAGACCCGAGCGGATAAAGGTGGGACGCCGGGAGGCTGCGGGAAACAACATCACCGCCGCCGTCTCCGATATCGTCTATCACGGGGATCATTTGCGGCTGGTTGCACGGAGCGACAGCCAGTCGCTGATCGTCAAGACGGACCGCAGCCAGCCCACGCTTTCGATCGGTGAAGAGGTGCAACTTTCCTTCCTGTCGTCCGATTGCTGGGTGGTCAGCCCGTGAATCCGCCAAGGCTCAGCAAACAGGTGATTTCCCTGGCGCTTGTCGCGCCGCTGTTGCTGTTCCTTATTGTTTTTTTTGCGTTGCCGCTCGTCACGATGATGAAGTCCGCTGTGTCCGACCCAGTGGCGGCACGCACACTCCCCGCCACCGCGAGATCGGTTTCGAGCTGGGATCGCACCAGCCCCCCAACCGTTGAAATGCAAGCTGCTTTCGTTGCCGACCTGCGCCAGATCAGCGACGACCAATTGTTCGGTGATCTTATCCGGCGGCTGAACAGTGCCAAATCCGGCTTTCGCACCTTGATGCCCAAAACACGTAAGGCTGCTTTGGACACTGCCGGAAGCATTGATCTTGTTGCGCTGGACAAGCGATGGGGTGACATTTCCTACTGGCAGGCCGTCAGCGCGGCAGCATCTTCGAGAATCACAGACCGCAATCTTTTGGCAGCAGTTGATCTGCAACGGGACGCGTCCGGCGCAATTGCCTCTCTTCCGGCTGATACTTCGGCGAACAAGGCCATAATGCTGCGGACGTTTGTGATGGCTTTGACGGTGACAGGGGCGTGCGTTTTGATTGGTTTTCCCTTTGCCATGATCGCTGCCTCCGTCGATGGCTGGAAGCGGCAATTGTTGCTGGGTGCGGTGCTGTTACCGCTCTGGACGTCACTGCTGGTGCGAACCGCGGCATGGTTCATCTTGTTGCAGGACCGGGGGCTGATCAATTCGGTCTTGATGCAATCGGGCGTAACGTCAAGTCCGATACCGCTGATCTTCAACCGAGCCGGCGTCATCATCGCCATGACCCATGTCCTGCTTCCCTTCATGGTGCTTCCGATCTTCAGTGTGCTGATCGGTATCCCCAAAAACCTGATGCCGGCCGCGGCGTCGCTGGGCGCTCATCCCGTCAGGGCATTCTTGAATGTCTTGCTGCCGCTCGGGCTGCGCGGCGTCGTTTCTGGTTCGCTTCTGGTATTCATGAGCGCGCTCGGTTACTACATCACGCCCGCCTTGATCGGCGGTGCGAAGGATCAGATGATCAGTTCGGTGATCGCCTACTACGCCACGGGCGCGGCCAACTGGGGCATGGCAGGGGCGCTTGGACTGGTCCTCCTGGCGGCCACGATGATCCTCTATGCGATATATCTCAGGCTTTCGTCAGAACGGGAGACGAGTCCGTGAACGTGTTGCGTTTTTCGAAACTGATTTTCGGTTCTGCGACCGTCTTCTTTCTGATCGCACCGCTGATTGCGATCCTGCCGCTCGCTTTCACCGACAGTGTCTTTCTCAACTATCCCATTCCAGGTTACTCAACCCGATGGTTCGTTGAGCTGTTGACCGCCAGTGTGTGGCAGCGGTCCATCATCAACAGCCTCATCATCGGTTGCGGCACCACCGCGCTTGCGACATTCCTGGGAACCGTTGGTGCCCTCGGACTGCGGGACAAGCAGCTTTCGCTTGTCCTTACGACCATCAAGACGATTTTTCTCTTGCCGATGGTGGTGCCGGCAGTGGTGCTGGGCGTCGGCATGCAGCTCATGTTTGCTCGATATGCTTTGACCAACACCTATCTTGGGGTGATCATCGCCCACACTGTGGTGGCCGTGCCCTTTGTCGTCGTCAACGTCCTGGCGGTATTGCAGGGGATTGATCGCCGGTTGGAGCAGGCGGCAGCCAGCCTCGGTGCAGCACCCGTTACGGTGCTGAAACAAGTAACCTTGCCGCTGGCGCTCCCCGGTATCGTATCTGGGGCTGTTTTCGCCTTTGCGACGTCGTTGGACGAAGTCGTGCTAACGCTGTTTGTGGCGGGCCCAAACCAGCGGACGCTAGCACGGCAAATGTTCTCGACGATACGGGAAAACATTAGCCCCGCGATCGCGGCCGCGGCCTTCGTTTTCATTGTCGGCACGATGTTGATTGCGATGGTTGTGAACTTTTCGCGAGGTACCAAACGGGCGAATGGATAGCCATCGTTAGGCAATGGGCTTTGTCGCAAACCCTTCGGTAAGGGAGCGTAATCTATGTATCTCCGGTGAAACTTCGGAGACATTGGATGTTCAAAGGGCGTCATTTCGATCGATCGGTCATTCTGCTGTGTGTGCGCTGGTATCTTGCCTATGGGCTGAGCCTGCGCGATCTGGAAGAAATGATGCAAGAACGCAATATCCATGTCGATCATTCCACTGTGCATCGATGGGTATTGCGCTTTTCGCCGCTATTGCTTGAACGGTTCAACAGGCGCAAACGCGCTGTGACCCACAAATGGCATGTCGACGAGACATACGTCAAAGTCCGGGGCAAATGGATGTACTTCTACCGGGCGATCGACAGCGTTGGCGATACGGTCGAGTTTTTCTTCAGCGAACACCGCGATCTTGCTGCGGCAAAGCTGTTCTTCAACAAGGCTCTCAACCGTCATGGCCGCCCTGATCGCGTCGTCATCGATGGCAGCCAGACAAATCGGGAAGCAATCCTTTCCTGTGATACGACCGACAGGCTGAAGGGCGGATATGGCAGGAATGAACAAAACCCGATCACGATCAGGTCGAGCAAATATCTCAACAACCGAATCGAGCAGGACCATAGAAGGATCAAACGCCGCATCCGGCTGATGCTCGGGTTCAAGACGCAGAAGACTGCTGATATCATTCTGTCCGGGATCGAACTGGTCCATATGACGCGCAAACGACAGGCGAGATTTGCCTATAATCCAGCACCAACACTTGCAGAACAGTTTACGGTCCTTGCTGCATAGTGGTGGAGCGAAGGCTCTGGTCATTTCCACCGATCACGTAAAAATTTGCGACGGAACCTCTCCGAGACAGTCTTAAGACGAAAGCGGTGTCAGTGGCAACAGGTGATGGGTGACGGCGCCGGAGCTCCGCCTTTCTGCTTGACAATCTTCCTACTAGAAGGTAGATAAATTTATGAGCAATCTTTTGATGACATCCGACGAAATCCTGGCCTCTGCGCGAACACTAATCATGAGCGGAGGATATAACGGCTTCAGTTATGCCGATATTGCTGGAGTCGTCGGGATCCGCAAGGCCAGCATCCATCACCATTTTCCGAGCAAGGTCGATTTGGTCCGCACGCTTGTAACGCGATATCGTGAAGATGCCGAGGTGGCGGTGGCGGGTCTGGAGCAAAACGTACAGGACCCCCTCGAGCTGCTCAAGACCTACGCTGGCCACTGGGCCAAGTGCATTGAGGACGCAAGCAGGCCCTTTTGCGTGTGCGCTCTGCTTGCGAGTGAACTGCCAGCGCTGCCGCCGGAAGTCGCGCTGGAGGTGAAGGCTTTTTTCCGCTTTCTCTCGACATGGCTGATCTCAGTCATGGAACGAGGCTCCAGGGAGGGAGCTTTGAACCTGTCAAGCCAACCTCGCGTTGAGGCCGAGGCGTTCATGGCGTCCGTCCACGGAGCCATGCTCTCAGCGCGGGCCTACGGGACCCCGGAAGTGTTCGCCACCATTCTGGCGCCCACCCTGCAGCGGCTGTCACCAACCGGCGCTCATTAAGCTTGGGACGAACTAAACCGCCCCGAGCGACAACTGTCGTTTAGAAAAACTACCAACCAGTAGGAAGAAAATCAGATGATCAAGAACATTCTCCCCGCGCTCATGCTGGGGCTATCCGGTATCGCGTCGACGGCTATTTTAGCGTCGCCAGTACATGCCGAAGATAAGAAGGCCGAGCAGGTCCATGTCCGGGGCAGCATCGTCAGCTACAGTGCGTCCACCCTCAAGGTGAAAACGCGCGAAGGAGAGACCGTCGATGTCGCTCTCGCCGACGACTGGAAAGTTTCCAGCGTGGCAAACGCAAAGGTAACTGACATCAAGCCTGGCGACTTCGTTGGGATCGCATCTCTGCCGAAAGAAGGCGGTGGTGACGGTGCGCTTGAAGTGCTCATCTTCCCGCCGGCACTGAAAGGTGCAGGTGAGGGCAGCTACGGTTGGGACCTTAAGCCTAACAGCAACATGACCAATGCTAGCGTGGCAGATGCAGTTAAGGACGTCGACGGCCGGACGGTCACCGTTTCCTATCATGGCAAGGAAAAGAAGATTTCCATTCCGGACGGCACGCCGGTCGTGACCTTTGCTCCGGCGACCAAGGACGATCTCGTTCCCGGCGCCGTCGTCTTCGTACCTGCCGAGAAGGCTGCAACCGGCACCATCGCACATCAGGTCCTTGTCGGTAAGAATGGCGTGGTTCCGCCCATGTGAGCCACGTCGTCCCCGGGCGGCTCGGCCCACCGGTTCGACCTGCGATTACTACGGCGCATACGAAGACCCGCTGGCATTTCTTGTTTGCCTGGCTTTTTCTTCTCAACGGCATCCTTTACGGCGGCTTTAGCGTGCTGAGCGGCCGTTTTCATGACCTCACTCAACAGTAGGACAGATATCTCTATGGCCCACCACCACACTACCGTCGCTTCTCGCGAGAAGGAGCAGTGGCTGACGCGATACTATTTCGCGCGAACAGCGTTTTCTGCCGTTTGGGTCGCAGCTGCGTTGACTGCCAGTCGCCAGTCGTTTTCGGTGGCGGCCGCCTTGCTGATCATCTACCCTGCCTGGGACGCCGCCGCCAATTTCGTTGATGCATCGCGTAATGGCGGGCTGGGCAATAACCGAACACAGGCAATTAATGTCGCCGTCAGTTCCGTCATGACGGCCCTCGTCGTCGTTGCGCTCTCAATGAGCATGAATTGGGTTCTGGGCGCTTTTGGTCTCTGGGCCATCTTCTCGGGTCTCTTACAGCTTGGCACGGCCCTTCGCCGCTGGAGGACAATTGGTGGCCAGTGGGCAATGATCCTCAGCGGCGGCCAATCCGCTGTGGCGGGCGCATTCTTCATCGCTCAGGCGCGAATGCTCGAACCGCCTTCCATTGCTAATATTGCGGGGTACGCTGGCCTCGGCGCCTTCTATTTCCTCGTATCGGCAGTATGGCTAAGCGTAAGTCACATGCGGCGGAAGACTGCCTGACTTAGCGGGGGGAGAGCGGGTTCTCCAGCTCGCTGACTCTATGATTAACGGGAGGATAATATTGCCCGACGTCCTTCTGTCCCAAGGCTGACATTCGAAAGCTAAACACCCGTACTGCTGATTATCGATCGTAGAATTTTTGGTACGCACGGGAGTCAACAGAAAAGCTTCTCATCGGAATTTTCAAAGGTAGGGTTGCAGATAGCCTTTGCGAAGCTTTTCCGAACAAGGTCTTGTAAACAGTCGCCGGCATAATCGCATTTTGAGAACAGCTCTATCTTTTGTTGTCCGGCGGTCCGATACGTCCCCGGTTCCGAACGAGAGACACATTGCCAAACAAAGTTGGCTGTAGTGAATGCGGGTAGTAGCTCGCCATATTGCGTGCTACGTCGACCCGCCCGAATTGAAAATCGAGCTCGTCAGCCATAGGCTCAGAATCTGACTTTTCCGTCGACGCGTCCAACGAAAAAAATGAAACGGATTATCGATTCATCAATTTTGATGATTGGGCTTGCCGGGACAATGTGAAGAGCACTAGGCACAGGTCACAGAAGTGGTTCGTTCCTGTTTCGTGCTTCGAAAATCGCATAATGCCTCATCGGGAACCGCACTCACTAAGGTACAAGAGCGAACATAGCGGCTCGGATTTCCTATGAATTCACGAACGAATTGGTAAACGTCTGATTTTCGACTACAGCACTATTGGTGCCTCAATCCCGAGCAAACCGATCAGCCTGAGAGTAACCGCTGCGGATTTGGAGTTTTGGCCGTTGTACGGCGTCAATTTTCTTGCCTTCTCGCTGGGCTGAAACGTATGAGTAGACTTGCAGGTTCGGTCGCTTTGCCGAATCGCGGAAACAAGGACTTCTCGTAGCGTTCAGGCATGGCAGTCTTGCGCGGCGAAGCAGAATATGCAGGGGCGGTGCCCCTGTCGCTGTGGAGTGACCGGGCGATGGACGTGATGCGTCACGCTGACGCCAGCTCGAAGGTGGGAGCAGCTGATTGCGCGCAAAACACGTACATCGGTCCGGTACTCTCCGATCTAGAATACGGCGACGCAGTGCGTGTTGGCCGTATCCATCCCGTTGGTTCAAAAAGGAGCAACTGCAATGAACATTCACATGACCGTCAAAGGCGCGCTTCTCGGCTTAGCCGCACTTTGTCTTGCCAGCGCCGCCGGGGCCGACCAGCTTGCGGATATCAAGGCGGCCGGCAAGATCGTCACTGCCACCGACATGCACTACGCGCCATTCGACATGTTGAACAACGGCACCTATGAGGGCATGACCAAGGACTTGTTCGATGAGGTTGCCAAGGAAATCGGGGCCGAGCCAGTGTATCAGGATATCCCCTGGACTGCCGAGCTGCCGGGACTTGAGGTCAAGAAGTTCGACATCGTGATCGCCCCGGTGACCATTACGCCGGAGCGGCTGGAGCGTTACGGCTTTACCTTGCCTATTGCTGATGCAACCGTCTCGCTGCTCAAGGCCGCGAACAACAGCGAACTTACCAAACCTGAAGACATCAAGGGCAAGACCGTCGGCGTCCAACAGGGCACCGCGCAGTTCAAGCAGCTTGAGGCCTATGGCCAGAAGCTGGGCGGTGTGACGATCAAGGAATACGGCACCACGGACGAAGCTTATGCCGATCTCGCCGCCGGCCGCCTAGATGCGGTCGCGGGGTCACTTCCAAACCTCACCTATCTTGTGAAGAGCCGCCCGGAGAGCTTTGCTCTCTTCACGCCAGCCCAGTTCGGTGAACCGAAATATTTCGCATGGGTGGTGCGCAAGAATGCAGATAGCGAAAGCTTCAACAAGGCCATCAACGATGCGATGATCAAGATGACCGACGACGGCCGCGTCAAGGCTATCCAGGAAAAGTGGCTGGGCAGCTATACCGAATTGCCCCGCGAAGTTCCGGCCAAATAAGTCGCTCGCGGGCGGAGGTGGCTCCGCCCGCGCGCTTGGGCATAGTGAGGGTGGATGTTTTCCCTAGCGGTATTCTTTCAAAGCTTCGGGCCGTTGTTCTGGGCAGCGCGATATACACTGCTGATCTCGGTTCTGGGCATCGGGTTGGGTGTTGTGATTGGCACGCTGATTTGTGCCGCTCGCCTGTCGCCGTACCCGCCACTGCGCCGTTTTGCGGCCATTTGGGTAAGTTTCTTGCGCGGCGTGCCACTGCTGGTGCAATTGCTGGTGTTCTACTATGCCTTGCCGGTTATCGGCCTGGACGTGCCAGCAATGGTCGCCGCCGTGGTGACCGTGGGCATCTGCGCCAGCGCTTATATCTCCGAAATCTGGCGTGGCGCGATCGCGGCGTTACCGAAAGGACAAGCGGAGGCCGCGGTCGCCATCGGCATGACGCCCGTCGACGTATGGACCCGGGTTATCCTTCCACAAGCCGTGACGCTTTCGCTGCCGGCGTTGATCAATGAACTCATCTTGCTTGTGAAGGCGTCTTCCTTGGTTTCGGTCGTCGGGATTCTCGAAATCACTCGCGCCAGCCAAGCGCAGGCCGCCACCACCTTCCGTCCGCTTGAAGTCTATATAGCGGCGGCCTGCATCTATCTGCTGATCAATCTGTGCCTGGCGGCGCTGGGACGTTATCTCGAACACAGGACGGCCGTCTGATGGAATGGAGCGTTCTGCAGCAATACGGCCCCTCGCTGCTGAAGGGCTTTGGCAATACCATCCTATGCTGGGCGCTTGGCACGGTCTTCGGCATGGCGCTTGGCCTCGTCATTGCGCTCATTCAACGCTATGCGCCACGCTGGGTGACATGGATCGTCCAGGCCTATATCGAAGTGATCCGCGGCACGCCCTTCCTCGTCCAGTTGTTCGTGCTCTACTATGGCGGCCCACTCGTCGGCCTGCGCCTTGACGCGCTGCCTGCGGGCCTGCTGGGTCTGACGATCTATGGCAGTCCCTACTTCGCGGAGATATTTCGTTCGGGCTTCCGCGCCGTACCCGATGGCCAGATCGAGGCGGCCCGTGCGATCGGCATGTCCGAATCGGATATCGTGCGACGAATCCTACTGCCTCTGAGCCTGGTCTCTGCTCTGCCAGCGCTGGTAAATTTCTCGATTATCCTCACCAAGGAAACGGTCATTCTGTCGATTATAACGGTTCCCGAACTGCTGTATCAGGTGCAGCGCATGTCCGCCGAAACCTTCCGCTACGTGGAGGCAAACCTGGTACTGGCGTTGTTCTTCTGGGGCCTGGTCGAGACGATCTCGCGCGTCGGACTCAGATTGGAAGCGCGCATCACGAAACATCTGATCGAAAGGACGTAAGATGCTTGCTGCGTCATCAGTCGAAATGCGCAAGGTCAACAAGTACTACGGCAAGTTTCAGGCGTTGAAAGACATCGATCTATCGATACTGCCGGGCAAGGTCACCTGTCTCATTGGCCCTTCGGGTTCGGGAAAGTCGACCCTCCTTCGCTGCATAAATTTCCTTGAGGAGTATGATTCCGGTGAAGTCCGCATTGACGGTCAGCTTATCGGCTATGATGCGCCTAACAAGAAGATGTCGGGCCGCAGGCTCCGCGAGATGCGCCGATCGATCGGCATGGTGTTCCAGCAGTTCAACCTCTGGCCGCACATGACCGCTAAAGAGAATGTGGCTGAGGGGTTGATCCGCGTGCGCCGAATGTCGAAAGCCGATGCGGATCGGCGTGCCAGCGAGGCGCTGGCCAAGGTTGGGCTGGCAGACAAGATCGCAAGCCATCCATCGCGGCTTTCCGGCGGTCAGCAACAGCGCGTTGCAATTGCCCGCGCAATCGCCATGGAACCCAAGCTGATGCTTTTCGATGAGCCGACATCCGCGCTTGACCCGGAGCTTGTGGGCGAGGTGCTGAGCGTAATGAGGACGTTGGCCGGCGAGGGGATGACGATGGTGGTTGTGACGCATGAAATGGGTTTCGCTGCCCATGTTGCCGATCAGGTGGGCTTCATGGAAAAAGGCGAACTGGTCGGCGTGGACAGCCCCGATCGCATCCTGCATCGTCCCGAGGACGCGCGTATTCAGTCGTTCCTGCGTACCTATCACGAGCGCAACAGCTTCTGAGTGTGAACGAGCATCAAGGCTTCCCAGCTGAGGCTGACGTCCCGTCGGCTTGCTTCCACGGGCGACGTCACCACACATGATCAGCCAGCGAATGAGCGAATTCAGCTGACGAGAAGGTCAAGAGCGTTCCGGCCGAATACTGACAGTGCCTTTTTGGTGGAAATGAGCGAGGAATTTGAGTCCATCGCGGCAGTTCGTGATTGTGACCTTTTGGGTACATTAAGAATCGGGCCAGCACTCCCGTTATCGGCATTTTCAAAGGAACATGTGTGGACGCCCCGCCGGATGCAAGCAGAATCTTACGGGTGGCGATGAACAAAGTGGTCGGGTGCTGACGTGTGTCCGGCCTCGTGTTGCGGCCATCAACGCCGCGGGCCCATATGGGAGTGCGCGGATCAGGTCCAACTCGGTTACTCGCACGCGAAGTGCATGTTCCTTTTCGTGGTTTTCCTGACCCCGTCTCATTGACCGTTTGTCCATATCCTCCATTCGACCTGCCTCCATCCGCAATGGCAGTCAGATTAACCTTTCTGCCAGAGCTGATCTCATGCGGCTGCTACCTCGTAGCGACCGCCCTTTGTCATCAGCGCCCAAGCGATGCGTGCCATTCGATTGGCAAGTGCCACGATGACAAGCATGGGCGGTTTTCTCCCGATCATCCGCGACAGCCACGATCCTTCAGGACAGCCACGGCGTGCGGCCCAGCGCACGACAGTCGCGGCTCCATTGATTAACAATCGCCGCAAATCCCGTTGCCCCATTTTCGAGGTTTTCCCAAGGCGGGCCTTGCCACCAGTGGAATGCTGCCGCGGTGTCAGCCCCATCCATGCCGAGAAATCCCTGCCACGGGCAAAGGTCTCCAAAGGAGGCGCCAAAGCTTCAAGAGCCGTCGCAACGATCGGTCCAACGCCGGGGATCGTCATCAGCCGTCTGGCGACATCATCCTGTTGTGCTCTCCCGGCGATCTCCTGATCCAGTTCCCGAATCCTGTCGATTAGCGAGCGCAGCGTGGAAACAAGGGCCAGGCACGGAAGGCGTGCTGGCTCCGGTAGCGCGGAGTGGGGATCCTCAACATCGGCGATCAGTGTGCCGACATGTGCCGATCCTTGTGGCACCACCACCCCGAACTCGGCCATGTGGCCGCGCAGGGCATTGATAATCTGCGTCTTTTGCCGCACCAGCAGATCGCGTACCTTGAAGACAGCGGCGGACGCCTGCCGGGTTTCGCTTTTAACCGCCACAAAGCGCATGGTCGGGCGCATTGCAGCTTCGCAAATCGCCTCCGCATCCGCAGCATCGTTCTTTTGCCGCTTGACGAAGGGCTTTACATATATCGGCGCGATCAGCCGAACCGTGTGTCCGAGTTTCGCAATCTCCCGTCCCCAGTGGTGGCTACCGGCACAGGCCTCCATCGCCACTGTGCACCGATCGATCGTCGATAGGAACTGCAGCAGCTTGCCACGCGATATCCTTCGGCGAAGGCTCACCGAGCCGTCCGCGCAAGCTGCATGCAGCTGGATGGTATTCTTGGCCAGGTCCAGGCCGACTATGCTAATCTTTTCCATGGACGCTTCCTCTCTTGATGGTTCCAACACAACCATTCTGGCACATGATGCCGTCCGAGTGGGGGCGTCCACCCCATCGGTTATCGATGGGTATCGATTTCGAACAGTGCCGGTAGGAAAGACGAGCGTCTTAAACGATTTCATTTAGAGTTCACCGATATTTCCGGAAACTGTTGCACCTCCTTGATGAACGAAATGAGAGCTCGATCGCTGACCATGACTGCCGCCCGGTCCGGATGTACCCATATTCTCGTGCGTTCGCCTTGCTCGGGCCATTGCCACAATTGCTCGCAGACCGCCAAGGCATAAACTGAAACCCTGATCTGGATAGACATTCTTGAAAGCTCTTTCCAGTAAAGTATTGTCCAATCGGATGTTTCGAGACCGTGCCGAGAACGCCCGCCTCTTCCCTGGCCTCCTGCGCGGCAGCCTCTGCGTCGCTCCGCCCCTTCATTCGCCATCCTTTGGGAAAGATATAGCGTTTGGTACGTCGGGTTGTAATCAGGAGAATTTCGACCTGCCCATCGTCCCCGATACGGTAGGGTAGGGCGGCGACCTGCGGCATGAACCCTTTCTTCCCCGGGCTTTGGACATTACGCAGTTCTCTTTTGGGCGACATCTCGTTCTCTGATATTGGTGACCAATGTGGCCTGAAGTTTAACAACCGGCGAAAGGTTCACTATGGTCAGATTCTACTTATCCGTCTAACCAATTTCGACGCTTCTGGTTCCGAATTTGCCTTAGTCCGATTGAAGTGGCGGGCTGATCCAGCTATGACGGAACAGGCCGCCGCGGATCGGAAGGTCACCAATGGGAATGTGCCTGTTATGTTGAAGTGGTTTCGTGCTTTATTGCCACGTGAAGACCGCTTCTTTGACCTTTTTGCACAACATTCGCGTGTTGTCGTCGAGGCAGCCAATTCCCTCAAAGCCCTTCTCGCCGGTGAAGGTGACATCGAACGTCACTGCGATCGCATCATCGAACTTGAAAACGAAGCCGATGAGATTACGCGGGAAGTGTTGCTTGCCGTGCGCCGCAGTTTCATCACGCCATTCGACCGCGGCGACATCAAGGATTTGATACAGTCGATGGACGATGCCATCGACATGATGCACAAGACAGTCAAGACAATACGGCTTTTCGAGCAGAGCAGTTTCGATCCTCGCATGCGCGAAATGGGGGTTCTTATCGTCGATGCAGCGGGCCTGATTGCGGAGGCAATTCCACTTCTCAACCGCGTCGGCACGCATTCGGCCCGGCTCAGTGCTATTGCCGAAGAAGTCGTGCGCGTTGAAGGTCGAGCCGATGATCTGCACGATGAAGGGCTGAAAGATCTTTTCCAACGCTACGGCAAGTCCGATTCCATGGCCTATATCATCGGCAGCGAGATTTATGGCGAATTGGAAAAGGTGGTCGACCGCTTCGAGGACGTCGCGGACGAGATCAGCGGCATCGTGATCGAGAACGTTTGATGGACACAGCGCTCAGCTTTCCCCTGCTGGCGGGTCTGATTGCGGTCGCCTTGTTCTTTGATTTTCTCAATGGCCTGCACGATGCCGCCAATTCGATCGCCACCATCGTCTCCACGCGCGTGCTTCGCCCTCAATATGCGGTTCTATGGGCGGCCTTCTTCAATTTCATAGCGTTCCTGTTCTTCGGTCTGCACGTTGCCGAGACCTTGGGGACCGGCATTATCGATCCCAATATCGTTACACCACGGCTGATCTTTGCCGCGCTCATCGGAGCGATCATCTGGAACATTGTCACCTGGGTATTCGGGATTCCTTCAAGCTCGTCCCACGCGCTTGTCGGTGGTCTCGTCGGTGCAGGCCTTGTCAGAGCTGGCGGAGACGCCATCGTCTGGACCGGGCTGTTAAAAACGGTCGGCGCCATCTTCATGTCGCCGATGATCGGGTTTTTCCTGGCGCTTTTGCTCGTGCTTATTGTTTCCTGGATTTTTGTCCGGCAGACACCTTTTGGTGTCGATCGCACATTTCGTGGTCTGCAATTCATTTCCGCCTCGCTGTATTCCCTCGGCCATGGCGGCAATGATGCACAGAAGACGATGGGCATCATTGCGGTATTGCTGTTCTCGCAGGGCTATCTCGGGACTGAGTTCAGTGTTCCGTTCTGGGTCGTCATTGCCTGTCAATCGGCGATGGCGCTGGGCACACTTTTCGGCGGGTGGCGTATCGTTCACACGATGGGATCCAAAATCACCAGGCTCAATCCGATGCAAGGGTTCTGTGCTGAAACTGGCGGCGCACTGACGCTGTTCGCCGCAACATGGCTCGGCATTCCCGTCTCTACAACCCATACTATCACGGGCGCTATTATCGGTGTCGGCGCAGCGCGGCGTGTCTCGGCGGTGCGCTGGGGACTGGCCAGCAATATCGTCATTGCCTGGCTGATAACCATGCCGGCAGCCGCAATCATTTCAGCATTCTTTTATGTCGTTGCCGGGTTTACCCTGTAATCTTTCTGCAGAATGACAGGCCACTATTCGTCAAGGCCCCTAGTTGTAGCTGTTTATCAGACAGTGAAAACGGGTTTCCTTTTTTAAGCCCAAAGTGTTTTGTTCCGGATGGATTTTCTCCAGATCAACGGTGCGTGGAGATTGACGGATCGGATCTCTTCATTGGCCGGCTCGCGTTGCAGCCACGCGATGCTGTTCTCTACGATCTCGTTGACCGGCTGGCAGAACGTCGTCAGTGCATAGGACGCCCATGCGGATTGTTCGATATCGTCAAAACCGACAACGCAAAGGTCTTCCGGGATGCGCAGCCCAAAATCGTGACGTGCGCCATCCATCAGCCCGAATGCCATAAGATCGTTGACGCAAAACACCGCATCCGGTCGCGTGGATTCGGTAAACAGTGTCTGGGCGATCTTACGACCGCTTTCATAGACTGTGTTGCCGTGCCGAGTGACTGTCACCTCAAGCCCGAATTCTGCCGCGGCTGCAACAAAGCCCCGTTCTCGCGCCATCAGGCTTGGCGTTCCAACTTCGGAATTGGCGAAGGCGAGGTGGCGGCATCCAGCGCGCAAAAATGCATTTACCGCCACTCTCGCGGCACGGCCATCATCAAGGTTGATGCGGAAGGGACCATCGATATCATCATCGCGGTTGATCAGGACAATTCGCTGCCCGCTATCGAGACAAAGCTTGGTTATGGCCTTGTCGGGTAGGCCGGAAAGCAGAATAGAGGCATCGGCGCGGTAATTCAGGGTCTGGCGCAGCGCGGCATCGACGCTGCCGTCCGAACGATCCGTATTGATGAGCATCGAGATCTTGCCGGCCTTCTGCAACTCATGGGTGAGGGCGCGCACCAGCCGGGCGCGGTAGGGTGTATCCAGCTCCGATACGACGAGGCAGACGATGCCACTCTCACTGCGCATCAGGCCGCGCGCCAGCTGATTGACATGGTAGCCGAGAGCCTGCGACGCCTCCATCACCTTTTGGCGGGTCTCGTCCGAAACGCTGGCGCCGGGCGTGAATGTACGCGATACGGCGGAGCGGGAAACCCCCGCCCGCTTCGCCACATCGTCGGCGCTGACAAATGTCTTGTTCACTCGCTTGATTCCGCCGATTAACTGTCTCCCTCCGCTCATCTTGCACGCGTTTGCGGAAACCTGCAATCCACTCTTCACATTAAATAGAAGCGATTAAAGTTGTAGGCCGACTTGACAGGTTGTCCCACTATATGAAATCTTTGCACACGCTTGCAAAATGGCGTGCGGCATGGAGGTGCCGCTTTTTTCAGGGAGGAAAATCATGCGTTCTGGATTCGCACTCGCTGCCGCTTTTGCTGTTGGTCTTCAGATGATGCCAACCGAAGTGCGCGCTGCGGAAAATCTCAATCTGATCTGTTCGGCCGATGTCGTCATCTGCGAGTTGATGGAGGGCATGTTCGAGAAGGAAACCGGTATTCAGGTCAACATGGTGCGCCTGTCGTCGGGCGAGACCTATGCGAAGATCCGCGCTGAGGCGCGCAATCCAAAAACCGATATCTGGTGGGCCGGTACCGGTGATCCGCATTTGCAGGCGGCTTCCGAAGGGCTGACGCAGGAGTACAAGTCGCCCATGCTCGACCAGTTGCAGGATTGGGCGAAGAAGCAGGCTGAGAGTGCCGGCTACAAGACTGTCGGCGTTTATGCCGGAGCGCTTGGCTGGGGCTATAATACCGAGATCGTCAAGAAGAAGGGTCTGAAGGAAGCCAAATGCTGGGCCGACTTGATCGATCCGTCCTTCAAGGGAGAAATACAGATCGCTAATCCAAATTCATCCGGCACGGCCTACACGGCACTTGCTTCCCTTGTGCAGATCATGGGCGAAGACAAGGCGTTCGACTATTTGAAACAGCTCAATGCAAACGTTTCCCAGTATACGAAGTCGGGCTCTGCGCCGGTCAAAGCGGCAGCGCGCGGTGAAACGGCGCTCGGTATCGTGTTCATGCACGACGCTGTCGCGCAGATTGCCGAAGGCTTCCCGGTAAAGGCAGTCGCGCCTTGTGAAGGTACGGGCTACGAAATCGGATCAATGTCCATCATCAAAGGCGCGCGCAATCTGGATGCCGCCAAGAAATGGTACGATTGGGCGCTGACCGCTGAGGTTCAATCGCACATGAAGGACGCGAAATCGTTCCAATTGCCTTCGAACAAGTCCGCTACCATTCCACCTGAAGCGCCGAAATTCGAGGACATCAAGCTCATCGATTACGACTTCAAGACCTATGGGGACCCGGCCAAGCGCAAGCAATTGCTTGATCGCTGGGACAAGGAGATTGGCGCGAGCGCCAATTGACCGCTCGCTTCTGATGCACGGTATGTCCGAACCAATTGTTCGGGCATACCGGCAGCGCAAGCAATTATCTTTCATGAAGACGGCGGGTGGCGTGATGGGACGTAGCGACCGGAGGTTGAATATTGCTCTCGGCATCGGGGTCACCGGTTTCGCCCTCGTGCCGTGGTACAGGATCGAAAGCGGTTTTTTCAACCTCGATTGGCTCGGCAATTTTCCTACTGGTTCCGCAGAAGCGCCCGGGCTGTTACAAATTTTCCAGTACGGCCGCTGGAGCCTGGCGATCATTGTGCTGTTCTTCGTTGCTGGTTTGGGCGCGCGGGCCTTCAAGGTTTCGCAGCTCCGTTCAAATCTACTGATCACGGCGGGCGCAATCGGTATCGCCTTCCTCGTTCTGCAAGGTCTTGCGATCGGCTCCACCGCCTGGACCTGGACAATCAGTGATACGCTGTTCGGGCCCTTGGCGGATGGGCAATCATCCATGGGTGCCGGGGCAGGGCTCGTCGCGTTGTCCTTTGTCCTGATGGTTTCCTTCGGCCTCGCCGAACGCGGCGTTCTCAGGGGCGATGCCTTCGTCGTTGCTTCGATCGCGCTGCTTGTCTTCCTTGTCAGCATTTTCGTGTTCTATCCGGTCGGCAGTATGTTCGTGGGCGCGTTCCAGAGCTTCGATGGGTCGTTCGATCCCTCCGGATTTGTCCGCAACATTCAGGACCCCTCGATCTGGAGTCTTGATTGTGTCGTTGGTGGCAATCGCTGCGGCATTGCCTGGCGCACGCTGCTTCTCGCGATCCTTGCCGCCTTCGGCTCGACCTTGCTCGGACTTTGCTTTGCTCTGGTCGCCACCCGCACGCGTTTTCCCTTCAAGAAAGGTCTGCGGCTACTGACGATCCTGCCGATCATCACACCACCTTTTGTTATTGGTCTCGCACTTATCCTTCTTTTCGGCCGCGCCGGTGTGGTGACACAGCAGCTTTCCGATCTTTTCGGCATCGAGCCCGGGCGCTGGCTTTACGGCCTGACCGGTATCTGGATCGCGCAGGTATTGTCTTTCACGCCCATCTCGTTTCTCGTGCTCATCGGTGTCGTTGAGGGTGTCAGTCCGTCGATGGAGGAAGCGTCGCAAACCCTACGCGCGGACCGCTGGCGCACATTCTGGAAGATATCGCTGCCTTTGATGAAACCCGGGCTCGCGAACGCGTTTCTGATCGGATTCATCGAAAGCATGGCGGATTTCGGCAATCCGCTGGTTCTTGGCGGCAGCCATGGTGTGCTGTCGACAGAAATCTTCTTCGCCGTCGTCGGCTCACAGAATGACCCGTCACGGGCCGCCGTACTGGCAATCATCCTTCTGACCTTCACGCTCTCGGCGTTCCTTGCGCAGCGTGTGTGGCTCGCCGGGAAGAACTTTGCGACCGTCACCGGAAAGGGCGACTCTGGTGCGCATATTGCTCTACCGCGGTCGCTATCGATCGGTGTGCACGCCATTGTTATACCCTGGATCCTGTTCACGCTCGTCATCTACGGCATGATCTTGTTCGGCGGGTTCGTCCGTACCTGGGGCCTCGATAACACGCTGACCTTTGAACATTACCAGCGCGCCTTCTCATTCAGCTTCGAAAATGGTGCTATCGCCTGGACCGGTGTCGCATGGAATTCCTTCTGGACGACCATCAAGATCGCACTGATCTCGGCACCGCTCACCGCAGTCGTCGGACTGCTCACGGCCTATCTGATCGTTAGGCAGCGTTTCGTCGGTCGCAATGTCTTCGAATTCGCCCTGATGATGAGCTTTGCCATTCCCGGCACAGTTATCGGTATCAGCTACATCATGGCGTTCAACTTGCCGCCGCTGGAAATGACCGGCACGGCCCTGATCCTTGTTGCCTGCTTCGTCTTCCGCAATATGCCCGTCGGCGTGCGCGGCGGTGTGGCGGCGATGAGCCAGCTCGACAAGAGCCTTGATGAGGCATCGCTGACCTTGCGTGCGACCAGCTTCCGGACAATCCGTAAGGTCATTCTGCCGTTACTTCGTCCGGCGATCGTTGCCGCTTTGGTTTATTCCTTCGTGCGGGCGATCACCTCGATCAGCGCCGTCATATTTCTGGTCAGTGCTGAGTACAATATGGCGACCTCCTACATTGTCGGCCTTGTCGAGAACGGCGAATACGGCGTTGCCGTGGCGTACTCTTCCGTGCTGATCGTTGTCATGATCGTCATCATCACCTGTTTCCAGCTACTGGTAGGAGAACGGAGACTGCGCCGCGAGAACCGCGTTGCGACCGCCTTCGTTCCATCTGCCGCACCTCAAGAAAAGGCCGTATCATGACGACAAATCTTACTGGCTCTGTTAATTTCACCAATATCAAAAAGCAGTTCGGAACCTTCACCGCCATCCACGATCTGTCGCTAGATATCGAGCCCGGAACGCTCGTGACTTTGCTTGGCCCGTCAGGCTGCGGCAAGACGACGACATTGCGCATGCTTGCGGGACTTGAGCACCCGACTTCGGGACGCATCCTCATCGGCGGCAAGGATGTCACCATGCTTCCGGCGAATGAACGCGATGTCTCGATGGTGTTTCAATCCTATGCGCTTTTCCCGCACATGTCGGTGCTGGAGAATGTCGCCTACGGACTTGAATCGTCGAAGATGAAAAAGAGCGAGGCGCGCGAGCGGGCGGAAGAAGGGTTGAAGCAGGTTGGTCTGGCCGGCTATGGCCAGAGATTGCCAGCGGAACTCTCCGGCGGCCAGCAGCAGCGCGTTGCCGTCGCCCGTGCACTGGTGCTTGAGCCGCAGGTGCTGCTCCTCGATGAACCGCTTTCCAATCTGGATGCTCGCCTGCGCCGCCGCGTGCGCACGGAAATTCGCGAGTTGCAACAGAGGCTCGGCTTCACCGCCGTTTATGTCACGCATGATCAAGAAGAGGCACTTGCGGTTTCGGACCGGATCATCGTCATGCAGGACGGTGTCGTTGCCCAGCAGGGTTCACCACGCGAGCTCTACGAGGCTCCGGCCTCCTCCTTCATCGCCGACTTCATCGGCGAGGCCAATGTAGTGCCCTGCGAAGTTCTGCGCAGTGATGGGGGGCAAGCGATCATCCGCGTTGCCAGGCTCGAGCATTCGGTTCCTGGTCGCAGCGCCCGCCCGGGACCCGCCAAGATTGCCGTGAGACCCAATGCGATAACACTGGAAGCGGCCGAGAGTGGGGCCTTTCCCGGAAGCATCAGGCACGCCGCCTATCTCGGCGACCATGTGGAGTATGAAGTCGAAACTGAGGCGGGCACGCTTTTCGTAGTGGATCCAGCTGTCGACAGGAACCTCGCGCCTGCCACCACTGTCAGCATCGGGTTTCATCATCGCGGCATCGCCATCATCAACAATTGAAGCCTGCATTCATACCGAAGGAACTAACATGACATCGCATGTCGCCGCTGATCTTCAGGATCGCTTCGCCCTGGCTCAGAAGATGGCAACCGAGGCCGGAGCAGCAGCTCTCGCCCATTTCAACGCGCGCGAAGGGCTGATCATCGAAACCAAGGCCGATCCGCACGATGTTGTTTCGATTGCCGACCGCGAAGTGGAAGAATTGATCCGCGCACGCATCGCTGCGGCCTTTCCGGGTGATGCGGTTCTCGGCGAAGAATATGGCGTCAGCTCAGGCACATCCGACTATACCTGGGTCATCGATCCGATCGACGGCACCAGCCCCTTTGTCAACGGCATGCCGACATGGTGCATCTCTATTGCTGCCTTGCGCGGGGAGGAAATAGCCATCGGCGTTATCTACGTGCCGTGCAATGAAGAGCTCTACGCTGCAGCCGATGGTATGGGTGCTACACTGAACGGCAAAACCCTGAAGCTCGATGCCAGCCGCACCATCCGCAACGCGGTGACAGGCATCGGTGCCAACAACCACGTGACACCGGCTGCGGTTGCCTCCGTCGTGGAAAGGCTGCTCGACGCGGGCGGCAATTTCATCCGCAATGGTTCTGGCGCCTTGATGCTGGCCTATGTCGCCGCTGGCCGGCTCGTCGGCTATTACGAACCATACATGCATGCCTGGGATTGCATGGCGGGCTATTGCCTCGTCAAGGAAGCTGGTGGCTGGCATCTTCCCTTCCCGGTCAAGGGCGACGACCTGACCAAAGGATCGCCGGTGCTTGCCGCCGCTAACGGGGCTGTGAGCGATCTGCGTGCGATCGCCGGGCTCTAAACTTGCGTCCCTCGCGGGTATGACGCTCGCTCTGCCTGGAACGTTTGACATGCACTTATTTGTTCGTTCGCAAGGCGCGTTCAGCTTTTTCACCGCGTCACCCTGACAAAAGCCAGCACCTTCCTGTCAGACCGCTAACACAGAGAGCGTCGTTTCCCGTCTGGCCGTCACACGGCCAAAACCCGCCGCCTGTAAGTCCAGTCCGTCAACGAAGCCTCGATGAATCATACCGGGTCGTGTGCACTGACGTAATCATTCACTGCTTCAGGAAGAAGCAGCATTTGCGAGCGACCTGTTCATGATAGATGTGTGATAGCAAAATCTATCATGAATGTTTTCGTCCCGGCTTCGCTGTGTCTTCTACCAGGATGTATAAGGTATCGGGGACTTGATTCATGCCGAAGGAATGGATTTTGGGTACGAGCGATCAGAATGATATGGCATTGCTGCAGTCGATAATTTCCGAAAGCCCGTTGCTATCTCCAATCCTGCATGATTGGGAGAAATTAGCGCTTCCCGACTGTTGGCTCGTGGCCGGCGCGATTGCGCAGACGGTCTGGAACCATTCCTTTGGCCTTCCCGCGACACATGGCATCGCAGACATCGATATCGGTTACTTCGATGCTGCGGATCTTTCGGAGCGCGGCGAGGCGGAACACCGTTCTCGAATTCGAGCCGCGTTTTCGCACTTGCCTGCCTGGATCGACGTCAAGAACGAAGCCAGGGTGCATCTCTGGTACGAGGCCAAGTTTGCTTGCTCCATCGAGCCGTACACCTCGGCGACCGACGCAATTACAACGTTCCCAACAAGTGCGACGGCTGTCGGGCTGCAGCCTCGCCCTGAAAAATGGGAATTGTGCGCGCCGTACGGAACTTCCGATTTGCTCGGTCTGATCGTGCGGCCGAACAAGAAGCAGATCACTCGCGAAATCTACAAGCAAAAGTCAACCGGCGGATAGCTGTTTGGCCAGAACTCACGGTGATAGATTGGGATGAATAATCCCCGGAATGCTACCGATTTTTTGCGATGCTGGCGACTGTGCTTGAGGAACGGGACGTCGTATCTCACGTAGCGAGCAATGACTTATACTGATGTTCCTAACCAGAGAGCGTTGCAAAGGAAAACAGTTTGCTCATTTCCGGCCACTTCCGAGCAGTCTTGCAGGCAGTCTTGGTCACAGTGCTCTGGTCGAGCTCTTGGGTCCTGATAAAAGAGGGCCTTAACGACATACCACCCTTAACGTTCGCGGGCCTGCGTTATGTACTTGCAGCTGCATTCCTCATTCCAATTGCAATTCACCGGTCAGGGCTGGCTGCCGTTCGCCAAATCACGCAACATGATTGGGGATATCTCGCGATCTTTGGGATTGTTCAGTATACGCTGACCCAGGGTGCGCAGTTCCTGAGCCTGACCTATTTGCCCGCGACAACGGCCAGTCTCCTTCTGGCCTTTACGCCTGCACTGGTCGCGCTGTTGGGAATAGTTATTCTTCAGGAACAGCTCAGCAGGATTCAATGGGCTGGAGTAATAGTTTTCTTGGCAGGTGCGTTCATCTATTTCGGTCCGGTTCGCCTATCCGAAGGCGAGCAGTATGGGCTGCTAATTGGAGCGCTTGGAGTGCTTGCAAATGCCGCGCAACAGCTGCTGGGGCGTCATATCAATCGTGCCCAGATGCTCTCAGCCCTTCCTATTACAGCGATCTCAATGACCTTTGGATCTGTTATCCTTCTGGCTGCCGGAATTGCCTCCGAAGGCTTTCCGTCCATAGCTTTCAAATCCTGGGCGACAATAATCTGGCTTGCCGTGATCAATACAGCCTTTGGGTTTTGGCTGTGGAACCACACACAACGGAGCCTGCTTGCTGTGGAATCGAGTGTGATCAACAACACGATGCTGATTCAAATTGCGCTTTTGGCATGGATTTACCTTGGTGAACGCCCGACCCTGGTTCAATTAACCGGCATTGGCTTGGCATTTCTAGGTGCCCTTGTTGTTCAAATTGTTGAAGTGCAAAATGCTCGACGCCGGAGTCCGTCGGGCCGGTCTTTGTGACGACGTCAAAATGTGAAACCTGATGGGTCTTGACGTCGCTTGGTGTCGTCGGCACGGAGGGCATTGCGTTGGTCCGCTACGCAAACCGGACCTGCGTCGCCGGCCACCCCAACTCCAAGCGCTTCAACCAGCACGTTCTAACATTAACCTTGGATCCACCCGATGGGGGCAGACCAGTTCTCGTTACAGAAAGCACAGCCGCTCTAGACTTGGTTGTGGCTCTTGAAACAGGTGGCTCAAGTGCTTACTGAGCTTTACTGTTGCAACCCTGGGTAGGCCCAGAGGCCCGAGACGCGCATCAGATCGCGATAGATCACCAGCCGCTCATCGGATGACACCTTCGCTGCTTCCTCGACTGAAGGCGCATCAAGCGCCACCACCGGCAACACGTTTGCGGAAATGTCGTATTGCTTCAGCGCATCCTCAAGCAGCGTGCGGGCGCGGCGCATATGGCTGGAGCTCGTCACGAGAATGACGCTGTCTGCCGTATGCCGCTTGAGCAGGTTCGCGACATTCAACACATTGCCGACCGTGTCCTTTGACTTGTCCTCGATCAGTATCCGGTCGCGGTCAACCCCGTGCTCGACAAGCCATTTCATCATCACATCACCTTCGGTGACGCCCGCCTGCGGCTGCCCTCCGGTAACCATGACCCGCGCGGTTGGATTTGCCTGTGCGGCCCTGAGTGCCACATCCAGCCGGTCGAGCAACGGCTTGTCGGCGGTGCCATCCTTGGCCAATGCATAGCCGAGAGCGACGATCATCACCTTGCCGGGCACAGCAGGAACTTCGATATTCGGCTTTTCTGCCATGATCTGTTCGGCGCGCACAAAGCGCTGGCGGTAGGCCTCGGCCCCGTCGCGGTCAAGCCCAGACAGGCCCTGATGGGCGAGGGCAGCCCCGGTTTCATCATTGCCGACTCGCGCCAGAGCCTCAAGCCATGCCTGTGCGTCGAACGAGGTCTGATCCTTGGCAAGGATGTCCTCATAAGTTGCACGCGCTCCATCGACATTCTTCTGCAGGATCTGCGACGAGGCGACCGCAAAGCGGAAATCCAACCGTTCCGGCGCCAGTTTCGAAGCCTCGGCGAAGGATTGCTCGACCACATCATAGCGGCCATGCAGCGTGATGCCCTTGAAAATCTCAGCTTCGGCCTTTTTGACGTCGCCGCCGGTCCAGTAATACTGCATCCCGGTGTCAACGAGCGTCTTGATCCTCTCCGCATTCTGCGGATCGAAGGCAAAGGATTGTACGGATGTGGCAAGGAAGAGGAGGCCGGCAAATGCCAGAGGAACAGTTGCGTTGCCGCCAGCAATCATCAGCGCTTTGATTTTGAGTCGACGTTGAACAGTAGCTCTTGCCATGCAAAATCCCCTTAAATTTCCAGTAATACCAAAGTAAAGCCACTTTTTGAATATTGTCAACCAACGCATTGAAAATCGCCGATGTTGAGCGAGTTCCTAGAAACTTACTATATTTCACACACCAATATAATACCAAAAATTGTGACCAACTCTTCCTTACTAACCGGACCTTCTGAGGCGGATCGCGGAGGATGCTGCTCTAAATAAAGGCGACTTCGAGACCTATTGGTCGGATTTAGGGCCACGCCGATTATCTGGCCTGGATTCTACCAACGCATCAAGGGCAATCGCATCACGGGTGGGATTGGTAGACTTTTTGGCACCAATCAAAAGGTGCCTTTAACGGCATTTTTAAACGAACAGTTATCAATAGCGTGCGAATTTGAACAACACGGCGTTAGGTCTCCTTGCGTCGTCGGGCTACCATGACTCCTGTCAACGCTCGCTCAGGACGATCCCCTCTTCGTTAAGCATGCGACTGATTGACATTTACCGCCGCGACTATGAATCTCAAGCCCACACTATAACCGGGTTGTCTTCAATCCCGAACACCTCTACGCAGCAAGAAGGTAAAAAATGGCTACTGGCACTGTTAAATGGTTCAATTCGACCAAGGGTTTGGGCTTCATCAACCGGATGATGGCGGTACGGATGTCTTTTTCCACATCTCTGCCGTAGAGCGGGCGGGACTCCACGACCTCAATGACGGTCAGAAAATCAACTACGAAATGGTGCGGGACAAGAAATCGGGCAAGATGTCGGCCGATCAATTGAGCGCCGGCTAATTAACGCTCCGTCCGCACGACCGCGGGCCAGGGACCTCGAACGGTCGGCATGGGCGCCGACGATCCTGAACGGTGCCAAAATTGGCCGTAACCGTTTAATTGGCGCGAATGCGCTTGAAGGCGTGCGTAAGTCTGCAAAAACTTGGGTCGGAAAATGCGCGTCGTTTCTATCGAGGGTTAGTTTTGACAGCCAACGATTGATGCATCGCCACAAGGGATTCTTTAGCCTGCGACCCATCGATAAGCCCGTAACATTTGACGGAACTTTGTACTATTGGCCCAGCGGCCGCGTCTGTTTGAATGCCTCGTTGTTGATCTTCGTAAATAGCGATTGGATATCAGCTTCTGGGATGCTGTCCCCGATGAACCAACTGAGGCTCACATAGAAACCGAGAAACGAGTGCCGAACGGCGTCAATAATGGATTGCGTCTCGTTAGCGCTGATTTTCAAGCGGCCGCTAATGAAATCCATGAGGGCTGCCTCGGCACGGGGATGTGTGAAAACGACCGGAGGCGACAAGTCGGTACTAAGAATAGGCGGTCTGTGTTCGTTGGAAACGCAGGGCAGTGTCTGCGACAACCGTATATCGCGCGAAGATGCGGCAATCTCAATGGCAAATGCCTCAGCGCGCAAAGTCCAGCGACCCTCTTGTGTATCGAAATACTGAAAGTCGCGGGGGTGCAGCGTTATCGCGACCGTCGTTGCCTCGCCGGGCCGAAGTTCGACTTTAGCAAAGGACTTTAGCTCCCTGACAGGACGTCTCAATCCGGGTTGAATGGGCCGAACATACAGCTGGACGATCTCCTTGCCAGCGACGTTACCCGTGTTACGGATGGTCACCCGTGCCATTACGTTGCCTTCGTCCGTTACCTGATCGACATCAAGCCAAAGGTCTTCATAGCTGAAGCTTGTGAAAGATAGTCCGTGGCCGAAGGGAAAGAGCGGTTCAATGCCCTTCAGGTCATAGAAGCGATATCCAACAAAAATGCCCTCGGAGTAGCAGTGTCGGCCATGTTCTCCAGGATAGCTGTGGAAGCCTGGGATGTCTTCGATCCGCTTGGGGAAAGTTACCGACAGCTTGCCGCAGGGATTCTGCTCGCCGAAAAGAACGCGGGCGATTGCCTGTCCGCCTCCCTGGCCCGGATAGAAGCAGGCCAGGATCGAGTCCACGTCCTCCGCCCAGGGCATCTCCACAGCGTCTGGCATGGTGAGTACGACGACGGTTCGATGGCCGGCATGCGCAAGTGCCTGGATCAAATCGTCCTGTCCAGGCACTAGGCGAAGATTATCGCGGTCCGATCCCTCTCCGTCTTTTCCGGGGCAGTTGCTCGCAAAAACAACGACCGTGTCGGATTCCTGCGCGGCCGCTACGGCTTCGCTGATGGCGACATTGATCTGCGTCTGGGCTACCGGCGGAAACGGGAGATGGCGCACGCTGTTCTTTCCTGCGAGGCGCCGGATCTGCTCAAGCGGCACGTCGACGCGGAAAGGGTTGGTTGTCGCCGATCCAGAGCCTTGGATCACAGGCTTTACCGCGCCGTTGCCGATAACAAGCAGTCTTTCGCTTTTCTGTCGCGACAGGGGCAGGGCGGCTTGGTCGTTCTTGAGGAGCACGATCGATTCGGCCGCTATGTGGCGAGCCAGTTCATGATGGCTGTCGAGATCTATCGTGGAGCCAGTGGCAGCGCCAAGGCAACGGCGGACCAACTCCAAGACCCGCAGGCAGGCTTCGTCGAGTATGTCCTGGTCGATTTCCCCTGCCTCAATTGCCTTGAGCAGGGCTTCCTTGCGTGACTTGCTTTCCGGCATATCGAGGTCAGTTCCCGCACCAAGGGCAGCTGGACGATCCTTGATGGCGTGCCAGTCGGAAATTACAGCGCCTTTATAACCCCATTCCTCGCGTAGAACCCGGGTCAGCAGCCATGGGTTTTCAGCCGCCCCAACACCGTTCACCGGATTATAGGCACTCATGACGGTCCACGGAGAACTCTTGTCGATCGCGCGTTCGAAACCGGCGAGATAGATCTCGCGTAGCGCCCGCTCGCCCACTTCCGAGCTCGTATTCGTGCGATCGATTTCGGAGTTGTTGCAGGCAAAATGTTTCAACGAGGCGCCGACGCCCTTATCTTGCAGACCTCGAATGACTGCGGCTGCCAGCTCGCCGTTTATGATGGGATCCTCGGAATAGTACTCATAGGCACGTCCAGCGAGTGGCGTCCGGCGCGTATTGATCCCAGGTCCGAGCAGAAGATGCACACCAAAATTCAAGCATTCCGCGGCCAGCGCTTCTCCCATTCTATAGGCAAGTTCGACGTCCCAGGAGCAGCCGATGAGATTGCCGTTGGGGAAGCAAGTAGCCGCTCGTGTCGCCCCGAACATCCCTTGGTCATTGCCATCCGCGCGCTGGTTGACCACGGCAAGAAACTGACGGAGGCTCTCGCCGTCTTCATCGCCGGAACCAATCTGTGTGGAATAGCGCACCCCATATGTTCCGTCTGTCATAACGATCGCCGGCACACCAAGGCGATCGATTGCGCTTGTTTTCCAAAGACCGTGCCCGCTCAGCACATCGACCTTTTCAACGTTTGTCATTGACGCGACGATTGACGCCATGTCATCACCACGATCTTGAAACATTCAGGTCCTCTTTCGTGCGTTCTCGTGCCTGGCGATTGCAATACCGTCGCTCTCAGCAGATCTTCTGAAGCAGTTCCATGAGCATCATGCGTTCTCCGGCAGTCAGTGGATTCAAGGTTTGCTGCGATACATCAAGAGCGGCGGAGAGATTGCGATCGATCGTTTCTTTCCCGGCCTCGGTGAGGGTCAACACCAGGCGGCGCGCATCTGACGGGTCCGGTGCGGTGTTTACCAGCCCGCGTTTGACGAGCCGATCGACGACACCCTTGATCGTTGCCATGTCCATCGCCGTCTCCCGGCCGAGCTTGCCCTGCGAACAGGGCTGCAGATCCTTCAGTTTCACCAAGGCAGCCCATTGCGTGGTGGTGAGTTTTTCGGCAATCCGTTCGGAGAAGATCGCAACGTGGCGCTGGTTGGCCTGACGCAGGTAAAAACCAATCTGTTCACCGAGCGAATACTGTGTTGCCTTGGTCCTGCGATCGGCAGGCCCTTCTCTATGCCCCAAAGGCGGTGCGATCTGCTCTTCCAGAGGGCTGTTCATCATTTCTCTCGTTTGTTGTCGTTGCGCTCGTGGGTTGATATCTGAAAACGCGTAACGATTAATCTCCGCGCATCCAGGCGTCCACAATGGTTTGCGTTGTGGCAACTTCCAATTGTTCGCTGAGACGGGGCGCAAGGTGCATCATGACCGCCTGGTGCGCCGCTTCATCGGCGCTGCCGATGGCATCCGTAGCCAGAATGACACGCAATCCGGCATCGATCGCGTCGAGAACGCTGGCATACACGCAGACATCTGTCTCGACGCCACTGAACACAACCGTGTCAATCTTATCGACCGCAAGTCGCTCCAAAAATCCGGATGAACCGAATACCGAATAGGTTTCCTTTTCGACCACGTCGTTCTTCCCTGCCAGGTCCCCAAGCGGCTCCATGAGATCGAGCATACCAGGTTCGAGGACATCACCAGTCATCGTTGACCAACGGTTATAGTAGTTTCTCCAACGCCCCCCGGCGTCCTCGGCGCGTGGCGGTACGATGAATTTCGCAAAAAGTGATCTATGGCGGGAGACTTCGCAGAGCTTGATTACATTTGGGAGAATTGTTTTGATCAGCGGCGTATGCCAAGCGGTATCTTCCGCGAACAGTCGTTGCATGTCGATGACGACATGCAACGTGTGAGGGGAAAGCTGAGGCAAGGACATCGTGTCAGTTCGCCACTGCAACCGTGTGTTCGCGTGACCAATTGAGCGTAACGGCTTGACCCTCGCGAAGCACCTGTCCGTCCCGGTTCTGCGAGAAAAGCTTGAGCGGCAAGCCATCAGCGGTTTCCAGGATGTAGGAAAGGACGGGTCCGGCGTAGATGACTGTATTGATGCGTGCGGTAATTCGATTGTCCGTGGTTTCCCCTGTCGAGACGGACATTTTCTCCGGGCGAACCGCAAGCGTCACGTCGGCACCGTTGCCGGGCAACCTTTCGCAAGCATGGATCACGGTGCCATCGGCAAGCCTCACTGCTCCATCTTCCACTTTGCCGGTCAGAAAGTTCGAATCCCCGAGGAACTCGGCAGCAAATCGTGTCAGTGGCTTTTCATAGACAGTTTCCGGTTCGCCGATCTGAACAATCCGACCTCTGTCGAGAATGGCGACCTTGTCGGAAAGCGTCAGCGCCTCTTCCTGGTCATGCGTGACGAAAATCGTGGTCAAGCCGCTTGCACGCTGGATACGGAGCAGTTCCACCTGCATTTCCTGCCGCAGTCGCCGGTCAAGTGCAGACAGCGGCTCGTCGAGCAAAAGCACGCTCGGCTTGATCACGATCGCGCGGGCGAGTGCGACGCGCTGCTGCTGACCACCTGAAAGCTGCTTCGGCGTACGGTCGCCAAAGCCGGGAAGGCGCACCATCTCCAGTGCCCGATCAACTTCCTTTCGGGCAGCTTCGCCTTTGATGCCGCGCCGTTCGAGGCCAAAGGCGACATTCTGGGCAATCGTCATATGGGGAAACAGTGCATAGGACTGGAACATCATCCCGATATTGCGACCCCAGACCGGCACGTGCGTAACATCATTGTTGCCGATGAATACGGCGCCTTGATCAGGATTTATGAAGCCCGCGATGATGCGCAGCAGCGTCGTCTTCCCCGAACCGGAGGGACCAAGGAGGCTCGTGAAGGAGCCTTCGGTGAACTCGGTTGAAATGTCGGTGAGAACAGGTACTGCGCCGTAGGTTTTTGCGACGGATTTGACTTTAACGTTTGTCACTGGTGTCTCCGGGTTTGGCGAAGCGCGCAAAGATGAGGATGGCGGCCATCGAACCCAGCAAAAGCAGGGTCGAGATTGCATTGATTTCGGGGGTGAAACCTTTGCGGATTGCGGAGTAAATTTGAACCGGCAGTGTCGTATAACCGGGTGTTGCGAGAAAGTACGAAATGACGAACTGATCAAGGGACACAGCAAAAGCGAACAGCGCTGCACCCAGTATGCTGGGGTAAAGGAGCGGTAGCGTTACCGAGAAGAATGCATGGATGGGCGTGGATCCGAGGCTCATTGCGGCTTCCTCGAGATCTGCGCGGATGGTGCGAAATCCCGTGCCGACGACAAGCACCACATAGGGAATGGCCAGCGCGACATGCCCGATCAAAAGCGCGTGCATTCCGCGGCCGATCCCACTCCAATAGAAGAAGATCAGCATTGCCGTCCCGGTGATGAGCCAAGGTATGGCGATCGGTGGCAGGAGCAGGACCTGCAGCAGGCTCTTGCCTCGGAACGTGCGACGTGACAGAGCGACTGAAGCCATTGTTCCCAGGGTCGTGGCGACCACCGATGTAATGACAGCAATGATAATGCTGTTCATGCCGGCGGTGAGCAGTTGCCGGTTGCCGAGAAGCGCCTCATACCAACGGGTCGAGAAGGTGAAGGGTAGCTCGTAGAGTGGGGACGCGTTGAAGCCCATCGCCATCATCACAAGGATGGGCGTGTACAGGAACATCAGCACGGCAATGAGGTAGAAGCGGCCAATCTGTTTCATGGTCTCTCCTATGCCGTGGTGCCGCGGCGCAGCACGCCGGAGAAGGTGGCAAATATGGCAAGCACAACGGCAAGCAGCGTAAACGAAAGGGACGCGCCAAGTGGCCAGTTGAATGCCTGGGTAAACTGGTCCTCAATCACGGTACCCATGGTAACGCCGACGCGGCCTCCGAGGATGCGTGGCTCCATAAATGATCCGATAACCGGAATGAAGATCAGCACAGCCCCGGAAATCAAACCAGGAGCAGCCATCGGCACGAGGATGCGGAACAGGATCGTCCACCAGCGGGCACCAAGGCTTGCCGCTGCCTCTATGATCGCGTCATCTATGGTGACAAGGGCGATGTAGCAGGTCAAAATCATGTATGGCAAGTAGCCGTGGACCAGGCCGACGACGATGGCGTAGCGGGTGTAGAGGAATCCGATCGATCCCGCGTCGGGTGCTACCATGTGGAGTATGCTGTCGAGAAAGCCGTTTTCACGAAGCACCATCGTCCAGGAGAAGACGCGGACAAGACCATTTGTCCAGAATGGCAAAAGGATGAGGATGAGCAGCACCTCGCGTGCCTTGCCAAGCGCCGAGCGCGCGAGTGCGACGGCCGCAAGGAAACCGAGCACAGCGCAAAGCAACGTTGTCCAGAATCCGATCATCAGCGACGTCAAGCCGATTCTCAGCAGGTACGGCTGATCGACAAAGGCCCGATATTGTTTCAGCGTGAAAACGATAGGGGCATTGCCCATCGGCGTAGCCGACATGAAGCTGAACACGAGCATGGTCAAAAGCGGCAGGAAAACAGCAAGCGTCAGCCAGCCATAGGTCGGCATCAACAGAGCCGTTGTTGCGACCCATGCGGGGAGTTGGCGCCGGCTGCGCGGGCCTTCCAGTCCGCGCACTGACGCTACAGTCAGCTGGTTATTCTGCATAGAAGGCTTTCACTTCCTGCCAGAGGTTGTTGAAAGCTTCACGACGGTCGTCCGGAAGCGCCGACATGATGCTCATGGACTTCAGATATTCCGCTTTGTGTATCTGGCGGCTGAGATCGTCTTCCGGAAGGCCCTTTAGAGCGGCGGAATTTGACGATGCCGGGGCGCCGGCCTTGGTCGCCCATTCGACGTAAAAGGCTGGAGCGATCAACCAGTTCGCGAACGCCAACGCAGCTTCTGCATTGGGGGCCGATGCCGGAATTCCAAGACCGTCAACCCATCCGATGGCGCCTTCCTTCGGGACAACGAACTCGACCGGAAGCTTCGAATTGCGCTTGGAACGTACCGAACCGCCCGACCAGAACATGGATAAATCGAATTCCTTGGCCGCGAAAGACTTGTTCCATTGGTCTTCGGTAGACCACAGCAGCTTCACATTCGGTTTGATCGACTTCAAAGCCTTGGTGACGGCGTCGAGATCCTTCGGATTGTTCATGTCCTGACCGGTCATCAGGGCGCCAAGCGCCACGTTGATAATCGCATCATCATCCATGGCCACGCGGCCCTTGAACGCTGGATCAGCGAGAGCGGCATAGCTATCGGGCTTCGGAAGTCCCTCACGTACAGCCAGCGAAGTCATGCCCCATACCCAGGGAACGGCGTAACCCTTACCGTCTTTGCTGAAGTTCGGGTTGGAACGCAGATTGTCGTCCACCGTCGCGACATTCGGTACCTTGGCAAAATCGATGGGCTGCAGCAGATTTTCAGCAACAGCCTGTGCACAACGGGCGGCATTGAGCACGACGAGGTCGTAGGCGCCGGGATTGGTCCGCAGCTTGGTCAGCATCTCCGATTCCGAGCTGTAATAGTCATGAACGACCTCAATACCGGTCTTTTCAGCAAAGGCTTTTACGGACCAGGCCTCGTCAGTGCCATAACCTTGCCAGTTCAGTACCGTGATCGTACCGGCGGAAAAAGCATTCCGCGGGAGGAGTGAAAAGCTGGCACCGGCAAACAGTGCGACGGACATCAGTTTGAGCGTATTGCGTCTTGTTATCTCGGTCATTTTAATTACCCCTCATTTTGGATGTTGGCGTTTATCGACGCTTATGACGGTGGCCAACAAGGCTCACGATAAGCGCCGCACATAGTCTGATTCCTACAACAAAAATCTTGCTGTATCATTTGTATACAAACTAATAGCAGTTCCAGTTGCGATAACGTCTAGCGACGAGTGCCCGGTTAAGAGAACAAGCTTGTCCTAGAGTGGAGACAAACCAACCGGCATTGCTACCCGTGCTAGGGACGGTATTTTCATTCGCCTGGAAAACTCAAATGCCCTGCATTGGCTCCTGTTCAATCCCTCTGGTTTTTCAGCATTCTTTTTTGTTTTTTCATTTGTATGCAAATTATTAATACGGATTTTTATTCTGTCAAGTTTTTCCTTGCGCCGACGCCGTCCCGATACTCGATGAGTAAACATCAAGTTGCCTTGGCTGATTGCCTTGCGGAATATCGAGACGTATTCCTCCCGCACAAGCGGTCCAGATAATCTCTTCGCCATTTAGCCGCGCAGTGACCACATCAGCGGAGTTGACGCCTGCGAGGGTGATGAAACCCTCCACGTCCAGCGGATCGACCAAGCAACTGAACTGCCCGTTCTGGATTATGATCTTCGAGAGTGTGCCGCGAATATCGGTTGAAATCAGTAATCTTCCGTTCACGGAGGCTTTCAGAACCGCATCTTCAATAGTCACATGCAAACGACCAGCAGCGGAAAGCATCGGTCCCAGAGTGACATCTTTGCCCACATTGGTGAGGGTCCATCCTTTCCAGGGATCGAAGTCACAAAGCTCGCCGACAGCCATCAGCGGCAATAGCGCCGCCCAGATGTAGAACGGATCGGTATCGCCCTGATCCATGGCTTCGCCGCTGACAGCGTTATAGTTCTCGGCGGCAATCCGGTCCTCGCGCCACGACTTCATGAAGAGGTCGTAGCTCTGGCCAGCGAGACGGCTCGCCTCGGTGGTAAAGCCATAGCGCCTGAGGCCAAGCCAGACCATGTAGTTGACATTCGGCCAGATGCGGCCGCGCCAGTAGACATTTTCTGCAAAGGCAGGGTCGTTGCGTGTTGCGTTTGGCAGCACGAACGCCCCTGCAAAGCTGTTTTCATCATTCAGGCGTTCGAGCAGCCGCACCGCCTGCTCTTGCGTGGCCGCACCGCACAAGAGCGGATAGAAACTTGTCGGGGACAACGAGCGGACGAAACCGCCCTTGCGCTGGCGATTGGCGAATATACCGCGACTTTCATCCCACAATTCCTCGGAAATCAGATTGCGGCTTCGGTTGGCGATCGCCTCGAACTCGCGGGCGTCCTCGTGACGCCCCAGTACCCCGGCTATTTTCGCCAGCATTTCCGCATCGAGCGCGGCGGCACAATTGAGCCCGAGATCGAAGGTGGACAACGTCCGCGTCCCGGAATCGTAAACCGCCTCATCATGGGTTGCGGAATTATCCATTCCTGTTTCGTTGCGAGCGCCAAAGGCGCTGCCCTTGTAGAGGCCTTCACCGACATCCGATGTTCCGCAGGAAAGAAGGCCAGCGCCATCGGGATCGCGATTGTCGCGCCACCAGCGCTGATTGCGGGCGAGGGCCTCGTAGGAGGTCTCGAGGAGGGAGCGTTCGCCGGTGCGCTGGTAGAGCTGCCAGACGACCAGCGCTCCGTGTGGGGGCTGGCTACGGTCAACCCAAGCGTCATTGGAAGTGACGATGCAGGCGATATTGCCCTGAGGGGTCGCTCCGGCCAGCGCTGTCATCATGTTCTCGCGGGCAAGGTCGGCGTCGAAGAGGCCTCCCAAAAGCGCAGCAAACGTCTGGTCGTTGTACCAGACGGCGAATTTGCCAAGGTTCCAGATGCGCGTGACGGCTGTGTAGGGCCGTGCGTTCGTTTCATCCCACACCGTATTCCAGGCGACGACATCGCGGATCGCGTCGAGTGCGTCCTCATATGTGCCTGCGTGCGAACCGAGGATTTCGGCCGGAACGTCTTTGATCAGTGAGGCGCGCGCCTTTTCGATAGCAAGTTCCGCACTGTCGGCAACCGCAGCCGCGTAGGCGCCCCGCCGCATCATCTCAAGGTTGAAACGCATCGCAATAACCGGTGCGTGATCGCTGCGGCTGGCGAGATAGAAATAGCCGTTATTCTCGAAATCCGTTCGCAATGCCTCGATGGTCTCATGACCAGTCACTTGAACGGGGGCTTCGCCGCTTGTCACTGCGACGAAACGGGTGCCGACCTTGACGAGGGCAATCCCCTTTTCCGCGTCGTAGCGGATGGTTTCACCACCCTCGGCCGAGATTGCGATCGTCACCCAAAAACGCAAGCCCCATTCACCCGACACCTTGCCTTCCCAGCTTCCACGGATCGCGAAGGGATCGGACTTTACGGTCGAAAAGGCGATGGTCGTGCCGCTGTGATCAGTCTCAAGTTCAATGCGCGAACCGTCTATCGCATGATGGCCAAGGCGCACCTTATCACGTCGCGGTTCGATGGCTGACGTTGTTCTGCTGCGGGTCGAATAGAGGATCGGCGTGATGCGAACGCCGAGTGGCAGGAACACCATTTCGGCCGGTCGGTCGGACCAGGTGTTCCAGGCGCGCTTCAGGGGAATGCTCGTGTTTTGCAGCATGGCGGTGTCAGCTCTCTCGCGTGAGCGGAACAAGGCGCGGCGCAGCCGTTAAACCGCTCTTGTCCAGCGTGCCGCCCAGATAGGGCGTATGGTCATAATATCGGTTCGCCGCTGTGTTGGAGACGGCGATCTCAAGTTCATGCGCCTCCTTCGTGAGATGGCCGAGCATGAAACGATAGGGCCGCCATGCGCGCCGTCCGACCTCGCGCCCATCGATGCGGACGGTTACGGCCGTATGAGCTTCCGGAATTTGCACTATCCAGTCGTCCTCGGCCGCGATCTTCATATCCAGGCGATAAATACCCGTTCCCGAAAAGGCGGCAAAGCCCTGTTCTTCCCAGCCCTTCAGGACGGAAATAGGGATAAAGGCAGCATCTGCGTCCGGCGCGAATGTCCAGCCCTCACCAAGGACGACCGCGCGTTCGTCATCGAAGACCAGGGTCGACGTGAGGTGTCCCAGCGTTTCAACCGGCTGGTCCGTTTCATACAACCGCAGGCAGCGCACTTCCTGCGGTTCAAGCGTTATTGTCAGGCATCCGTATGCGGATGTGCTCTTCGCAGTGCCGTCGGCTGTAGACCAGACTTCACAATTGAAACCTTTACCGAGCGTTATCTCGCAGTGACTGGTTTTTGCCGCGTCATTGAAGAGGACGACGCGCCAGTGGCCGCCTGGCTCCTCGCCCACCCATTGCCATGGCTTCGCGCCGGATAGGCTTCTGATCTGCGGCCCCGGAACCGCAATTGCGGCCAGAAGCTCTGCCATGGAGCGCGGCTCCGGCAGCCCGGGCAGGTGCGTCGTAGCGAGTTCGGTATAGGCCTCAAGGGAGCCCTCGCACAGGCTCATCAGCCGGTCGCCTGACGACCATATGCTCCCGCCTGCATCCTTGAATCGCGCAAGTTTTTTCAGCGCCGCGCCCGATTCCAGCACCGTGACGGAGGGCAGGACAACTGCTTGGAAGGCCAGCCCCGATGCAACGATACGGTCGCCGTCGATCTCGGCGTTTGCGACATCGCTCTCGCTGACCAGCATGAAATCGTAGCCAAGCGCCAGCAGATGCTCACACCATGCGCCGACATGGTGCGCGTGGCTGTGGCGCGGGCCTTCCGCCCAGGCGGTATGGAGCGGGTAGAAGATGGCGACCGACGTGCGGGGTTCAGCCAGTTCGATAAAGGTGGAGATCCGCGCCGATTCCTGCGCGAAGATATCGTGATACGTCCACCAGGGCTCGAAGTTGATCCCGGGACCATAGTCAAACCGCGGATTGGCAAAGGGTGTCGGGTCGCCGCTCCGCCCGTCTGTCTGGTAGACGCCATGCCAGAGGAACTGGCGCATACCGAGGCAATGGAGGCGGATCGCCTGCGCCCGCATCGTCTCCAATGTCAGCTCCCATTGTCCGGCGGCGCGCACCGGCGTGCGAACCGCACTGGCATAAGTCTCAACTACGCAGCGGCTGCGGCCATTGGAACGGGCGACGGAATCGCCGAGCTTGGGCGCGAGTTGCGGATCGAAGTTGTTGGAATCGACTGCAGTCTCGTGCCGGAAACTGTCGATGCCGAAGAAATCAACCGCTGGTGCCACGCGCGGATCGATGCTGGTAAAGCCGCCATTGAGAGACCAGGAACTGATATGGGGCAGGATTTCGTGCCCCGTGAGAGCGATGCCGTTGCGCTCCGCAAAGTTACGCAACGTACCGAAGAATGCTTCGTTCATAAGCGAGGAGTAGGCAGCATAGAATTGCGCGCGCAGCCGTCGTGTCTGCTCGCCAACATCGTGCAGTACGGCCATGAGCGATAGCGGGAATGGAACGCACGTTCGGGACGCCACGCTTTCGCAGAGCTTTGAAGAAAAGAGGAGGCTGTTGCCGGGATTCCCTTCGATCTGGTCCCAGCGATAGAAACCAGCTGCCGGCTGGTCGTAGAAGATGGAACCGAGCGGGTCCGGCAAGAGACCGTCGAGGGCTTCGGTAAAGGGGTCGAGACCCACTTCAATGAAGCGGGCCGCGGCTTCTGGCATCAGATAGTTGATGAGCCGCGATGTCGTTGAACGGGCGCTGACAAATACTGTGAGGGCCTGATCTGCCTGTACAGCACCGTCATATTCGAAGCGGCAGGAAACGGGATCGCTTGCCGTAATGCGGACCGCTTTCGTGACGTCAGTGATCTGGTCGAGGTCCGTGATCGCGCCCGCCGGATAAAGCAGCGCCGCTTCAAGCGTCCATTCGCACCATTCGACCTTGCTGCCTTCGTACTGCCAGCGGAAGATTTCCGGTCCCATCCTTTCTGTGAAAGGCGCCTGGATACCGCTGATTGCACCCTTGCCGTCCTTCGAGGAGGACCAGAAGAGATGGCGCTCGCGCAGTTCGTCGCGACCCTCAACCGTCCTGCCGCCGGCATGGCCGCTGATCCAGTTGTAATCGTCGTAGATTCCGGCTTTCAGGCCAAGTTCGGTGGCGACGCCGATGGCCAGACGGTAGGCGGCGAGATGGGCATCCGACATATAGTCTTCGCGCGGCAGGGCGATGCGGGCCTGGATGAGGATCGTGCCAAGGCCCCCTGCCTTGAAATCGACAAGCTGCCTTCGGCAAGTCTCCTCGTCCGGGATCGAATGCCAGAACCAGTAAGCGGACGGACGGAACTTATGGGTCGGGTCGAGAAAAAGCCCCCTTCCTTCGGTGTCAGTCGTGCCTTTGAGTTGCTCCACCCTGCCGTTCCTCCTCAATGCGCAGCCGAGGTCACGCGTTGCATCGCGCTGCCGACACCGTCCCATGCAGGCTTGTCGGGCGCGAAGCGCGCGCGCAGATAGACCGCCAGATCCTCGATCTGCTTTTCGTCCAGCACGTCGCGAAAGGCTGGCATCGACATGACCTCCGCTGTCGCGCGTCCGGTCGTTTCCGCCAGGATCGCCGGCGCCTCGACGCCGTGTAGTATCACCTGCAGGATGTTATCGGGCGTGTCGCTGTGCATGTTGGTATTGAGCGACAGCGCTGACAGGATCGACGTGCCGGTGTGGCAGGAAGCGCAGGCGCCGCTGAAGATGCGCGCTCCCCTTGGAGAGATCATCGCGCCCTTCGCCGCCGCCGCCTCGCTTGCCGCGATGGTGGACTGTGCTTGCATTGTCGTCTCAGCGCTGCGATCGGCCGTGTCGTTCAGGCTTGCGAGATAGGATGCCATGGCGCGGATGTCGGTGTCTGGAAGCGGTGCCAGCACTGATACGACATCGGCCATGGGCCCTGCGGCGCTGCCATGATCGCGTGAATGGCCAGTGCGAAGATAGTCGTAGAAGGCGGCCCTGGTCCAGTCCACAGGACCCTTGGCAAGAGCGTTTAGCGCCGGCGCCTCCCAACCCTCGGCGAAGCCACCGGAGAGGTGCGCCCTGCCGGTCTGTTCCGCCCCGAGCACGTTGCGCTGTGTATGGCACGCCGAGCAATGGCCGAGCGTCTCGACCAGATAGGCGCCGCGATTCCATTCTCCGTCGCGCGTCTTGTCGTATTTGAATGGCTCCGCCTTCAAGAACATAGCGTTCCAGGGCGCCATCATTGCGCGGACGTTGTAGGGGAATTTCAGCTTCGTCTCGGGCGATTTTTCAGCCACCGGCGCCTGTGTCATCAGATAGGCATAAAGCGCTTGGAGGTCGGCTTCCTCAGCGCCAGCGAAGGACGTATAGGGGTGGGCCGGATAGAGATGATGTCCGTCGCGGCTAATGCCCTCGCGCATGGAGCGTTCGAAAGCGGTGTAGGACCAATTGCCTATGCCAGTGTCAGGATCCGGTGTTATGTTGGTGGCATAGACCGCGCCGAACGGCGTATCGAACTTGCGTCCGCCCGCGAAAGCCTGGCCGTCACTGCCGATGTGGCAGACATTGCAGGCCCCTATGGCAGCAGCCATGCGGCCGCGCTCGATCGTGGCGGCGCTGTAGACGTTGGTATTCGGGCGTTCGATCGGGCTGATGGCGGGGCGCCACGGCGACGCCATGGTGACGAGCCCCGAAAGGGCGGCAATCGCTCCGGCGGCCGATAGGCCGATGTTCCGCCATTTTCGCCGCCGGGGTGTGGGGGCTGCTTTTTCGGGAGAGGTGCCGTTCAGGGCGGCAAGAACGATATCTGGCGTCAGCGGCAGCTCGCGGAAACGGATGCCGGTGGCATCGTATACGGCGTTGGCAATAGCGGCGGCGCTGGGCACCGAAGCGGACTCGCCGACACCGAGCGGTGGCTCGTCCGGGCGGGGTATCATCAGGACGTCGATTTCGGGGACTTCCGGGAACGTGATGAGCGGATAGCCGCCCCATTCCTTCGAAGCAACGGCGGTGGAAGAAAAATCCACGCGCTCCTTGAGCACCCGGCTGGTTGATTGGATGATGTTGCCGTGGATCTGGTGGCGGACCCCATCGGGATTGATCATCAGGCCGGAATCCTGGCCGCAGGTCACTTTGGTGACGGCGATATCACCGGTCTTCCGGTTGACAGCGACGTCCGCCACCCACGCCGCCCAGGCAGCAGCCGTGCCGGGGAACTTGCCATGCACATAGACGGCATAGGCGAAGCCGCGCCCATAGAGCAGATCGCCTTCACCACCAAGCGTGCCGAACCTGGTCCGGGGTACCCATTTGGCACGCTCAGCAACGGCGTGAACGAGATCAACCGCCCGCGGATCATGCAAATAACGCAGGCGATACTCGACAGGATCAACCTCGGCGGCCGAGGCCAGCTCGTCTATATAGCATTCGTGTGCGAAGGTGTTTGGCATGGCCGAGACGCCGCGAAACCATGAGGCGCGAGCGATCGGCGGCATGTCGTGCACTGTCACCCGCAGATTGCCATAGGCATAGGGGGGGATAGCGGTGCGGTCGCCCATGTGCATGACATCGGCGACAGGGGGAACCTTGCCGGTGAGGATCAGGGGTAGCGTAGGGGCGAGATTGGAAGGATAGCGCGTCTCGAAATCATAGGCGGCAGGGCCGCCCTCGAGGTCGAGGCCACCGCGCACGTCCATGACTTGCGCCGCGCCCTTCGGTTCCCAGGCATGTTCCTGCTCGCGCGTCAGCTGGACGCGCACAGGCTTGCCGGTTGCGCGCGACAGCAGCGCGGCATCCGCCGTCACATCGTCAGCGCAGTTGCGCCCGTAGCAACCCGCTGCTTCCAGCCTCTCGACGAGGATTGCTTCCTCCGGCATGTCGAGGAGGAGCGCAAGATCGCGGCGCATGGGGAAGGGGTTCTGCGTACCCGACCAGACCGTCAGCCCGCCGTCGCGATAGTCTGCGACCGCGCAGGAGGGGCCAATAGACGCGTGCATCTGGTACGGCCAAACATAGGTGCGTTCCATCGGATTGGCGCTGTTGGCCAACGCCAGATCGACATTGCCATGGTCCGCTAGCTTGCGCGGCGTTGAGGGATTGGCCCGCAGCGCCTTCTCCGGCGAATTGAGATCGGGCAACTCCGGCGGCGTTCGCCAGACGACCTTGAGGCGCCGTGCTGCTTCGGCGGCGTTTTCCTCACGCGTCGCAACGACACCAACGAAATCGCCGATAGCCACGACTGCGACCAGGCCGGGAATGTCGGCGACTGAGCTCTCATCTATCGATATGAGGCTCTTGCCGACATGGTCGCCATGGTCGAAGCCGGCGTAGGGCGGGCGTACGACTCTCCCGTGCAGCATGCCGGGCACGCGCACGTCATGCACATAGGTCGACTTGCCCGTCGCTTTTGCCGGGATATCGACGCGCGCCGGGGATGTACCAACGAGACGGTAGGCCGAGACCGGCTTCAGCGGCGCCTGCGGGTCGATGGTCAGGTGCGTCTGCCTGCCGGCCACAAGGTCCCCGAAGGTGAAGCTCCGATTGTCGCCCGTCCTAACGCGGATGATGCCGCCATCGATAACGAAGTTGTCTGCTGACAGCCCGAGGCGTGCGGCGGCCTGTGCCACGAGATAGTAACGCGCCGTCGCGGCGGCCTGACGCAGCGGGAGTGCCGTCACCTGGATGGTCTCGCTGGCGATGGTGGCACCCTGGTTCGGCGTCGCGGAGGTGGTGCCAAGCACCATCTCCACCTGTTCGAAGGGTGTGTCGAGTTCCTCCGCGACGATTTGGGCGAGGGCGGTCCTGATGCCGGTGCCGAGATCGACATGACCGTTGAAGGCTATGACCTTTCCGTCACGATGGATGGCAATGTAGATTTCTGCTGCCGCGGATGACGGCGCCTGCGATAGGACCGTCAAGATTTCCGGGGCCGCAAGATAGGCGGATCTGGGGGTTGCGCGAGCATCGCTCATTGCGGCGCCTCGGACAGTTCGCTTGATGAAGGTTCGCTGCCGGAATCGGCCTTTTGAAAATATGCCGCTTTCACGCCGGCGTCACATCCGCCATTCCCGGACCGGGAGAGGACCACGGCTTTGCGGGCGGCTGCAAGGATCTCGACATGAGTACCGCAACGGCAGAGGTGATGGCGCAGGGCGTCACGGATATCATCCTCGTGCGGCTCCGGATTGCGGCCAATGAGCGCCACCACCGCAATGACCATACCGTTCAGGCAGTAACCGCATTGTGCCGCCGCTTCTTCGATGAAGGCTCGCTGAACCGGGTGCAGTTGCTCCTCGCTGCCGAGACCCTCGAGTGTGGTGACGCTGCGCCTGCCGACTGCGCCGAGGGGAATGGTGCAGGAACGGACCGCGCGGCCGTCAATCAATACGGCGCAGGCGCCACATTCACCAAGGCCGCAGCCAAACTTCGGGCCGTTCAGCTCGAGATCGTTGCGCAGGATATAGAGCAGCGGAGTCTTTGCATCGGCTTCTACGATGTGCGTGCTGCCGTTGACGTCGAGACTGAAAGATGCGGTCATGGCCAAGTCTATCACCTGCCACGCTGAAAGAAATAACGGCCAATATCGCGCCATGCATGCGAGCGGCGACAATCTGCGATCGCCCCATTTCGCATAATGGTTTTCTCGCCTTGTCCGCTTGTCATGCGGTGTTCCCTTCGGCGTTTCGTATAAAAAGCGTATACACTTTATATTGGACGTGGGCAAGCGCAATAAGATGGGCACAAAGTTGGCCAAAGACGCAACAATTGATGGAATTTTAGGCCCATTTTCCCGCGTTAGTCTATTTTTTGGCCTTGCATTTTATAGTGTACACGCTTAAGAATATTACCATTCGGATGCTGGATTGAAGCATTTCCTCACCTCGCCGCGAAGGACTGCCCATGACGAACGACAGACAGACGATTGCAATCATCGGCGCAGGTCTTGGAGGGGCGGCAGCCGGCGCTCTGCTGCAGCGCGCGGGCTTCGATGTCCATGTTTACGAACAAGCCCCCAGTTTCTCCCGGCTGGGTGCGGGCATTCACATGGGCCCCAACGTTCTCAAGATTTTTGAGCGTATCGGTATCGACAAGAAGCTGCTCGAGATCAGCAGCAAGCCGACGCATTGGTTCAGCCGCGACGGCATCACCGGAGAATACCTCTCGCGCATCCCGCTCGGCGGCTACGGGACGCCATACTGCACCGTCCATCGCGGTGATCTGCACGCGCTGCAGATAACGGCGCTCAATGAGGGAACACTGCATTTCGACAAGAAGCTGAAGCAGATCGAGGATAGCGGGTCCGACGTTTATCTTGAGTTCGAGGACGGCATTTCGACTCGCGCAGACATCGTCATCGGTGCCGACGGTATCAATTCAAGGGTTCGCGAGACGCTGCTCGGCTTCGAGAAGCCGAACTATAGTGGCTGGGTCGGCCATCGCGCATTGATATCAGCCGACAAGCTGAAAAAGTACGATCTGGAATTCGAAGATTGCGTCAAGTGGTGGGGACCGGACCGCCACATGATGGTCTATTACACCACCGGCAACCGCGAAGAATATTACTACGTTACCGGCGTGCCGCATCCGGCGTGGGAATTCGACGCTGCCTTCGTGGAAAGCAGCCGTGAGGAGATGGCGGAAGCCTTCGCTGGCTATCATCCGGTGATAGGTGCGCTCATCGAGAACACCGACGAAGTCACGAAATGGCCGCTGTTCAATCGCAACCCCCTGCCGCTGTGGAGCAAGGGCAGGCTTGTCCTCCTTGGTGACGCCTGCCATCCCATGAAACCGCATATGGCACAGGGCGCAGCCATGGCCATAGAAGACGCGGCCATGCTCACCCGTTGCCTGCAGGAAAACGGCGTGAGCGACGTCAAGACCTCCTTCGCGCTCTATGAGGCGAACCGCCGCGATCGCGCTACACGTGTCCAGAGTGTCTCCAATGCCAACACCTTTCTGCTCACACAGGAAGATCCCTCCTGGGTATACGGCTACGATGTCTACGCGCAACCGTTGAAGAGCGAGAGTGCAGCATGACCGGGAACCTTCTTTACGGCGCGAACATCTTCGCAAATGATATCCGCCAGCATTATTTGCGCTATGGCGGCAAGGGCCGCCCCGTTATCCTGATCCCGGGCATCACCAGCCCTGCGGTCACCTGGGGCTTCGTTGCAGAGCGCCTCGCAGAGCGCTACGACGTGTACGCAGTCGACGTACGCGGCCGGGGCCTGTCTTCGACTGGTCCTGACCTCGACTACGGTCTCGATTCCATGGCCGAAGACGTTATCGCCTTCGCCCAGGCTCTGGATCTTGATAGTCCCGCACTTCTCGGCCATTCGATGGGCGCACGCATTGCCATGCGCGCCTCCACCTCCGCAGAGGCCTCGTTTTCACGCCTCGCGCTCATTGATCCCCCTGTCTCCGGACCCGGCCGCAGGCCATATCCGAGCAAGCTGCCGTGGTACGTTGATTCTATCCGGCTTTCGGTGAAGGGCATCGATGCCGAAGGAATGAGAGCCTTCTGCCCGACCTGGACGGATGAACAATTGAAGCTGCGCGCGGAGTGGCTGCACACTTGCTATGAACCGGCCATTGTCACGGCTTTCGAGGATTTCCACAAGGACGACATTTTCGCTGACCTGCCCAAGCTCGCCCGGCCCGCTATGTTGATGGTCGCCGGCCGCGGCGGTGTTATCGAACCGGTAGACGAGGATGAAGTCCGCTCGCTCTGCCCAACGATAGAGATCGTGCGGGTTCCCAATGCAGGACATATGATTCCATGGGACGATTTCGAGGGCTTCTTTACGGCTCTCGGGGACTTCTTGTCCCGTTAATAAAGACAGCGGACCTCTGGTCCGCGGTCTCTGTTTTATGCTGCCTCTACAGATGGAGGGGCCAACCAGTTTCAAGCAGCAGAGGATTGCGCTCGTGCAAAAGAACTATCGTATTGGTCAGATCGTTCCGAGTTCCAATACCACCATGGAAACCGAGATACCGGCGATGCTTATGGCACGCCAGTCGATACGGCCGGAGCGCTTCACCTTCCATTCCAGTCGCATGCGGATGAAAACCGTGAAAAAGGAAGAGCTTGCGGCGATGGATTCGGAATCCGATCGCTGCGCCATTGAGCTTTCCGACGCGCGCGTCGACGTACTCGGCTATGCTTGCCTGGTTGCAATTATGGCGATGGGCCTTGGCTACCACCGTGAATCGGAAAAACGCCTGACCAACCGCACGATCGAGAATGGCGTCAACATTCCCGTCGTGACCAGCGCCGGCGCCCTCATTGAGGGCCTGAAGGTGATGAAGGCGAAGCGCGTGGCTATCGTTGCGCCATACATGAAGCCGCTTACGGAACTCGTGGTCAACTACATCCGCGAAGAAGGCTTCGAAGTAAAGGACTGGCGCGCCCTCGAAATTCCGGACAATCTGGAAGTCGGCCGCCACGATCCGGAGAATCTCCCAGCCATCGTAAAGACGCTCGACCTTACGGACGTGGACGTCATCGTGCTGTCGGCCTGCGTTCAGATGCCGTCGCTGCGCGTGATTGCCAAGGTCGAGGCGATGACAGGCAAGCCGGTGGTCACGGCCGCCGTCGCCACCACCTATTGCATGCTGAAATCGCTTGGGCTGGAAGCCGTTGTCCCCGGTGCGGGCGCGCTTCTTTCCGGCGCCTACTAAGGATCGCACGACATGGAGAGCGTCGAAGCCAATTATCAGGGTGTCTGGGGCAACCGCATCGGCTTTGGAAAGCGGCCAGCCCTTCTCGTCATCGATTTTCTCAAAGCCTATACGATCGAGGGAGCGCCGCTCTATGCGCCCGGCGTCGTCAAAGCGGTGGCAGAGACCCCGTCGCTACTGGCGGCAGCCCGAATGGCGGGCATTCCTGTCATCCACACGCGCATCCTCTACCTTGCGGAAAACTGTGCTGATGGCGGCATGTGGGTGAAGAAATCGCCCGTGATGAAATCAATGGTGAGTGGCAATGAGCTCGCGGAATTCTGCGAGCAGGTAGAGCCAGCCGATGGCGAACTCATCATCGTCAAACAGTATGCCAGCGCCTTCTTCGGCACCAGCCTTGCCCCGCTCCTGCACACGCAAGGGATCGATACGGTCGTCATGGCCGGATGTTCGACCAGCGGCTGTATCCGGGCAAGCGCCGTCGATGCCGTCCAGCACGGCTTCCGTACTATCGTGGTACGGGATTGCGTCGGGGACCGACATCCCGACCCGCACAATGCCAGTCTCTTCGATATCGACAGCAAGTATGGTGACGTCGTCTCGAAGGCGGAAGCGATCGCCGCGATTGCATCGGCACAGCAGGGTGGAACGACAAGAACCGCATAGGTGGACATGACCAAGGTGGCATTTCCGTAGAATTCCAGAGGAGATAACGTTATGGATCGCAATGTCTTGACTGAAATGTGCCTTGAGCAGTTGAAGCTCAGCGGCGTTCACGAGGGTGAGAAGGTTATCGTCCTCTCGCAGGGCGACGAGCGTCTCGACTACGCCGACGCGTTCCTTGCTGCTGGCCAGCGACTTGGCGCCCGCATGTATCACATGCGTCTTCCGGCACCGCTGCCGACCACCGGTGCATGGGCAGTCGGCGAAACCGGCCTGGCCGCGAATCCGGATGCCGTTAACGCGCTGAAGCAGGCCGACATGGTCGTCGATCTGATTTTCCTTCTGTTCAGCGAGGAGCAGATGGCAATCCAGGCTGCCGGCACCCGTATACTCACGGCGGTGGAACCGGCTCCACTGCTGGCGCGGCTCATGCCGACCAGGCAACTGCGTGAGCGCGTCGAGATTGGCGCCGAATATCTGAAAAAAGCCAAGAGCATGCGCATAACCAGCAAACATGGCACCGACGTTGTCTACAAGCTCGGCGTCTATCCGACGATGAGCGAATATGGTTACACCGATGAGCCAGGTCGCTGGGACCACTGGCCGGCCGCCTTCGTATTCTCAGGGGGCGCGGATGATGGAGTCGACGGCCAGATCGTGCTGGCACCGGGCGACGTGCTTTTGCCGTTTAATATATATGTGCGCGAGCCGGTGATCTACACCATTGAGAAGGGCTTCATCCAGGACATTCGCGGCGGCCTCGAGGCCGAGCTTATCAAATCCTACATGGCGACCTTCAATGATCCGCGTGGTTTCGGCATGTCGCATGTCGGCTGGGGACTCGACCACCGCGCCAACTGGCACGGCCTGACCGATTTTGGCGGCGGCATGGGTATGGAACTGCGCTCGTTCTACGGCAACGTCATGTTCTCGACCGGCCCGAACAACGAGCTCGGAGGCCCGAACGATACGGCTTGCCATCTCGATATTCCGATGCGCAATTGCGGCCTTTTCCTGGACGACGAGCCGATGGTTCTCGACGGCAACATCGCGGTCAAGGAAATGCAGCACACATTCAAGTGATGGCTTCTGACTGTGGCACCGCCGACCACCGGCGGTTGCCTTGCGCAATCAAGTATGTACTTGGTAAAGCTTTGGGTGGCGAATCCTGTTTGGTGGATCGTTCGGCAGGTCCGGCACTAAAATTGAGCCGATTTGTCGCGACAGAGGTTTGACTGCTTATATGCCCAGGAACTACGACCAGGTTGAGGACGATTACCGATTTACAGAACAGGTGGGGCACCTGCTTCGCAAGGCGTACCAACGCCACCTATCTATCTTTCAGGACAATGCAAGCGACCCTAATTTGACTGCAGTGCAATTCGTTACCCTCTGCACGCTGCACGAGAGAGGGCCGAGCTCCCAAGCTGAGCTTGTAAAGGCCACCGCCGTCGATCAAGCGACAATTCGAGGTATTGTCGACCGATTGAGATCACGAGGCCTCATTGAAGTTTCCAAGGATGCCTCAGACGGCCGCAAGGTCATTATGTCTTTGCTGCCCGAGGGTGAGACGGTGCTGAAACAGATGTATCCGCGCGCGCATCTGATTACAGCGAAAACTATGGACAGGCTCAATCCGGCGGAACAAGTTGCGCTGCTGTTTCTTTTGCGCAAGATCGCGGAAGATGATCTGCCGAATGAAGAGATCGTGTGATTTGGCGCTATGCCTTCGCGGTATTTACAAACCAACGGTCACAGCTGCGCGCTCATATCCCTACAGTGCTGACTACGATCCGCCGTTCCGACTTAGTCCAATCCTATGAGGTCTCACGAAAACAGCTCCACTTGCGGCAATTATTAGGAGCGGATTCTTACGGGGTTACCCGCGAGCGCCAAGGTCAATGCCACCCTTGCGAGCCATCCACCGTCTAGCGCCTGATCCAAACGATAGTTAGAGCATTGAAGACTTTCTGGCCCCAATCAAAATCAACTATTATCGGCATTTTCAAACGAACGTTTGTTGCCGTCTGGCGACCTGTACACCTCCGATCTGGGACAAGGCGGTTAGTCGGTAATGTCGACGCGATTGCCTGGTAGCACCAATCGGCTCCAGCGAATGGCCATGCACACCTAGAACGCATCCGGGGCGGTCCGGCGTTAGATGTCGCCACCTTTTTTCCATTGTAGGGTGCACGTCCAACCGCTTGTAACTGTGCCGGTTGTGACGACTTCAATTATGTGTGGGATTCGCCGGGTGTGGTCGTTTGCAGTTCCTGATCCGGTATATCGTCGAATGACGAATAATTGAGATTGTACAGTTTGGCGTAAAGCTTGCCATTGGCCATCAGCTGGTCGTGGTTTCCCATCTCGATCAACTGCCCGTTCTGCAGCACGATAATATGATCAGCCTCGCGGATGGTCGCGAGCCGGTGGGCGATGACCAGCCCTGTGCGGTTTTCCAGAAGCTTGACGAGTGCCTTCTGGATCAGCATCTCGGTATAGCTGTCGATGTTGGCCGTGGCCTCATCGAGAACGAGGATTTTTGCATCTGCTACCAGTGCTCTGGCAAAGCTGATGAGCTGCCGCTGACCGAGAGACAGGTTTCCACCGCGCTCACCAAGCTCCGTGTCGTAGCCTTCGACAAGGTTCATGATGAAATCATGCGCGCCCACTGCCTTCGCCGCTTCTACTACATCTTCGTAGGTCGCCTCGCTCTTGTGATAGCGAATGTTTTCAAAGACCGAACCGGTGAACAGGAACGGCTCCTGCAGGACCATAGCGATCTGCTGGCCGAGGGAGTCCTGGGTGAGCTTGCGCACATCGTGGCCGCCGACCAGCACCTGACCGTGCTGGACATCATAGAAACGGTGGACCAGTGCCATAGCGCTCGACTTGCCAGATCCTGTCGGGCCGACCAGAGCGACGGTCTCGCCTGGGTTCACCTTGAAGTTGACGTTCTTCAGCACAGGATGTTTTGGATCATAGCCGAAAACGACATCGCGGAATTCCACCGATCCGTCCATGTCAGCAGTCAGGCTCCTTGCGTTCGGTGCGTCCGTGATATTGACTGGTACATCCAGCACTTCGGTCAGGCGCTGACCCGAGGCCATGGCACGCTGCATAACCGAATATTGCAAGGTCAACGAACGGATCGGGTCGAAGAAGCGCTGAATATAGAAGAGGAATGCGACCATGACGCCGACGTCCAGCTCTTGATTGAGCACCCGCGATCCGCCGACGACGATGACGAGGGCCATGGCGACGCCGGTAAGTGAATCGACGATGGGCACCATGACCTGTGCATATTTCGCCGCTGTCAGATGCGCCTTCAAATTGGCATGGGCCTTGTCATCATAAAGTGTGAAATTGATGCTTTGGCGGTCCATGCTCTGGACTGCGCGCACGCCATGGATTGCTTCAGCCAAGGCGCCGTTGGTCACCGAATTGGTTTCGTGCGCTGCCATGAACGCTACACGCGCCCGCGGGAGCCAATAAATGCGAACGATGAACAATACAGGAAGCACGACCAGCGTCATAAGGCCCAGGCGGAAGTCGAGGTAGAGCATCACGCCGACAATGCCGAAGAGCAGCGTGATATCGCCGACCGACAGCACGGAGGTTTCGAGAAACTCCTGCATCGAATTGACGTCGCCCTGCAGCCGCGACATCAGCCGGCCCACTTCGGTCTTGTCCATGAAGGATAGCGAGACGCGTTGGAGGGGTGAGAACATGGCACGGCGGATGTCGAAGAGCACTTCTTCCGCGACCCGGCCGACGACAGTCTCCTGCACGTAGCTGGCAGCGAAATTGATGAGGATGGCAATCCCGAACGCGATGATGGCGTAGAACAATGCAGAATGATTGCCGCCGCCGGGAGCAATACCATGATCGATGGCGTAGCGGATGATCAGCGGGATCATCAACTGCGTAGCCGTGAATGTCAGAACCGCAAAGACCGCCATGAGCATTTGCGCCTTGTAGGGTCTGACGAAAGCCCAGATTCGCTTGACGATGTTGCCATCGAAGACCTTGCCGAACATTTCCTCTTCGATGCGGTGCGACCCAACGACCGCCCGGGGAGGGCGACGCCCGTCTTCGCGCACGTCATTGCGCTCGGTTTCGATCTCATCGGTCACGCCCGCGCCTCCCTCTTCACCGCCACTGGCGTGCTGTCACCCGGACGGACCTGCAGATCGTAGAGCGCTCCATACCGCCCTCCAGCCGCAAGAAGGCTTTCATGGGTGCCGCGCTCTACGATCTGGCCGTCCTCGATGAACAGGATCTGGTCGGCATGCATCAGCGAACTCAGACGATGCGCGACGACGATCGTAACGCGATCGTTGGCATAGCGGCGCATGGCAATACGGATGCGCTGCTCGGTTCCGGCGTCGATCGCGGCGGTGGAGTCATCGAACACCATCACGGCAGGCTTAAGCATAAGCGTGCGGGCGATCGAAAGCCGCTGCCGCTGCCCGCCGGACAGCGACACGCCCCGTTCGCCGACGACGGTGCCGTATCCCATCGGCAGTCCCAGCACATAGTTGTGCAGCTGTGCCGATTCACTCGCGCGTTCGATGCGTGGCTCCTTGGCCCAAGGATCGCCATAGGCAATGTTGTTCTCGATGGTGGTTGTGAACAGGAAGGCGTCCTGCTGCACCACAGCGACGGCCTGGCGCAGCGAGCGGAGCGTCACGTCGCGGATATCCTGACCGTCAATGGTTATCCGGCCGCTGGTCACATCATAAAAACGCGGAATGAGATGGGCGATGGTGGATTTACCGCTGCCGGGTGGTCCGACGATGCCAATGGTTTCGCCGCGTCGCGCCTCGAAGCTCAGATGTTGCAGCACCGAACGCTTGGCGACTTGCGGATAGGCGAAACGCACATCTTCAAAGCGCAGCACGCCCGCCGAGATTTTCAAATCCTTGGCGTCCGGCGCATCCTTGATGGCAATGTCGAGATCCAGCAGGGCGAAAAGACGCGTTCCGCAGGTAGAGGCGCGCGCATAGGAATTGACCATCAGGCCGAGCTGGCGCACCGGCATCTGCAAGATGGTCATGAATGTCAGGAACGATGTAAGCGTGCCCACCGTAATTTCGCCAGCGATCACCTTGTTGCCCCCGACCCAGAGCACCAGGCCCATGGCGGTAAAGAAGGAGAGTGTCATCGCGCTGGTATTTTTAACGCGAATGCCGACGCGTTTATGCGCGAGTTCAAGCGCGCTGTGCGAGGCCTTGTCGAACTTCAAGAGTTCATAGGCCTGGGGGCGAAGGCTCGCACGACGCGGATGCCGCTGAGGTTTTCCTCCATCACACGCGTCAGCACAGAAAGCCGTTCCTGCAGTTCCAGCCAGGTGGCGCGAAGCCGCAACTGCGTCACCGAAGACCGCCAGGCGACGAAAGGCACGAAGCTCAGGGCCACCAGGCCCAGAACCAGATCGGTCGACACAAGTATATAGGCACCGAGGCCGATCAGCATGGTCAACAGAACCGTGCGCACCACCGCCGTCGAGAAATACATGCGCACGCCCTCAAGGTCGAGCATGCCGATTGTAATGAGATCGCCGGAATGAACGCTGTCATGGAAGCTGAAGCTCAGCCGCTGGATCTTTTCGTAGCAGGCAAGACGCAGTTCGTACCCGATATGGTGGCCGACGGCCTCGGCGAAATAGTTCTGTATCATGGTGAAAAGACCGCGCAGGATGCTGACGGCCAAAGTATGAGCGCCGTCGTTATCAACGCATTTTCCGCAATCTTGCCAGCTGCACCGCCCGCCATGGCCGTCTGCGTCTGATCCACGGCATGGCCCAGAAGTCGGGGAATCATCAGTTGCAGGGTCGCGGCGACGAGGGTCGAGCCGATGGCAAATGTCGTTTGCCAAGGATGACGCAAAGTCATGTGGGTAATTCGCACCAGGGTGAAGAGACCTCGACCCCAGCCTGCTGCATTTACGTGCGCCAACGAATCGGAACGATTCGCCGCACGCTTTAACGCATCGCTGCTCACGGTATTTTTCCAGACCAACTGATTGTGCAAACATTGGCCGCAGATCAGGGCCGTTGTGCTAGATATATGACTACGAGCGAATCTTGGCCGATTCCGGGCCCTAATTCAAGAGATCTGCCAAGCCGGTAGACAATAAAACCCTCCTTCTCAAAATATACTACTGCGAATACGTGTCGAGGAAGAGGTACCATGGTGTTGTGTTTCGAGAGTATTACCGGTCTAATCGCAGGATTTCTCGCTGCGCTCTCATGTCCCATCCGCGATGAGTGAAGCGGCGGACCGAACGTCTTTACCGCCGAGTGATATTCCTCACCCTTGAAGCCGACAAAGTGAGTGCAGCGCATTGCATATCTCGCAACTTGGGGTTGTAAACTGCTTGCGATGCACTTACGCTTGAGTCAGCCGTCGCGAGTCTCCTCCCATGTACCCGCTTCGGCTGTTCCCCTCTGGAGGTTTTAACCTTCACAATTAGGCCGGGCTTTTTGGTCCGGCTCTTTTTTGCCTGTCGTTATTTGCTCTAAATCGAGCGGGTTGATTTATTAGCCACGAAACTGTTATTTCGTGTTTCACCATGTAGAAAGGTGCGGATGAGTGGCTAAGAAAAAAAACAAGAAACCCACCACGTTTGTGACAGCGAGTCTCGGCCTCTTTTATCTCAGGATTGAACATGACGGTGTCGAAGCCGACGTAGTAGGACCGTTTAAGACCTTGGCTGAAGCCGAGGAAGAACAGGCCAAACAAAAGAAGCTCAGCAAAAAAGACTGACGTCTTTACTGCCATCCACGCCGTGTCTGATTGCTTCAGATCAATGGAACGCTATTGATGCTCAGGATCAAACACGGGGTGCAAACCTATTTTCGGCGACATCCTGTGGATACGTTCAATGAAACGATCGTTACGGATTTCAGCTTCATAGAGATGCTTTCTCACGACCACGACAGACAATTGGGGCAACGGTGTCTCTCCTCAAAACCCGACTTGCAGTGCGCCGGCTCAGTCTGGAATGCCAGTTTCCTCTGGACGAGTAACGCGATGCCGCTGTATTGGCTCCTGTAGGCCAGCAAAGTGACCAGTCGTGTCAACGATAGAGGCAATCTGGGTCAGAGCAGGTGATCGTAATTTCAACGTTGCCACGCGTTGCTTTCGAGTAAGGACAGATATTGCAGGCTTCGTCGATCAGGGTTCGTGCGACATTGTCCTTAAGATCAGGCAGCCTGACGTTGAGCCGAGCGCTGAGAGAGTAGCCGTCGTCCCCGAGATTCAGATCGATTTCGGCATCGATGCTAACTCCGGCCGGCAGAGGGATATTTTGTTCGAAAGTGACAGACGCGATCGCGCTTGCGAAGCTGGCCGACCAGCCAGCTGCAAGGAGTTGCTCCGGGTTAGTCCCAATTCGCACCGATCCGGGTACCGAAAGCCTGATGTCCAGGAGGCCGTCCGAACTGCGCGAGACGCCGTTCTCGCGGCCGCCCGTGGTTGTGGTTTTGACCGTTTTAACGACCTTTGCGATCCGGCTCATGAGCATTCTTTTGTTGGTTGTAGTATCTGAAACAGGGGCGGCGCCGCCGCGAACTTGATCACGCGTCGACTTCGACAACTGCATCCGCAAAGCCACCGGTCCTGCCGTGGCAGGTGTGCCCAATGCCGCCGGTGATGACCCGGTGCTTCATACAATGTTCATGGCGAGGGCTCTTTTTAACGCGCTTTTCTGAATTGCCTGTGGTGCGTTTCGCAATCACGATACGAGCTGCTGGCCGCCGTCGATGTCATAAGTTGCGCCCGTTAGCGCTGTGTTGCGCATGATGTGAACGGCGAGCGCAGCGACGTCGGCCGGTCCAATGACACGCCGAATTGGCAACGATGCGGACAGTTCGTCGCGCCGCCTGTCGAGGTTCTCCCCGAGCAGGGATGCCGACAGCGGCGTATCGACGAAGCCAGCGGCAATCAGGTTGACCCGTATTGGCGCAAGCTCCCCCAGGCGTCGAGGTTGAGATCGGCGATCACCTTGGCCGCGCCATCCAGCTTACCGGGCTGCTCGAAGCGATTGGCGAGCCACTCGATATTCCAGAAACCGATATCCACATCCTGATCCGTGCCACGGTAAGTGTCGACAACCGCTTCTGGGCCGATTTTGTTCGCAGCAATCCGCCGGCCATATCCCCCGAAGAAGCCCGCCATTGTGTCGGAGCCCTTGACCTCTTTGAGAATCGCAAAGCCCTTTTGTAATTCTATCCCGGGCAGTTGGGATTGCCGATTATTTTCAAGCAAGGAAAGAAACTCAGACGTTTCTTTCTTCATTCCACGTGCAATTTTTCGCGGCCTGACTTTGGGTGATTTATTTCTGAGGTTCGTCAGAATTTTAGCAAGGCTTTCTTTGACGATGAGCCCAATACGGGAAAATCTGGGTGCCTCTGACACGAGGCGTTCATCCCATTGCGATTGAGCGCTTTCACTTTACGAAGGCGATTTCTCAAAATGGGTTATGCACTCAGTCTGCTCGACAAGAGTCCGATTTTTGACGGCGAAACAGCAAGTGTTGCGTTAAAACGCACGGTGGCACTCGCCAAACAGGCCGAGAAATGGGGTTTTCTCCGGTTCTGGGTCGCCGAGCACCACGATACATCGGGCGTTGCGAGTTCGTCACCTGAGGTGTTGATCGCTTTTCTGGCGGCAAATACATCGCGGATCCGTATTGGTTCTGGAGGGGTGATGCTGCAGCATTATAGTCCCTACAAAGTCGCGGAAAATTTCAATGTCCTGGCAACTCTTGCTCCTGATCGGATTGATCTCGGTGTCGGGAAAGCACCTGGGGGCTTGCCATTTTCGACCCGTGCGCTGCAAGGACTGCTCGCGCGGCCTGAAAAGCCGGATTTTGCCGCCCAGCTCGCCCAGCTCAGTACATTTCTTGACGATACCCTGCCATCGGTTCACCCGCTGGCAGGCGTGAAGGCTACCCCACTGCCTGCTGTTTCGGCCCAGCGTTTCCTGCTTGGAGCGAGTGTCGACAGTGCTGAACTTGCCGCAGCGCAGGGATGGACCTTCGTGTTCGCCAGCCATCTCAACGGTGATGAAGAAGTCTTAAGGCAGACACTGGATGCCTACAGGGAGAAAGCGCCTGACCGCAGACCCATTCTTGCTGTCGGAGTGGTGGCCGCGGAAACGGACGCTGAGGCAAAGCGGCTTGTGGATAATCTGGAGCATTTCAAGGTTCATGTGAATGGTGGACAGAGCGTGACGGTCGGCAGTGCCGAGCAGGCCAAGGAATATGCCCGACAGTCCGGAACGCGCGATTACCGCATCGAGAAGAAAATTCCCAACGTCATTCGCGGTTCTGCACACAAGGTTATCGCTGATCTCAATCACCTGCACGATCGCTACGGCATCAGCGAATTCATCATTGATACACCGATAAACGACGCGGCGAAGCGGCTCGCATCGATCGAACTGCTGGCGCAGGCCCGATATGCGATTGCCGCGTAACTTGGAGAAATCAGATGAGTAAGAAATCTGTTCGTTTCGGGGTGATGCTGCAAGGCCCTGGCGGCCATATGAACTCATGGAAGCATCCAAGCTCGCCGCCGGATGCGAGCGTCAACTTCAACTTCTATGTCGAACAGGCCAAAAAGGCTGAAGCTGCCGGCATTGCCTTCGCCTTCATCGCGGATGGGCTCTATATCAACGAAAAGTCCATTCCACATTTTCTCAACCGTTTCGAACCCATCGCGATCCTGTCGGCGCTCGCCGCCACGACATCGAAACTCGGCCTGGTCGGCACATTGTCCACCTCCTACAGTGACCCGTTCACCGTCGCACGGCAGTTTGCATCGATCGACAAGATCAGCAACGGGCGCGCCGGGTGGAACGCCGTGACATCTCCGCTCGAGGGATCGGGTAAAAATTATGGTCGCGACCATCCCGACCATGCGCTTCGCTACGAGATTGCGGAAGAGCATCTCGATGTGGTCAAGGGCCTTTGGGACTCATGGGACGACGATGCCTTCATTCGCGACCGCGCCACCGGTCAATTCTTCGACACGACCAAACTGCACAAGCTGAACCACCACGGTCGGTTCTTCAATTCAGAAGGACCGCTCAACATTGGCCGCTCGCCGCAGGGCCAGCCGGTGGTTTTCCAGGCTGGGTCCTCGGATGATGGCATTGATCTGGCCGGCAAGCACGCCGATGGGGTCTTCACCAATCATGTGCCGATAGAGGACGCACAGATCTTCTACCGCCGCATCAAGGAAAGCGCGAAGGCGCATGGCCGCAATCCCGATGAAGTTCTGATTTTCCCCGGTATCTCGCCTATCGTGGGCGCAACGGAAGAAGAAGCCGATGCGAAATACCGCGAAATCCGCGATCTGGTTACGATCGACGAGGCGCTGGCTTATCTGGGGCGTTTCTTCGATCATCATGATTTCAGTGCCTATCCGCTCGACGCGCCGTTTCCGAAGCTTGGGGATATCGGCAAGAACAATTTTCGTTCAACCACCGATCGCATAAAACGTGACGCCAAGGCGAAGGGGCAGACCTTGCGTGAGGTGGCGCTTGAAGTCACGACACCCCGCAACTCCTTCACCGGCACGCCGGAAAAGATCGCCGAGGAACTGATCCGCTGGATCGACAATAACGCTGCGGACGGCTTCATCCTCGGTTTCCAGATTCTCGCGGCAGGGCTCGACGATTTCGTGCGTGACGTGCTGCCCATTCTCGAAAGCTGCGGCTACCACCGTTCTGTCCTGCCGGGAGCGACCTTGCGTGAAAATCTCGGACTTCCATTCCGCGAAAGTCGCTATGCCGAAAAGAACGCGCCGGCCACCAAACCTATTGCTCAAAAGGAAACTGTCTAGCGATGACGCATCATCCGGACAAGGTCGCGGCGGGCCTGGACCGATTTCTCGACGAGGCGATCGCACTTCGACGCGACCTTCATGTCCACCCTGAGCTCGGCTATAATGAACATCGGACCAGCCAGATCGTCGCCGACAAGCTCAGCTCCTGGGGATATGACGTTGCCACAGGGATCGGCGGTACTGGCGTGGTTGGTACGTTGCAGAACGGCAAAGGTCCGAAACGCCTTGGCATTCGCGCAGATATGGACGCACTGCCGATAACAGAGACGACTGGCCTGTCCTATGCCAGCGGCACCCCAGGCCAGATGCACGCCTGCGGCCATGACGGCCATACCACCATCCTTCTGAACAGCGCCCGCTATCTCGCCGACACGCGAGATTTCACCGGCACTCTCAATCTCATCTTCCAGCCGGCGGAAGAGGGCGGCGCTGGTGCTCGCCGCATGATAAGGGATGGCCTGTTCGAGCGTTTCCCCTGCGACGCAGTCTTTGGCCTGCACAACTGGCCCGGCGTAGCAACGGGGCAATTCGGCTTCATTGCAGGTCCCGCCATGGCATCGGTTGACAAGGTGACGATCCGTATCGTGGGGAAGGGCGGTCACGGAGCGCGTCCGCAGGAAACGGTCGATCCCGTTGTCGCCAGCGCTTCCCTGATCATGGCGTTGCAGAGCATCGTGGCACGCAACATCGATCCGCTGGATGCAGCCGTCATCACTGTCGGCACCATTCATGCGGGCATCGCACCGAACGTCATTCCCGACAGTGTCGAACTCGAACTGACGGTCCGGACCTTTCGCGCGGAAGTGCGTGAAAAGATCAAACACCGCATCACGAACCTGTCCAAGGCACAGGCTGAGAGCTATGGAGCGACCGCCGAAATCGACTATCCGAGAGGCTATCCGGTGCTTGTCAACCACTCTGACGAGACGGAATTCGCACGTCAGGTCGCCGTCACCCACTTTGGCGAAGAGAGAGTTGAGAGCAATTTCCGGCCGATTTCCGCAAGCGAGGATTTCGCCTTCATGCTGGAAGAGTTGCCTGGCAGCTACCTCTTCATAGGCAATGGCGACAGCGCGCCACTGCACAGCCCGCGTTATGACTTCAATGACGAGATCATCGCCCCGGCGTCCCGCTACTGGGTCAAGCTGGCAGAAGAATATCTTGCCAAGAATCCATCCTGAATTGTGAAAGGAAACGAGACAATCATGACTGATGTTTTCGTCTACACCACTCCCCATGACGAAAGGGCACGCCCCCTTATCGAAGCGCTCATCGAAGAATACGAAAGCCGTTACGGCAACTACTTCGGCGAACCGGCACGCAATGAACTGAGCCGTTATCCAGCCGAATATTTTGCGCCGCCACACGGTTCATTCCTCCTGCTGTTGCGTGACGGATTGACCATCGGCGGCGGCGCGTTCAAGCGCTATGATGAGCGAACAGCCGAACTGAAGCGCATCTGGACCCATGCTGATTTGCGCCAGCAGGGACTCGCACGGAAGGTTGTCTATGAGCTGGAGGCGCAGGCAGCACGCCAAGGATATTCGCGCATTTATCTGACCACCGGATTCAGGCAGCCGGAGGCGACCCAGCTCTATCTGCGTTCGGGGTATACCGCGCTCTTTGACGTCGATGTTGATCCGGAAGTCTATGGCCATCTGGCCTTCGAAAAAGACATCAGTAACCTTGCAGCCCAAACGTCATCGCAGGCCGGAGAAGCCGGTAAGCTTTCAACACATGCGGCTTGAATGGAGCAAAATACCGCAATCCTGACGCCAAACACGCCATGGGATGTAATGCTCAAGAAGCAGCAATTTTTGCAACAATGCTTCCGATAAACCCCATGATACGCAGCATCTATCTTTGACTATTTCTTCTAAACACTACTAAATCAGTCGAGTAAAATTATACCCGGAAAGTATCAGGCCAATCCGGGATAGCTCGATGACACGTATTGCGAAGAGGATCCAACAACATGGCGATTGCGACAGATTATTCCGATGCTCATTCTCTGCCGCAATCTTCCAGCGGAAGTGAGGATTACACGCACTACAGGATTGTCAAGGCAAAGTACCCTGCGCGTTTCTTCGGAACACTTTTTGCAGCATTCGTCATTGTCGTCACCTTGCAGTCTATACTCACTAACCCGAAGTGGGGCTGGGGCGTTTTTGCCGAGTGGTTTTTTGCTGCGCCCGTCTTGGCTGGCCTCGCCCGAACCCTTCTTCTGACCGCCTTGGCGACGGTGCTTGGCTTCGCGCTTGGCACGGCTCTGGCTCTGGCCCGGGTTTCGAAATCGCCACTGCTGGGCGGGCTTTCCTGGGCCTATATCTGGCTGCTTCGCTCCATCCCACTCATCGTCCTGCTATTAATACTCAATAACCTCGGCTACCTTTACGCGACCGTCCGGATCGGTGTTCCCTACACGAATATTCTCTTCGCCGAATATCCGACGATATCGATCTTGAGCCCCTTTGCGGCAGCCCTGATAGGACTCAGCCTCAACCAGGCCGCCTTCTCTTCGGAAATCATCCGGGGTGGTATCCTGTCGGTCGACCAGGGTCAGCTCGAGGCAGCGGCTGCACTCGGCCTCCCACGCAGGCGGCAGGCTTTCCGGATCGTCCTTCCTCAGGCGATGCGCACCATCTTGCCGACAGGGTTCAACGAGATCATCAGTTTGGCCAAGGGCACGTCCATGGTCTACGTGCTCGCCCTGCCGGAACTCTTCTATACGGTGCAAGTGATCTATCGCCGCAACCTTGAGGTTGTGCCGTTGCTCATGGTCGCGACCGTCTGGTACCTGATCATCATGACGGTCCTTTCCGTCGCACAATATTATATCGAGCGATATTTTGCCAAAGGCGCGCTGCGCAATGCGCCGATCCCGCTGTTTGGCCCTACGCTGCGCCGTCTGTTCGGTGCACCGATCCTCACGCTGCCGCAAATCGCGCCTGCGTCTCTGGTCAGTTCGCACGGCGAGCTTCCGCCACTACCGACGACCGGCGGTCAAAGGGAGACATTCGGGCAATGGCGCGCACCGGGATCGGTGAAAATCCACGGCGTGTCAAAAAGCTTTGGACAGTTGAAGGTTCTGGACAATATCCGCCTCGATATCAAGGCCGGAAGCGTAACGGCAATTCTCGGTCCATCAGGCTCGGGCAAATCCACTCTCCTGCGCACGATCAATCATCTTGAGCGTGTGGATGATGGTTTTATCACTGTCGACGGTGAGTTGGTCGGATACCGCAAGAGTGGCAGGACACTTTATGAGCTGAAGGAGAAAGACATCCTGAAGCGCCGCGCCGAAGTTGGGATGGTGTTCCAGAGTTTCAATCTCTTTCCTCATCTGACTGTGCTTGAGAATGTCATAGAAGCGCCGGTTTCGCTGAAGCGGCTGAGCCGTCCTGAAGCCATCAACCTTGCACGCGACCTGCTCGCCCGTGTCGGCCTCGGCGACAAGATCAACACCTATCCCCGGCAGCTTTCCGGCGGCCAGCAACAGCGTGTTGCTATTGCACGAGCGCTCGCGCTTCGTCCCAAGGTACTGTTGTTTGACGAGCCGACATCGGCACTCGATCCCGAGCTCGTCGGCGAGGTTCTGGATGTCATCAAGGAGCTCGCGCGCTCCGGCACCACACTGATCATTGTGACACATGAAATCGGTTTTGCCCGCGAAGTTGCCGACACGGTCATCTTCATGGATGCCGGGAAGATTGTTGAAACAGGCTCGCCCGATCAGATCCTGAACCGTCCCGCAAACGCCCGGACTGCCGAGTTTCTGGCCAAAGTTCTCTGAGCAAGGGAGCTGCGCCTTGAGCTCTCATACGAATTCCAGCCGCACGAATACCAACAGATTTGTGCCGGAACTCGGCTGGAAACGACCACTAGACGTCAACCAACACCCAATACTTTTGAAAAGGGGCCAAGCATGACAAAGAGACTAGCACTGATATCAGCAATCGCCGGCGGTTTAATTGCCGCCACAGCAGGGCTGGGATACACGGCAAGCGATGGTTTCGACCTAAGTCCTCAGCAAAAGGATCGTGTCCGGGCGGAGAAAAGCGAAAAGGCGATCGAGGCCGTTTCGAAAGACTTCAAATTTATCAGCGATGGCAAGCTGACCATTGGTCTGAATCCTGGGAATCCTCCACTCAGCACCTATGCAACAGATGCGACGACGGTGGTTGGATATGATGTCGATCTCGCACAACTCGTCGCAGACAGCCTCGGGCGTCAACTTGTTCTCGTTCCAGTCGCCTGGGCCGATTGGCCGCTTGGCTTGCAATCCGGGAAGTTCGATGCCGTCATTTCCAATGTGACGGTCACCGAGCAGCGCAAGGAGAAATTCGATTTCTCAACCTATCGCAAGGACGAGCTCGGCTTCTACGTCAAAGCCGATGGCCCCATCAAGTCGATCAGGGAGCCAAAGGATATCGCCGGTCTAAAAGTGATCACGGATCCGGGCACAAACCAAGAGAAAATCCTGCTTGCCTGGGACAAGCAGAATGTCGGCAACGGCCTGAAGCCGATCGAGGTGCAATACTACGATGACGAGGCGGTCAAATACCTCGCTATCGAATCCGGACGTGCTGATGCCGTTTTCAGCGTAAATGCGACCCAGGCCTACAAGGCGAAGGTCAATGGCAAGACCAGGCTCGTCGGCACGGTGAGCGGCGGCTGGCCGATCACGGCGGAAGTTGCCGTGACAACGCGCAAGGGAAGCGGTGCCGCCGACGGCATCACCGAAGCGCTCAATGAACTCATCGCCAACGGGAAATATAAGCAGGTTCTCGACCGCTGGAATCTCGGTTCCGAGGCAATTGACAAGGCTGCAACCAACCCTCCCGGACTGCCGAACAGCTGATTTGCATCTCATCTCGAGAAGCCGCACCAAAATGCGGCTTCCTCTTCGCGCCGTGTCAACAAAGTACGAGGATTTCAAATGACAGTATCCCGCCCGCAGTTGCTCAAGCGATCCTATGGAATGGCAAGAATTGCCCTACCTCTTGTCGCAGCCCTTTCATTCCAGCCACCCGCGCACGCGGGAACGCCAGCCGATACCCTCGTCGAAGCCTTCGCGCTGGATGAGCTTATTACGCTCGATCCTGCCGAGGCGTTTGAAGTTTCATCGGGGGAGATCACCGGAAATACCTATGACAGATTGGTCCGCCAAGATAACAAGGATCCTTCGAAAATCATTTCCGACATTGCCGATAGCTGGAGCATTTCCGACGACGGGTTGAACTATACGTTCAAGCTAAAGCCCGGCCTGAAATTCGCCTCCGGCAATCCCATAACCGCCGATGACGTGGCCTGGTCCATCGAACGGTCCGTCAAACTCGACAAGAGCCCGGCGTTTATCCTGACCCAGTTCGGCCTGACAGCGGAGAATGTCGTGCAAAAGGCCAAGGCGACCGATCCCTCGACCTTCGTTTTCACAGTCGATCAGTCTTATGCGCCAAGCTTCGTCTTGAACTGCCTGACGGCAACCGTCGCTTCGGTTGTCGACAAGAAACTCGTCTCGGAACATGCCGTCAACAATGATTTCGGCTATGCCTGGTTGAGGACAGCTTATGCCGGTTCAGGCGCCTGGAAGGTGCGCGATTGGCGTGCCAACGAGATCGTCGTGCTGGAGCGCAACGACCATTACTACGGCGCGAAATCGTCGCTCAACCGGGTGATCTATCGCCACGTCAAGGAAAGCGCCGCGCAGCGATTGCTGCTCGAAAAAGGCGATATCGATGTTGCGCGCAATCTTGAGCCGAACGATCTGGAACAGGTCGCCAAGGACAAGGATGTCACCACAACTAGCGTGCCGAAGGGAACCCTCTACTATCTGGGCCTCAACCAAAAGAATACCGAACTTGCCAAACCGGAAGTGCGCGAGGCATTGAAATATCTCGTTGACTACGATGCGATCGGCGACAAGCTGATCAAGGGTATTGGCGAAATTCACCAGACCTTCCTGCCCGAGGCTATTCTGGGAGAACTTGACGAAAAACCCTACAGGCTCGATGTGGCCAAAGCAAAGGAACTGCTCGCAAAGGCAGGTCTGAAGGATGGTTTTTCCGTCACCATCGATGTTCGCAATACCCAGCCTGTAACCGGTATTGCGGAATCGCTGCAGCAGACTTTTGCGCAAGGTGGTGTCAAGCTGGATATCATCCCCGGCGATGGCAAGCAGACATTGACGAAATACCGCGCACGCACCCACGATATCTTCATCGGACCCTGGGGGACAGATTACTGGGATCCCAACTCGAACGCCGACACTTTCACGAATAATCCCGACAATTCCGATGAAGGCACGAATAAAACCCTGGCCTGGCGCAACGCATGGGATGTGCCGGACCTGACCCGGGAAACCCGGGCGGCGCTGCTGGAGTCCGATAGCGTAAAGCGGGCCGGGATCTATCGCGATCTTCAAAGAAAAGTGTTGGCATCGAGCCCTTTCGTCGGGCTGTACCAGCAGATCGAAGTTGCTGCCTACAGGTCAAATGTTCATGGTTACCAACTGGCTGCGTTCGGTACCAATCCGTTGTCGCCCATTTCAAAATAATCGCATGGCACGTGGAGAAATGCGATAGTCATTCCAGAAATCGACGATGAGGATTTTTTGTGGACCACAACTCTTCCAAGGCGACCTTGCCGACATTGGACTTTCGAGATGCCGCGACCCGGAGAAGCAAAATGGTTTCTTTGAGGATATGCGCGCGGCTGCGCGTACATTCGGTTTCTTCCACCTGAGCAATCAAGGAGTATCCTCCGCGCTCCAGGAGAAAATCGTGGCAATCGCCAGACGATTCTTCGCATTGCCTGAAAAGGACACTCGCCGTTGCGTTGCCGACCGTCCGCGGCATCTCGAGGCAAAACTGGTCTACGCCTTCATGCTCGCTGGTTGAGATTACCGGCGCCAGCCGGTTATCTGAGATTTGCCACGCCGACATTTAAATGGGTCATCTGGTTACCATGCTTGAGACCAGATCGCTGAACCTCTCGCCTTGAATGCCGACATGCTCCCGCAGCAAGCGGCGGGCTTCATCTCTATCTCCGGCGAAGATCGCATCGACGATGGCGCAATGTTCCGAGAAGGACGTCGACAGGCGGTTGCGCACGCGCAACTGAAGGCGGCGATACGGTCGCAGGCGCCGGTGCAATTGCGCACATTGCTCCTCAAGGAAATCGCTTCGGCTCGCCGCGTAGATGGCCTTATGGAATTCCTCGTTGTCGTAATAATACGCGTCGCTGTCACCGGCACCGGCGGATAGCTCGCACCTCTTGTGGGCGACTGTGATCGCCTCTCGGGCCTCCTCGTCCAGCCGTCGGGCGGCGAGCGAGCCGGCCAAGCCCTCGAGCTCCGCCATGACCTCAAACATCTCATAGATACGGTGCGGTCCCGGATCGATAACGACAGCACCTCGGCGGGGGCGGATTTCTATGAGCCCGATCGCATTGAGCTGCATTAGCGCCTCGCGCACTGGCGTTCGCGACACTCCGAACCGATTGGCAAGCACCATTTCGTCCAGGCGTTCACCAGGGGCGAACGCGTTGGAAAGGATTGCATTTTCAATCTCATCCCGAAGCCATCGTCCGACATTTTCAGACATCCGCACTACATTCTCCATACATAACAAGCGTTCTTGTATACACGATGATTGACTACGTGTACGAAATGTGACAGTTTACATACTACAAGCAAAACCCAAGGATGGGAAGCGCGGTAAACTGCAGAAGAGAGGAGAATGGTATGTCTGAGACTTCTTTCTTCACCGACATGCTCCAGAGCATTACGGATCGCGGACGCCAGCTTCTGTTTTCCGGCTCGCGCGCCACGCAGGTTGCAGCCAAGGTCGATCTCCAGACACTGTGTGAAATGCTACTGTCGAGCCGGGGCGAAGCGTCAGGCATGGCCCTCGCTGCCGAAATCCTCGAACGCTTTGGCGCACTCGAGAGCGAGGACGCGCAAAAATTCCTCCATATGCTTCATGAAAAGTTCGGGCCCGACACAACCATGCTCGACCAAGCGATGGAAAATTACCGCACTGACAAAAGCTCTGCCGCGATCATTGCTCTCCACCAGGCAGCTGAGCCGCGGCGACAGGCGCTCATGCGCCGATTAAATCACGCACCGAACGGCACCGCCAAGCTCGTCCAGATGCGCCAGCAGATGCTTGCTTCCAAAGACCAATCCGCAGCTTATCATGCGCTCGACGCCGACTTCACGCATCTGTTCGGCTCCTGGTTCAATCGCGGCTTTCTTACGCTGCGACCCATCGACTGGTCGACGCCGGCTTACATCCTTGAAAAGATCATCAAATACGAGGCCGTGCACGAGATCGCCGGCTGGGAGGAGTTGCGGCGTCGTTTGGCACCGGCGGACCGTCGATGCTTTGCCTTCTTTCACCCGCGACTGGCCGACGAACCGCTCGTGTTCGTCGAGGTGGCGCTCACACGATCCGTGCCGAGTGCGATCGGAGATGTGCTCGACGAGGGCAGGGAGCAGATCAACGCCGACGAGGCGACGACGGCTGTTTTCTATTCGATCTCCAACTGCCAGGATGGCTTGCGGGGAATTTCGTTCGGCAACTTCCTGATCAAGCAGGTCGTGGATGACCTGCGCAAAGATCTGCCCGGCCTGAAGAATTTCGTCACGCTGTCGCCCGTTCCCGGCTTTGCCCGTTGGCTTGCCAAGGCGCGCGCCTCGGCCACCGACCTTGACCTGCCGAAAGCGGTCCGCGAAACGCTGATGTTGCTTGACGATCCGAACTGGCCGGATAACGAGAATACAGCGACCGAAGTGGAGCGCGTGTTGCTAGCTCTTGCTGCGCGCTATTTCTTGATCGAACGGACGCCGGAGGGCCGCCCCGTCGACCCTGTCGCCCGCTTCCATCTCGGCAACGGGGCCCGACTTGAAAGACTGAATTTTCTCGGCGACCGCTCGACCAAGGCAATGCAGCAGGCGCACGGTCTGATGGTCAACTACCTCTACAAGCTCGACTACATCGTGGCCAATCACGAGGCTCTGGCACAGCGCGGCGAAGTGATTGCCTCGCCGCGCGTCAAAGGTCTGCTCAACCAGAACGAGGAAAGCCGCGGCGGTAACGGCCAACAAGGCTCGCGGCCATTCGCACAAATAATGAACTCAACGCTTGGAGGAGGGCGAAAGTGAGCAACCATCTTTTCGACGCGATACGGGCCGCCGCGCCCGGTGACGCACCGTTTATCCGGATCGATAGCACGCGCACATGGACCTATAACGACGCGCTCGCTCTTTCCGGCCGCATTGCCAGCGCGATGGACGCGCTCGGCATTCGCCCCGGCGACCGGGTGGCAGTACAAGTCGAGAAAAGTGCCGAGGCAGTGATTCTCTATCTCGCCTGTCTTCGCAGCGGCGCGGTCTACCTGCCGCTCAATACCGCATATACGCTGGCTGAGCTCGATTACTTTATCGGCGATGCGGAGCCGCGTTTGGTGGTTGTGGCGTCGGCTGCGCGAGGGGGCGTGGAGAAAATTGCAAAACCCCACGGCGCGATCGTCGAAACGCTCGACACTGATGGCAGCGGCTCGTTGCTTGATCTCGCACGCGATGAGCCGGTGGACTTTGTCGATGCCTCGCGCTCCGCGGATGATCTGGCTGCGATCCTCTACACGTCGGGCACCACGGGACGCTCCAAGGGGGCGATGCTCACGCACGGGAACCTGCTCTCGAATGCCTTGACCTTGCGCGACTATTGGCGCGTCACGGCCGATGAGCGGCTGATCCATGCCTTGCCCATCTTTCACACGCATGGGCTGTTTGTTGCCACCAACGTCACACTGCTTGCCGGCGCCTCGATGTTCCTGCTGTCGAAATTCGACGCCGACGAAGTCATTTCATTGATGCCGCAGGCAACGATGCTGATGGGTGTGCCGACCTTTTACGTCCGGCTCCTGCAAAGCCCGCGCCTTGACAAAGAGGCGGTCGCCAACATCCGCCTCTTCATTTCCGGGTCGGCTCCACTGCTTGCAGAAACGCATACCGAGTTCCAGGCACGCACCGGTCACGCAATTCTTGAGCGCTACGGCATGACGGAAACCAATATGAACACGTCCAATCCTTTTGGCGGCAAACGCATTGCCGGAACGGTTGGCTTTCCCCTGCCGGGCGTGACGGTGCGCGTAACCGATCCCGCCACCGGCGCCGTGCTGCCGCCTGAACAAACCGGCATGATCGAGATCAAGGGGCCGAACGTCTTCAAGGGCTATTGGCGCATGCCGGAAAAGACCGAGGCCGAATTCACAGCCGACGGTTTCTTCATCAGCGGCGATCTCGGCAAGATTGACGGCGACGGCTATGTCCACATCGTCGGTCGCGGCAAGGACCTGGTGATTTCGGGTGGATACAACATCTATCCGAAAGAGGTCGAGGGCGAGATCGATCAGATCGAGGGGGTGGTTGAGAGCGCTGTGATCGGTGTGCCGCATCCCGATTTCGGAGAAGGCGTAACAGCCGTTGTCGTGTGCAAGCCCGGCGCTGTCCTGGATGAAAAGACCATCGTTGGCGCCCTTAAGGACCGTCTTGCACGCTACAAACAACCCAAGCGCATCATCTTTGCCGAGGACTTGCCGCGCAACACGATGGGAAAGGTTCAGAAAAACATCCTGCGGCAGCAATACGCCGATCTTTACACCAGGACGTAAGGCGACCGCGCCCTCTGGGAGGAGGGTGCGCCGACATCCCGCATCAATCTTGAAAACAACAACTACGGCGCTGGAGGCGCCGGAGGGAGGGGAATCATGGGTATTGAATTATTGTCCATAGGCCTGCTAGTGGCCATGTTTATCATTGCGACGATCCAGCCAATCAACATGGGTGCACTGGCGTTTGCCGGCGCCTTCGTGCTCGGCTCGCTAATCATCGGGATGAAAACCAGCGACATTTTCGCCGGCTTTCCAAGTGATCTGTTTTTGACGCTCGTCGCCGTCACCTACCTGTTTGCCATCGCGCAGATCAACGGCACGATCGACTGGCTCGTCGAATGTGCCGTGCGGCTGGTGCGCGGGCGGATTAGTCTGATTCCCTGGGTGATGTTTCTCGTCGCCGCTATCATCACGGGTTTCGGCGCTCTTGGGCCCGCAGCGGTCGCCATCCTCGCACCCGTCGCCTTGAGCTTTGCCGTGCAATACCGCATCCACCCCGTCATGATGGGCTTGATGGTGATCCATGGTGCGCAGGCCGGCGGCTTTTCGCCGATCAGCATCTATGGCGGCATTACCAATCAGATTGTCGCAAAGGCAGGTTTGCCTTTCGCTCCAACATCGCTGTTTCTCTCCAGCTTCTTCTTCAACCTGGCAATCGCCGTGCTGGTCTTTTTCGTTTTCGGCGGCGCAAAGGTGATGAAGCAAAAACCCGCATCATTCGGCCCCTTGCCCGAACTGCATCCCGAAGGCGTATCAGAGTCAATCAGAGGCCATGGTGGCACGCCTGCAAAACCGATCAGGGAGCATGCCTACGGGACCGCGGCTGATACAGCCACGACGTTGCGCCTGAACAATGAGAGAATTACCACCTTGATCGGCTTGACGGCGCTCGGCATCGGAGCACTGGTTTTCAAGTTCAATGTTGGCCTCGTCGCCATGACCGTGGCCGTCGTGCTTGCGCTGCTGTCGCCAAAGACCCAGAAAGCGGCAATCGACAAGGTGAGCTGGTCGACCGTCCTGCTGATTGCCGGCATCATCACCTATGTCGGCGTCATGGAGAAGGCTGGGACGGTCGACTATGTGGCGAACGGCATATCCAGTCTCGGCATGCCTCTCCTGGTCGCGCTCCTGCTTTGCTTTACGGGCGCCATCGTTTCGGCCTTCGCATCCTCGACCGCGCTGCTCGGCGCCATCATTCCGCTTGCCGTTCCCTTTCTCCTGCAGGGCCATGTCAGCGCGATCGGCGTGGTGGCGGCAATCGCGATCTCGACCACGATCGTTGACACCAGCCCGTTCTCCACCAATGGTGCGCTTGTCGTCGCCAATGCGCCGGATGACAGGCGAGAGCAGGTCCTGCGGCAGTTGCTGATCTACAGCGCGTTAATTGCCATCATCGGACCGATCGTTGCCTGGCTGGTGTTCGTTGTACCTGGACTGGTCTGAAACCGAGCGTACATCCTGCAAGCATGCCGATGCTCTTCGGCATGCTTGCTGCGGCTGGGAACGACTGCGGAGTTTTGAGGGACTTCGGATTTTTCTACGCGCTGGTTACGCCGTCTCAACTCTCGTTCGCGGTAGACAAGGGCCTAGACACCAACTTGAACTTGGACTGAGTGCACTGCGTTTCTTGCAGCCGATGGCGGCTGTCCTTCGCCATGCTCGTTGGTGCAGCGACATAACAGGAAATGGTGGCCGGATGCTGGGGCCCATGGCAACTCGAACCGCTGCCAACTTCTATCCTCGCGCGGACCTACAGTGGCTTTCTGCCACGAGCCTCCTCCATCCACGCTGACTTCCACGGTTGATATCTCACGATCTCCCCAAGCCCAACCCCATATTTTAGTTGGCACATCAGCCAACAGTAGATCATCAGGGGATGGCGACACGATAACGGACTCCGGGGCGACACTCCAAACTGCCTTCACCCCTGATGGTGTGGGATCGTTATAGAAGCGCGTCGTATAGGCGCCGCTCGCCCGCCGGTTTGCGGCCGTGATCGAACCAACCCACTTTACGGAGTTCGTGCCGTACCAACCCGGCACAACCAGTCGAACCGGACCTCCGCGCTCTGGAGTGAGCGGCCGGCCGTTGATCTCAAGTGCAAGAAGAACCTCTTCTGCGAGTGCTTTCTCGATCGGCAAATCTTTTTGATAGGGTTCTTCGACCCCCGCATACTCGCCCCACTCGAGGCCGGAAGTCCAGATGAAAGACGCCTGCTTGCTTATCTTCGCACGTTCCAGAACAAGCGACAGCGGCACCCCTTTCCAAACCACATTTCCGATCCTGCGCTTGGCGAGTGTCGGGGCAAGAGGGCTTCCGGCGCATTCGTGAAATGACATAAACTCGCGCTGAGGCATGGCTTGAAGGTCCGAGAGACACAAACTCGTTGGGTTGCCCACGAGGCCATCGATATCGAGATGCCAATGGTCTGAATCGATTTCGACGAACCCCATATGCGTGACTAAAAAAAGATCGTCTTCAGGGGTGATCCAGGATTTCAGGGCATGAACGCCTTCAGCCGGACCTTGGAAGGAGAAACCCTTCTTTAGCATATGCATACCCGTCCGCGTCATCGCCCTACTCCTCTCGGGCCGGTGCATCGAGGCGGGTTTCATATTCCTCCTGACCTTCTAGGAACCGGATCGGTTTCCGGCGTGTCCGGTTGACAGTGACGTCGAATATATCGAAGCGGTTGTAACCAGCAACGACGTCATGAAATCGTTTCGGTTCAACACAATCGTCGAGATCGATATGGGCATAGCCGATACCTTCATCGATCATTTCATCCCCCATTAGCGCCCCAGTTGGTCCAAGGAAAAAGCTACTGGCCTGCGGGCTGGCATCTATGATCGCTGCGATTGTGGGGTCAGCCAAAGCAATAGATCTGCGTGCGCTTTCGTCCAACCGACCGGCGACAACAATGCCGAAGCACTTGGCCTCGAAACAATGGGCTGAGGCCCGGATGCGGTTGGCCGCCCGGTTGTCGTAGTTGTCGCTCTGCGTCGGAACGCGAGTGGGCCAGATCGGCGGATAACTGCTTATATGAACCTGCTCGGCCTGCGTCATCAGACTGTAGCGCGCGAGTGGATTTGTGTTTTCCCCGCATATGAGACCGCCAATACGGCCGATTCTTGTATTTGCGACGATCAGACCTGCGCCGTCGCCGGGATCCCAAACCAGTTTCTCAAAAAAAGTTGCGACCAGCTTTCGATGGTGGATCAGGATCTCACCCTTATCGGAAATCAGGACATTGCTATTCCACAGGCCCGCGACACTTGCCGGGTTGCGCTCGGAGAAACCGATTGAAACGAAAACACCGTTGTCGGACGCAGCTTTCCGCACACGCTCGATTTCAGGTCCATCCACGTATACGGAAGCATTCAAGAAGCGCTTGAAATGTTCGTGCGATTGAATGGGTGCGTAAAGTGCTGCCCAGACGGGGAAACCGGGAAGAAAGCTTTCCGAAAATACCACGAGCGATGCGCCGTTTCGCGCAGTCTCTGCAATTACGGTGCAAGCTTTCTCCGCGCTCGCCTGGGGATTGAGATAAACGGGGGCAATATGAGCAGCGGCGGCCTTGAAGTTCATCTTTCCCGTCGACATTCCTCTACTTATGAAGGTTGGCGATTAGCCATTTCGACAAGCTCGCCAAAGGCAGGCTCACGATTGCCGTTTTGCCGTTAGACCGATTTCAATGCGTGCACCGAGCGGGAGGCTGGCGCAGCCGATGGTGGTGCGGGCAGGGTAGGGCGATGAAAAACGCGTCGCGTAAATCTCATTCATCTGGCCAAAGTCACTCATGTCAGTGAGATAGACGTTGACGGATACGACATCGTCCTGCCCGAGGCCTGCTGCCTCCAGGACCTGAAACAGATTATCGAAACACTGGCGGGTCTGATTAGCAACATTTCCGTCGACAAGTTTGCCGGTGCTCGGATCAAGCGGCGTTTGCCCGGAGCAGAACAGCAGGTCGCCGGCCCATGTCGCGTGCGAATACGGTCCCACTGCCGCCGCGTTCGAAGCATTCACAGTTCGTCTAGACATGACGTTCTCCCAAGATAGGTTCAAGCAACGCGACCTGCAGGCGATCAACATGTCCGCAGGTGATTTTGCTTCATTGTGCGTTGCACGTTCAGCTTTGCACGTTCAAAACTAACAGAACGAATTTGCGCGCCAATCCGAATAGGATGCACTACCCTGTGCAAAAATAGACGGGGATACTATGGCGAGCGCAATTGATCATCTTGATTGGGACGATCTCAAACTCTTCCTCATCGTCGTCCGGTGCAAGAGCGTGACAGGAGCCGCCCGGGAACTGAAAGTCAGCCACTCCACCGTATCGCGTCGGCTTGCGCGTCTGGAATATACGGTTGGCGGCGCGCTCGTCGAACGGACCAAGGACGGACTTTTGCTGACACCGGCCGGGCTGGTTACAATGCGGCGAGCGGAGGAAATCGAGAACGGCGTGAATGCTCTTCGAAGCGACGTGAGCAATCGTGACGAAATACGCGGTACGGTCAGATTAGCCACGATGGAGGGCATCGCAACGCTTTATCTTTCCGAGCGCCTCGTCGAACTCAGTAGTCGCTACCCTGATCTTGTCCTCGAGCTTGTAACATCGCCGCAATCCGTTCGGGTCGCTCGCCGGGAAGCGGATCTATTCTTAAGCTTCTTCAAGCCACATGGAACTGCTCTCGATAGTCAGCTGATCGGACGCTTCAAGACTGGCTTGTTCGCTTCGCAGGCCTATCTGGAGCGTAATGGCGTTCCCTCTCAAGCGGCGGATCTTAGCGAGCACCGCTTTGTTGGCTATATCGAGGAGCTGGTCCAGCTCGAAGGCGTTCTGTGGCTAGAGGAACTCGTACCCACCCCAAAGATTGCGTTCAGCTCAAACAGCATGATGTCGCAGATGTTTGCCGCGTCTGCAGGCGCAGGTATCGTAGCCCTTCCGGAATTCGCACGCAGCCTGGACATTGGTCTCATTCCCGTGCTCGAAGAGCTGGGCGGCGAGCGCCAAATCTGGATGTCGGCACATCAAGACTTGGCTTATCTCCCGAGAGTGAAAGCCGTAAAGCAGTTCCTGAAGGAGCTAGTTCGTCGAGACGAACACCGCTTGCTGAGAAACGCACCCTGGTCACGGTGAAATTACGCCAGTTGGCGCGAGTGGAGTAGTTCCGGCCTGCTGAATTAGCCGCCGGTCACTCACGACGAGCAATTCTGCACAGCGGGTTGCGAAAGTATCGGCTTCCGCGACAATGCCGATTGCGTCAACAAGATTGGAGGTTCGATCAAAGGAAGGAATCCCTCATGTCGCAAATCAGCCGCGACGCTCGCAAGACTTTGGACCTCTTGCGTCTGCGTGCCGATACCCCCGGCACAAAGAACAGAAACCACCTCAACAATGCCGGGGCTGCGCTGATGCCGAGCCCGGTGATTGATGCAGTGACCGGGTACCTTAACCGGGAGGGCGAAATCGGAGGTTACGAGGCTGCAGCGGAGGCCAACTCGCTGTTGGAGGGAACCTATGACAGCTTGGCCACTTTCGTAAACTGCGCCCGCGATGAGATTGCGATTGCTGAAAACGCAACGATCGCTTGGCAGCGCACCTTCTATTCGCTCTCTTTTAGACCTGGGGACCGAATCCTGACGGCAAGTGCCGAATTTGCAGCTAACTACGTCGCCTTTCTGCAGGTTGCCAAGCGCACCGGCGTATCGATCGAAGTCATTCCAAATGACGCTTCTGGCGTCCTCGATCCGGACGCGCTGGCGAAAATGATTGATAAGAGCGTTCGGTTGATAGCGGTTACCTGGATCCCGACGAACGGCGGGCTTATCAATCCAGCAGAAGCGATCGGTCGAATAGCGCGCGAAAATGGCATTCTCTATCTGCTCGACGCATGCCAAGCTGCGGGACAAATCCCGATTGATGTTAACGCCCTTGGCTGCGACATACTTACCGCTACGGGCAGGAAGTTTCTTCGTGCGCCGCGCGGCACTGGTTTCATGTACATGCGTAAGTCAGTCCTGGAGAAGATTGAGCCAGCCATGATCGATCTATATGGTGCGCCTTTGACTGCACCGGATCGATACGAATTAAGACCCGATGCCAGACGTTTTGAAACGTGGGAAAAGAACTACTCGGTTCGTCTCGGCCTGCGCGCAGCAGTTGATTACGCGCTCGCCGTTGGGTTGGACAAGATTGAAGAGCGTTGCAACCATCTTTCGTCAAAGCTTCGCGAGGGGCTGAGGGGGATGCGTGCAGTATCCGTACATGATCTCGGAACGCCGCTCGCCTCGATCATCTCGTTCACCGTTAATGGCTGGGACTCGCAGGACGTCATGGCCTATGTCACCGCTAAGAAAATCAACGTCTCGGTGTCCCCTCCCTCTAGTACTCCCCTTGATGCCTTTGCGCGAAAACTTCCTCCCGTGGTGCGGGCGTCCCCACATTATTACAATACGGAGGAAGAAGTTGACGCATTCCTGGAGGCGATTGCTGGTATTGCCGCGTAGTGGCAGTTCTTGTAGATACCGATCAACATGAGGCGTTAGAGCAGATTAGCGGATATTTTTAAGTCACACTGATCAAAGGCTGCGAGAAATTAAATCCCGAGAAAACACCGCGGCTCGTCTGAACTCAATTTGAGGCCGTTACTTGGTGAGCTTCGCAGAAGGAATATCGATTTGACGTCTGACTTCCACCAGCTTCTTGTCGTCTACACGGCCTACATAATCGCAGCCGGAAGCCCCGGACCAAGCAACATGCGCATTATGGGCGTTGCAATGGATCAGGGACGGCGCGCCGCGCTTGTCCTCGCCGCCGGCGTCGTCAGCGGCTCGATCTTCTGGGGTGCGATGGCGGCCATGGGCATTTCCGCAATCCTGACCCGATATGCCGAAGCCCTGACGATCCTGAAAATCTTCGGCGGGCTCTATCTCCTCTACCTTGCATTAAGGGCGACCAAAGCGGCCCTCACATCCGGTGAAAGACAGGCTGAGGTAAGGAAGACGGGAAAGGCCGCGTCGAGTTCAGCACTTACCGACGAGGTTTGCTGATGCATCTTACCAATCCCAAGTCGGTCCTCGCCTGGATCGCGCTGGTGACGCTTGGCCTTGGGCCGGATGCGTCCGCGCACACCGTGGCGGCGATCCTCGGTGGATGCGCAGTGCTGAGTGTGACGATCTTCTGCGGTTACGCGATCGTCTTTTCAACGGCTCCTATGGTGCGCATCTATCGCCGAGCACGCCGCTGGATCGAGGCTACACTTGCGATCTTTTTCGGCGCGGCCGGCATTCAGCTCCTGTTTTCCCGCACGTAACCAAGGCAACGCTCATGTCCCTCTTCAAAGGCCTATCCGCTTTTCCGATCACGCCGACGGGTGCATCCGGCCAGGTCGATACAGCCGCGCTTGCGACGCTTTTACAGCGCGTCTGTGATGCGGGTGCGGACTCCATCGGCCTTCTTGGAAGCACGGGCGCCTACGCCTTTCTGGCGCGCGATGAGCGCAGGCGGGCTGTCGAAACGGCCATGAACACCGTCGGCGGGAGAATTCCCGTGATTGTCGGTGTCGGCGCGCTTCGCACAGACGAGGCCCAGGCGCTAGCAGGCGACGCGAAGGGGGCCGGAGCTGATGGTCTTCTTCTTGCTCCAGTGTCCTATGTTCCGCTGACCGGTGACGAGGTGCTTGAGCATTTCACCGCGGTCGCCAAGAGCGGCGGCCTTCCCCTTTGCATCTACAACAATCCGAGCACCACCAGGTTCACATTCAGCAGTGCGCTAGTCGCTAAACTTGCCTTGGTTCCGAACATCGCTGCGATCAAAATGCCCTTGCCGGCAAACGAGGACTTCAAATCCGAATTGGCCGATTTGCGCGGCAAAACGCCGTCCGAATTCGCCATTGGTTATAGTGGTGACTGGGGAGCTTCGTCCGCTCTGCTTGCTGGCGCCGATGCCTGGTACAGCGTCGTCGGAGGTATTCTTCCAGTAGAAGCGCTGGCCCTTGCACGGGCGGCACAGGCGGGCAACACCGTAGAGGTCGAAAGGCTTGAACAAGCGTTCCAGCTCCTATGGTCCCTGTTCAAGCAGTTCGGGAGCTTCCGGGTGATGTATACGCTCGCTGGGCTTTTGGGCATTGGCGATTATGAGCCGCCGCGTCCCGTTAAGCCGATACCGGGCTCCTCGATATCGGATGTCGTACGCGCTCTTAGCCATCTGCGGCACGCCGTTAGCGGTTAACGATGGTTCACAGCAAGATTGACGGGACCGGGAACGGCGAACGACCCCAAGCACTTACATAAGAATCTGGATTTGGTCAGGTGTGGGAGCCATTTTCCCGGCCGCGAAGGGTGTTCCGTAACTGATCGCAATCAGGCGCCGAACAAGCCGAGCGCAACGACGTCTGCTCGGTTTAAGAACAATGGGGACCACCGGGCTAAGGCAGCGTAATTGTGGATGTGCGACATTCGGTCCGAGGGTGCCTATTTTCGAATGACAGAGGAAAGCGCAAATGCCGTGAGGGTATCCCGCACGCCGGGTAGTTCCGATACCAGTTGCCAGATTTGCCGAATGCGATCCGCTTCTGGTGACTCAACTCTCAGGACAAGATCAAAATCGCCCGTCATCACATCGCATGCAACGACCTCCGGAATTTTGCGTAAGGCCAGAATGATCTCTCCACCCTTCATGCGATCATGGCGGTAAACGAATATCAACGCGGTGGTGATGTGCTTGTCATTTCCGCCGGCGCCGGTGACGATTGTGTAGCCCTTAATAAAGCCCTCGCGTTCAAGCCGTTCTATTCGAACACGAACAGCGTTCCTAGACAGATTGACCTTAGCCGACAGGTCAGCGTGAGACGCGCGCGCATTGATCCTTAACAAGCCAAGTATCTGTTCATCGACGCGATCAAGAAGATATTTCATGACTGACCCGATACGGCTGGTCGAGCAACGGTGAAGCACATAGAATCATAAGCGCGCACTGCTGCCTGAAGTAGGCAAGTTTTGTCCTTCTCAGTGGCATAACGTCTGGCGGCGGATGCCACGACAAAAGCAGGTAAAGCCGCCATCTCGGCAGTAGTCAGAACCTTTACACTTTGATAGCCAGCCAAAATGGCGCGCGCTTTTTGATCGTCGAATTCACCATTTGGTCGGCTTGCCCAACCGACGAGAACGTCCGCAATCTCGCAAATCAGCACGTCATCGTGCCGAAGCCGGAAGTTGATGACCCCGCTGACGTCATCACCGAGGAAGAAGACATTGGAAAAAACCAAGGCACCATGGAGCGCGCCAGTGGGTAATTCCTCTAAAGAGCGCCTGTGGCTTCGTTGCAAGGTCATGTGGATCCGCGCCATGAGGCGGCCCAGGCTTTCGCATTTTCCCAACGTCGGATCGTTTGTCGACGAGCCTGAGACGAAGCTAACGATGGCAACAAGGCGACCGGCCGCCTGGAAGGTGGCATTGCCATCTATCGTGCGCGTGGGCTTGGGACACGGGATACCGCTGTTGTTCAGCGTCTCCATCGTTGCGAACGCGCGTTCCAGATCCAGTGGCTCAGCGCCGTTCTCGAACAGCGTGACGATGAACTCCCCGTCCGCCGTCCGGAAAAGATAGGTCGTTTCCCTGTCACCGTCGGCAATACCAATCACCGAGGACAAGGAGGTCATGCCATAAGCCAAAGCGATCGAGTTTCGGTCTTCGTCGGATAGATCGGTGAAAACAGCCATTTTTCCCTCCGTTCAACCGCGCGCAATCTTCGGGACATTTGCGAACTCTGCGGTGTCGCCAAAGATCTGATGAGCCTGGCTTGCCGTCAGAACGTTTTCTTCTTCGACGACGTCCCGCAAATTCCTCTTCTCGACCAGCGCCTTTTTGGACAGATATGCCGCTTTGCTATATCCGATCACGTTCGCCAGTGGCGTGGCAAGAACGAGGGATTGGTCGAGCAACATCTTGCAACGATCAACGTCTACTTCGATGCCATCGATGCAGCGCTCCTTTAAGATCACCATGCCTTTGGTCAGCATGCGCATCGATTGCAGGATATTCAAAACGATGACAGGCTCCATGGCGTTCAGCTGCAGCTGCCCGGCACTTGCGGCGAGCGTCACCGTCAGATCATTGCCAATGACCTGGAAGCTGATCTGGTTCATCATCTCCGGTATGACGGGATTGACCTTGCCCGGCATGATTGAGGAGCCGGCTTGGACCGCTGGCAAGCGGATTTCACCCACGCCGCCGCGGGGACCGCTGCCCAAGAGCCGAAGGTCGTTGCAAATCTTGGTCAACTTGACGGCAATGCGCTTCAGCACGCCTGAAAAAGAGACAAACCCGCCCGTGTCCGATGTTGCTTCGATGAAGTTGCGGGCCGGGATCAGTTGGTAACCGGATATCTGAGAAAGGTGAATACATACGGTCCGCGCGAAGCCGGAAGGAACGTTGATTGCCGTGCCGATCGCTGAACCACCAAGATTGATCTCTCGAAGCAGCTTCGATGCGGACCGAACCTGAACGATATCCTCATCGATGAGTTCGGCGACCGCTTCGAATTCCTGGCCAGCTGTCATGGGTACGGCGTCTTGCAACTGTGTCCGACCAACTTTTAGAGTGCTTGCATATTGTAGGGCCTTGGCTCGGAAAGCATCGCGCAGTGCCATCGCAGCAGCAATAAGACCCTCGCACGCCCGCAAGATCGTCAAGCGGATTGCGGTCGGGTAGACGTCGTTTGTCGATTGAGACAGATTGACGTCGTCATTGGGGTGAAGTTTGGAATAATCGCCAACGTGCTCACCCATTTTCAAGAGAGCGAGGTTTGTCAGAACCTCGTTGACGTTCATATTCGTGGAGGTGCCGGCCCCTCCTTGCATCATGTCGATGGGGAAGTTTTCATCGATATTATTGAGTTTGATAAGTTCGTCGCACCCTTGCAAAATCGCATCGGCCTTTTTAGCAGAAAGAAGCCCAAGGTCCATGTTCGCAAGAGCGGCGGCCTTTTTCACCATCGCCATCGACTGGATGAGCTCGGGAAAGTGCCTCAAGCGCAATCCAGATACGTCAAAGTTTAGTTCCGCCCGCCGTGTATGGACGCCATAAAGGACGTCTCGCGGAATAGCGACGGGCCCGATCAGGTCTGACTCGATACGTTCAGCAAGCATCATCCTATCCATCATACCAGGATCCCCGCATGAGACATGGCGCTGTCAATCTCTTGCTGGACGGAAGGACTGATCGTAGTGAGCGGCAGCCGCAGATCACCGCGTATGCGTCCGAGACGCTGCAAGGCATATTTCGGACCAGCCGGGTTGGTTTCGAGGAAGAGCGCCCGGTGCAGCGGCATCAATCGGTCCTGCAACGTCAAAGCGGCGGCAAAGTCGCCGTTCAGGCAGGCCTGTTGGAAGTCAGCGCAGAGCCCCGGTGCAACATTCGCCGTCACCGAGATGCAGCCGTGTCCTCCATGCGCCATATAGCCAAGCGCCGTGCCATCTTCACCTGTCAAAAGATTGAACTCTTCCCCGCAGGCAATACGCTCGAGGGATGGCCGCAAAAGGTTACCGGTTGCATCTTTTACGCCCTTCACGTTCGGGCAATCGTCGAAAATCCGCGCCAGCGTTTCGACCTGGACATCGATGACGCTTCGGCCTGGAATGTTGTAGACGATGATTGGAACGCTAGCCGCGGCATCAATCGCCTTGAAGTGCTGATAGATTCCTTCTTGGGTCGGCTTGTTGTAATAGGGCGAGACAATCAGCACTCCGTCGGCGCCGGCATTTTGCGCATGGCGAACGAAGTCGATTGCTTCCGCCGTGCTGTTTGATCCTGCGCCCGCGATCACGGGCACACGGCCGTTTGCGGTTTCGATCGTGATTTTGACCACATGCTTATGCTCATCATGGCTCAGCGTCGGACTTTCCCCCGTGGTTCCGCAGGGAACAAGACCAAAGGATCCTTCTTCGATCTGCCACTCGATGAGGTCGCGCAGCGCGACCTCATCGATATGACCATCAGCAAACGGCGTGACGAGCGCGGTGATAGAACCCTTGAACATTGAAACACTCCTAAGTGCGCTGATGGAATTGAGCTTGGCCTGTGCCGTCAGGTCTTCAGGCGGTTGATGCACACGACCTTCGGCTGCGTCATGTCCTCATAGGCAAACCGGACGCCCTCGCGGCCCATGCTGCCATATTTGAACCCGCCAAACGGCATCGCATCGAAACGGTAATCGGAGGAGTCGTTGATCATAATGCCTCCGGCCTCGATCCTGCTCGCCGCCTCGAGAGCCTCTTCCAGATCATTTGTAAATATGCCGGCGTGAAGGCTGTATTCGGGGCTGTTTGCCAAATCAATCGCAGCGGTGAGTTCATCGAAGGGCTGAAGAATGACGATTGGCGCGAATACTTCCTCGCTCCACACGTCACAGGAAGCCGGAACCTTCTCCAGCACCGTTGGCGGGTAAAGGTTGCCGGACGGCTTATGACCGCAAAGCAATGTTGCGCCGGCGGCCATCGCCCTGTCGACCATGGCGGCCGCTCTGCCTACCGCGATTTCGGAAATCATCGGGCCCACATCGGTGTCTGTGCTCAAGGGATTGCCGGTCTTCAGCTTCTTGGTGTCCTCGACAAACTTCGCCTTGAACTGCTCATAAATGGGTCCCTGGATAAGTATCCTCTGCGTGCCAATGCAGTTCTGGCCGGCGGCCCAATAGGCTCCAGACACGCAGCTCTCGACAGCAGCATCGAAGTTGCAATTTTCCATGACGATAACGGGAGCATTGCCGCCAAGGTCCATTGCAAGCTTCTTGAGGCCTGCCGTCTTGGCAATTGCCTCGCCAGTGGCAAAGCCCCCCGTGAAAGAGATCATGCGAACATCCCTGGCTGAGACAAGAGCTTTTCCAAGCTCCGGGCCACCAATCGCGACCGTTATAATTTCTTCGGGTAGACCACTCGCGACCAGAAACTCGACGAGCTTGATTGCGGAGAGCGGTGTAAGCTCGGACGGCTTCAAAAGCACTGCATTGCCGCCGGCAATTGCTGGACCAAGTTTGTGGGCAACCAGGTTGAGGGGATCGTTGTAGGGCGTGATGGCAGCAATGATGCCCAGCGGTTCTCTCGTGTACCACCCTTGGCGGGACTGCGAACCTGCGAAGGCATCGAAAGGGATGACTTCGCCTGCATTGCGTTTGGCCTCATCGGCAGAGAGCTTCAGCGTATTGACGCACCGCGTTGTCTCTTTGCGTGCCTGCGTAATCGTTTTGCCCGCCTCTTTGACGATCAGAAGCGCAAACTCTTCCCGGGCGGCCTCGACGGCTGCAGCAGCCTTCTCGAGGATCGCCGAACGCCGGTGACGGGGCAGGGTTCTGGCAATTTGCGCACCGCGTCTTGCTTGTTCCAGGAGCGCGCCTATGTTTGCAGAACTAGTCTCCATCACTGTTCCGACCAGCGTACCGTCGAACGGGCTGGTGACGGCAATTTCTTCAAGGACAGCCGTTTGGGTGAGTGCAAGGTTTTGCATCATGCAGCCTCCTTAGCGATGGGAGAAGTGCCCGCGGAATGAATGGCGACGATGTCGGAAAGAAGTGCATAGGCGGTTTCAATCCTCCCGGCGCCAGGGCCGGTGATCGTCACGGCGCCCAGCAGTTCGGTGTCGAGCGACACTGCATTGGTGGCACCGTTGACGCCTGCCAGCGGATGGCCGAGGCCAAGCCGTTTGGGGGAAACACTGCCGGTCACGCTGCCGTCGTCATTGCGGACCGCAGCCCCGATGAGCTTCCAGCGGCTGTTTGCTTTGGCGGCTTCCTGGATGTCGGAAGGCGAAAGGCCGGAGATGCCCTTGCAGCTTACATCCTCAGGCTTGAGATTTGCGCCAAGCAGCTCGTTTGCCAGGATCACGACCTTCAGACGAACGTCGAAACCTTCCACATCTGCGGTCGGGTCGGCTTCAGCGTAACCGAGTTCCTGTGCTTCCTTAACGGCGGACGCGAAATCCAGGCCGCTTTCCATGCGACCGAGGACGAAGTTGGATGTGCCGTTGAGGATCCCCTCGAAGCCCTTCAATTCGGCGCCGGCAAGGGTTTTTTCCGCCATGCGAATAACGGGCGTGCCGCTCATCACGGCGCCTTCGTATTCGAAGCGCACACCCTTGGTTTTTGCCAGCGCCTTGAGCGCCGGGGCAGCGATGGCGACAGGGCCCTTGTTGGTGGTGACCACGTGTTTGCCGGTCTCAAGCGCCCAGCGGCAATGCGAGACAGCGGGTTCGCCGTCCTTAGGATTGGTGAAGGTTGCCTCGACGACAATGTCTGCTGGAGCCGTCTTGACGATGGTCTCGTTGTCTGCTTCAGCACTTCCACCCGAAAGCTGTCCAAAGCCACCCTTTTCGAACTTCGCGTCGACCAGGGTCCTCGCATCAAGACCGTTCGGCGAAACGACCGAACCGAGATAAAGGTCGCTCACAGCGACAATATTCAGGCGGAAGCCAAGCTCGCGCTCCCAGAGCTGGTTTTTCGTGGCGATGAGTTCGGCCAAGGCGCGATTGACGCCGCCAAATCCGATCAAAGCGATATTGTAAATTGTCATAACGATCCTCCGTGATGTCTATGGGGTAATCATGGGATGCGAAACGCTCGGCCGGAACGAGGCAAACGAACCAAAGGGCAGCGCACTTTGCTCAATCTGCTGCCGGCTTGGTCAGGTGCTTGAGAGTTTCATCATGAGGATTCCGGACACGATCAAAACGCCGGCTGCCAGACGCATCGGTGATGCCGGCTCTCCAAGGATCGCCATTCCGAGCAGAAAGGAGCCGACGGCACCGATCCCGGTCCAGACCGTATAGGCGGTACCGAGCGGCAGAACCCTCATTGAAAAGGACAGCAGTACGCCGCTGGCAATCATCGCAATGACGGTGATTGCCGACGGGATGAGCAGCGTGAACCCCTCGGATCTCTTCATGTAGAACGCCCAGACGACCTCAAGCAGGCCGGCGATAAGCAGGATTATCCAGTACATAGTACCCTTCCTGGCGGACCTGCGGGTCTGCCGCGCATCAGGCTTTCAGAGGTGACATGAATTGCCCGCCGATGGGCAATTCACATCCAATTCGGTTTGGTCTTTAGTTTCACCCGAACGTCGCATCGAGGGCGGTGGTTATGTCAGCGATCAGATCCTCAGTGTCTTCCAAACCGATCGACAGCCGCAGATGGCCGTACTTTTGGAAGTTCGGTGGATAACGATCGGAACCGCCGCGGCCACTGCCGCCGACATGCACGATCAGGCTTTCGTCATGACCAAGCGAGACGGCCGACGTGATGACCTTGAGATTTGCAACGAACCTGTTCTGCATGTCAGAATCCCCGTCGACTGCAAAAGCCATGACCGCGCCGTAACCCTTGCCAGCGAATTGGCTTTTGGCGAGCGCATGCTGATCATGGCTTTCAAGGCCTGGATAGGTGACATAAGCAACGCGCTTGTCGCCTGCGAGAGACTGGGCGATGACCTCCGCCGAGGAAAACTGCTGCTTCAGCCTCAGAGGCAATGTCACTGAGCCGCGCATGATCAGCCAGGCGTTGAATGGCGAGATTGTGCCGCCCAGATCGACGAGCGCGTCTGCCTTAATGTGCTGGACGAGCGGCTTTGAGCCGATGACCACGCCGCCCATCGCGTCGCCGTGACCATTGATATACTTGGTCAGCGAATGGATGACGAGGTCCGCACCCAAGGCAAGCGGGCGGAAGAACGGGGGAGGGGTGAAGGTCGAATCCACCGACAGCAGCGCGCCTGCTTGTCTTGCAATCGATGCAAGCGTTGCGATATCGGCGACCTTGGTGGTCGGGTTGGCGATGGTTTCTGTGTGGATCAGCCTGGTGTTTGGCCGGACAGCGGCTCTGACGGCATCCATGTTACCCATGTCGACGAAGGTGGCTTCGATATTGTAGCGCTGCGGCAAAAGCTCTGAAAATAGCCGCCAGACCGCCTCATAGGTGACGTCACCGACAATCACATGGTCGCCACTCTTCAAGAAGGTAAAGAACACGGCATGGAGCGCAGCAACGCCGGTTGCGAAGACCGCGGCGTCCTCGCCGCCTTCCATGGCCGCAAGCTTGCGCTGCAAGCAGATCTGGTTGTGACCGGAATTGCGCGTGTAGGAGGGCGTTTGGGTGTCGGACCAGTCCATGGTGGAAGGATCTTCGGGGAGAAGATAGGAGTTCGCCATGACAATCGGCGTGCGGATCGCGCCAGATGTCTTGTCGATCTCGTTGCCGCCATGCACCGAAAGTGTGTTGAAGGAGAGCGTCGACAGCTCGTGTTTGTCTGGTCTGGGCATGATTGATTGACCTTTGTTTCGATGTGTGTGGTTGAGGAGTTTTTACCGACGAACCGGAATGGCGTTTTCCAGCTTTTGGAATCCTTGCGTGATAAGGAAGGTCAGGCTCACATAAAAGACTGTGACGAGGAGGAGAGGCTCGTAGACCAGGAGCGTATCCTGGCGGATCTTGTAAGCAGCGCCATAAAGATCCATTACGGTCACAGAGAATACGATGGGGGTCGCCTTAAGCTGCAGGATAACCTCGCCGGCAAAAGTGGGCAGTCCAATCCGGATCGCTCTTGGCAGCCAGATTCGGCGCAGGATCATCCAACGTGACATGCCGACGGCACGTGCAGCTTCAAGCTCGCCTTTTGGAACCGCTAGCATGGCGCCGCGCAGAATCTCTCCCTGGTAAGCGGCGAAGTTCAGCGTCAACGCAAGTGCAGCAAAGAACAATCCCTCGCGCAGGACCGGCCAAAGAAAGCTGGTCCTCAATCCGGGAATGTGCGGCAGATACGAGCCCAGGCCGTAATAGATGAGCCAGAGCTGGATGAGCAAAGGCGTGCCGCGAAAGAATGTGCAATAGGCTTTGGAAATCCAGCGGGCGATCGAGCCGTTGCCAACCTGAGCAATCGCCAGGAGAATGGCGAGCGCGAACCCCAAGGTGACGGAAACTGCGAGCAGCAGACAGGTGAGAAAGGTGCCGTAGAGCAGCAAATCCTGGTATGCGAAAATCCAGCTGAAATCCATCTCCGCCCTCCTACGCGACTAGTCTTTGGCCGCGTCGGAAGTAGGCTTCGAGCGCAGAAAAGAGCAGATTGGAAACAATTGTAATGACGAGATAAAGCACCGCCGCAGCCAGGAAGAAGACCATATACTGCTTGGTGTTGCTCGCCGCGACCCGGGCAGCAAGAGCGAGTTCCTGATACCCCACGACGGCAATGAGGGCGCTGTCTTTGATGACCGACATCCACAGATTGGCAAAACCTGGTAGCGCATTGGGGATGAGAGCCGGCAAGACGATGCGGTTAAAGCGTAAGCCTGGCCGCATTCCAAAGGCCTTGGCGGCCTCGAGCTGTCCGACAGGGATTGCCAGGATCGCCCCACGCAACACTTCCGTCATATAGGCGCCCTGGACGAAACCCAGGACCGCGATTGCCGCGACCAGGCCGTTGACCTCGACGGGGCCAAGGTCCGCCGAGGCAAGGATTCGGTTCAGACCATCCGTTCCCGCGTAGTAAAGCGAAACGATGAGAATGAGCTCCGGCACCGCCCGAACGATCGTCGTATAGGCGTCGAGAGCGTGTTTCAGCGGAGGAAAGCCGCTCAACTTGCCGAGGGCGCCAAAAAGCCCCAGCACTATTCCGAACAGATAGGCGCCAAACGAGATATACAGGGTCGCCAACGCCCCGGTGACCAGTACGCCGCCCCAACCGGGTGGGGCGATCGACAACATTTCTAGAACTGAACTTGAGGAACTCATGGGAGACCTTCCAATACAGGCAGGCAGATTTGCCCCAAACATATGGGGACAAACCTGCCATGCCGTTGGGCTCAATAGGGGTCGTAATCGAAGTACTTCTTGCTGAATTCGGCGTACGTGCCGTTGGCCCGTACGGCCTTGATCGCGCCGTTCAGCTTTCGCTTGAGTTCGTCGTCGCTCTTGCGGATACCACCGCCGACGCCAGCGCCAAGAATCGCATCGTCGGCCTCGACGCTGCCTTTATATTCGCAGCATTCCTTGCCGAGGTCCGTCTTCAGAAGCTCCTTCAGTGGCCCTGTGTCGGCAAAGATGTAATCGATGCGCCCTGATGCGAGGTCCTGGAAAGATTCATCGACAGTCGCATAGCTTTTCTCCGTCGCAATGTTGGCGAAGTGTTTTTTGAAGTAGGCAGACTGTGTCGTGGACACGGCAATGCCGACCGTCTTTCCCTTCAGCTGTTCAGCGGTTACGCCTTCTACGCCGTCCTTGGCGCCGATCATGCCAGCCAGGGCGGAATAATATTTGTCGGTGAAACCGATGCGCTTTTTGCGCTCCTCGGTGATTGACATCGAAGACCAGATCACATCGATCTTCTTGCTTTCCAGAGCGGGGATCAGGCCGTCCCAGGCAACGTCAACGATCGTGCACTTTTCCTTCAATTCTTCGCAGACCGCATCCATCAGATCGATCTCCCAGCCGATGGCTTTCCCGGAGGCGTCCTTCGTCGTGTATGGCGCATAGGCTTCATTGACGACACCGAAGCGGATTTCCGCCTGAGCGCTCGTCGACAGCATGATCGCTGCGACAGCCAGAGCTTTTCCCAAATGTTTCATTTTGAGGTTCCCTTTTTTCTGTTGGGATGGTGGTGGTTTAATGCGAACCGGCTGCAACAAACTCCCTGCAGCGTGCGCTGGTGGATGCACCAAAAACCTGGGAGGGAGGACCGACTTCCTCGACCTGTCCCCGATGCAAAAACATCACGCGGGTGGAAACGTCGCGTGCGAACTTCATCTCGTGGGTGACCATCACCATGGTGCGGCCTTCCTCGGCCAGCCCGCGGATGACCTTCAGCACCTCGCCGACAAGTTCCGGATCGAGCGCCGAGGTCGGCTCATCGAACAGCATCACCGCTGGATCGACGCACAGCGCGCGGGCAATCGAGGCGCGCTGCTGCTGGCCGCCGGAGAGGAAGGCCGGATAAGCGTCTTTCTTTTCGTAGAGGCCAACTTTGGCCAGCAGCGCCTCGGCCTTTTCGATCGCTGCTTTCCGATTGATACCGAGCACATGCACTGGGGCTTCAATGACATTTTGGACAATGGTCATGTGCGGCCAGAGATTGAAGCTTTGGAAGACCATGCCGAGACCGCTTCGGAGCCTTTCAATCTGCCGCCAGTTGGCGGGGTGGCATTTGCCGTCCCGTCCCTTGCGGAAAACCACATCCTCGCCGTTGATTTGGAAGGTCCCCTGATCGGGAATTTCGAGGAAGTTGATGCAGCGTAGGAACGTGCTTTTTCCAGAACCCGAAGATCCTATAATCGAGACGACGTCGCCTTTTGCGGCGGAAAGGGAAATCCCCTTCAGCACCTCGTGAGTGCCGTAGCTTTTATGAACGTCGCTGACGACCAAAGCGGGCGTAGAGTTCTCGGTGCGCATTTAACCTCCATTGACTTGTGACGGCTGCCTGCTCTTCCGCAGGCAAAGCTCCGCCGTCGCCGCGGCGCCGCGGCGAAATTATTTCACGGCTGGTCAGTGGAACGCGCTGTTCGCAAGGGGCCGCTCATGCGGCGTCACGAAGGAGTACGTTCCTCAACTGACCTTTCTGTCGGGATTGGTCGCCGGCGTGTTAGCCGGCGAGGATTTTTTGTCTGTAGACCTCACACCCTGGCGCCAGCTGCCTTAGACCGCTGACCAGCATGTTGCCCGCCTCCTCGAGCGCCTCCTCCGGCATCGTTGCCAGGCTTTCCAAAATGAACCACATCCGGCCGTCCAAAGTCTCCAGCCGCGTGCGCGTGCCCTGCCGCCAATTCCAGCGGCGGCATGTGACGCCGACATCGTCGCGCCAGATGACCTCTCCCTTGGCGGGATTCTCGACAATTGCCTCCCCATTCGCCAAAGTGTCGAAGGGTTCCGTTCCTTCGGCAACCGACAAACGCGGCTTGCCGACATATGCATCGAAGTTTTCGCCTCCGACTGGTATTGCGAAGCGCAGGCTGACTGCATTGTAAAGGTCAACGACGGGGTTGACCGATGGAATACGACCATCCTTCTCCACCCGCTTTTTCAAGGCCTGGGCAGAACATGGCGTCCGGTTCGGTTTTGCTCCAAATCGGGTATAGGCTTGCGCCCAATCGGCCAGATGTGCATCACTCCAGACGGGGCCCCCTGCGCGGACGAAATCGCACGCCTCCTCCAACACGTTGCGAGCCATGGTGCGCCGTGCGCCATCTTTGACATCGACAAGAATGCTGAGCGCGCGAAATTCAGGAGCAATCCCTACAATTTCTTTGTCGATGACCGGAAAATCCAACATGCCCTCTAGCTCCCATTGACCAATTTAGTCTATAATACCGACCATGGAAAAGAAAGTCAATATATCGACCGAAACGGTCGCTGACGTTGAACGCGTCAGCGCGACTGTGTCCCAAAACCTCAAAATGTTCAGGAAGGAGAACGGCCTGACACTCGATGAACTGTCCCGAAAATCCGGCGTCAGCAAAGGCATGCTTGTCGAGATCGAGAAGGGGAGTGCCAATCCGAGCATTGCAACGCTTTGCAGAGCAGCTACCGCACTAGGTGTCTCGGTAGCAGACTTCGTTGGAGTGGCGGCCAGCGTTCCAATCCGTATTGTCCCGCCCGAGGACGCCTCCACCTTGTGGCGGGGACCAAAAGGAGGAAGCGCAATCCTGCTGGTAGGAACACATGGACCCGACGAGATCGAGCTTTGGCGATGGACGCTGTTTCCCGGCGAGGTCTTCGAATCGCCCGGGCATTCGCCAGGAACACTCGAACTGCTCAACGTGGAAACCGGCGAACTGACCCTGAAATTGACAGATAGCGAACACCTCGTTCAAGCGGGTTCGTCTGTGTTGGCCCGTACTGAAGACAAGCATGCCTACCTGAACCGTGGCAAAAAAGAACTCCGGTTTGTTATGGCAGTCGCGGAGCTTCAGCGACCTCGCGTAAGAGCGGGTTTGTAGCGACCAACGCTTCTGCCCGGATTCCTGACGGGAGCACTCGTTGGCTGGATGAGCACGCAACGTCGGCAGAATGCGTTTCGCCTTCTGCTAAACCGACCATCATGGGCTTGCGGTCGAATGAATGCTCACACCAATGCACGCTAACTGGATCAGTGCTGCCGGCCGGTTCGCAAATACCGGTGGAACAAAAATCGATTGGTTTGGTCCACCGATGAGGGGTAAGTCCATGCAAGATCGTAAAGAGACAGATGTGGCGGATGCTGAGTTCGACGATCTTGGATGCTCGACGCGTGCAATCCATCAACCGGCTCACCTGTCCCGGAACCATGATGTTCCCGCGTCCAAGAAAAGCAGCGGCGCCGACAACGACCACCAGTCTGCTACGGACATGCTCGAGAAAACGTTGGCTCGGCTTGAAGGAGCGCAAGCCGGCCTGGTGCTCTCATCGGGGTTGGCCGCCTTCAATATGCTTGCCGTGTCACTTCTCTCCAAAGGTGAAGAGATGATCGTCCATAGACCCGTCTGTACCGAAACGGCTGCTTTGATGGAGAACACGCTCTCACGGGCTGGCATCATAATGATTCCCGTAGATCTGTCGCTTCCGGCAAATATCCACCGTTCGGTGACGCCTAAAACACGTCTCATATATTTTGAAACCCCGACGAACCCTCTCGGCGATATTCTCGACATCGCGGCAATCGCAAAATGCGGTCGCTCATGGGGGGTCAAGATTGCTGTCGACAGCACATTCGCTTCGCCGGCCTTGCAGCGCCCGATTGAGCACGGAGCCGACATCGTCCTGCAGTCGCTGACCAAATACATCAACGGTCACGGCGATACACTCGGTGGTGCCCTGTTGGGCGAAAACGCAATCGTTCAAAAGCTGAGGGAAACCAGCCTTCGCTCTCCCCAAGCGGCGATTTCCCCGCAGGCCTCGTTCCTCATCCTGCGTGGTCTGAGGACACTTGCACTGCGGATGGACCGGCATAGTTCCGCCGCCCATGCGATCGCTCTGACATTGGAGGCCCATCCCGCGGTGGCGTGGGTGAGATATCCATATCTTCAATCTCATCCAAACTACTCGATTGCTCGCAGGCAGATGTCTGGAGGCTCTGGAATGTTGGCCTTCGGCCTCCGTGCGGGCAGAGACGGTGCCTGTGCGATGATCGCCAGACTGCGGCTTATAAGTTCGGGCGTCAATCTTGCAGAGGTCGGCAGCCTCATTTGCCATTCGGCCCGCCTAACCAGCGCCCGTCACCTGTCTCTTGCAAGAAGCGGCCTTTGTGACCCGCTTGGAGATGATGTCATCCGCTGCTCTGTCGGCCTGGAGGATGCCGAGGACCTCATCGAAGATATCCTGCAGGCTCTGGATTTCGGCTGAGTATTTTGTCTTGCCCGCCAAACGCGAGCAAAAGAAGCTTCATTCCGGCAGGACATGCTCGCTGCTGAACACGGGACGACTTCCTTGGAGATAATGCTATTCGGCGCCCGGCTCCTTGAGGAGGCGATAGAGGTGCGCACGGCTGATGCCGAGCAGTTCGGCCGCGCGGCTTCTGTTGCCTTGCGTTTGTTTGAGAGCGGCGCGAATCTCTGCATCCGTCTGGGATCTTAATCTATGTTTAAGTGGCGTTGTTGGGTCTGGCTGAGCTTGGGTGGAGGAACGTTCTAGGACAGAAATGGAAAGCGTGCCGGTCACAATCATCCGCGTCAGCGCGTTTTCCAGCTCACGCACGTTTCCCGGCCAGGAGTATCCGAGCAACAGTTTGCGATCTTGGGCCGTCAAGTTTGGCGTGGGTTTTCCGACCCGGCCGGCAATGCGAGCAAGCAAGCACTCGGCCAGGTATGGGATATCTTTCCTGTCTCGCAGGGGAGGGACATTGATCGGCAGAACATTCAAGCGGTGATAAAGGTCCTCGCGAAAGCGGCCCACCCTCACCAGCTCAAGAAGATGCTTGTTAGTCGCACAGACGATCCCCAAGTCGACGCTGACCGGATTGGTGCCGCCGACGCGGACGAGTTCGTTCATCTGCAGAACGCGCAGCAAACTGCCCTGAAGCGCGAGCGGCATGTCGCCGATCTCGTCCAGGAATAGCACACCGCCTGCGGCAAGCTCGAACTTGCCGGGTTTGCCCTGGCTGCGAGCACCCGTGAAAGCACCACCTTCGTAACCGAAGAGTTCAGCTTCAATGAGCTCGCTGGGAATGGAAGCGCAGTTAACCCACACAAAGGGTCCATTACGCCTGTCCGACAGTGCATGAAGCGCATGCGCGGCCAGTTCCTTGCCCGCGCCGGTCTCGCCACAAATCATCACAGGCAACTCATACGCAGCGGCCACCTTGATGGCGTCACGATAGGAATCCATCAACTCACCCGTGCCGATGATGTCATTTAGGCTGAACTTCGATTGCCACGCTCTGGGACGTTGCGGAATGGCGAGTTCCGCTTTCGATATGCGGCTGTAGGTCTTCTTCAAGGCATCGTAGTCGGAAAACAGGGCAAGGCCAACAGCGCCGATGATCTTGTCGTCCCGGTGCACCGGAACTTGCTTCGTCACCAGTTTATGGCCACGCACCTCGAGCGGATAACCGACATGAGTGCCGATCCCGCGTGCAACGAAATGGAGCCTAGTCTGCGGCCCAACCACGTCGGTTATGTGACGCCCTAAGAAGTCATCGGCTTCACCGCCCAGCAGTCGGCAGTAGGGCTCATTGATCAGGACAATTGTCCCTGCTGTATCGACGGCAACAAGGCAGTCTGAGACGTGATCGAGCACGAGGCGGAGAAACCCGGCTTCTTCCGACGAACCTGCGAACCACTCCGGAAGCGTCATCTCAGCCTGACCTGGTTGGAGCCCGATGAATTGCGTTACCGGCACTCTATCGGCAAATCGTCTCCTAAGCGAGACAAGATATGTCTCCATTAGGTGACGATGTCCGCAAGAGGCTGACGTGCACGTGTTTTCCGAGGCACCAGGTGTCTTCGAAATTTGCACATGTTTCCAAGTAGTTAATCAATGTATTCGTCGAAAAGCTGCGAACTGGCCCGGCCCTTGCGATGTTATCGATGTAAAAACCTAAAAGGGGAGCAGAAATAATGCATATAGAAACTATGATAATCGGCGATACGGTTGTCCATGTGTCGGGCGCCGGTTCGCCGCTTGTGTTCGTGCACGGGTTCACGACCACCGCTGAATTTTGGCGGGAACAAGTTGATGCATTCTCGTCCCGTTACAGGGTCATCCGCATCAATCTTCCAGGACACGGTTTATCGCCACGACCAGACGGACGCAGCTACACGATCCCGGCGTTTGCCAATGACATCCTGGCGGTCTATCGCGCACTCGAAATCGACGAGGCTATCCTCGTCGGTCTCTCGATGGGGGGAACGGTGGCGCAAAGCTTTACGCTTTCCCACCCCGAGCGTGTCCGCGCGCTCGTCCTGGTCGGGGCCACACCCCACGGACTTGGAGTGGATGTCAACGTCGACAATGTGCTCAAGGCAATTGATGACCTCGGCGTTGTCCAGGCGAGCCAGACCGTCATCGAGCGGTCGTTCGGCAGTGCGGCAAACCGAGCGCTCGTCGAATTTGCCAGACAAGAGGTTGCACAAACGCCGGCTTTCGTGGCGCGCGAGGCGATTGCCTCGCTCAATGCCTCGGATAGCCGGGCCGATCTTCACGACATCGGCGTCCCCACGCTTGTCGTGGTCGGGAATGAGGACATCATCACGCCGCCTGGCGAATCCGTTATTCTCGCAGAGGGGATTCCGGAAAGCCGCCTTGAGGTTATAGCGGACGCGGGTCATTTCCCGATGCTCGAGCAGCCTGAGGCCTTCAACCATGTCCTCGAGAGCTTTCTTAAGGATTGCGATCGTCGCTTTTCTCGGTCGAGTGGCGCGGGCCTCTCGCGCCAAGCCGTTTGAGTGGGAGGTTCACATGTCTGTTCAAGAGATGACTTCAAAGGTCACACCAAAAGCGCACGATTTGGACCGCAACACGAAACGGACCGTTTTTGCGGCCGCGCTCGGAACCGTTTTCGAATGGTATGACTTCTTTATCTACGGCTCCCTTGCCGCCTTCTTCAGTACTTTGTTCTTCCCGAAGGGTAATGAAACCGCCGCTTTGCTCGCGGCCTTGGCGACGTTCGGCGCAGGCTTCGTCCTTCGACCCTTTGGTGCAATCGTTTTTGGCAGACTCGGTGACCTTGTCGGCCGGAAGAAAACCTTCCTTGTGACCATGCTGGTCATGGGCCTCGCCACCGCCGCAATTGGCCTCTTGCCCACGTACGAGTCCATCGGGTGGGCAGCCCCCGCCCTGCTTGTGGGACTGCGCCTGCTGCAGGGTCTGGCGGTTGGCGGCGAGTTCGGTGGTGCGGTCACTTACGTTGCGGAACATTCCGACCCGGACCAGCGAGGTCTCACGACGAGCTGGATCCAGATCACCGCGACACTTGGCTTATTCTTGTCGCTGATCGTGATCGTTCTTTGCCGGTCCTCGCTGTCGGCGGAAGATTTTGCGAGTTGGGGATGGCGGATACCCTTCGTAGGCTCGATACTGCTTTTGATCCTGTCGCTCTACATTCGCCTGAAGCTGCATGAGTCGCCGGTCTTTAAGGAAATGAAGGCTCAGGGGAAAGGCTCGAAGAACCCGATCGCCGAGACCTTGGGTGACCGCAAGAACCTGCGCCTCGTGCTGGTGGCGATCTTCGGCGTCGTCGCGGGGCAGGCGGTCATCTGGTACACGGGCCATTTCTATAGCCTGTATTTCATGACGACCATCCTCAAGATGACCCAGGATCAGGCGAACTTCTATATGCTCATCGCGCTTACGCTCGGCACGCCGTTCTTCCTGTTCTTCGGCTGGCTTTCCGACAGGATTGGACGAAAGTGGATCGTCGTGACGGGATGCGCTTTGTCGGCCCTGCTGATCATGCCGCTTTTCCAAGTGCTGGCGACCTATGGCAATCCTGCGCTGACGGAATTCCGCGCCAAAACCTCCGTGGTATTGTCGGGCAATGATTGCAGCCATGATCAATCGTTTATCGGGCAATTGTTCAGGCCGCAGGCGACGACGGAATGCCAGAAAGCGAAGGCCCTGCTGACGGCGCGTGCCGTTCCCTACACCGTGAAAGTTGACGGCGAGCCTCTCCGAATCCAGCTCAATAGCGGCGAGCCGAAATCGCTGAATGAGGGCGCGCTCGTTGCCGCCCTGACTGAAGTGGGGATGCCGACGGCAAATGCGCCAGTCCAGCCGAATGGCCCCATGGTTGTCCTCGTCCTCTTTGCCTTGGTTTTCCTGGCAACGATGGTGTACGGACCGCTCGGGGCGCTTCTGGTCGAACTCTTTCCCGTTCGTATACGCTACAGCGGTGTTTCGGTCGCCCTGCAACTTGGTAATGGATGGATCGGTGGATTTGCCCCTTTTGTGGCAACGGCAGTTGTGCTTACGACAGGAAATATCTTCGGCGGCCTCTGGTACACAGTTGCCTTCGCCGGTTTGACGGCGGTGATTGGTGCGCTTCTTCTGCCGGAGACGCGCGGACGCGATCTGAACACATAAGTTTGCTGAAGCGCACCGCATACGGGAATGGCCGTGGATCACAGTTCCCGCGTTCAGTTTGCTTCAGAGCCCCATCGAAAAATCCGGGCGCTTGCCCGGATTTTTCTGTCACGGGGCGGGTAGACGGCGCGAGGGAACCTGTGGAAACCTCGTTGTCGTGGCGAAGGCCACCACTTGTGAGGTTTGCAAATCCGGCAATGATCGTCGTGGGCTCGCCCAGGACGGCTGTAGCATGGTCGGTATTCTCGTGCCGGAGAAGAGATGGCGCTGAGCTGCACGTCGGAATTCTACTTCATGAATCCTACGACAACGTCCTGCTTTTAAGCCACTTCGCAAAAGTAGTGGGCTCACTTCAATACGATTGCACGTTGCGCTTTTAGAAGTTGGCTACAAAAAAAACACAGACTGCCTGTTATTTAAGCATGCAGCTTATTTAAGCAGCGCCCGCTATAGAATGTGAAATTTTGGCGGATTCTGCTATCATTTTGGCCGGAAATGCACACATGGCACTATTGCGCACCCGGCTGGTTTTACCTGTAATGCGGTTCAAGCAAGCGTAGCGGCTCGCCACTAATAGTATCTGTAAATCGAAAATTGGCTCAGATCGAACCCGCTTTGCGCGGAACGGCGAAGCTATGCCAGCACGGAGTAAGCAGCAATGTCGAAGTTGAAAACGACGATCCTGACGGGTTTTTTGGGCGCTGGAAAGACAACCTTGCTGAACCGGATCTTGAGTTTGGGAAGCGCCGAGCGTATCGCCGTCATTGTCAACGAGTATGGTGAGGTCGGGATAGACGGCCAGCTCGTCGTTCAGACAAAAGACGAAATCGTCGAGCTAAACAATGGTTGCATTTGCTGCACGGTCCGTGACGATCTGATCGCCGCGATCCGCAGCCTGCTCGCATCTGGACGACCGATCGACCGGTTCATAATCGAGACGTCAGGGCTCGCCGACCCCGCCCCGATCATACAGTCGTTCATTCTCGATGAAGTGCTATCGGCAAGGCTGGAGCTCGATGCGATTGTGACGGTCGTCGACGCCCGTCACATATCGCGCCAGCTCTCGCAGGAGGAGGCGGTCGAGCAGATCAGTTTCGCTGACGTCCTCCTACTCAACAAGATCGATCTTGAAGACGAATATCGTTTGATCGAAATCGAACGCGACCTCACGAGGCGCAACCCACTGGCCCGGATCATCCGCACAAGTTCCTGCGACGTGGAGGTTGCCGACGTCCTGGGGATCGGCGCCTTCGATCTCAAGAACATTCTGGCGATCGATCCGAACATTTTGGACGAACATGACCACGAGCACGACCAGACGATCGGTTGCGTTGCAATCCGCGACTACGAGGCTCTCGATCTGGCCGCCCTTAACGGTTGGCTGACCCGACTTGTCCAGCAGATCGGCATCGATCTTTTCCGCATGAAGGGTGTGTTGAACTTCGCCGGCGAGGCGCGGCGATACGTCTTCCATGGCGTCCATATGACCCTGGAAGGACGCCCCGGCAAGATCTGGCAGCCCTCGGAGGCTCGCGTCAGCGACATCGTCTTTATCGGGCGTAATCTGGACGAAGGCGGCTTGCGCGAAGGCTTCAGAAGCTGCCTCGCCAACCGGCATGCGCTCGCTTCCTGACCTTCGTTTCGAACATACCCATTGTCCATCAAGGAGACAGAACATGCCCCCTCTCGTTGCCGCAATGATCAGCCTTGGCGTCCTTGGCGCGATCGATACGTACATTACCGCGACAGTATTCCCTGTTCCCGTCTGGGCGACCTTCATCGCCTGGGCTTCCTTCTTCGCCTGTGGCGGTGGCCAGCGCGGACTGATCAAAAGCATCGTTTCCAACTGGACGGGCATTATCATCGCCACGATCACGCTCCTGATCATCCAGTTCAGTCCAGCCTATCCAATCTTCGCTGCCATCTTGGTCGGTCTCGGCACGTCGGCAATGGTGTTTGCTTCCTCCATTCCGATCCTGAGCTTCACACCAGCGATCGTCTTTGGCTTCGCCTCCTTCGTTGGCACAACTGCCGCCACCAACACCACCGTTGTGACCTCCGGCATCAATCATCCAACACTAGTAGCCATGGCCGCCATGCTGCTTGGCGGCGTCTTCGGATTGCTCTCCGAAATGGGCACCAATCTTCTGGCGGCCAAGAAGCCGATCACCGCCTAATTTCGTAACGCAGAAAGGACAACGTCATGAAACTGCAACACTATCTAGGCGGGCTTGAGGGTCTTGGCCCGGTGAGCACCGAAACCCGCGTCTTTGTTGAGACCTGGGAAACCCGCATATTCGGCATCCATACGGCGATGATGGCGCTTTCCTCGCAACTGCCACTTCCCCAGACGCCCTCCACATTCACAACCGTTTGGACGTGGGCGGACCTTCGAAAGGGTGCCGAATCGCTGAACCCGTTCGACTATTTCAAATTCCGCTATTACGAAAAATGGCTCGGCGGCATTTCCGGCTACTTCATCGACAACGGATATATCACTGCGGAAGAACTCGATGCGTTGACGGAAGAATATTATAACGATCCACCGAAGTCGGTTCCGGCCGGCGGCGGCGCGGCCATCGACAACAGGGTCGTGCAGTATCTCGTGGAAGGCGACAGCCCGAAGCGCGACACCATTGTGTCCTTTGATTTCGCAGTCGGCGACGTCGTTTCAATCAAGAACGTTCCCTCCATCGAGCACACCAGACTTCCGGGCTTTCTCCGCGACAAGAGCGGTACCGTCGAGACGGTCTACGACGGCGCCTTCGTGTACCTTTGCGATACCGGGACCGACGGAATCGGCGCTGCTATGCCCGTCTACTGCATTCGGTTCGAACCGGAAGACCTTTGGCCCGGCAACGCCGAGAAGAACTTCAGTCTCTACGCCGATCTCTATGCGCATTACGTCGAAGCGCCCGCGGCAGCATCCGCCAAACAGGCGGCTTGACCTGCCATCCAATAGGAGCACACTCACATGATCGACCGCTTTCAATATCGCGAGGATCGCGAAGCCTACAGTGCCGCGCGGGTTAAGGCTCTCGAAGCCCTGCTGATCAAAAAAGGCATTATCACAGACAAGACCGTCGACACGGTCCTCGACTTCTTCGAAACGAAGATGGGACCCTTTAACGGTGCTAAGATCGTCGCCCGAGCCTGGGTTGACCCGTCCTTCAAAGACCGGCTCGTGGCAGACACGCCGGCGGCGATCGCCGAACTTAATCTGCCCGAGGGCATGGCAGGTGCCGAGGGCGAGCATATGCGTGCCGTGGCGAACTCGCCGGATGTGCACAACCTTATCATATGCACGCTTTGCTCCTGCTATCCCTGGCCGGTCCTGGGGCTGCCTCCCTACTGGTACAAGGATCCCACCTTCCGCAGCCGCGCCGCCCGCGAACCACGCGCTGTTCTGGACGAGTTCGGACTCCCGGTCCCCGAGACCATCGAAATTAAGGTCTGGGATTCCAGTGCGCAGATCCGCTGGTTCGTCGTTCCTGAACGTCCCGTTGGCACGGAAGGAATGACTGAGGCCGAACTCGAGGCGCTCGTAACTCCCGAAGCAATGATGGGCGTCGCCATCGCCAAGGCCGCGTGAGGCCGTCGACGATGCTGACCCAGTTCGAACACTTCGCAATCACTGAGATGATGGGCAAGACCGACAATCCTCCTCGCGCCAACGGGTCTCTCTGCTTCGGTTCGCAGTGGGAGCGGTCCTCATTCGGAATGGCCCTGGCGCTCGCCAAGAACGGCATTTTTGAATGGGATGATTTTCGCGACGAACTCATCTTGATGATTAAGGACTGGGAGGACGCGCATCCTGTCGATCGCTCGACATGGAACTATTACGACCAGTTCCTGGCAGCGCTCGAGAAGACAGTCGTCAAGGCTGGCATCATCGATCGGGAAGAGATCAGGGCCGCGCTCGCGGCCTATTCAAAATCAGCAACAGATACTTAAGGGCACGCCGCCCGTCTAGAAAGGTACGAAATATGTCAGTATCCGCAACATCAACCATCGCGACGCCCGTCGTGGCGAACTCCGCAGCCAGAATTCTTCAGGCGGCGATGGCCGTGTGCTTTGGCATGATCATCATCGGCTTTGTAGGGTTTTCCCATATCGAGATCGTTCACAACGCGGCGCATGACACCCGTCATGCCAATGCGTTTCCTTGCCACTGAGGGGTCAGCGCAATGTCTTTATTTCGCTCCATTGTTTTTACCGCTGCCCTTACCGGCGTCATCGTTGGTGTGTCGGTAAGCACGGTTCAGTTTGCCGGTACAAGCCAGTTGATTGCCAGGGCAGAGGTCTACGAAAAAGCAGGCGAAGCCCAGTTTGAGGCGATCACCGCCTCTCCCATGGCGGATGCCCACGTCCATGAAGCTGGTCATGATCACGAAGGAAGCACCTGGCAACCCGCAGATGGTTTTGAACGAATGACATACACGGTGGCCGCCAACGTGTTGACCGCGATTGGATATGCGCTGGTGCTGTGCGGCCTTATTGCGATGCGCGGAAAACCCGTGACGTGGCGCGAAGGCCTGCTTTGGGGATTGGCAGGATTCGCATGTGTCATGATCGCTCCCATGTTGGGTCTGCCGCCCGAGTTGCCAGGGACGCCCTCCGCTCCGCTTGGTGACCGGCAACTCTGGTGGATCGGAACCGCCCTGGCGACTGCCGCAGGAATCGGACTGATCACGTTCCAGCGTAAGCCGTGGGCGGCCCTGGTTGCGATCGCGCTGATCGGGGCGCCTCATCTGATCGGCGCGCCTGCGGCCCCAGAAGGAATGCACGCGCTGGCACCGGAAGCTCTCGAGCATCAATTCGTTGCCGCGGCGGTAATGACCAGCCTCGTGTCTTGGGCGCTCCTAGGCTCGTTGAGCGGGACGCTCTTCAACCGCTTCGAACGCACGACGTGAGCAACGATATGATCTGGAGGGACGACCTCGATGCGCTGCAGTTCGCCGCCGAAAACGGTGGCAACTGCATCGTTCATCGCCGAGCATTCCGCGCAATGTTACGCAAGCCTCCAATGCAGCACAACTGTATCGAGTTTTACGAACAGCACGGCGCCGCGTTTGAGACGGCAGCCAAAGCGAAGATCAATAATGGAGGCGTGCCTGAGGGATCCAACTTCCATCTTAACAGCAGACAGATCCGAAACAGCCTGACGCGCTGGGATTGGCAGCGATCTTGCATGACCAATTTGGTGAACGACAAAACAGGAGACTAAAGCCCATGCGAATCGTCATCCTCGCGCCACCCGGCGTGCAGTCACTCGACATCGTTGGTCCTGCCGAGGTCTTCTGGGAAGCGGCAAGACGATTGGGCGATATGGACGCTTACGATATCCAAATCATGTCGACTGGCGCCCCTTCCGTGGCGGGAACGGGCCAGTTGCGGTTCATGGCCGATCGAACAATCTTCGATGAGGACGAGGATATCGACACCCTGCTCGTAGCAGGTGACCCGGCCTTCTTCGAGATCGACCCAGCCGTCATCGCCTGGCTGCAGCGTCGAGTACTGACGGCCAGACGGTTCGGATCGATTTGCACTGGAGTGTTCCTGCTCGCAGCCGCCGGTCTTCTCGATGGGAAAAGGGTCACCACGCATTGGGAATGCGCCGCAAAGTTCAGCGCCGAATATCCCGATATCGATCTGGATGCCGACGCCATCTACGTGCGCGACGGATCTCTGATAACGGCTGCCGGTGTCACGGCAGGTATCGATCTCGCATTGTCGCTCGTCGAGGAAGACCACGGCAAGGACACCGCGATGATCGTCGCGCGCTACATGGTCATGTTCATGAAACGACCTGGCGGGCAGTCGCAGTTCAGTGCGTATCTCGTCGGCCAGATGTCGGAAACGACCCTGATCCAGAAAGCGCAGGAGTACGTCTTGTCGAATTTGAACCGCGACCTCGATGTGGAGAGTCTTGCCCACGAGGTCGGCATGAGCACCCGGAACTTCGCGCGGGTCTTCCGTAAGGAGCTCGGCTTCACGCCGGCGGAATTCGTTGCAGCCGCCCGCACGGACGCCGTGAGACGACTGCTGCAGGACACCACGCAGCCACTCTTGAGGATCGCTACCACTTGCGGCTTCGCGGACGTGAACGCTATGCGCCGGGTATTCATCAAAACCATCGGCGTCAGTCCGAACGCCTACAGGAGCCGCTTCCAGACAGCGTCGAAGCCATCGCAAACCGTGCCTATTGGCGATGCTCAAGGGCGCCCGGGGAGGGCTCTCGCGATGCAGATAGCGCTAACTACCTCCCATCCGGGCGCGGTCGGCGGGCAAGGAGTGCGAGCGGTTTGAGTTCGAGTCTGTGGCATTGAATATCTTCACACAGCGACCGACCCAGACAGCGCAGTCTAGCCCCCGTACCCATCGTCGGAAAGGTTTGGTTCGCACAAGAGCAACTGCCGAAATAGATGACGCCGGCAAGTTCTTAGTGTAACGCCCCAAACTGCGCGGACAAACCGAGCCAATTTTGGATAGCGGACAAGCGCAGATCGCGCTCGCAAGCTCTCAGGTTAGGTCACCTGCATCCTAGAGAGATTAGCCGCGCGCGTACGCGACTATCATGACTTCCACCCGCGACACTAGAACTATACGAGTTCAAAAAGGGCTGCAGCGTCGAAGCGCTTCAAGCTCGCCTCATCGGCTTCCTCGATATTTGCCAGTTGCGGTCGCTGATCAGAGCGCGGCCAACGGCAATCATCTCGAACTCGTCGTGCTCCATTGGTTCGATCAAACGTTCCAGGCCATTTGTTTCCGCCCCTTGGCCTGCAAATGCGCTCATGAAGTCGCCATCAAGGCCGACTGAGCCTCCGCTGATTATTGCAGCACCGGTCAGTTTCTTGGCCATCCAGCGAAGTTCAGACCTTTTTCGCCATCGATCTCAGAAAATTCGGATTCCCAGAACCGTCGTTGCGAGCAATGCAGGACATCGACCCCAGCTTCCACCAACGGCAGCAGCCAGTCGGTCATCAGCGCCGGTGTCTCGCCCAGCCGTACCGTGAAATCCTGCTGCTTCCACTGGCCCACGCGAAGGATGATAGGAAGTTCCGGGCCAACCGCCCCGCGAATGGCAGCGACGATACCTCGCTTGCATAAGCGAACGATATTCGAAGCCCACACCATCGCAAGAATTCCTGGCGTTAATGCGGTAACTTTCCTTTTTCGGGAATTTTGCCTATTCGGGTTAAACCGCAACGCTCAATCATTGATTCAAACGGGTCTCACACCGGAATTGGCCCATGTGTCTTAACGTTTTCCATTGACACGCAAGTGCGGAAACTTTTGACGTTGCCCGCATCAAAAAACAACGTCCGGGTGACTTCATTGTACTCTGCCATGTCCTTTACGTTGAGGATCAGGATAAAGTCCATCTCGCCAGTAACGTAATAGCACTGCTGAACCTGCGGACACCTGTTGAAGCGATCCTTCATTGCATCCAGCAGATCCAACCGTTCATTCTCGGTGGTGACGTGGACGATGATCGTCAACGGGCGCCCGACGGCTGTCCCGTCCAACACCGCGATATCATGTCGAATGATTTTCGTTTCGCGAAGATGCTGAAGCCGCCGCGCGACCGCAGGAGGCGACAGCCCAATTTTCTCTGCGATGACGCGCTGGGAGGTATGGTTGTCCTGCTGCACCATGCGCAGGATTTTTATGTCGAACTCATCCAGATCGGCAGCGATAGATCGAACCATATTCTCCCCCATTAACGCAAAATTCTTGCAATAATTATGCGAAATTAGAGCGCAAATAAAGCCAATTACGCAATATTGTCTCGGAAGTCACCGAACGAGGCAGCCATGATCCATTTCCATTCTCCCGACCACGAGCTCCTGACCGAGTCGGACAAAGCACTTCTCGGCGCTTCGGCTCCGAACCTTGTACGCCCCTACCTCAACCTTTGGCGAAACGAACGTTCAACGCCGTTGATCGTGCTGCCAGAGATCGCGAAGGCTACCAAAGTGGCAACGGTCCTGATGAAGGATGAGGGCCAGCGGCTGGGCCTCGGCAGCTTCAAGGCTCTTGGCGGCGCCTATGCCGTAATGACCCTTTTCAAGCGTATGCTGGAGGTCCAGCTCGATGAAAAGATCTCTGTCGCGCAGCTAGTCTCTCCAACGGCTCGTGAGTTTGCAGCATCGATTACGTTCTGCTGTGCCACCGACGGAAACCATGGAAAGTCGGTGGCCGCGGGCGCGCGCATTCTCGGTTGCCGTTCCGTCATCTTTGTTCATGAGGGGGTGTCAACCGCCCGGGCCGAGGCGATCGGCGCGGATGAAATCGTGCGGGTCAAGGGCAACTATGACATGTCTGTGGATGAAGCCGAACGGGTCAGTAAGCAGCGCAGTTGGCTGCTCGTCTCAGATACGTCATGGGAGGGTTACGAAGAGATTCCGTCGTTGGTGGCGCAGGGGTATACCATCCTCGCCCAAGAGGCCTTGCATCAAATTGAGGAACTTGGCATAGATCCGCCGACCCATGTGTTTCTCCAGGCAGGCGTCGGCGGCTTTGCAAGTAGCATTTCGCTTCATCTGAGTGAGTTGCTCGGACACCAGAACATAAAGACGATTGTCGTCGAACCTGACCGTGCAGCCTGCCTTTTCATGTCGGCCGAGGCCGGACGGCTCTCTTCGTTTTCCCCCACCGAACCAACCATTATGGCCATGCTCGAGTGTTACACACCGTCTTTGGTCGCCTGGCGGATTCTGAGCGCCAACGCAAGTGCGTTCGTCACAGTTTCCGAAGAGGAGGCGAAGGACGCCATGCGCAAGCTGGCTTTCCGAGAGCATCCCATTATCGCCGGCGAAAGTGGCGCTGCCGGGCTAGCAGGACTGCTGTCTATCGCCGGTGATCCACAGGTGCATAGCAGACTTGGCCTCAATGAGCACAGCCGCGTCCTTCTCATCAACACGGAAGGTGCAACCGACCCGGCTTCTTACGAAAACATTGTTGGTTTGACTGCGGAAGAAGTGCTTCGGAACGCCGCCACCCATGAAAGCTGATGTGGCCTATGGCAATCAACTCAACCAAAACGAAAGGGAACACAAAATGAGCGCCATCAAGATTCCCCAGCGCGGCTTCTCGGCAAACGAATTCGAAACTCGCGTCGAGCGGGCAAGACAGATTATGCATAGGCACAAATTCGATGCACTGCTGGTTTCTTCGCCGCCGAACGTTCGCTACTTCACCGGATTTGACTCGCAGTTCTGGGAAAGCCCGACTAGGCCTTGGTTCGTCATCGTTCCGCTGGACGGTGATCCAGTGGCCGTCATTCCTGAAATCGGAGCGCCGGAAATGGCTCTGACATGGATGAAGGACATCCGCACTTGGCAGGCGCCTAATCCCGAGGACGATGGCATCTCCCTGCTGAAGTCGACGATCGAAAGCTTCCCACGGCGCTATGGCCGCGTTGGCGCGGAGCTTGGCCGCGAGATGGCGCTTCGCATGCCTGTGTCGGACCTGCTCAAGTTACGGGATGCTCTTGCGCTTGAGATCGCCGATGGATCGCCCTGCATTTGGGAAGTCCGTATGGTCAAGACCCCGGCGGAGATCGATCACATTCACTACATTTGCCAAATCGCAAGTGATGCTTATGAGGCGCTTCCCGAGAGTATTTCCATCGGCGAGAGCGAACGCGAAATCGCCCGAAAGCTACGAATTGATATTGCACGTCGCGGGGCAGACGCCACCCCTTTCATGCCCGCGATCTCAGGACCGGGCGGCGTGTCCCAGATAGTGTGTGGCCCTCACGACCGGCTTATTCAGGCGGGCGACGTCCTTTTCATCGATACCGGTTCGACATTTGACGGGTACTTCTGTGATTTCGACCGAAACTATGCGATCGGCGATATTTGCGATGAAGCAAAACGGGTCCACGAAGCTCTTTGGTTGGCGACGGAGGCGGGAATCGCTGCGGCTGTACCCGGCGCAAAGACCGATGACGTGTTCCGCGCCATGGCGAAGATCATCGACCAAGCCGGCGCCATTGGCAATAATGTCGGCCGCCTTGGCCACGGATTGGGATTGCAGCTGACCGAGCCGCCTTCCCACAGGCTCGGTGATGGCACCGTGATCCTTGAGAATATGGTGCTGACCATCGAACCGGGAATGGAATACGCGCCAGGCAAGATGATTGTCCACGAAGAGAACATCGCCATCACCATGGACGGGCCGCGGCTTCTTACCAGGCGTGCACCACGGGAGATGCCGACAATCCGCTAAAAGTTTCGGGAGGAAACGGGAAAGGACTGCTCCAACGCCGGGCGGATGGTCCGCACGGAAAACACAAAAGGGGAATAAAAATGCATAAGAAAATCTGTTCAACAGCCGTCGTCGCATTCACTGCATTGGCCGCAGTTATGGCAAGTGGATCGTCTGCGACAGCGGGAAACCTTAAAACCATCACCGAGGGGACTTTGCTGGTCGGCTCCGACCAGGTGTACCCTCCTTACGATTATCTTGAGGATGGCGTGACGAAGGGCTTTGACGCCGATGTCATGGCCGCGATAGCGCCGAAGCTAAGCGTTGAAGTGACGTTTATAGATACGCGTTTTGCTAGTCTCATCCCGGGTCTTCAGGCGAACCGCTTTGATATGATCGCGTCGGCGCTCTACGTCACGCCTGCGCGCGCCAAAGTGGTCGATTATATCGCTTATGCAAAAACGGGCGGCTCGTTGATGGTACGCGCGGACGACAGCTTTGAACCAAAGACACCCGAAGACCTTTGCGGGAAGCGGGTGGCTAACCTTAAGGGAGCGGCTTGGGTTCCTGAACTGCAGAAGGTTTCGCAGGACAAATGCGGTTCTAATCCAATCGACGTCAAGGAGTTCGCTACGTCGGCCGAAGCAGCACAAGCACTGCTCTCGCGCGGCGCCGATGTCGTTTTCGATGACGCAGGCGTGTCAAAAGCGGCGCTGGTCGCGTCCGGTGAGCGGCTGAAGATCACGTCCTCAGAGATTCTCTTTCCGGTCATCATGGGCCTGGCTGTGAAGAAGGGCAATGATGAGCTTCTTGCCGGACTCAAGGAGGCGTTCGAGCCGCTGAAATCGAGCGCGGAATACAAGGCGATTCTCGCCAAATACAACCTCGACCTCCCGACCGATGCGGAAATCGCTTCTGCATTGACGCAAGCCAAGTAACCTCACTGCGCCCCGGGTCGCTTTGGCGGTTCGGGCGTCCTCTACAGGAAACTGAAGATATGGCTTTCGATTGGTCTTACACGATCGGGCTCCTGTGGAGCCGAGACTTTTGGAATGCAACTCTAATGGTCATTGAGCTAAGCGTTGCGACATGGGTGTTGGCCGTGGTTCTTGGCTTTTTTGTCGCCCTTGCGCATCGCTCCAACCTCCTGGCGGTAAGGCGTGCTGCTGCATTGTACGTCTGGTTCTTCAGGAGCCTTCCGCTTCTCGTGCTACTAATCTTTGTCTACAACCTTCCCCAGGCCTTTCCCTCTACGTCGGCTCTCCTCTCAATCCCGTTCGTTGCCGGGCTCTTGGCCATGGTCCTGAGCGAGACGGCATACATTGCGGAAATTCACCGCGGCGCTCTTGTTTCAGTGGGGAAGGGCCAGTACGAAGCGGGTCGCGTCCTTGGTCTCTCACGGTCTGGAATCCAGCGCCTGATCGTGATCCCGCAGGCACTGCGCATCGCTCTTCCCTCGCTTGGTAATGAGTTTGTATCGATCGTAAAGCTGACGTCGCTCGTGTCCGTGATTTCTCTTGCTGAAATTCTTCTGGTGGGCCAACGCTACTATACCCAGAACTTCAAAGTCATTGAGACGATGGTCGCCGTCGCATTCTACTATATCCTGATCGTCACGGTTTTTGACACGGGATTGAAGGCGCTCGAACGGCGGCTGGACTTTTCCAGACGTTTGGCTGAGCTGACCACGGAGGACGTGGCACCGAACGGCGAAATTGCAGAGGAAATCGCCGGTGATATTCCACCAGCGTCAACGCAGCCGGCGGTCCGGCTTGAGCGCGGTGGCAAGTCCTTTGGTATTTATCCCGTCTTCCAGGACCTGAACCTTGCCGTCAAGCCGGGTGAAGTAGTCTCCATCATCGGACCCTCCGGATCGGGGAAAACCACACTGATTCGCTCACTGAATGGCCTTGAAACGCTTGAGCACGGCGTGGTCTATCTTGAAGAGAAACCATTCCTTGCGGGGTCGAAAGAGAAGCTGGCGAACTCACTGCGCCATGTCAGCAGCGACGCCCTTCGGATTGGAATGGTTTTTCAGAACTTCAATTTGTTCCCGCACCGCACGGCGCTCGAGAATGTGATGATGGGGCCTCTCTATCACAATCGCGCAACTGTTTCAGAGCTTCGCCAGGAAGCGCGGTCCATTCTCAATGAGGTCGGGATGCTGGTCCATGAGAACAAGTATCCGCATCAGCTCTCAGGAGGCCAACAGCAACGCGTCGCGATAGCGCGTGCGCTCGCAATGCACCCGTCGATTCTCTTGTTCGATGAACCCACATCCGCGCTTGATCCCGAAACCGTCGGCGAAGTACTCCGGATCATGGCCGCGCTGGCGCGATCAGGCCGAACCATGGTGATTGTCACCCACGAGATGAAGTTCGCCATGGAGGTCTCCGACCGAGTCATCTTTATGGAGAAAGGTCAGATCGTGTTTGACGGATCGCCTGCGCTACTGGCCGAGCGGAGAAAACAGGATGGCCGATTGGCGGAATTTGTTCGGATCTGAAGGAGTAACGATGGCAGCGCGGGCGATTTCCGGTGAACAAAACCAAGCTGAGGCGGCAACGCCCACGCCGAAATCTAAAGGTCAAATATGAGCGATATCTCGGTTGATGGGGACCGTCTCCTAGGGCGCATCAAAGAGCTTGGAAGTATCGGACGTGACGCTGGGGGTCGGCTTGTCCGGCTCGCCGGATCTGACGGCGACAAACTTGGCCGAGACCTCTTCGTTTGCTGGCTCAGGCAAGCAGGTCTTGACGTTGCGGTCGACCGTATCGGCAATATCTTTGGTATATGGCGCCCGGCCGGAACTGAAGACTGCCAACCTCTCATGCTGGGCTCACATATCGACACCGTCATCAATGCCGGTATTTACGATGGGTGCTACGGCGTTGTCGCCGGGCTTGAGGTGATACAGGCACTCAAGGCGGCAAATTTTCGGCCGATACGTCCAATTGCGGTTGCAGCCTTCACCAATGAGGAGGGCGTACGGTTTGCACCTGACATGATGGGGTCGTTGGTCTATGCCGGAGGCTTGGACGCGGATGCCGCGCTCTCTACCGTCGGCACCGACGGGGCCATCCTTGGTGAAGAACTCAAACGCATCGGTTACGCCGGAGCGGAAGCGCCCGGGTTTCTGAAGCCCTTTGCCTATTTGGAACTTCACATTGAACAGGGTCCTGTACTGGAACGGGAGGGAATCGTCCTTGGAGCGGTAGAGAACCTGCAGGGTATCTCCTGGCTGAGGATCACGATTGAGGGCACCGCCAACCACGCCGGGACGACCCCAATGACCATGCGGGCGGATGCGGGTTACGGAGCCGCTCGTATCATTGCCTATCTCCGGGAGCGTGCCCGTTCTTCAGCCACTCCCTCGGTTGCAACAGTCGGCTGCCTCGATCTCGAACCCAACGCGATCAATGTTATTCCGTCGCGCGCGACACTGACCGTCGATCTTCGCGACCCGTTCGAGTATAGGCTCAAAGAAGAGAGTGAGGCCTTGGGGGCATTTTTGGAAATGCTGGCTCGGGAGGAAAAGTTACTTATATCAGTCGAGCAATTGGCGCAGTCCAGTCCTGTCGCGTTTGACCAGGAGATCGTGCAAATGGTCGAAGGCGCTGCAGAAAGGCGTGGTCTTTCCTGCCGCCGCATGACCTCTGGCGCTGGGCATGATGCGCAGATGATCGCCAAAATTGCGCCAGCCGCGATGATTTTTGTTCCCAGCTGCGGTGGCATCAGCCACAACCCTGCCGAAGATACTTCAAAGGCCGACTTGATCGCAGGTGCCAACGTACTGATGGATGTCGTTCGCCAGATCTCGTCACAAGCGTGAACATAGCCCACCCCGAGATTTTGACCTAAAGACATTCGACAAGCTATCTGAAAGCGGCCGGCTGGGACATGTCTCAGGCGAGGCAGGCGTCGACGCGATTGAGCTGATCCATTCCTTCCTTCGCGTCTTGGGGCGCCGACAAGAACTGTTCCAAATCATACGCTCTCATGACTGTCATGGGGATGAGAAAGCATAGAGGCACATCGCCGACTTTACATCGGCGTCATCTGATTTCAACCTGACCGGTGTGCCGCGATCCGATCGGACGACGATTGATCATGCTCTCATCCACGGATTGGTTACCGCATTTCCCATTTTCGTCGCGGGCCTTCCTCTGTCTAAGGGACGGGCATGAGCTACAAAGAGCTCGCCCTATCGTACGGCGAGGGTTTCCCATCATGCCTGGATACCGCGGCACGCCGGTCAGGTTACTTTCGCAAAAGGTCGGCTCTCCTTTCAATTCCTTCCAGACGTTACGAGCTTTTATCCCTGAACATATGTTGGCCTAACCCGCCTGCTGACGTCCCAAACAAATCCGGCCAGTTCGCGAGCAATGGCGGTGATCACCTTCGGCTGCGGTTTGCCAAGGGCCGACAACCGTCGGTAGCGCTGGCAGAGTCGGGCTTGCGCCTTCCATGCTATAGCGCGGATCTCCTCGGGGAGACCCTCGGCCCGCGTCCTGTAACGCTTTGCTCTCATGACTGTCATGGGGATGAGAGCATGATCAATCGTCGTCCGATCGGATCGCGGCACACCGGTCAGGTTGAAATCAGATGACGCCGATGTAAAGTCGGCGATGTGCCTCTATGCTTTCTCATCCCCATGACAGTCATGAGAGCGTATGATTTGGCACAGTTCTTGTCGTCGCCCCTTTAGGGAGAGTAGTGGCTGAACACAAAATCTTTTGAGCTATCGAGCTTCTTGTGACACGCAAAACAGGAGTTCAAAAGCGGCTGGCTCTGGTTCGCGATGCCGTTCTCGAACTGTCCGTAGCCCCAGCCGCCACTATGTGCATACTTCTTCGAGTCTTTCACACTGATCTGGACATTCGTCGGATTTCCGGCCACGAAGGATTGCGGCGCCGGGAACAGGGTGTCGTTTTCCGCGGATGATTGATATACGTAGGCCAAGCGCGCGATCACCGATCCATCGGGAAAGGGTCGGGTTCGCTCGCGGAAAGCCTTCACGGCGACGTCATTTCCAAGGATCGCGCGTATGTCGTTATTCTTTCCCGCTTCGTGGGCCACCGTTATCATCTGCCAGGCGCGGTATTCTCCCGGGAGGCCGACGCCGTAAATCGGTGAGACGCTGTCGGTCACGCCACCGGTGGCGGTGACGGAGAGGTAAATCGCCGTGATGCCTAATGATAGCAAACGGAAATCAGTGAGTTTTCGCATTTTTAACTCCCGTAGAAGACCGCGTTGCGGGACCCTGAATTCACATTGCTGCCGCTGATCGTCGGTCCGACTTGGCCGCCTGCTTCAGGGGCGCTTTCGTTGGTGTAGATGATCGATACGGTCCGAGCGGCAAGGCTCCGCCACCGACGATCTGGACGACCACGAACGTGGATAAGGCAACCAGCGAAGTGCTCCTGGGCGTGTCCAGCAGGCCGGTCGCGACTGCAGGGTTTGCGATCGACCGGTCGGCGTTGAAACGATGGCAGCTATCAACCAGAGTCCGACGGCGAACGGCCCTACCAGCTTGCTGGCAGTCCAGTCGACTTTCCCCGTCGCCACTGCATGATGATGTTGTAGGATTGTAGTGGCCGCTCGAGACCGCGCCGAAAGCCAGGGTCAGGCTGATCAAACTGCCGGCTATCGCCATCGCCGATGACAATTGCAAGCTGCTGTCGTGGCGGCCTGAACCGACTACGGCTACCATAAGCATCGTCCCGACGCCCTCCGCCAGCGCTCGCTATGCTACAGGTATCGTGCCGTCGTCCTCGACGAAGCACCTTTGCGAGGCTCTGCCGACTGTCCTCAGATGTGCGCGGCCCATCTTGCCTCCACGGTGTCCATCTTCACTGCGAGTTCCTCGGGGGTTATCAGCCCTTTCTGGAATGCGATGTTCGCGAAGGCCGTGATCCATCTCTCGTAGTAGGAAAGCTTACCAACCAAGTCCGAACCCAATGACTCGACGCCGCGTCGTTTCTCTTCGGTGTTGATGATCTTGTGAAAGTCGAGGACGTCCGCCAGCGCGTGGCAACGTTTCTCCCAGGGCAGAAGTTCGTGCTCGACCCTTTCGATCTTCGATGCCTCGAGCCCGCCGATGTCGTTTGGCAGACGCCTCACGAATTGTTCGCTGCCGTTCATGCCGCAACTCCCGCAGTTGGCGTTTTGATCTGGATGACGCCGATCATCGCATCGCGGGTGACGAGGGAAGCGAGCTGTTCCTCGTCAAGATCGTCGGTTCCAGCCGGACGCATCGGTAGAACCAGATATCTCTGGATGGCGGTGGAATCGCTGACGTGGATTTCGACCTCGCTGGGAATAATCGTGTCGAATTCTTCGAGCACCTTCCGAGGCTCGTAGACCGCGCGTGCCCTATAGGGCTTCAGCTTGTACCAGTCGGGCGGGAGTCCAAGGACCGGCCGCGGGTAGCACGAACACAGGGTGCAGACGATGAGGTTGTGGACCTTCGGCGTGTTCTCCAGCACGATCAGCTCGGTATTGTCGTAGAAGGTGATCCCCAGCTCTTCACAGGCGGTTCGGCCGTTTTGAAGGAGACGTCTTTTGAACTCCCTATCCGTCCAGGCTCTCGCAATAACCTTCGCACCGAGTGCCGGGTTTCTGGAATCGAGCACTTCGATCTGCCGCCGCATTTCGCCCGCAGTAAAGTAGCCCTTTTCGATCATGAGCTCCTGAAACGCCGTCTCCATGGCGTCGTAATAGCCGGGCGCTTCCGGCGCAACGATCGGAGCATGATCGTGGTCATGTCCATGGTCGGGGTCTTCATGTTCGGTCATACTGAAACTCCCTCCAGCCATGTCTCGAACACTTCGATCCGAAGACTGTCATGCGACGAACCCGCGTAGTCGCTCCAGATCGAAGTCATCGGCACGGCAATTCGATAGTAGTGACGGACGCCGCCAGCGTTTCGGCCGAACGCCTCTTCCTCGTTGTTAACCGCCTTCGGCTCCATGACCGCCTCGACGACCGCCGTCTTGCCGCGCAGGTAGGTCGGCACCCGGTAGTGCCCCACCGGTGCACGGTCTGAAACCTTGACCGACTGCCCGACCACAAATACGGGCAGCTCGCCGAAGGCCGGCACGACGCTCTCTATCTTCCTTGTGGGTGTAGGGGCGGACTTCATCCGATCCTCCAAAAAGTTCTCAAGAGAGACTACGGGGACGACGCCAGGCGATATTTCGAATTCGTGCGATGGCGTGGTGGACGACGACCATCGCGCTAAACCACGCGCTCACGATGTTGCTGATGACGAGGATATTCATGTCTCACGGAGGAATGAGCAGATGACCAAGTCGTCCATCCAGCACCTGGACCGGCGCCGATTGCGCCTCAGGAACTGCTCCATGGTCCGTCCTCCTCTTCTTCTGATGACGCTCTACTTCGTACGCGCGGAAGCAGGGCGCGACCCCGTTCATCCAGGGAGACGCCGTTCACGACGGCCGGCGCCTGCTCGGCTTTCTGTGCCATTGAGGTGGACGCCATAGAGACTTTTGCTCGCAGGAATGCGGTCCGGACTGGTCTTCGCGCTGCACGCCTTTTCGTTCCCATGCGTCTACTTCGAAGCTTCAGCAGGTCCTCCTAAACCTCATGCTCAATAGGCCGAAGCGATGACGGACAACGAACATGGAGCACCATCAGCGTGATCAGCGAGAACCGCGGCTTCCGTTCCGTGGTCGTCCGCGTCGAGGACGACAACGGTCTTGGCCTCGACTCCATTGCATCGGAGCGTATTTTCGAAGCATTCTACCAAGCCGGAGGGGACCGGCATGGGCCTAGCGACCTGCCGGGTCTATCATACGAGGCGCATGCGGGACTCTGTCGGCTCGACCGCTGGGGTCTGGAGGACGGCTCCGAATTCGCAATGCCGAACGCAAGGGGGGCAAATGAACCGTAAGCAACGTGAGGACACCTCCGCGCAAGTCGTCATCATCGAAGACGACGACGGCGTCCGTGAATCGCTAGTCGGTCTGCTGCGTTCCATGAAGTTCAACGCCATCGCATTCGCCTCGGCAACGGAGTTCTCGTCGAGGGGACAGTTGGCATCTGTCGGCTGCATGATCCTCGATGTCCGGCTCCCTGGCCAGAGCGGCATCGAGTTCTACGAGGAAGTGCGCGCCCGCGGTTTCCACAGGCCAGTAATTTTCATGAGCGGCCATGCCGACGTGCCTATCGCCGTACGGGCAATGAAGGCAGGCGCTGTCGAATTCCTGACGAAACCGGTACGCGAGCAGGATCTTCTGGACGCAGTCCACGCGGCGATGAAGCGGGACAGCCGCTCCACGATGAAGGAGGAAGCTGCCTTGAGGGCCCGCGCCGACTTCGCGACGCTGACGAAACGTGAGCAGGAAGTTTTGGTCCGCGTGGTGGAGGGGCAGCGCAACAAGCAGATCTCAGCAGCGCTCGGAATTACCGAGGCCACGGTCAAACTGCACCGGGGGAACGTGATGCAGAAGATGCACGTGCAAACGCTACCAGAGCTGGTGCGTCATTACGATCTATTGGAGCTGGGCGAGCGGATCCATACCTCCACCAAAGGCTAGGTTTGATAGAAGATTTCCAGACGTTAGTCGCATTGCGAGCGCCCAACCCCGGTCATAGGATTACAGCGATAGGATCGATTGATGATTGATGCGTCGAACACCTCCCTAGTGGTTTGCGTCGAGGACGACGAGCCCGTCCGCGACGCGCTCAGGGGACTACTGCGCGCGTCCGGCATGCGGGTGGCCGCCTTCGCCTCGGCCGAAGAATTCCTCGCTTCCACGGAGTTGCAGACGGCAGCCTGCCTAGTCACGGACATCCAGCTCGGAGGAATTTCTGGTCTGGACCTGCTCGACAAGTTGTCGGGGATGACCAGAAGGATTCCATCGATCCTTATCACCGCGCACTCTGACGTCGCAATTGGCGATCGTGCCAGGAGTTCAGGGGCGCTTAGGATCTTTCTGAAGCCCGTCAGTCCGACGGACTTGCTGGAGGCCATCCGGACTGCTCTGGCAAGCGACCCGGCTCCAACGGTGTGAGAGTTCTCACGCCACCGGCGATCGCACCAGTATCTCACGACAACTAACTCGACTTGATCGCCCCTCCAGCGGAAAGTTGTCTGCGCGATGAATGACGTCACGCGAATGTCCGGGCGGCAGACCATCGAAGCAATCCAGCTTGGAGGGGCTGCCATGACGGACGCCGTCGACATGATCCATCTGGCCTTGACCGGAGGAGCTGGCATTAATTACGCACTTCAATACCTGGCCGTCGCGGCGACGGCAGGAAGGATGCCTGCCGAAGGCGCCTCGGCCCAGACCGCTCGGGACATCAAGGGGCCATCTCCCCTGATCGCCATCGAGAATGAGCCGACGCCGAAACTTATCGTCGATCCGCCCCTGCCGGAGCCCCTGTCGCGCGGTCTGGTCTTTATCCAGTACCGGACGGAAAACATTCGTGTAGTCCCGGTCTTCGGAAAGGGTGCGCTTGAGATCTCGCCTCGCATCGGGCACGTCCACGTGACCGTCGACGATCTGCCGTGGCATTTCGTGGATGCGAGTGGAGAGACGCTGATCGTTGTCGGTTTGCCGGCCGGGGAACATAAGGTTCTTGTCCAATTGGCCGATCCCACGCATCGCGTGATCACGGAGAAGACGGTCAGCTTCCTTGTGCCGGAGAAGAAAATAGCCTGAAAAAATCAAGCTTCCAAAGGCAATCGCATTTGTACGCGCCGTGCCCGCAGTAGGCCTGGCTCCTCTCAGATCGGCGATCTCAGAAGAACAGGCCTCGTGCTCGCGAGGGCGTGTTCTTCTGAAACAGTGGGTACGAACATGGCATGGCGAATCCCTAGGTTGCCGGATTGCCTTCCAGGGATCTAGATCTTCTCAAGCGGCTTCGCGCTCGACTTTCGGGAAGTCGACGTCGGTCTTAAAGACCTCGTTCATGTAGTTGGTGAAGGTGTTCGCGGCGACGTGCGCGACGATCTCCAGGAGTTCGCCGTCATCGAAGCCAGCGGCCTTGAGGGCCTCCACTTCCTGTTCGTAGACGCCGCCCCTGGCTTCCGCGACCTTGACCGCGAACTTCACTGCAGCGTCGGCCCTTGCCTCGGACGACCCGCCGCGGCGGGCTGCGGCAATCTCTTCGAGACTAAGTTTGGTCACGTGAGTGCCAGTGTATGTATGCGCGGCAAGACAATACTCGCAGCCGTTCTTCTGGGCGATCGCCAGCGCGATCCGCTCGCGGATCTTCTTGTCCAGCTTGCCCTTGCCGAGTGCTCCATTGAGTGCTGCGTAGGCCTCGAGGACGGCCGGGCTGTTAGACATCATACGGAAGACGTTAGGCAGGGCGCCGATCTGTTTCTTGATAGCCTCCAGCGTCGGCTTGGAAGCTTCCGGCGCCGCCTCGAGTGTTGCGGGAATTGGAATTCGAGCCATTTTGCAATCTCCTTGGTTGCATCGGTTACTGTAATCGGGCTGCACCGAGCCCGTCGTCAATGCAGATCGTGCGGAAGGAATCATTCCGGCTAGTGCGGCAGGTGTTCGATGACGGTAGAGCCGTTGACCATCCGCTCTGCGCTGCATGGCACCACGGCAGAGCGATGGAAGTCCCGCCATTTCCGCGGCGTGACCGCAGTGATCCTTTTGAAGACGGTCGTAAAGTGCGGCTGGTTCTGGAAACCCGTCTGCAAGGCGATCTCAACGAGAGCCAGATCGGTGCAAATCAGCAGCTTGGCCGCGGCCTGAATCCGCGTCCGTAAAAGGAACTCGTGGGCGCTCATCGAGGTGGCCGCCTTAAACGTGGCCGCGAAATGCGCTCGCGAGAACCCCGCGACATCCGCGAGCTCCTCCAGCGACATCCTCTGATCGAGGCGCGATTGCGCGTAGCGTCTGACACGGTTTAGTCGCCATGCGGAAAGAGGATGTACGCGCGGAAGGCACCGATAGCGTTCGAACGCCAACCTTGAGAAGTCCCGAGTGAGCTCGCTTCTCCTCGCGGGCGAACTTTCGGAAATCTCACCGACGAGTTCCACCAGGCGGATGTCGCGGATGTTGAAACGTCCTCCAACAACCGAGCAGGGACCTCGACAAGGCTCCTTTAGAAAGGTGAGCACATACAGACAGGCGTCGGACGGCAGCTCGACGGCGATAGGATCCGGGCCTTCGACAAAGGTGATGCTGTCCTCAACCATCAGTCCTTGAAAAAGCACGCGGCCCTTCTGCTCGAGGCGCAGCTCTGAGTCGCGGGCTGCGACGACGAACGTCCCGACGCCGGAACCCAGCGAGGTAGTGATGGCCCGGTTTCCGTTTTCCCGGGTCAGCTTGGCTAGAGAGACGTTCGGGTCGGCGACGCTATAGTGCTCGACTTGCAGACAGTCGTCGATGTTTTTGAAGACATCACGGGTCCTTCCCACGCACACCTTAGGGGCGATATCGGTCTGCATACGGTTGCTCCTCATGAAAAAGGGCGCGAATTATTGGCTGTCGTATTGCCGGGCTACTTGTCGGCGGCGGCCCTCTCGATCATCGCGGACACCAAATCGGGATGGGAGATCATCACCACATGTGACGCGCCCTTAACCCCGAGGGTTTCCTTGGCGCCCGCACGCTTCGCCATGAACTCATGAAGCTCGGCCGGGATGTTCTTGTCGGCGGTGCCGTAGATGAAGTGCGAGGGCAGTTTCTTCCAAGAGGGGTCTCCCGAAGGATCGTTCAGGGCCTCGGCCGTGACCGGACGCTGTTCCGCGCCCATAAGCGCGGCTTGCGATTCCGGAACGTCAGCGGCGAACTGCTTCCAGAACTTGCTCTGCAAAATGTAGAGATCGTGCTTCCCATCCGGCTGGACGACCGGGAGTGCCAAAGCGTCGCCCAGCGTGCCCGTGGGAAATTTCTTGCCAAGCCCGCTCGCGCTTTCCCCGGTGTCAGGCGCAAGGCCGGCCACGAAGACCAAAGACTTGACGTTCGTGCCTTCGACGACGACGTCAGTGATGACAGAGCCACCGTACGAATGGCCTACCAGGATGACTGGGCCATCGATGGACTTCAGGACTGCCGAGACGTAGTCGGCGTCATACTGCAACCCGCGCAACGGGTTCGCCACGGCTACGACAGGATAGCCGTCCTTAACCAGCTTGGCCGCGACGCCGTCCCAGCTCGCCGATTCCGCGAAAGCGCCGTGGACGAGAACGATCGTCGGCTTCGATGCCGCGATCGCGCTCTGGCTCAAGAAGAGAGCCGCGACTATTGCCGAACTGGACAACCACTTGTTCATGGGAAGTCACCTGACTTGGCGCTTCGCGACCGTGGGGCGAAGGCGCTCGGGTTACGTTCTCTAAAACCTACTATGCGGTGGCCTACGCATGTTGTGAGATGTCGAGATGTGTTGTGAGAAGTGGTGGGGAGTTCGACGCGACTGTCACAAGGCTATTATATTTTGCTCCTACGAGAAGATGCTGCGACGTCATCTGCTTGTCCTGCTCCTGCTTTCCCTTACCCAGATCACAGGCTGGGGCGTGGTCGGCGTTGTGCCCGTGATCGCAACGCAAGTTGCACCGCTATCGCTTTGCCAATGAACCTTATCAACGCGCTGGCCCCGCCGGTTCTCGCGTCGCTACTGGGGGGATCGGTGCGCAGGGCGTTTTCCGCCGCTCTCGGCATCTTGAGCGTGGCAGCCCTCGCGGTTCTATTGTTACTGAGCGGCATGAGGATGCGTCCAGCGAATCGCTCAACTAGACATCACACGCCCCGATCGCCTGATCCACCGCATTGAGCAGATCCTGATGCCGCACCGGCTTCGTCAAGAACTCGACCGCGCCCGCCTTCATCGCCCGGACTGACATTTGTATGTCAGCATGGCCGCTGATGAAGATGATCGGGTAGCGCATTCCGGTCTTCAACAGATCGGCCTGAAAGTCCAAGCCACTTCTACCGGGCAGGCATACGTCGAGAATAAGGCAATCGGGCTGATCGGCGTGTGCGCTTTCTTGATAGACCTTCACGGATTCGAAAGACGCGACCCCGAGGCCGACCGATCGTAGTAGCGTGGATATCGAGCGCCGGACGCTTTCGTCGTCCTCGATCAGGACGATGTACGGCGCCGTAGTCTTTGTCATCGCGGGGGTGTCGATCTTCGAAAATTCCTTTGACTGTATCGCTTCGAACCGCACCTCGCTTTCAAGCAAGACGTCGTCCCTGATCAGCATGTACCCCCTCCTGACGATGGTCTTGATCATGTGGCCTTGACTACCCAACGCTCGCCTCAAGGACTTCACCTGGAAACGGAGATTGCACTCCTCGACCACCATCGACGGCCAGACCTCGTCAAGGATCTCGTCCTTGCTGACGATTCCGCCGTTGGACTTCAACAGGACCATCAGAAGATCGAACGCCCGCCCGCCGATTTCCTGCGGACGTCCGTCCATCAAGAGCTGTCGGGAATGAGGGATGGCGCAGAACCGGCCGAAGCGAATGGCATGGTCCGCGGCTCCAGGCTTCGTCTGGCTTGAGGATGGCGATGTGAAGGCATCTAATGAATTCGGATGTTCGAGCGTATCATTGAACTGTACTTGCATGGCTGACTCCCCGTCGGCTGCAATTGGTCATCGCGTTGCTGAAGATCGGCGTCTTACAAATCTGTTCCCGCATCTTGCGGGAGGGGATCCTCAAATGCTTGCGATTGAAACGAAAGTCTAGCTCCGGCCCTGCAAGCAAACAATCCGACCTATGGCCAGTCCGACCCCGACAAAGTCGTGAAGAACTAGACCAAGGTCTAGGAATGCGAACGACTTGGCGAAGTTCGTTGGCATGAGACCTCACGCAAACTCACGACGCCTTACGACAACTAGCTCGTCGTTTGTGTTCGTCGAGCGTAGCAATGATTTGGAAAATCAGCGACGTAACGAGCGGCCGCACTCGCGTCCTCATTTGGAAGAACCGGAGGCTGAAATGAACAGATTCATGAGCAGGACGGCATTTGTCATAGCGATCGCGTTGTCCGCGTCGACGGCTCTGCCGGCCACGTCCTATGCAGCGAAGAAGGTCGTTGCCGCACATAAGCTCGTCGTCCCGCAGATCACCTACCATACGGTGGACGTCGACGGCACGACCGTCTTCTACCGCGAGGCCGGCCCCGCCGACGCACCCGTCGTGCTCCTCCTTCACGGGTTCCCGACGTCTTCCCACATGTTCAGGAACTTGATCCCGATCCTCGCTGACAAATATCACGTCATCGCGCCGGACTATCCAGGCTTCGGACAGAGCGCGGCGCCCGACCACACCAAGTTCGCCTACACGTTCGGGCATTACGCCGATATCGTCGACGGCCTTCTGGGCAAGCTGAACGTCAGTGAATACGCGATGTACGTCATGGACTACGGCGCTCCGGTCGGATACCGCCTCGCGCTCAAGCATCCCGACCGCGTGTCGGCGCTGATCGTCCAGAACGGCAACGCCTACGACGAGGGTCTCAAGGAATTCTGGGATCCGATCAAAGTTTACTGGAAGAGCGACACACCCGCCAACCGCGAAGCGTTGTCGGTCCTCGTCGCTCCTGAGACGACGAAGTTCCAGTACACCGACGGCATGAGTGACATCGCGTACATCGATCCCGATAACTGGGGCCACGACCAGCCGCTGCTCGACCGTACCGGCAACAAGGACATCCAGCTCGACCTGTTCCACGACTACGGGACCAACGTGCCCCTCTATCCGAAATTCCAGCAATTCTTCCGGGATAAGAAACCGCCGACCCTGATCGTCTGGGGCAAGAACGACAAGATCTTCCCCGCCGACGGCGCGTCCCCCTATCTGCGCGACCTTCCGCACGCCGAGATGCATCTACTCGACACTGGGCACTTCGCACTGGAGGACAAGCTTCCGGAAATGGCGCCGCTGATCCACGACTTCCTCGATCGAAAACTCAGCCGGGACTAGATCGAGGCACCAATTCACCGCGACTTTCCAACAAGATGGAGCCGGAAATGAACAAGCACGATTACGCACTCTCAAGACGCGGTTTCTGCCTTTGCTGCCTTGGTGGCGCGACGTTCGCGGCCACGGGCGGCTGGCTCACTCCGCCGGAAGTCTTTGCCGCTGCCAAAAGTCTTGTCGTCCAGATCCGCGAAGCCGCCGCCGCCGCCGACATTACTACGACCAAACTGCGGGGAGGCATCAGCGCGCTCTCCGGTTCAGGAGGGAATGTAGCCGTCCTCGTCGGAGACGACGGCAAGGTCCTTGTCGACGCCGGGATCACGGCGACCCGTCCACGCATTGAGAAGGCGCTCGCCAATCTCGGTCCGCAGCCGATAAAACATCTGATCAATTCGCACTGGCACTTCGACCATACGGACGGGAACGAGTGGCTAAACTCGGAGGGCGCCATGATCATGGCCCACCCGAACACGCTGAAGCACCTAACGGTCGCCACCCGCGTTGTGGACTGGGACTTCGACTTCCCGGCGTCGCCGAAGAGCGCACTGCCGACGATGCTGATGAAAGGCGACGAAGAGACGCTGAAGCTCAACGGCCAGACGATCGCGCTGAAGCACTACGGCCCCGCCCACACTGACAGCGACATCTCGGTCTTCTTCCAGGAGGCGAACGTCGTCCACGTGGCCGACACTTTCTGGAACGGCGTATATCCGTTCATAGACTACTCGACGGGCGGCAGCATCGACGGACAGATCAATGCCGCCGAGGCCAACGTCAAGATGGTGGACGACCAGACGATCGTCGTTCCCGGACATGGCGAGATCGGCAACAAGAAGGACCTGATCGCCTGGCGGGACATGCTGGTCGGCATCAGGGAAAACGTTGCCAAGCTGAAGAAGGATGGTCGAACCGTTGAAGAAACGGTCGCCGCGAAGCCGACGGAAAAGTGGGACGCCGTTTTCGGCAACTGGGCGATCTCGCCGGCGCTGTTCAGCCGCCTTGTCTACGAAGGCGTCTGAGAGGAAACTCCTCGCGGCGGCGCCCGGCCGCCGATCCACAAGGAGGGCAGGCGGCCGTGGAGACCGAAAAGCATATCTCGAGCGACGTCGCCTTTTCACCGTCGGTGAAGGGGATCCAGACGCGAAAAGGATCGCGCCGGTCCTATGCCCGCATCGAGGACCGCGGCGGATGGGCGACGTCGATAACCCCCGATCTGAAGGATTTCATCGAGAAGCAGATCAGCATTTTCATGGCCACGGCCAACAAGGAATGCCAGCCGTATATCCAGCACCGGGGGGGCCCGCCTGGATTCCTTCGCGTCATAGACGAGACCACGCTGGGATTCGCGGACTACGTTGGCAATCGGCAATACATCACTCAGGGAAACCTCGTCGACAACCACAAGGCCCAGCTTTTCCTGATCGATTACGGCGGCCGCTCGCGAGTGAAGATCTGGGGGACCGCGCGCGTCGTTGAAGACGACCCGGCGCTCCTCGAGCAGTTGATGCCTAAAGGGTATCAGGCCAGACCGGAGCAGGTCATCCTCTTTCATGTTGAGGCTTGGGACTCCAACTGCCCGCAGCATATTCCGCTTCGGTTCGAGGCTGACGAAGTCTTGAAGGCGATAGAGAGCAGGGACTCGCGGATAAAGGAACTGGAGGCCGAGATCGCCGCCCTAAAGTCCGCGGCGGCTTCCAGCGTTCGATAGTGCTACTCGAAAGAACTAAGACATGACTCGCCCGCCGCGCGGATCCGTTTCTCATATATACAAGTTTCGATCGTGCCCGGCTATCCTCCGGATTACTCTTTCTTGGATGACGGAGGTCGGAGGGTGAAGCTGAAGGTGCTGCCTTTCAGCTTTTCAGTGGTCACCCATATATGCCCGCCATGCGCCTCGATGATGGACCGGCAGATGGATAGACCCATGCCGATGCCGGTCGCCTTGGTGGTGAAGAACGCCTCGAAAGCCCGTTCGGCCGTGTCTGGATCGAGACCGACGCCGTTGTCAGACACGCTCACCTGGATGAGCCCGTCGCTTAACCGCTTGGTGACGACGCGGAGGACCCTCCGCTCGGCTTCCAGCGACGTCATCGCGTCCGCGCCGTTCATGACCAGGTTGATCAGGACCTGCTGGAGCTGGATGCGATCGCCCGTAACCGCGTCGGCGGGGTTGTCATAGACGGTCTCGACGACGACACCTTTCTGGCGAAGCTCGCTCTTCGTCAACTGCAGGACTTCTTCGATCACACTACGGATACTCAGGAGTTCCATCTTCGGCCGGGAATTTCTCGCCAGAGCGAGTATCCCACTCAGTATCTCTCCCCCGCGATGGCCGTCCCTGATCACCCAGCCGATCGCCTGCGTCGCCTCTTCGATATTGGGGGGCTTGCCTCCAAGCCAACTCATGGCGGCGGCTGCGTTCGTGACGATCGCCATCAGGGGCTGGTTCATTTCGTGGGCGACGGAGACGGCAAGTTCGCCGATCGCGGTGAGACGGCTCATGCGTGCAAGGTCCTCCTTGGATCTACGCAGCGCTTGCGCCGTCTCGTTCCGCTGGGTCATGTCCCGGAACACCAGTACCGCGCCCTTCATGTCCCCACGAGAGTCGATGATGGGCGCACCCGACACGTCGATTATCGATTCCGACCCGGTCCTGGACCGTAGGGTGTACTGGTTGCCGATTGCGAGATCGACCTCGCGACCGAGTATTTCCGAGACCGGGTCGCCGACGAGTTCACGGCCCTCGTCGACCAACTGGAAAACTTCCGAGACTGATTTTTCGGCCGCGTCCTTTTGCATCCAGCCCGTGAGCTTTTCCGCCACTGGGTTGATAAAGGTCAGGCGGCCCTTGTCATCGGTCGAGATGACGGCGTCGCCAATACTCGAGAGCGTCGCCGCGTAGCGCCTCTCACTTTCCTGTATCCGGTCTTGAGCGGCTTTGGATTCCGTTAGATCGCGCACGGTTCCGACATATTCGACCACGTCGCCCGAGGCGTCCCGCACGATGCGGGTTCGGCTTTCCACGAATGCGGTAACTCCGCCTGGCAGGAGTATCCGTCCTTCAGCATATGTGTCTCGCCCGTTGGCAAACGCGGGATCCAGGGCCTGGATGGAAGCTCTGTCATCTGGATGTACGCGTTCGACCATGGCAGCGAATGTTGGCGGGCCAGATTCCTCCACGAACCCGAAGATCCTCGCACATTCTTCCGACCATGAGAACGTGTTGCTGCCGGGCTGCCACGACCAACTTCCCGTGCGGCTCATCTTCTGCCCTTCCGCGAGAGCGGCGGCCGTGCGGGCGATCTCGCGCTCGGCGTCCTTCAAGTCTTCCACGTCGATGTTGATGCCGTACCACCGAATGACCTTGCCGCCTTCGTCGCGGATCGGCACCGCTCGAATGAGAAAGGAGCGAGCCTCGCCGTCTGCACGCATCATTCGTGTTTCGACCTCTCCGGGCACCTCCTGAGTGAGCGAACGCATCCACACGTCCATGACTTTTTGCATGTCGTCGGGATGGAATACGCGCGTGTAGCCGAAGCCTGAGGATTCCTCCTCGGTTAAGCCGAAATATTCGGACCATTCCCTGTTTGCCGCCTCGAGGGTTCCATCGGGTCTCGTGTGCCAGGCGTGTGCGGGAAGCATGTCCCAGGACAATCTCAGCTCTCGTTCTGCGAGACGGGCGCGTTCGCGGGCTTGCTCGAGATCCGCCTGCAAGGTCGTCTTGTCGATCCGCTCGGCGGCGAACGAAGCGAGCATTTCGAACTCGCCGCGAAACTGCGCGTCGATCCCCTGGGCTGCCGTGCTTTCAAGTTTCAATATGGCGAGAAGTCGGTCGCCTCCATGCAGCGGCACGAACAGGTAGGTCGGCCCTGTGGTGGAGATTGCCGTGATCGAACCCGATTGCTTGGTTTGAAGTTCTGAAATCACCGCAGAGGGGACATCGGGATCGGGGCTTTCATCGGATACGAACGCCACCTCAGCCTTGTCGACGCACCCGTACGCGAGACATGCCTTTGCGAGGGCGTCGGCGATCCCATCTCGGTCCGCGTCGGCGGATAGCGCTAGGAGCATTCGCAGGCCTGCCTTTAGGTCCATGACGCAGTTCCGCAGAAGGTGGCACCCGAGCGCCAGAGTAGCAGGAAGCAAAATATGGGCAAGCTGTCCGCCGTTTTCGTTAAAGTACGATGGCGGACAGGGGTGAACTAAGTGCTTCTCGACAGGATCGGAAACGGGTGTCTACAATGACTTGCAACGCAGTCGAGCGGGAGGCCAGGCAGACATGGAAGATCCCTATCCGCCACTATCGCCGCTGAAGACGGGCTTCCGCGGGCTGTGCCCTAGATGCGGTCGGGGCCACCTGTTCGACGGTTTCCTGACTTTGCGAAAGACGTGCGAGGTCTGTGGCTTGGACTACTCGTTTGCTGATCCGGCAGACGGCCCGGCATTCTTCGTCATTTGCTTCGCCTGCGTTCCGACTGTCCTGCTGTCGGTCTGGCTTGCGGTCGCCCACCAGGCGTCGATCTGGACCCAGATCTTCGTGACTGGGCCCTTCATGATCCTGACGTGCATCCCGCCCTTGCGCCCTCTCAAGGGATGGCTTGTCGCCAGCCAATACTTCTACAAGGCCGAGGAGGGGAAGCTATCCCGACAGGATGACGCCAATCGCGACTAAGGAGGAGCTGCTTATGGCATCGAAATCCATCGAGCATCGCACGACCCACGCCTTCGACGAGACGCTCGAAACGGTCACAAGAGCGATACGGAAGGCTGGAATGACTATCTTCGCCGAGATCGATCATGCGAAGGCGGCACGAGAAAACGGGTTGTCGATGCCGGAGACCCGAGTTTTGGTATACGGCAATCCGAAGGCTGGAACGCCCGTCATGCTGGACGCGCCGATGACCGCCCTCGATCTGCCACCGCGCATTCTCGTCCGCGAGCTTCCGGGCCACAGGTCCGCGATCGCATTTCACCCGATGGCAGAAATGTTCGAAGCGTTGGGGGCGAAGGGCGAAGATGCGGCCCGGTTTGATGCGGTTCAGCAGATGATAGCCGACGAAGCCTGCCGCGCTTGTCCGACCAGAACTCTCGATCAGAAGGGCGCTGCGCCGCATCGTTGAAAACGAAGGAGAACTCGATGGGCTACTCTCTCAATGGGACGTGACGGGTGGTGCGCGTGGTCTCGGCGCCGCTGTGGCTCTTGCTCTCGCCAATGAAGCCTTGGACGTTGCGATCAGTTACGAGAAGTCTACTGAGCGAGCGGAAGCTGTGGTCGCGCAGATCGAAAGGCGCGGACGCGATACAGTCCGACCAAGGCGCCCCGTCGACTGCGGAACTGCTCATCACCAAGATTGTCGATCGTCTCGGAAAACTCGACATACTTGTGAACAACGCCGCTGTCGCCTGGCAGGGCAGGAGGATCGACGATCCGGGCATTGACAACTCCGCAATGGACCGACAGTGGACGATCAACGTGAACGGAGTTGTCGCCAATATCAGAGCGGCATCGAAGGTTCTTCCCGAGGGCGGCCGCATCATCTCGGTCGGCTCCGGCGTCGGCACTCGCGCGGGGTTTCCGGGAACTCCAGACTACGCAGGTACCAAGGCCGCTCTCATCGGATACTCCAAAGGCGTCGCCCGTGACCTTGGACCTGGAAAGATTACCGTGAACGTCGTGCAGGCGGGAATCATGGCGACGGACATGCTGGCGGGTTCGGAGGACAAGCTGCCGGCTGGCATTCTGGACCTCCACGCGCTCGGAAGGATTGCCACGGTGGAGGAAGTGTCGGCCGGGATCGTATTCCTCGCAAGTCCGGGGGGCGAGTTACGTGACGGGATCGGTGCTGGACGTGAACGGCGGCTATCTGGCGGCCTAGCCCGGCAAGACTTGATCCAAACCAGACTTTTTCGAAAGACCGGCCCCGGTCGAAACGCAACAATCATGCCGTTCGATGAACGAGCGGCGGATGTTTCGCGCGTCAAAGACCGACGTTTCAGTGCCGCCCATAGCGGTCTCGAACGTCGTCAGTCAAAGGTTATGGAGGATCGCTCAAGTGACATCGAAGTCAGCTATTTCCCTTACGAGGCGAGACGCCCTTCTTGCGGGATCCGCTGTCGCGATCGCGCTAGCAGTTGCCCCGTCGGCCTCAGCCGCTACCAAGCCGAAACAATCACCAACGGAGGACAAGTTCATGGGAACTGTGAAAGTGAAGGACGGAACCGAGATCTTCTACAAGGACTGGGGTCCGAAGGAGGCGCAGCCGATCGTCTTCCACCACGGCTGGCCACTCAGCGGGGATGACTGGGACAACCAAATGCTCTTCTTTCTCGGGGAAGGGTTCCGGGTCATTGCACACGACCGCCGTGGTCATGGCCGCTCGTCGCAAAGCCGGACCGGTCATGAGATGGATACCTATGCGGCCGACGTCGCGGAAGTGGCGGAAGCGCTCGATCTCAAGAACGCCGTCCACATCGGCCACTCGACGGGAGGCGGCGAGGTCGTCCATTACGTCGCGCGGGCGCAGCCGGGACGAGTAGCCAAGGCGGTCATCGCCGGAGCCGTCCCACCCGTGATGTTGAAATCCGACAAGAACCCCGGCGGCCTGCCGATCGACGTGTTCGACGGTCTCCGCCAGGCGCTAGCCGCCAACCGGGCGCAGTTCTACATCGACGTTCCGACCGGCCCATTCTACGGCTTCAATCGGCCGGACGCCAAGATCTCGCAGGGCCTGATCAACAACTGGTGGCGGCAGGGCATGATGGGCGCCGCGAATGCCCACTACGAATGCATCAAGGCCTTCTCGGAGACCGACTTTACCGAAGATCTAAAGAAGATAGATGTGCCGGTATTCGTGATGCATGGCACCGACGACCAGATCGTCCCCTACCAGGACGCCGCCCTGCTGTCGGTCAAGCTGCTGAAGAATGGGACGCTGAAGACCTACGACGGCTATCCGCATGGCATGTTGTCGACGCATCCCGAGGTGTTGAATCCGGACATCCTGGCATTCATCAAAGGATGACACGAAAGGCGGAGCCAGCGAGCGTCTGGCCCCGCAACGCCCCCGGCCATTGCCTCCTCTGACATCTGGCCGCAACTTCGCACGCACCTCTTCTAACGCTAACTCACAAGCTCTTCCTGCAACTCCTTAGCCTTCCATAAGTCCCGAGAGTACCGTCCCAGCCATCACAAAGAGTTCACGTTGCCATAGGAGATGAACATGCGACTCCAGGGAAAGATCGCCGTCGTTACCGGTGCCAACAGCGGCATCGGTCTTGCGACCGCAAAGCGATTTGCAGAGGAGGGCGCTCGCGTCTTCATGACCGGCCGGCGCAGGGAGCAACTTGACGACGCCGTCCGCGAAGTCGGTCAGAACGCCCGAGGTGTCCAAGGTGACATCGCAAACCTCGGCGATCTCGACCGACTATACGAGATCGTAAAGGCCGAGGCCGGCCACCTGGACATCGTATTCGCGAACGCCGGGGGCGGGGAGTTCGCACCACTCGGCGCGATAACCGAGGAGCACTACGACCGGACATTCGACATCAACGTCAAGGGCACGCTCTTCACCGTTCAGAAGGCTCTGCCTCTTCTCAAGGACGGCGGCTCCGTCATTCTGACGGGCTCGACGGCTGCCTCGACAGGTATTCCGGCCTTCAGCGTCTACGGCGCGACGAAGGCCGCCATCCGCAGCTTTGCCCGCAACTGGATCCTAGACCTCGCTCCACGCGGTATCCGGGTGAACGTGCTCGCGCCCGGCGCGACGTCCACACCCGGCTGGCATGATCTCGCAACTTCGGAGGAGATGAAGAAGGAAATGATGCGACTGACATTGGCGGGCATTCCTCTCGGCCGCATGGGCGTCCCTCGGGAAATCGCGAACGCCGCGCTATTCCTCGCCTCCGATGAGAGCAGCTTCGTTAACGGATGCGAACTTTTTGCGGACGGGGGATCGGCGCAGATCTAGGAAACCGATCTCGTTCCGCCAAGGCCAACCTAGGTTGCGGAGAATTTTTTGTACCACGATCACAAAGGAATGTTCTAGGATCACCGTCACCTGTTCGGAAGGATGCGACCGGTGATTCAAGGCGGGTCGAACTGGGCATCCGTTGAGGGTTGGGCAGCTCGGAGCATCGTGAAGGACATGTCTCGATACCAGCCACAGCTACTGCGGGAGGACGGGGCCTTCGCCCTTTACCGAGGCTGGTCCGAGGAAGGAAACACCTCCGTTCTTCTGGTCGCCCCCGTTTCGGCGAATGAAGCCGGAGAAGGCCTCCATCGTCTTGAACATGAACTTACCCTCGCGGAAAAACTCGACGTGTCCTGGGCAGCGAAGCCTTTGGCGCTCGAGCGTCACGACGGGCGGCCGTTTCTTGTGCTGTCGGACGACGGCGGGGAACCTATGAGCAACCTGCTCGGGAAGCCTTTCGAAACCGAGCGGTTCATGGTCATCGCGATTAATGCGGCGGCAGTACTTCGAGAGGCTCACGCTCTCGGCATCGTCCATAAGGATGTCAGGCCCGACAATCTTCTCGTCGACCCTTCCGGAAGGGTCTGGTTGACGGGGTTCGGCAAGGCTGGTCCGGCGACGCCCAAGGACCAGCCAGTTATTCCCCCGTCCGCCGTCGGCGATCTCGCCTACATCTCGCCTGAACAGACCGGGCGGGTGAAGCGGTCGGTCGACGCACGCAGCGATCTTTATTCGCTCGGCGTCGTCCTCTACCAAATCTTGACCGGGGAGCTGCCATTCGTCGCCACGGACGCGATGGAATGGATACATGCGCATGTCGCCAGACAACCGATCCCACCCGGTCAACGACATGAACAGGTTCCGCCCGCGCTAGAGGCCATCGTCCAGAAGCTTCTCGCGAAGAAGCCGGAGGAGCGATACCAGACGGCTGCGGGACTTGAAGCCGACCTGAAGCGCTGTTTGGACAGTTGGGCACAGAGCGGCCGCATTCAGCAGTTCGAGGTCGCAACCAACGATGCCGGCGACCGGCTGCGCGTGCCTGAAGGGCTTTACGGTCGCTCCCGTCAAAACGACACCATTGCAGCGGCATTCGAGCGGGTGCGATCTTCCGGCAGGGCGGAAGTCGTGCTGGTCTCCGGGCCTGCGGGGGTAGGTAAATCCTCCGTCGTGCACGAATTGCGGAAGAAGCGCTTTCCGCAGGCAGGCCTCTTCGCCTCGGGAAAGTTCGACCAATACACCCGCGACATACCGTATGCGACGATAGCGCAGGCTTTCAGGGGGCTTGTGAGGCAGATCCTAGGCTCTGGGGACGCAGACCTCGCACGTTGGCGAAAGGCCTTGGTTGACGCCCTCGGCCCTAACGGACAGCTCATGGTGAACCTTGTTCCGGAGCTCGCCCTTGTTATCGGCGAGCACCTTCCGGCGCCCGATCTTCCACCCCAGGAAGCGAAGGCTCGCTTCGATCTGATCTTCCGCCGATTCCTGAATGTATTCGCCGTACCGAACCGCCCACTGGTTCTGTTCATCGACGACGTACAGTGGCTGGACGCGGCTACGATAGAGCTTCTTGAGCGGATCACGGTTGAACCCGACGTCACCGATCTTCTCCTAATTTGCGCCTACCGAGACGACGAGGTCCCTCCGGAACATCCATTTAGCGCCACGCGAGAGGCGATGCGAAGCGCGCCAATCGACGTACAGGAAGAGCATCTTCTGCCGCTTACCTTGAAGGACCTGGAGCACCTCTTGGCGGACGCGCTCCAGTCGGAAGAAGAGTTGGTCACACCCCTGGCGAAGCTGGTTCTCCACAAAACGGAGGGCAATCCCTTCTTCGTACTGCAGTTCCGGCCACCCAGCACTGCTCCAATGATAGGATCAACATGACACTTCATCAGAACCTTATTGCCGGCGAGTGGGTTGGCTCGGAAGGGGTTGCCAACATTAACCCATCGGACACGAACGATGTGGTGGGGGAATATGCCCGTGCGTCCGCCGAGGATGCCAATAGTGCGGTGGCTGCGGCCAAGGCTGCGTTTCCCGAGTGGTCGCGGTCGGGCATCCTGGAGCGTCATGCGATCCTGAAGAAGGCGGCCGACGAGATCCTGGCGCGAAAGGAAGAACTTGGGCGGTTGCTGTCGCGCGAGGAAGGTAAGACGCTCGCAGAGGGCATCGGCGAGACAGTGCGGGCCGGCCAGATCTTCGAGTTCTTCGCCGGCGAAGCCCTGCGGCTGGTTGGTGAAGTTTTGCCTTCGGTGCGGCCGAACATCGGCGTCGAGATCACCCGCGAGCCGGTCGGCGTCGTCGGCATCATCACACCATGGAACTTTCCCATCGCCATTCCCGCCTGGAAGATCGCACCGGCGCTCTGTTATGGCAACACCGTCGTGTTCAAGCCAGCGGAGCTGGTGCCGGGCTGTGCCTGGGCGATTGTCGACATATTGCATCGCGCTGGCTTGCCGAAGGGCGTGCTCAACCTCGTTATGGGCAAGGGCTCGGTTGTTGGTCATTTCATGCTGGACAGCCCAGATGTACAGGCGATCACGTTCACCGGTTCCATCGGAACTGGCAAGCGGGTCGCGGCGGCCTCGATCGAGTACAACCGCAAGTTCCAGCTGGAAATGGGCGGCAAGAATCCGTTCGTCGTGCTGGATGATGCGGATCTGAATGTTGCCGTGGAAGCGGCCGTCAACTGTGCCTTCTTCTCGACCGGCCAGCGCTGCACGACGTCCTCGCGCATCATCGTGACGGAAGGCATTCACGACCGGTTCGTCGCCGCCGTCGGCGAGCGGCTGAAGGCCATCGTCGTTGATAATGCGCTCAAGGCCGGCACCCATATCGGCCCGGTGGTGGACGAGAGCCAGCTGAAGCAGGACACGGACTATATTGAGATCGGCAAGTCCGAAGGCGCAAAGCTTGCCTTTGGGGGCGATATCCTGAAGCGCGACACACCCGGCTTCTATCTGCAACCGGCACTGTTCACCGAGGCGACCAACCAGATGCGCATCAGCCGCGAAGAGATCTTCGGCCCCGTCGCTTCCGTCATCCGGGTGAAGGACTACGACGAGGCGCTCGCCACCGCCAACGACACGCCCTTCGGCCTATCGTCGGGCATCGCTACCACGAGCCTAAAGCACGCGACGCACTTCAAGCGCCATGCGGAAGCCGGCATGGTGATGGTCAACCTGCCGACCGCCGGCGTCGACTTCCACGTCCCTTTCGGCGGCCGCAAGGGCTCGTCCTACGGTCCGCGCGAGCAGGGCAAGTTCGCGGCCGAGTTCTACACTACCGTCAAGACAGCCTATACGCTGGCTTGAAATGACTGTGCGACCGCTTTCACGAGAAGCCCTATTCTGAGCGATTTCTGATGATGGAATCGTATTGTAGATATTCAGGCACCAATCAACATCGGGCTAAAAATCAGCTATTATCGGCATTTTCAAACGAACAATTGCCCGTGTCGATACTGTACAGAAGATCGGCAAATGCATCGACGTCGGTCCGAGCTGGGCCATCACGCCACAAGCGCAACTCGACTATTCTTTCGTTAACATCAATGACCCCCCATCCTTTCGGCGCGGATGTTTCCCTCAACGGTGGAGACAGTGCATTGAGCTGTTTCAGGGAACCTAATCTGTCTACAAGGTGTTTCACTTGCGATGGAACTAATTGATTTTTCGATTCGAACCGGTTTCGCCCGTCGAACATACACGGCGTCATATACATGTGCATCGTTCTCAGCGACTGCGTGCCCAGGGAGAAGAACATAACAAAGATGCAAGATACAACACTCGATGAATTCACTGACAAGGTTGACCGTTTTGAAAAGAACCTGAAACGTCGGCTGGATATCGTCAAGGCTCGCAGATTGCTGGCACCAGACCAAACAGCGAGATCGGACAGGTTTGATGAGAAAATGAAGCAGATTCAGTTGAAAGCAAAATGCATGGCGTCGCAAACTGTTGACTGGGAACTCCGTAAACTCGAAATTCAAAATGATATGCTGCTCCTGACCAACAGTTTTGATCATTGGGCACGTCGATTGGATTGTGGGTTCAACAAAAGGAAATGACCGTGCTGGTCTTGTCACATTCACATTTTCAGCGGTTCTCGGCAAACTGCACGCCAAGTCGCGGAGAAGCTGCCGCCATCGCCCGCAATTCTGGTGTAATCGGACGATAACGAGGGAAGCAGCCGCTCCATCCCATTAGCAGTCATTCGGAACAGCCGTCCCTACCGAATTGTTATGGTTCAGGTAGCGTGGATTCATACTTGTTCGGTCGCTTTCAATACGCTCATTGGCACTCCTATCATTCGAGTGCCAATGAGCGTACAAAGGCTGAGTGGACCACATTGTGCTGGCCACAGAAAGAGTTCCCACATGAAATTCCGGCCACTTCACGACCGCGTCGTCATTCGGCGCGCCGAAGGCGATATGAAATCCAAGGGCGGGATCATTATTCCCGACAATGCCAAGGAAAAACCGCAGGATATCGTCGAGACGAAGTAGCCTGCAGGAACAGCGCCCCGTGTGGGCGAAGACCGCCGCTACTTATTTCAAGAATGAACTGGACCAATCATCATGTCTGCCAAAGAAATCAAATTTTCCGTTGACGCCCGCGACAGAATTCTGCGCGGTGTCGAAATTCTCAACAACGCCGTCAAGGTGACGCTTGGTCCGAAAGGCCGCAATGTGATCATCGACCGCTCGTTCGGCGCGCCCCGCATTACCAAGGACGGCGTGACCGTCGCCAAGGAAATCGAGCTTTCCGACAAGTTCGAGAACATGGGCGCACAGATGGTGCGCGAAGTGGCATCAAAGACCAACGACGTTGCGGGCGACGGCACCACCACCGCAACGGTGCTTGCGGCTTCCATTTTGCGCGAGGGGGCCAAACTCGTTGCTGCCGGAATGAACCCGATGGATTTGAAGCGCGGTATCGACCTTGCTGTTGTTGCCGTCGTCAAGGACATCCAGGCCCAGGCAAAGAAAGTCGAGTCTTCGGAAGAGATCGCTCAGGTCGGCACGATCGCCGCCAATGGCGACGCCACAGTGGGCACAATGATCGCCAAGGCGATGAAAAAGGTCGGCAATGAAGGCGTGATCACCGTCGAGGAAGCGAAAAGCACCGAAACGGAACTCGAGGTCGTCGAGGGCATGCAGTTCGACCGTGGCTATCTCTCGCCTTATTTTGTCACCAATGCCGAGAAGATGCGGGTGGAACTCGAAGATGCCTACATCCTTCTCCACGAGAAGAAGCTCGGCAACCTTCAGGCGCTGCTGCCAATCCTCGAATCCGTGGTCCAGAGCGGAAAGCCGCTACTGATCATCTCCGAGGACGTTGAAGGCGAAGCTTTGGCAACCCTCGTCGTTAACAAGCTGCGCGGCGGCCTCAAGGTCGCCGCCGTCAAGGCACCAGGCTTCGGCGATCGTCGCAAGGCCATGCTGGAAGACATAGCAATCCTCACCGGCGGCCAGGTGATCTCCGAGGATCTCGGCATTAAGCTCGAGAATGTCACGATCGACATGCTCGGACAGGCAAAACGCCTGCTCATCGACAAGGAAACCACCACAATCGTCGATGGCTCCGGGGACAAAGCTGGCATCGCGGCTCGTATCCAGCAAATCCGGACGCAGATGGAGGAGACCACCTCGGACTATGACAAGGAAAAGCTCCAGGAACGGCTGGCGAAACTCTCCGGTGGTGTTGCGGTCATTCGTGTTGGTGGCGCAACCGAAATCGAAGTGAAGGAAAAGAAGGACCGCATTGATGATGCGCTGAACGCGACACGTGCGGCGGTGGAAGAGGGAATCGTCGCGGGTGGTGGCGTGGCACTTCTGCGCGCCAAGGCAGCTTTGACCGCTCTCAGTGGTGCAAATGCTGACGTGACGGCGGGTATATCAATTGTTCTGAAAGCATTGGAAGCGCCTCTCCGGCAGATCGCCGAGAATTCCGGTGCCGAGGGATCGATCGTGGTTGGTGAACTTCTGAAGAGCAAGCAGCCCAATCAGGGGTTCAACGCGCAGACCGAGCTCTATGTCGATATGATCGAGGCAGGCATCGTCGATCCGGCCAAGGTCGTTCGAACGGCCCTGCAGGATGCCGGCTCGATCGCTGGGCTCCTGATCACGGCAGAAGCCATGATCGCCGATGTTTCGCCGATCGAGGAAAAGGCCGCATGAGGTTTGTTGCATTAAACGAGTTGATGGGTCAGGCATAGAGCTGTATCACTGGCCCATTGAATTTTGGAGCATTGATGCGTGCAAACGCGTCAACGCGCCTCTCTTTCAAAACTGGATAGAAGCGGGCATCGTGCACATGCACGATGCTCAAGTGTTGTTGCTACAAGGAAGGTTCATGATGGCCACTGGTACCGTTAAATGGTTCAATTCCACCAAGGGTTTTGGTTTTATCCAGCCCGATGATGGGGGCACCGATGCGTTCGTTCATATCTCCGCTGTGGAACGCGCCGGTTTGCGCGAAATCGTCGAAGGTCAGAAAATCAACTATGAGCTGGTTCGCGACAAAAAGTCGGGCAAGTTGTCAGCGGATCAGTTGAGCGCTGCGTAATCAGCGGCGGCCTTGCAATGGCCACAGTGATGGCATCATTGCGATAAAATATAAAACAAAGGCTGGGCTCGTGCCTGGCCTTTTTCATCGGCAATCGGTTTTAGAAGCAAAAACCATTGCATACCACCCATAGGACGACTATCGTTTGAAAAACCTCAAAGAATTGAGTGAACGCCGTGCAGCCGCAGCGCAGGCGAAGGAGCAGCTTCTCAAGAAGTTCGGGGCCGCGCCAAAACCGAGTGACCCCGATATGATTGCCAAACGCACCGAACGGGAAGCAATTGCCGCGGCACGTGAAGCCAGACGAGCAGATCGGGAACGATCAGTGCAGGAAGACCTCGCTCGTCGGACTGCAGAGGCTGACGCCATCGCTCGTGCCGCCTCAGCGGAGGCCGACGCACGCGAAGCTGACGCAAGAAATCGCATCGGACGCGTTCTTACCGATGAAGCCGAACGGAAGGCGGAACGCGATCGACGCTATGCTGCCCGCAAAGCCAAGCAACGCTGAATGCCGACAGAGCAAATCACCTAGTTGCCTACGGGCGCAAATCGGCAAGAGACGCGTTCACAGAAGGCTGATATCCACGTCAGTGAGCGAACCCCTCAGTCACGCTTCTTCATGAATTTCCTTAGATATAGATCAACGGACGGACCGACGAATTTGTCCTGCGCCAACTGGGTTTTTTCAGCGACCGCAATGATCGCTGCGATGATCTCGGAATTTCTCCAACCGGCATCACTCGCCGCGCCCAGCAGTTCCAACAAATGATCCTCGATTGCCTTCTGGCAATCTGCAAAACGTTCCGGATCGTATTTGTTCCTTTGAGGCGGCGGTATCACCAATCGTTTTGTCATCACGCCCTTCCGTTGCGGGCAACGGCCCAAGGCACCACGTAAGGTTGTTTATCCTTGGTGCATGCCAATCTTCCAAGGGATGCTGCTTTCAAGCAGGTTCTTGATTTCCTGCTGCATCATTTGCTGGAGAATCACGCGTCTGCCGGTGTTTTAAAACAGTTGCGGTCGCCGCTGCTCCAAATGCCGATGGCTTCAAGATTATCTTCCGTGGTCATCCGCTCGTATTTCTCTTCAGTGTCGCGGATACGGTACTGGAAGGAGCGGCCCAAAGGTGGAAGGGTCGCTAAAATCTGGAATATTGCACTTGTCTTCATCATCGCCCCACCGCCGCTTCGCATTCGGACCTGCTGACCGATTGCAAAACGATGGGGTGGTGTTTCGGGTGTCTTATAACGCCGGTGGACGTTCATTTGATTGTCTCCTGATCTTGCTTAAGTGCCGTCTCGAGTTCGGGGTAGTCGATCGCAACAAGTTGCGTTTTGCGCTGGTTGGAATTCCTGGCCGGGATGTGGATGAAAGTCGCAACGCGCTGGTAGGCGAGCCAGGTCAGACCTTCGATCATTTCCTCGTCCTCATCGATATCATAGTCGCCTGCTGGCTGAATCCCGTCCAATCCGCGCAAGGTAAAGGGTGCTGCGAAATGAGCGATTGAACGTCTGGTGCGCGTGGCCATGCCATTTCCTCTGCGGAACAAAGCTCGGATGAGAGCAACCATTGCGTGGCAAACAATGACACGCATAAGGATCGGCAGTTTGGAATGAGATTGGCGGGTCGAGGATTTTTGACGCCGCGAAGAGCCAAAGTGTGGCCAAAAGACGATGGAACAACAGTGTTCTTTAATTGCGCTTTAATTGCGGCTGAGGGGCACGCAGATCGATAATAAAACCAACGGAATAACTTCCGAGTCCAAATAAACTCCCGCTTTTTTTCATTTTGTGTTATTGTGATTTCAGGCCAGTTTATTTTAGACAAAGGAGGCTGCCATGAAAAACCTTAATCAGGTCCAACATTATTTCTACGATCACAAGATCGTTTCGTTAGCTTTGTTTGCCATCGCCATTGTGTCCCTGGTTTATTCAATACTCTTTGGGATCAGCTGGTAAATTCAGATCGATTGTCCACCCTCGGGCAATCGATCAACGAAAACTTGAGGCTCCGCAGTCCACAAGGTGGTTATTTTGACTATCTCTGAAATCAACAACGACCAGAACGCCATCGATATTGGCGTTTGGGAAAACGAAGGCGGAGCGCTTGGTCGCTTCAGCATGCATCATCATTATGGCCGTCGAATAGAGCCCAACCGATCGTGGACGGTCTATCACGTCTATACCGGACTTCCCGCCGATTTGGGCAAGCGTTCCACGACAGGACTTAACGAGACGACCGCTACCTCGATAATGTTATCGCTCAATACGAAGAATCTAGAGCGGCGTCCGGCCGCGAGGATCAAACTGGCATTGATCGACACCCCACCAATTTGTCTGCCTTGAGGATGATGATATGGCGCTGACTTTCCCCAACCGAAGCCGAAGCTATGATACGGCACACCAGCGCGTGCGCTTTCTCGGCTATGATGGATTGTTTGAGGTTCCGTTTTTCATCGAGGCCGCAGCATTCTCGAATGCCGGATCGAACATGGATTCAGAATTACCTCGCCGCATTTGATGCCGCGCGCGGTACGGTTCTCGACGTGGCACGGGAAGTTTATTCCTATGGTCACAAGAATATGTACGTTCTGACCCCGGCCGATTTTCAACGGGGCAATTAGCTAAAAACTTTATGATATGGATGCAGCAGTGCTCATGCAGCCGGCGCATCTTCTCGACCCTCAGGACAGGCGAGTTTGGGTGGTGTTTCGCTCATCGCCCGATTTCCCCGGTGTTCGAGCAATCGACAAGCCGATGCACTCGTAGATCGGAAAAAAAATACGTAAGCTGGCGCTCATCCCATTCGCCAGATGAACGATCGGTATCCACATCGAAAGCCGAACGGTTTTTCAGGGCGGTCATCAGCGGGCGGGTGCGCAGCGGCGACTTCGATAGTACGGTATCTCGCTCCGTGTTGGCACGGGAATGACAGGGTTTGACGAAAGAATCCTCAGCCCTACGACGGCAGGCGCCACACAGCATGGACCACCGATATTGTGGGCAAAGCTCTTGGGCTGAGTTCCCCCAGGAAATTTAACGTAGTATTCTGTTCCGGTGCCCAGACGGAAGGTTCTCAGGGCCGAATTCGTGCGTGAAATTCGAGGTTCCGTGCTACGAATAGCGTCTCGCGCGCAATCATGCGCTCTTGTCCATCAAAGATCGGACACCATCATGCAAATCCCCGTTTGGACCAAACCCGCTGTAACAGGTGCGGTCGCTGGCGCTGTTGCTATGGCTATCGTGGGATTCAGCTGGGGTGGCTGGGTCACTGGCGGCGGTGCCCGCAAATTTGCAAACGATCAATCGGTTTCTGCCATTACGCTGGCACTGACGCCCTATTGTCTCGAGCGCTCGAAGAGTGACCCGAAGTCAGTGGAAATCCTTGCGGAACTGAAGGCGGCTTCCTCGTATAGCCGCCGGGCAATTATCGAAAAGACGGGCTGGGCCACCGCACTTGGTACAGACCAACCAAATGCAGACCTTGCACAGGCATGCCAGCTTGAACTGAGCAAACCTGTTTGAATGTGTGGGGTCTGAAACCCCCATTGCAACTGTCGACGAGCGAGATAGTTAGCCTTGATTCATCCGGGCCACATGGCTCGTTGACTGTTTCTCGCAAAGACCATGACTAAGGGAACCGATGGAAATCCGGCTAAGAATTACAAACCATCCCAGTGGACGGAAAACGTTGGATGAAAAGAGGGGCGACAAGCCTTACGAACTTAAGTTCAGTAGACTTAATGCCGATGACTTTCAGAGAGATCTCAAACTGTACGAAAAGGAACTGACAGAGCAGGGAGCCGTCTTTTCCTATCAATGAAATGAACAGCGGCTTGCGCTTGTAGAAGCAGCTTACGAATGCCCGTTTCCAGGCCCCGGCTTCGACCTCCGTCCGAAATGACGGTTACATGGTGAGCCAAGATTTTGGTTCGAACAAGAATGATGGGCGATAGAATTTATTGAGTTTTGTTATTAGTCGCAGGACGACCGTTCGGATTCTTCCGGTCGCAAGGACTTGTAGTCGTTATCGGCAATTTCAACTAAACACTTCCATTTTTGTACAAACCATTACCCCGTTGGTCTCTTTTCACACAGAGACTGACCCTGAACCATTGGAGATCCGCCCAAGAGGTCAATCGCGCCGACAATCCTGGGCTGCGGACTGGACTCCTAATGATGTAAAGTCGAATATCTCTTTAGACGAGCGTCGTCCGCCCCCTCGGGGGCAATGCTGCGTCAAAACCCCGGTCGCGCACTCCTGCACTCAAGGGCTATCATCTGTTGCCAAGTGTTCGAGGCGATCTGCTCCATAAGCTCGGTCGTTACGAGGAGGCGCGTGCTGCGTTTGAGGCGGCAGCGGCTCTGGCGGACAACAGGCGCGAACATGACCTGCTCAAGCGACGCGTCGCCGAGGCAGCAGGTGCGCCGGCCGTCCAAAGGCCGTTGTAGCCTTCTGAGCACCAATCAAAAAGTGCGCTTATCGGCATTTTCAAACGAACAGTTATTGCCGCCTGCCGCATTGTATAGCTTACCCGTCGCCGGATCAGGGAGGATGGCCGCGAAACTGTCTCGTGTATGGCGACGAAATCGCCTTCAGCGACGATCAGGCCGGGCTCGTAGTAGACGGCCTGCGATAGGTCAGCGACGAGCACCTGCAACGCCTCGCGACCTTGGGGAATGTTGGGATTGTGCTGGATGTAATTTGGAGCGTAGAGGCGTGGCGTGTGGACGCCCGGAGTCTGTCCGGCGTCAAGTCAGGCAGGCATAACCCACTCCATCAAAGATCGAAATGCGTTCGTTTTCATATCCGCGCACCAACGCCCACGGAAGCTGTTTCCTCGAAATGTCTTGTTCGGCAACCGGAATATATGTTGTCTTGGGAAGACCAGAAGCGGATGCCTAACTTTCTCTGATCTCAAGCGGTCTTGATCGTGTGCTCTCCGCATCTGCGTGCATCAAACTCAGCTTGCAATTTGCTCCATCTGCCAAGAACTCGGGCGCACGAACTGCATTATTCCGATTCAATAGAAAAAACGGCTGTCAAAAAATGAGGCTCGGCGCCCGGTATGCCGATTTCCCCGGATAGTCCAGCTTATATTCGGGCTCTGATTACCGACTCAAGGATTTTTGAATCGTTGGCAATGCCTGATCGGCGCCCCATCTCAAGCAGAATGAGACCCGGCGGAGTGGGCCTCCAAACGGGAGGACCGGGTCTCACCGCCAAGGGTAAGGTCCTTGACGGTCAATTTGTGGTCTGCGACGCCGAATTTGTCAATTATTTCTCTGCCCTTGCGTCTAAGCCGGATACGAGCGCGTCGTCGCGTCCGTCGTTCCGCAAAACGTTGCTTCGACGCCCCCCGCGAATGCCGCGCAAAATCTAAAGCGCTTCATCAGCGGGATGGTGAATTGTCCGCTTGCCACAACATTGGCAACGCCTGTGCCGGAGATTGTTCCCATGAGCGTGGAGGAGAGGATGCAGACTTGTGCCCGACCGCCACGCACACTTCCGACCAGTCCAAGTGCGAAATCATTGAAGAGCGCAATCATGACTGCGCGTTCGAGAGAGGTGGCGAACCCGACGAAGATGAAGATATAGACCGCGGAAACATAGATCGGCGTGCGATAGGTTTCTTCGGTGCCGTAGGCGGGGTTGTTGATGATCTGGTGGTACGGATAGCCCGATGGACAAAGGGATCAGGCAGATATTGGCCTGTGAAGCAATAAGCCAAGAATATGAACGCTATGATCGGCAGCGGGCCTGCCGCCTCGAAGACGAGCACAATGAGAATGACGCCGACTGCGAGATCGACAGGGTCATTGACCAATCTTGACGAGTAGGCCTCTGAGGGCGCGCGGTGTCGGAAATCTTGGGCTCGTCAATTGAAGTAGGAAGCGAGCGAAGAGCCCGCTTCGAAGTGGGGTAATCCGAAGCCGCTTTTGCCGGCAAAGAAAGGACAATTGCTGCACCTGCTAACAGGGCAAATTGCGTGATTTTCGACATCACCATTGGCATCTTCGCTTTCATTTCTTTGAAATGTACATTTTCCAAATAGATAGCAAAAAGAATAATGAAACGCCAAACATGATCTACTACTAAAATATTAAGTTATGTGACAGGGTAATTGCTCAGGATACGTCAATTAAATTTAATTGCTTACTGCGGTGCACTGGTTGTATATTGCGACGCAGCAAATATAAAGTGATAATCATGCTTGCCTAATGTAATTCTTTCTCCTATCGTCAACTTGTTTCCGGCTTCAAGGACGTCACCGTCCAAGGGAGTGGTGGCAGTCTTCGTAGGCCAAGCGAGGTGGGCAGTAATGGTGCCCTCTGCGCGCCTGGCTTAGGTCGTGACACGCTGCCGGAAATACTTCCCCCATTTGCATGAGCTAATTGCGCGGACCCGCAACTCTCGAACGGCTTCGTTCGTTGGTTCATTGATAGAACTTAGGGAGGACTCAAAATGCGTGTACACAAGAATTTAATTGCAATTGCATTGGCTACGACGGCCATGTCGTTCTCGTTGGCGGCAGGTGCCTTAGCCAATGACGACCTGCAGGGCCTGATTTCTGATTCGAAGAACTGGGCGATCCCGACTGGCGACTACGCCAACACACGATACTCAAAACTCAACAAGATCACCAAGGACAACGTCAAAAACCTTCAGGTCGCCTGGACGTTTTCGACCGGCGTGTTGCGCGGCCACGAAGGAGGCCCGCTCATCATCGGCGATGTGATGTATGTTCATGCGCCATATCCGAACACCGTCTATGCGCTTGACCTGAATAATGATGGCAAAATCCTCTGGAAATATGAGCCCAAGCAGGACGCAAACGTCATTCCCATCATGTGCTGCGATACCGTTAATCGCGGCGTAGCCTACGGCGACGGCAAGATCTTTCTGAATCAGGCCGACACCACACTCGTAGCCCTTGACGCCAAGACAGGCAAGCCCGCGTGGTCCGTGAAGAACGGCGAGGCGTCAGACGGTAGTAAGGGTGAATCGGGCACTTCTGCGCCGATGGTCGTGAAAGACAAGGTCATTGTCGGTATTTCCGGCGCTGAATTTGGTGTTCGCGGTGCGTTGACCGCTTACAACATCAAGGACGGCAAGCAGGCCTGGCGTGCGTGGTCGATGGGTTCCGACAAGGAAACATTGATCGATCCGAAGAAGACCACCCAACTCGGCAAGCCGGTTGGAGCGGATTCCGGCACCAACACCTGGGAAGGTGATCAGTGGAAAATCGGCGGCGGGACAACTTGGGGTTGGTATTCGTACGATCCCAAGCTGAACCTGATCTATTACGGCACCGGCAATCCGTCTACCTGGAACCCCAGCCAGCGTCCCGGCGACAACCGCTGGTCCATGACCATCATGGCCCGCGATGCCGACACGGGCATGGCGAAATGGCTCTACCAGATGACCCCGCACGACGAGTGGGATTATGACGGTATCAATGAAATGATCCTCGCGGATGGCATCAAGATCGATGGCAAGGACCGCGATGTTCTCGTCCACTTCGATCGGAACGGCTTTGCCTATACGATGGATCGTGCAACCGGTGAGCTCCTGGTCGCAAAGAAATACGACCCGGCAGTCAACTGGGCGACCGAAGTCGACATGAAAAAGGACAGCAAGACCTACGGCCGTCCGAAGGTCGTAGATAAGTATTCAACATCAAAAGAGGACGTCAATGCGACGGGCATCTGCCCGGCGGCTCTTGGTACCAAAGACCAGCAGCCGGCAGCCTATTCGCCAAAGACCAAGCTTTTCTACGTTCCGACAAACCATGTCTGCATGGATTACGAGCCCTACAAGGTCAGTTATACCGCCGGTCAGCCTTATGTCGGCGCAACTCTGTCCATGTATCCAGCTCCGAACAGCCATGGCGGCATGGGTAACTTCATCGCATGGGATGCAGCGAAGGGTGAAATTGTCTGGTCCAAACCCGAACAGTTCTCGGTCTGGTCAGGCGCTTTGGCAACCGATGGCGATGTCGTCTTCTACGGAACGCTTGAGGGCTATCTGAAGGCAGTCGATAAGAACGGCAAGGAACTTTACAAGTTCAAGACACCGTCCGGTATCATCGGTAACGTCACTACATACGAACATAAGGGCAAACAATATGTTGCCGTTCTGTCCGGTATTGGCGGATGGGCTGGTATCGGACTTGCCGCTGGCTTGACGAAGCCGAATGAAGGCCTTGGTGCAGTCGGCGGTTATGCCGCTCTTTCCGACTACACGGCCTTGGGCGGTCAGCTGACCGTCTTCACCGTCCCCGAATAAAGGGACGAAGCGGACACAAGTTTGCTTATGCAAGCTTTGAATAGAGGGTGCCCGGTTTCAACCAGGCCGGGCCCCTTGTGTCACCTGACTCACAAATCACACCACTTGAAATAGTCGTTTGTGCGCCATACAAAATCGTGTGGCAAAGATAGTTCGGAGACCGATATTCGATGCGGGGCATGATCTGACGCCTGGCCGCGGCATAGGAGCCGAGCTTGTCGGTGATCAGACGCTTCGGTGCGAGGCGCTGCTTCTTGAGCAGCCTTATCAGTAATCGCTTCGCTGCCTTTGTGTTGCGCCGGTTCTGCATGATTTTGGTCTGCCCCCATCGGGTGATCCGGGGTTACTGTTAGTGCATGTTTGGTCTGAAGCGCTTGGAGTCGGTGGTCCGGATGCAGCGCTAGCCTTCGACGGCAATTGACCCAGTTGGGTCCTGTGAAGTTACTGCCCGCAAAGCATATTCCAGGGGCGCGATGTTTCCAAGGGCCATGTGAGGGCGACTGACGTTGTAGTCGATTCTCCATGCTTCGATCAGTGCCCTGGCTTCAGCGATCGTCGCAAACCAGTGCACATTCAGGCATTCATCCCGAAATGACCCGTTGAAGCTCTCGATGAAGGCATTGTCCGTTGGTTTGCCCGGGCGGGAGAAGTCGATCCGTGTGCCATGATGATAAGCCCAAAGATCGACAAGGTGTCCGGTGAACTCGGCACCATTGTCAGCAAACAGGTATGTTGGCGCGCCGCGTTGTTTGACCAGGCGATTGAGAACCTCGACGACATGTTCACCGCGCAGCCTTTGGCCAACCTCGATGGCCAGGCTTTCCCGACTAAAGACATCGATCACCGTCAAGGCGCGGAACTTCTGTCCATTGCCGAGCTGGTCGTGGACGAAGTCAAGGGTCCATGCCTGGTTAGGTCTTGTGGGTTGGTGCCGTGCTTGCCTGTGTACGAGCATTTTGCGTCGGCGCGGTTGTTTGCTGCGTAAAGCCAGCCCTTCTTCGCGGTAGAGCCGATAGACAAGGTTGCGTCCGACACTCCAGCCGTCACGCCTCAGCATGACATGCACGCGACGGTAGCCATAGCGGATCCGGGTCCGGACAATGTCCCGCATGCGTTGGCGCAGTTCCGTCCTTGGATCTTTTCTGCTCGGCTTGCGCTGGGTCGATCGATGCTGGCGCGTCAAACAACAGGCCCGCCGCTGGCTGTAGCCGTGACACGCCGTCACGTAGGCAACAACTTCTTTCATGAGCGCTGGCCGGGGAATTTTTTTGACAGAACATCCTGCAGCACAGCTTTGTCGAGGCTCAGTTCGGCCACCAGTTTCTTCAGCCGGGCATTCTCGTCAAGCACAAGCTTCAACTCGCGAACCTGATCCGATTCCAGCCCGGCATACTGCTTCTTCCAACGATAAAACGTCTGTTCGGATATGCCGACCTGCCGGATCAGATCAGCGACCGGCAGACCAAGCTCCGCCTGCTTCAATACCGCGACAATCTGCTCGACTGAAAACCGTTTCTTCTTCATGGCAAACCTCCTTTCAACACGAGGGAAATCCGCCGAAAAACTAACACCAGATAGGGGCCACTTTCACCATGTCACATCAAGACTATGCCGTTCGTCCTGATAACCGCAGGCACATTGATTATCGCTGCCTGGCTCTTCCGGAGACGATTGGAGTAACCGCCTGGCTCACGCGAATTTGTTTCAGACGTTACATTCGCGGCGCATTTTCGAGGCAATCAGTCAGCATGATGCCGCTTCCTATCTTGGGAACGAGGATATTCCAGATGACCCGCAAAATAGATGCCGAACCCGACTATATTCGTGAATGCGCCAATGCCGCCGACGATCTAGGCGGGAAGTATGTCGCCGCCGCGGCTATATTTGGACTTGTCATGGCCGCACTGATCCTTCCCGATGTTCTGACCAACCCCGACCCTATCGCGCCGGCCTATGCCAACGTGACCGATCGACCTGACGCGCCGACCGGGAATAGGCTCATGGCAAGTTGGAACAATCAGAGGGCGGACGGTGTAGCTTACAAATGTGACCTCTAACGCCATAGACGCTGCGTGCCGGCGAGATTGCCGGCACGAAACGCGTCCGGTTAAAGCCACCTCGGCGAAGTCGTCGGTAGATTTGGCAAGCTCGCGCCATGCTGCCATCTCGGTTTCCGGGGTTGTCACATTAACTCAGTAAAGAGGTATTTTCATCGCGCCGCGCCGATTTCTTGACGCGCGAACCCTTTGATTTTCGGTGCCCAAGACTTTCCGCTTGACGAGTAGATTGCAGTATTTCGCGTTAATGTGACAACCCCGTTGCGAAAGGTGACCTCAGAGGCCGGAAGGTTTCTGCGCCAAAATCCAGACTTGCGCATTACTATCAATATCGTGGCGGCCGATCTTTGCAATACGAACCCGACCAAGTTCGACACAATCGCCTGCGCCAACGGGTTCCTACGCAAGGAAAGGATGCAAGATGAAATGGATACTTTTCAGACTGGGCGTGTTCCGCCTTCTTCGGTATGATCGGAATGTGCCGCAGGCCTGGCGTGCCAGCCAGTATTTTCGTCACTATATGAGGCACGGCTATTCGCCTGTCGAGGCAGTCGAGTACGATAGATACTGTCGAAATGTTATTAAATGGCGATAGCGGCCAGTTATAGTGGTAATGCTTCTGACCGGCCGAACTTTATTGCTCGAATAGCGCCTCAGGCTACGCACGCGACTTAATATGTTCAATCAAACCAAGGGCTATTGCCGCTGGTACTGCGATTGTAGAATTAGGGGAACCAATCAAAGTCGGCAAAAATTAGCTATTATCGGCATTTTCAAAGGAACGTTTATCAACGAGTTTCTGTTTTGAATAAACGCTGAAATCCGAGTGTAGTTTCATGAGATTTCTCCTTGCAGCTTGCTTTCTCTATGCGGCCGGGGTGTCGGCGATCGCCCAAGATCCGCATTCTCCACAGACCGATGACGAAGGGCCCGCACCCGAGGAGTGCCGAGCCGAACCGGAAGGGCAGGGCGGAATTGATCAAGGCAAGGACGCAGCCGAGCATGATACGGCGGTTCTCGAACGATGCAAGGGCGTGTTAAAACCGCCGCCGCCGGGCGACTCAGAGATGGTTGCACCGACCCCACGTGTCGGCACCACACCGGTGATCCCGCCCGACTCGGTGCCCGAGCAGCCACCGGTCCCTGATCATCCCTAACGGCACGTGTCGCCGATCGGAGGATCAGACAGATGAATCGCGGTAGTCCGAGCCCTGAACGAATTGTCACCGTCTTTGGCGGTACCGGCTTTTTGGGGCGCAGGATCGTCAGACGGCTCCTGGAAAAAGACTTCACCGTCCGCGCTGTATCCCGACATCCGGAACGGGTGGCCGCGCTGTTCTCGTCGGATGCGAGGGCTCCGGAAGCCGTCCGGGCAGACATCCTGGATCCCGCCGCGGTGACCTTGGCCGTCGCCGGTTCGCACGCGGTCGTGAATGCCGTCAGCCTCTATGTCGAACATGGAAATCGAACGTTTGAGCGGGTGCATGTGAAGGCAGCGGCGGATCTCGCCGCAGCGTCGCGCAATTGCAGGGTTGAGCAGTTCATTCAGATATCGGGGATCGGCTCCGATCCCCGATCGGAATCGAGTTACATCCGTGCACGCGGGCGAGGGGAACACGCCGTGGCGAGCACATTTCCAAGCGTCATCATCCGTCCGTCCGTCATGACAGGCCCGGACGACACCTTCCTTACTGTCCTTGTCAGGCTGATACGCGTCCTGCCTGTCTATCCGCTGTTTGGTAATGGCGGAACACGGCTTCAACCGGTCTATGTGGGAGACGTCGCGGAAGCCATAAGCTGTCTGATCGATCGCAATGACCCCGGAGGTTCCTCCATCTTCGAATTCGGCGGCCCGCACGTCTACACCTATGAGGAACTGCTTCGGGAGATTGCCTCGCAACTCGATATCCGTATCAGGCTGACACCGATGCCGTTTGCCGTGTGGAACGTCTTGGCGCGCGTGGCGGAATTCTTTCCCGGCGCTCCCCTCACACGCAACCAGATCGATCTCATGCGCCATGACAACGTGGCAGCAGCTGACCTGCCTGGTTTGAGCGAGCTCAACATCGTACCGCGCGCCATCCGTGAGGTGATCCGCATGATCGAACAAGCGAACAGATCGGCTGCGTGACACAGACAAGAACAGGTCACGGTCTCCGCACCTATATCGACGGTTGTTACGAGGACGATAAGCACACTGATCACCATCCCATTGATCCGATCACCGGCGTACCCGTCGCGTGAATTATGGAACTTGGCCCAATCGGCCCGAATTCCTATATGCTTAGCGGAAAGCAATTGGAGGAAGAATGTCATACCACGTGCAGTTCATGAAGGATGATACCGAAGTCGGTTCGACGCCGTGGCCCGGCAATTTGGAATCGGCCAAGAGGTTCGCCAAAGAGCAGTTGGGAATTAAGAACACAACATTGGGCGCGACATCGGCCCGCGTCTTTGATGTCTCTACGCAGACGGTCGTATACACGTTTCCGGAGAATTGCCCACTGGACCTAAAGGCCAGAAGCGCCCCGCCGACGTGATCGGCAATGCCGTGAAGGTCATGCGTATTGCTGCCAGCCAAGAAGCCGACAACGTGATTGACGATGGCAAAGACCCTGCCGCCAAGGCTCTCGGCGCGAAGGGCGGGAAGAAGCGCGCCGAAAATATGACGCCTGAGCGGCTCGCGGAGATCGCGCGGAAGGCGGCAGAAAAGCGATGGAAAAAAGATAGCTAAATCATACCCAGAATACCGCTGCCGGCACTGTAAACTTAACGCTGCGACAGCCGCGACGATGCAGGGAAGTGATTTTGGCCCGACCTTAGGCAACCGTCGCATGTGTGATTTCGTTCCATGCAGCCATGGCTGCGCTGCGCAGATCGCGATGGTCGAAAGATGAAAGCTCGTGGCGGGGAAAGTGAAACAAATTGGCGATCGGATCATGGATAGAAGTGAAACGCTGTAGCTGTCGCGTCGACTTGAAACGTTTCATGATCCGCTCGCGTCGTCGGATCGGTTGATGTGAATTCTCCGCCCGGTTGTTCAAGCCCTTGTGTGAGCGATGTTCCACACTCGGCATGACCTGCCGCTTCGCAGCATCGTACGATCGAAGCTTGTCGGTGATCATGACACGTGGCACCTGGCCCGGCGGAACCGCTTTCCACCGCCGTCGAACGCGGTGGAAATGACGACGCTCGCGGTGGCGCTGTGCTGCAGGACAGACCGATAGGTTGGCTTGCCATCATAGGCTCCGTCGGCTGTGAACTGGCCAATCTCGCCGTCGATCTGGCTGAGCAACGGTTCCACCTGGGAAGGATCATCCGTGCCCTGATCGGTCAGCCTTTGGGCAATGATCTCGCCACTATTGGCATCCACTGCCAGATGGAGCTTGCGCCAGTGGCGGCGCGATCTGACGCCATGTTTCTCCTCAAGCCACTGCCCGGCGCCGTACACTTTCAATCCCGTGCTGTCGACCAGCACGTGCAGCGGGCCGTCCGCCAGGAGCGGGTTTCGTCGGGCGGGTGGCTTCCACTGCTGTGCCCGACGGCTCAGCGTCGTATGATCGGGGACGGGTATATCAAGTCCCATAAGATCGAACACCGAATTCATGAGCCCTTCGGTCTGGCGCAGCCGCATTCCGAACACACAGCCCAGGGTCAGGGCCGTTTCGATGGCAAGATCGGAATAGCGGGGTTGACCACCTCGCGTCTTTCGCCGTGGTGCACGCCATCCGGCCAATGCTTCCGGCGTCATCCAGAGTGTCAGGCTGCCACGCCGACGCAGGCCTGCCTCGTACTGCGGCCAATTCGTCACCCTGAATTTCATCTTTGCGATGTGATGACGACGATCGGCGTTGTGTTTGTACGGCATGGCACTCGGATCAAGCTGATTGCGATCCTGTTTGCCTATCGCCGAACCGTTCAGAAATTATTTACGCACCAAAGCCTCATAGATGGCAAATCACCTGAGGAATGCGCGGATCACGTGGGTTATAGCCTTGTCTCGTCCCTTCGAAACTATGCCCAGTTATGGTCAGCGCGGTTATCTTGGAAATATGAAACGCGCGCCAGCCTTCGCCGTTTCCTCCTGACAATTGCCAGGCACTCAAGGTTAAATCCCTATTGCTGTCGTAACCGGCAAGATGCGGCTCAACAGTCCTCACGTGATCGTCGTATGTGAACCTAATCAGCTTGCGTTGCCGGATAGCTTCGCAAATCGATATATGTCCAGTCATGGTGGCCTCCCACAGCTGACATGATGCCTCCCAAAAATCAAAGAGTCGATAGCCGTCCATTGGGCGGCTTTTTCTATGGAGCATACCCATGCCAAGAAGCCCGACAGGCAATTCCAGCATTCCGATCACGTTTGTTCCGAATACGCCTGCGAAGGCGACGGAGGTAAATGCTGATTTCACGGATGTCGCCGCGCAGCTGACTGACTCCCTGTCCCGCTCCGGCAAGGGTGGCATGCAGGCAGCCCTCGATATGGGCGGGTACAAGGTCCAGAACACGGGTGCACCGGCAGCAAGCGGTGACGTTGTCACCAAAGGCTTTGCCGACGCCACCTATGCAACGTCTACCACATTGGCAGACTATGTCCTCAAGGCCACGCCTGCCATGACGGGCAATCCGACGATCACCAATGCACAGCCGGGTATCCAGCTTGTCGAAACCGATCAGTCGAACAAGAACTGGTATATCCTTGGCACCGCAGCCTCGTTCGTTATTACTGAGACCGACACGGCTACAGTCCGGCTTTCCATCGCTCCCGGTGGCGTCGTCAATATTCCCGGCTCCCTCACCCTCGGCACGAAGCTGGCTGTCGCTCAAGGCGGTTCAGGCGCTTCCGACGCTGCAGGAGCTCGTACCAACTTCGGCCTTGGCACCATGGCAACGCAGGATGCCAGCAACGTCAGCATCAGCGGTGGTAATATCGGTTGTGTCGCAAATTTTGATGATAGACGCGATAGATTTTGTTTGGCAGCCAGCAGTCACGCTGCCAGCATGTCGAATTGTTCGGCCAGAGACGGATTTGGATTAAAGGCAAATCTTGCCTGTCGTTTGCGCATCATGTGGATCAGTTCGACTCCGGACAGGATAATCTCTGCCGTCTTTAGCGACTTAAATCCAAGCATCGGTCGGATGCGGCGTTTGATCCTTCTATGATCCTGCTCAATGCGGTTGTTGAGGTATTTACTCGTCCTGATTGTGATTGGCTTTTGTTCATTCCTGCCATATCCGCCCTTCAGCCGATCGGTCATATCGCAGAAGATGATCGCTTCGCGGTTTGTCTGGCTGCCATCAATGACAACACGATCAGGGCGGCCATGGCGCAGGAGTGCTTTCCTGAAGAAGCGCTTTGCAGCGGCAAGATCTCGGTGCTCATTGAAGAAAAACTCGACTGTGTCACCAACGCTGTCGATGGCGCGATCGATCATCCATTTGCCTCGAACTTTGACGTATGTCTCATCCACATGCCATTTGCCGGTCACAGCGCGTTTGCGCCTGTTGAACTGTTCAAGCAGTAGTGGAGAAAAGCGCAAAACCCATCGATGCACGGTCGAATGATCGACATGGATATTGCGCTCTTGCATCATTTCTTCCAGATCGCGCAGACTCAAGCCGTAGGCGAGGTACCAGCGCACGCACAGCAGAATGATTGATCGGTCGAAATGGCGGCCTTTGAACATCTGATCTCTCCGAAGTTTCATCGGAGATACTTAGATTGCGCTCCCTTACGGAAGTGTTTGCGACAAAGCCCGTTCAACTGCCTTCTTGTACAATTCTATCAAATCCTCGCGCCAACCCATCTGGAGTTCCTCCTGTCCCGCCGCGTCCGAAAATAGCAGACTTCACAACCCGACACGACAACCCACCACGGAGCGGCTGAGGGAATACGCCTTTCGGTGGATGGCCAGATGGCCACACATACGGCACCCCGGAACGGGTGTAATCTCTTCGTCACACTGGCCGCAAAGGCACCCTCACCAAAAAAATACTCGCTTTTGTGGTCGGCTCATTGGGTGGAGATGAGGCAAGACGGTGGCGCGTGTGCCTATCTCTCCTCCCTTTTCTGGCCGCGATCAGCTAGGCTCATAGGGCTATTTTGGGGCTTCCGGCCAATGGATGTTCAAGCCCCACTCGCCACGGTAATGGTCGAAGAGTGGCGGTCCCTTGTCGTCCGTCACGATCGGGAGGTTGCGGTATTTGAGGCTGTCCCATCCTATCAGCATGTCATTGATAAGCTTACCTAGGTCCTCTAGGGCCTGTCGTGCGTGGCGCTCATTGCGGGTGTAGACATCGATCGTGAGCGTCTCATCGTTCCTTGCAATCTTGTGAACGTAAACCATCGTCTCAACGTTCTCGTCGGCTATGAACGGCGGCACTGGATCGTAAACCGATTTATCTGCCATGATCTCCTCCTGTATCCCCCTCGTGGGGGAACGTAGCAGAGAACGGCCTACAGGGGCAGACTGAAGCCCCCTACGGCGCGGCTGGGGATCATCTGCCCGGTGCTGGTTTCTACAACAAGGAAGCGTGGCGTGGCGTCGGCTTCACCTCTCTCGAGGATTTCCTTCACCGCTTCTGGGAAGCTTATTTCGCACCGATGGACCCCAACAATCTGATCTGGATGGGTTGGAAGTGGCGACATGGCGACGTCAGCCGTCACACCGGAGGCGACCTTGCGGCGGCACTTGGCCGGATCAAGGCGAAGACCTACGTGGTTCCGTTCTCGGGCGACATGTTCTTTCCGCCAGCTGATTGCGAGGCGGAGCAAAAGCTTATTCCCAACGGCAAGTTCAGGGTTGTCGACAGCCTCTGGGCCCATTTCGCGATGTTCTGCATGACAGAGTCGGATCGGGACCAGATTGATGCCTGTATCCGAGACCTGTTGGAGGAACGCGTTGACTGAAGGTGTTGATTGAACGCCTGCAGCACGCCCGGAGGGATCTCGGGCGTGCTGTGAGGACGAGGCTTACAGCATGTTCTGCCACTTTCGACGGCCCGTAACTAACGGAAAGGGGGGTTGTCACATTAACGCGAAATACTGCAATCTACTCGTCAAGCGGAAAGTCTTGGGCACTGAAAATCAATGGGTTAGCGCGTCAAGAATCGGCGCGGCGCGATGAAAATACCTCTTTACTGAGTTAATGTGACAACCCCCGAACAACATAAGCAGAAGTAGCTAGGAACGGTCCAGTTTTATCAACGTTTCTGGCCATGCGCGATTTGCCATTTCCTTATGTGACCATTTTGACCGATCAACCCGGGAAGGCGCGAAGCATATGCTCGGTGGAGGAAGCGGCAGAATGGCTCTTCATGTACTGGCCGATTGAAAAGGGCGAAAAGCTGAGGGAGGCCCGCCAGGCGTGTCGTGACGCACTGGAAGGCCGGATTACCTGTACGAAGGCGAGAGAGGCCTTTATCGAGGCCGCGCGGGAAGCCGACATATATATCGAACAGAAACACCTCTAGCTCTCGCCGTCCAGCTTGTGTTCGCTGCAATACCATTCCTGGCCATACCGCTTTTCAAATCCGAATGATCCCCACGACTCGCAGCCAGGGGTGCATACAGTAATGCTCGAACAGCCCAGCCGGAGCTTTCTCCATGTGCTCAGGGGGCACCGTAAACTTAACCTGATATATTTCGCGTTTGGGCGCTTTTGTGACTTTGTAGCTGATCTCATGCCGCTTGTAGGCATGCGATTTCGCGCCACGCATCCATGGCAGCGTTGCGACAAGCGCGATGGTCGGATGAAGTTAACTTGTTGCGTGGAAAGTGGTGGAGATTGGCGATGGGATCATGAATGGAAACGAAGCGTTGAAGCTGCCGAGTTGATTTGAATCGCTTCATGATCTTTTCTCGTCGTCGAATTGGCTGGTGCGAATTCTCCGCCCGGTTGTTGAGCCCCTTATGCTGGCGGTGATCGCAAACGGTCAGACCAATCTGCCGGCATTGTAAACTTAACCAGTTGGCGATGTTTCTTTGTGAATTTGAGTGATGACCGAGGTTGGTGATCTACTCTATCGCCGTCACCGTTTTCCAGCTGAGGTTATCGCCGAGGCGGTGTGGCTGTACTTCCGCTTCCCGCTCAGTCTTCGTATGGTCGAAGACATGCTTGCCTACAAGGGCATAATCGTCACACACCAGACGATCCGCACATGGGCGGAAAAGTTCGGGCGGGGCTACGCCAATAAGATCCGCAGACGTACGCCACGCCTTGGCGACAAGTGGCACCTTGATGAAGCTGTCGTTTCGATCAGGGGCAGGAAACACTGGCTCTGGCGCGCCGTCGATCAGGATGGTTTTGTATTGGACGTCTTGTACAAAGCCACAGGAATACCAAGGCCGCCAAACGCTTGATCCGCAAGCTGCTTAAGAAACAAGGTTGTGTGCCGCGTGTCATGGTGACGGACAAACTCAGATCCTATGCGGCTGGCAACAGGCAGATTGGTCTGACCGTTTGCGATCACCGCCAGCATAAGGGGCTCAACAACCGGGCGGAGAATTCGCACCAGCCAATTCGACGACGAGAAAAGATCATGAAGCGATTCAAATCAACTCGGCAGCTTCAACGCTTCGTTTCCATTCATGATCCCATCGCCAATCTCCACCACTTTCCACGCAACAAGTTAACTTCATCCGACCATCGCGCTTGTCGCAACGCTGCCATGGATGCGTGGCGCGAAATCGCATGCCTACAAGCGGCATGAGATCAGCTACAAAGTCACAAAAGCGCCCAAACGCGAAATATATCAGGTTAAGTTTACGGTGCCCGTCAGCTCCATCAGTAGCAAGCTGCCTTACAACATCGCGCTCGGATAAAATGCCCTTGATGGCGCGGTTCCCATCGCACACAACAATCGCACCGATCTTGTGCTTCGCCAAAATCCCGATCGCATCGCCCGGAGTCGTTTGAGGCCTCGCGCTGAATACGTCGTAGCCCTTTCGTTCAAGAATCAATTTGACGGTCATGAGTATTCTCTCCTGATTTTGGTGACGGTCGTCCGAATCCCTGATCCTGTATTTTAACGCTAATTATTGTGCGCGCAGGAAGTTGCCAATTCAACCCCTTCTACGGCGCGATGGTAATACTTTCCGTTGAACGAAGTCTTCAAAAGGCAGTAGGTAATGCTCTTAGTACATTGCGTAAACTTCGTATGTCCGTTAACTTTACTGTGCCCGTTCTGTAAGACACTTTCTCCAGCACCGTGAGCGGAGGCGAGCAAGCCTGTCGGTGAGCTTGTTCCTCACCATTTCCTCGACTGTTCGTTGCGAAAACCTGGATTTTGATACAGCGCACAGATCAGTCCCAGCCTGCGTCAAAAATGAGAACTATCGCGACAGGAGACGCGTAAAATTGCAATATCGGTGGATCGAGCAATTCGCCGGAGGGTCGGCGGCCAGGGCGGCTGTTCGACGACCTGATGCACATGTCTGAGTATTCCGGTATCGTCTTGGGATGCTGCTCTGATGAAGGGTGTAGCTTATCGGATTCAGCGAAGCCCGAACCGTACTACGAAGGAGAATCGCCTTGTCACAAGACCCGAAAGCAAGTTTTCGCAGCGCAGCACTGGATTTCCACCAGTTCCCCAAGCCGGGCAAGATTGAGATCACGCCGAGCAAGCCGCTGGCCAATGCGCGCGATCTCGCGCTGGCCTATTCGCCGGGGGTTGCCGCCCCCTGCGAGGAGATCGCTGCTGATCCGGACAAGGCCTACGCCTACACGTCCAAGGGCAATCTTGTGGCCGTCATTTCCAATGGCACGGCCGTGTTGGGGCTGGGCAATATCGGCGCGCTGGCCAGCAAGCCAGTCATGGAAGGCAAGGCCGTTCTTTTTAAGAAATTCGCCGGGATCGACAGCATCGATATCGAGGTGAACGAAACCGACCCCAAGAAGTTTATCGAGATCGTTGCGCCGCTGGAACCAAGTTTCGGCGGCATCAATCTTGAAGATATCAAGGCCCCGGATTGCTTCGATATCGAAGAGAATCTGAGGGCGCGGATGAATATCCCCGTGTTCCACGATGATCAGCACGGTACGGCGATCATTGTTGCTGCGGCCGTTCTCAATGCCATGAAGCTCGTTGGAAAAAACATCGCCGACGTGAAGATTTGCACATCGGGTGCGGGTGCGGCAGCAATTGCGTGCATGAACATGCTGGTGACTGTTGGGGCACGGCGGGAGAACATTTACTTGGCCGACCGTCAGGGCCTCGTGACCAAGAAGCGCGTGAATTCCGTGGATCGCTGGCGCGGCGCGTTTGCGCAGGACACGGATGCAACCGAACTGGCTGAAATCATGGCAGGGGCCGACATCTACGTTGGTCTATCCGCAGCGGGCGCCTTGAAACCGGAAATGATCCGCGAGATGGCGCGCGATCCCTTGATCCTGGCGCTCTCGAACCCGATTCCGGAAATCATGCCGGAACTGGCAATCGCCGAACGGCCCGATGCGATGATCTGTACCGGGAGATCCGACTATCCCAATCAGGTCAACAATGTGCTGTGTTTTCCGTTTATCTTCCGCGGCGCGCTGGATGCGGGCGCAACCACAATCAACGATGAGATGAAGCGGGCAGCCGCTTCCGCTATCGCGCAATTGGCGCACGAGCCCGTTCTGGAATCCATGGGAAGCGAGGCGCCGGCTACTTTCGGCAGTGGCTATCTCATTCCATCGCCGTTTGATCAGCGTTTGATTTTGCGCATTGCTCCAGCGGTGGCGCAAGCCGCGATGGAGAGCGGGGTATCGCGCCGTCCCATCCAGGACATGCGCGCCTATCAGGACAGCCTGAAGCGTTTCGTCTTCCGGTCGGGATTGGTCATGAAACCAATGATCGAACGCGCCCAAGGGCAAGGTAAACGCATTGCGTTTGCCGATGGTGAGGACGAGCGTGTGTTGCGCGCCACCCAGGTGATACTGGAAGAAGCCATCGGGTGGCCCATTCTCATCGGCCGCCCCTCGGTCATCGAACAACGGATAGAGCGTTTCGGCCTGACAATTAAACCCGATCGCGATTTCGACATCATCAACCCGGAAGACGATCCGCGCTACCGCGACTATGTCAGTCTTTTTCACAACCTTGTCGGACGCAAGGGGGTAACACTCGACACAGCCCGCACACTTGTGCGCACCAATACCACCGTGATCGGTGCCTTGGCTGTCAATCGCGGCGAGGCCGACGCTCTGATATGCGGATTGCAGGGAAGCTTCATCAAACATGCACGTGATATTCGCTCGATCATCGGACTGGCCGATGATTCTGCACAGCTGTCGGCACTGTCGATGTTGATCATGTCCAAGGGCGTGTTCTTCCTTGCCGATACCTACATGAACATCGACCCCAGTGCCGAAGAGATCGTCCAGATCGCATTGCAGGCTCGCGATCATCTCAAACGTTTCAACATCGATGCCAAGGCGGCATTGCTGAGCTATTCGAATTTTGGCTCGCGGGACGGGGCGTCTTCGGAAAAGATGCGCGCGGTCTATTCTCAGCTGAAGAAAGCCGCGCCCGATCTGCTCGTTGAAGGGGAAATGCAGGGAGACCTTGCCATCAACGGTGCGTTGCGTGAGCGTTATTTGTCTCAAACGGCCTTTCAGGGCGAGGCAAACCTGTTGATCTTTCCGTCGCTGGAAGCTGCGAACGTCTCCATGACATTGCTCACGGAACTGAACAATGCCCTGGCGGTAGGCCCCATTCTGATGGGAACCAAACGCCCGGCGCACATCCTTGCTCCAACAGTAACCAGTCGAGGTATTGTGAACATGTCGGCCATCGCGGCTGCTGAAGCTTTGGAAGCCTGACGCGTTAATTGAATGTTCTGCAGGGAAAGATGCGCGGGAGAGATACCCCGATGTGGCTGCATATGGCACGCCTTTGCGGATGCCCCGGACATTTCCCCTTTGTCAATCCCGAGGGAGTCCGCATAATTGCACTATGACTAACTTGTCCCGAAAGACCTACCTGCTAACCTTTGCTCAAACCGTTATTGGTGGGGAAACACTACGGCATGACTTCGTTGTGATGGCCGACGGCGTAATCATAGGTCGAATCAAGGTGATTGCGAAGGGCCCGAATGAAGGTCGCTGGGGATGGTCGTTTCTGCTGGGGCACCTCGACTTTCGTTATAGGGGTGTGGACGGCGATGCAGCGACAAAACAGGAAGCCGCCCAACAGGTGAAATTCTGGTTTCAAGAATATCTGGAAACTCCATCACTTCACGGCGGCGGATTGGGTCTTGAACCCGAGGAATGGCCTCCGGATGAACGATCAATGCAGCTCAGGATACTGCGGGTTAGCGACCCAGACCTGCACACAAAAGTCATCGAAGGATTACGAACTGGGATAATAGAGCGACATCTTGGAGCAGGTGCGAATTTTTCTTAAATGCCGAATACTTTCGGTTCTGATGATGGCGGGGTGGGTGCACTCCCAACGGCATCGATGCGCCAGAATGGAGGCGTTGATCACCACTAAAAGGAGGCGTTTGTTCCATCAGAACCCTTTCGTGGAACCTCACCGAAGTGTGCCACAATGGTGCCGGTCACGTCAGGAGTATAATTGGCAGAATGAGCAGGATCGCGCCAATGAGTAATGTGATCGAGTAGCCAATGATAATGTTCTTTGGTCGCGGTGCCGGATGAGGTGGTGCGTCCCAATCATATTTCATGGCAACGTCGTTTCTCACTGAAATCTCATTGAGCGCGTACGCTGTACCAATCGCGCTGCACTCAAACTCGTACATCAAATGAACATTGAGTTAATGGGTGGCAACATACGTGGATGCGGAAGGTCTATCGGCCGAACACCCGACCTAGTAACAAAACCACCGGTGTCAATATCAAGAATATGATGACGTAGATCCATATGGGGGTGAGGTATGGATGGTAATCATCCTTGGAGCCAAGTTTATCACGCTTCATACAACTGTCCTCGTTCCAAATTTAATACGACTACGCCTCCCAAGTTTCTGAGATATACTGACATGGACCTATTTGTGGCACAGGACGCTGCGCCAGACACTTTATTGCCAAGCACGGCTCAATCCGGCCTTTAGATCATCGAGAACCGGCACGATCGCCAGCGTCAAAAGGATGACGGCAAGTACCAGGGATGCCGCGAAGCCGAGATGTTTGAAGCCGATCGCACCCGCAACGCCTCCGATAAAGAACAACGCAACGAGTGAAGCCAGCAATTTCAGCTTCCTGCGGTCAGCCCTGACGAAGGGTTTGTCAGGATCGTGGCGTGATGCGTTCCAATAGAAGAGCTTGCCAAGTTCGATACCCATGTCGGTCACCAGCCCGGTGACGTGGGTGGTCCGAATTCTGGCGCCGGAGAGTTTGGTGATGATGGCGTTTTGCAGGCCCATGATAAAGCAAAGCAGCATCACGGTTGCCGGCACGAACAACCACTCGTGCTGTCCGAGATTGCTGCCGAGCAAGCCGAAGCAAAGCAGCAGTACCGCCTCAAACACAAGCGGCAGGGCATATTCCCCCTGCAGGTTCAGGCGGCGGCCCCAGTTGACCAGCACCGCGGAACAGGCCGCGCCGGCGACAAAAGACAGGAAGGCTGCCAGTCCGGCAAACACCAGGTCAATCTCGCCGAGAGTCAGATTGTCGGCCATGGAGGAAACGATACCGGACATATGCGACGTGTATTGATGGACCGCCACAAAGCCGCCGGCGTTGACGGCTCCAGCGACAAAGGTCAGGAATCGCGCCAGATGCCGATCGGCCTTCTCAAACCGTTCCTTTCCTGCAAGCCTGCGCAAATATGGAATCATCGTTCAAACAGCATCGAATAGCGCTAACAGGTGTAGCAGGGCAGGACACACATCGAAACAAGCTCATCGTTGGATTCTGGATCGAAGAGATGGGATTGCTGGAAAATATCACGAGACACTGCCGAAACCGATATTTTTGACATCTAGTTGAGTTTTTGCGGCGGATGGCGAAACCTCACGCCTCGGCCGCCGCTATCACTGCGTGCACGCTCGCCGATCAACTCGATACCCGCCCGGTCGAGTGCATTGACGACCTTCATCAGGCTGTCGACGATACCCCGGACATCACCTTCGCTTGCTTCCATTCTCTGAATGGTAGGCACAGAAACGCCTGCCATTTCCGCCAAGGTTTTCTGGTCGACGCCGAGAAGCGCACGTGCCGCCCGAAGTTGGTTTGCTGTAATCATAGTGGCATCCATGCGGATAGGTGAATAATCATATAATTCACTCTATCACTGATGTCTGAAACATCAACATGAAATGATAAAATATGCACCCCCTCTTGGCAGAAAGGACGGCAGACGTTATCATATATCCATGACTCAACGCTATAAACCACAGCAAGGGCCCGACGAAACCTGGACGGTCATTGACGCGCAAACCGAACGGGTCGCCGAAATGGGCAGTCGTACCATCATTGGCATGAACCAGCACGATGCCGAGGAAATTGCTGAGCTTCTGAACATACTGGAAGCGCACAAACAAAGGGCTGAATCCGATCCAGGCTGCTGAAGCAGCCCACCACCCGTTTCGATCACAACTTACCGCCCCCCACAACGATAGTGAACAACAGGAACGTGATGAAACCACAGAAGAGGCCGTTTGCAGTCGAGATCAAGCACAGTCGCCGAAGCCAGAAATCAGCTGCGGGCTCGATCTGGGGCGATGTCGATTTGACCGCCTATGAGCTATCAGACATCGATCCAGAGGTTCCCGCCGGAAAGCCGGAGGTTCCGGCAGACCTTGTCACGGCCGAGCTAGAGGCCGTTGCCAACAAGGCGGCAAGCGAAGGCACCATATTGAATAGGGAACCACCCGCACCATCGTCTGTCGGTTTGGTCAAGGCTAATGGCCTTTACTACGTTCGGGTCTATGACAACGGTGCGAAGCACGAACTGATCGGGCCGTTTAGAACACGTGAACAGGCCCAAGCCGAAGCCGCCAAATGGATTAAGCGCTTCAAATCAGAACCTCAGCAATAATCCCGCCTGCCGCGAGTGGCGGTTTCCAGCGTCTAAATCCACAGCAGGATGAAGAGTACCAATACCGCTATTGGCGCCACGATACTCAATATGAGAAGTGTGTCGTATCCGATATCTTCCCAATCCCTGGGGTGCTCATGTTTGTCAGGAAATGCCATGTTTATGCCCTCCATTTTTTGGAGTGCATTCTACCACTATCGCGCATGGAAAGCGTGGTGATCTAAAGGTCTATATCCTAAAATTCTGATGCGTAAGCGTTCTCAAGATATCCAAAGCAAACGGATGTCCGCAATCCATCGGCCTCCTATACGCCAAGCGTTACAACCCGTTCGCTTGTCTCGATTGGCGCGCTGTCTTGGGAAAATGGAATGCCGAGCGCCGTCCAGACTTCGACCAATGCGTCTTTCAGCTCGACCACGAGTTCATTGGAAATGGAATGGCATAGGCGTGATGCGCGGACGTTCCGTGCCGCGTGGTACGGTCGGATAATTGATCGGCTGAATGTAGATGCCATGAAGCTCGAGAAGACGGTCGCTGGCCTGCTTGCACAGTTCGGGATCGCCGATATGAATCGGAACAATATGCGTCTCTGACTTTCATCACCGGCAGGTTGGCCTGCGCAAGCACATCTTTGGTAAGCTGTGCCGGACATTGATGCATCCGGCGCAGCGTTGGTGCGTGGATATTTTGTCAACGGTTTGGATATAGTCAGTCTGGATCGCAATCAGCCTGATCCGAGCCATGCCGTACAAACACAACGCAGATCGTCGTCACCACATACCGAAGACGAAATTCAGGGTGACGAACTGGCGGGAATACGAAGCGGGGGCGATGTCACGGTAATCTAAATTGTGGGCAACAATACCCGCAGCTCTGATTTCAGGCGATCGCTCCAGTTACAGCTTTCCACTCTGCCATGGCTTTGAGCCTGTGTAGATGGATAGCGAAAGCGGTGCGGTTGTGGTGGGACGGAACGAACAGATTGCGCAAGGTGGCGAAGATTGAAACGAAGCGTTGCAGTCCTCCCGGCGACCGAAACCCCTGCATGGACCATTCCCGTTTTCGTAACGGCACGTGGGAATTCTCGGCCCGGTTGTTCAGCCCTTTGTGAGAGCGATGTTCGACATGGGGCATGATCTGCCGCTTCGCTGCACCATAGGATCGCAGCTTATCGGTGATGATGCGCTTGGGAGGCAAGCCTTGCTGTTTCAACAGACGCATCAGCAATCGCCTGGCAGCCTTGGTATTGCGGCGGCTCTGTATGATCTCGTCAAGGACATAGCCGTCTTGGTCAACGGCGCGCCACAGATAGTGCTTCCTGCCCGAAATGGAGATCACCATTTCATCAAGATGCCAGACATCGTTCCGCGACCCCCGCTTGCGGCGCAGCCGACGGGCATAGTCCGGTCCGAACTTGTTCCCCCAGCGGCGGATGGTTTCATAGGATACCGATATGCCACGCTCCAAAAGCATTTCCTCGACCAGGCGCAAGCTTAACGGGAACCGGTAATACAGCCACACTGCATGAGCGATGATCTGGGGTGGAAAACGATGGCGCTTATAGCAGACGGCAGGCTGGTTCATGCCCATCCTTTTATGCCAAACTCGCTGAACCAAAGTTAATGTGACAACCCCCGCCGAAGGCCGAAGCCGAAGCCATGGCACGCAAGATGCTCGACCGAGTGGGGCTTGGCCACAAATACGACGCCTTTCCTGACGAACTGTCCGGCGGACAGCAACAGCGCGTCGCCATCGCACGTGCGCTTGCGATGCAGCCTATCGCCTTGCTCTGCGATGAAATCACCTCGGCGCTCGATCCGGAACTCGTGGCTGAGGTTCTGGGTGTGGTGCGTGAACTCGCCGCGGAGGGCATGACCCTGCTGATGGTGACGCATGAAATGAAATTCGCCCGCGACGTCTGCAGCCGGGTCGTCTTCATGCATCAGGGCCGTGTGCACGAGATTGGAAGACCAGAGGAGGTCTTTGCCGATCCGAAGACACCGGAACTGAAGCAGTTTTTGGGAGTGGTTGCCACCGATCGTGCGGGATCGTCGTGCGGATGATCGGTTCTGTTGCAACTTTTCGATTACCGTTTGTGTGGCATTGAATATCTGACGAAAACGCAGACGTTCAGATGTTCAAAGGCCGTCAATTCGATCGATCTGTGAACCTGCTTTGTGTGCGCTGGTATCTGGCTTATGGACTGAGCCTGCGCAACTAGAAAGAGATGATGGCCGAGCGCGGCATCAGTGTGGATCATTCTACCATTCATCGATGGGTTATCCATTTTTCACCGTGGCTGATGAAACGCTACAGCTTGCGCAAGCGTAAGGTATCCAGAGCAAAGTTTCGGGGACAATGGATGTATCTTTACCGTGCCATCGACAGTCTCGGCGATACGGTTGAATTCAGGTTTAGCGAACACAGAGATCTCCGGGCAGCGAAACGCTTCTTCAAGCAGGCATTGCAACGACACGGACAGCCGGAACGTGTTGTCATCGACGGTAGCCAAACGAATCAGGAAGCTATCGTTTCATGCGACACCACATATCGCCTGCAGACCAAGGCGAAGCATCCGACAAAATCGATCGTTATTCGCAAAAGTCAATATCTGAACAATCGGATCGAGCAGGATCATCGCGCTATCAAAAGGCGTGTTCGGCCAATGCTTGGCCTCAAATCCATGACATCGGCCAGTATCACTTTATCCGGCATCGAAATGATTCATATGATGCGAAAGCGACAGGCGAGATTTGCCTTCAATCCAGATCCGTCATTGGCCGAGCAGTTTGAAAATCCTCGCCGCGTAATCTCAAGATCATTGATGTAAACCGCCCACCCTCAGCGAAGTTTGCAACACAACCCCTGGGACACCCTTGTCCCAAAAAATATAACCCGCAGCCATGTCTCCACAAGTGTCCCAAAACTCGGCGTTGGTGCGCGGATATGGGAGCAGGTGCAATTCGATCTTTGATGCCGTCTGTTATGGCTGTCTGTTTTTGCGGCGGAATCCGGGCGTCCGGTTGCCAGCATGCGGTTGAGAACGGCGCAGCCGATGGCAACTTCAGTCTGTTGAGCCGTAAAACACCGTGCACGCAGACGCGGTCCGATCAGCGCCTTGTAGCGCCCCATGGCGGTTTCGATCAGGGCGCGTTTGCCGTAGCCGGTAGCCGCCTGTCAGTTCATCCGTCTGTCGCACTGCACTAAATCGTAAGAATGCGGCCGTTCATGCTTGACTGCTGCACTTAATTTGAGAATGACGTCGCTTGGATTCTGAAATTCACTGCAACATTGAGACTTCAGGCGCTGCGGGAGCCATTAGGCTATCTACCGGAAATTACTGGAGCATTTTGAAGACAGTGACGCCTGGACGCTCACACCTATCAGCAACGAGCAAGAGCCGACATTGTGAGGATCGTTTCTCAAATTAACTGCAGTGGTCAGCACCGAATTCTCAAATAAACTGCACGTTCTCAAATTAAGTGCAAAGCTAACTCATTGAAATCACAGACTCGGCATTCTCATCATTAACTGCAGCGCGACATAGGCACCGTGACATTTCAGGAAAACAACGAATGCCTTTCCGTCAGTAAAAAACGGACTGCCGACAGCGTTTTGCCCCAACATCGGCTCCGTCACGACTGCTTCGTCGATCCGCTTGGCGCATTTTGTTCGCGACAGATCGGACTTGAGCGACTCTCGCTCGCGATCCACCGCTGGATCGATTTGGTGGATCAGCAGCCCTGTTCCTCCGGCTGTTTGAGCTTCTCGGTCGAAGTGCACCGTACCAACCCAAACCGCATTGCCGGCGACGCGAAAGGCGGTATCCCACACATGAAGGTGATGACGCTCGCGGGCCGATCCCATCGGGTCCACATGCTGGAAGCCTCGCCGATTGGGTTGGCCTTGCCAGAACGTCGGCAGCCCAGGTGCACGAGGAGGGGGTTCATTGCGAAGCTCCGCAATTAGCAAACGCCAACTGCTTCCAAACGAGATGCGATCCGTCGGCTCCCACCCGGCGTCCAGGAAGGCCTTCGTTAGATCGGCCTCACTGCCCACCAGTATGACGTTGATCGGCTCCATTGGCCGGCCAACGATATCCTCGCTGAACCGCGGCGCAGCAGCAAACAATCCCGACGGGAAGTCGCTTGTCGTCAAGTCCACGGCTGTCGCTACTGATGCGTGTCGTACGACGAGCGGGTGCAAATAGCTGAAGACCACGACAACACCGATCCAGACGATGATGAAAAGGCTAGCAAGTCGCCCAGCCCAGGTGGGGCTGTGTAGAGGAACCTCGGGTTTGGATGCTTGTGAAACACTGAACGAAGTGATGATGACCGCCAGCCAGGCTGCACCGAGAGCGAAGCTGGCCAGCACATCGGATGGCCAATGGACACCCAGATAAATCCGCGAAAGGCCGATCGCCAACACGAGGACCGTGGCGAGGACGACGATGATCGCCTTGGCCACGTTGGTCTTCGTTCGCTCGATCACGAACCACGCGACGAGGCCGTAAAAGGAAATCGCGACGAAGGCGTGACCACTTGGAAAACTCAGGCCCTGGGCTGGTATCAGCGCGTTGACGAGATCTGGCCGTGGCCGGGCAAATCCCGTCTTGCCTAACCAGACGAGGAATTCTCCACCAAGAATGGAAATGAAGAGAGCCAGAAACCCGCGCCACTGCCGTGTCAGCGCCAAATAGAGACCAAACAGGCATGCCCCGGCGGCAACAATCTGCCAGTTCCCCAGATAGGTCAGGAATAACATGACTGTATTCAGATGCGGGTTCCGAAACATCTGAACCAAGGACACGAGCCGCAAATCCGCGACAACGAGGGGATCATTGGAGATCAGGTCCTCCACGACAGAGAGGAACAACCAGAGAAAGATAACAGAGAGCGCGACGCCGATTGTCAGCCGCAGGCCAAACGGTTCGTTCGTGCTGAAGCGCTTTCGCAACCAGCCCCAAAAGCGTGGATGAGACGCTAGATTTCGCCGAACTTCCGGGTCATTCCGGATCGCGACCAATATCGACTTAAGGACCGAACTCGGCAGCCGCCACATGTGGTCGCAATTCCCATTCCGTAGCCGAAAGTTTTCGCTCCGGTTCGTAATCTAGCGTTGCGCAAAGAAGAATAACACGCCGACAACCGCCGCACCAATGCTGACAAGCAGCACGCCGCCGGCGGCCATGTCCTTCACGACACGGATTTCCGCGTGGATTTCTGGATGCACGTGATCGACCAACGTTTCCAGCGCGGAATTGAACAATTCCGCCGCCAGAACCAGGGCAATCGCCAGAGCGATGATTGCCATCCAGGCTGTTGATGCGCCGAGGAACAGGACGCCGATGACGACCAGGACCCCCATCACTATTTGTGTTCTAAAACTGCGCTCACGTCTCCAGCCCTCATGGAGCCCGCTGATGGCGAATCCGAGCCGCTTGGGGAAGGATCGATTTTTCATGTTTCTCACCTCGTTTCATGCGATCAATGCGTGGTGAAAGTTGACCGGATCGCCTGCCCAACATCCGAAGACATTAGTGAAGGAGACCGTCGGAGCTGTTGCGTATAGTGCTCTTCTACCAAACCAGAATCCGGACCGTATCACCATGGGCCTCGCGCTACTCTGAAAAAGGCTAGACTGCGAAGATGGCACCCACATCTTCGTCGCACTTTGGTGGCGGCGATGGCACCATCGGTTAGGTCGCATCAATCCTGCTGGGAATGAATGTCGTGCCCGGGCCGCCAAATTGCCCATAAATATTGCTTTTCGCACGCGCTCCGGAGCCTTTGATTGTTTTTCCTCGAATCGAAAGTTCTCCGGTATCTCGTGCTCCCGTCGAATTTCGTTGGCCTCCGCCGCTGAACCGTTGAAATCCGGCGAATTGCGGCGGCCATTGCGCGAAATTACCAAGCCATTTTTTCGCGAAGCGTGAGCCCACAGTCGTTCTTGTTGTCGATTTACACTTCAAACTGAGACTCTGGGAGTTTTTGCCAAACGTCGACAGTTCAATTGAGACTTTTTCAACTAGAGTCTCAATTGAAGTGTAATTTTTGGTAGTGCAGGCGAACGTGGCTTCCTTTTCCAAAGAAGGCTTCCAGGATTCGATGTTCGTCGGTGATACGCTCTATGCCTTCCTGAATTGCTTCAGTTGTGAAGCAGGTCACGGAGAAAGTCTTCTTGACCGTCATCACTCGCTTGTTGATTCAGGTCAGTGTCGGTAACGGACGAATTCATGCACCGACATTACGGTCGATCGACCGGTCTACCAATCCCGTTTTGAGTATCAGAAATACCCTCTGCAGTCTCACTTAAAGTGCCAAAAATTGCACATCGATCTCACGTAAACTATTGAGAACATTCAATGCCTGAGTCCCAGTTTCAAGTGTAAATCGACACCGGCCTCATCTCCAGGTTGAATCAAATCCGTTCTGATTTGAAAACCTCTCTCGATCCAATCAGCGAGGAAAATGCTAGGGCTGAACCTTTTCACTCATCTCTTTGATAGCGTGCGACAATCTTTCAGCAATTAATAGGAACTCACCAATTTCATAGGCACGTATGGCACTTGAACCGCCGTCTGCTGTTTTCACATCGAGAACAATGTATTTCTGACCAGTGTCCCGCTCCTGTTTCAATTTTAGCGAAACCTTTGTGCCAGCATCGATGAATATGTCCACACGATGAAGGAGGGCTCCGCTCATTGATAACTTCAAAGTTTTGAAAAAGTCTGCCGTCATCTAGCGCCCAATTCTTGTCCGTTAGCCAAATTAGTCAATCTTTGTTGGTGCACAAGGCGGTGCCATGTCGGCATATTTCTTCCAAATAACATTTGGGTTTCAATACTGGGGAAGTGTGAAAAAATAGAGGCGGTTCTCTATCATGGTTTGCCTTTCCGAAGGCGCAGATCCGTACCATTCTTTGCCAACGGGATCTTGGTACTGAACGTTCGATGATCAGTTGGATTGTGCCATTTCCTTTTGGGTGAGTTTGGAGTTAGTGATCAAGGCGAAACTTGGCTAATGTCTGAAGCGGTCAAGCAACCCAGGAAATTCGGATGAAGAAATGGAACTTGGTTTCCTATCGGTACGCGCATAGATTAAAAGTAATATGGGATATAAATGAAATGCTACTAGATATTCTGATTAATACTGTAATTATTTGGCGTCAGCCATCTAAAAAAATATTCGTTAGGCCAATTGACAGTAATCGAGCAAACAGGATAAATAATTTTTACCAGTAATCAGGTAAAATACAGTTTTGTCGCGTATATCGGGGGTGCCTGGGTGAGTTCAATTGGTGTAGCGCGCGCGCCGTTAAGCAGCGCTCGAACGCTGACATTTGTCATTTCGATAGCAGCATTTTCTATCTTAATGCCGGCGACCGCATGTGCAGATGCTTCGACTGCAAGTTTTGCGTTCGCTGCGAAGAACTATGCAAAAGCATTAGTTGAGTTGAAGGCCCTTGCGGATCAAGGTGATGCGAACTCACAATATCGCCTCGGAGTAATGTATTTCCAGGGCCTGGGAGTACTTGTTGACGAACCGTTGGCAGCTAAATGGTTTGAAAAAGCCGCTGAACAAGGCGTTAGTGAGGCTCAAGCCATGCTTGGGCTCATGTACAGTGAAGGCAGAGGGGTTGTCCAAAATCAAACCCAGGCTGCAGCGTGGTACCGAAAATCTGCTGAACTAGGAAATGCCGCGGCTCAGGCTGCGCTGGGCAATCTGTATCTAAATGGAACTGGTGTGGACCAGGACGATACGGTTGCTGCCGAATGGTACCAAAAGGCCGCGAATCAAGGATTTGGTGGGGCGCAATTTAATCTCGGTAACATGTACCTCCACGGCAAAGGTGTGCCGAAGGACGATGAACAAGCAGCCAATTGGTATCGGAAGGCCGCGGAGCAGGGAAATGCCGCAGCCCAATTCAACCTCGGCAATATGTTTTTCCAAGGAACTGGTGTACCGCACGACGAAGCTCAGGCCTCTGCATGGTATCGCAAGGCCGCTGACCAAGGGGTTGCGGAAGCTCAATTTACTCTTGGCTTTATGTATGCAAGCGGCAGAGGCGAACCGCAGAATCAAATCCAAGCGGCAGCATGGTATCTCAAGGCCGCTGAACAAGGAAATCCTGCTGCTCAATTCAGTCTTGGGTTGATGTACGATCTGGGAACTACCACGCCTCGAAATGATTCCCAAGCTGTTCAATGGTACCGCAAAGCGGCAGAGCAGAACAACATTCAAGCTCAATTCAACCTAGGCAACATGTACTTCAGCGGTCGAGGCGTGATGCAGGACGACGTCAAGGCGATTGAATGGTGGCGAAAGGCCGCTGAACAGGGAGTGCCGCAAGCTCAATTCAACCTGGGGGTGATGTACTCCGCCGGACGTGGCGTGCCGATGGACAGCGGGTCCGCTGTCCACTGGTGGCGCAAAGCATCTTCTCAGGGGAATAGTGATGCAAAACGCATGCTCGATGAATTGGCCCAAAAAGGCCAAATGCAAAAAAAATAACAAGATTAGAGGCGCAACTCCGCGATCCCTGTTGGGTGCAGCTTTCCCAAGCGAGAGCAGGCAGTCACATCGATGCAGCAACGATAAAGAAGAACGGGATAGATTATGTCAGATGTGCGTGAATCCAGCGGTAGCAAACCGTTGGTCGATACGACAATAAGCTCAAAGGGCGCTGTCACCTTGTTTTGGGCTTAACGAATAGTCGCTATTGATCATGGGCATGAACCAGCCGCCCATCGCCAATTACAAGAACCATCGTTTCCCGCCAGAGATTATAGCCCGTGCGGTCTGGCTCTATTACCGGTTTCCGCTCAGCCTGCGCCACGTTGAGGAAATGCTGCTGGAACGCGGGATCGCTGTCTCCTACGAGACCATCCGCCGATGGGGCAGAAGACATGGTCCCGCCTATGTTCGGCGCATTCGCCGAAAGCCACCTTCCGGCAGTGATGTCTGGTACCTCGACGAGGTTGCGGTTCGGATCAATGGCAGGCGATGCTGGCTATGGCGGGCTGTCGATCAAGATGGTTATGTCCTCGACGAGATCGTGCAGAACCGCCGCAACACCAAGGCTGCCAGACGTTTGCTGATGCGTCTGCTAAAAAAGCAGGGCATGGTGCCGAGGCGCATGATCACTGACAAGCTCCGCTCCTATGGAGCGGCAAAGCGTCAGGTCATGCCGGGTGTTGAGCATCGCTCACACAAGGGCTTGAACAACCGGGCGGAGAACTCGCATCTGCCGTTTCGAAAGCGGGAACGAATGCGCCAGGGATTCCGATCAATCGGGAGCCTGCAACATTTTGTTTCGCTGTTCTCCGCCGTTCGCAATCTCTTCGTTCCAGATCACACAAAACCTTCGGCCACCCAAATTCGCAATCACCGACTGCAAGCCATGGCCCAGTGGAAAGCCGTCAGCGGCCAGCTCGTCTGAAACTGTCCGTACGGGCCTTAACGCGCCTGTCCTTCAAATAATGTGACAGCGCCGCACCAACGCCTCATAGATGGCAAATCACCTGAGGAATGCGCGGATCACGTGGGTTATAGCCTTGTCTCGTCCCTTCGAAACTATGCCCAGTTATGGTCAGCGCGGTTATCTTGGAAATATGAAACGCGCGCCAGCCTTCGCCGTTTCCTCCTGACAATTGCCAGGCACTCAAGGTTAAATCCCTATTGCTGTCGTAACCGGCAAGATGCGGCTCAACAGTCCTCACGTGATCGTCGTATGTGAACCTAATCAGCTTGCGTTGCCGGATAGCTTCGCAAATCGATATATGTCCAGTCATGGTGGCCTCCCACAGCTGACATGATGCCTCCCAAAAATTAAAGAGTCGATAGCCGTCCATTGGGCGGCTTTTTCTATGGAGCATACCCATGCCAAGAAGCCCGACAGGCAATTCCAGCATTCCGATCACGTTTGTTCCGAATACGCCTGCGAAGGCGACGGAGGTAAATGCTGATTTCACGGATGTCGCCGCGCAGCTGACTGACTCCCTGTCCCGCTCCGGCAAGGGTGGCATGCAGGCAGCCCTCGATATGGGCGGGTACAAGGTCCAGAACACGGGTGCACCGGCAGCAAGCGGTGACGTTGTCACCAAAGGCTTTGCCGACGCGACCTATGCCACATCTGTCACGCTCGCGGACTATGTCCTCAAAGCCACGCCTGCCATGACGGGCAATTCGACGATCACCAATGCACAGCCGGGTATCCAGCTTGTCGAAACCGATCAGTCGAACAAGAACTGGTATAACTCAAGGTGTTCGGTCGCGAGACATCCGAGTCGTTGCCGACGACGATCTGCGCAACGACAGTAACCAGCAACGGGAAGTTCCAGACAATCGGAACAGCAACAGCGCGCTACTGCGGTCAGGAGTAGTTATCCGCGTTCGTGGTGTAGTCTCAAGATGCATCAGGCAACGGGTAATCTCGGACGTAGGTTACAGTAAGATACTCACCGCAGGAGCAGCGCTGCGGTAGGTTTCACTGCACTAAGGATCGTAAGTGCGGGGCAATGACTGCGGCAGCACTGATGGTCGGTTTAACAGTTACGTACTTCCTTCTATCGCCGGTTCCTGCAATTGGTTGGAACAAGCGGTAAAGGCAGTCGTGCAAATGAGGAATGGGGATGTTTATGATGGTCTTGCACTTGGGCTTTCTATCCGCTCCGGTCGCAGTTTATGCAGTTATCCCTTCGGCGCAGGCGCAAGAGAGTGCAGTAAATCTCGCCAAGAAACTCTCGAACCCCATCGCTTCGCTCATCAGAGTGCCATTCCAGGGCAACTATGATGGCGACTACGCCCGAACGATGGCAACGGTCACACCGCTTTCCTCACCGCAACCTACGCGATGGCCTCGTTCAGCTTCGTCGAACGTATGGCTGCATTCTGACAGGGGAGAACGTTCTTGAAAGTCAACACACGGAGGACGAACAATACTATGCAAAGGAAACTGAAATCTCTGAGTTTAGCAGTCGCAATTTCCTTCCTGGCACTCGGAAGCGTCCTGGCGCAGGACAAGCCGAATGCCATCAAGGCCCCGGCGACCAAGACCATCGGATCAGCAAAGCCGCAGGTCGAACCTGCGCTCATCGTGCTCAACTCGAAGGGTGCCAGTTTGAAGGACGGGAAACTCGTCCTCACCGGGATTTCATCGAATTCAATTATGTTCGCCGATCGCCCGGTGCGGGCCGCGGGCCACGTTCTGACGGCTCACCTCCTCGAAGAATGGGCGACCGGCAAGGACAGCTTCGCTGCCGACCCTCCCAACGCGACCGTGTCCGTGCTCATGAAGGACGGGAGCGATGTCCTTGACGCTGTCGTCACCCTGAATGCTCCCAAGATAGATGGTGACGATCTGAGCTTTGATGTGGAGGTGCTGGAGGGCAGCCTCGATGGCGCTGACGGACCGGCGTCGACCTTCATCGATATCATCGGAATGCCATTTACCCCGCGCTCATTTGCGGGCGTGGCCCGTCGTACGGCGTACCGTGGTGCTTGGTATGGGGGAGCCGTAGCTGGAGCCGCCATGGCAGCGCCCTATCCGTACTACGCGCGGCCTGCCTGCGGGCCTTATCCTTATCCGCCCTGTTACTAAGCGGATGACCACCAAAACTGGGCCGGTTAGCAAAAGCCAACTGGTTCCACCTTCGAACAACAAATGAAAGGTAGTTTCTTGTGAAAAACCTCGTCGCAACACTCGCTCTGGCCATCGCCAGTTTACTGGCCGCCCCGCAGGTTGGGCCTGCTGCCAGCGATCCGATTGCCGTCAACGTGACCAACTTCGCTCGCGCGCAAGCCGACATGGAGTTTGATGGCATCCTTAAATTGTCTGGCGGTATCAACAAATGGCAGCACAATCGTGAGCCAGTGCCAATCGACAAGCAGAATATCATCCGCATGAACCGTGACACGCTTTACAGTTTCGCGATTATCGACATTTCGAAAGGCGCGACCGTAACCTTACCGGATGCTGGCGACCGCTACATGTCGCTGATGATAATCAACAATGATGGTTATGTGAACGAGACCTTTCACGGTGGTGGAACCTACAAACTGACGACCGGAACGTTCAACACGCAGTACGTCGCCGCCGGAGTGCGCGTTCTCGCCAACGCCCAAGACAAAGCGGACATCCAGAAGGTGAACGAACTTCAGGACAAGATGAAGATCGAAGCGGTCTCGGAAAATGCGTTTGTCCTGCCGGACTATAACCGTGCCAGCTACGAAACGACGCTCAAAGCGTTGCTTGAGTTGGCCAAGAGCGCGAAAGGAACTACGGGATTTTTCGGTTCCAAGGCGGACGTAGACCCGGTCGGCTTTCTCCTTGGCTCGGCCGCCGGTTGGGGTGGCCTGCCGGACAAGGAAGCTCATTATGTGAACGTCGAACCAAACCTGCCTGATGGCAAGTACGAACTTACCGTGAAGGACGTGCCGGTCAGTGGTTTCTGGTCGATCAGTCTGTACAACAAGGAAGGCTATTTCCAACAAAACGACCTCAACTCCTACAGCCTCAACGACCTCACCGCGAAGAAGGACGCGGATGGCTCTTACACGATCCGGTTCGGCGGTTGCACTGCAAGCACCGGGAACTGTCTGCCGATCATGGAGGGCTGGAACTATCTCGTTCGCCTCTACGAACCGCATAAAGAGATTCTTGATGGTACGTGGTCGTTTCCCAGCCCGCCACAACTTGTGGAAAATTGACGGCCCAGTAAAGCGTCCAGCAGGCGACGAGGATGACGAACGAAAAGGCCAAGGCCGAACCCTTCGGCTACCTCGCGTTCCTGCTCCAGTTCGCGCCTGGTGGCCGTCAGTATCTTCCTCGATCGGCCAACATGGTAGACCGTCCGGCTGGTAGTTTCGTTGATGTGTCGAAGCCAGTCGACGGATCTCCCGGAGCGATAGGTGCTGTTCCTGTCCTTCGCGATAATCCCTTCGAGGCCGTGCATGCATGCGTTCGGCAGAAAGAGCTCTCCATCGGCGCTGGTGCATGAATGCAGCTGGAGTTGTCAACGGACGCAATTGGTTCTTTGATGTTGGCGATTACGCCTGCTTTTCTTGGCAGCGGGCAGAGTTCGGGCGTGCACATGCCAGCATGCGATTGAGCACGATGCAGCCAATGGCAACCTCGGTCTGCTGAGCCGGAAACGAACGGGCCCGCAAGCGTCGACCGATCAGCCCCTTGTATCGACCGATCGCGGTCTTGACCAATGAGCGCTTGCCATAGCCGGTGGTTACCTGCCATTTCAGCCGACCGTGTTTTGCGATCGCCGCGATGTGCTTGTCTCTTTGATCGGGCGGCCCCGTATCGCTATTGCTTTCCACCGCCGCCGACCGAGGTGGAATGACGATGTTGGCAGTAGCGCTGTGCTCAAGAACGGCCCGGTAGGTGGGCCTGCCGTCATAGGCACCATCGGCTGTGACTTGACCAATCTCACCGTCGATCTGATTGAGCAATGGCTCCACCTGCGCAGGATCATCGGTGTTCTGATCGGTCAATGTTTCTGCGACTATGTCACCGTTACCGGCGTTCACTGCCAGGTGGAGTTTGCGCCAGTTGCGCCGCGATCTGGTGCCGTGCCTGGCTTCCAGCCATTGGCCAGCGCCGTATATTTTCAACCCAGTGCTGTCGATCAGGACATGGATTGGCCCGTCCGGCATCGACGGCAGTCTTCCGGCTGGTCGTTCCCATTTCTGTGCCCGGCGGCTCAAGGTCGTATGATCAGGGACAGGCAGTTGCAGTCCCAAAAGATCAAGTATCGACCCGATGAATCCCTCGGTCTGGCGAAGGGGCAGGCTGAATACGCAAGCCAGTGTCAGGGCTGTCTCAATGGCAAGATCGGAATACCGGCGCTGGCCGCCACGGATTCTCCGCCGGGGCGCATGCCATCCGGCCAATGCTTCCGACGTTACCCATAATGTCAGGCTACCACGCCGGCGAAGACCTGCCTCGTATTCCCGCCAGTTTGTCACTTTGAACTTCATCTTCCTGATACGATGGCGGCGGGCGGCATTATGTTTGAACGGCATGGCTCGGATCAGACTGATTGCGATCCAACAGGCCTACTTCCAAACCATTGAAAAAAGATCGATGCACCAAAGCCACCCAACGCTGTATAAGCGCCCGATGCAGTCCGAACTCCTTGGCCAACGCCTTAAAACCAGCCTTCCCAGTCAAATAGCGCTCCACGATCTGGCGCTTGAAATTCTCATCGTACTTCACCATGAAGACACCCCAAAGGTTGGATTGATGTCCAGCTTTTGGGGGTCAGTTCACGAGAGGGGCTCTCTCGTGCGTTTGCGCTCTTGCGCCGGCGTTGCACCTGGTATGGAAGGGTTATTGGCGCGGCACGCGCCAGCCCGAGGCGGGAACGCGAGGGCGATGTAACACCTGACGGCCGGCTGCTGCCGTCCGATTGTTTGCGAAAGAGAAGGGGCAGAGGGGCCGACTTGCCCCTACCCCCTGCAAGCACAAAACCGGGTATCCCCCATCTTCCGCTCTCATCTTCGCTTCCTTTGATTGAGCTACGATGAACCAGAAATCCTCTCTTCTCAATTAAACCAATTTTGTCTCACACGGCGCTGACGGGGCACAGGTCTTCCGCTGCGAAGCGTCGCAGCTTTTCGGCATTCAGGACCGTGATCGATCCATAGCTGGTATTCACCCATCCGTTCTTCGCAAATCGCTTCAATGCAGCATTGACCTGTCTGCGTGAAACGCTGGCCATGGTGCCGACCTCAGTCTGCGTCAACAGGACATGTTCGCTACTCCATGTCATGCGTTGCAGGACAGAGGCTATCCTACGATCAGGATCGGGCTCCTGCAGATCGTGGATCACTCTGAGGAGGACATCGACACCGTGCATCAGATTCTGGCAGAAATTGCGAATGACCGACGGATCGGCGCTGGTCATCTGGTCCATCTGCTGGAGGGGCAGATGCATCAACCAAGGGCTTTGGTGCATCGATCCTTTTTCAATGGTTTGGAGGTAGGCACGTTGGATCGCAATCAGTCTGATCCGAGCCATGCCCTTCAAACATAATGCCGCCCGCCGCCATCGTATCAGGAAGATGAAGTTCAAAGTGACGAACTGGCGGGACTACGAGGCTGGACTGCGCCAGCGCGGCAGCCTGACGTTCTGGATGACACCGGATGCTCTGGACAAATGGCATGCGCCTCGACGAGACACCCGTGGTGGTCAGCGCCGATATTCCGATTTCGCCATCGAAACGGCGCTGACGTTGGGCTGCATCTTCCATTTACGTCTGCGCCAGATTGAGGGATTCCTGCGCTCGGTGCTCGATCTCCTCGGCTTACAGCTACCGGTCCCTGATCATACGACATTGAGCCGCCGGGCTCAGAAGTGGGAACGACCAGCAGCCGGAAGCATGCAGTCCATGCCGGACGGGCCAATCCATGTCCTGATCGACAGCACTGGGTTGAAAATATACGGCGCTGGCCAATGGCTGGAAGCCAGGCATGGCACCAGATCGCGGCGCAACTGGCGCAAACTCCATCTGGCGGTGAACGCCAATAACGGTGACATTGTCGCAGAAACATTGACCGATCAGAACACCGATGATTCTTCGCAGGTGGAGCCATTGCTCAACCAGATCGATGGTGAGATTGGTCAAGTCACAGCCGACGGCGCCTATGACGGCAAGCCCACCTACCGGGCCGTTCTTGAACACAGCGATACCGCCAACATCGTCATTCCACCTCGTTCGACGGCGGTGGGAAGCAATGGCGATACGGGGCCGCCTGCTGATCAAAGAGACAAGCACATCGCGGCGATCGCAAAAGACGGTCGGCTGAAATGGCAGGCAACCACCGGCTATGGCAAACGCTCATTGGTCGAGACCGCGATCGGTCGATACAAGGGGCTGATCGGTCGACGCCTGCGGGCACGTTCGTTTCCGGCTCAGCAGACCGAGGTTGCCATTGGCTGCATCGTGCTCAATCGCATGCTGGCATGTGCACGCTCGAACTCTGTCCGCTGCCAAGAAAAGCACGCGTAATCGCCGACATCAAAGAACCAATTGCGTCCGTTGACAATTTCAGCTGCATTCATGCACCAGCGCCTCGGTGGTCTCGAAACCGGCTGGGAGGGACGCATATGGATTGGTGGCACCGAGCTTTCACATTCCCGCAAGGCGCAGGAAATGCGGGTTGTTCAAATGGTCTTCCAAGATCCATACGGGACTCTGCATCCACGCCACACGATCGGAACCGCCTTATTCGAACCATTGCGGGCACAAGGCATGCCTCGTTCTGCGGAGATAATCGAAAAGGCGCTGTCCGACGTCGGGTTCAGCCCATCGTTCCGCACACGCTACCCTCATCAACTATCAGGGGGTCAGCGCCAACGAGTTGCAATTGCCAGAGCACTGATAGTAGAGCCAGACGTTGTTTTGCTCGATGAACCCACTTCCGCGCTGGATGTTTCCGTCCAGGCTGAAATCCTCAATCTACTTTCCGAACTGCGCAAGTTGAAGGAACTGACATATATCCTTGTGAGCCACGATCTGGCTGTCACTGCCCACATGTGCAGCCGCCTTGTGGTGATGAACGGTGGCAAGATCGTGGAGGAATTAACGGCCCATGATTTGCGTAACAACAACAACCGTCATCCCTATACACGGGAACTTATCGAAAGCAGTCAGCGGTATAAGAAAGCCGCCGCCTGATCGGATTAAGAATGCGGGGCCCTGCTGCACTTGGTACATGGCGCGCCGGTTTTTGGGAGCCTTGAGGGCATTGTACATACTATGCCGATCGAAATCGGATCCTTATCATAATTTCGCAACGAAAACTCTACTGACAGTTTCTCCGCCGCCTGTTCCGATCCATGTGTCCGTATGACAGGGTGGCACAAACTATTCGCTAGCAAACCCGAGGCTTAATCGATGTACACGGATCTGTGTCGTGCCGCTCATCTCCGGCATAGCGGTTCATGCCGATGTCTGTGGACGTGGCGCGCCGATGGATTTCAGCCATGGTGGAGTGGAACGCTGCGTTCCGTGCCTCCAGTTCGGCATGCGCGGCGAGGTGTGCCGGGACAAGCTCACGGATCTCGGCCAGTATCGCGGCTTCGTCGATCGTTTGCAGGCGGCCGTCATGGACGACGATCTGCCCCGCTATCATCACCGTTTCGATGGAAGAACCATTCTCTGCATAGACGAGATGCTTGGCGATATCGTTGAGCGGGGTGAAACTGAGGGTGGTGAGATCAAGGATCAGCAGATCAGCGGCCTTGCCGACTTCGAGCGAACCGGTGACATTCTCCAGCATGGCACTGCGTGCCCCACCGATCGTCGCCATGGTCAGGATCTCTTCAGCACGGATCCACTGATCATGATCCGGGCCGGAGACGCTATGGATCAGCCCGGCCACCCGCATGACGTCGAAGATGCGTGCTGTGTCGTTCGACGAAACGCCATCGGTCCCAAGGGTGCTGTCACATTGATTTTCCATCAACCGCTGTGCGGTAATTGTTTCGGATGAGCCAGACAGCGCCTACTTATAAAAACCATCGTTTTCCCATCGAGATTGTCGCCCGCGCAATCTGGCTCTACTTTCGTTTCAACATTAGCCTGCGCGAAGTCGAAGAGATGATGCTCGAGCGCGGCGTTGTCGTTTCTTACGAGACCATCCGTCGATGGTGTCGCAAACACAGCGCTAATTATACATGCCGTTTACACCGCAAGCCGCCTTCGCATGAGGATGTCTGGCATCTCGATGAGCTTGTCGTGCGGGTCAACGGCAGGAAATGCTGGCTCTGGCGTGCGGTCGACCATGACGGATACGTTCTGGATGAAATCGTGCAAACGCGCCGGAACACTAAGGCTGCCAGACGCCTGTTAATCCGTCTGCTGAAGAAGCAAGGCATGGCGCCCAAGCGCATGATCACTGACAAGCTGCGCTCATATGGAGCGGCAAAGCGCCAGGTCATGCCACATGTCGAGCACCGGTCTCATAAGGGGCTTAACAACCGTGAAGAGAATTCTCATCTGCCGTTTCGAAAACGGGAGCGGACACGGCAAGGGTTTCGATCCATCGGGTCCTTACAGCAATTCCTGTCAATCTTCTCATCCGTCCGCAACCTCTTCGTTCCATCCCGCGTAAACCGATCCGCTTCACAAATCCTCATCCATCGCCGCAAGGCCATGGCCGAATGGAATGCTGTGGCTCATCAACTCGCCTGAGAACCGGAGCGGGGGTCTTCCGCGTCTTAATTCAAACAATGTGACAGCACCGTCCCATCAACTCGGGATCAAGAGAGGTAGCTGGCTCGTTTTGCACGATCTCGTTGAGCATCTCGTAGTAGCTGAAGTCACCGGGCGGGACAGTGTTGACCGCGACACCCGTGCCTTCATGGAACACCGTGGCTGGCGGTTCCGTGATTTTGCCGAGCTTGGCATTGCCAGCCAAGAACTCAGCGATGCTGGTGCCGACGCCGCCGACTTCATAGGGATAGATTTTGGTCTTGGCCTTGATCCCCTCGACCACCGGGGCGGGATCGTTGTTCTCCAGGAACGATCGACCGAACCACAGGACGTTGTTCGTTTTGGCGTGGGACACATAGAAGCCACCCTCCGGCAAAGGCCATCGTAGCCGGGCGGCACGACAAGGTATTTTCCACCCTCGCCCCGGTCGGGTCCGGGAGCGCCGAAATCAGTCACCCAGCGAAACCAGTAATCGTCGATTGCGCCGAGCGACTTGGGTGGCACTTCAAGCACCATGGGCCCCTTGGTAAGATCAAGGACGCCAAAGAAGTACACAGTGTCAGCATTGGCTGTGAGAAACAGCGAACTGGCATCCATCAATTTGGAGAACACAAGAATTTCGTTGTGTTTCACGCCAATGCTTTGCATACCCTTGTCGATGGCCGCCACACTGACGCCCTGCATAGTGTTCATGAACGCATCGAAGGCGTGGGTGAAATCCAGGTTGTCGTAGACTTTTTGCAGGGTTTCTGCGCTTGGCGCACCGTCCTAGAAATCGAGCTTGCCGACCCGGCTATCGACCGTGTCAGGAGTGAGAATGGCTGGAGGTCTCAATGCCGCCGTTTCCGCAAAGGCTGTGCCTCCACCGTTGAGATTGATTGCCGCAATCAGAATTGCCAGCAATGAGACCTTGCTTCGGATCGATATCATGGCGTTTCCCCTGTTGTTTATTTTTGGGGTTGAGTTCGACAGACAATCTCCGTCACTTTGGAAACAAAAACGTTATGACCAGACGTGCACCAAATCCGTCAGGCCCGTTGTCAGGGCTCTCGGCCCAGTAGCGGACACCGGCGGTCAACTGAATTGGCTGCTTGTTGACCTTCACGAGCTTCGCGACGGTGAAGTTGATGGGAACGGACCATTCTTCTGCCTCCCAGTTATAGGTGCTCTCGGTGTTCAGCGCGAAGGTCCAGGCTTTCGGTGTCGTGTAGGAAATGAAGGGCTGCAGGAACGTCGAGTTGACATCCTCACTATCATCGTCACCCGCGAACGACCAGATGTGGTTGGCGAGAGCGCCATAGGTCCAAGGACCAGATTGCTTGAGAACCACAGCGGTCGGGCCCGCACCCCACTTCTCGCCGCCAAGCAAATCATCAGTGGCAGTCGGCAGAAGGAAGGCCGGGCCCACCCCCCAGATAATGCCGGAAGCGGTCGGTTTCTTAGGAGAGAAGAACAAGCTTTGGGTTGTATCCCCCAGACCGAATTGATCTCCGGATGGCCCGGCGATGTCATGCTGCCAGACGATCGGGACGATAGTACGGGAGATCACATTCCAGTCTTCGTTCAGGGTGAACGGGATGACCGGTTGAACGTTGATCGTATATTTGCTGCCGTCGTTCGGCCCATAGCCGCCATCATAGTTGCCCTGGAATGGCACGCTGATGAGCGACGCTATCGGGTTCGAGAGTTTCTTCGCCAGGTCTTCGGCGCTCTCTTGCGCAATCGCTGACGATGTCAATGCAGTGAAGATTACCAAAGCAGACAGTAGTCTCTTACGGCATAGAGCCATGGCTTCGCTCCCCCAACGGTGAATCCCTTCCGAATAGACCAGCGGCAGCGTTCCCCACGTTCCCGCTTTCAAATGTCGCTCGTGTGCTGATGAAAGTCTGTAGCAGTACGGCCGACGTATCAACTTAACGATGCGATTGCAGAGGTATTTCTCATTACCTGCCGCCAGTGAAGTACGTTACTGTAACATACAGTGTCGGGACCCCGCTTACCTCGCTTAGGCAGGGTCCCATGAGTATCTGCATAAAACTCGGCATTTTATCTTGGCACTCGCCGCGCGGCTGTGCGCGCCGGTGCAACTCGTTAACGGCCCTGCATTCTAAAAGTCAGGAGATTCGTATCGGCGCCGGAACATCATAGCGGCAGTGCGTAGGTCTGCTTCACAATCTGGCTTGGCACGTCGGTCTTGACGTTCTGAATCCCATTTTTCCGTGTGAGGTGTGCAGCCTGAAAGCGCCGGTACTCATCCAGATCGGCCACGACCACACGCAGCAGGGCATCACTTTCCCCGAGCATGATATAGCACTCCATCACTTGGGGGAGCTGCTTCATTGCCTCCATAAAGTGATCGATGGTTTCCGCATCCTGTGCCGTCAGCCAGACCCGTGCAAACATCGACAAGCCGAGGCCAATCCTTGAGGAATTGAGGACCGCCACATAGCGGTCAATCACTCCGGCCTCCTCCAAGAGCCTCACACGGCGCAGGCAGGGGGAGGGGGACAAGCCCACTTCCTTGGCAAGCTCCACATTCTGCATCCGCCCATCGCGTTGCAGGGCGCGAAGGATGCGCCTGTCTATATCATCCAGTTTTGTTGGCATTCAATGCTAACTTTCTTCCTCACAGAGCTTTACATGCCAATTCTATGTCAATTATTGGCATCTTCGCAACCAAATTGCGAAGTTGTTGCCCTATGATTCCAATCATGGAAACACGAACGATGATTTTCTTCGCCGCAACGGTGCTGCCCTTGATCTGCACCCCCGGCCCAGACATGCTCTTTGTGGCATCGCAAGCTCTATCAGGGGGAGCGGTCGCCGGTCTACGTTCGACCGCAGGCATTTGTCTTGGCTACGTCGTTCATTCTGCCCTCGTCGCGCTCGGCGTAGCCGCTATAGTCGCAGCCTCCCCAGTGCTGTTCGAGGCGCTGCGTTGGTTTGGTGTCGGGTATCTGATTTATCTGGCTTTCCAGCTTCTCCGGTCAGCGATGAAAGTGGGGCAGCTTACCCTTTCGGCCGAGCCGGCCAAAGGCCAGCTTCAGCGGGGGTTCCTGACCGCATTCCTCAATCCCAAAGGCATGATGATCTATTTTGCGATCCTGCCGCAGTTCATGGAGCATAGCGGCAGCATCGGCTTACAGGCTCTTATCCTGTCCGCGATCTTCATCGCCCTTTGCGGGATCGTCTACGCGAACTTGAGCATCGTGATTGCCACAGCTGGAAAGAAAGGCAGCTTCAGCGATCGTCGCCGCAGATGGGTTGAAGGAACAGCGGGCGGACTCCTGATCGTAGCGGCCGGTCGATTGGCCATGAATTAAAGTACGAAGCGGTAACGTTCCGCTGCGTCCAAGAATTGCGACATCGCTACGATATTCGATCCGCCCCCAAATCTGGACTGCTTGCTCTGATCACTCAGCGGCAGTCACCGCAAGCCTGTCGCCAAAGCGTAGAATCTTGTCCGATGTGGCTGAACCGTCATCATACAGTTTGACGATTTCTTCTGGCAGAGACCGTCCATCCGCTGCGCAGACATAATCACGCATGGTGGTTCCTGTACAGCGCGAGTCGAGATTGACGGCGCCCCGATGCGCGATGACATCGTCAATATGCACAGTCCTGAAATCGATGCTGTAGCGGGCGATATCAGTGGTGTTCGGCACGGTTTCATGCAGTTGTGCGCCCGAGAAGATGATGATGCCGCCGGGCGGAGGCAGGTAGCGCAGCGACTCGGAACCCAGTTCCTGCTGTGGCTTTGGCTGTTCGCGCGTATCGCTCTTGACGTGCTGGGCGGCGGTTGCGCGGTTATTGCTGTTCCATTCGTAGTAGTTGTAGATTTCGGAATTGTTCTTCACCGGTTCGTTGAAATAATCCGGGTAGAAGCCCATCGCATTGTCGGGGTTGATTTCGTAAATCGGCAGCCACCAGTTCAATTGGCACATCGGCGCGGAATACCAGGTATCGCGGTGCGGATGGAAGGCATAGGCTATGCCCGACGACAGGAAATGCGAAGGATAGGCCGAGCGCATCCGTGGCACATCGAAATAGAGCTTTTCGAGATCAATGCCGCTTTCCTTCATGATCAACGGAATAAGCCGCTTGCATTCCGGATGATGGATGAATGCCGGTTTCATCTTGGAAAGGATGGCCGCAACTTCCTCCGGGGTCATATGCTTGTGGATCGTTCGCGGATCATGCGGGGCGAAGGCTTCATCGAGCATCGACTTTGCCAGAGCAATAAGCTCCCTGGTGGTGTCGGTGGCGCAGGAGATGAAAATATCACCGGAATAGAGTCGGCGACGGCGTTCGTCGTCACTCAGGCTTGAATCTATGAATACGCCTGCCATCTTCATTCCTTTCAGCAAAACGGCGATTCCATGCTCAACCCTATCCAGGTTGGCGAGGATCCTCGCATCATTTGACGTCCGGATGGTACTTGAAAGGATCGGTCCACAATACAGCACCATTAGTGCAAAGACCTGACCGAATGGATACCCATTTCGGCCAAGTGGGAGTCCGGTTCGATAGCGAGGACAGAGTTAACACCTACGGTAGCGTTATATCCGTGCTTGCAATCAAAAGATGAACGCGGCATTCTGACCCGGCAATGCAATCGATCGCTGACACTGGTTAAACCTGATGCGTCATTCACCTGCTGAATTCCTGAATTCAAAACATTTTCAGCCACAATCTCAGTGCAACTTCGGGGCGATGGCTTCGGAGAAATGCCTCAATTCGACATTTTATCCAAAGGGACGGAAGCCATCGCGGCATTGCTAACCGGAACGCATGGTGCGTCCCCGGGGGAAACGCGAACACTATCGCAAGGAAGATCATGATGAACCAGTTTCGTTTCAACACACTCGCCGCGGCGGTAATTGCCGGCGCAGGCCTGGCATTACTGACGCTCCCGGCATCGGCCGCAGCTACTGCTGCGCAGTCCGTAACAAAACAATGTAGCACCCAATATAACGCGGCCAAGGAAGCTGGCACCCTCAATGGTCAGAAATGGCCACAATTCCTTTCGGAATGCAGCGCGAAGCTCAAAACCGACGATGGCGCAGCGGCAGCTGCTCCAGCGGCAACGCCGCCTGCCAAGAAGACGGCAAAGGATACTGCAAAAAAGCCGGCGAAGACCGATACGGCAGCAGCAACCACCAGCAGCGGTATGTCCGCAAAAGCCGTCACCAAGGAATGCAGCACCCAGTATCAGGCGGCCAAAACGGCAGGCACGCTCAATGGCCAGAAATGGCCGCAGTTCCTCTCCGCCTGCAGCGACAGTCTGAAGTCAGATGATTCGGATGCAACGGTCCCGGACGAGCCAGCACCGGCAGCGACAAAGACCACCGCCAGCAAGATGACGACAACGAAGACACAGACCGCTTCGGCCGCGACTTCCGCTGACGGTAAGCCACTGTCACCAGCCCAGGTTGCATTCCGCGCCCGCATCAGCGAGTGCGGCGAGCAGTGGCAAAAGGCCAAGGCAAGCAACAAGACCGGTGGCAAGACATGGCCGCAATACTGGAGCGCCTGCAACACGCGCCTCAAGTCCGAATAATCTCTGGTTGACAAGTTAGAAGATGCAATTGAAGCGCCCGGGCATCCAGTCCGGGCGTTTTTGTGGAACGCCTGCCGTCATCGGAACGTCATTAATCCCATCCAAAACCGTGCCGTAGCCACACACCAGGAGAAAAGCCATGCCTATTCAGGATCTCGTCGATTCAATCGCCACGCAAGCCAACCTCGACCCGCAAGTGGCGGAGAAGGCCGCAGGCACGGTGCTCTCCGTGCTCCAGCATGAGGCTCCCGAACAAGCAGCAACGCTGTTCGCAAAAATCCCTGGCGCTACCGAACTCGCCCAAAACTTCGATGTCATGGCAAGCGGGGCCCAGTCGGGTGGCTTCCTGTCGAGCGTGACCAGCATGCTTGGTGGCGCGGCGGGTGAAAAGGTTGGTGCGCTCGTCAACGGTGTGGCCGCACTCAAGGAGAGCGGGCTGACCGTTGAACAAATCCGTGAAGCCGGAGCTGCGGTGCTGGCCCATGCCAAGGAATACGCCGATCCAAAACTTGTCGATCAGCTTCTGGATTCGGTGCCCGGCCTGAAAGGTCATTTAGGTCTTTGAATGCAACGGCTGACATTCTGCGTCCGGCCATATAAACCGTTCCCCATGGCCATGAGGGGACGGACGGGATGAACGGCACCAAGCGGACAATTTATTTCGTGCTGGGATGGGTGATGGTGGCGCTCGGGTTTATCGGCGCGCTTTTGCCCGTCATGCCGACGACGATCTTTCTCATCATCGCCGCCTGGTGCTTCAGCCGGTCGTCGCCGCGTTTCGAAAAATGGCTGCTCGAACATCCGGTCTTCGGGCCGACACTGATACAGTGGCGCCAGCATGGAGCCGTGCCGAAACGCGTGAAATGGATTGCCTGCGGCGGCATGGCCCTGGGCTTTGGCACTTTCTACACCTTCGCCCGACCCACGCCATTGCTTGGCGGTATCGTTGCACTGTTCTTCATCGCCTGCGCGACCTATGTGGTGACCCGCCCAAGCGTATAGAGCACGATCAAATTCTCTTGCCGGTCGCCTTGTCGAAGATATGCAATGCACTTGCATCGATATTGAAGCGCTGCGACGTGCCGACCGCTACCTGCGATCTTGGTGGCAAGCTTGCTGTCAGGCGCTGACTGCCGATCGTCGAGGTGACGACCAGCTCCGGGCCGGTCAGCTCAACCACTTCGACTTTTGCCTCGATGCCAATCCCTGTTTCCGCTTCCACGGCCAGCGTCAAGCTCTCGGGGCGAATGCCGATGATGACGTCACGGGCTTTTCCTGCACTCTCCAGTAATTCGCGGGGGAGGGGGATGCCGCTGAGCGAGCCATCGATGTGAGCGATGCCGTCGGCGACCGTAGCATCCAGCATGTTCATCGGCGGCGAACCGACAAAACTGGCAACATAGCGTGTGGCCGGGCGATTGTAGATCTCATCCGGAGTGGCAAGCTGCTCGATCTGACCATCGCGCATGACAGCGATGCGCGTTGCGAGCGTCATCGCCTCGATCTGGTCATGTGTCACATAGACGATCGTGGTACCGAGCATCTGATGCAGGCGCTTCAGCTCAGTGCGCATTTCCATACGCAGTTTCGCATCGAGATTGGACAAAGGCTCGTCGAACAGAAAGATTTGCGGATCGCGCACCAGTGCCCGGCCGATAGCGACACGCTGCCGTTGTCCGCCCGAAAGCTCGGACGGCTTGCGGCCGAGAAGATTTTCGATCTGCAGGATCTTGGCCGCCTTTTGCACGGCCTCGGTGCGCTCGGCCGCAGGAACATTGCGCATCTCAAGGCCAAAGCCGATGTTGCGGGCAACCGACATGTTCGGATAAAGCGCATAGGACTGGAACACCATGGCGATGTCGCGGTTCTTGGGATGAACGCCGGTCACCGAGCGATCGCCAATGCGCACGTCACCCTCGGTCGCTTCGGCGAGACCCGCGATGATATTAAGAAGCGTGGACTTGCCGCAGCCGGAGGGGCCGAGCAGGACGAGGAATTCGCCGCTGGCGAGCGACAGATCAATGCCCTTCAGCGTTTCGACGGCGCCATAACGCTTGCGGACATTGATAAGCTCAAGGGCACTCATAGAGCTTCCTCCGGTGGTGTTTGCGGATCCTCGCCATCGTAGCGGCGCGGAATGGTGGAGATGGCTTTGGACGCAACGCGAACGCCAGCCTCAAGGCTTTTCCCGAGCGTCTGATCGTTTGCCAGCGCGGCGAGGAAGGCAGCGTTGAACACATCACCGGCGCCAATCGTATCGGCAACCGGGACGAGGGGGGCGTTGACCGACACAAGCCTGTCATCGGAACCGACTGCCAGAGCTCCATCAGGGCCGCGCTTGACGACAACGATGGCATGGCTTGGCATCAGGGCCTTGAGCTTGTGTGCAGCTTCCGCAGGCTCGACACTGTTGGCAAGGCGAGTCGTCTCGACCTCGTTGAACAGGGCAATGTGGCAGCGTGCCAACCAACGCCTGGTCTTTTCACGATTGGCTTCGGTCCAGCCATCGATTGGCCAGCCTGTATCGAGCGCAATGCGGATATCATTGGCATCGGCCCAATCGAACAACTCGTCATACTGTGCAACCAGAGCGTCGGTCAGGAAGGAGCCGCAAAGGATAGCGGTGCCGCCCTTCAGCCGCTCGGTGTCGAGCATGGCAATGACCTCGGGCCAGGACAATGCTCCGATATGTCCTCGGGTGGTGAAGAACGTACGCTCGCCGTTCGGGTGTGTAATGCCGACGGAAAGGGTGGTGCCCATGGGTTCGACCGGCCAGCGGGCCGAATGCTTGCCGAACCCCTGCCGCAGCCATTCGCCGAACTGGTCGTTACCGACATTGGCGGCGATCTGGAAATCGAGGCCAAGACCTTCCCAGGTCAGCGCTGCATTGCCAGCCGAACCGCCTACACGCAATTCGTCGTAGTCGACCATGATCTCCGTACCCGGCGTCGGCCATGGATCGGCCGGACCGAGGATCAGATCGACATTGACATTTCCTATGACGGCGAGGGGGCGCATCACTCGTCCCGCGTGATCTTGGTCGAGCGCACAGGCGTGCCGAGATCGGCAACGCGCGCGCCGGCGAAGCCGAGCATGAAGTGTTGGGCGGCAGGAAGAAGCGCGAAGACCGCGGCGATGCCGCTCGCTTCGCCCGCGGCAATTGTCACAGTTCCTTCGATAGGCGCTTCACCCGATGCATCGAACACGACAACCGGCGATCCGGCTTCCAGCGCCGAGACCGCCATACGGGCGACCAGTTCGGAGGTTGCATCCTTGGCACGGAACAGGACGACACCAACCTTGGGTCCGAGCATTTCCATGGGTCCATGACGCAATTGTCCGCCTTCCAGCGAGAAGCACGGGATGCGCGAAAGTTCGGTGAGGCCGAGCGCGATCGCCTCGGCAACGCCTTGCATAAGGCGACCGGAGGTGACGACAGCGGATACGCCCGACAATGCGGCGACGGCAGCATCGACCTCTGGCTTGGGTTCTGAGTTCAATATCGCGAGTGCTCCAGCCGGATCCTCGCCAAGGGCGCTGAGAACAGCCAGATGCAGGGCAAAACTGACCGTCAGGCTGCGCGTTGCCGCGAATGCGTTTTCCGTTCCGCCAGCACCGATCAGCGAGGGCACGGTGCGGGCGAGGGTCGATCCGCCTTCCAGCGTCAGCCCGAACGTATCGGCCGGCACGCTGGCGGCCTCGGCAAACCAGCGCAGGACTTCAGCGCTTTCGCCCGATTGCGAGGTCACCAAAATTGTTTTGCCGGATAACGATATCGGCTGACCAAGCTGTTCAGACAAAGGCAGGGCGACTGCATCGATTCCACGGCTGCGATAGAGCGGCTCTACGGCGCGGCCGACAGCATGCGAACCACCCATGCCGAGCAGCAGCAGTCGCCCGGTCTTGCGCAGGGACTGGGCGATAGTCCTGGCAAGCGGAGCAGCTGCCTCGAAGGAGGCAAACGCATCGGCATTCTGCCGCGCCATTTCTCTTTCGATGGCGATAAGACCAGTGGGTTTGTTCGGTTCCGAAGACATGCTCATCCTTTTACGCCGCCGCTTGTCAGGCCCGAGATCAGGGCACGCTGCATGAAGAGACCGATAAGTAGCGGGGGGAGGGCGGCAAGCACGCCCGCTGTAGCAATCAGTCCGTAGTCCGAGACGCGTCCGCCGGCGAGATCGGCGATCGCTACGGTCAAGGTTTTGGCTCGCTGATCGGAGGTGAACAGCAGGGCATAGAAGAATTCGTCCCAGGCAAGCAGGAAGGCAAACAGCGCCGCCGTTGCCATGACCGGCGCTGCGAGCGGCAAGGTGATCAACCGCAGGATCTGATCGAGCCGGGCGCCATCCATGGTTGCGGCGCTTTCAATCTCGCGCGGGATCGAATCGAAGCCCGATTTCAGCAGCCATGTGGTGAATGGTGCAAGGATCGTCAGGTAAACCAGAGCCAGTCCGAAGACATTGTTAAGGAGGCCGATCCACGAGAGTGCCATATAGAGAGGTACGGCCAATGCTACCGGTGGCAACATGTAGGTCGCGATGACTGCATAAAGTGACCAGCCGACCGATGGCGTACGCGACACGGCCCACGCGGATGGTATCGCGACGATAAGCGCCGCAATGGTCGCCATCCCGGCAACTCTGATACTGTTGAATAGCGAGGCAACGAAAGCCTGTCCGGCGCTGTTGACCGCCGATGAGAGCAGGATGCCATAGCGCGATAAATCGACGGTGTCCGGCCACCAGTGCAGGGGCTTGGCGATAAGATCCGGTGTCGAGGAAATGCTCATGACGAAGAGCCACACGACTGGCGCGAGGATCACAACCAAGAGCAGAAGCGCTGCGAGGTGAATGAAGATCGATGCTGTAGGGCTTCGGCGTTCCATTACGACGCTCCTGCGCTTTTACGGATCAAGGCGGCGTAAGCGACTGCAAGTACCGTCACCAGCAAGGTGACGATCAGCGCCAGTGATGCGCCCGATCCCGCTCGCTGGAAGGAGAAGGCTTCCTGGTAAACGAGGATCGACAGCGTCCGCGTGCTGTTGGCCGGTCCGCCGCGCGTCATGACCCAGATGATGTCGAAAACCTTGAACGCCTCGATGGTGCGCAGGACGAGCGCCACCATCAGCGGCCCGGCAAGATAAGGCATGATGACGAAGCGGAAGCGCGACCAGGCACCGGCGCCATCCACCATCGAAGCTGCGGTGATATCGCGCGGGACGGCCTGCAGGGCGGCGAGAGCGATCAATGCCACCAGCGGAAAATTCTTCCAGCAATCGGCGACGATAAGCGAGGCAAGGGCAGTGCCGGGTTCGCCCAGCCAGGAGCGATAGGCGTCGATAAGGCCGAACTGCATCAGCATCGCGTTCAGCGCGCCATATTCGGGATTATAGATCAGCCGCCATAGCGTGGCATTGACCACTGTCGGCAGCGCCCAGGGCAGGATCATCAGGGCGCGCAGGATAGAGCGGCCGTAAAACTGCTGGTTAAGAAGCAGCGCGGCGAGAACACCGATGACCATTTCCGCCGATACGGACAGGACGGCAAACCAGAAAGTAGTGATCAGCGTGCGCTGGAAATTCGAACCGGAAAGGATCTTCACATAATTTTCGAGCCCGACGAAACTGCCTTCAGTCCCGACGAGCTTGGCATCGGTGAAGGAAAGGCGCACCGTATCGACAAGAGGCCAACCGATAATCGCAACCATGACGATCAGAAGCGGCAGCATCAACAGCCATGCGCGGGTGGTAATCCAGGTGCTCGTCATGAAATGAAGCCTGCCACAATATCAATCATTGGGAAAAATGAAGGCGGAAGGACTGCCTGCCGCCTTCATAATACTATCAGAGGCCGCTGTTCTCGACGGCAGTTTTCAATGCATCTTCGGGAGCGGCCCGCCCCAGAAGAGCTTCCTGAATCGCCTGCTGTAGTCCTGTAGACAATTCCTGATATTTCGGTGTCGTCGGACGCGGGTACATCGCAGCAAGACTTACCTTGGCCGCCGCAATCAGTTCTTCCTGATTCTTGGAGACGGCGGGATCATCATAGGAAGAAGCCCAAATTGGCAGGCTCAGCTTGGCATACTGGTTCTGCGTTGCCTGCGAGGTCATGAAGGCAATGTATTTCCACGCCTCATCCGGATGCTTGCTGGTCGAGGTGATGCCGAGGCCCATGGAACCGTTGACAGCAGAGACTGTGCTCTTGCCTTCAACACCCGGGGCAGGGACAACGCCGACTTTACCCGCAACCTTGCTGTCCTTCGGGTCATTGGCCATGTTGTACATGTAGGTCCAATTGAGCGCGAAAGCTGCTTCGCCATTCTGGAACACGCGGCGGACATCCTCCTCGAGGAATTCCTTGGAGTTCGGATTTGTGAGACCGGATTTATAGCTGTCGACCATATAGTTGAGCGCGTCGAGACCACCGCCCGTCTGGAATACCGGCTTGCCGTCCTTGAGGAAGCTGCCGCCGTAGGCGCTGACCAGCGTGGTGTAATCGCAGATCGCAGCTTCAGCCTGCGACCAGCTCCAGGCGATCGGCGTTGCCAGCAAGCCCTTGTCCTTGATGGTCTTGGCTTGTTCGGTGAGCTCGGCCCAGGTCTTCGGCGGGTTCTTGATACCGGCCTTTTCCAGGATTTCCTTGTTGTAGAACAGATATTTCGTGTCGAGAATCCAAGGCATGCCATAGCGCTTGCTGTCATATTCAACCGTAGTCCATGCGCCTGGAAGCACGCCCGATTTCATTTCGGGCGTGATCTTGTCGGTTACATCGGTCAGTACCTTGTTGGTTGCATATTCGGCGGGCCAGATCACATCGAAGAGAACGACATCATAGCCGCCGCCGGATCCTTGGGCGAGGACGGTCTTGTCGTGCAAGCCCTCATAAGGAACGAATTCGAGATTAACCGTCACGTCTGGATTTGCCTTGGTGAAGGCTTCCGTCATGGCGCGAACATCGGCCTCGCTATAGGCCGCCTGCGCCATGAACAACGCATTGATCTTGGTTTCTGCATGGGCAGGCGAAGACAGCGCCGCTCCCAGAAGTGTGGCGCCCAAAAGCGCGGTCTGCACGGATTTAAACATGGTTACCTCCTGTTTGGCAGCGCTGGCCGTCATTGACAGACGCCTGGTCGTTGCTATCGAGAGCCTTTCGTGGCGCATTTGCGTCCAGTCAGTGCTCACATTCCCCTGATCGATTTTTATTAAATCAATTCGCTTGACTTATTAGTTGATGAATATTCTTCTGGTGTCAAGAGGGATCACGGATGGACGGCATACGATCGATACGGGCAAAGAGCGGAACCAATCTCGGCGGTGCCAGTGCGCATAACCGGCGCATCATGATCGATGCGCTGCGTGTCAACGGTGCGCTGTCGCGGGCCGACCTTGCGCGCGCCACAGGACTGACCCCGCAGGCCGTTTCCAACATCATCGAAGAACTGGCACGCGACGGCCTGGTGCGTTCACAGGCAAGTGTGCGCAAGGGCAGGGGACAGCCCGCTACGCCATATCAGCTCGTACCGGATGGCGCCTTTGCTATCGGCCTGCAGATCGATCGCCATGTAACGCGCACGGTCATCGTCAACCTCGTCGGCGATGTCCTGGTCCAGATGGAAGCCAAGCTACCGGCTGGCGGTCCGGCGGAAGGCGTGGTGGTGATTCTCGATCTCGTCGCCAAGGCGCGCAAGGTGCTTCTGGAGCAGACTCCCGAGGCGAATAAGCGGTTGGTTGGTCTTGGCATCGCCATGCCAGGACCTTTCGGTATCAATACGCTGTACGACGATCCGTGGATGATGACCGCGTGGCAGAACTTCCCGCTGGTTGACAGGATTGCCGATGGGACAGGCCTCGAGGTGGCGCTGCAGAACGATGCCTCCGCCGCCGCAACTGCCGAACGCCTGCTTGGCGCGGCGCACGGGCTTGACCACGTGATCTGCATCTATTTCGGCTATGGTCTTGGTACCGGGTTGATCCTCAATGGTGAACTCTACGGTGGCGCACATTCCAACGCGGGCGAGATCGGCATGATGCTCGCTCTGGCACCCGGCGATGGTCCAGATGTCGAACCGCTGGAGCACTACGCCTCCATGGCGTCGCTGTGCAATCTGCTCGATCTCGATCCATCGGAGCCTGAGCTTTTCGCCATGGTGACCGATGCCGTGCTGCGCGGCGGTCCAAAGCTGGAGCAGTGGATGGACAATGTTGCCGAGCGCCTGCGCCGGACCGTGCAAATGCTGGAATCGATTTTCGATCCGCAGACGATTATCCTCTGCGGCGGTGCGCCCCGAGTGCTTATCGATCGCCTTGTCGAGAAGATCGAGCCGCTGCTGCCATCGATTGCCGAACGCTCCCGGCGCTACCCCGAGGCACGACTGCAAGCGGGGCTTGCCGACCCGTGGTCGGCCGCACTCGGCGCCGCAGCCGAGCCTATCGCGCGGGCTTTCGATCCACGCTTTTCGGCAATACTCAAGACGGTGTGAGGCATAGAAGGACTTGCTATAGCTCATAATTTACGCCATTGTGAGTTATAGAAAGGCAATCTATACCTCATGACCTGGAACTGGCAGCAGGCCGACTGGCCGAATTTCACCTATGACGCGACTGCGCTTGAGCCGCTGGAGCGCCAGTTCCTGTTGCATTCCGGCGAATTCTTCGGCGCATTTCGCCATGTGAATGCCGACGACCGGGACATGCTGCGGATCGAACTGATCAGCGATGAAGCATTGAAAACCTCGGAGATCGAGGGAGAATTCCTCAACCGCGACAGCCTTCAAACGTCACTGAGGCAACAATTCGGTCTGGCCACAGACAATCAGCGCGTTCCCGCCGCAGAGCGCGGCATCACGGAGATGATGGTCGATTTGTACCGGACATTCGCCGATCCCCTTCAACACGATACATTGTTCAACTGGCACAGGATGCTGATGGCTGGCGGAAGCGACGCTATCCAGGTGATTGGCGGCTATCGCACCCATCAGGAGCCGATGCGGGTCGTGTCAGGCCGTGCCGACAAGCCGACAATCCATTTCGAGGCTCCGCCCTCCATCCGTGTCCCGCAAGAGATGAACGCGTTTGCAGGCTGGTTCAACGCGACGGCGGCAGAGGGGAGGAGCCCTCTGCCTGCGTTGACCCGGGCCGGGCTGGCGCATCTATACTTCGTCAGCATTCACCCTTTTGAGGACGGCAATGGCCGCATCGGGCGGGCAATCTCGGAAAAATCTCTCGCCCAAAACCTCGGCCAGCCGAGCCTCATCGCTTTGGCCTATACCATTCAGCGTTCACGCAAAGCCTATTATGACATGCTCGAACACAGCAACAAAGCCAACGAGTTCACCGAATGGCTGACCTACTTTGCCGAGACTGTACTCGAAGCACAGCGCACTACGTTGAAGCGGGTGGAATTCTACATCGTCAAAGCCAAATACTATGACCGGCTCCGCGGGCAACTCAACGCGCGGCAGGAAAAAGTCATCAGCCGTATGTTTCGCGCAGGGATAGACGGTTTCAAGGGTGGTCTCAGCGCCGAAAACTACATCAGCATCACCGGAACGTCACGCGCAACGGCGACGAGAGATTTGGCAGATCTGGTTTCTAAAGGAGGGCTGACCAGGATTGGAGAGCGAAGACACGCCCGCTACCATCTCGATCTCGACAATGTCTGAGACCGCTCATCCACTGGCCGCTACCGCAGCGAAGAAAACCAGGCGATGAGCTCGGCACTGTTGCGCAAGGAGTAGGCACGCATGATGCGGGCGCGATGCGCTTCTATAGTACGCTTTGACAGACCGATCTCTTGCGCTATCTGCGCATTGGTCTTGCCTTGAGATACCAGCGTCAGCACCTGTTTCTGCCGGTCGGAAATGAGGCTGGCGTTGCCGGCGACAGCACGGTTCATTGGCTCGAAACAATAAAGCGCTTCGGCGAAGGGATCCGCCAGATTGCGGCTGCGCCCGCGCACGCGGCACCAGAAGCTGGCTCCGTCGCGACGGCGCATGACACGCTCGTCGTGGTATACTTTGCCGCCGGCAAAGTTCGTGCGCCACATTTCGCCGGTTCGGACGAAATCCCTGATTTTCGGATAAAGCCGGCTGAAACTCTGGTCGATCAGTTCGTGACGTTCATAGCCGAAAGTCTCGGCGAATTCGAAATTGCAATCGCGTATGATACGGTGCGTGGCATAGACCATCGGCACCGGCAGGTCCGTCAGCCGGAAGTGTTTTGCGCTTCCGGAATTCAAGATGTCGGAACTGGATAACTCCGGTGCTGTCATGCAGTATTAATACGACTATCTGCGGCGCCGGGACAAGCCATACCGTTCAACGCAGAGGATAGAGAAATGGGAGACTGTTCTTGAAAAAAGTTCAATCAAACGTCAGCGATGCGCTGGACGGTGTGCTGTTTGACGGCATGACCATCATGGCCGGCGGCTTCGGCCTTTGCGGTATCCCGGAAGCGCTGATCTATGCGATCCGCGATTCCGGCGTCAAAGACCTCACCGTGATCTCAAACAATGCCGGCGTCGACGGCATCGGACTTGGCGTGCTGCTTGAGACCAAGCAGATCCGCAAGATGATTTCATCCTATGTCGGCGAGAACAAACTGTTTGCCCAGCAATATCTGTCGGGCGAACTCGAACTGGAATTCAACCCGCAGGGAACGCTTGCTGAACGCATTCGCGCCGGCGGCGCAGGTATTCCGGCCTTCTTCACCAAAACGGGCGTCGGCACCATCATCGCCGAGGGCAAGGACGTGCGCGAATTCGACGGTGAATCCTACGTGATGGAACGAGGTCTGTTTGCTGACCTTTCCATCGTCCATGCCTTCAAGGGCGACACGGAAGGCAACCTCGTCTATCGCAAGACGGCGCGGAACTTCAATCCGATCATGGCGACAGCATCCCGGTTCACCATCGCCGAAGTCGAACATCTCGTTGATGCCGGCAAGATCGACGGAGACCATGTCCATACGCCCGGTATTTTCGTCAAGCGCATCGTGCATGTGCCCAACCCGGTCAAACACATCGAACAACGGACGACCCGCCCGCGTCTCGTCGCTGCAAATGAGGTGAACTGAGATGGCCTGGACACGCGATCAGATGGCCGAACGGGCCGCACAGGAACTTGAAGACGGTTTCTACGTCAATCTTGGCATCGGTATTCCGACGCTCGTCGCCAACTATATCCCGACTGGAATGAGCGTTCAGCTGCAGAGCGAGAACGGCATGCTAGGTATGGGGCCTTTCCCCTATGAGGGCGAGGAAGACGCCGACTTGATCAACGCCGGCAAGCAAACGATTACGCAGCTGCCGACGACCAGCTATTTCAACGGCGCCGACAGTTTCGGCATGATCCGGGGCGGTCATATCGACCTTTCAATCCTCGGCGCGATGCAGGTTGCGCGTAATGGCGATCTCGCTAACTGGATGGTGCCGGGCAAGATGGTCAAGGGCATGGGCGGCGCGATGGACCTCGTCGCCGGCGTCAAGAAAGTCGTCGTGGTGATGGAGCATGAGGCGAAGGGCGAGGCGAAGCTGCTGGAGCAGTGCACGTTGCCACTGACCGGTCAGCGCGTCACCGACCTGGTGATAACCGATCTCGGCGTCTTCACGGTCGAGCGACGCGGCGAGCCTAAAATGACCTTGATCGAAATTGCACCGGGCGTGACGGTCGAGGAAATCAAGGCCAAGACCCAGGCGGCCTTCGACATCGCGGTTTGATGGATTGGGCGTCATTCTTTTGCGGATGACGCCCTATAATTTCAATCGACGAACGCTCCGACCGGGAACAAGGGCCAAAACCAAGATGCCATCTGCTTCCTGTTCGTACAGGATGACATGACTCTTGTGCTCGTGCCGCCTCACACCAACCCCCAACATTTCGGCCAGTCGTCCCATATGCGGGATGTCAGCCAATAATTCGAAGCAATATATCAGCTCGTCTTTATATCGCCGAGCCTGGATCACCCCAAACATTTCGATGCTATCAAGGAATATTTCGAGAATATCCGTCTCGGCTCGCTCCGTCAGCCGATATTTATTCACGTCCTAAGCCACGGGCGCTGGCAATCTGTTCCGCCTGAGCAAAAATGTCATCCATACTCCGCGTTCCAACGCCGCTAGCCTTTGAATCGACTACAAGTTGACGCAGTTCATCCAGAGTAAATTCCTTTCCCCGCCGGGCACGATCCCGGCGCACCAGATCGCGCACATAGTCACTGGTGCTGGCATATTCGCCCTTGCGGATTTGTGTCTCTATCCAGTCTTTCATCTGGTCGGGCAATGATACCGTCATGGTCGCCATGCTGATTTCTCCTGTTGTGATGAAGGATATCAGGCATAAGCAAAATTCACAAATATTCTTACGCGATCGAAATCGAGAAATCCTTACCTCGTCCTCTTAACCACACAAACCGGGCTACTTTCGGGGTAACGGGGATCATGGTCGACGCAGGTTGCATCATACCGGAAGCTGCCATAATAGACACGGGCGCAGCCGGATAGCACAGGAGCGAATGTTACAAGCACCAGAAACAGGGCTGTGGAATATTTTCGATGAAGAGGGTTCATTTTCTTCATGTCGCTCCTATATATAGCCAGTTACGAGTGACATAGCGGCGTAATAATCCACTGATAATCTTCAGAAATTGGTCGCGTTAACGATCGGCATCTTTGACATCTTACGGAAATCTGGTGCCACAATAAGGCAAGCTCCTGCCCCGATTCCTGATCACGTTTTATGTGAAGTCACATAAAGGGGTTGATCCGGGGCTGCGGACGTATAAGTTCTGCCTTCCGATTTGTTAACTAAACCTTTCACGTTAGGAGCAAAGCGATGAACAAAACCGCCGGCGACTATTCATTGCCAGAAACAGTTTCCACGGCGCTTGCCAATGGTACAAATATTGTCAGGGCATTTCGCGAACAATTCGGATATTCCATCGAGGATCTGGCCGTTGCGTGCGGTCTGACATCCCTCGAAATCGAAACGATCGAAAGCGGCCAGAATTCGGACCCGCACAAACTGGAACGCATTGCTCATGCGCTTGGCCTCCCGAGCAACGCAATGATTCTTGAAGATTCCAAGCGCCTCAGCGCCTGAACCAACTCACTAATAAATCGGTACTCAAGAAAGCTGTCGGAGTGATATCCCAACTCTGACAGCTTTTTGATTCCTGGTGACGCATAATCCTTTCAAAATCAAAGATTTTGGGGTTATGCACTAGAGACGCAACAACGTGCGCGTCAACGGATGATCAGGGTCGATCAATCCTTCGATGACATTGGCGTGGTGCTTGCCTTCTTCCTCGACCGAGTCGACCCGGCAGTCAAACCCCGACCAGATATTGGCAAGCAGAGCATTCTGCCGCACGAATTCGGGCCGTTCAGCAGCCCCCACCCATGCGGTGACGTCGATACCTTCCTGCGGCTCGAGCAGGGCGGGGCTCTCCAGCCGCGCCTCCACCGCATCGAGATGCAGTGTCGCGTTCATTTCCGTCTTCATCAGGGGACGCATATCGGCAATCGCCGAAATCGGCACCGTCTTGCGGACGCGATGCCGGATCGCCTGGCTCAGCGGTGACGTCACCGTCACCATGCGGGCAACGAGGTGCCCGCCTGCGGAATGTCCGGTCAGGTGGATTGGACCTGGAACCTCATTCGCCGCGCGGGTGATGGCGAGCCCGACCTGTACGGTGATATCGCTGACCCGAACCTCCGGGCACAGCGTATAGGAAGGCACGGCAACGGCGAACCCATGGGTGAGAGCGCCTTTCGCCAGATGAGACCACGCCGACTTGTCGAAATCCTCCATCCAGTACCCGCCATGCACGAAGACGGCGAGGCCGTTCAGGTCGCCCCAGGGCATGAACAGGTCGAGCCGGTTGCGCGAATGCGGACCATAGCTGAGGTCGGCTTGCAACAAGCCTTTCTCATCCATTTCTTCACGGAATTGCGCGGCATGAGCAAGCCATTTCGCCGGATACTCGAAGCCATCCGGGATATAGGCAAAATTGGAATAGGCGTCGTCCCAGTCGATCGCTTCGGTGCTGCCCATGTTCTCCCCCCGATTGCTTTCTTATTCCCGAACCTTTTCCCGTATTTGCGCACCGCCGCCGGACTTGCGCAAGTTCGGCAACGCCAGCATCAATAGCACGAAAGCACCGGTGGCAAATTTCAGATCCGCGGGCGCGAGACCGAGCGTCAGACAGAACGAAATCAGCTGATAATAGACCAGCGAGCCGACAACCGGGGCCAGCACCTGCCGCAGAATGGTCTGGCGGCCGGTAATGGCCTCGCCGATGATCAGAGCCGCAAGACCGTTGATCAATATGCCGAAGCCCATATTGACGTCGGCGAAGCCCTGCGTCTGCACCATGATACTACCACCGGTCGCCGAAAGCGCGCTGGCAACGCCCACGCCGACAATGGTCGCCGTGCCGACATTGATGCCCTGCGCTTCGGCCATATCCGGGCTCGCGCCGACGGCACGCATCGACGTGCCTTTTTCCGACATGAAGAAATACAGCATCGCACCTACCACCAGAGCGATCAGAAGCCCGACAATGAGAATCTTGACTGAAGGGAAATTGGCCGACGCACCGGCGAGTATGGTGAAGACGGTGTCATAGGTGAAAAGCGGGATATTCGTGCGGCCCATGATGCGCAGATTGATGCTGTAGAGCATCGTCATGACGAGGATACCGGCAAGCAGCGTGTTGATCTTGAAACGCAGATGAATGAACGCGGTCGTACAGCCGGCAGCAAAACCGCAAAGCGACGCGACGAGACACGCGAGGAACGGATTGACGCCGGCGGTAATCAGCGTACCGCAGACGCAGCCACCGAGCGGAAACGCACCTTCCGACGTCAGATCGGGAAAGTTCAGGATGCGGAAAGGCAGCATGACGCCGAGCACCACGAAGGAGACGATCAGGCTTTGGGCGATGGTGACGGGGATCAGGCCGTAGAAACTATTGAAAACGTCCACAGTCTCAACTCCCCTGCAATGCAATGGCGTCGGATTTCGTGTGGAACCGGTCAATGAGATCAGAAACGGTAATGCCGTTTTTTTCCTCCTGGCCGATCTCGACAAGAACCTTGCCCGCATCCATCATGATGATCCTGTTGCCGTATTTGATCGCATGCTCCATGTTGTGCGTGACCATCAGCGTCGTCAGTTGCAACTCTTCAACTGCTCGCACCGTCGTATCCATGACCAGTTTTGCCGTGCGCGGGTCGAGTGCCGCCGTGTGCTCGTCGAGCAGCAGAAGTTTTGGCTGGGTCGATACCGCCATGACCAACGACAGGGATTGACGCTGTCCGCCAGAAAGAAGTCCGACCGGCATGTCGAGACGTTTCTCCAGGCCGAGATTGAGTTCCGCCAGCTGTTCACTGTATTTGGCCCGGCGTGCGGCGGTAAGCCCATAGGAAAAGCCGCGCGGCTTGCCCCGCAATTCCGCCAGCAGCATGTTCTCGCCGATGGTCATGGTCGGCGCGGTGCCAATCATCGGATCCTGGAACACGCGGGCAATGAACTGGGCGCGGCGGTGGGCGTTCAGCCTGGTGACATCCTGACCATCGATGGAAATGCGGCCGGAGTCTAACGGCAGCTTGCCGGAGACAGCGTTGAGAAAGCTCGACTTGCCGGCACCGTTGCTGCCGATGACGACACAAAAATCTGCAGGCTTCAGCGCGATATCGAGGCCATCGAGCGCCCGGCGCTCGTCAAGGGTGCCGCGATAGAAAATCTTGGTGCCGCCCGTCACGGACAGCATATCGGTTGTCATGTTTAAGCCCTCAAACCAGAGCATAGCTGCCGTAACAGAGTTCCCGCGCTAGCTGGCGCAGGAACTATATGTTTGCAGGCTAAAGGAGAAGGCCTATTTCACGAAGCATTCACAATCTTTGAGGCTATCCGGCACTTTTTGACCGGTTTTCGCCAGAACAGCCTCGTTGATCAGCGCCGTGTGGTCTTCATAGGTTGGCTTGATCGGTGCAAGGCTTGCCGGCGACTTGCCGGCGATAATCTCCGATGCGAGCTTGGCCGCATTCTGGCCGACCTTGGTGTAGGAGACCTCGAAGGCAGCGGCGACGAGACCGTCGCGTACCGCCTGTGCCGATGCATTGACGATCGGGATATTGATGTTGAGCGCGGCGGCAGCCACAGCCGGAACCGCAGGCTGAACCAGATTCGAACCCGGAACATAGATCACATCCGCCTTGCCGGCCAGTGAGCTGACACGGATCGGAATGTCGTTGGTGTTGTCGATACCGACTTCAACCAGTTCCATGCCTTCGGTTTTGGTGGCTTCCTTGATCAGTTTCAGCACGGCAACGTCATTGTCTTCGCCGGGATTATAGAGATAGGCGAGGCGCTTTGCGTCCGGCAGCAGCTTCTTGACGAACTTGACCACCGAGCTGACGTCCTGCAGATCGGAAGCGCCGGTCATGCCTGTATCACCTGCTTCCCAGGATGGGGTGAGCTTGGCGGCAACCGGATCGGTGACGGCGGCGAAGACCACCGGCGTGCCGGAATTACCGACGATCTGCCGTGCGCCCTGCGCTACCGGCGTCGTGATGGCGAGGATAAGCTTCGGATTGCTGGAAACGAGCTTGGTCACCATTTGCGGGATCAGCGTTGCATCGAAATTGACCTGGAGCTCGTCATAGACAGCATCCGCAACACCAAGCTTGGCAAGCTCGGCCTTGAACGCGGTGACGGTTTCATCGAGTTGCGGATGCTTGCCGAATTGTGCAATGCCGATTTTGGTTTCAGCCGAGGCGGTTCCAAGCCCAAGCCCCATACCGAGTGCTGCAGCCAGCGCTGTCCGCACTACATATTTTGCGCCGATCATTTTGTTGTTCTCCCTTTTTGTGTGCCCCACTATCGAGCAGGGTCTGGTTATATTGACAAGTTCATACCAAAGTAAATTGTAGCCGTTAAGGGACTTGCGAAAAGCCGTGAATTGGCGCGACTGCATCAAGAAAGAACAAATGGACAGCACTCCTATCAAGATCGACCCGACCCATGCCGACTTGTCCGATCCGCTGCGCGCATACCGCGACAGGTTCGAACTACCGGAAGGCGTCATCTACCTCGACGGCAATTCGCTTGGCGCCTTGCCGAAAACCGTCAGGCAGCGGGTGGCGAAGACGATCTGCGAGGAATGGGGTGAGCAGCTGATCCGCAGCTGGAACACGGCCGATTGGGTGCACTTGCCCCAACGCGTCGGCAAGAAAATCGCCCGGCTGATCGGCGCTCAGGACGGAACAGTCGTTGCGGCGGACAGCACCTCGATCAACCTGTTCAAAGTGTTGTCTGCTGCGCTCGATCTCAATCCCGGGCGTAGCAAGATTATTTCCGAACGGGATAACTTCCCGACGGATCTTTATATTGCGGAAGGCGTGGCCAAACAGATCGGCAAGGGCCATCGGCTGATTCTTGCAGATGCCCCGAAAGACATCCCGGGAATGCTGGATGACGACGTGGCTGTGCTGATGCTGACCCACGTCAACTACCGCAATGGCTATCGCCACGACATGGCGGCGCTGACGCGGGCGGCGCATGACATGGGTATCCTCGTCATCTGGGACCTGGCCCACACGGCAGGTGCAATGCCGGTTGACCTGACTGGAGCGGGTGCCGATTTCGCTATTGGCTGCGGCTACAAATATCTGAATGGAGGGCCAGGGGCTCCCGCCTTTCTTTACGTCAATCCACGCCATCACGGCGGGTTCCGCCAGCCGCTTTCGGGCTGGTTCGGCCATCGCGCACCGTTTGATTTCGATTCTGCCTATGCGCCTTCCGGCGGCATCGAACAGTATTTGTGCGGGACGCCGCCGGTCCTCGCGATGGTCGCCATGGACGAAGCAATGTCGCTGTGGGATGACGTCGACATGGAGGCCGTGCGGACGAAATCCGTCGCGCTTTGCGATTTCTTCATTCAGGAAATCGACAAATTTGCCGAAGATCTTGGGTTGACGCTGGTGACGCCGCGCGATCCCGGCCTGCGCGGCAGCCAGGTCTCCTACTCTTGCGACAATGGCTATGCCATCATGCAGGCGTTGATTGCGCGTGGCGTCATCGGCGATTTCCGTGCGCCGGATATCATTCGCTTTGGCATGACGCCGCTTTACCTGAGTTTCGCCGAAGTGGGGCAGGCGGCAGCGGTTCTGAAGGAAATCCTTGAAACGCGCGCGTGGGATGCCCCCGAATATCAAGTCAGGGGAGCCGTCACGTGACCCGAACACCCTACGATCCCGAAAATGAAGGCGCGCAAATGTCGTTTGACGGGCATATGTCCTATGGCGATTATCTGCGCCTCGACAGGATTCTCACCGCGCAAACGCCGCTTTCCAATGCCCATGACGAGATGCTGTTCATCGTGCAGCATCAGGCGTCCGAAATCTGGATGCGGCTGGTCATCCACGAGCTGACTTCGGTTTGCGAGCACATCGCCAGAGACGACCTCGCGCCATCCTTCAAGATGCTGGCGCGGGTTTCGCGCATTCTCGACCAGTTGAACTCGGCCTGGGATGTGCTTCGGACAATGACGCCGAGCGAATACACGACGTTCCGCGAAGCGCTCGGCATGTCTTCAGGGTTCCAGTCGTTCCAGTACCGGGCGATCGAATTCCTCGCCGGCAACAAGAATGCGGCGATGACGCGCCCGCACGAACACAAGCCGGATATTCATGCCTGGCTAGACAAATTCCTGCAGGCACCAAGTATTTACGACCAGTCGATCCGGCTTTTGGCGCGCAAGGGCTTTACTATCGACCAGCCGGTGCTGGAGCGCGACTGGTCGCTGCCCTACCAGCCGAACAACAGCGTGCGCGACGCGTGGCTGGTGATCTACCGCGATCCGGAAGCCCACTGGGCACTCTATGAACTGGCGGAAAAGCTGGTGGACTTCGAGGATTATTTCCGGCGCTGGCGCTTCAACCACGTGACGACTGTCGAGCGCATTATCGGCTTCAAGACCGGCACCGGCGGAACATCCGGCGTCAATTATTTGCGCAAGATGCTCGAAGTGGTGCTGTTTCCGGAATTGTGGAACGTAAGAACAGATCTTTAGAGCCTTCCACGAAAGGCTCTAGGCAGCACGTTTGTCAATCGCGACACAGTCCATCGCGGATTTTGCGTGGATGTGGTTGCTGTGCGCAAAGCCGTGCTTGGCGATGGTCGCAAGATCGTCATCCGGCTTGATCGGCCGCGACCACCAATTGTCGCTGAGTATCCAGCCTTGAGCCGTAGCACTTTCGACTTCGGAACTGTCCGGACGCAGCACGCAGGATTCATGCACGATACGCGCATTGGGCGACCGCCTGCTCATCATCAGCCGGCCTTGGGCAAGCGCACTCGCCTCGTCCTCGGCAATGACAAGCTGGTGAAACAGGTGGCGTGTCTGTCTATACTTTGTCAGATAAGCGAACTTGACTTGATAGGCTGGCACTACATGCTCCTAGCATCAAAGACTCAGTCGTTAACCATTTATTAATATTGTTGGCGAACCGGTCTTTTTCAAGGAGAAGGTAGTTTTGCACAGATAAATTTGCGTCTTTGCAAAAAAGTACGCTTTATCTAAGTGCTTGTTTCCATAACAAAATAGGCAACTCGTTACGAAAGCGAAATAAAAAAACCGTTCGAGCTTAAGCCCCGAACGGCTGAGTAATCTATCGAAGCTGATCCTCATCCATAAACCAGCTTGTCCTGGCGGGCGCGGAGTTCGACGATCTTGGAACCGGGAACGGGGGCGGCATTGGCGCTGGTGATGAGTTCGCCCTTTTTGATCGGTTGGGTGACGCTGCCGCCCTGCAACAGGCCGCAGGGGATGGCACCGGCGGAGCGCGCTTCCGCCGCCGTCATGATCCAGGCGCGGTAGCAATATTCGCCGATGGCATCGAGCTTGTCGCCCGGCTGCAAATCCTTCTTGGCCACCGCACAGACTTCCGCCACTGGCTTGGAAAGCGGCACCATGTCGGCCTTGCCGTAGAGCACTACGCGGGCACAGGTCAGCGGCACCTCCAGCGAGGTCAGATGATAGGGGCGGTGGAAGGTGAAATACGGACCCTTGCCCATCTTCAAATCTTCCATGCGTTCCGAAATGCGCGGATGCGACATGTCGGCGACGACGAAGACCCCCGGTGCCACGCCCTTGCCGATCGAATAGTCGACGACACCGACCCTTGAGAGCACGCCGCCGTCCTTTTCCGGCACAAGCACCTTGGACAATTGGTCGAGCGTTGCCGCCGGGCCATGCATGCCGGGCTTGTCGGGGACGAGGCCGGTGGCATTGGCGATCGCCGCCATCTCCACCATGGTCTTCGAGCCGTCGACGAACTCGACCAGCATGCGCACATTCATGTGGCGGCGTTTGGCCTCTTCCTCGTAATCATCGGGAATGGCATCGATGTTGAGCGGGTTGTTCTTGCCCTTGCCGGCGGCAACGATCGGATGGCCCATGGCCGAGACGAACTCGATCAGTTCCATGCAGGACGAGGGTTCATCGCCCGCCCCCAGCGAATAGGTGACGCCGAGCCGGTCGGCCTCGCTCTTCAGATAGGCGCCGATGGTCACGTCCGCCTCGACATTCATCATGACGAGGTGCTTGCCGTGTTCCATGGCCCTCAAGCCGATCTCGGCACCGACGGCCGGCACCCCGGTCGCATCGATGACCACATCGATCAGCTCGTTCTCGAGGATCAAATTGGCATCAT
>NZ_CAXUQT020000005.1:0-302211 GCF_964253365.1 Phyllobacterium sp. LjRoot231
CTACAACACATGATCACATAAGAGTTGTTATGGAACTCATAGATGGTTGGAAACGTTGCGCCGACAGAACAGCGTTCGCGATGAGCTTTTGAACCCTGGCCGCCATCTGACACTCCCGTGTAATCATGGTAGAATGCGTCAATAGCCCTCTCGAGCAGGTATACCGGTGAGAGCGGTCGAGACCAGATATACGCGAAATGGAGAACTCCGCATCGCCTACCAGGTGATTGGTCAAGGAGCGTTCGATCTCATTTTCGTGCCTGGCTTCGTTACTAATCTTGAGATCCTATGGGAAAGTCCCGGATTTGTGCATTTAGTCGAACGTCTATCTGTGTTCTCGCGGCTTATCCTTTTCGACAAGCGCGGAACTGGTTTGAGTGACCGGACCCAAGCGCGGGGCTTCCGCGGCAGCGTCGACGATATGCTGGCCGTATTGGACGCAGCAGGAAGCGGCAGAGCGGCCGTGCTCGGCGAAGCCGATGGTGCGGCTATTTCGGCGGTGTTTGCGGCGTCTCATCCCAAGCGCATGCGCGCACTCTTGCTCTATGGCGGGTATGCTCACTTTCATAATTCGGTGCTTGCACCGGCACCTTTTGCTGAGTTTCTGAGGGGTATCGATACGAGCTGGGGGCGCGGCGCGACGCTTTCCCGCTTTTCGCCGGACCGCGCTACCGATCAACAGTTCCTCGATTGGTGGGCGCGGTACGAGCGGCTGTCGGCAAGTCCCTCATCGGCCGTAGCGCTGGCGCAAATGAATGCTGAAATTGACATTCGTGGCGTGCTGCCGGGTATAAGGGCACCAACACTTGTCATTCACAGGTTGGAAGACATTCATGTCAACGCGGAGGCCGGCCGCTATCTGGCTGCTAATATACCAGGAGCGGTTTTTGCCGGTGTTCCGGGTAATGAGCATCCGATCTGGATGGGTGATACCGACCGCGTAGCGGACGTGATCGAAGAGTTCCTGACTGGCGAGCGGCGGGTGCTGAGCGGCGATCGCGTCCTCGTTGCACTTCTGGTCGTTCGTGTTCGCGGCGCTAGGCAAATAACAGCGGGCATCAATGATCATCAGTGGCGGGAACGTCTGGAAAGCTTCCGCGCAATGGCAAATAATCTCATCGCGCATCATGGTGGACAAGGGATCAGTTGGGAGCCGGAGAGAATTACGGTGAGGTTCGATGGTGCTGCACGCGCAACGGAATGCGCTCTCGCCCTGCGGGAGGCCGCCGATCGGCTCGATCTTCGCCTTGCCCAAGGTGTTCATGCGGGTGAAATCGAAGCCTCCAGCGATCTTATGACGGGATCTGCGATTCATGTAACGGAGCGTGTTGCCGCTGCCGCTCAGCCGGGAGACGTGCTGGTCTCAAGCCTTGTTGCCGATCTCGCGGCTGGATCGAGCCTGCGTTTCGCCGAGCGATGCGCTGTCGGCTTGCAAGGGGTGGACTCGGCATTGCGGGTTCTTGCCGTTGCGGCGGAACAGCATCTTGAACCGGTCAAGAACCGGAAGGACAAGCCGTCACTGGATGTGCTGACAACGCGCGAGCGAGAAGTTCTGGGGCTTGTGGCAAATGGCATGAGCAATTCGGCCATAGCAGCCGAACTCGACCTCAGCGAACACACTGTAAAACGCCACGTTGCCAATATGTTGCTCAAACTGGACCTGCCAACGCGGGCTGCCGCGGCCGCACTCAGCGCAAGGCAACCAAAGACCTAGATATCACTGGTCCGTTCGGGCCATCGCCGGAGTAATGCTTTCAGGCGAAGTTTACCCTGGCTAAAAGCTCTATCGTTTGCGCGGCGGATCCGGAAAGATTTCCGGACCCCGCAGGCAAACAAGGAGGATAAAATGTTCAGGTCCAGATTTGCAAACACTTTGCTCATCGCTGCGCCAAGCATTTTTGCGGTGACTGCACCAGCTCTTGCCGGGGATACCACGGCGCAAGCAGCCTATCAGGATATCGAAAAGACGCTTGGCTCCGTTCCCACAATGTTCAAGATACTGCCGGAAGCCGGCGTTGCCGGGGCATGGGCTGAGATCAAGGCGGTGCAACTCAATCCGGAAACCCAACTCGATGGTAAGACCAAGGAATTGATCGGGCTCGCCGTCGCTTCTCAGATACCATGCCAGTATTGCATCTATTTCCATACCGCAGCTGCGAAAGCCAACGGTGCAACGGATGAAGAGATTCGTGAGTCTGTAGCGATGTCAGCCATCGTGCGTCACTGGAGCACAATGCTAAATGGAATGCAGGTCGATCTGGCTACGTTCCAAACGGAGACAGACGCGCTAATGAAGCACGCCACGGGAACGACAAAGAAATAAAGCCGCTGACGTCAACTAAATGGAGGAAGATATGTCTATTCAAACAATGGAAAACGTTGGGGTTGTTCTCAAAAACGCCATCGAGGGACGCGATGGCCACAAATTGGCTAGCCTTTATGCCAATGACGCGGTCGTGCAGGTAATGGACCGGAACAACCCACCCAGCAGGCCACGGGAAATCAAGGGCAGAACCGCAATCGGAACCTTCTGGGACGATATTTGCAGCCGAACGATGACCCACAAGGTTGACACGCGGATTGCCGAGGGTAACCGCCTCGCCTTTACGCAGGACTGCACCTATCCCGACGGCGCGAAAGTGTTCTGCATGGCGTTTGTCGACCTGAAGGACGGGTTGATTGCCCGACAGACGGTTATTCAGGCTTGGGATGAATAGCTGGGATCCGGGAACCGGGCACGGCTCCCTCCGTGGCCGAGCCTGGTTTCCGTGATCGCTGCTCATCGATTTGTTCTCATACCAAAGCACGGTTGATTGTCGCACAAAAGAGTGGATAGTCGTCGGAATGGAGAGCCGGAAATGAATCTCAACGATGACGACGAGCACCTCATAGAGACGCTTTTCCGCAACGGCACGATTACCGTCGTCGGTGTCGTGCTTTCATTTTCCTTAGGCTTTCTTACGCAGTGGGCCAGTAATCCAATACCGTGGAAACTTGCCGACCTGCCGACGCTTATCTTCATAGCAATAGGCATCGTTCTTCAACTGCGCTCCCTGGCTTTGCTTCTGCAAACGTCATCACTGAAGAAAGTAATCTACGACAGAGCCAGCCGGCTATTCCTGAATGGCGTGATCACCACCGGGTCGGGCGTTTTTCTGGCAATCCTTATCGATGCCGTTCGATTGCTGGTGGAGCGTTAACCGACACTTGCGATTACTTGGTTTCGCCTCTTGATTTGCAGCCAACTGCCTGTTGTGTTGCCGGCCATCAAGGAGATCCTGCAATGCGATTAGAGACTGACTTTCCCGATCATCGGAACGGCCGATTTTCACGTGAACCTGTGCCATCCCATTGGCCCCGCAATGTGAGGCAACTTTCGCTGAAAGGCAGCGCCCTGTTCGGCATTCACGAAGAGACCGGCAATCTCTATTGGGATGGCAAGCTTATCCAGACGACCAATCGGCTCGGCAATTTTGAGCGGGGCCTTGGCCTTGCCCTGACTACAGCGATTGTTGCGATGGCTGTATTTGATGCGATCCGGTTCTTTTTCGGCCACTGATCTATCGCCAGAGATAGTGCCATGTTGCAGTTGTTTGTTTCGAATAGAATGGTCATTTTCGGTGTTACTGACACATACAATTCTTGTAGCTTCGTTAGCGGAGGATAGCATGGAAAGTTTTCAAGCACCCGTTGCATTGCTGGCCAGACTGTTCCTTGCTTATATTTTCGTCATGGAGGGCTGGGGTAAGATTGCCGACTATGCCGGTACCGGCGCCTATATGGAAGCCAATGGCGTTTCAGCGACGCTATTGCCTCTCGTCATTGTCACCGAACTGGGTGGCGGAATCCTTATCGCAATGGGTTTCATGACCCGTTACGCGGCGATCGCGCTTGCAGGGTTCTGTCTGCTGACGGCCCTTTTGTTCCATACCGACTTCGGAAATCTCGAACAGTTGATCAATTTCAACAAGAATATCGCCATTGCCGGCGGGTTTCTGGCGTTGATCGCGTTCGGTCCGGGTGCATTGTCAGTCGATGAATGGCGGAAGCGCGACGAGCGTTAGCCAAAACTTGATGTCTTGAGGAATTCGGCGAGCCGTTCGCTCTTCGGCTTATGAAACATCTCGCGCGGGTTGCCTTCCTCGCCGATGCGTCCCTGGTTCATGAAGATGACGCGGTTGGAAACTTCGTAGGCGAAGCGCATCTCGTGGGTGACAAGCAGCATGCTCATTCCATCTTGAGCCAGTGTCTTGATGACCTGCAAAACCTCGTTGACAAGCTCGGGATCGAGCGCCGATGTGACCTCATCAAAAAGCATGAGTTTGGGGTTCATGGCGATAGCCCGGGCGATCGCGACACGCTGCTGCTGGCCGCCCGATAGCTGGCCGGGGAAATGATCGGCACGTGTTCCAAGTCCGACCCGGTCCAGCCATTTCTCGGCGACGGCGCGCGCTTCCTCCTTGCTCAGCTTTTTCACCTTCATCAGGCCCAGCATGATATTGCGGGCGGCTGACATATGCGGAAACAGGTTGAATTGCTGGAACGCCATGCCGGTCAGCGCCCGTTGGCGTGCAATTTCTTTCTCCTTCTTGCGGCGGCGCTGGCCCCCAACGATCTCGTAGCCAATTTCCTGGCCGTCGATGCTGATCGAGCCGCCCTGGAATTCCTCCAGCATGTTGATACAGCGCAGCATCGTCGTCTTGCCCGAGCCACTGGAGCCGATGATGCTGATGACGTCGCCCTGTGTCATGGTGCAATCGACGCCTTTCAGGACCTCGACATCGCCGTAGCTTTTGTGCAGGTCGCGGATTTCAAGAAGATTGTTTGTCATCGTTTGTCGCCTCAGGATGGAACAGCGGTCTTGCGTTCGACGTAGCGGCCAAAACGCTCGATGGCATAGTTGATGATGAAATAGAGAAAGCCGGCGAAAAAATAGAATTCGAGGCTCATGAATGATCGTGAGATGATCTCCTGCGTGCGAAGCAGCAGTTCAGCAACGCCGATAATCGACAGCAATGTCGACGCCTTTACCATCTCCGCGGCGGTGTTGACCCAAGCCGGCAGAACCTGGCGCAGCGCCTGCGGCCCGAGCACATACGCAAAGGTTTGCGGGAATGTCAGGCCGATCGCCTTGGCGGCTTCCGTCTGGCCTTTCGGAATGGATTGCAGGGCACCACGGACGATTTCGCCGACATGGGAACTGCAAAACACCGCGAGTGCCAGAACGCCTGCCTGGAATGGTCCGAGATCGAGACCGATGGTGCCGAGCACGTAATAGCTCGCGAGAACGAGCACGAGAACCGGCGTGCCACGGATAAAATCCGTATAGCCACGAACGAACCAGCGCAGTGGCCGGACGCCGTAGGTCAGAGCAAGACCGACAAAGACCCCAAGTACCGTACCGAAGCAAATCGCCAGCAGCGAGATAGAAATGGTGAAGCCAAGGCCTTTAAGGATCGGTATGCGGGCCAGCCAGAGAACGTCGAGGAAATGAGCAATATCCATCAGATCACCTCGGCAATGACAGGCGGCGCTCGACAGCGCGCATCAGCGCCGCGAGGATCGAACAGGTGAAAACGTAAAGGCAGCTGGCGACCATCCAGGTCTCGATGACCCGGAAGGTTTCGACATTGATTTTGCGTGCCTCGAAGGTCAGCTCTGGCACGGCGATGGCCGCGGCGAGCGAGGTGTCTTTGAACAGCGAGATGATAGTACTGCTGAGCGATGGCAAGACATTGCGGAACATCAGCGGCGCGATGATCGAGGTGCGAATCTGCATTTCCGTGAGCCCGATGGCGAGCCCTGCTTCTCGCAGCCCGACAGGAATTGACAGCAGACCAGCGCGGAAAACTTCCGCAAGATATGCGCCGGAATAAAGCGCGAGCGTGAAGACGAAACTTTCGATCTTGCCTAGCCGGAAACCCAGCTGTGGTAGAGCGAAATAGGTGAAGAGAACAAGCACGAGGATCGGCGTGTTGCGGATGATCGTGACGTAGATACCGGCCGGACGCTTTATGAATCCGTTCCGGGATACCAGACAGAACGCCGTGAAAAGGCCAATCAGCGCGCCAATCAGGATCGCGCCAAAGGCCAAGGCAAGGCTGAGCGCCAGCCCTTCGAGTAAAAGGTCGAAGCTGCGCCACACCGCAGCAAAATTGAGCGTGTAACCCATAGTGTTCCTGTTGTCCGGAACGAGAAGGAACGGCTCCGAAAAATTCCGAAGCCGCAGCGTGATCGGGCTACTTGTATTCGACAGGGAAGCCGATTTGCGGAGGGGTCAGATCCTTGCCGAACCAGGTCTTGAACGATTTCGCATAGAAGTCGAATTCGACGCCAGTCATTGCTTCGTGCAGCGCAGTGTTGACGAAGTTCAGCCAATCCTGATCCCCGCGCTTGACGCCGCAGGCATAGGTCTGCGGATTCCAGCCATAGCCGGCATCCTTGTAGCGGCCCTGATTCTGGGTCATGTACCAGGCGAGTGACGATTGATCGGTCGCGGCGGCATCAGCCCGGCCGGACTCAAGGGCCTGATAGATCAGGTCTACGGATTCGTACTGATCGACCTTGGCTTCGGGCAGCGCCGCATGCACCATGCTTTCGGCATAGACATTTTGCAGGACGGAGATCGTGACCGAGGAACCCGCGGCTTTCAACGCGGCATACTCGGCGTATTTGCTGTCAGCCTTGAGCATGAGACCAACACCTTCGCGGTAATAGGGAATGGTGAAAGCGATCTGCTGTGCCCGTTCGCCAGTCACCGTCATGAACTGACAGGTGATATCGACCTTGTCCGTTGTGATATTCGGGATGCGCGCATCAGAGGACTGATTAACGAATTCGATCTTGTCTGGATCGTTGAAAAGCGCCTTGGCGATGATGTGGCCCATGTCGATATCAAAACCCTGAAGCTTGTCGTCAGCGCTCTTGAAATGCCATGGGGCATTGGTGCTGCCCGTGCCTAGAACCAGATGGCCCCGTGCCAGTACTTCATCCAATTTGCTTTTGGTTTCCTGGGCGAACGCCGTGATTGAAGGCAGCATCGCGAAGGCGGCTACAGCGGCCGCAACGCACAGTCGTTTGGTCATTTTCAGTTCCCCTATTCGTCGAGCGAATGTTTTTCATTGTCCATTATTATGGAATATAGTACCTAATAATGGATTGCTTATAGAATGACAGCCGCTGCAACTTGTCAAGGGCCATTCGACGACGGGAGCTCCACTGTTTACATGCCGTGGGCAACAAACTGGCCATAAACCTCTCCCGCAAGCCAAGCGAGCGCTGCCAGTCCGAGCGATACGGTCAGAATGGCGAGGACCGGATAGCCCTGTTTGCCTGGTTTGCTTCATCAGCCTCAATGCTCTTTGCCATGACGAGCCTCGTTTTTATCGCATTCGAAAGTTCGACGGACCCGGACAATGATGGTTCCGATTTCAACCGCAGGAACCAAACAAAAAGCCCGCATCATCGGCCGATGCGGGCTTTGCAGGACGGAGCTAAATCAAGCCGCTGCGGCGTTGACGCGGCTTTCGGCCATCGCGGTCAAGGCCTTGTCGGTATTCATTTCTTCCTGAAGATTCTGCTGGAGCAGTGCCGCGCAATCATTGCGGCCAAGCTGTTTCGCCCAGGCAACAAGCGTACCGTAGCGCGTGATCTCGTAATGCTCGACTGCCTGTCCAGCGGCGATGAGCGCAGCGTCCAGAACCTGATCGTCATCGACCTCGCCCGAGACATCATCGGCTTCTTCCAGGATGCCATCGATTGCCGGGCAATTCACGCCGGCGACATCCACGCCATGTAGCTTGAACACTTGTTCCAGACGTTCGATCTGCACCTCGGTCTCCTGCAGGTGCTTCTCAAAACCGTTCTTCAATTCCTGATCCGAAGCCTTGTCTATCATTTCAGGTAGGGCCTTCACGATCTGGTTTTCAGCGTAGTAAATGTCACGCAGGGTATGGACGAAGAGATCGTCCATTGTCTTTATATCCTTGGAAAAAAATCCCATGTCGTCCTCCTGTGTCACAGACATGAACAACCATTCGGCCGCCTCACAGCTTCCGCAAAGAGTTGCTCTCTCGGTTGGTCACAGGGAAACAACGAGGACCCGCGGGAATGGTTCCTTCGTCTTTTGAACTACAATCGCACCGGCGGATCGAAGCGGCCCTTCCCGGCAATTTCGACCAGGTAGGTCTTGCCTGCGTCAGGATCTGACCGGTGCAGAGTCTCATTCATTTCGTGGTAGGCAGTCGTCACGATGATATTCGCGCTGCCCTCGCTGACAAAGGCTGGACAGGAGGGCTGACGGACTGGCATTTCGATAGAACGGATACGCTTTCCAGTTGGCGAAAAGACGTTGATACATGCGCCTCCCCAGCATGCGTTCCACAAATTCCCATCGGCATCGACCACGGATCCATCGACACCGCCCTTTTCCTTGTGCTGGTAAAATACCAAAGGTTCACCAATGGGCAGGCCCGTGTCCGGATCTGTATCGACGCGCCAGATGATGTTCTTGCCGGTGTCGGCAAAATAGGAAATGCGGCCGTCGGGAGAAAAGCAGATCGAGTTCGTGATCGATATGTCGCTGAAAAGCTTTCGCAATTCGCCTTGGCGATACCAATAGATCGAACCTGCTCGCTTCTGCGTCTTTCCCATTGTGCCGACCCAAAACGCTCCGGCGGGATGGACGCGCGCATCATTGGAGCGGGTAGCGGGATTGTCGGCCTCGATCGGCTGATGCATCGTTGTGTGGCCCGTATGACGATCCCGGATGAACAACCCGGTTTCGGTGGCGACCAACTGCCGCTTCTCATCGATGACAGCAAGGGCGCTTGCCATTTGCCCAAGCGTATGAACTACAGCCGTGCCGCCGGCCAAGGGTTTCTCGAACAGGCGCCCGGTAACGATATCGAACCACCAGACGGTTTTGGTCAGCGGATCATAGCCTGGCCCCTCGCCAAGTTGGGCGGGCTCGTCATGGAATAAACTGATCTTCGGCTGCTCCACGATTGTCACTCGGAAAAAATGCGATCATAAGCCTCGACCGCCGCCTTTGCCCGACCTCGGACGAAAGAGGATGAGGCGCCGACTCTGTAGAGGCTTGAGCCAAGTCCGAAGGTGCGAACGCCGACTGCCTTATAAGCGGCAAAGGTTGTTTCATCGACACCGCCAACGGCGCCGATTACTGTACCTTTCGGCAAAATGGCACTGATCGCCTTGATGCCATCGGGGCCGAGCGCACTGGCCGGGAAGAACTTGAGGCCGGACGCGCCTGCCTTCAGTGCGGCCAGAGCTTCAGTCGGCGTGAAGACGCCGGGCATTGTCACCATGCTTGCTTTGCCTGCGGCGGCCAGCACCTCGGCATCAACGTTGGGGCTGATCATCAGCCGCCCGCCCGCCGCACCGAGGCGTGCGATATCGGCAGGATCAAGCACGGTACCCGCGCCGATCAACACATGCGACGGCAGATTTTTCACAAGCAATTCAATCGATTGGAAGGGATCCGGCGAATTCAGCGGCACTTCGATAACGTCGATGCCCGCCTCGACCAGTTCTTCGCCGATGGCCAGAACCTCGTCCGGCCTGACGCCGCGCAGGATGGCGATGAGATCGCGTTTCAGCTTCGGCCAGGGAGCGGAGACTTGAGACATATGACTATCCTTTGGCTGGCCAGATGCCAGATGCGGCGACAAAGAGGCCCTTGCGTACGGCTTCGTCGGCATCGACGAGGTCAAATCCGAGCCCGGCAATGGTTAGTGCCTTGCCATAAAGCGCAGCCATGGCGCCCGACGCGACAAGCGTTACCTTGCCATGCGATTTTGTCTTTGCGCCGGCTATCTCGGCCCCGATGAGCAGACCCGAAAGACGCGATGCAGCACCTTCCGGGGACAGATTGTCGAGCAACATCGCAGCGCGAATACCGAAAAGTTCACCGAGCATCCTCTCCCCGGACAGCATCAGTTTGACGGCTCCGGTGAATTGCGGATGGTCAAACGACGCGGAAGTGGCGGCATCCCCGATGGAATGGCGCAGGATCGATTGCGAGGCAAGAAGCGCGTAGAGTTCGCCGGTGAGGTAGGTGGAGAAGCTCTTCGCCCTTCCCTCTTCGAGCTCGACCCACTTGGAGTGGGTTCCTGGCATCGCAATGATTCCATTGGATAAATTTCGATCGAGGATCGCGCCAAGCAACTGGGTTTCCTCGCCGCGCATGACGTTTGGAGAACTCCCCGATTGCGACAGACCGGGGATGATCCGCACGTCGCGGGCGATGCCTTCGATTTTTACTGCGCCGGAAAGAATCGCCGACAGATCGGCGGGAACCGGAACATAATTCGCCTCGACCCAGCCCTGCCGCGAACCGGCCATTCCGCAAATGATAACGGGCAGATTGGCAGGCGCGCCAAGCGCTGTAAGATGGCCTTCCAGCGTCTCGGTAAAACCGCGATTGCGCGATGTATCGAGGCCATCGTCGGTGCGTTTTTCCGCCATCACGTTGCCGTCGGCATCCACCAGCCAGAGGCGAAAACGGCTTGTTCCCCAATCACTTAGCGCGTAGCAGGGTATAGCGCTCACAGGTAGCCGCCATCGACAATCAGCGTCTGGGCGCTGAGCATGCGGGCAGCATCGGAAGCAAGGAAAAGGCACGGTCCGACCATGTCTCCGGGCAAGATTTCCTCGCGCAGAACCTGCTTGTTGAGATGGACTCGGAGGCCTTCTTCCGTGACCCAGTGAGAGCGCTGGCGGTCAGTCATCACCCAGCCCGGCGCGATGGCGTTGACACGGATTTTCTCGGGTCCGAGCCGGCCCGCCAACCCCTTGGTAAGACCGATGATTCCAGCCTTGGCTGCCGTATAGGCAGGCAGATTGCCCTGATTGATCATGAAGGAGGTCGAGGTGAAATTGATGATTGAACCACCGCCCGACTGGCGCATGCCGGGTACGACCGCCTGCGCTGCAAAGAACTGCGGACGCAGATTGATCGACTGGTTCTTGTCCCAATATTCGACCGTCACATCGTCGATATCGTGCCGGTCGTCCCAAGCCGCATTGTTAACGAGTACGGTGATTGGTCCATTGTTATCAATGGCTTGCGCAATCGCATTCCGTAGGGCCTCGATGTCGGAAAGATCGGCCTTGAGGTAAAATGGCCGGTTGCCGTACTGTTTGTCCAGGGAATCTACAAGGGCTTGTGATGGCTCCTCAGCGATGTCTATGAAGGCAACGCGCGAGCCCTGACGGATGAAGCCTTCAGTCAGCGCGGCACCGATGCCCGACCCTCCTCCGGTAATGAGGACGGAGCGGTCTTTCAGATCGGGGAATATGGCAGAAGGCATCATGGCGAAAAACTCACAAGAAAATTCCACTATTGGAACGGTATTTGGCCGAGCAGGATTGTCATCTTGCGAGGGTGAAAGTCAAGGGACCGAAATTACTACCAGACACACTCAAATTTCCCGCGTCGGTTGAAAATTTCGCGCCAGAATCGCACATTCTTGCGCCATTTTCGGAACTTCTTGTGCAAGAATCGTCGAAGTTCGTGCAAAAACTGTTTCGGATTTCACCCTCTATTTTAAAAGTCAGTTCTTGATCGTGTAATCCGCAGGGCGCGACTTTTCCAGCACGAGGTCGGCGTTGGGCATGTCGTTCGACAGGGCACGTTGTTGAGCCGAGCCGACATTGTGGCCGAAGCCGAGCCAACGCTGTACCAGCCGGTTCTCCAGTTCAAGCCGGTCGACCTGCAGGAACACCGTCACATCGAAACGCGAGGCCAGCCGGTCCCAGGGCGATTGATCGAGGAGAAGGTAATTGCCTTCGACCAGAAGGATGCGCTGACCGGCCTTGACGATCCCTGCCCCTGCCCGCGCCAGATCCAGTTTGCGGTCAAATAACGGGATGACGATGTCTTCGCCTGAGCTGCGCAAACGCTTCAACAGCACCTCGAATCCGGCACAGTCGAATGTCGGCGGGGAGCCCTTGCGCTTGCGCAAGTCAAGGGCGTCGAGAATGACATTGTCGAGGTGAAAGCCGTCCATCGGTACGACCGCGGCCGCGCCTTTGTCGCGCGCATTGATGGCGTCGCAAAGCGAGGTGGAGACTGTGGACTTGCCCGCCCCGGGAGGGCCGGCAATCGCCACGATCAACCGGTCGGTCTTTGCCGCCCGGGCCAGTATCTCGGGAACCAGCTCGTCAAGCGTGATCAGCATGGATTTGTTCTTGTCAGGCGAGCCATTTGTCGTAGTCGGAAACGAGCAGGTGCAACGGCGCCTCGTCCTCGTCGATGGAGGAGAAACGGCCGATCGGTTCACGGAAGATATTGTCGGTGAGATCGTCATTGACCGTCGAGACCTCGCCGATCAGCACATCGCCGCCCTCGCCCCAGAAAGCGTGCCAGTTGCCCGGCAGCAGGGTGACGCTTTCGCCCGGCTGCAGCTTGAGCAGACCACCAGCTTTCTGGCGAACGATGCGCCCGTCCGTGGCCACCTCGACATCGGTCTTCTCGTCGACGCTGCCGTCGGGATTGGAATTGAACAGTTCGAGCACGAGCGTGCCGCCGCCACGATTGATGATGTCTTCTGCCTTGACGATATGGCGATGCATCGGCGACAGCTGCTTTTCGCGCGAGATCATGATCTTTTCGGCATAGAGCATGCCGCCGCCCTTTTTCAGGTCTTCCTGATTGCCGTTGCGGGTGGTGAAAAGGAAGAGGCCAAGCTCATCGAACTTGCCTTGACCGTAGTCGGTGATATCCCAGCCGAGGCGCGCCTGAAGAATCGCCTTGGAATCGCTGGCGGTACGGGTCTTCAGTTCTTCCGGTGACCAATAGGCGAAGGGCGGCATGACATAGCCGAAGGAGCGGATAAATTTGTCGCTCTCGCGGATGATCTCATTGACTTCAGAACGCTTCATTCTCAATTTTTTCCTTTATACACTTTATGCAATAGCTTGTGCCGGCGGCGCCTTGGCGCCAGTCATGAAGGCGACGGCATCCGACATCGTATATTCCTTCGGGTCGATCACGGTAAGGCGCTTGCCGAGGCGATGAATATGGATACGGTCCGCCACTTCGAAAACGTGTGGCATATTGTGCGAGATCAGCACAATCGGCAATCCGCGTTTTTTCACATCCTGGATGAGTTCGAGGACGCGCCGGGATTCCTTGACACCGAGCGCTGCGGTCGGCTCGTCCATGATGACAACCTTGGAGCCGAAGGCGGCTGCACGTGCCACCGCGACGCCCTGACGCTGGCCGCCGGAAAGTGTTTCTACTGCCTGGCCGATGTTCTGGATGGTCATCAGCCCGAGTTCGGTCAGCTTGTCCCGTGCCCGCTTCTCCATGGTCTTGCGGTCGAGCATGCGAAACAGACTGCCGGCAATACCGGGCTTTCTAATTTCGCGGCCAAGAAACATGTTGTCAGCAATGGAAAGCGCCGGGGACAATGCGAGATTCTGATAGACGGTTTCGATACCGGCATCGCGCGCCTGCATGGGCGAGCGGAAATGCACGGGCTTGCCATCCAGTGTGATTTCCCCCTCGTCGGGATGGACAGCTCCGGAAATGACCTTGATCAGCGAAGATTTTCCAGCGCCGTTGTCGCCAATGACCGCCAGTACCTCCCCGGCATAGAGATCGAAATCCGCATGATCGAGGGCGGTGACGCGGCCATAACGTTTTACCAGGCCGCGTGCGGTAAGGATGGGTTCTCTTGTCATTAGCCCGCTACCTTTCTGATCCACTGGTCGATTGCCACAGCCGAGATGATCAACACGCCGATCATCAAGTAGGTCCATTGCACATCCGTGCCGTACATGCGCATGCCGAAGGAAAAGACACCAACGATCAGCGCGCCGAAGAGCATGCCGAGGATCGATCCGCGGCCGCCGAACAACGACATGCCGCCGATCACCACTGCGGTGATGGATTCGATATTGGCAAACTGGCCAACCTGCGGCGAGACCGAGCCATTGCGGCCGATCTGTGCCCAGCCCGCCAGGGCGCAGATGAGGCCGGCCAGAACATAGACGGAAATGAGAACACTCTTGGTCCTGACGCCGGACAGCTTCGCTGCTTCCGGATCATCGCCGATTGCATAGACATGGCGGCCCCAGGCGGTGTGATTGAGGACGTACCAGAGGATGGCGATCAGCAGGATCATCGCAAACACGCCATAGGTGAACGTGGCGCTACCGATGGGTATTTTCTCCCCGAAAAACTGCAGCAGCCGGGCATTTGCCTCGATATCCTGCGCGCGGATCGTCTCGTTTGCCGAGTAAATATAGGTCGTCGCCAGAAAAATCTGCCACGTGCCGAGGGTTACGATGAAGGGCGGCAGTTTCACATAGGCGATCAGAACACCGTTGATGAAGCCACACAGGGCGCCAAGCGCGAGGCCGCACAGGATCGACAGTTCGACAGGCAGGCCATAGCGGAATGTGAATTGGCCCATCACGACGGATGTGAGCACCATGATGGCCCCGACGGAAAGGTCGATACCGGCGGTCAGGATGACAAGCGTCTGCGCTGCGCCGACAATACCGACGATGGCGACCTGCTGCAGGATGAGGGTCAATGCGAAAGGCGTAAAAAAGCGCGGTCCGACGATGACTGCAAAGATCAGCAGTGACAGCACGAGAACAATCAGCGGAACGGCAGCCGGACTCGAGTGAAGGAAATGGCGTGTCCGCTCGAGCAGGGTCTTGTGATCGCTGTCGAAACTGGCGACGGACGATGCGCTCTCACTGAGAACGTTTTCGAATTCCTGCTTCGGCGCCGAAGCTCGCGTGGTCTCTGTCATGGGGTGGCCTCCCAGAAATGTTTATGAAGACGACATTACACCATCTTTAAAAAGGTATCGTTCTTTGTTTCGGACGAAAGCGGCATGGCTGGCACTGGTTACCCTCCCCCTTGTGGGGAGAGTGGCTGCGCAGCAGCCGGGAGGGGTTCCTTTGAAATCATTTAGAAAAAGGCCCCTCCCCGTCGCTTCGCTCCGTCCCTCCCCACAAGGGGGAGGGCAAGAGAGGAAGCGTTTTGATACCTGACGGGATCAGCCCCAGCACTTGGATGCGCCGGTCTTCACGTCGATGGATTCGACGCCCTTGGCAGGCTTGTCGGTGACAAGCGCAACACCCGTGTCGAAGAAGGACTTGCCTTCGGTAGGCTTGGGTTTCTCGCCGGTATCGGCGAACTTCTTGATCGCGTCGATGCCAAGAGCTGCCATCATCAGCGGATACTGCTGCGACGTCGCACCGATAACGCCGGCTTCAACGTTCTTGACGCCGGGGCAACCGCCATCGACCGAAACGATCAGCACGCCCTTTTCCTTGCCTACAGCCTTCAAGGCCTCGTAAGCGCCGGCAGCAGCGGGCTCATTGATCGTGTGAACGACATTGATGTCCGGGTCTTTCTGCAGAAGGCTTTCCATCGCCTTGCGGCCGCCCTCTTCGTTGCCGTTGGTGACGTCGTGGCCAACAATGCGCGGATCCTTCTCGTCGCCGATCTTGTTGATATCAACAACATCGATGCCAAAGCCCTTCATGAAGCCCTGGTCGCGCAGGACGTCAACGGTCGGCTGCGACGGTGTCAGATCGAGGAACGCGACCTTGGCGTCTTTCGCCTTGTCACCCAGCGTTTCTGCAGCCCATTTACCGATCAGCTCACCTGCAAGAAGATTGTCGGTTGCGAATGTCGCGTCGGCCGCGTCAGCTGGATCAAGCGGCGTGTCGAGGGCGATAACCAGAACACCCGCGTCGCGAGCCTGCTTGACCGAGGAAACGATGCCGGCCGTGTCCGACGCGGTAATCAGAATGCCCTTGGCGCCGTCGGCGATGCAGGTTTCGATCGCGGCAACCTGGCTTTCGCTGTCTCCGTCGATCTTGCCGGCATAGGTCTTGAGGTCAACGCCAAGTTCCTTTGCCTTGGCAAGCGCGCCCTCCTTCATCTTGACGAAGAAAGGGTTGGTGTCGGTCTTGGTGATCAGGCAAGCGCCCACGCCTGCAGCCTGTGCCGGAGCGGCAAAGGCAGCGATGGCCACAGCGGCGGCACTGAAGATGGTCGATTTCAGATAAATGCTTCTACGCATGTCACTTCCTCCCAAAAAATCGCGCCAATTCGCGACGGGCCGACGGTGGTCGCGCCCTTGTTCATCGTAAACAGCTCGGACAGTTATCCTCCCGGCCAAGTGCTGGACCGTAGCAAATACCAGCCTCGTCGCTGTGTCAACATTAATAAATCACTCTGATTTAATATTGACAGCATTCCCCAATATCTCCATTGTCCGCCGTATTCATGGGAGGACTCGGTCCTTGAGTATTCGAGTATCGGAGCGTACCGGCACGGGAGGAACCAGGCCGACGCTTCATCACGGTACCAATCAAAGTGGCATGCGCGATCACAACGAGCGCGTGGTGCTTTCGCTGTTGCGCCAGCATGGCAGTCTTGCCAAGACCGCGATCGCCAGAATGACCGGGCTTTCGGCGCAGACAAGCTCGATCATCATGCGCATGCTTGAAGCCGACGAGCTTTTGTCGCGCGAAGAGCCGTTGCGGGGTCGCATTGGCCAGCCGTTGATCCCCATGTCACTCAATCCGGAAGGGGCGTTTTTCTTCGGCCTGAAGATAGGTCGACGCAGTGCCGATCTCGTGCTCATCGACTTTCTCGGCCGCATCCGTTCGATGCTGCATATGCCTTATGATTATCCTGCACCCGAACCAATCTTCCGCTTCGCCGCGGCAGGCATAACGCAGATGGTGGAAGGGCTAACACCAAAACAGCGCGAGCGGATTGCCGGAATTGGCATCGCGGCGCCCTTCGAACTGTGGAAATGGGCCGACACCGTCGGTGCACCGCAGGAGATCATGGATGAATGGCGCGGCTGCGATATTCGCGCAAGGGTAGCGGCGCTGTGTTCGTTTCCGGTGTACCTGCAGAACGATATGACCGCCGCCTGCGGGGCTGAACTTGTGTTCGGCCAGACCAAGGACATCAATGATTTCGTCTATTTCTACATCGGGTCCTTCATTGGTGGCGGCATCGTCATCAACGGCAGTCTCTATGCGGGGCGCAGCGGCAATGCCGGTGCGTTGGGCTCGATGCCAGTACCCGGACCGGACGGTACCGCGCGGCAGTTGATCGATATCGCCTCGATCACCGCACTTGAACGTGACGTCACGGAGCTCGGCCGGGACCCCTCGCCGCTCTGGGCTTCGCCCGAAGACTGGGGCGAGATGGGCGCAGAACTGGACGCGTGGATCGACCGTGCTGGCAGGGCGATCGCGCAGGCCGTTATCGCGTCGTCGTCGGTGGTGGATTTCGAGGCGGCCATTATCGATGGCTGGATGCCGGAAAGCGTGCGTGCGCGGATTGTCGACGCCGTGCGCAGGCACGTCGAAACATTCGATCTGGAGGGCATTCAATTGCCGGCGATCTTCGAAGGAACGGTTGGTATTCACGCGAGAGCGCTCGGCGCCGCAAGTCTGCCGCTGTCGGAGCGGTATCTTCTGGGACAGAAACTTTTCAGGAAGGGTAGTTAAGTGTTGATCGGTATTCCGCCCATGCTGGGGCCGGAGCTTTTGGCGACATTGCGCGCCATGGGTCACGGCGACGAGATCGCGCTTGTCGACGGCAATTATCCCGCGCTCGAGCACGCAAGGCGGCTGATCCGTGCCGACGGCCTGCCGCTGATCCCGTTGCTCGATGCCATACTGCAGGTCTTGCCGGTCGACGACTTCGTGCAGCAAGCACTGTTTCGCGCGTCAGTGAAGGGCAATGCTCCGCTGGCGGATCCCGTGCACGAAGAAATGGAAACTGTCTGCGCGCGGCGCGTGCCGGGCTTTGCGCTGGTTGCGCTCGATGGTGATAACTTTTATGCGCGTGTGAAAAACGCCCACACCATCATTGCGACGGGCGAGCCACGGCTTTATGCCAATATCATCATCCGCAAGGGTGTCATTTATCCAGGAAAAGAGATTTAGAGATGATTTTATGTTGCGGAGAAGCCCTGATCGACATGCTGCAGCGGACGAGCGACGCCGGCGAACCTGCCTTTGCGCCCTATGTCGGCGGCGCCGTGTTCAATACGGCGATCGCGCTGGGGCGGCTTGGCGTTCCGACCGAATTCTTCTCGGGCATATCGTCGGATTTCTTCGGCCAGATGCTGCTTGACAGTCTCACCGCCAACTATGTCGGCACGCGCTACGCCCATATTTCACCGCTGCCGACGACGCTGGCTTTCGTGCGCCTGACCGATGGCCAGGCGAGCTACATGTTCTACGACGAGAACAGCGCCGGGCGCTCACTCGCGATCGAACATCTGCCGACGCTCGATGACAATGTCACGGCGCTGCAGTTCGGCGCGATCAGCCTGATCCCGGAACCATGCGGCTCGACCTATGAGGCGCTGATGGCACGCGAGCACGAAAAGCGCGTGATCATCCTCGACCCCAACATCCGGCCGGGCTTCATCCCGGACAAGGAAAAGCATCTCGCCCGCATGCGCCGCATGATTGCCATGACCGACATCGTCAAAATTTCCGATGAGGATATGCGCTGGTTCGGCGAGAGCGGCACGATGGACGATATTGCCCGGCGCTGGATCGTGCCGGCGACGCAGCAGGGGCCGAAGCTGATCCTCGTCACCCACGGGGCCGACGGCGTGACCGGCTATAGCGCCGACCTTACCGTTCACGTCGCGGCACAGCGCGTGCCGGTTGTCGATACGGTCGGCGCCGGCGATACGTTTACCGCCGGCGTCCTGACCTCGCTGCAGGAGGCGGGAGTGCTGGTGAAATCCGCCCTGACCACGCTGACCGAAGCGCAGATCCGCAATGCCTTGACATTGGGTGTCAAGGCGGCGGCGGTCACAGTCTCACGCGCAGGCGCCAATCCACCGTGGCGGAACGAGCTCGGATAGATCAGGCGATTTCGATATCGGTAAAGGGAAATTCGTTGCCTTTGAACAATAAGGGCACGTTGTGCGCCTTTGCACAGGCATAGGCGAAGCAATCACCCATATTGAGGGCGGCCTTGTGGCGGCCACGACCGAACGTGTTGAATGCCTTGACGGCATCCCTGCCGATTTCGGCGGTGATCTCCACGATCTGCGCCTGAGTGGCGGTCGTAAAATCATCGACCATTTCCTGCGCTTCATCAATGGGACACACCCGCTTTCGGGCGAGACCAGTTACGGCTTCATAGAGGGCCATCGGTGAGACAAATACCGTTGAGGCTCCTGCCACGCGGACGGCCAGTGACGAGGCATCGGCTTCTTCATCGAGGATCGAAATTATTGCGGAGGCGTCGACGAATATCATTCGTTACCAGAAAGATCATCGAAAAACGCTTTATCCGCTTCAAGGCCGGTCTTTGGATAGGACCTGTAACGAGCGGATATCTCGGCCAACTTGTCTAGCAGGGGTGTTTTGTCCGCGATACGATCATACTCATGCACGACGGCTTCGCGAATGGCCTCCGTCAGGCTGGTATTTTTTAGTTTTGCCAAGCGCCTGACGGCTTCGTCAGTCGCTTTGTCTTTTATGGAAAAAGCCATTCTATAACTCCGTGTCTATACGTATAGACGAAACTGTCTATAAAATGGGTTCTTTCCCGATGCAATGCAAGAGCTGATCACTCCAGATCGAACGCGGCAGCCATCAGCGTCTTGGTATAGATGTGATGCGGGGTGTCGAAGATATCCTCGGTCTTGCCCTCCTCGACGATCTTGCCGTTCTTCATCACGATCACATAATCGGACATGGCCTTGATCACCGCCAGATCGTGGCTGATGAAAATATAAGAGAGGCCGTGCTTTTCCTGCAGGTCGCGCAGGAGTTCGATCACCTGACCCTGCACCGAACGATCGAGCGCCGAGGTCGGCTCGTCGAGAATGACCACTTTCGGTTTCAGGATCATGGCGCGGGCGATGGCGATGCGCTGACGCTGACCACCGGAGAATTCATGCGGATAACGGTTGCGAGCGGCCGGATCGAGCCCGACTTCCTTCAGCGCGGCTATGGCGCGCCTGTCCCGTTCGGCGCGTGACAATTGCGGCTCGTGGATGAGCAGGCCCTCAGTGATGATCTCGCCAACCGTCTGGCGCGGCGAGAGCGAGCCATAGGGATCCTGGAACACGAGTTGCAGTTCCCTACGCAGCGGCCGCATGGCCGAGCGGTCGAAATTCGAGATGTTCTTGTCGCCGAAATGAAAGTGACCGCTGCTGGGCAGAAGTCTTAGAAGCGCCCGCCCAAGCGTTGATTTTCCAGAACCGGACTCGCCGACAATGCCGATGGTCTGACCCTGTTTCAGCCGGACCGTAACGCCATCGACGGCGCGGAAAAGCTTGTTCGCCTTGGTGAAGAATCCGCCGCCTATGGCGAAATCCACGGCGACGTTGCGGCCTTCGAGGATGATCGGAGCGCTGTCGGGCGGCGGCTCCTTGCTACCACTCGGCTCGGCCGCGAGCAGCATCTTCGTATAGTCTTCCTTCGGGTGCTCGAAGATTTCCTCTATGCTGCCCCGCTCGACCACTTCGCCGCGGCGCATGACGACCACACGATCGGCGAAATGTTTGACGATGCCAAGATCGTGGGTGATGAGAACGATCGCCATGCCAAAGCGCTTCTGCAGATCACGCAGCAGATCGAGGATCTGCGCCTGGATGGTCACATCGAGGGCCGTCGTCGGCTCATCAGCGATCAGCAAATCCGGCTCATTGGCGAGCGCCATGGCGATCATGACGCGCTGTCGCTGGCCGCCGGACATTTCATGCGGATAAGAGTTGATGCGCCGCTCGGGATCGGGAATGCCGACGAGGTTGAGCAATTCGAGCACACGAATCTTGGCCTGTTTGAAGGTGACGCCCCTGTGGTGAACAATAGGCTCGGCGATCTGCCGCCCGATCGTATAAAGCGGATCGAGCGAAGTCATAGGCTCCTGGAATATCATGGTGATCTTCGCGCCGCGCACTTCATTAAGGCCCTTGAGCGGTAGTCCGATCAGCTCCTTGCCGCGATATTTCGCTGAGCCGGCAACGCGGCCATTATTGGCGAGGAGGCCCATGATTCCCATCATGGTCTGGCTCTTGCCGGAGCCGGATTCGCCGACGACGGCAAGCGTCTCGCCCGGTTTCACGTCGAGGTCGATACCCTTGACCGCCTTCACGTCGCCATCCGGCGTGGTGAAGTCGACCTTGAGGCCGCGTACGGACAATACATTGGCTTGCATATCCATCTTAGCGGTCCTTCGGGTCCAGTGCGTCGCGTAGTCCGTCGCCGATGAAATTCAACGAAAACAGCGTAACGACGAAGAAGATAGCGGGGAAAATCAGATACCACGGTGAGGATTGCATTTTATCCGCGCCCGCCGAGATCAGTGCACCCCAACTGGTCAATGGCTCCTGCACGCCCAGTCCGAGGAAGGAAAGGAAGCTTTCGAGCAGGATGACTTTCGGCACAACCACCGTGACGAAAATAACGACTGGCCCGATCGTGTTCGGGATGATGTGGCGCCGAATAATCTGCCAGTCCGTCAACCCAAGGGCCTGTGCCGCTCCGATGAATTCACGTCGCTTCAAAGCGAGCGTCTGACCGCGGACAATACGCGCCATGTCCAGCCACTCGACTGCACCGATCACCAGGAAGATCAGGATGAAACTCCGCCCGAAAAACACGACGAGCACTACAACCAGGAAGACGAAAGGCAGCGAATAGAGGATTTCTATGAGGCGCATCATGACATTGTCGACGCGCCCTCCGAGGTAACCGGAGATAGCGCCGTAGATGACGCCAATGACCAGCGAAACAAGGCTGGCGAGGCAGCCAATCGTGAGCGAGATCTGACCGCCGAGCATGACGCGGGCCATCAGGTCGCGGCCATTCTGATCGGTGCCGAAAAGGAAATATTCGCGCTTGACGTCGCCGGTCAGTTTCAGCGTCTTGCCGTCCTCTTCGGTGGCGGTGACCTGCGTGTTGTCGAACTCGTTGGCGCGATCGAAATAACGGGTCGAGCGCGGATCGATGGCCTTGTCCGAGTGGATGGTCGCGGTAAACGTATTGCCGTCCACGGCAAACTCTCGCAGTTCGACGCGGGCGCGATCTGCGACGCCCTTCATGACATCGCCCAGCGTGGAGGCTTTGGGCAGAGGTTCCAGACTTGGCGGCACGTTGACGTAGGAAGGAAACACCTCGTCGTATTTATGGCTGATAACGTAAGGGCCAAAGAAGGAAAAAACAGTAATCAGCAACAGCACCACGCAGCCGGCCATGGCCGCATAGTTGCGGCGGAACCGGATGACCGCGAGCTGAAACAGACTGCGCCCTTTGGATTCGTCCGGCGGGATGATTGTGGTGGGAATACCGGTCAGATCAGTCATGGCGAACCCTCGGATCGAGAAGGCCGTAGAGAATATCGACCAGAAGATTGAAGATGATGACGAAGATCGCAACGAGAACGACAGTTCCCATGACGAGCGTATAGTCGCGGTTGATGGCGCCGAGAACGAAATAGCGTCCGACACCGGGAATGGTGAAAATCGATTCAACGACGGCCGAGCCTGTCAGCAGAGCTGCGGCGCACGGTGCAAGATATGAAACCACCGGAAGCAGCGCACCCCGCATTGCGTGGGTGATGACAACCACGCGTGGCGGTAGTCCATAGGCGCGGGCTGTCCGGATGTGATCCGTATGCAGTCCCTCGATCATCGAGCCGCGCGTCAACCGGGCAAAGACGGCGAGCTGCGGCAGGGCAAGTGCAATCATGGGCAGGATAAGAAAGCGCCAGGAGCCGTCGCCCCAACCGCCCGCTGGCAGAAGGGAGAGGAGCACAGCGAAAACCAATGTGAGCACCGGCCCGACGACGAAGTTCGGTACGGTAACGCCGACGGTTGCGATGGACATGATGAGGAAATCGAGAAAGCTGTTCTGCCGGAGGGCGGCGATCGTGCCGATGATGACGCCGCCAAAAAGCGCAAGTAACAGTGCGTAGGAGCCAAGTGTTATCGAGTAGGGCAGGCCCTTGCCGATCAGTTCGGCGATGGTGTTGTCCTTGTAGATATAGCTTGGGCCAAAATCGCCGGTGACGGCATTTTTCAGATATTGCAGATACTGGTTCCACAGCGGCTGATCGAGATGGTAGGCCTTCATCAGGTTTTCCATCGTCGCGGGAGGCAGGGGCCGTTCCAGATTGAAGGGTCCTCCGGGCGCAAAGCGCATGAGGAAGAAGGATAGCGTGACGACAATGAACAGTGTCGGCACTGCACTCGCCAAACGGCGAAGAACAAAATGGAACATCGAGTTTAACTCTTCCTGTTGACGTGCCCGTTAGGGTCAGGACTCATTAATCTGGTCGAAATGGTATGAGGCTTTTCGTTCGGATACGAGAAGCGAAGGCGATGGAAATGTTTATCCATTTTCAAGTCCTTTGCGACAAAGTAGGCGGGCGAAAAGACCATATCCTCCGGACGCCGAAACGGCTGCAAGCTGCAGTGTCGAACCGCTCGGCCGGGGGAGTCAGGCGCGCTCACACGATCAATCCCCAGAAGACTGCGTTCCGTTGCAAAGTTCAAGAAATTCCATTCGCCGCTCTCATACGAGAAACGGCGGGAGCAAAATCCCGATCGGACATTGGCAGGCGGAAAGCGAAAACATGGGCCTGAGCAAACGGAAATGCGCAACCCGGATGAATCCGGATTGCGCACATTCAGTCTATTCCTTGATGCTCAAATACTTGCTCAGATGTTCATTGTTGCCATTGTCACCCCAACCCTGGACCTTGGCAGCAACGAGCCAGAAATTGGCGTCGTTGACCAGCGGGGCAATCGGCTGGTCGCGCATGAGAATTGCTTCGGCCTCGTGCAGGGTCTTGGAGCGGGCCGCAGGATCGCGTTCTTCATAGGACTTCTTCATCAGCGCATCGAATTCCGGATTTTCATAATGTCCGTAATTGAAGGTCTTGTTGCTGCTGACGTTGAGGTTGAGGAAGTTTTCCGCATCGGCATAGTCGGCCGTCCAACCGGCGCGTGCGACATTGAATTTGCCGCCTTCCTGCAGGTAGGCGTAGTGCGCGCTGATATCGAGATTCATCAGCGTTACATTGGCGCCGAACGTCTTCTTCCACATGTCGGCAACGGCAGTCGCAGCTTTCTGGTGGTTAGGGTTGGTGTTGTAGCGGATCTCGATATTCAAAGGCTTGCCGCCCTCGCCATATCCGGCTTCCTTCATCAGCTCCACTGCCTTGTCTTCGCGGTCAAGCTGGGACATGCCGGCAAAATCGGCCTTCGACGGTTCGCCATAGTTTTCGAGGCCCGGAGGCACCAGCGAATAGATAGGCATCTTCGAGTCGTTGAAAATATCATGCGAGAGGAAATCGCGATCAACCGACATGGACAGGGCGCGGCGGACACGGACATCATTGAATGGTTCCGTGCGCGTGTCGAAGGGGTAGTAGTATGTCGCGAAGGCAGGCGTCACATGAACCTGTTTCGGATCCGCCTTGCGCAGACGATCGATCTGATCGGTGGAGAAGTTGTAGACGAGATCGAGTTCGCCGGCCTCATAACGGCGCACGGCTGCAGCCTGGTCTTCCTGCGGATAGAAGATGACCTTGTCGAGCTTGACGTTGGCAGCGTCCCAGTAATTTTCATTCTTGACCACAGTCAGGTGATCATTCGGCACATGTTCGGTGAGCTTGAATGCGCCATTGCCGATGAGCTTGCCTGGCTTGACGAAGTCAGCGCCGTTCTTTTCGAAACTTGCCTTGTTGATCGGCAGCGCTGTCTGGTGCGACAGAAGTTCGATGAAGAACGGGGTCGGACGCTCCAGTGTAATTTCAAGCGTCTTGTCGTTGACGGCCTTCATCCCAAGCTGATCGACCGGCACTTTTCCCTTGTTGATCTGTTCGGCATTCTTGATTGGATAGAGAATGTTCGCATAGCCAGCGGCGGTCTTCGGATCTTCGACGCGGCGCATCGAGAAGATGAAGTCTTCTGCAACCACTGGCGATCCGTCGGACCACTTGGCGTTGTCGCGGATCTTGAACGTGTAGACGGTGCCGTCATCCGAGACGGTCCAGCTTTCTGCTGCGCCCGGCACGATCTTGCCGTTGGCGTCATAGACGGTCAGGCCCTCGTAAAGATCCTTGACGATGAAAGCTTCAATGTCGATGGACGTCTGCGACTGGTCGAGGGTTTGCGGCTCGCCGCTATTGCCACGATGGAGCACCATTTCTGCCAATGCGGGACTTGCTCCCAGCATCAGCGATCCGAGCAGCAAAGCCGCGCGGAGATTGAGTTTCGTAAAGGTCATTTTTATTTTCCTTCCCCTCTAAGAGAATTGCGAAGGCATGAACAAATGCCAAAATTTTCGCAAACGCAAGCAGGGGCTAATGCTTTCGTCGTAATATTTTTTCGTGAGGGGGGTTACGGGAACGTCAACGAAATGTTGCACTATATGGACCAAAGCGCCTTTTTACGGCGTTCTTCACGGAAAATGCGCTACTTTATGCTGGTATGACAATCGTAACGGAATATGTGGAAAACTGGGTGAAACTCGGTTTGGAGTTCTCCAAAGAGTGCCAGGACGCAAGAGATCAATCTGCTGTTTCCGCATCGCGGAGCAAGGCCTCCAAGGTTTCCAGCCGGTCGGCTTCGATGGGCGGCTTGTCCCAGCGCAGGCGCGAAATGCGCGGAAAACGCATGGCGACGCCCGATTTGTGCCGCTTCGAGCGATTGAGCCCTTCAAAGGCGACTTCCAGCACCAGGCCATGTTCTGGCTCGGCGCGCACGGAGCGCACTGGGCCGAAGCGCTCCGTCGTGTTGTTGCGTACGTAGGCGTCGAGCTGTTTCAGTTCCTCGTCAGTAAAGCCGAAATAGGCCTTGCCGACCGGGACCAAATGCGGCTCGGTTTCCGGTCCTGTCCAGACGGCGAAAGTATAATCCGAATAGTAGCTCGAACGCTTGCCGTGGCCGCGCTGGGCATAGACGAGCACGGCATCGATGACGAAAGGATCACGCTTCCACTTGAACCACGGGCCCTTGGGGCGACCCGGCACATAGGCGGAGGAGCGCTGCTTCAGCATCAGCCCTTCAATGATCGGATGTGGCGGGTTCTTGCGCAGTTCCACCAGGTCTTCGAAAGTCTCGAAGGGTACGAGCGGCGAAAGGTCGAAGCGGGTTGGCTCAAGCCGTTTGACGAAGGTTTCAAGGCGGCTGCGGCGCTCCATGAATGGCAGGGCGCGGATGTCGTCGCTGCCATCAAAAAGCAGATCGTAGAGCCGGACAAAAGCCGGGTGGCTTTCGAGCTGCTTGATGGACACGCTCTTGCGGTTGAGGCGCTGTTGCAAATCGCCGAAAGCGCCGATCTCGATACCTGTATCGACGCTGCGCGCGACGAGCAATTCGCCGTCGAGCGTGCCTTCGAAGCTCATGAAATCGGCGATATCGGGGAAGGCTGTGGAGATGTCGTCGCCGGTGCGTGAATAGATACGGCGCTGCCCATTCTCGGCGGTCAGCTGCACGCGGATGCCATCCCATTTCCACTCGGCGGCGTAATCCGCTGCATTGATTTTGGCGTAGTCCGGTTCTTCGAGCGGCGTCGACAGCATGACCGGACGGAACGGCGCGGAGCCAAGGCTTTCGGGCTTGTCGGCGCTTTTTTCGAGCCAGGCGAAAAGCGGTTGATAGGGTGGTCTGAGACTATGCCAAAGCTCTTCGATCTCGGTGACATCGACTTCGCCGAATTGTGCCAGCGCCTGTTTGGCAAGCCGCGCCGAAACGCCGATGCGCAGGCCGCCGGTGACGAGCTTCAGCAGCGCATAACGGGCGGATGCATCGAGCTGATCAAGCCATCGCTCAACCAGCCGCACGGCGTCGCTGCGCGAGGCGCGTTCCAGCGAGGTGACGATATCGCCGAGCGTTGGCACGGCATTTGCCCGGACAGGTTCGTCCGTGGACCAGACGAGCGAGATGGTTTCGGCAAGATCGCCGACGTAATCATAGGAATAGGCGAAAAGCTGCTCATCGATGCGCTCGGCGATAAGGCCGCGGATCATCGCAGGCTTGACATTGGCGATGTCGAGATCGCCGGTGATGGCCGCAAGCGCGAGGCCGCGATCCGGATCGGGCGTGTCGCGGAAATAATCGACGAGCAGCGTCAGTTTGCCATTGCGTGCCGGGGTCAGAACAAGGCGATCCAGAAGTGCGGCGAATTCTTCCATCAATCGCCCTCGTCCTCATAGCCGACCAGATGCAGGGGACGAGCGGCGAAACCATTGAGGTCGCACCAGCGCACCAGGGCTTCCTCGCGCCCGTGTGTTACCCAGACCTGCGAAGGGCCGAGCTCGGTGACCGTGCCGGTCAGTTCGTCCCAGTCGCAATGATCGGAAAGGATGATTGGCAGTTCGACACCGCCCTGACGCGCCCGCTGGCGGATTCGCATCCAGCCGGAGGCAAAGCACGAGACCGGATCGGGAAAGCGCCGCGCCCAGCGATCCAGAAAGGCCGAGGGCGGACCGATGACGATAGCGCCGGCAAAGTCCCTGGCGCTGCCAGTCTCGATGGTCGCGGGGGCGAGCGGACCGAGGCTGACGCCCTGCGTCTCATAATACTCACAAAGCTTGGTCAATGCGCGGTGAATGTAGATTGTCTGGCTGTAACCGGCGTCGCGCAGCATGCGGATGACACGCTGCGCCTTGCCAAGCGCATAGGCGCCGACGAGGTGCGAGCGTTCGGGGAACTGTTCGACCGATTTCAAAAGCTTGGCGATCTCGTCGCGGCTGTCGGGATGGCGGAATACAGGCAGCGCGAAGGTAGCTTCGGTGATGAAGACATCGCAGACGATAGGCTCGAAACCGAGGCACGTTGGATCGGCGCGGCGTTTGTAATCGCCCGAAGCGACGATGCGCATGCCATCCTTTTCGACCGCAATCTGAGCAGACCCGAGCACATGGCCGGCCGGGTGAAAACTGACGCTGACACCATTGAGTCCGGTGGATTTGCCGAGTTCCGCAACCTGTGTTTCGCCGGCGAAATTCGTGCCATAGCGCAGGCCCATGATGTCGAGCGTCTGCTGCGTCGCCATCACCTTGCCATGGCCGGATCGCGCGTGGTCCGAGTGGCCGTGGGTTATCAATGCCCGGTCGACCGGGCGCACCGGATCGATATAGAAATCACCGGCGGGCGAATAGAGCCCAGCCGGTGTGGAGCACAGCAAGGATTCGGGACGATTCAGCATGGCTGCACAGTTCCACCCTCCCCCAACGTGGGGAGGGTCGCTGCGAAGCAGCGGGGTGGGGGGATGAAAGTGCGTCTATGCCCCCCACCCCGGACCTGCGGTCCGACCCTCCCCACATTGGGGGAGGGTAAAGGCCGGAAATGTCTCGGCTTAACCTGATGCGCCATAATCTTTTCACAGCTCCTGTGACCTAACGAAGATAGGCCGCATTTGGCTCCGCGCAATCCTGACAAAGAATATCTTGGCGCATTGAAGCCGTGCCACTACATTCGCTGGAGTGAGCACCAGCAATGCACCCGTCGCCGAGATCGGCACCCCTCTTCTGCCCTTGCCTTTCCTGAACTGGTTTCAGGCCAAGGGCTGGTCGCCGCGTGCGCATCAACTGGAACTGCTGGAAGAGGCTCAGCAGGGACTTTCCGCATTACTGATAGCACCGACTGGCGCGGGCAAGACATTGGCCGGGTTTCTGCCGGCCCTCGTCGAGCTCGCCCAGCGCGGCAAAAGCAATGCGGCGAGCCGCGGCATCCACACGTTGTACATTTCCCCCCTGAAGGCGCTGGCGGTCGATATTCATCGCAACCTTGAAAAGCCCATCTCGGAGATGGGACTGGATATCTCGCTTGAGACCCGCACCGGCGATACGCCCGCCTACAAACGGCAGCGGCAGAAACTGGCGCCACCAGATATATTGCTGACGACGCCGGAACAGCTGGCGCTGCTGATCGCGGCCAAGGATGCCGGGCGGTTTTTCGAGGATTTGCGTTATGTGATCTTCGATGAGTTGCATTCCCTCGTTACGTCCAAGCGGGGCCACCTGTTGTCTCTCGGATTGGCAAGACTGCGGCGTTTACAGCCGGGATTGCAGACAATCGGCCTTTCCGCCACGGTCGCCGATCCGGACGCGCTGCGGCGCTGGCTGTTGCCGCAGTCCGGCGATGCGCCCATGGCCAGTCTTGTCACCGTGGAAGGCGGGGCAAAGCCCCATATCACCATCCTTGATTCGGACGATCACGTGCCATGGGCCGGGCATTCGGCGGTCTACGCTCTGCCGGGTATTTACGATGCAATCAAGCGGCATGGCACGACACTGATCTTCGTCAATACGCGCAGTCAGGCCGAGAGGCTGTTCCATGATCTGTGGATGGCGAATGATGACAATCTGCCGATCGCGCTGCATCACGGCTCGCTCGATGTTGCCAAGCGCCGCAAGGTGGAACAGGCCATGGCCGTCAACGCCTTGCGGGCCGTGGTCGCCACGTCAACGCTCGATCTCGGCATCGACTGGGGCGATGTCGATCTCGTCATCCATGTCGGCGCACCCAAGGGCGCCAGCCGCCTCGCGCAGCGTATCGGCCGCTCCAATCACCGCATGGACGAACCCTCGCGCGCCATCCTCGTTCCGGCCAACCGCTTCGAAGTGATGGAGTGCCAGGCGGCGCTCGACGCCAATTATATCGGTGCGCAGGATACGCCGCCTCTGGGTGACGGATCACTCGACGTGCTGGCGCAGCATGTGCTCGGCATGGCCTGCGCCGAGCCTTTCCGCGCCGACGATCTCTATGCGGAAGTCACCACCGCCCTGCCCTATGCTGCGCTGCCACGCGACACGTTCGATCGCATCATAGATTTCGTCGCGACCGGCGGGTATGCGCTGAAAAGCTATGAGCGCTTCGCCAAGATACGCCAGACCTTGGACGGGACTTGGCGCGTGACCCACCCGCGCTTTGCCCAACAGTACAGGCTGAATGTCGGCACCATCATTGAGGCGCCGTCACTCAATGTGCGGCTGACCCGCCAGCGCGGCAAAGGCGCGAATGTACGCGGTGACCCAATACTCGGCAAAGTCGAAGAATACTTCGTCGAGAGCCTGAGCCCGGGCGAGACCTTCTTCTTTTCTGGCCGTGTGCTGCGCTTCGAAGGTATTCGCGAGAACGAATGCATTGTCACAAATGCGGAAGGGTTCGATGCCAAGATACCATCCTATGCGGGCGGCAAGTTCCCTCTGACCACTTATCTTGCCGACCAGGTGCGCGGCATACTGGCCGATCCGGATCGCTGGGGCGCCCTGCCCGATCAGGTCAGCGACTGGCTTCGTATCCAGAAAGAAAAATCCGTACTGCCGCAGCCGGGCAGCCTGCTTGTCGAAACCTTCCCGCGCGGCGAGCGATCCTACATGGTGACCTATCCGTTCGAGGGCAGGCTGGCACATCAGACGCTCGGCATGCTGCTCACCCGGCGGCTGGAACGCGCCAAGGCAAGGCCACTCGGCTTTATCGCCACGGACTATGCCGTATCGATCTGGGGCTTGCGCGATATGGGGCGGATGTTCAAAAATGGTGAACTGCCGCTGTCGGAGCTCTTCGACGAGGATATGCTGGGCGACGATCTCGAAGCCTGGCTGTCGGAGAGCTTCATGCTGAAGCGCACCTTCCGCAATTGCGCGTTGATCTCAGGACTGGTCGAAAAGCGCCATCCAGGACAGGAAAAGTCCGGACGGCAAGTCACGGTTTCCACCGACCTGATCTACGACGTGCTGCGCGAGCACGAGCCCGATCATATCCTGATCCAGGCGACGCGCGCCGATGCAGCAACGGGCCTTCTCGACATTCGGCGCCTTAGCGATATGCTGAGCCGAATCAAGGGTCATATCGTTCACAAAAACCTCGACCAGATTTCGCCTTTTGCCGTTCCTGTCATGATGGAAATCGGCAAGGAACGTGTTCCCGGTGAAGCGCATGAGACGCTTCTGGAAGAGATCGCCGACGAGTTGACCCGGGAAATGATGGACCATAAATGAACGTGGCATTCCAGACGATCAAGACAGCCTTGCACGGTGCGGCCGAAGTGACCGTCGCCGGGCATAGGGCCGTCTGCGATCCGTCGGGTGCGCTCTATCTCGAACGTGACCGGATTCTCGTCGTCTCCGACCTGCATTTCGAGAAAGGCTCGTCGTTTGCCCGGCGCGGCATGATGCTGCCGCCATACGACACGGCGACGACGCTTGCCGCGCTTGCGAAGATCATTGCGCGCTATAACCCCGCCTGCGTCATCAGTCTTGGCGACAGTTTCCACGATGGCCAGGCCGCGGCACGGCTGCCTGCGCTCTATGCGACGGAACTCGCCGCGCTGATGGCCGGACGCGAGTGGATCTGGATCACCGGCAATCACGACCCCGATCATCCGGCGGACCTGCCGGGCGAGACATTCACGGAGCTGGCGCTCGGGAAACTCGTCTTCCGGCATGAGCCATCGAAATCCCCCTGCCCCGGTGAGATTGCTGGACACCTGCATCCGGCGGCCAAGGTTGTGCGGCGCGGGCAAGCGGTGCAGCGGCGCTGCTTCGTCAGTGACCAGTCGCGCATGATCATGCCGGCGTTCGGTGCGTATACGGGCGGGATGAACATTCTCGGCCGGGCGTTTCACGGACTGTTCGATGCGCAAACAATCACCGCGTATATGCTCGGGCATGCACGAGTTTATCCGATGGTTCGCAGTGCGCTTTACCTATAAATTTGCTCCCGTGACCCTTGCGGCTGGTAAGGAAATTCCTTACATTTGGTCGCAAGGAGATTGCACATGATTACCAGCAAAATGACCAGCAAGGCGCAGACGACGATACCGCAGGCGGTACGTATGGCGCTCAACCTTAAGCCTGGTGACGAAATCGCCTACAAGATCGAAGACGGCCGCGTGATCCTCATGCGGACAGAGACGAGCGTGCAAGGCGACGATCCGTTTGCAACCTTCTCGGAGTGGGATAGCGAAGCCGACAGAAACGCCTATGCTGACCTTTAAGGCGGGAGATATCGTCCGCGTTCCGTTTCCCTATACCGATCGCAATACCCGCCAACATAGGCCAGCTCTGGTCATCACTGACGGAGCGATCGGCAATGATGCGGAACTTCTCTGGGTATTGATGATTACCAGCGCAGGAAACAGATCTTGGGCTGGCGATGTTCCAATCCCGGCCCATCGCGATACTGGTCTACCCGCGCCCTCGGTCATACGTCCGGTCAAGATCGCCACGATTAAAGCCTCGCACGCCGATAAGCTCGGGCAGGTGACGAGAACTACCCTTGAGCAGGTCATACAAAGGGTAAAAGCAAACTTATCTATCGTTTCTTAGCCGTCGAGCTATTCATATCGGCAGACGTCCGTCTTCCTTCAACGTATCGAGTACGATGGCTGTTTTGACATGCTGGACGGATTCATGCGGCAGCAGAACCTCATTCACGAATGTCGAAAGTCCGCGCAGATCCGGCGTCACCACCTTGATGAAATAATCCATCTCTCCAGTCAGAGCGTGGGCTTCCATGACCTGCGGCAGTTTCGAGATCAGTTCCGAAAAGCGCTGGGCGTTGTCCCGGTTGTGGGTCGCAAGGGTTACCGAGATGATGTTGACGATGCCGAGACCGAGCTTTTCCCGGTCGATCTCCGCCCGGTAGCCGCGAATATACCCCTCTTCCTCCAGCCGCGTACGACGACGTGAGCACTGCGACGGCGAGAGGTTGATCCGTTCGGAAAGCTCGTTGTTCGTCAGTCGGCCATCTTCTTGCAGACTGATGAGTATTTTGCGGTCAGATGGGTCGAGTTGGGCCATTCATGCACCTTATGCCAAATATTCGCACGAAACATGCAGAATATACGCCTGCGGAGCGTTGAAATGCAAGCACATTGCAGGCGGTTTGCGCGATAATGGTAGTACATGAATGGAGGATGATATGGGCCCGTTTCCGCACGATGCACCGAAGGCTGTAATCAGCAAGGACAACCCCGCCGGTACGGATGGATTCGAGTTCGTCGAATTCTCGCACCCAGAGCCCGAAAAGCTTGAAGAGCTCTTTGCCCGTATGGGTTATGTGCCTGTGGCCCGTCACAAGACCAAGAAGATAACGGTGTGGCGGCAAGGCGACATCAATTACATCCTCAATGCCGAGCCAGGTTCTCACGCCACGAAATTTGTCGAAAAGCACGGCCCATGCGCGCCTTCGATGGCCTGGCGTGTGGTCGATGCCAAACATGCCTTCAACCACGCGGTGGCAAAAGGCGCGGCGCCTTATGAGAGCAACGACAAGACGCTGGACGTTCCAGCGATCGTCGGTATCGGCGGATCGGTGCTGTATTTCATCGAAACCTATGGCGACAAGGGCTCGGTCTATAATACGGAGTTCGAATGGCTGGGCGAGCGTGACCCGAAGCCGGAAGGCGTAGGCTTCTATTATCTCGACCACCTCACCCATAATGTCTATCGCGGCAATATGGACAAATGGTGGGCGTTCTATCGTGAGCTGTTCGGCTTCAAGCAAATCCATTTCTTCGACATTGCCGGCAAGTTTACCGGTCTGGTTTCGCGCGCGATCACCTCGCCTTGCGGCAAAATCCGCATCCCGTTGAATGAATCGACGGACGACAAGAGCCAGATCGAGGAATACTTGCGCAAGTACAAGGGCGAAGGCATCCAGCACATCGCTGTCGGGACGGAAGCGATCTATGACGCCACCGACAGGCTTGCTGACAACGGGCTGAAATTCATGCCCGGTCCGCCGGAAACCTATTACGAGAAATCGCAGAGCCGCGTAAACGGCCATGAGGAACCAATCGATCGTATGAAGAAGCACGGAATTCTCATCGATGGCGAAGGCGTTGTCGATGGCGGCATGACCAAGATCCTCTTGCAGATATTCTCCAAGACGGTGATCGGGCCGATCTTCTTCGAATTCATCCAGCGCAAGGGTGACGAGGGTTTTGGCGAGGGCAATTTCCGCGCTCTGTTCGAGTCGATCGAGGAGGATCAAATCCGCCGCGGTGTGATAAAAATCGAGGCGGCGGAGTAAGCAACTACACTTCTGGTTTCACTTTGTCCGGATGCGCCGCTGCGAACGCGCCGATCGCCCTGCACCGTTTCACGATGGCAGTGATGCGTTTGAGGTTGCCGGTTTTCACACCCCAGCGCTTGGCATTGTAGACCTGCGGCACGAGACAGAAATCCGCCATGCCAGGCGCGTCGCCGTGGCAGAATTTTCCCGTATCCGGATGGTGCAGCATGGCCTCGAATGCGGAAAGGCCCTCGGCGATGAACTTGCGCATCCAGGCGATGCGGACCGTGTCGCCACCTTGGGTCAAAAGCAGGACATGGGCCGTCACGCCCATGTTGCAAACCGGATGGACTTCCATGGCGATGGCATAAGAAAGTGCCCTCACCCTTTGTCGCCCTGCCGGGTCCTGCGGCAGAAAGCCGGCATCCACGTAAATCTCGTCGAGATACTCGATGATCGCCAGCGACTGGGTCATCATCCGCCCATCCATTGCAAGCGTCGGCACGAGGCCTTGCGGATTGCGGCTGAGATTGTCAGCGCCCTTATGCTCGTCCTTCAGAAGATTGACCGGTACGGTTTCATATTCGAGACCGAGACGATTGAGCGCTATGCGCACCCGATAGCTGGCGGATGAGCGCCAGTAGTCGTAAAGGATGATGCCGTTCATGCTTCACGTCCATAATTGATTACCTGCTGCTCGATGGCACCGAAGATCGAATGGCCGTAGGCATCCTTCATCTCGATCCGCACGAGATCGCCGAAACGTAAGAACGGCGTCTGCGGAGCGCCTTCATTGATGGTCTCGATCATGCGGACTTCGGCAATGCAGGAGTAGCCCACGCCGCCTTCCTCGACCGGTTTGCCTGGTCCGCCATCCAGCTTGTTGGAGACGGTACCGGAGCCGATGATCGTCCCGGCACCGAGCGATCGTGTCTTGGCGGCATGGGCGATCAGCGTTGGAAAATCGAAGGTCATGTCGATACCGGCATTGGCGCGGCCGAAGGGTTTGGCATTGAGATCGACATGGAGTGGCAGGTGCACCTTGCCGCTATCCCAGGCATCGCCCAGTTCATCAGGTGTCACGGCAACGGGCGAAAACGCCGATGATGGTTTGGACTGGAAAAAGCCGAAGCCTTTGGCGAGTTCCGCCGGAATGAGTCCGCGCAGACTGACATCGTTGACCAGCATGATAAGGCGGATCGCATCACCTGCCTCATTGACACTTGCACCCATCGGCACCTCATCGATGATGACAGCAACCTCGCCCTCCATGTCGATGCCATAGGATTCATCCGCCATGCGGATCGGTTCGCGAGGCCCGAGAAAACTGTCGGAGCCACCCTGGTAGATTAGCGGATCGGTCCAGAAACTTTCCGGCATCCCGGCGCCACGTGCCTTGCGCACCAGTTCGACATGGTTGACATAGGCCGAACCATCCGCCCACTGATAGGCGCGCGGCAGTGGTGATAGGGCATCATGTTCGTGAAAGCGTTCGGTGGGGACAGCGCCGAGCTCAAGGCTTTTGCCAAGCGCTTCCAGATGCGGAGCGATACGCGCCCAGTTGTCGAGCGCCGATTGCAGGGTCGGCGCGAGAAATGAAGCGTCGGTGTACTGGGTCAGGTCGCGCGAAACGAGTACGAGCTTTCCATCGCGTGTGCCATTGTTCAACGAGGCGAGTTTCATCAGGACCAATCTCCCTCAGGCGTTCCGTTGAATCGCTTCTTCAGGTCTTTCCAGCAATCGGCATAGTTATCTTGCAGCGATTCCAGTTCCGCGGCAAAGCGAGTCAGATGTTGCGGGAAACGTGTCTCGAACATGAAAGCCATGGTGTTTTCCAGGCGTTGCGGCTTGAGCTCCACCGTCGAAGCCTTGTTGAAACCCATCGCGTCGGGACCATGTGCCAGCATCATATTGTGCAGGCTCATGCCACCTGGCACGAACCCCTCCTCCTTGGCGTCGTATTGACCATATACCAGCCCCATGAATTCCGACATGATATTGCGATGGTACCAGGGTGGGCGGAAACTGTGCTCGGCCACCAGCCAGCGCGGCGGGAAAATCACGAAATCAACATTTGCCGTACCCTCTTCGCCGGAGGGGGCGGTCAGCACGGTGAAGATCGACGGATCGGGGTGATCGAACAGGATGGCGCCGACGGGTGAGAACGTGCGCAGATCATATTTGTAAGGCGCATAATTGCCGTGCCATGCAACCACATCGAGAGGCGAATGATCGAGTGTGGTCTCATAGAACTTGCCGCACCATTTGACATGGAGGCGGCAGGGCGTTTCCTTCTCCTCGAAGGCTGCAACAGGCGTTTTGAAATCACGCGGATTGGCAAGGCAATTGGCGCCGATCGGGCCGCGATCCGGCAGCGAGAATTTCGCGCCGTAATTCTCGCAGATATAGCCTCGCGCCTCGCCGTCAACGGCCGCTACCTTGAACATCATGCCGCGCGGGATGACGCAGATTTCCGAAGGCTCGATTTCGATGATGCCCATCTCGGTGAAGATACGAAGCCTGCCCCTTTCCGGCACCAGCAGCATTTCGCCATCGGCGTTGAAAAAATAGTCGTCTTCCATATCGCGGTTGAACGCATAGACATGCGCCGCCATGCCCGCCTGGCCATGGACGTCGCCCGCTGTGGTCATGGAGCGGATACCATCGATGAAATTCGTTGGATCCTTCGGCATGGGCGTCGGGTTCCAGCGTAATTGGCCGATAGGCAGTTCATGGTCATCGAGATTGGGCGCGGTTTTCCAATGTTCGCGCTTTGCCGGTCTAAAACGGCCGCTGTGTTTAACCGAGGGGCGTATCCGGTAGAGCCAGGAACGCTCGTTAATGCCGCGCGGTGCAGTGAAAGGCGAACCGGATAACTGCTCGGCGTAGAGCCCATAGGCACAGCGCTGCGGCGAGTTTTGGCCCTGCGGCAAGGCGCCAGCCAGGGACTCTGTTTCGAAATCATTGCCGAAGCCAGGCATGTAGTGAAGGGTCATGGCAGTACCTCCCGATAATAGTTGCAATTGTGACGATCTATTTTGTAACTATCAACTGCAAAGGGAGATTTCGCTGCAATGGATGATGAGACAACGGAAACACCGCCACTCATTCTGGAGGATTTCATCCCCTACCGGCTGAACAAGGCCGCTGAAGCTGTAAGCCAACGGTTCGCGAGCCTCTATCGCGATCAGTACGGGTTAACGCGGCCGGAATGGCGCACGCTGGCGACCCTCGGGCAGTTCGGCACACTGACAGCAACTGCCATCGGCTCGCATTCCTCGATGCACAAGACCAAGGTCTCGCGGGCGGTGTTCGCCCTGGAGCAGCGTCGCTGGCTGCGGCGCAAGCGCGACGACATCGACCGGCGCATCGAGAATCTGGAACTCACGTCCGCCGGGCGCAAGGCGTATACTGAGCTTGCCAAGGTTGCGCATCAATTCGAGGCTGAGTTGCTCTCACATCTAGGCCCGCGAGGCGAGAAGGAGCTGAAAGCAGGATTGTCGGCTTTGGAAAATTACTACTGGTAGCAGCTGTGAACTTGATATTGGTCGCCGAGAGATTATATGATGCGTGATGTTTGATGCGTGATGATTGGAGATGAATATGCGAACGACGCTGGCTATTGATGACGACGTGCTTGCAGCGGCCAAGGGTTTGGCAGAGCGTCAAAACAAGACGATCGGTGAGGTCATCTCAATGCTTGCCCGTAAATCTCTGCAGGCGCCAGTTACCAGCAGAAGCGAACGCAACGGCGTGCCGCTGCTGGCCGTGAAGGATGGAACCCCCGTTACGATGGAATTCGTCAATCAGTTGCGCGATGAATTGCCCTGATGGCATTTTTGCTCGACGTCAATGTCCTGATTGCGCTGTTTGATCCAGCACATATTCATCACGGTTCCGCGCACAATTGGTTTGCTGAGATTGGTCAATCCGCTTGGGCCACTTGTCCCGTCACGGAGAATGGTGTCATTCGCATTGTCGGCGACCCGCGCTACCGGAATTCCCCCGGTTCTCCAGCTGCAATTGCATCACTGTTTGCAGTATTTACGTCCAGACCCGGGCATCGGTTCTGGGCCGACAGTATCAGCCTTATGAGTTCAGACCTGATAGACCAGTCGCGACTGCTAACCTCAAGTCAGGTTACGGACACCTACCTTCTTGCACTTGCGAGGTCCAATAATGGCCAGTTGGCAACTTTTGACCGGCGCTTGGTGACTGATGCTGTGCCCGGTGGAAAAGATAACCTTCACCTTATCGAATTGTAATCCCGCCACCCTAACTCTTCAACCGATACCCAGTCTTGAAGATCCAGCGCAGGATCAGAATGCAGGCGATGAGGAACACCGCCGTCATGGCGAGGCTCGTGCCAATATGTACATCCGAGAGGCTGAAGAAGCTCCAGCGGAAACCGCTGATCAGGTAGACCACCGGATTGAACAGTGTCACGGTCTGCCAGAAGGGCGGCAGCATCTCGATGGAATAGAAGCTGCCCCCAAGGAAGGTGAGCGGCGTGATGATCATCAGCGGCACGAGTTGCAGCTTTTCGAACCCGTCCGCCCAGATGCCGATGATGAAGCCGAACAGGCTGAAGGTAACGGCTGTCAAAACCAGGAAAAGCAGCATCATGAAGGGATGGTCGATCCGGAGTGGCACGAACAATGCGGCCGTCGCCAGGATGATGACGCCAAGAATGATCGACTTGGTCGCGGCGGCCCCGACATAGGCGATGACGATCTCCATATAGGAGACGGGTGCCGACAGAAGCTCGTAGATCGTGCCGACGAATTTGGGAAAATAGATGCCGAAGGACGCGTTCGAAATGCTCTGCGTCAGGAGCGACAGCATGATCAGGCCTGGTACGATGAACGCGCCATAGCTGACGCCACTGATTTCCGGAATACGCCCGCCGATGGCCGAGCCGAATACGACGAAATAGAGGCTTGTGGAAATGACCGGCGAGATGACGCTCTGCATGATCGTGCGCCAGGTGCGGTGCATCTCGAACAGGTAGATCGCCTTGATGGCATAGAGGTTCATTTGCGTTCCCTCACGAGGTTCACGAAGATTTCCTCGAGCGAACTTTCGCGTGTCTGGATATCCTTGAAGCGGACGCCAGCCTTGTCGAGGTCTTTCAGCAGGGCTGTAATCCCCGTACGGTCCTTTTGGGTGTCGTAGTGATAGATCAGCTCGCAGCCGTCGGGCGACAACTCCAGTTCATATTTGGACAACACCTCCGGTACTGAATCGCGTTTTTCCTGAAGAAACAGGCGCAGGTTCTTCTTGCCGAGCGAGCGCATCAACTCCGCCTTCTCTTCCACGAGAATGATCTCACCATGGCTGATGACGCCGATGCGATCGGCCATTTGCTGGGCTTCTTCGATATAGTGTGTGGTCAGGATGATGGTGACACCGGATTCGCGCAGCGCCCGCACAACATTCCACATGTCGCGCCTGAGTTCGACATCGACGCCGGCGGTGGGCTCATCCAGAAAAAGGATTTCCGGTTCATGCGACAATGCCTTGGCGATCATCACGCGGCGCTTCATGCCACCGGAAAGCGTGATGATCTTCGAATCCTTCTTGTCCCAAAGGGAGAGCTCTTTCAGGATCTTTTCGATATGCGCCGGTTTGGCCGGTTTCCCGAAGAGGCCGCGACTGAAACTGACGGTATTCCAGACCGTCTCGAAGGCATCCGTCGTCAGTTCCTGTGGCACGAGGCCGATCTTGCTACGCGCCGCGCGATATTCCTTGATGATATCGTGGCCGTCGGCAAGGATCGTTCCCGAGGTTGGATTGACGATACCGCAAATCGTCGAGATCAGCGTGGTCTTGCCTGCGCCGTTTGGCCCGAGCAGCGCGAATATCTCACCATGGCGAATGTCGAGATTGATGTTCTTCAGCGCTTCGAAACCGGTTGAGTAGGTTTTGTAAAGGCTGGAGACAGAGATAGCTGAGGACATGAATTTACCTGGAAAGGAATTTCGGTCTGGACGTATCTGGTGGAACAAATCTTGAGGCGCGGGGCGCCCTCGAGAATGGTGTTCCTTATATGGGGTTAGATATCGTTTTACAAACCGGCATTCCTGACAATTAACGTCAGCATGTATGACCAGTCTGGAAGCAGTCAACAAAAAGCCCGGACATGGCCGGGCTTTTTGTTGTTCAGGCCGTAGCCGGTTCACCCCGGACTTCCCGCATGCTTGGCAGGAAGATCGTCAACAGTCCCAGGAACGGCAGGTAGGAACAGATCATATAGACATAATCGATGCCCTTGGCATCGGCGACGAAGCCAAGCACCGCAGCGGCGATACCGGCCATGCCGAAGGCAAAGCCAAAGAAGATGCCGGCGATCATGCCGACCCGACCGGGCACCAGCTCCTGCGCAAAAACCACGATCGCGGGAAAGGCCGACGAGAGGATGAAGCCGATGAAGACTGTGAGCACGCCTGTCCACAACAGGTTCGCATAGGGCATCATGAGGGTGAACGGCAAAACGCCGAGGATCGAGAACCAGATGACGGCTTTGGTGCCGATCTTGTCGCCGATGGGACCGCCCAGGATCGTGCCAACAGCAGCAGCACCGAGGAACAGGAACAACATCATCTGCGATTGCTGCACCGAAATGCCGAATTTGTGGATCACATAGAACGTGTAATAACTGGAGATGCTGGCAAGGTAGATGTTTTTGGTGAAAACAAGCAGCGTCAGGATCAGCAGCGATGTGATCACCTTTTTGCGTGGCAGCTTCAGCACCTTGCTGGCAGCTGCTCTGTTGGCATTGGCGATGCGATAGCGCTGGTACCAGCTGCCGACCTGATAGAGGATGATCATGCCGATCAGTGCGGCAGCGGAGAACCAGGCAATGCTTTGCTGGCCGCGTGGCAGAACGATGAAGGCAGCGAGCAAAGGGCCGAGAGCGGTACCAAAATTTCCGCCGACCTGAAAGAACGACTGCGCCAGGCCATGTCGTCCGCCCGAGGCGAGACGAGCCACCCGCGACGATTCCGGATGGAAGATCGACGAACCGATACCGATGAAAGCGGCGCCGGCGAGCAGCATGACATAATGGGTCGCGATGGAAAGCAGGCCGAGCCCAACCAGCGAGAACGCCATGCCAACGGGGAGCGAATAGGGCATGGGGCGCTTGTCGGTACAGGTGCCGACGACGGGCTGCAGCAGCGAAGCGGTAACCTGGAACGTCAGCGTGAGAAAGCCGATCTGCTTGAAGTTCAAACCGTAATTCTGCTTGAGCATCGGATAGATGGCCGCAAGCAGCGATTGCATCATGTCATTGAGAAAATGGCAGAAGCTGACTGCAAAAATGATGGCAAAGACGGTTGTTTCAGCGGAGCTACGCTGGGCGGGCAAGGCGGTGTCGGTCATGAGGCGTTTCCATCATAGAAAGAGGGTGCTACCGCATAGTGGGCCACCCTTCTTGCGCCACTGATATACCTGTTGCCTCAAACCTGCTTTCGTGGTTTGGTCCAATTCTTTCGTGAGTGGGCCAAATCATGCGCTATCGAACATTTGCTGCTCGCAACGCTGCAGGTATAGAACTGGAACAGCTGCACAAGCTGCGGCTGGACTGGCTCGATCATGCTGAAGGTGATGTCTTCGCGCTCGCCACAATCTATCCGTCGGGTTTTCATATTCCGGATCACCACCATAGCCAATCGCAATTGCTCCACGCCATCACCGGCGTGGCCATGGTCACGACGAAATTCGGACGCTGGATGGTGCCGCCCCATCATGCGCTGTGGCTACCTGCCGGAATCGAGCACGCTGTCGACATGCTCGGCGATGTTGCCATGCATTCGATCTATGTCCGGCCTGATGCGGTTGAAGGATTGAAGAGCCATCTCCACGTGGTGGGGTTGACGCCACTCATGGATAATCTCATCCGCGAGGCGGTGGCGGCTCCTGCCGACGTGCAGGCCGACCCGCGCACAACCTTTGTCATGGGGTTGCTACTACACGAAATCCCGAACCTGCCGGAACGGCCGCTAGGCCTGCCTTTCCCGGAAGACCGGCGGCTGGCCGCACTTTGCCGGGGGTTCCTGAAAGACCCCTCGCCCCACACCAATATCGATGATTGGGCCGATAGACTCGGCATGAGCCGGCGTACATTCACACGGGTATTCCGGCGGGAAACCGGCTTGAGCCTTTCCACGTGGCGTCAGCAGGCATGCCTGCTTTCGGCCCTGCCCCGCCTGACCGAGGGTGAGCCGGTGACCAGTGTCGCACTGGATCTCGGCTATAACAGCGTGCCAGCCTTCACCACCATGTTCAAGCGCATGCTCGGAGCGCCGCCACGGCACTACCTTCATTCGGCCGCCTGAACCCTCGGCGCAGGGACGTAGTTCAGGATCGGTCCAAGCCAGCGTTCGACCTGTTCGACTGGCATTTGCTTGCGTTCCGAATAGTCTTCCACCTGATCGCGTTCGACCTTGGCGACGCCGAAATAATAGCTCTCCGGATGGGCAAGATAGATGCCCGAGACCGATGAGCCCGGCCACATGGCGAAGCTTTCGGTCAGGCGCACGTTGATCTTCGTCTCCGCGTCGAGGACGCGGAAGAGCGTCTCTTTTTCGGTGTGGTCTGGCTGAGCCGGATAGCCCGGCGCCGGGCGGATACCACGGTAGGGTTCGCCGATCAAATCCTCCGCCGCGAGATTTTCATCTGGCGCATAACCCCAGAATTCCTTGCGCACCCGCTCATGCATCAACTCGGCGAAGGCTTCGGCAAAACGGTCGGCCAGCGCCTTAACCAGGATCGAAGAATAGTCATCATTGGCGCGCTCGAAACGCTCAGCAATGGCGATTTCCTCGATGCCGGCAGTGACGACGAAAGCACCCATATAATCCCGCACGCCGCTATCGACGGGCGCAACAAAATCACCGAGTGCCACATTCGGTCTTCCGTCGCGTTTCGACAACTGCTGGCGCAGGGTATAGAAGGTCGCGAGTTCCTTGTTACGACCTTCATCAGCGAAGACGCGAATGTCGTCGCCGACTGCGCCTGCCGGCCAAAGACCAATGACGGCTTTTGGATTGAACCACTTCTCCGCGATGATCTTTTGCAACATCGCCTGCGCATCATCGAACAATTGCCGGGCAGCTTCGCCCTGCTTCTCGTCTTCGAGGATGGCTGGATACCGGCCTTTCAGCTCCCAAGTCTGGAAGAACGGCGTCCAGTCGATATAGCGGGCGATTTCTGCAAGATCGTAGTTCTCGAATACGCGCGTGCCGATGAACTGCGGCTTGGTCGGTTCGTACGAGGTCCAGTCTATCTTGTGCGCATTGGCACGCGCCTTGGCCAATGGCAGGCGCTGTTTGTCGGCTTCGTTGCGCGCGTGGGCGTCTGCGACCTTGACATATTCGGCCTCTATAGCCTCGACGTAACCCGGCTTGGTCTCCTTCGACAGAAGGTTGGAGACGACGCCCACGGCGCGGCTTGCGTCCGTGACGTAGATCGTCTGGCCCTTATTGTAGCGCGGGTTGATCTTGACTGCCGTGTGCACGCGACTGGTCGTTGCGCCACCGATCAGCAGCGGAATATCAAAACCCTCGCGCTCCATCTCCGAGGCGACATGCACCATCTCGTCGAGGGAAGGCGTAATCAGGCCGGAGAGGCCGATAATGTCGACCTTCTCGTCGCGGGCAGTCTGCAGAATCTTGGTTGCGGGCACCATGACGCCGAGATCGATGATCTCGTAATTGTTGCAGGCAAGCACTACCCCGACGATGTTCTTGCCGATATCGTGCACATCGCCCTTTACCGTCGCCATCAGCACCTTGCCAGCGCTTTCGCGCTCGCCTGTGCCGCCATTGGCAAGCTTCTCCGCCTCCATATAGGGCAGGAGCAGAGCCACGGCCTGTTTCATCACGCGGGCGGATTTCACCACCTGCGGCAGGAACATCTTGCCGGCACCGAAAAGATCGCCGACTACATTCATGCCGGCCATCAACGGGCCTTCGATCACATGCAGCGGCCGCTCAGCCGCTTTGCGGGCCTCTTCCGTATCGACATCGATGAATTCGGTGATGCCGTTGACCAGCGCGTGCTCTATGCGTTTGGCGACGCTCCATTCGCGCCACGCAAGATCGCGTTCGCGCGCTTCCTTGCCAGCAGAACCCTTGTAGCGTTCGGCAAGATCGAGCAGCCGCTCGGTTGCGTCATCGCGGCGGTTAAGAACCACATCCTCGCAGGCTTCGCGCAGTTCCGGATCGATCGATTCATAGACCGCCAGCTGACCCGCATTGACGATGCCCATATCCATGCCAACCTGAATGGCGTGGTAGAGGAATACGGCATGCATGGCCTCGCGCACCGGCTCATTGCCCCGGAACGAGAAAGACAGATTGGAGATGCCGCCGGAAATATGCACGTGCGGCAGGGTTTCGATGATCTGTTTCGTCGCTTCTATAAAAGCAACGCCATAGCCATTGTGCTCTTCGATGCCGGTTGCAACGGCAAAGACGTTGGGATCGAAAATGATGTCTTCCGGCGGGAAGCCTGCCTCCTTGGTCAGGAGTTCATAGGCGCGGGTGCAGATCACGACCTTGCGCTCCAATGTATCGGCTTGGCCATCCGTATCGAACGCCATAACGACAACCGCCGCACCATAGGCGCGAACCTTCTTGGCGTGATCGAGGAAGGCCTGTTCGCCTTCCTTCATCGAGATGGAATTGACCAGCGGCTTGCCCTGGACGCATTTCAACCCGGCTTCGATCACGGCCCATTTGGAACTGTCGATCATCACCGGTACCCGGGCGATATCGGGCTCGGCGGCGATGAGGTTGAGGAATTCGACCATGGCCTTTTCGCTGTCGATCAGGCCTTCATCCATATTGATGTCGATTATCTGCGCGCCATTGGCCACCTGATCGCGCGCCACATCGAGCGCTGTGGCAAAGTCGCCGGAAGTGATAAGTTTGCGGAACTTGGCCGAGCCGGTGATGTTGGTGCGTTCGCCGACATTGACGAAGGCAATATCCTTGGTCAGCGTGAAGGGTTCGAGGCCCGACAGGCGCATGTGTATTTCGGTCTCGGGGACTTCGCGGGGCTTGTATTTGCCGACAGCCTCGGCGATCGCCTTGATATGCTCGGGTGTCGAGCCGCAGCAGCCGCCGACGATGTTGAGCAGGCCTTCTTTCGCAAAACCCTCCAGCTGGGTCGCCATCGCTTCCGGGCTTTCGTCATATTGACCGAATTCATTGGGCAGGCCGGCATTGGGATAAGCACAGACGAAAGTATCGGCGACGCTTGCGATCTCCGCCAGATGGTCGCGCATGGCGTTGGCGCCGAGTGCACAGTTGAGGCCGATGGTGAAAGGTTTGGCGTGGCGAACCGAGTACCAGAAGGCAGTCGGAGTCTGGCCGGAAAGCGTACGGCCGGACAGGTCGGTGATCGTGCCGGAGATCATTACCGGAAGGGTGATGCCCTTTTCCTCGAACACTTCGTTCGTCGCAAAGATCGCTGCCTTGGCATTCAGCGTATCGAAGATGGTTTCGATGAGGATGATATCTGCACCGCCATCGATGAGGCCGCGTACCTGATCCGCATAGGCGGTGCGCAGATTGTCGAAGGTGACAGCGCGATAGCCGGGATTGTTGACGTCCGGCGAAATCGATGCCGTGCGATTTGTCGGGCCGAGCGCACCGGCGACGAAACGGCGGCGGCCATCCTTCTGCTCGGCTTTCAATGCTGCACGGCGGGCAAGCCGCGCCCCGTCGCGGTTCAGCTCATACACTACCTCTTCCATGCTGTAGTCAGCCTGGGCAATCGTCGTGGAGGAAAACGTGTTGGTCTCGAGGATATCAGCACCGGCCATGGCGTAGGCGTAGTGGATATCTTCGATCGCCTGCGGCTGCGTCAGGATCAAAAGGTCGTTATTGCCCTGCAGGTGACAGGAGCAATCGGCAAAGCGGGTCCCACGGAAATCATCTTCGTTCAAGCTAAGGCTTTGAATTTGCGTGCCCATGGCGCCGTCGAGAATCAGTATCCGTTCCTTCGCCGCCTTGGTCAAAGCCGCGAAAACTTCGGAGCCGTCCCGAGGAGCACCCATGGGACCGAACAGATTATCAACCGCAATATTCATAACTCGGCACGCCTCATGATCCATGATCTGGAAGAGGTGCTAAGGTCACATAAAGATATCTTTATGTCAACAAGTCAATTCTGTTGGCGGCATGATATGTCGCAGTCGTGGTGGGACAAAGGTGGTCTTGTAAAGCGGCAATATGCCGTCTATATTCAAGCAAGTTGCCGCAAAGGCTTGGAGCACGCAGATGTCAAAGGTTATTGTCGAGGAAGTTGCCCGAAAGCTTGGCGGGGCGCTGGTGCTTGGATCTGAAGTTCGTTCGCAAGCCGATCTGGCCATGGCTGTTCGTAATCGCCTGCCTTTGAGTGCTTTGAAAGGCTTGACCCTTGCCGGATTGAGCAATCAGGAAATCGAACAATTCGTCATTCCTCAGCGAACAAGGCGGCATCGCGCTGACAAGAAGCAACCGCTGACGGTCGACGAGTCCGACAGGGCAGTCCGTTTGATGCGTATTCAGACACTGGCTGAAGAAACGTTTGGTGACAAGGAAAAGGCCAACCGCTGGCTGCGTCGAACTCTGGCCGAACTCGGGGGAGAAACGCCGCTTGTGATTGCGCAGACGGAAGCTGGCGCCCGCGTCATCGAAACCATCCTTGGCAAGATCGCTTGGGGTGCAGCCGCCTAGAGCCTCTTGTGATAATATTGACGCGTTCTGCCGGAGGGAATTTGGTTCTAGATCGAGGGGTTTGGCGAGGCCGATGCCTTCCCATCGGGCGATGCCGAAGCCCGAAGGAATTGACCCGAATTCACCCGGCCCTTCGGGTTTCCGGCTGGCGGCCAACCACTTTGTCAGGCGGCGTCGGACGATGGAAGGGCATCGACCTCGCCACCTTCCGCGTGGGTTGTCTCGCCATCCGTGAAACAGAACGTCGCCAATATTATCGCAAGAGGCTCTAATGCGGCTTTGGCGATTATCCGGCAGGCAGCATGCGGAGACTTTCGACGGCGGCTACGGGCTGTTGTTCGATGGCCGCTGGAACACCGTGGGCCATGCAGTCACTTATTGCGCGACCTCTCCTGCTCTTTGTGTGCTGGAAAAGCTGGTGCATGTCGAAGATCCGACACTTTTGCCGGAACTCGTCATGGTGACCTATGAGGTACCGGACAATATTCCCGTTGAGAACGTTGCAGTTCAATCTTTGCCATCAGAATGGCGGCGGCAGGAGGGACTGACCCAAGGTATGGGCGATGACTGGCACCGCGCAAAAACATCGCCGCTGTTGATGGTGCCATCCGCGATCGTTCCGATTGCCGGTTCACCCGATATCAATGTGCTGATCAACCACACACATAGAGCGGCGGCGGAGATCAAAGTCCTCACATTGGAGCCGTTCACGCTCGACCCACGACTCCTATAGACTGGCAGCTATCACGCAGTTCACATTGCCGCCGATTGCGGCAGGACAAAAGGCACCTGTTTCGCGGGCAGGCCTCCGACTTTGAGCGCGCATTCGTAGACATGCAGAATACGCTCGTCAGTCAGGACCTCAGCCGGCGTTCCCACGCTATCGACGCGACCACCGTGCATGACCACGACGCGATCCGCATACATCGAGGTCAGGTTGAGATCGTGCAGGATGGCAATCACCCCGCCGCCGCGACTCGTAAAGGCGCGGGCAATCTGCATGATGATCAACTGATGCTTGATATCGAGGCTGGAGACCGGCTCGTCGAGGAAAAGGAAGCGCGGTTGGCCATCGAGAACAGGTTGCCAGACTTGGCAAAGCACGCGTGCGAGCTGTACCCGCTGTTGTTCGCCGCCGGAGAGTTCCTGATAGAAACGCCCGCCGAAGCCAGCGAGGTCGACGAGTGCGAGGGCCTCATCAGGAAGGTTATCGGCAACGTGCCGCGTGGCGCCGGAACGGCCGCTGGTCAGACCGAGCTTGACGATCTCGCGCACGGTGAATGGAAAGGACAGCGACGTCGATTGCGGCAGGATCGCGCGCATTGCCGCCATCTGCCAGGCCTTCAAATGGCTGAGGGAATGGCCGTTGATCGTGATGCGTCCGGTAAAAGGCACATCCCCCGAAAGCGCCCGCATGAGGGTGGTCTTTCCTGAACCGTTCGGGCCGACAATGACGGTCAGCTGCCCCGCTTCCGCATTGAAACTCGCATTTTCGACGATGGTCTTGCGGCCGAGAATAATGCTGACGTTGGAAACGCTGATCATGGTCACAGATCCAGAATGCCGCGGCTGCGCAGCAATATCCACAGGAAGAAAGGCGCACCGACCGCCGCGGTGACGATGCCAATCGGCAGTTCCGAAGGCGCGACGATGGTGCGGCTGACGGCATCGGCGAGCAGTAGCAAGCTGGCACCCAAGAGCGCCGCGGCTGGCAACAGATAGCGGTGATCCGGTCCAATCACCAGGCGCAGCAAATGCGGCACGACGACGCCAACGAAGCCAATGCCGCCGCTGACGGCGACGGACGCGCCGGTTGCCGCGGCGACCACAATGATGGCGATGCGCTTGAAGCGCTGTACCGGAATGCCGAGATGGCTTGCGGAAGCTTCGCCGAGTGCGAGGCCGTTGAGGCTGCGCGCGAGAAAGGGCGAAACCAGCAACGCCGCTACAATGAAAGGACCAGCCGCAGCGATCTTGGCCCAATTGGAGCCGGCGAGCGATCCCAGTGTCCAGAAAGTTAGATCGCGCAACTGCCTGTCATCGGCGAGATAGGTCAAAAGACCTATATACGCTCCGGCCATGGCGCCGAGCGCAATGCCAGCCAGAAGCATGGTAGCGATGGAGGTCTGTCCGCGCCGCGTTGCGACGCCGTAGAGAACGAGCGTGAAGACCAGTGCCCCGAAAAAGGCGGCGATGGACAAGGCATAGAAACCGAAGATCGTGACCAGCGGTGCCAGGACCGTGCCGCCAAGTACGATGACGCTGACAGCACCAAGCCCGGCGCCTGCCGACACACCGACAATACCGGGATCCGCAAGCGGATTGCGAAACAGGCCCTGCATCACAGCACCGGAGACGGCGAGCGACGCTCCGATCAACGCGCCGAGGACAACGCGTGGCAGGCGGATATCGTAGATAATGATGCTATCGCGAAGGGAAAGGACATTGTTGGCGCTGTCTGCACCCGGCATCAACGCGCCGATAACCGAGACGACCGATGCATCGGAAGCGCCGGCCGCAAGGCTGAACATGATCGTCGCCAGCAAAGTAAAACCAAGCGCGATGATGACGCCTTTCGCCAGGAACGAGCGGTCGCCTTCCGCACGCGTCCTGCCGCTGCCCTGTCTCGATCGACGAGCAGCAGGTCTCATCAAAACGGACACGCTCATTGGCCCACTTCAGTGCCATAGAATGCCTTGGCAAGATCATGCACCGCCTTTGCCGTCCGCGGACCGAAGCCGAGCAGATACTGTCCGCCCATGCGCACGATGGTCTTCGATTGGCCGGCAGGCGTCGCCGCAATCGCCCTGTTGGCAAGAAGGTCGGCATCGGTGGTGGTCCGGGGTCCGCCTCCATCCATGACAAGAATGACATCCGGCTTTGCAGTGAGAATGGCTTCGTCAGTTATCGTCTTGTAACCAGAATATTCAGTGACGACGTTGTCGGCGCCGGCCAGCTCGATAATGCCGTTGGCCGCCGTTCTGGTGCCTGCCGCCATGATCTTGCCGCCGGCGGCACTGAGGACAAAGAGCACACGTTTGCGGACCTTGATGTCTTTGGTTTCTGCCTGGGCCGCAGCCAGATTTTTCTCGACTTCGGCGGAAAGCGTTTCCGCCTTGGCATCAACGCCGAGCGCCTTGCCAACGATCCGGATTTTCTCGGACACACTGGCGGCAGTATAATTTTCCGGAATAAACACAAAAGGCACGCTCGCCTTTTTCAAAACGTCGATGGCTTCCTTTGGACCGGAACCTTCGACAGCGATGATCGCAGTCGGATTGATCGACAGGACGCCTTCCGGCGAAAGCGCGCGCATATAGCCGACATCGGGAAGCTTGTTCGCCGCCTCGGGATAGATGCTTGTCGTATCGCGACCGACCAGCCGGCTCTCTTCACCCAAATCAAAGATGATTTCGGTGATGGATCCGCCGATGGAAACCACACGGCTTGCATCGGGAATTCGTCCGGTGATTTCTTCGGCAATTGCATTGCCGGTCAATACCAGCATGCCGAATATTGCCGCGACGAGCGGGAGTTTGGTCATCGTCAATTCCTCAGGCTGCCACGCGCATAAGGCGCGGCAGAGCTTCAACCAACTGGCGCCAGTCGCTGCGTTCGCCGGAGCCCTCGTGCCTTTTGCCGAAGAACTGGATGATCATGTCGCCTTCGCTGCCATAAGCCTCGATCGAGGTAACATGGCCGTCCTTTGTAGGCTTGCGCACGGCCCAAAGCTCGGTGATGTGGTCGGTACGCAGGTGCATATGGAAAGTTTCGTCGAGGACATTGATCCACGGTCCCATCGGCTTGACGTTGTCGATCGGTCCCGAATGGATCTGGATGCAGCCGCGATTGCCGATGAAGCACATGATAGGCAGCTGCTCCTGCGCTGCATCATGCATCATTGCGGCAAGCGCACCTGTATCGAGCTGCCACGCGTAATCCTGTCCGATCACCTGCACCGCCTGATGACGCGTCATATTGAATGAGCGCAGGATGCCGAAAAATTCGTGCACATCCTTCATCTGGGTCCAGCGATCACGCAAGCCTGAGGCATCCAGTTCTTCGAGCTCGAGCGTTTTTTCCTCCAGCCTTGGAAGCGCCTGCAATTCCAGAGACTGCGACTGATCGTCGAGACGCAGCTTGGCTACCAGAGTTTGGTAGGCTTCGAGATTGGATGCCGGACGCAGGTGTATCTTGTGGATGGCCTCGCCCGCCGCATCGAAGAACTGCAGGCTGCGCCGAATGTCGTCGCCTTCCTGCTTTTCAACGGCAAAACCATGTGCCCATGAATTCGGGAAAAGCCGCATATCGATCTGCTCGCCAAGCAGCATGGAGGCGTGCTTGCCGACGATTGGCTTGTCATAGATGCCGATCTTCTCGTGTACCGCGCTCTCGTTACGGGTGAGCGCCATGACTTCGCCAAGCGATTCGATTTCAGTCAAAAAGGTTTCGATGCGCGGACTGATACGAATGACATTGATCCCGCAATAGGCGGCGACCAGATCGGCTTCCGAAATCTGCAGTTGCTGCGCAAGATCGCGCTCGCGCATTTTCGGGTTGTCCGCCCTCGCCTGCCGGATCGCCTCGGGTGTCGGTTTTACAGTGTCAGTCATGCCTCAAGCCCACTCGTTTGATTATTTATTCAGGATCAGTTTGCCCTGCCGGGTAATTTTCAGCCGGTAAAGCGAACCGGCATGTTCGATGCCAACTTCATTGGTGCCGTCGAACAGAATATCGCTGCCGAAAACGCGGATATCGGGTTGTGCCGGCTTAGCAAAATCGGAGCGCATCGGAGCTAGGTTGGTTAGACGCACCTGCATATCGATGATTTGACGTCGGGACATGGCAATGGGCCTTTTCTGTTCCTTTTGTCCGGAACAATGCCGTTCGCATCATCCCGCTGATTTAAACTTGACTATCTTATTCATCTTTATTACTCAAGATAAAGAAGAGTCAATAACTCATATTAATAAAGGCGGCCCACGGACGCAAAATTTGCTGCAAGCCTTGGCCATAGCATGACCGCTGTTACAGCCATATTCCTGCTTGCCGCAACAGGGGTGGCGTCGGGGGTAATATCCTCCCCGACGTCAACCCCGACACCTGAGTTGAACGCATTGAAGCCTGAAACTTCGGGCTAATAAAAAAGGGCCCAAGCGGGCCCTTTCGATTCTCAGCTGGATAACTGACCTCAGATCAGAAGGGCGAATCCGGGAAGTAGAATTCCTTGGCATTGTCCTTGGTGACCAAAGTCGCATCGAGGATGTACTTGCCGCGCACCGGAACCTGATCGTAGAAATTGGCGACGGTGAGTTCCATTGCCGTTGCGACCATTGAAGGCGGATAGAGCACGTTGATCGGTGTCATCTTGTCACCATCGGCAACGCGCTTGATCATATCCTTCATGCCGGCGCCGCCAATGACCATCTTGATATCGGTTCGCTTGGCCTGGTTGATGGCTTCGAGTACACCGACAGCCATGTCGTCGTCCTGGCACCATACGGCATCGATCTTGGGAAACTTGGTCAGATAGTCCTGCATGATCTTGAAGGCATCATCGCGCGACCAGTTGCCGAACTGCTTGTCGAGAACCTTGATGCCGCTGCCCGCGATCGCATCGTCAAAGCCCTTCTGGCGCTCTTCATCGATGACGATCGGCAGACCCCGGATAACCGCGACGTCACCGGTCTTCAGTGTGTCTTTGAGATACTCGCCGGCAACGCGACCGAGTTCCGGATTGTTGCCCGCTACATAGAGATCCTGGATCGTCGGATCGGACAGGGCGCGGTCAACCACGGTGACGAAGATACCCTTTTCCTTGACGGCGCGGATCGGATCGGTCAACTCGTCGGAGTTGTGTGGCAGCGTTACCAGAGCATCAATGCCCTGTGTCGTCAGATCCTCGAGCGCATTGGCCTGCGAGGCGCCGTCCGGTGAAGTCTTGATGGTGATCTTCAAGCCCGGATGAGCGGCTTCGAGAAGCTTGGCAGCACGTTCGGCATGATAGACGACGCCGCCTGTCCAGCCGTGGTCTGCCGCCGGAATGGACACGGCGATATTGACCTTCTTGTCCTGGGCGTAGGCGAAAGTCATTGTCGTAGCGAGCGCCGCCGCCCCGACAAGACCGATCAAAAGATTACGCATTTGTCTTCTCCCAATTTTCATTCGGGCCTTGATTGCGGTCGGTGGGTGGCCCTGTTCCCCCGTCCGGTCAGAAGGAGCAGCCTCCCCGCTCCTGCATTTCTCAGTGCCGCGTCACGCCTTCTTCTTCTGCAGCGTACGCTGCACCAGCATCGCGATGATGATGATCGTGCCCTGCACGGCACCAATCAGATACTCGCTGACGATGTTGGAGAGCACCATGATGTTGCCGACGATCTCCAGCATGAAGGCACCGCAGATCGTGCCCCATATGCGGCCGACACCGCCGCGAAGCGCGGTGCCGCCAATGACCACGGCGGTGATCGCCTGCAGTTCCCACAGCATCCCGGTGGTGGTCGTTGCGGCGCCGAGACGTGGGACATAGACCACAACGGCAATCGCCACGCAGATGCCCTGAAGGATATAGGTCATGGCGCGCACGCGGTTGACGTGGATACCGGAATAGCGCGCCACATCCTCGTTCGAACCGACGGCAATCACATGCCGTCCGAACGACGTCTTGTAGAGGATGAACGCACCGAGCAGGCCGACGGCAATGATGAGCCAGACCGGGAATGGCAGCCCAAGGAAAACGCCGGTATAGACCGGGCGGAACATGTTGCGCATGGCAATCGACTTCATCGCGATCGAGCCGCCATCGGCCAGCCAGACGGTGACCGAGCGGAAGATCGCCATGGTGCCGAGTGTGACGATGAAGGGCTCGATCCTGCCGATGGTAATAATAACGCCGTTCAAAAGCCCCGCCAGCGCACCGACGCCGATGGCGACGACGACGCCGGCTGCCAGCATCGCGGTGTCACCGTCAATGGCTGCCGAATTCAGGAACAGGATCATGATACCGGCCACGAGCGCTGCCATCGATCCGACCGACAGGTCGAGCCCGCCGGCCGAGATGACGAAGGTTGCGCCAACTGCGATGATGGCAATGAAGGATGAACGGGTCAGGACGTTGAGCAGATTGTCGATCGACAGGAAGTTCGGGTTGACCAGCGCACCGAGAAGAAACAGCGCGGCAAGGGCGAGGAACGGCGCAACCGCCGTCTTGTCGAGATCCGCCAGCTTGCGGCCATAGCCGCGTGTGTCGGTCAGTGTTTTCGTATCGCTCATGCGTTCCCCGCACTGTAAAGCTCTGCTTCGTTGATTTTGACGCCGGTGGCGTAGACGACGATCTCATCCTCGGTCATCTCGTCACCGGTCACCTCGCCGACAATGCGCGACGAGCGCATGACGAGAATGCGGTGGCAGATGCCGATGAGTTCCTGCATTTCCGAGGAAATGACGATGACCGATTTGCCTGCCTTGGCGAGGTCGGCGATGAATTTGTAGATCTGTTCCTTGGTGCCGATATCGATGCCGCGTGTCGGCTCGTCGATGATGACGATGCTTGGCTCGAGCAGCATCATCTTGGCGAGCAGCAGCTTTTGCTGGTTGCCGCCCGAAAGCTGTCCGGCCAGAAGGTCGCGGCGGCGGGCGCGAATGTCGAAATCGGTGATAGCCTTGTCGAGACTCGCGTCCTCGCGCTTGCGCTCGATGAGCGGACCCTTGGTGAACTTCTCCAGGGTTGCCAGGGTCAGGTTCGTGCGCAGATCCTGCGCGAGCAGAAGGCCTTTGCCCTTGCGATCCTCGCTCAGATAAACGATGCCCGCCGCCATGCTGTCGCGAACCGTATGGAACTTGACCGGCTTGCCATTGAGGCTGACTTCGCCATGCCCCGTACGCAGCCCGACGATCCCTTCAAGGAGTTCGGTGCGGCCCGCACCGATCAGCCCGGCAAAACCAAGAATTTCGCCCTTGCGCAAAGTAAACGTGGCGTCGCGGGCGTAGCCCGGAACATCGAAGTTCTGGACCTCGAGCACGTTCTGATGGCTCGCTGTATCTTCCCGTTCAGGATAAAGCTTCGACATGTCGCGCCCCACCATCAGCCGCGCCATGTCGACGGGCTGCAGCTCCGAGGCCTCGCGTGTGGCGATGAGCTTGCCGTCGCGCAACACCGTGATGCGATCGGCGATGGCTCCCACCTCCGGCAGACGATGTGAGATATAAAGAATGGCAACGCCCTTGTCCCGCAGGTCGCGAATTACTTTCAGCAGCGCTTCGGTTTCGAACGGTGTCAGCGACGCGGTAGGCTCATCGAAGATTACTACGCGATGCGGGACCTGCAGGGCGCGGGCGATCTGGACCAGCTGGCGCCGCGCGATGGAAAGCCGCGAAATTTGTGTCGTCGGATCGATGTCGGCGCCGAGACTTTGTACTGCGGCGGCGGACTGGCGATTCATCTCAGGGTCGTTGACCATAAGCCCGCGTTTCAGTTCGCGGCCCATAAAGATATTTTGCGCGACGGTCAGGTCCGGCGCGAGCAGGATTTCCTGATGTACCAGAACCAGCCCGCGATGTTCCGCGTCGACGGGGCCGGCAAAGCTGACCGGCTCCCCGTCTATCGCGACGGTGCCCCGGGTCGGCTTCAGGTGCCCGCTGAGGAGCTTCATCAGCGTCGACTTGCCCGCGCCGTTTTCGCCGATAATCGCATGCACTTCGCCGGGCCTGATTGTCAGGCTGATGTCGGTCAGCACCTCGACCGGCCCAAACGCCTTGGCTATGCCGCGTGCTTCCAGCACCGGCACTGTCGCAGCCTTTGTGGTTTGGTTGTCGCCCATCACACCTTCGTCCAAACCCCGCCCGCCTTGGACGACTTCACGGCAGCCTCGATGAATTCCATTCCGGCAAGCCCATCCTCAACGGTTGGATAGATGGCATCTTTCGGTGCCTTCTTGCCGGTACGCGCTGCGATAATCGCCTGTGCCGCCTCGGTGTAGATATTGGCAAAGCCCTCAAGGTAGCCTTCAGGATGGCCCGCAGGTACGCGGGTCAGGCGCGCTGCTTCCGGTGATGCGCCTGCGCCGCCGCGGGTCAGCAATTGTTTCGGTTTGCCGAAAGGCGTGTACCAGAGATAGTTGGGGTCGGCCTGCGTCCATTCCAGCCCGCCCTTGGTGCCATAGATGCGCAGCTTCAGGCCGTTCTCATTGCCCGGGGCCACCTGGCTTGCCCAGATCATGCCCTTGGCGCCGCCTTCAAAACGCAGAAGGATCTGCACATCATCATCGAGCACTCTTCCCTCTCCAAAACTGGTGAGTTCAGCGCAGAGTTGCTTGAGCTTGAGGCCTGAAACGAAGCAGGCAAGATTATAGGCGTGCGTGCCGATATCGCCGATGGCGCCGCCTGCGCCCGAGCGCTTCGGGTCGATGCGCCATTCAGCCTGCTTGTTACCTGTGGCTTCGGTCTTCTCGGTCATCCAGTCCTGCGGGTATTCCGCCTGCACGACGCGGATATCGCCGAGCAATCCCCTTGCCACCATGGCGCGTGCCTGCCGCATCATGGGATAACCGGTGTAATTATGGGTGACGACGAAGAGCTTGCCTGTCTTGTTGACCAGAGACACCAGTTCCTTGGCCTCCTTGACGGTAGTGGTCAGCGGCTTGTCGCAGATGACGTGAATGCCAGCTTTCAGGAATGCCTTTGCTGCCGGAGCATGCATATGGTTGGGCGTCACGATGGAAACCGCTTCGATACCATCCGGGCGTTTTGCCTCGGCCTTGGCCATCTCTTCGAACGAGGTATAGGCGCGATCATCGGCAATGCCGATTTCCTTGGCTGAGGCCTTGGCGCGCGCCGGATCGGAAGAAAGCGCGCCGGCAACGAACTCGTATTGATCGTCCACACGAAGGGCGATGCGGTGGACCGCGCCGATGAACGCGCCCTGCCCGCCACCAACCATGCCTATACGGATGCGGCGGCTTGCAGGTTTCTCTTTGGATGCTCCAATAGCCATTGTTCGATCCTCTTACTTCAGGCCAAGAATACGGCGATTGGCCGCGTCATCGGTGCCGGAGCCGGCAAAGTCGTCAAAAGCCCGCTCGGTGACACGGATCATGTGGGCGTCAATGAACTGGGCACCTTCGCGCGCGCCGTCTTCCGGATGTTTCAAAGCGCACTCCCATTCAAGCACTGCCCAGCCATCGAAATCATAGGCGGTCAATTTGGAGAACACCGCACCGAAATCCACCTGTCCGTCGCCGAGCGAGCGGAAACGGCCAGCGCGATTGACCCAGGACTGGAATCCGCCGTAAACGCCCTGCCGTCCAGTCGGGTTGAACTCCGCATCCTTGACGTGGAAGGCTTTGATCCGCCCGTGGTAGATGTCGATGTAATCGAGATAGTCGAGCTGCTGCAGTACGAAGTGAGAGGGGTCATAGAGAAGATTGGCACGGGGGTGGTTCTTCACACGCTCCAGGAACATCTCGTAGGTAATGCCGTCATGCAGGTCTTCGCCCGGATGAATTTCATAGGCGGCATCGACGCCCTGCTCATCGAAATAGTTCAGGATTGGCGTCCAGCGTTTTGCGAGCTCATCGAAAGCCGCTTCGACCAGACCTGCCGGACGCTGCGGGAAAGGATAAAGGAACGGCCAGGCAAGCGCCCCGGAGAATGTCGGTATGGCTTTCAGGCCGAGGTGTTTTGAAGCGCGCGCGGCACGCTTGAGCTGATCCACTGCCCACTCTTGCCGGGCTTTCGGATTGCCATGCACTTCCGGCACGGCGAACCCGTCCATCAACTCGTCATAGACCGGATGAACCGCAACGAGCTGTCCCTGAAGGTGGGTTGCGAGTTCTGTGATGGTCAAGCCATGCGATGCGGCGACACCGGCGATCTCATCGCAGTAATCCTTCGAATCGGAAGCCTTCTTCAGATCAATGAGGCGTCCATCCCAAGCTGGAATCTGGATGCCCTTATAGCCAAGCCCTGCCGCCCATCCGCACATTGCGTCGAGCGAGTTGAATGGCGCTGTATCGCCCGCAAACTGCGCGAGAAAAATGGCCGGACCCTTGATCGTTTTCATGTCTAACCTCCAATTCCATGTGCTGTCTCGTCAGGGCATGTTGTCCCTAAGGAAGATATCGATGCGGATATGCTCCTGCCCGGGAACGATCGGACGTCCCTCGCGCAAGGCAGTCAGGATGCGCGCCGTGCTGCGCGCCATGTGACCGGCATCCTGGTTGATGAGGGCGTCGACGGTGCCGCGCACCAGATGACGCCGGGTCGACGGCGTCAGTTCATGCGCGACGAAAATCACGTCGGACACGCGGTTCGTGGCTTCGAGCGCGGCGATCACACCGGCCTGCCCGCCGCCGGCATTGTAGATGGCGACGAGGTCCGGGTGATCCCGCAGGAGGGAGCGGCTGACCGCCTCAACCCGTGCATTCTCGTCGCGTGCTTCGCGCACAGGCAGGACTTCAAGGTTGGGATATTCGCGCGAAATGATCTGCTCGAAGCCGAACTGGCGCTCGATGTGGTCACGCAATGCGAGCGAGCCGGCGATCATGCCGACCTTGCCCTTGCGCGGACCAACGAAGCGGCCAATCAGCGAGGCTGCGGTACGCCCGGCGGCGAAATTGTCGATGCCGACATAATGCGCACGGCGCGAATTCGGGACGTCCGATACGAGAGTGAGCACGACCACGCCTGCATCGGCGAGCGCGTTGATCGCTTCGGTGACAGCCGGATGATCGAGCGCAACCACAGCGACGCCATCGATGCCGGACGGGAGCCTTTCCAGGGCCGCCGCCAGTGCTTCGCCGTCAAAGGTATCGACATGCTGGATCGACAGGCGCACGCGCTCTTGCAATTGCCGCTCGCGCGTGGCGCGGAATTCGGCGGCAAGACTCTGCATGAACTCATTTTCGCCGGTCGGCAGGATGATGCGGAAATCATAGTCGCGTCCGCGGGCGAGACGGGATGCATGCGGATCTGGCAGGAAGCCAAGCTGTTTGATGGCGGCGTTGACGCGTTCGATGGTGCGCGCATGCACACCAATCCTCCCGTTCACGACACGATCAACCGTTGCGAGACTGACGCCGGCTTCTCGGGCGACGTCTTCGAGCGTCATCTTCCCCACGAGAATTCTCCTCCGCCTAAAGTCTTAGATCAGCCAAATGAGGTGTGCAACTCTTTTTGAGTGGTTCTGATGGGAAATTTTGAATTACGTCTCACGTGCGGGCGGGCGAAGCGACTAGTGATGCTGCTGGCGGGGCGAACGTTGCGTTTGTGGCAGAACGAAGCCAGGAAATGAAACACGAGCATTCAAATAACTGCATCCGCGATTACCGGCTTTTCAGTTTTGAAAAATTGAGATTATCTATCCACTGTATCCAGGGGTGCAGATATGATTACAGCAACGGAATTGCGTTCAACCGACAATCGTTCGCGATCGCGCTTTTGGAATCCGGGATAGTGCCCTCGTCGCCTGCCTTCACGGTGTTGCTGGTCGAAGACGATGTTCTGATCCGTATGAACACCGCCGAGTTGTTGAAAGAACTCGGCTACGATGTCCTTGAAGCATCAAATGCCGCGGAAGCGCTGAAGGCGTTAAAAGATCAGACGATCGACGTTCTGTTCACCGACCTCACCTTGCCGGGCATGTCCGGTGCTGATCTGGCAATCGAGGCGCATCATATGCAGCCTTCCCTGGATATTATTTTTGCGACGGGCAACGACACTGCGCCGGAGATGCCCGAGGGCATCAATCCGATCCTGTTGCGAAAACCCTACGGCACCGGCGCGATCATCACGGCACTAAGCGCTGCCCGGGATGTGAGCTAATCAACCACTAGAAGCCAAGAAACGCAGCTGTATCGCTATCAATCGGTATGCCGTCACGCAGACGCTGTTGCTCCACTGTCCATTCGCGATCGCCCGGTGCCATGACGTGGCCACCCTCCACGGCGGGAACAGCCCGTAGCGAATCGAGATAGGCGCGCATGCCCGCGGCGAAAATATTTACCCCGGCAAAGCGGGCAGGATCGATAGCCAGAAAGAAATGGCCCATATTGCGCGGCGTTGATATGTCGTCGCTGTGGACCATCGGGATAAAATCAGGGTCGAGCGTCGTGCCCGTCAATATGGCAGACAGCAGTGTGGCCACCCCGGCCAGTGCAGCGCCCTTGAAACCATAACCCTCTCCACCAAGTGGCAGGAGCATCTGTGCGATATTCGCGTCGCGGGTAGGTGCACCTGCCAAGTCCGCCGCAACGCCTTCAGGCAGTTCCTTGCCGAGCGAACGGTAGAGCAGAACGCGGTTGAGCGGGATAGACGATGTTGCCATATCCAATAGCCACGGTTTTCCTCCAGCGACGGGTGCAGCGAAGGCCAGCGGGTTGGTTCCGTGAAAAGGTTTGGCGCCGTCAAAAAGCGTCACGACTGAATCGGTATTGGTGGTAGCGAAGCCAATCATGCCAGCTTCGGCAATAGCGAGAGCATAGGCTCCTGCAGCGCCAAAATGCGAAGAACGAATGGCGCCAACGGCACCAGTGCCGCTTTCTCGCGCGATCTCGATGGCGACGGCTGCGGCGCGATATGAGGTCAAATGGCCAAGGCCATTATCGCCGTCGACCATGGCGGTTCCGGGTCCGGTACGGTGGCAGGAGACGGCAGCATGCGGATTTACGCGTCCGCCGCGAAGCACCCGGCAATAATGCGTTATCAACCGCGCACCGTGGCTGTCGATGCCGAGGCGGGATGCATGCATCAGCGCGTTTGTCGTCGCTACAGCTCCCTCTTCTTCGACACCTTCCGCGGCAAGCGCGGCCCGAATACGGTCCGCAAGCTCATCCGCCTTAGCCAGAATTTCCGCCATCTGCTTGACCATCCCCATAAATATCTAGGTGTTTGGAACGCCAATATATGATATCTCAGATATAAGTTCGACTGGAGGTGTTTTGTGACGCTGACGCTTGCGAGAGGTCCTTCACTGACGGAACAGGCGGCCGCGCATATTCGCAGTCGCATTGTACACGGAACCTTTCAATGTGGAGAACCCTTGTCGGAACTGGCACTGGCTCAGGAACTTGGCGTCAGCAAGACGCCAGTGCGTGAGGCACTTCTCGAATTGAAGCGCCAGGGGCTTGTCGAGATCCACCCCCAGCGCGGTACCTTCGTCTTTGAGATGAGTTCCGGCCAGGTGGTTCAACTCGCCGAGACGCGTTCCATACTCGAGCTCGCTGCCCTGCGTCTGGCCATAGATCGCAATCGGGATGCCCTGCGTCGCCGTTGGGCGGAACTTGTCGCGGACATGGACGTGGCGATGGCAAATGGAAATACCGAGGATTATCGCGTTCTCGACGGGGTGTTTCATCAGACAATATTCGACCTCGCCGAAAATCAGTTCCTGTCCGAGACCTTCGCCGTTATCGCGTTTCGCATCCAGGCCTTGCGCAACCGGCTTTCACTCAATCCTGCGCTTAATGAAAAGTCGCTTGGAGAGCACAAGCGCCTTCTTGAGCTGGTTACGAAGGGCGACACCGAGAAGGTGGAGGAATTGTTAGCCTGGCATATTGAATGGACACGCTCTTGTTATATTGAATTACTCGAGATGCCTGCAGCAGATAACAGAGCAACCCGCAATAACGAGCGGCGACTGAAGGCCGGGAAACGATAGCCGCCGCTTACGGGCGGCATGAAAAGAATGACAGATCGGCGCGGGAGGGCCAAATCATGGGAGCGGGACTGGACTTTCTTTCGTCTGATGATGAACGGTTCGCTTCGTTTTTTCAGGCTGGTGCCAGGCTGGAACGGATCGCGACCGGCTTTGTCTGGGCCGAGGGACCGGTCTGGATCAACGAAACGCACGAACTGCGCTTTTCTGACATTCCCAACAACCGGATGATGTCATGGTCACAGGATAAAGGCTTGCGGGTGTTCAGGCAGCCATCGCAACGCACCAATGGCAATACGCTTGACCGGACCGGCGCGATGATATCCTGCGAACATGGCGGGCGCTGTATCAGCCGCACAGGCAAGGATGGCAGCTATGAGGTCCTCGCGACGCACTGGAATGGCAAGCGCCTGAATTCTCCCAATGATGTGGTGGTCAAATCCGATGGCTCCATCTGGTTCACAGATCCGCCTTACGGCATCATTTCCGATCATGAAGGCATTCGCGCGCCAAGTGAGATCGGCATCAATCAAGTCTACCGGATCGATCCGGAGACGCATCATGTGGAGGTGGTGGCCGATGATTTCGACCGGCCAAACGGTCTCGCCTTCTCCCCTGACGAAACAGTGCTCTATATCGCGGATTCCGGCCGCGCTCGCGGCCATGGCTTCGGCTTTGACGATACACGTCCGCATAATGTGCGCGCTCTCGACGTGGTCGACGGGCGCAAACTGGGAAAAAGCCGAGTGGTTGCGGATATAGACATGGTGCCGGACGGCTTGCGTGTCGACATCGAGGGTCTGTTGTGGATATCCGCTGAGGACGGTGTCCACTGCTATACGCCTGAAGGAACCAGGCTTGGCCGGATTCTCGTGCCCGAGGTTGTCGCCAATCTCACTTTTGGGGGGCCAGAGAAATCGCGGATCTTCATCGCCGCCACAAGCTCGATTTATGCGCTGGAGACAACGCGACGAGGTGTGCAGACTCCGTAAAGCTGTAAGAAGACAACAATATTTAACAAGGAGGAGGAACCGAAATGAAAATGACATTCAAATATCTGCTGGCTGCTACAGCCGCCAGTCTGGCGATGACAATATCCGCCTATGCGGCAGGGCCTGAAATCGTCAAAGGCCCGAGCAAGGACGCGGAATGCTTCAAGCCGCTGACCGCAGAAACGAAGTTTTTCCAGTGGCCCAAAAAGGAAGGCCCTTACCGGATCGCGCTTGCCAATGGCTTCATCGGCAATACCTGGCGCATCCAGATGATCCAGACAGCCAAGGCCTATGCTGCTTTGCCTGAAGTGAAGGCGAAGCTCAAGGAATTCAAGGTGGTCTCGACTGGCGATGACGTCGCTGCACAGATCGCTGCGGTCGATAACTTCATCAACTCCGGCTACGATGCCATCGTCGTCAATGCGCAGAACCCGACGGCATTCAAGCCGGTCATCAAGCGTGCCAATGCCGCAGGCGTCATCCTGGTGGCCTTCGACAACACATTGGACACCGATGAGGCAATCAATGTGAATGTCGACCAAAAAGGGCTTGGCGAATTGTGGGGCAACTGGCTGGTCAAGAATGTGCCTGGCAATAAAGGCAAGCTGCTCGAAGTGCGCGGTGTTACCGGAACCTCGGTCGATCGCGATCGTCATGAAGGCATTCAGGAAGTCCTGAAAAAGTCCGGCGGCAAGTGGGAATCCGTGGAAGTCGTTGGCCGCTGGGACGACGGCACCGCGCAGAAGGTTGTGGCTGACGCCATCGCCGTGCACAAGCACTTCGATGGGGTCTCCGTTCAGGGTGGCTCGACCGGAACTGTGCGTGCCATGATCGACGCGAAACACCCCTTCGTTCCGGTGGGCGGTGAAACAGAGAATGGTTTCCGCAAGCTCTGCGCGGAATATTCCAAGGATGGACTGAAATGCACCTCTGCCGGTACTGGCCCTGCGCAGGTCGCCGTTGCCATCAAGACGGCGATTGCCGCACTTGAAGGAGAGGTCGTCCCGCAATCGATCTCGCTGCCCCTGTCCATCGTCGAAGATCCGAATTTCAAGGACGGCGACAGTTTCTACTCCAAAGAAACCGACAACTTCTTCGTTGGCAATTCCTTCCCGACCTGCGGCATCAACTTCAGTGCACAGGAAATCATGGGCCAGACCAAAGCTGATCAGTAAATCTGCAATGCCGGGGCGCAAATGTGCGCCCCGGTTCTCTTTGGGAGGGGTTTCGTGTCGGACGCTGCACCAATTCTGGAAATGAAACATGTCTCGAAACGCTATGGCGGTATCGCTGCGCTGAACGAGGTGGATTTCGTCGCCTACCCAGGCGAGATTCATGCGATTCTTGGCGAGAACGGTGCCGGCAAATCAACGCTTATCAAGATTGCGGCTGGTGTGACCGATCCGAGCGATGGCGAGGTCTTCGTCGAAGGCCAACGCGTGAATTTTCGCAATCCGACAGAAGCGATGGCGGCAGGGGTCGTCTGTGTGTTTCAGGAATTGTCGCTCCTGCCCGATATGACCGTTGCGGATAATCTTTCCATTGTCTCGCCGCCTCTTCGCGCCGGGTTGATCGATGGCCGAGCACAGCGGGAGCGGGCACGTGAACTTCTGGCGTCGATCGGCTGTGAGGATGTGCATCCGCTCGAACTCGTGCGTGACCTGCCGCTCTCGCGACGTCAAATGGTGGAGATCGCCAAGGCTCTGGCAAAAAAGCCGAAGCTGCTCATTCTGGACGAGGCGACCTCGGCACTTACTGCCGCCGATGTCGAACGTGTCTACGCGATCATCCGCAAACTGCGCTCCGAAGGCATCGGTATTCTCTACGTTTCGCACCGGATGCATGAAATCGAGGCTCTCGCCGATTGCGCCACCGTCTTTCGCAATGGAAGGCGGATCGAGACCTTCCAAAAGGGGGAACGTTCAGTAAGCGCCATCGTCCAGATGATGATCGGCCGCGAACTGACCCATCACTATCCCGACAAGCCAGCACCGAAGCCCGCGGAACCGGTGGCACTTTCTGCCAAGAACCTTTCCTGGGGCCAGCAATTGCGCGACATCTCACTTGATATTCGCAAAGGCGAAATCGTCGGACTGGGAGGATTGGACGGTCAGGGACAGCGTTCCCTGCTGCTGGCGCTTTTCGGTGTGCTGAAAGGTGTTTCCGGCACGGTCGAAGTAATGGGCAAACCGCACCGTCTTTCGGGACCCCGTTCAGCGATGCGGGCTTCGCTACCAATGGCGCTCATTCCCGAAGATCGAAAGACCGAAGGCCTGATGCTGCCGATGAATATTCGCGACAACATCAGTCTGGCTTCGTTGTCGCGGTTCCAGAAGGGACTGCGGTTCGATGGAAGCAAAGAACACACCGCTGTCGAAAGGATAATCGACAGCCTGAAGATCAAGATTTCCGATCTTGCCGCCGCAGTCTCCACCCTGTCGGGCGGCAACCAGCAGAAGGTCGTGCTGGCTAAATGGTTGATGACTGATCCCGGCATCATCCTTCTCAATGACCCCACACGCGGTATCGATGTAGGCACCAAACAGGAGGTGTATCAGCTGCTTCGGGACCTTGCGGATAAAGGAGTGGCGGTACTTTTCTATTCCACAGACTATGCAGAACTGATCGGCTGCTGTGACCGCGTTCTCGTCATGTATAACGGCAGCATCGCACGGGAACTGAAGGGTCAGCACCTCAACGAGCGCACCATCATCGAGACGGCACTGAATGTCGACGACAAGGAACAGGCGGCATGAACGATCTTCGCCATCGTATCCATCACAATGGCGGGCTGCTCGCCGCTATCGGTCTCTTCATCGTGATGTTCATCATTTATATCAGCAATCATCCCGTCGGCCTGACTGCGGCAGTGGCAACAACAGCGTCCAACAAGGCGGTTCTGCTTGCGCTGGTCGCTATGGCGCAGACCTTGCCGGTGCTGACGCGCGGTCTCGATCTTTCGGTGGGAATGGTCTTTATCCTCGCCAATTGTCTGGCGTCGGTCCTCGTGGTCGGCACGATCGGCGAAGGTTTCCTCGGCATCGCCATTGTGCTGGGTGCGGGCGCGCTCGCAGGGTTCATCAACGGGGCAATTATCGTCTGGGGCCGGCTTCAGCCAATCATCACGACGCTGGCGACTGGCGCTGTATATTACGGTATCGCGCTCTACGTCCGTCCCGGTCCCGGCGGCGACGTACAATCTGATATTGCCGACTTTGCCACGGGTCAGCTGTTCGGTGTCGTACCCACGGCTTTGGTCGTTCTCCTTATGATCGTCCTCATCGTCTGGCTGCCCTATCGCAATTCGGTGCTTGGCCGTGCGGCCTATGCCGTGGGGTCGAACGAACAGGCCGCCTATATGTCCGGCGTTCCCGTGCAGCGGGCGAAGCTCTTGGCCTATACGCTTGCAGGGTTCCTCGCTGCCATTGGCGGGCTGATGCTGACCTTCAACACCTATTCCGGCGAGGCTTCGGCTCCGATCGCCGGAACCTATACGCTCAACTCCATCGCGGCAGTGGTGATCGGCGGAACGTCGCTGTTTGGCGGCTGGGGCTCGGCTATTGGATCGATCTTCGGCGCGTTCGTGCTTCGCACCATCGAGGATCTGCTGTTCGTCTTCGATCTCGACCCGCTGTGGCAGCCGCTGTTCCAGGGGGTCGTTCTGCTTGCGGCCGTCAGCCTCGGCGCCCTGCGTGTCCTGCGAATCCGCAACCGTCTGGAGCTTTTCGCATGAGCGAGTCGAAACTCCCGGTCGGCGCCATACCCACCCTTCGGTTTTCACTTGACCGTTCGCTGATCATCGCATTCTCCTGCATCATTCTCATGCTGCTTGGCGGGGCGCTCTATTCCCGCGAATTCCTCTCACCTGAATATCTGCTGCAACAACTGCAGATCAGTGCCTTCCTCGGCATTATCGCCTCGGGCGCAATGATGGTCATCCTGATCGGCCATATCGACCTGTCGATCCCCTGGACGGTGACACTCGGCGCGATGATGGCGACGGCCGTTGCCGGCTGGTATGGCGAGGCCGGCAATCTTTTCGCCATCCCGATCGGGGTACTTTGCGGCGCGATGGTCGGGTTGCTGAATGGGCTCGGGGTGGCCTATTTGCGGTTGCCCTCGATGATTTTTACGCTTGGCATGAACGCCGTGGTGCAAGGGCTGATGGTGTTGCACACGGGTGGCTTTGCGCCGCAGGACCATGCTACCGATGCGATGCATTTCCTGGCTGTTGGCCGGCCGATTTTCGGTATCCCGAATGCACTGCTCATATGGGTTGTCGTTGGCGCGTTCACGATCTTTCTTTTGACCCGTACGGCATTCGGACGCCGCGTCTATGCGGTGGGCAACCGCGAGGCTGCAGCCTATCTCTCCGGCGTGAACACCAATGCGGTCATTATATGGTGCTTTGTCTTGTCGGGTGCCGCCGCCGCCTTTGCCGGAGTGCTACTTGCGGGCTATTCAACCAAGGCCTATCAGGCGATGGGCGATCCCTATTTGCTCCCGGCCATCGCTGCCGTTGTCCTCGGTGGTACCAATATTCTCGGCGGGCGCGGCAATTACCTCGGCACGATCGCCGGCGTCGTCCTCATCACCCTGCTGCAATCGATCCTCGCCGTGATGCAGATGCCGGAAGCCGGCCGGCAGATCATTTACGGCGTGGTTATCCTCGGGATGCTGCTCGCGTACGGACGCGGGGAGATTGATCGAAAATAGCTGCAGGCGCTGGACAAGCTTTCCCCAAGGGTCAATGCTAAGGGGGAATCGGGAAGGCCATGCGCAAAGCGGACATTTCAACGGCGCCTGTCGTAATCTACCGGGACTACACGTTGGCTGAGTTGCGGGCCGACGGCGCTGTTCATGTCATTGGTGTTATTCTGGCGATGGGAGGATCAGTCGCGCTCCTGTCCTTCATGTTCGATCGGACGGCCGCGGGTCCCTATGTGGCAACCACGGTCTATCTTGCTACGCTCGTTCTCTCCATCTCACTGTCGGCTTTGTACAATATCTGGCCGATCTCACCGATAAAACGGTTTCTGCGGCGCTTCGATCATTCGGCGATCTATCTCCTGATAGCCGGAACCTATACGCCGTTCATGGCAAAGAGCGGAACGTGGTGGCTGCTGGCAGGTGTGTGGGCAATTGCCATAGTCGGCGTACTCCTGAAGCTCCTGAAGCCGGACCGCTTCGACAGGCTGTCGATCGGGCTCTATCTTGGGCTCGGCTGGAGCGGGGCCGCAGCCCATCATGAATTTTCCGGCGCGCTCTCCGCCACGATCCTTTGGCTCATTCTCGCCGGTGGCGTGGTCTATTCGTTGGGTGTTGTTTTCCACGTCTTCGAGAGACTGCCATTTCACAATGCGATATGGCACGCCTTCGTGCTGGTCGCTGCGAGTATCCACTTTGCGGCGGTGTGTTCTACAGTCGTTTGATTACTCCGCTGGAACGGCCGGAGCATGGGTACCGCGTAGACGGCGGCCAATCTTGCTCAAGGTGCGAGACAGATCCTCCATGTAGAGGAAAATGACCGGCGTTATGAACAGCGTGAGGATCTGGGAAACCACCAAACCGCCGACCACTGCCACACCAAGTGGCTGGCGAAGCTCGGAGCTTGCTCCTGCGCCGATGGCGATGGGGATTGTACCCATGAGGGCAGCGAGGGTCGTCATCATGATAGGCCGGAAACGCACGAGACAGGCTTCGCGAATGGCATCGAACGAGGTTTCACCGGCTCTTTGGCGAACAAGCGCGAAGTCAACCATCATGATAGCATTCTTTTTGACGATGCCGATCAGCATCAGGATGCCGATAATCGCGATGACGCTAAGATCGTAGCCGAACAGATCAAGCGTGGCGAGCGCGCCTGCCGCCGCCGCCGGCAGGCCGGTCAGGATGGTAAGCGGATGGACAAAACTCTCGTAAAGGATGCCGAGTACAATATAGATAGTAAGGATCGCCGCGCCAACAAGCAGCCCCTGATTGGCAAGCGACTGCTGGAACACCTGGGCAGTACCGGTAAAGCTTGATGTGATGGTGGTGGGAACACCAAGTTGCGTCTTCAGTGCATCGAGTTCCTGTACCGCCTGACCGAGGGAGACGCCCTGCGGCAGATTGAAGGATATCGTGACGGCGGGCAGCTGCCCCAATTGGCTGACGGCCAGCAGCCCCGTCTTGCGCTCGACGTGGGCGAAGGCTGAAAGCGGTATCAGCTTGCCGGTCGTTGGCGAGCGGATCTGCATCTGATCAAGCTTGTCGGTCGTCCAGGGAATATCCGGGTCCAACTCGAGAATGACCTGATAGCTATCGGCCGTCGAGAATATCGTCGACGCCTGATTGGTACCGAAAGCGTAGTAGAACGTGTTGCGAAGCTGATCGGAATTGATACCGAGCATTTGCGCCTTGTCCTGATCGATCACCAAGTTTGCCTGAAGCGCGTTGTTCTGCAAATTACTCGATACGTCGACAAAGGTCTGGCGTTCCTGCTGCATCGCCAGCAGGATTTTCTGCGACCACGGATAAAGGTCGGTCGAGGTGATACTTTGAAGGTTGTATTGATACTGTGCATTGGAGGAGACGCCGCCGATACGCAGGTTCTGCACAGCAACCGGATAGCTGGTGATACCCGGAATCTTTGCAAGGGTTTGGCGAAGATCGCGCAGGAGAGGTTCAAGCGCCAGTCGCTCGGCTTTTGGTTTCAATTCGACGAACATTCGCCCCTGATTGAGACTTGCCGAGTTGAAGCCACCGCCAACGGTCGAGACAACATGCGTAACATACGGCTTGCTGGAGATAGCATCGGCCACCTTCTTCTGAAGCACCACCATAGCATCGAACGAAATATCCTGACGTGCTTCGGTCGATATCTGCAATTGCCCGATATCTTCAGTCGGTAGGAAGCCCTTGTTGATCGTTGAAAAGAGATAGCCGGTCGCAACAACCGTCAGCAGGAACACGCCAAGAACGACAGGGCGTGCACGCAGGCAGAGGTCAAGAATCCGGCCGTAGCCGGATTGCACCGCATCGAAAATACGTTCGGTGAGCGGTCGTTTCTTCTCGCCATCACTATGCTTTTCGGCGGGCAAATGACTGCAGAGCATTGGCGTTAGAGTCAGTGATATCAGTGCTGAGGCAACGATGGCGACTGTCACGACGACAGCGAATTCGTTGAAGATGCGCCCGACAACACCGCCCATCAGCAGGATCGGGATAAACACCGCGACCAGCGAAGTGGTGATCGATATGATGGTGAAGCCAATTTCTTCACTCCCCTTTAGCGCCGCTTCGCGCGGAGCCATACCGTCTTCGATATGGCGCGCTATGTTTTCAAGCATGACGATCGCATCGTCGACGACAAGCCCCACGGATAATGTCAAACCGAGCAGAGAGATATTGTCGATTGAAAAACCGAGCACATACATCGAGCCCAATGTGGCGATCAAGGAAAGCGGTACAGCGACGATAGGGATCATTGTCGCGCTCACACGGCGCAGGAATATGAAGATGACCAAGATTACCAGGCCGATAGTCAGAAGAAGCGTGAACTGAACGTCGGACACCGCTTGCCGGATGGAGGCGGAGCGGTCGTTTAGAAGATGGATGCTTGCTGAGGGTCCAAGATCCTGCTCGAATTGCGGAAGAATCGCCTTGACGCGGTCCACCACATCAACGGTGTTGGCGCCGGGCTGGCGAAAAACGCCCAAAACCAGCGACGGTTTGCCGTCATATCGACTTTCGGTCTGCGTGGTGGCGACGGAATCGATGACACGCGCCACATCACCCAGACGAACCAGCTTGCCATTTGCAGATTTGACGATGATCTGGCGAAACGTATCGGCGTTCTGCGCCTGCGTATCCGCTTCGATCGCCATCTGTTGCGTCGGGCTTGAGATTGTCCCAACCGGCGCGATCGAGTTCTTGCTGGCGACAGCAGATGTCAATTCGTCTATGCCGATCCCGCGGGCGGTCACGCCGTCGGGATCTACCTCGACACGCACCGCATATTGCTTGGTACCAAAGACCTGGACTTCACCGACACCATTGATGGTCGAAAAAGCCGGTGACATCACGTTCTCGGCGTAGTCGTCGAGCTTCGACAGTTGCATTGTATCGCTTTGCAAAGCCACGAGGACGACGGGCGCATCGGCAGGATTGCTCTTTCGATAGCTCGGCGGATTTGTCATGTTGGCCGGTAGTTGGCGCAACGTGCTCGCGATAGCCGCCTGAACGTCAGCCGCGGCCTGATCGATATTGCGGTCAAGATCGAATTCGAGCGTGATATGCGTTGCGCCCTCCGTACTCGTCGAACTGATCGTCGAGATGGCCTGGATCGTTGAGAACTGCTTGATCAGCGGTGTCGCAACGGCGCTCGCCATCGTGTCCGGGGCTGCGCCGGGGAGCTGGGCGGAAACCGTTATGATCGGGAAGTCGACTTGCGGCAACGCGGCGACGGGGATGAATTTATAGGCGAAGAGGCCTGAGGCCGCGAGAGCGACGGAAAGTAGAATGGTTGCAATTGGTCGGCGGATGAAGACCGATGAAATATTCATTTAGCAGCCTCTAGGGCTCCGGAAGCCGGGCTGTCGATTGAGGATGCAACGTCCGCCGCCTGTGTACTCGTTTGGACGGGTGAGCCGTCCTGCAAATGAAGCTGGCCATCGACTACCACCTGATCGCCAGGCGCCACGCCGGAAGCAATGACCGCCGTGTCACCTACCGTGTCCGTGAGTGTAATGTTCTGCTTTGCAACTGTTTTGTTGGAATGGACGAGGAAGACGAACGAGCCCTCATTCCCCTGCTGGATGGCAACAAGAGGTACAGTGGTAGCATTCTTATGAACAGTGAGTTCCACCACAGCTGTGACGTACTGGCCGGGCCAAAGCGCACCGTCTGTATTGGCAATATCTGCCTTCAGAACGACCGTACCGGAAGAGGTGTCGACGCTCGAATCGATGAAGTTCAAAGTACCTGTCGCGACCGTATCGCTATTGCCTGGAAGTTTGATCTGGACGGGCGTTGGATGATCCGCTACAGCCGCTCGCAGGGCCGGCAAATCACGTTCGGCGATGGTGAAGGCCACGCGCAGCGGCGCCATCTTGGTTATAGTGAGAAGGCTGCTCGTATCCACGGTGCGGACAAGGTTACCGACCGATGTATTGACGACACCCACGCGCCCGTCCATTGGCGCCGTGATCGTCATATAGGACAGTTGAACCTGGTCAGCCGCAATCTGCGCCTTGTCCATATCGATCGTTGCTTCCAGCACCTTCACAGCGGCTTCGAACTGGTAGACCTGCTGGTTGGTGTCTACGTTGCGTTTTGTGAGGTCCCTGGCACTGATCAGATCGAGATTTGCGGCAACCAGGCTAGCCTGGTCCTTGGCAAGCAGCGCTTGGTCTTTGTCGATCATGGCGCGGATAGCCCGGTCATCGAGCTGGAAGAGCACGTCTCCGGTCTTGACCATTTGACCATCGGTGACTTTGGTTTCGACGACGACGCCATCGATCTGCGGCTTGACGACAACCGTGTCGATGGGCTCCATCGTACCAACAACCGTCTTTGTGACGGGCACGTCTTGCGATTTGGCCGATGCAACCACTACAGAGGCGGGGCCGCCGCCTTTACGGGCCTTGCTGCCTGCAGGCGACGTATCGGCCGATGTGGCGCCTGAAACGGGTGAAGATGCGCGTGGGTACAGCTCGGGATAGACGGCAAAATAGCCAATACCGATAATAAGTGCCGCCGCGATCAGAAGGCCGATACGCTTCATGACAAATATCTCCTTCTTAGGGATATGCCCGTGGGAGGCGGCCCCGTTCCCTAATGCGCAAGCACTAACGACTCCAGAGGCCATTTCAAATTATACTTTCGTAATGATTTGAGGCCTTATCGGAGCGTCGCGGCGCCAATCACAGGCGCTATCTGGGTTTTTTGTAAGGCGTATCTTCGGGATCAACCGCTCGTCACACAAATGTTACGGAAACGCCCCATAGGCGGTGTCAAATTTCCGAAAGAATTGTAAAAGCGGCGCATGACCGAAATCCGTATCCAGAACCTCACAAAACGCTTCGGCGACGTCACCGCGCTTAATGATATCTCGATCGATTTCCCATCCGGGTCGTTCACTTCACTGCTCGGTGCCTCCGGTTGCGGCAAGACCACTTTGCTACGGCTGATCGCCGGTTTCGAAGTACCGGATGGCGGGCAGTTGTCGTTTGGTGACGAGTTTATCGCCGATGCTAAGAGCCAGAAGAAGCCGGAGGAACGCGGCGTCGGTGTTGTCTTCCAGTCCTATGCACTCTGGCCGCACATGGATGTGGCTGCGAATGTGGCGTATCCTTTGAAGACGCGAAAAGTCGGCAAGGACGAGATTACAAGCCGCGTCGCTGCCGTCCTCGACAGTGTGGGCCTTGATGGTTACGCCAAGCGGGGGATCGAGGAACTCTCCGGCGGCCAGCGTCAGCGGGTTGCCCTCGCCCGCTGCCTCGTCGCGGATGCGAAGATTATTCTCTTCGATGAGCCGCTCGCCAATCTCGACATGCACTTGCGCGCTTCGATGGTCGAGGCATTTCGCGATATTCACAGCCGTACGCGCGCGACGATTGTCTATGTGACGCATGATCAATCGGAAGCACTCGCGCTATCCGACCGTATCGCGGTCATGAGTTCGGGAAACATTCTGCAGATCGCCTCCCCTTTGGAAGTCTATCATTCGCCATCGGACCGGAAGGTGGCAGGGTTTATCGGGCGCGGGACGGTTGTCTCCGGAGCAGTGGTGCGGAGAAACGGTTCATCAATGGTCGTTGATATCGGTGGCACTCAAGTCACTGCACGTGGACACGTCGTCGGCACGGATAGTGTGCACGTCTTGCTGCGCCCTGAAGCTATCGCGCTTGCCGATCAAGGTCTCGATGCTGTCGTCCGGGAAAGCACCTATCGCGGACCGGTGCACGAAACGTGGCTCGAACTTGCCAATGGCGAGCGCCTGACGATCGATAGCCCGCACCTCCTCCCCCTTGGAAGCAAGGTACATGTCGCCGTCAGCGACGCCTGGATCATTCCTTAGTCAACGCCAAGGCAAGACGCCGGCTGGCAGCCTCCTGCCGAGCCGGTCCAGGACAAGGAGCAATGCCACGACGATGACAATGGTCGTGACTGCGATTGCCGCTGCTTGGGTGCCGAGCCCCGCTTCTTCCAGACTGAAGAGAACGACACCCAAGGTTTCGTTACCGCTCGACCACAATAATGCAGACACAGTCAGCTCGTTAAACGCACTCATGAAAACCAGGAGCGCGCCCGCGACGGCGGCTGGTGCGGCCAGTGGCGCTGTGATCGTCATCATCCGGCGTAGGGCGTAAGCACCGGACACCGCCGCGGCCTCATCGAGGTCGCGCGAGATTTGGCCAATAGCAGCAGTGACCGGCTTCATGGCGAGTGCGAAGAAACGCATGAGATAAGCGATTATGATGATCCACGGCGTGGCATAGAGGCTCCCGAAGAGTGGCAGCGGCCGCAGGAACAGAAGAATGCAGGCAATAGCGAGGACGATGCCCGGCAGCGCATAGGGCAGTTCTATCACGCCATGCAGGATACGTTGCGACAGGCGCGAAAAGCGTTCGAGGCCGATCGCCAGGGGAATGGCGCCAAAGGCGAGGATCAATGCTGTGCTACCGGCCAGCATGGCGGAATTGCGGAAGGCGCGGGTAGTCGAAGCCTGGCGGAACAACACTTCCTCGAAGTTGGAAAAGGTCAAGGTTGTCCAATTGAGCGGGACACCGAATGACGGAATAAGCGCCGTCGTCACCAAGGCAAGGACAGGGAGAATGAGCATGAACAGGGTGGCGATCCAGCCCAACAGCGCAAGCGGCAACCGCCAACTTCCCAGAGCGAAACGTGCTGGTGTTCCTGCCGTGAAGCGATGGCCGGCGCGGCGCAGAGCCAGCGCCTGCAAGGTGACGCCGAGGAGCGCCATGGTTGCGATCAGTACGGAAAGCGCCGCGACTTGCGGCAATACACTCGGACCAAAGCTGGAAATTCGCTGATAGATCAGCGTCGTCAGCGTCAGATAATTGACCGGCATGCCGAGCAGCGCGGGAATGCCGAAATTGCCGACACCCGAGACGAAGGAGAGCGCCGTTGCGGCGACGATATAGGGCCGGACCATGGGCAGGATAATGGTGAGAAGGACCCCGAGCGGCGAAGAGCCCGATGAGCGCGCCGCTTCCACAAGATCCCGCGGGACGCGCGTGAGCCCTGCCCGCAATGTAATGAAGACGATCGGCGCGTGTTGAATGGCATAAAGTAGGATAATGCCGTTGCGACCGAGCATAGGATTGGCGGTTCCCGGGAGTGGCGAGAGATTGAAGGCGCCGAGCAATGTGCTGGATGGCCCGAACAGATGCAGCCAGGACAGCGCCATTACCTGTGGCGCGATCATCAACGGCAGCAGCAGTAGAAAGCCCAGTGTCCTGCGCCATGGCAAATCGGTTATGGAAATGGCGACTGCGAACGGCGCACCTATCACAAGCGCCAGCAGTGCGCCGAAGAATGATGTGTCAAGCGTATTGAACGTTGCGCGGATGACCACGGGACTGGAGAGGCGATTTAAAAATGCGGCCAGATCAATTTCGCCGCCGGGTACAATAGCCGTCAACAGAAGGCGCAGGACGGGTAACAGGCTGAGCAGGAAGATGATGCTGAGAACGGCCAGACTCGAAAGCCGTGTGTTTTGGCGGAGCTTCCGCCACAGTATTGAGAGAAGGCCCGCATCGCGGGATGCGGGCCTTGCGCTCTGGCGAAGAGATTGGGTAACAGCCAAAGGGGTTTTACTGCCCCATAACTTCGCTGAATTTTTCCTTGTTCGCAGCATCGTTCGCCAAGGCGCCGGCTGCGTCAAATTTCAGGACCTTGATGGCAGAACGATTCGGATAGCCTGCCGGAAGGCCGGCATCGGGACGCGCAGGGATATAGCCCATGCTGACCGCCAGCTTCTGACCTTCTTCCGACAGGAGGAAATTAACGAAAGCTTTTGCCGCCTCGGGGTTCTTTGCGGTGGAGAGAATGGCGACCGGTTCGGTTACGGCTGAGACGCCTTCCTTGGGGAATACGAATTCAACCGGCGCACCCTTGGCCTTTTCGCGGATAGGCATGTAATCGACGATCATGCCGAAAAGCTTGTCGCCACCGCTGACAGCCTTCAGCACGTCGCCATTGCCGCCGGCAGCCTGCGCACCATTCTTGGCGAGCTCGGTATAGAAGTCCCAGCCCTGCGGCAGATTTTCGGTCAGCGTCACCGTGTGGATCATCGCGGCACCCGATGTCAGCGGGCTTGGCATGCTGACCAGGTTCTTGGCTTCCGGCTTGGTAAGATCGCTCCAACCGGACGGAACGAATGGCGCCTTGGTGTTATAGACGATGCCCGTGGTGATGAGTTTGGTGGAGAAATAGGTTCCGTCCTTATCTATCAGCGCGGGGTCGATGCCCTTCGTATCGGCATCCTTGAACGCGAGCAGGCGGCCCTCCTTCTTCAGCCCTTCCATTGTAACAACATCGGAAAGCAACAGGACATCGGGCTGAGGATTGCCCGCTTCGATCTCGGCGCGCAGCTTTGCCATGATCTTCGGCGTCCCATCACGAACCCACTCGACCTTGATGCCAGGGTTCTTTGCCATGAAAGCATCGGTCGTTTGCTGGGCGTCGGTGTTGGGCTGACTTGTATAGAGAACGAGTTTACCATCAGCGGCAAAGGCTGGATGAAGTCCGGTGGCCAGTAGAATTGCAGCGGCGAGAAGTTGACGCATGATGATCCCTTTTTATCAAATGAGACGAACCCGCTTCTCTCTGTGCGGGCTCACTATGATTGGCCACCTCTATACAAGCCGGATAACGGTTCTATGACACCTGTACGAAAGTCTCAATTGCCCGGGCAAGCACCGTTGACTATGTCAAATCATACAATCCACGGGTTCAATATTTTTCGCTTGTCACGCGGCTGTTATAAACAGACAGTACAAGGAAAAAAATTGCACAGCTGCGCAATGGGGTGGAAATAGATTATGCGGCCTTTTCTCAAGGTCGAGAAGATGAGCGTTGGCTACGGCACAACGACCGTTCTCGACAAGCTCGACCTCGATATTGAAAAGGGCGAATTCGTTGCTCTGCTCGGCTCGTCGGGCTGCGGCAAGACAACGCTGTTGCGTACGATCGCTGGATTTGCCAAGCCTTTTTCCGGATCGATCCGGGTGGCCGATCGCGATGTCACGCAAATGCCGCCGGACAAACGCGGTATGGCGCTTGTCTTCCAATCCTACGCGCTGTGGCCGCATATGACTGTCGCCCAGAACATCGGGTATGGGTTGAAATTGCAGAGACAGTCGCGACACAATATCGACGCGCGAGTCAAAGAGATGCAGAACCTGCTCGGCCTTGCAGGTCTTGGCAATCGTAAGCCGGGACAGCTCTCCGGCGGACAGCGGCAGCGCGTTGCGCTTGGTCGAGCCCTGGCGGTCGATCCGGAAATCCTCCTCCTTGATGAGCCGCTTTCCAATCTCGATGCGCGTATTCGCCTGACGGTGCGCCACGAAATTCGTTCCCTGCAGAAGCGTCTCGGTATCACGGCGATCCACGTCACCCACGACCGCGAGGAAGCGATGGTGATGGCCGATCGCATCGTCATCATGAATGCGGGCCGGATCGAGCAGGAGGGCTCGCCCGAGGACGTCTATAACAAGCCCGCCTCGCCTTTCGTGGCAGCCTTCATGGGAGCTGAAAATCTGCTGTCGATGCATGCGCGCGTTCATGGCGAGCAGGTTGAACTTATGGAGAGCGCGTTCAACCTATCGATCGTCACTGCGCGTGCCGGGCGGACATTGACAACCGGCCCGATTGAACTGCGTTTCCGCGCCGAGGCGGCCCGTCTTGCGAGTTCTGCAGATAAGTCGGCGCTGGAACCGGGGGCGCTGGAGTTACGCGGTCAGGTTGCAAGCGTCAGCTATCCGGGCGGCCATTGGCGTCACGCGGTTAGTCTGGGTGGAAACGAAATCCTCGTCGATGCCGATACGCCCTTTAACCAGGGTGAAACGGTGAAAGTACGCATTCCAGCCGAATCGCTCTTTATCTTCAACGCTGCTGAAGGCGTGACTGAAACACGCGCGCATTAAGAAATTGGCTGCCGGCAAACTGGCTGCCAACCCAACACTGCCACTTATCCAAATCTGCTCAAGGGAGATAAAATGAAAACGCTTCTACAGGCCTCTCTCATCCTCGGACTGGCGGTACCTCCGGCCGCCGCGGCCGATCTTACGGTTTTGACAGCCGGTGATCAGAACATGGTCGATTACATCAACGACTATCTCGGCCCTCTCTTCGAGAAGGAAAATCCGGGGACGACGGTTCGCGTCGTCGGCACAGGACCGGGTGATGCCGGATCGCAGAAGATCGTCGAGCGTTTCGACGCGCAGGCGAAAGCCAATGTCGACAAATGGGACGCGGACGTCGCTGTCGTGCATGAAAAATTCGCCGGGCCGTTGGTCAAGGATGGTTATCTCGAGTCCTATCGCTCGAAAATTCCTTCAGGCAATATGGTCACCAGCGAAAAGGCCAAAATGGCGCTCGGCTCCAATGTCGAAGGTTATGTCATGCCGATGTTCTCCAGCCAGACAGCGATCGCTTACAATCCGGCCCTGATCCCCAATCCACCCAAAAGCTATGAAGAGCTCGTCGCCTGGGCGAAGGATAATCCCAAGCAGTTCGGCTATAACGGCATCAAAGGCGGTGCTTCGGGTGTAAGCTTTGTCATGGGCTGGATTTATGCCTTCGGCGACGGCGATGCGAACAAACTGATGAATGGTCCGTTCGAAGAAGCCGAAACCAAGAAGTGGGACAAAGCTTTCGCAAGCCTGAAAGACTTCACGACGAATGCCACGTTGACCCCGGGCAATGCCGGTACGCTGGATATGCTCAGCCGCGGCGAGATTTCCATGGGGCCGGTCTGGGTCGACATGTTCTACTCGTGGCAGGCCGATGGCAAATTGCCGCCGGAAATGAAGCTGTTCCTGCCTGCGCCGGGCATGCCAGGGCAACCTATGCATTATGTCATTCCGACCAAGAGCCCGAACACGGAACTGGCAGAGAAGTTCGTCGCGCTTGCGACCAGCCCCAAAGTGCAGGCTGACGGCATCGTCAAGCGCTTCAACTGGTATCCGGGTATCGACGCAACGTTCGTGCAGCCGGAACTGGACAAGGCTAGCTGGGACAAGCTCTTCGTCGATATTTCTCCTGAGGATCTCGCTACCAAAGCTAAGCCCTTTCCCATCGCCCCTTACAATTCGGCTATCCTTGAGGCTTACGAAAAGAACGTAGCCAACTAACCTTATGCTGTCCTTGGGGCCATTGACACCTGTTGGTGGCCCCTCCCCTCCCCCGGAATATCCTGATGCAGACGCGCCTTCTCGCAATTCTCCTTGTTCTGCCGGCACTGATCATGATCGTGCTGTTCTTCATTGTGCCGCTGTTTGCTTCGATCCTTGGTGCATTCGAGGTCGGCGATACTTTTGGCTTTGGAAATTTCAGCAAATCGTTCGATCTCTATTCCAAGGATATGATCTTCACTGTCGTCATCGTCGCTGTTTCAACGGCGCTTATCGGACTTTTGTCCGTGGCGATTGGTGGATATCTAACCCTTGGCGAAAACCCGCGCGCTGTCGCGGTCCTGCGGTGGCTTTATCGTTGGCCCATGTTCATTCCCTTTATCGTTGTCGGCCAGGTCTTGCGCACCTTTCTTGCCAAGAATGGCCTGATGAACAACATTCTTGTCAGCCTCGGCATATTGACGCCGCTGCAGACGACCGGGTTTCTCGACTGGCGCGGCATCGTCATCGCTTTCGTATGGAAGCAGACGCCGTTCGTGACTCTTCTCGTGGCCGGCGCCATGGCATCGCTCGATCGCAGCACGATAGAAGCCGCGCGCAATCTTGGCGCCTCGCGCTTGCGCATCCTGATGGAGATTATCTTGCCGCAGATCACTGGCACGCTGCTGGTCGGTCTGATCCTTTCTATCGTCACCATGATGTCCGTGCTGTCCGTCCCATTGATGATCAATGCTCAGTCACCAACGATGCTGACCGCCGATATCGCGTTCCGTATCAACGCCCATGGTGACTACGGCGTTGCCAATGCGCTCGGCATGATCTCCTTGCTGTTGACGGCTGGTGTGGCACTGATATATCTGCGCCAGACAATGAAGGACCGCGCATGATGGCTCGTGTCGATCTCTGGTGGCTACCCCGTGCGCTTGTTCTCGGGCTCCTCGCCTTCATCATTTTCGGGCCATTGACCAATCTGCTTTTGTGGACGGTGGCAGAGAAATGGTACTTCCCTCACATGTTGCCGTTGGAATACGGGTTCACTTTCTGGGAGCGGGTGTTTTCACCGCGCGGTAACGCGATGACCTCGTTGATGACCAGCATCATCGTCGCGGTGCTCACCGTCATCGCGTCGCTGATCTTGGCCATTCCCGCAGGCTATGCTTTGTCGCGGCTGAAACTGCCGTTTCGCGGTTTGATCCTTCTGGCATTCCTGATCCCGCAAGCATTTCCGAACCTTCCGGTCTACGTAAATATCGCCCGTTTTTTCTACGAGATCGGCCTTAACGGGACCATTGCCGGCGTTGTCATGGTGCACGTTACCCACGGTCTGGTCTACGCGGTGTGGATTGCGACGGCAGCATTTTCGGCGGTGGAAATCGATCTTGAAGAGGCGGCGCGTTCGATTGGTGCCGGGCCGCTTCGCGCGTTCCGCGATGTAACGCTCCCCCTTGCCGCTCCTGGTCTCATGGCCAGCGCTATCTTCGTTTTCCTCGAATCTCTCGACGAATTTACCGGCAGCTATTTCGTCGGTGCGCCCGTCGTGAACACGCTGCCGCTATTGCTGTATACCGCGGGTTCGGGTGGAAATTATCAGATTGCGTCAATCACCGCTCTGCTGTTACTCGTACCGTCGATAGGCTTCATGCTGGTTGTGGAGCGATTCTTGCGGGCAGATGTGCTTTCCAAGGTCGGACATTGAAGACATGAAATCTAAAAACAAACACGCGCACAAAGGCGATAAGCAGTATGTCAGTGCGTTGCAGGTGGCAAAGCACGCCGGCGTATCTCGCTCGGCAGTGTCGCGGGCGTTTACACCGGGGGCAAGTGTCTCGGCCAAGAAGCGCGAGAAGATCATGGAGGCCGCGGAAGCCCTCGGCTATCAGGTCAACGATCTTGCGCGCGGTCTTCTGGCGCGAAAGAGCCGGCTCGTGGGGCTAGTCGTTACAAATCCCGAACTCGGCTATCGCTCACATCTGGTTGCGGCGCTGACCAAGGCGCTCATACATCGCGGCAGCGTTCCTATTGTTATCAATACCGGCCGCACCGAAGAGGAGCTGGTTGCGGCACAGAAGACGCTTTTCGGGTATCGTGCGGAAGCGACGATTATCCTCTCGGGTTCGCCGCCCTCCTCCTTCGTCGATCTTGCTCGCCGCAATGGCCAGCCATTGATCGTTCTTGGACGTTCGGAAACAGGGGCAGATGACGTCAATATCGACAACGAAGGTGCCGGTCGTGAGGCTGCGCGGTTCTTTCTCGCCGATGGTGTAAAGAAGCTGGGCTTCGCTGGCGCACTGTCGGGCACACCAACAACAGTCGAACGCGAATACGGGTTCCGGCAGGAAGCCGAACTGCATGATGCAACTGTAGTGACTGGGAACGGCCGCAATTCGGATTATGCAGGCGGGCAGGAGGCTGCAGAACACCTTTTCGCCGTTGGGAGCGACCGCCCGGACGCTGTGTTCTGTGTCAATGACCTGGTCGCATTCGGCCTGATTGACTATGTGCGCAAACACACGCAACTTTCGATTCCGGGGGATCTTTCCGTTGTAGGATTCGATGATATTCCGGAAGCGTCATGGGACGCCTACAATCTTACGACCTTTCGGCAGGATGCGGGTACGATGGCTGCCCATGCGGTGGCACTCCTCGATCGCCGCGAGGCTGAACCTGACCGCCCACCCGCTCATGAACGCTTGAATACACGTCTTATCTTACGCGGCAGCGCGCGTATTCCTGCAGCGTATAGATCCTAGAAAACTCCTGGAACTTCTTCCATGAAAATCATCCAAGTGACTGATCTGCATCTGGTGGCGCCGGGTGAAGCCCTGTGTGATCTTGATCCCTTGGCGCGTCTGCAGGCGTGCATCACCGACATCAACCAGAATCATGGTGATGCCGAGCTGGTGATATTCACCGGCGATCTGAGCGATACGGGCGACGAGGTTACGTACCGGGCTCTGGCGGGCGAACTGACCAAACTGCTCCCGCCCTTCCGTCTGATGCTCGGCAACCATGACGACCGCAATGCTTTTCTGAACGTCTTTGACACTGTCCAGGTTGAGGATGGCTTTGTCCAGAGTGTCGAAGACACTCGTGAAGGCAGGTTGATCATGCTTGATACATTGGTTCCTGGCCGGCCCGAGGGTCGTTTAGATGAGGTGCGTTTGCGCTGGCTGCAGCAACGTCTCGTGGAGGTTGGGGACCGTCCAGTATTTCTGTTCTCCCATCACCCGCCCTTTCCTATTTACATGCCTCTTTTGGACCGGATGGGCATCATCGAAGCGGATGCGCTCTACGCACTGCTGAAGGAACACGGCAATGTTAGGCATATTTTTGCCGGCCATGCACACCGGCCAATCGCCGGCAGTTGGCGCGGAATCCCGATCAGCGTTTTGCGCGGTACCAATCACCAGTCCGCGCTGGATTTTGATCCAGATAGAATTGCGGTTACGCACGAGCCGCCGGCCTATGCCGTCATTTTTATCGGCAAGGACAGCGTGATAGCGCACTTCCACGACTTTCTGGATCGAACGGCTGCGTACCGCTAATGTGTTAGGCCTGAGTGCTCAAGAGCGCTGGTTCGCCTTGTCGCTTTGATAGGCGCGGATCTGTTCAGACGGAACAGCCGAATAGGCTTTGCGGTAAAGCTTGGAGAACCGGCCCGGATTGGAGAAGTGAAGCTTGGCCGCCAGCTCCCTCACGGATGTCGCTTGTCCGCTGAGAATGATTTCATGCGCTGCAGCAATGCGGCCATTCAGCAAGACCTGGATTGGCGTGACACCGCGGCATTTGCGAAACAGCCGTTGCAAGGCACGAATATTGATGCCAACGGCATTGGCGATGTCTGTAATGCTGACAGGATTGCAAATGTTGTTGCGGACGAATTCTTCAGCGAGAGCCAACTGCTGTCGGGAGTCCCGTGAGAAGCTTGGCGTATCCGTGAACGCGCGTTGCGCAGGGATAGTGTTCTCGTCCGCACTCGGAGCGTCGGTGCGGGGATCTTTATGCCTGAAACTATAAGCCGTATCATCTGCCATTGTGGAATGCCTGATCGAGCGTGAAGGAAATCCGAACCCGTTTGGGAATACAATCTGGCGTGGAATAATTGTAGTCCTAAAACGCAGGATTGCATAACTAAATACTTCAGAGCGAGGGATTTGAAAATTAAACCTTAGTGCTACGTCCCGAAGCACCGTTGGTTGACAGCTGTCAACCACTACGAAACAGGAAAGAAGTAAGGCGCCGCGGAACACTCAGTTGACAGCTGTCAACGTCATATTGGCGATGGTAAAAATGCTCTTTTTCCGATTCATCGTTTGTAAACCACATTTCCATACAGTTTGAACGATTGCCAATATTTGTAAGCGAGTGCCAAATTGTCTCAGCGTAAACAGGCAGCCACGGCCGAACAGCGAATCCCCACGTTTTCCCGCCGCCACCTTCTGGCGGGTGCAGGTTCTATGGCTGTGCTCGGAATAACCGGCTGCACCCAAACGACCCTCGAACTGCCGGCTATGGATATAGACGCGATGCCGACTAGCGGCATACGGCCACAAATCAGCATTGATAAATCCGTGACAGTTCCGGAGGTCATGTACGCTGCAGTACAGGAGGGTCCTTACTCACTCCCTGCGGTTCCATATCAAAAGGTTCCAGTCCAGTTCCGGCGTCAGATTGTCGTCGATCCCACCGGCGAGCAACCGGGTACGATCGTGGTCCGCTTGCAGGAGCGCTTTCTTTATCTCGTCCAGCCGGGCGGTGATGCCATTCGCTATGGCGTCGGTATCGGCAAGGACGGCTTCCTTTGGAGCGGTCGCGCCAATATCCAATACAAAAAGGAATGGCCACGCTGGACGCCGCCACGTGAAATGATCCAGCGTAAGCCGGAATTGGCCAAATACCAGAATGGCATGGACCCCGGACCGCAAAACCCTCTGGGAGCCAGAGCCCTATATATTTTCAAGGATGGCGTCGATACCGGCTACCGGATTCACGGATCGCCAGAATGGTGGTCCATCGGCCAGTCGATGTCGTCCGGCTGCGTGCGTCTGATCAATCAGGATATCATCGATCTTTACAGTCGTGTCTCTGGAAAAGCGACTGTCGTGGTTGGCTAGACGCTCCAAACACGCTAATAATACAAACCATACTCCCAAGTGATTCATTTCCGATCTACACGCCGCGGTTGGCTACCCGCCCAGCAGAAGCCAAATTCGATATAGCTTCCGTTTAATCAATCGTTTACTATAATTTCAATGGTTTATGATTCTAGCGAGTTATCCCTCAAATATCTGCTTCAACCGGTCATTGCGGCCGAAGACGCGTTGGCGCGGCTTGACGACAGGGTCGGTCGCAAGAATGATCTCGGCCAAACGAATGGACACCGGTCGCGCGATGGACTTTTGCGCGAAAATGAGGGCTGGATCGAACGCTCGCATTTCATGGAGGCGTGCAATGCTCTCTGGCTGGCGGGGGAGCTTGTTCATGTCGAAGATCTGGTTCTTCATGATGCACGCATGGACATCCGCACCCCGACGCATGAGCTGACAAGGGCTCACGCCATTCTGCGTACGCGACGCCAGATTGCTGCAAGCCCGGCCGCCTGGGCATTCAGTTCCAGAGGACTTGCTAGTCTGCGCGGGCGGGCAACCAGCGAGTTTGCGGTGCTATCTGCCGCAAGCGTCCCAGCAATTGAACCGATTGCCGACGATGAGATCGAACTCAAATCCGACGCGGAAAACGCATTTGAAGACGAATTGGCGAAGTTAGACGCGTTGCTGGACCGTTCGTCGCGGCTGCTTGCGCAACCAGCAGAGGTTGGTGGGGGGAGGGGAGGGAGCAAACCTTCTCCGGCCGAGGTCACACCGGATGGTGACCCGTTGGTATACGACCCGGATTGGGATGAGGATGCGCGGATCGAGCGGTGGCTGGCGGTTCATGACCGGACCCGTGATTTGCCACCACTACTTGCGGCTGCAGTTGTCTGGGACGCATGGGAGGACATCGAACCGCTGCAACACCAGCACTGGCTGGGTCCAATGCTCGTGTCCGCCATGCTGAGAGAACGGGGCAAGACGAGATCGCATCTCGCAGCCTTCAACGCGGGATTGCGCTCCATTCCGCGCGACCGCCGCCGTGCGCGCGATCATACGACACGCCTCATTGCGTTTCTGGAAGCGGTTCAGGTATCGAGCATGACAAATCTGAAGGAAGTCGAGCGGCTGAGCCTTGCGCGGATGCAAATGGAACGAAAATTGAAGGATCGACGCTCCACATCAAGCCTTCCCGGCATGATCGATCTCATTCTATCGCGGCCCATGGTATCAACAGCTCTGATTGCCAAGGAATTGAAGGTTTCCCAGCGCGGGGCGCTCAATCTCGTCGGCGAACTTGGCGTGCGTGAAATGACGGGCAGGGGACGTTACCGCGCTTGGGGAATCGTCTGAAAACACACGGATAGATTGAAATTCCCATCCCTTTTTTGGTGTTTCTTGTGCAGGAACCGCAGATTGTCGTCCGGAAATCGTGGAGAGTTGTTCAACTTTTTCTTCCCGCTTTCTCGTCATCGAAACCATCCCCTTATCCGTTTCAAAAAATAGTTGATTATTTTAGTCATAAATACTAAGCCGCTACCAACCGAAGATGGCGCCGCTTGATGCAAGCCCAGTTGATCGACAAGTCGGGCCGTTGCGGCGAACGTAGTGAAGGATTGCGGAGCGATGCGACCAACCCCCAAAAAGCATTCAACAGCCGGCAATCTTGCGGCGGTACTGAGAATCGGGGCTTTGGGATGCGCGCTGATCATCTTCGACCCGACTGCGCCAATAGCCTATGCTCAAGACAATATGGCTCCAGCACCTCAGGCCGAGGTTGCACCACAGCCCCAACAGCAACCGGATCAAATACAGTCACCAGCCATGCAACCAACCCCACCAACGGAGGGCAGCCAACCCGGTCAGACGAGCGGAACGCTGCCACATAATCTCTCGCCATGGGGCATGTTCGTGGCGGCGGATTGGGTCGTCAAGGGCGTGATGATCGGCTTGGCTTTCGCATCACTGGTTACCTGGACAGTTTGGTTGGCAAAATCGCTTGAGCTTGCCGGAGCGAGAGTGCGCGCCTACCGCGCGCTCAACGCCATCGGCAATGCGCGCACGCTACTCGATGCCGAACGGTCGCTCGAAGGCCGTGGCGGCCCGGGGGCATCGCTTGTCAACGCGGCACGCGAGGAAGTGCGTCTTTCCCGTGAGGTTCAAGGTCATGCCAGTGCGGACGGTTTGAAGGAGCGCGTTGCCTCGCGCCTGTCGCGCATCGAGGCACAGGCAGGACGCCGCATGAGTCGCGGCACAGGAGTACTTGCAACCATCGGTTCAACTGCGCCCTTTGTCGGGCTATTCGGGACCGTGTGGGGCATCATGAATTCTTTCATCGGCATTTCGGAATCCCAAACGACCAATTTGGCGATCGTGGCGCCGGGCATTGCAGAAGCCCTTCTGGCGACGGCGATTGGCCTCGTCGCCGCTATTCCAGCCGTTGTGATCTACAATGTATTCGCGCGGTCGATCACCGGTTATCGGCAACTCCTCGCCGACGCGTCAGCGGGTGTCGAGCGGCTTGTCAGCCGCGATGTAGATTTTGCACTGGTGCCTTCCGTTCATCAGTCACGTGCGGCAGCAGAATAAGGGGCGATCATGGCTGGTGGCATCAGGCACAATGCGTCGGACGACGACCTCCAAGAAAATCACGAAATCAACGTGACACCGTTCATCGATGTCATGCTGGTCTTGCTCATTATTTTCATGGTGGCAGCGCCGCTGGCCACGGTCGACATCAATGTGGACCTGCCAGCTTCGACAGCAACCCCCGCGACCCGTCCCGACCAGCCGCTCTACCTGACGCTCAAGGAAGACAAGTCTATCGCAGTCGGTAACGAAACGATTTTGCGTGAGAAACTTGGCAGCTTTCTTGATCAGCGCACGCAGAGCGACAAGGAAACCCGGGTCTTTCTTCGTGCGGACCGGGCAGTCGACTACGGAGCCCTGATGGATTTGATGAATGGCCTGCGTGACAATGGGTATCTGAAGATCGCGCTGGTGGGCCTTGAAAGCGCTCCGTTACCACCAGAACCGGTCGACAAGGACATTCAGTAGTGCACCAACAGACAACCGCAAGCAGGAGAGGCTTGTTACGCCCAGATTGGCGCGAGGTTGGCCTTTGGTCTGTTGCGGGGTTTGTCGTCATCGGTATCCATGCGGGCGCCGCTTGGTACGTCCAAAACTATCAACCAGACGCACCCGCCAGCGATATTGCCGCGGCGGTAATGATCGATATGGAGCCGCTACCCGCGCCAGTGGTGTCCGAGCCCGTACAGGAAGAGCCGCCAGTCGAAGCTGAGCCAATAAAGCCCGACACGGTCGAGCAGGAATCGGCGGCGCCAGAGCCTGTACCGGAAGCTCGACCGGAACCGGAACAGACTGCTGAGCCGGTCAAGGAACTGACTCCGGAGCAGCCTGAACCCGAGATTGCGGAAGAGGTTCCGCCAGAGCCGGAAGTGACCGAGCCGCTCGACGAACAGATCGAAGAGGTTGTGGCACTGCCAAAGGTGGAGGTGCCCCTCCCGGTGGCTCGTCCAACACCGAAAAAGCCCGATGTTCCGAAGAAGCAGGTCGCCGAAAAAGTCGTACGCAAGCCAGCAAAGAAGGTCAGCACCGCGACGGTCGAAGACGAGATGCTTCGCGAAGCGAAGCAGCAACCAAGCGTATCGAGAGCCGCATCAGCTAGGCAATCGGAGACATGGCGCTCCAGGGTGCAGGCTTATTTGGCGCGTCGGGCAAGTCGTGCCCGTGCGGAAGGGCAGGGGACAGTCAGGATTCGTTTTGTGGTCACAAACGGGGGGGACATTGTTGCCTCGAGCGTCGTTAGCAGTTCGGGCATACCTCAGTTGGATCAGAGCGTCCTTGAAACAATTCGTCGGGCGTCGCCCGTTCCGTCAGCCCCGGCTGGCGTCGACGTATCGCGGCAAAGCTTCACTGTGCCTTTTCAGATAAGGTAACAGTTAATTTCCTAAGATCATCTCTGCGGCTTTTTCGGCGATCATGATCGTTGGTGAGTTTGTGTTTCCCGAGGTAATCGACGGCATGATCGAGGCATCGGCCACGCGCAGACCTTGAATACCGCGCACGCGCAATTGCGGATCGACGACCGAGTCCGGATCCGCACCCATGCGGCAGGTCCCAACGGGGTGGAAAATGGTCGTGCCAACGGCACCTGCGGCCTCGACCAGTTCCGCCTCGCTCTGGTATTGCGGGCCCGGCTTGAATTCCTCCGGTTTGAAGCGCTGCAACGGTTTTTGCGCCACAATGTTGCGCGTGATACGGATCGAATCCGCCGCGACACGACGATCACTTTCGGTGGTCAGATAGTTTGGTTGGATGGCAGGCTGAGAGCGATGATCCGGCGATTTGACATGCACCGAGCCACGGCTCTCCGGCCGCAGATTGCAGACACTCGCTGTGAATGCCGGGAAGGGGTGAACGTTTTCGCCAAACTTTTCCAGTGACAGAGGTTGCACATGGTATTGCAGGTTAGCTGTATCATATGAAGGATCAGACCGCGTAAAAACGCCAAGCTGGCTCGGCGCCATGGACATGGGTCCGGAGCGGCTGATGAGATATTCGAGTGCGATCGCAGCCTTGCCGAGAAGGCGGTTGGCCTTCTCATTGAGTGTCGGAATCCCGGTAACTTTGTAGGCGCAACGCAATTGCAGATGGTCCTGCAGGTTCTGCCCAACGTTGCGTCGTTCCAGAGCCACCTCAATGCCAGCTGCTCGCAGAACATCGCCGCGTCCGATCCCCGACAGTTCCAGGATGTGTGGCGAGCCTATGGAGCCCGCAGCCAGGATAACCTCGCGCCGGCATTGAATCGAACGGATGACGTCACTCTGTTCGAACTCAACGCCTTTGACAGCCAGCTCCTTCAAGAGCAGCTTGCGTACCTGCGCTCCAGTTTCGACTGTGAGGTTCGCTCGCCTGAGGGCAGGGCGCAAGAAGGCTTTGGCCGTGTTCCAGCGGATGCCGCGCCTCTGATTGACCTTGAAATAGGATGAACCTTCATTGTCGCCGCGATTGAAATCATCGGTGCGGGGGATGCCGGCAGCTTCAGCCGCATCCCGGAATGCGTCGAGGATATCCCAATGAAGTCGAGCTTCTTCCACACGCCATTCGCCACCCGAACCATGGAAATCGTCGGCGCCCAGGTAGTAGTCTTCCGATTTCTTGAAGTAAGGCAGGACATCATCCCAGCCCCAGCCGGTGCAACCGTCTTGTCGCCACAGGTCATAATCGCGCGCTTGGCCGCGCATATAAATCATGCCGTTGATCGAAGAGCAGCCGCCCAAAACCTTGCCACGCGGGTAGCTGAGCGAGCGGCCGTTTAGCCCGGCTTCTGCCTCGGTGGAGAAACACCAGTCCGTACGCGGATTGGAAATACAATAGAGGTAACCAACGGGAATATGAATCCAGTGATAATTGTCTTTGCCGCCAGCCTCGAGCAACAAAACAGAGACGTCCTTGTTTTCAGAGAGGCGATTGGCAAGTGTGCAGCCGGCGGTGCCTGCCCCGATAACGATATAGTCATAGGATGACATTTCAGTTGTCCGGCTTGCTCTCGAGTTTCTTGCCAAAGCGTGAGGCATAAAGTTCACCGATGATGCCGCGGCGAAATACGAGTACACAAACCATGAAGATGATGCCGGTGATCACCGTGACCGGAAACTCCGAGGTTGCGAGATAATTCTCGAGTGCCGCAACAAGCGCTGCACCAAAGATCGGTCCGACCAGCGTACCAATACCACCGAGCAGCGTCATCAACACGACTTCACCAGACATTTGCCAACTGACATCGGTGAGTGTGGCAAACTGGAAAACGATCGCCTTCAAGCCGCCCGCAAGCCCGGTTAACGCCGCTGACATGACGAAAGCCGCGAGCTTGTAACGTGCAACCGAATAGCCGAGAGAAATCGCGCGAGGTTCGTTTTCGCGTACGGATTTGAGGATCATGCCAAATGGCGAGTTGATGATGCGCCAGACAATGAACATGCCGATGAGGAATACGGCAAGCACGAAGAAGTACATGTTCAGCGGCTGATTGAGATCGATGAACCCAAGCAGATGCCCGCGCGGAACCCCCTGAATGCCGTCCTCTCCGTGGGTGAACGAAGCCTGTAGACAGAAAAATGCAAACATTTGTGCCAGGGCCAGCGTGATCATCGTTGAATATATGCCCTGACGCCGTATGGCAAAGAATCCAATGATCAATCCAAGGATCGCTGCGCCGGCCACACCGGCAAGAATGCCGAGTTCAGTCGGGAATCCCCATTCCTTGACCGCATGCGCTGTGAAGTAGGCAGCCCCGCCGAAGAAAGCGGCATGGCCGAAGGAAAGGATGCCCGTGTAGCCCAGCAGGAGATTGAAGGCGCAGGCAAAGAGCGCAAAGCACAGGACCTTCATCAGGAAGACCGGGTAAAAGTAGAAAGGCGCGAGGATCAAGCCCGCGATGCCGACGAGGATCAGCGTCGTTTCGGGAGTTAAAAAGCGTTGCTTTGGTGCGGATGTAACTGTGGCTTGGGTCATATCAGACATCCTTTCCGAACAGGCCCGCGGGCCGGACGAGCAGGACAATCGCCATGATGACGAAGATGACGATGCTCGACGCTTCCGGATAGAACACTTTGGTTAGTCCTTCGAAAATGCCGAGCATATAACCGGTGATGATGGCGCCAAGAATTGATCCCATGCCGCCAACCACGACCACGGCAAAGACCACGATGATCATGTTCGATCCCATAAGCGGACTAACCTGATAGATCGGCGCCGCCATGATGCCCGCGAGACCGGCGAGACCGGCGCCCAGTCCGTAGGTAAACGTTAGTAGCAGAGGCACGTTGATGCCGAATGCGCGTACCAGCGTTGGGTTCTCGGTCGCGGCGCGCAAATAGGAACCAAGCCGGGTCTTTTCGATCAACAGCCATGTGCCAAGGCATACGGCAAGCGAAGCGATGACGACCCAGGCGCGGTATTTCGGGAGGAACATGAAGCCAAGATTATAGCCGCCTGCCAGGGCGGGTGGCACGGCATAGGGTTGACCCGCCGCGCCATAATAATAACGGAATGTGCCCTCGAGGACGAGCGCGAGACCGAAGGTAAAAAGGAGGCCGTAGAGATGATCCAGGTTGTAAAGGCGCGAGAGAGCAACCCGCTCTATGAGAGCGCCGGCAAGACCTACGATCAATGGCGCCAGAACGAGCGCTGGCCAGTAACCGATACCGAGTTCAGCCAGCAGTAGATAGCCGACGAATGCGCCAATCATATATTGCGCGCCATGGGCGAAATTGATGACGCGCAAGAGCCCAAAAATGATGGCAAGGCCGAGGCTAAGCATGGCATAGAACGAGCCATTGATCAGGCCGATGAGAAGTTGTCCGAGGAAAGCTTGAACCGGAACGCCGAAAATCATAATCATGATCAGACTCCCAGCACTTCGTTCAGCATGTTCATGCGATCGGGCAGCTCCTTGACGTGGAAATTGTCGATGATCCTGCCATGGTCTACCACGTAGAAGCGGTCGGCAACCTTGCTGGCAAAACGGAAATTCTGTTCGACGAGAAGGATGGTCATGCCCCGTTGCTTCAGCGTCACCAGTACTTCGCCAATGCGCTGGACAATCACCGGAGCGAGGCCTTCGGTAGGCTCATCAAGAAGCAGGAGCTTGACGCCCGTGCGCAGGATGCGGGCAATTGCCAGCATCTGCTGCTCGCCGCCGGAAAGCTTGGTGCCGGGGCTATTGCGCCGCTCCTTGAGGTTCGGAAACAGCTCGTAAATCTCGACAATCGACATGCCGCCGTTGGCGACGATCGGCGGAAGATTGAGATTTTCGTCAACCGAGAGCGTGGCGAAAATGCCGCGTTCTTCCGGCACAAAACCGATGCCGGTATGGGCGGTGCGATGCAGCGGCACGCGCATCATATCCTTGCCGTTAAAGGTAATGGTGCCGGTGCGCTTGCGGATGATGCCCATGATGGAGCGCAATGTCGTGGTCTTGCCGACACCATTGCGGCCGAGCAAGGTGACAGTCTCGCCTTGATGGATGTCGAGGTTGACGCCATGCAACGCGTGACCTTCGCCATACCAGGCATGAAGGTCGCGGACAGACAGAAGCGGTTTTGCGTCACTCATGGTCGGTCCCCATATACGCGACGCGCACCCGTTCGTCCTGACTGACCGTGCGGTAGTCGCCGGAGGTGAGGATTTCGCCGCGCTGAAGCACGGTCACCTGGTCGCAGAGATCGGCGACCACTTTCAGATTGTGCTCGACCATCAGGATGGCGCGGTCCTTTGCCACCTCGCGAATGATATCGGAAACGATGTGCACATCTTCATGGCCCATGCCCGCCATCGGTTCATCGAGCAGCAGCACCTTTGGATCGAGCGCAAGCGTGGTAACGATCTCCAGTACGCGTTTGCGGCCATAGGAAAGATCAGCGGCGAGATTGTTGCGCGCGTCTTGCAGCCCGACAGCCTGGATCAGCTCCATCGCCCGTTCGTTCAGCCGGTTCAGTGCCCGTATAGGTAGCCAGAATTGAGTGGAGAGACCGCCGGGGCGCTGCAGGGCAACGCGGACATTGTCGAGAACGGTCAGATGCGGAAATACCGCAGAAATCTGGAAAGAACGGACCAGACCCATGCGGGCCACCCTGGCCGGGTCGGTCCTGGTGATATCATGATCAAGCAGCGTGATTGTTCCGCTCGATGGCTGCAGAAATTTGGTGAGGAGATTGAAGACCGTGGTCTTGCCGGCACCATTCGGCCCGATCAGTGCATGCACCTTGGCATGATGCACGTCGAGATCGACATTGTTGACGGCGACGAAGCCACCAAAATCACGGCGCAGGCCGCGGGCCGACAGGACGACCCGCGATCCTTGCCCTTCGGCAGCGCCGGGAGAGGATTGTCCTCCCCCGAACGCCATATTGGTCAATGAAGCGGTCATGCGTTACTGAACCAGCGGGCAGCCGCTTTCGGCTGGCTTGATATAGGCTTCATCTCCCGGAACAGTGGCCAGGACCTTATAGTAGTCCCAGGGCTGCTTGCTCTCATCCGGCTTCTTGACTTCCATAAGGTAGACGTCGCTGATCAGGCGGCCATTGGGGCCGACCTTGGCGCCGCGCCCGAAGACGTCGTCGACCGGCATTTCATGCATTGCAGCCGCGACCTTTTCGGTGTCGTCGGTGCCGACTTTCTGGATGGCCTTCAGATATTGCGTCACGCCTGAGTAAGTCGCGGCCTGGATCATGTTTGGCATGCGGCCGGTGCGCTTGAAGTATTTCTGGCCGAACTCACGCGATTGATCGTCGCGATCCCAGTAGAAGCTTTCGGTAAGGGTCAGCCCCTGCGCCGCCTCAAGGCCGAGGCCATTCACTTCGGCCAGAGTGAAGAGAAGCGCAGCAAGGCGCTGGCCGCCGGAGACGATGCCGAATTCCGCGGCCTGCTTGATAGCATTGGCGGTATCGAGGCCGGCATTGGCGAGGCCGATGACCTTGGCGCCGGAAGACTGCGCCTGCAACAGGAACGACGAATAGTCGGTCGTTGCCAAGGGATGGCGGACAGAGCCGACGACCTTGCCGCCCTTGGAGGTGACGAATTTAGAGGTCTGTTCCTCCAGTGAATAGCCGAAGGCATAATCGGCGGTCAGAAAGAACCAGGTGTTACCACCTTGGGCAACCAATGCACCACCGGTACCGACTGCAAGCGCGTGGGTATCATAGGCCCAATGGAAACCGTAGGGCGAGCACTGCTTTCCGGTCAGTTCCGTCGTGGCGGCTCCGGTGACAAGGTCAATCTTCTTCTTTTCCTTGGAAATGCCCTGCACAGCGAGCGCCACAGAGGAAGTGGTCAGTTCCATGATGGAGTCGACCTGTTCCGTGTCATACCACTGACGCGCAATATTGGAGGCGATATCGGGCTTGTTCTGATGGTCGGCTGTGATGATCTCGATTGGCGCATCAAGCACCTTGCCGCCGAAATCCTCGGCAGCCATCTTCGCCGCTTCATAGGACCATTTGCCGCCGAAATCCGCATAGACGCCGGACTGGTCGTTCAAGATGCCGATCTTGACCTTGCCGTCGGAAATCTCGGCACTTGCCGCGGGAATGACCGTGGCTGCCATCAAGGCCGCCGTTGCAATTGCGAGTAACTTCATTCGTATCTCCTCCCAAAGATTGACCGCTCACAGGATCATCACATGATGGCTGTCGCGGACGGAACGGTTCAATTGAAAACGTCGATAAGATGCCGCGGATCCCGCCCGCATCTCGCCGATTACTCATCCTCCTCAATCCGGCTATGAACTTCCAAGCCGGACAAATCTCAGCCCCATGATTGCCCTGTTTCTTCCGACCGGCAACCATGATGTCGAAAAAACTGTAACATTGACAAATAGGTACACAAACATCTATTTTTGCACATAATAGGTACAAAAATGTACAGGCGCGAAAAAGAGGGCGATGCGGCAGTTTACCTGGGACGATCTGCAATATTTTCTTGCGGTTGCACGGACTGGACAATTAACCACGGCAGCCCGCAGATTGCGCACCAATCACGTCACGGTTTCAAGGCGAATCGACAGGCTGGAAGAAGCCTTATCGGCGCGTCTGTTCGAGCGGAACCCGCGGGGTTATATCCTGACGGCGCTCGGCGAGAAGCTTATCGAGTCCGCCGAAATTGTGGAGCGCGAGGCTGATCGCTTCCAGAACGAGGCCTCGGGCGGAACGATTTCACTCAGCGGCGTAGTCCGCCTCAGCATATTGGAAGGTTTTGCCAATTTCTTCCTGGCTGACCGGCTGCCGCTGATGGCGCAGTCTTATCCAAGCCTCTCCATTGAAATGGTGACAATCCAGCAGATCGTGTCCTTGTCGCGACGTGAAGCGGATTTGTCGATCACGCTGCATGCGACGCGTACCGGCTCGTATCATCAGGAAAAGCTGATGCCCTACCGCCTGTTCATCTACGGGTCGCAGGATTATCTCTCCCGTCATCCGGCGATCAAACAGCAGGCCGACCTCTCCAACCATCGGTTTATCGGCTATATCGAAGACATGATCTTCACGCCAGGATTGGATTATATGCGCGAAATTTTGCCGGGACTGCGCGCGTCATACCAGAGCTCCAGCATTTTTGCCCAGCTCAGCGCGACACGATCAGGCTTCGGGCTGTGCATCCTGCCCTACTACATCGCCTGCAACTATCCAGAACTAATGCCGGTCATGCCGAAGCAGTTGCATCTCAATAGAGACTACTGGCTGATCTGCCATGAGGATATCGTCAACACGCCGCGGATACGGGTCCTCAGCAACTTCATCAAATCGGAACTGGAAAACCAGACCGTGACCTTTGCGGGTCAGCCACTTCTGGACTGATCAGGCGAAGCGACTGGGAGACAATTTCGAAAGGAGAGGCTCGATGCCGGTTTCCGGATCTCGTCCACGAATGAGCGCCGCCGCAAGCGTCGAGAGAGCAGGGGAGGTCTGGATACCGTAGCCGCCTTGTCCGGCCAGCCAGAAGAAACCATCGGCCTTGCTATCGAAACCCGCAACCGGTGTGCGATCTGGCGCGAATGTCCGCAGACCAGCCCAACTGCTCTCGACGCGCGTAACTGGGAACGTTACCGCCTGCTCAAACCGATAGAGCCCCTCGGCAAGAATCATGTCGTCAACGAAGGCGTCATGCGGTTCGACCGGCGTCTCATCGCAGGGGGAAACGAACAACCTGCCGCCATCCGGCTTCAAATACCACGTCTCATTCACATCATCGACTAGCGGCCAGTTCCGGGTATCGCACCCATGCGGTGCCGGAAGAACGGCGATCGAGCGACGCATGGGCGTCAGGCCGAGTGGATTGGCGCCGAACAGTCCGGCCGTCACGTCGGCCCAGGCACCAGACGCGTTGACAACGAAATTAGCAATGAACGTTCGATCCACTGTTTCAACGTGCCACGCCTCTGCTACACGTTTGGCGCTGAGCACTTCTGCATTGGTGAAGAGTTTGACCCCAAGCGCCGATGCCTTGCGCAGCCATCCTTGATGCAAGGCATTGACATCAATGTCTTGCGCGTCATGCTGGTATGCCGCCGCCTTCACGTAATCGCGGTTCAGGATCGGAACCATCGAAAGAGCGCGATCGACGTTAACTGCCTCCACGCCAGTGCCATCGCGCACGAATTCTTCGCAAGCCTCGACGCCGCTTTCATCCGCAACCGTCAGGCAGCCGCGTGGGGTGAGGAGGGGGCCGGGAAAGAGACTGACATCGCGGTGTTCGAACATCGGGGCGCTGGCATGGTTAAGCCTGCGAATAACGTCATTGCCGTAGTTGGGAAGGAAGATGGCAGCGGAGCGGCCGGTGGAATGATAGCCGGGCTGACTTTCACGCTCAAGAATCACGACCCTATGTGTGTCGGCCAATGCGGTTGCAACACCAACACCGGCGATACCAGCCCCAATAACGAGAACATCCGTTTCAACTGTTTCGCTCATGCTGGATTCAAATCTTTCAGATAGGGATTGTCGCCGATTGACGCAGCGAAGGTGGCAAGATCGATATCCGCAAACATCAAATGTTCCGCCGTATCCTCGCAGGCTACAATCAGACTGCCATCGGGCGCGGCAATGCGCGATTTGCCGGCAAATGTAAAGCGGTCGTCCGCCCCGGCATGATTTATGTAGGCGATGAAAATCTGGTTTTCGAAAGCGCGAACCTGAATCATGTGATTTGCGATGAAGGTTCCGGAAGGGCCGGCGGGGAGGGCCGTCGGTACGAGAACCGCGTTGACGCCACCTAGCGCAAGGCGGCGAACATTTTCCGGAAACTCCACATCATAGCAAATGAGCATGCCGAGCTTCAGCCCGCCCAATTCAACAATGCAATTGACGGGCTTGGCAGGTTTGAACAGGGACCGTTCATAGTCGCCGTAGAGATGCGACTTGCGGTAGATCGACGGTTTGTTCTCGCTGTTTATAAATGCGGCGCTGTTGTAGACATCTGCCCCGTCCCGCTCGGCAAAACCGGCAATGATCGCGATACCGTTTGTTCGCGAGATACTTTGTAGCGCCCTTATCTGATTGCCGTTCGCGGGCTCCGCCAATGTCGTGATTGCATCACCGGCGCCGTAGCCGGTGATGCAAAGTTCAGGTGTGATCAGAAGTTCAGCACCGGACTTGGCGGCCTCGATAGCAGCGTGTTCGATCCGTGCGAGGTTCGCTTGCACATTGCCTGGGACCGATTGCATTTGTAGCGCTGCAAATTTCATGAATCATCCGAAGCCATGGCACCGAGCAATTTAGGCAGATCGCCGAACTTCGCAACCAGCGAGAAGATCGTAGCGGCGGTGGCGACGAAGAGGATCGTGACGGAAGCCATCGTTGGTGTATAGCCGTAGCGCAGTGCGTTGAAAATCTTGATCGGCAGCGTCTCTAGGGTGAAGCCCACTGTCATATAGGCGACGATATACTCATTGAGCGACAGCACGAAGGCGAAGGCATAGCCGGAAACCAGATAAGGCAGGATCAGCGGCAGAATGACGGTGCGAAAGATAGTGCGGTCATTGGCGCCCATCGTTGCTGCCGCCTCGACGAAGGAACGGTCGATGGCCGAGAATCCGAGCGACAGCGTGACCAGCGGCAAGGTGACAAAGAAGATCGCGTGGCTGATGACCGCTGTCCACGGTTGGCCGTAGAACCCGGTCGTCGCCCAAAAGGTGAGAAGCCCAAGCGCGGTGATAACTGGCGGCAGGGTGAACGGTGCAATGCCGAGCACCTGGAAGATGTTCGCCCAGGGGGCAATGCGCCGCCAGAGGAACCATGAGAGCGGCAACGCAATCAGTACCGCCAATGCTGCGGATGTCGTGGCCAGAACCACAGAGGCGACAAGCGCCGCGCGCCATTCGGGATTGGCAAATATCTCGCCGTACCAGCTGAGCGAAAAACCCTGCGGCGGAAATGCCAGCGTCTGTTTGGCATTGACTGAAACACCGGCCACCACGATCAGGGGAAGGGCTAGAAAAAGACCGATTACCAGGAAGTAAAAGCGCTTGAGCCAGTGGATCATGCCTTTTCTCCCTTGCGACCGATGAGCAATGTCAGCCCCACTAGCCCGAGGGTGACGAGCACTAGAAACACAGCCATCGCTGCCGCAAACGGCATGTTCGATTGATAGATCGCCTGATCGGTAATGAGCACCGACAACGTCCAATGCTGCGGACGGCCCAGAATTTGCGGCAGTAGGTAGGAACCGAGTGCGAAGATGAACACCATGATCAGTGTCGCCATGATGGTGTTGCGCAACGCAGGCACCAATACATTGAAAAAGGCGCGAATTGGTGAAGAACCCAGCGTTCGCGCCGCTTCCATCAAGGTTGGATCAAGCCGGATGATGGCGGGATAGAGAACGAGGATGGTATATGGCAGGGCCTGATAGACCATGCCGGTGAGTACAGCGCCGAAACTCGGAAACAGCGCTACAGGCTGTGCCAACACACCGATCTTCACCAGCAGATTACTGAGGCCTGCGGTGCGCGACAGCAATGTAGACCAGGCAAAACCGATGATGACTTCCGAGAGCGAAAGCACGGAGAGCAACGCCACAAGCCAGAACACCTGCAGGCGGCGCGAGAGCTTGGTCAGGAGATAGGTGAAGGGCAGAGCCAGCACGACGCAGCAGATGGCGACCGTTATAGCCAGCATCAGCGAGAAGCCGAGCACCCCGCCGAAGAAGGCACTGAGAAAGCGCTCATAATTGGATAAGACGAACGCTGGCGTATAGAAGCCGCCCTCCTGACGCTGAAAGAAGCTAACGGCGATCATCGTGCCGAAGGGCACGACGAAGAAGAGCAGCAACATTCCTGCCGGAAAGAATAGCGGACCGTAATCGGCGATCGATTGAGGGGGCTCGCGCTTCATTGCTTCAGCACCACGCAAACATCAGGTGAGAGCACGATACCGACTGCTTGTCCGGCAACGACTTCGGGTCGCTCGCGCGGTGTTGACACGGCGATAATCTGCTTGCCGCCCGCTTCAACAAAAGTCTCGATCGTGCCGCCGAGATCGCGGACGAACGTTACTGTCCCATCAATTGCGCCGTTGCCGGGCGCGGTCAGGTGAACGTCTTCAGGACGTACAGAAATAGTAGCTTTTTGTGTGCCGGCTGGCAGGGTAAGGCCCTGGACCCGGTGACCGAATATAGTCGCTGCACCGGAACTGTCGGCTTGAGTTTCGATCAGGTTTGTGGAGCCGATAAAATCGGCAACGAAAGTATCAGCCGGCTTGCGGTAGATTTCGATCGGCGAGGCAGCCTGCCTGATGTGCCCGCCGTTCATGACAACGACCGTATCGGCCATGGTCATTGCCTCGCGCTGATCGTGGGTGACGACGATAGTAGTAATGCCGAGCTTTTGCTGGAGCTGGCGCAACTCCACTTGCATGGCCTCACGCAGTTTTGCATCGAGTGCGGAAAGTGGTTCATCGAGCAGGAAGAGTTTCGGTGAGAGAGCGAGAGCTCGGGCGATGGCCACACGCTGACGCTGTCCGCCGGACAATTTGGACACAGGCCTATCGCCAAATCCCGAAAGATGTATCAGCGTGAGAAGCTCGTCGACACGCTTCTGCTGGTCTTCCCGGGGGGCGCCGCGAATGCGCAGCGGATAAGCGATATTCTCGCCAACACTCAAATGCGGAAACAACGCGAGCGACTGGAACACCATGCCGAGATTGCGCTTGTGCGTCGGGACCCTGGTAATGTCTGCGCTATCGAGCAGGATGGCACCATTTGTCGGATCTTCAAGCCCGGCGATCATGCGCAACAGCGTGGTCTTGCCACAGCCCGATGGTCCAAGCATGCAAACGAAAGTGCCATGCGGCACCGAAAGCTGAACGTTCTCGACCGCCGTAAAGGCGCCGAATTGCTTGGTGACGTTATTCAAAACCAGCCCGGACATCGATCCTCACACTGTTCAACTGCAAAAGGAATGCCACCCGTTGCGTCCAAGCAACGGGTGGTGAGCGTCGAAAATTAGCCGACGATCAACTCAGTCCATTTCTGGTTCAGCCAGTCGGACTTGGTTGTATACAGGTCATAACGCGGAATGATTGGCTCGATAGCCGAAGACACCGAGGCGAATTCTTTGTCGGTGAGATCAAGCAACTCACGCTTGACTGTCGGCGCAGTACCAACCTTGCGCGACAGTGTCGCCTGAATGGCGGGCTGGCTCATATAGTCGATGAAGATATGGGCTTCCTCAACCTTCTTCGATGCGCGCGACAGTGCCCAGCAACCGGAGTCCTGAACGCCGCCTTCCTTCGGGAATGTAGAGCGAACCGGATGACCTTCAGATGCGGCAAGGCCGGTGACGTCATGGTAGTACTGACCCATCGGAATTTCCCCAGACTTCAGCGATTGTTCGAACTGTGCTTCGTCGCGGTACCACAGGCGGACATTCGGCTTGACCTCAGCCAGCTTGTCGAACGCCTTCAACAGGCCTTCTTCCGTGTCGAGAGCGTTTGTGCCACCGAAGAACGTCTTTGCGGTGATTTCCAGTAGGAAGGAGTTGGAAACCAAGGCGAGCAGGCCAAGTTTGTCGGCGTTCGCCTTGTCCCAGAAGACAGCCCAGGAGTCCGGTGCTTCCTTGTAGACATCGGTGTTGGTGACGAGCGTGATGTACCACGCAACAGCGCCAACGCCTGCCACGCCCCCATCGGGGTATTTATTGATGAAGTGGTCGATCAGGTTCTTCGCGTTCGGGATTTTTGCCATGTCGAGCGGCGTCCACAGCTTGGTCGTCTGTCCCTTCAGCATGGCGACTTGCGACATCATCGAAATATCCGCTGGTGCCGCACCGGCTTTCGCGGCTTGCTCAAGTTGCACCAGCCAGGCTTCACCCGTCGGCTCGGCTACCGATTCAATAGCGATGCCGGTTGCCTTGGTAAAATCAGGGAAGATATTCTTGTCGAAGGAATCCTTGAAGTAACCGCCATAGACGCCGACCTTCAGCGACTTGTCCTGGGCTCGCAAGATGTTCGGCATGGCAAGGATGGCGGCGCCCATCACGCCAGCACCAAGCACCGTCCGGCGGCTGACGTTCTTTTTCAGTATATTGTCCATAGTCATATCTCCTTTTCTGACAGCCAGTTTTCTGGCCAATTCCCACTTTTGTTTTGTTCGGCTGCTCGCCAATCAATGCTGGTTTGCGGCTCGAAGCTCCAATATCTTTGTATAGCGCGTCAGCGGATAGCACAGAACAAAATAGATCAATGCTACCAGCCCATAGACGGTAAAAGGTTCAAAAGTAGCGTTGTTGATCGCATTCGAGGTTCTGACCAGTTCTTCAAAACCAATGATCGATGTCAGCGCAGTGCTCTTGATCAACTGTACCAGAAAGCCCACCGTGGGCGCGCGGGTGATTGCGAATGCCTGCGGCAGGATGATGAGCCGTAGCTGCGCCACATAATGCAAACCGAGGCTGCTTCCCGCATCCCATTGGCCGCTCGGCAATGACTGTACCCCGCCGCGCCATATCTCGGCGAGGAAGGCGCTGGCGCACAAGGTCAGACCGAGCACCGCAGCAGTCCATGCTTCGATGCGGAAGCCCAAAAGCGGCAGTCCGAAGAACAGGAGAAACAGCTGCATCAGAAGCGGCGTTCCCTGGAAGAGGCCGATGTAATATTCGGCGGCGCGCCGCAGCCAGCGGCGCTTCGATATGCGCAGCAACAAGATCGCCATCCCAGCAATCGCACCGCCGGCGAAGGCAACGATTGAGAGCAGTATCGTCCAGCGGGCTGCCAGCAGGAGGTTGCGCACTATATCCCAGAAGGTGAACTCGATCATGCCATGCCTCCGGCAATCGCGCGCCGTCCCGCTGCGAACAGCAGACGGCGCAGGCCGATGCTCATCCCGAGATAGACCAAAGTCACAACGAAGTAAGTCTCGAAGGCGCGGAACGTCCGTGCCTGCAGCATGTCCGCCTCATAGGTGAGTTCACGCACGGCGATCTGCGAAACGACAGCGGACTCCAGCATCATGATGACGATCTGACTGGTGAGGGCTGGGAAGATAACCTTCAGCGCCTGCGGCAGGATGATCTTGACGAATACCAGCCACGGCCGCAAACCCAGCGCTGCGGCGGCCTCCTTTTGGCCCTTGGGCACGGCATCCAGGCCGGAGCCGACGATCTCCGTGGTGTAGGCAGCCATATTCAAAGTCATCGCCAGCATGGCCGCGACGACTGGATCCAGCCTGATGCCAAGCCGGGGCAAGCCGAAGAAGATGAAGAACAGCTGCACCAGAAAAGGTGTGTTGCGTATAAGCTCGACATAGGCGGCAATGGCATTGCGCAAGATCGGATAGCGGCTGCGCCGTGCAGCCGCTCCGAAAATGCTGAAGATCGTGCCGGCGACCGAGGTCACGGCGATCAGGAAGATCGTCATGGCGGCGCCACTGGCGATCATGCCGACCGCGCCGTTCAACCAGCCAAAGTCGAGCGTATAGCCCACCAAATCAATCCTTGAGGTTGGCAGGGTTGAGCGGTGTCTTCAGCCAAGCCTCCGAGCTCTTGTTAAGGCTGCCATCGGCGAGCATCTTAGCGACGGTATCGTTGATCGCCTGCTTGAGACGGTCTTCTTTCTTGTTGAGCGCGATATGCGAGGGCGACGTCAGCAACTGAAACTTCTGCTCTGGTGCAAGGGCTTCCTGACGGGAGAGAACCTGCGCGCCGACATCATTGCCAACCACCATCAACTGGGTCTGGCCCGAGATGAAGGCCTGAATCACCGAGTTGTAATTGTCGAAGCGTTTTACATCGGCAGAGGCCGGAACCACCTCGGTCAGGGATGTGTCTTCAAGTGTGCCACGATTGACCGCGATACTCTTGCCTGCGAGGTCGTCCTTGTTCTTTACTTCAAGGGCTTTCGGCCCGATCACGGCAATGTAATAAGGGGCATAGGCAGCAGCAAAATCGATGACCTGTTCGCGCTCCTTGCTATAGCCGACGCTCATGAGCAGATCGACGCGATGTTCGGTCAAATATGGAATGCGGTTCTGTCCGGTGACGCTGACCGGAACGAGCTTGACCTTCAGTGCGTCGGCGAGAGCCTGAGCCACGTCCATGTCGTAGCCCTTGAGCGTCATGTCGGCGCTGGCTGAGGAGAATGGCGGGAAATCGGCAAAGACGCCGACATTGAGCACGCCAGCCTTGGTGATGTCGTCGATCGCATCCGCATTGGCTGCGTTTGTGGCAATGCCTACAGTAGCGCTACTGATCAGTAACAGCGCCACAAGGGATGATCGCAGTGTGGTATAGATTGTCATTTGTATTCCCCTTCATTGTTATATTTGACTGAGACAATCCGGCTCTATGCCATCTTCGGCCTCATCGTTCGTTCGCTTGATAATTCCACCGGCATCAGCGCTTGCCCTGAACAAACGGGCTGAACACCATCAGGCTGAGAATTTCAAACAGTACCTGTGCACCGGCATGGGCGGTGTTTGTCGTTGCGTCATATTGCGGCGCGACTTCCACCACATCGCCGCCAACAAGATTGATGCCCTTGAGACCGCGAATGAGCTCAAGGACTTCGCGCGTCGTCAAGCCGCCGACTTCCGGCGTGCCAGTGCCCGGTGCAAAGCTTGGATCGAGGCTGTCTATGTCAAAGGAGAGGTAGGTCGGACCATCGCCGACGATTGCCCGTGCTTTCTCGATGACGGCGGGAATACCGAGCCCCGTCACTTCTTCCGCATGAATGACGGTCATTCCGGACTCATAGGAGAACTCCCACAAATATTCCGCCGAACCACGAATGCCAATCTGGATCGTGCGGCTCGGATCGAGCACGCCGTCGAGGACCGCATTGCGGAAGGGGCCGCCATGATGGAATTTCGTCTGGTCGAAGGCACCACCCGTGTCGCAATGAGCATCGATATGGATCATGCCGACCGGCCGCTTCTTGCCGATAGCTTTCATGATCGGATGAGTGATCGAATGGTCGCCGCCGACGGAAAGCGGCACGACGCCGGCGTCGACGATCTGGTTGATGCGGCGTTCGATGTCGTCATGACTCTGCTCGAGCCGGTAGCGGCTGGCAAACGGCACATCGCCAATATCGGCAACGCGCAGGTCAAACACCGGCGCGCATTCGAGAACATGATTGTAAGGTCCGATGCGTTCAATCGTGCGCAGCGCCCGTGGACCAAAGCGTGAACCTGTGCGGTTAGTAACACCGAGGTCCATCGGTACGCCGACAATGGCGACCTGGAGATTGCCAAAATCCGGATTGGTACCATCAACGGGCATATAGGGAGCAGTCAGAAAGGTAGGGACGCCGGCATAAGGAGCAAGGCGAGTACCGCTCTTGGAAAATATCTTGTCTGCGACCTTACGGAATGTTGGATCAAGCAGCTCACCGCCATGGCTCTCGCCATATTTTGCGCGCAGTTCATTCAGCTTTTTCTCATCCCATGATGCCATGACAGTGTCCCTTAGTCGTCGTCCGCGGGGATAGGAAAGGATTCGGCTTGTACGGCTGTTGGATAAATCCGTCGCTATCTGTTCCCCGGGCATTTTGCCTCGTTGAGCGTATTATCGTTGCAAAACGGACGGAAAAGCAATTGACATTGTTATAGCTTATCGTGTGAATAAATCTCACATGACTTTTGGACGTTTGACAGCTAATGGAAACCTATGACCCAAGGTCGTTTGCCCCCGCTCAACCCGTTGCGCGCCTTCGAGGCGACCGCACGGCATGGCTCTGTAACCGCCGCCGCGCGCGAGCTCAATGTCACGCATGGCGCGATCAGCCATCAGATAAAGGCGCTTGAGGCGACGCTCGACGTTCAACTGTTTGAGCGCGGCGCGCAACGGCTGAAGCTGACACCGCAGGGTGCGCTCCTATTGCCGACAGTATCCAAGGCATTCGAGGACATTGCCGCGACGACTGCGCTGATCAAGCGCCCGACGACGAGTGGTGAACTCACGGTCACGTGCGTGCCGGCGCTGCTTTCGCTTTGGCTAATTCCCCGGATGAACCAGTTCACCGAGCAATATCCGGATATCAGGCTGACCCTCATCGCGTCGAATGAATCCACTCACCTCTATACAGCGGATGTCGATGTCTGCGTGCTCTATGGTCACGGCAATTGGACCGATTGCTGGGTACGTCTCTGGACCACCCTGAAACTTTTCCCTGTCGCCAGCCCGACTTTGCTCAACATGCGTCCGCTGCGATCCGTGCGCGATCTGCGCAATCACGTTCTCCTGCATGGCGATGATGGACGCGAGTGGAACACCTGGCTGGCCGCCGCCGACGCGACGGAGCACGCGAGCGGTGCGCAGCACTTCATGAGTGATGCACGGCTCTCCACTGAGGCTGCGGTTTACAGTCAGGGTGTGGCGCTGGGCGATACGATCACAGCAAGCAATCTCATTGCCAAAGGTGAGCTCATCGTGCCTTTCGATCTTACGGTGCCCGCCAATAATGCCTTTTATGTTGCGTGCCGCAACGAGGTGCGTAACGCGCCCATCGTCAAGGTCTTCATCGATTGGCTTTTTGCCTCGCTGGAGACCGACACGATCACCGAACCGCAAACTTCGGCGCGCAGGATCATCCGGCGCCGCAACGGCAAGATCAGCGGGCCGGAACGTTTGGTGTCGCCGCCATCCATACCTTCAACCCGTCCGAAACGTCCCGATCGCGCCCAGAAGCGCCGGGCCAAGATTGATATCCGATAGGACTTTTGCCCATGACTGCTGCTGTGCTCAATTCGCTGGTCACTCGCCTGTCACCGCCACCGATACCGGCCGTGCAAGCATGGGGCAAATCCTATAGCGGCGGCCACGGTCCTTTGATCGATCTGTCTCAGGCCGTCCCCGGTTACCCGCCGCATGCGGATATGTTGCGTTGGCTGGGTGAGGCGGCCTCGTCGCTCGCGTATGCGAATTACGGGCCGATCGAGGGTGAGTCTGCGTTGCGTGAGGCTTATGCGGCGCACGTTTCGGAGCTTTATGGTGCGAACGTCACAGGTGGCAATATCCATATAACCTCCGGTTGCAATCAAGCGTTCATCTGTGCGGTAATAGCTGTTGCGGCGGCGGGCGACGCGGTTTTGATGAGCGATCCATTCTACTTCAATCACGAGACGACGCTGTCAATGCTCGGGATCAAAACAGGCTTTGTCGCGTGCGATTCTGCCAATGGTTTCGTTCCCACGGTGGAAGCCGTCGAACGTGCCCTGACGCCCGACGTTCGTGCCCTTGCACTGGTAACGCCTAACAATCCGACGGGAGCCATTTATCCGCCCGCTCAGTTGAAAGCTATTTTCGATGTCTGCCGGAATAACGGAATCTGGCTCATTCTCGATGAAACCTATCGCGATTTCCTGCCCGAGGGTTTCGGTTCGCCACATGGTCTTCTTGCGGAAGAGGGCTGGCAGGACAATTTGATCCAACTATATAGTTTCTCGAAGTCCTTCTGCATTCCCGGGCATCGGCTGGGCGCCTTGACCGCCGGCGAAAACGTCGTTGAAGAGATAGCCAAGATCATGGACAATTTGCAAATCTGCGCGCCGCGTGCTGCGCAAGGCGCGGTCGCGCGGGCCTTGCCAGCGCTCGCCGAATGGCGGGCAGGCAACCGGCTGGAAATCGAGGCGCGCGCCAAGGCATTGTCCGAAGTGATGACAGGTCTTGATGGCTGGAAGCTGGAAGCGATCGGCGCTTACTTCGCCTTCATCCGTCACCCATTTGAAGGCAGGACCTCAACGGATGTCGCCGAGCAACTGGCGAAGCGTGCTGGAGTTCTAAGCATCCCAGGCGAATACTTCGGCGCCGAGCACGCTCGATTTCTCCGCTTTGCCTTTGCCAATGCCGATGCCGCTACGATCCGGCAATTGCGTGGCCGCATGCTGGATTTCCACCTTTAGACAATCAATAACCCAGCGCCTCACCCGATCCTGATCGGCTGTCGATGGCGCCGTTGTAGCGTGCGCCCTTTCCCTCTTCGATGTCGGCGAGGCTTTCGCCGCCAACCAGAATACCGGCCGCCTGCCCCCAGATCGTCCAGTTTTTGTCGATCTCGACATCATGGCCCATGTCAGACAGGACTTTGCGCGTGTCGGCGGAAAGCGCGTAGGGCTCCATATAGACCTTGTCGGGCAGCCATTGATGGTGAATGCGCGGCGCATCGATGGCTTCTTGGATGTTCATGCCGTGATCAATGACATTGATGATTGCTTCGAGCGTGATGGTAATAATGCGAGCGCCGCCCGGACTGCCGATGACCATGAATGGCCTTCCATCTTTCGAAATGATGGTCGGGCTCATCGAGGATAGCGGTGTCTTCTTCGGTTGGATGGCGTTGGCTTCTCCCTGCACCAGCCCATAGAGGTTGGGCGCACCGGGCTTAGCAGTGAAATCATCCATTTCGTTGTTAAGCAGTATGCCAGTCCCCGGCGCGACAACCCCGGCACCGAAGGAGCCGTTGAGCGTATAGGTGACAGCCACCGCATTCCCCTCATCGTCGACGATGGAATAATGTGTGGTCTCCTTGCTCTCACCGAAGCCCTTCGGCATGAGTTGCTGCGACACGCCAGCCTTGAACGGGCTGATCTTCCCGCGGATTTCCTTGGCGTATTGCTTGTCGAGCAATTTCTTCACCGGATTGTCCACGAAATCCGGATCACCAAGCGATGTGTTGCGATCGACATAGGCATAGCGCATCGCTTCGACCATGGCGTGGACAGTCTCAGCTGAGCCATATCCGAGGTAACCCAGCGGATAGCCCTCAAGAATATTGAGTATCTCGCAAATGATCACGCCACCTGAGCTGGGAGGTGGCGACGAGACAATGTCATAGCCGCGATAATTGCATTTGACCGGCTCCAGTTCGCGCACGGAGTATTGTTCGAAATCGGCCTTGGCCAGAATACCGCCCGTTGCCTGACTGGCTTTCACGATGGCATCCGCAGTCGGCCCCTTGTAGAAAGCATCCGGGCCTTTCTCCGAGATGGCGGATAGTGTTGCAGCCAGATCGGATTGGCTCAGTGTTTCGCCGATCGCGTAGGACTTACCATCAGGCTTCAGGAAAATCTCAGCTGCCGCTTTGTCCTTGGCGAGTTTCTTGGTACCGCCCTGGAGCGAGGTGATATCGCCTTGATCAAGTACAAAACCGTCCCGTGCAAAGCGGATCGCCGGCCCCATCAGTTCCTCCCGCGACTTGCTGCCATATTTGGCTCGAGCCGTTTCAAAACCGAGGACGGAGCCGGGCACGCCTACCGCAAGATAACCGTCGGTGCTCAGACCCTTGACCATATTGCCCTTGTCATCAAGATACATGGTCTTGGTCGAACCAAGTGGTGCGCGCTCGCGGAAATCAAGGAAGGTGGTTTTTCCATCCTTCAGGCGGATGGTCATGAAGCCGCCGCCGCCAATATTGCCGGCTGTCGGATAAACGACCGCCAGCGCATAGCCGACCGCCACAGCTGCATCGACGGCGTTGCCGCCGTTCTTCAACACGTCCACACCAACCTGCGAAGCCAGATGCTGCGCGGTGACGACCATGCCGTGATTGGCCTTCACCGGTTCCGGCGACGCCGCAAACGCCGTTACGGCGGGGATAAGGCCGAAGCTCAGCGCTACGGCAAACACATCAGTTCTCCAAGAGCGATAGTCCATGATCGTCCCTTCCAATGAAAATGACAGCGTCGCGTAGTGGAACTCTTCCTGCACCTCATGTCCAGCAGAAACGGATGGGAAACAGTGATCTGCAGCTTTGGTCAGGCATCCTGATCAAGCTCGGGATAATGTCGGAAAATACCCGATTCATTAAAATCAAGACGACGATCGGAGGCGAGATATTTTTGGATGTTTGGTCGCTTATCAACGGCGTCGTGCAGAGCGATTAAAGCGGGATAGTGTCTGCCGAAATGTTTGGTGCCTCTTGGGAAGGCGTAACGCAAGCCTTCGACCACCTGAAACAAGGAGAGATCGACATAGCTTATTTCACCGCCGACGGCGTATTTACTGCCTTCCGGATTTTGCGCCAGAACCCGCTCGAAATAGGACATGAATTTCGGAATGCGGTTTTCGATAAAGTCCGCCGAGCGCTGCTTGGCGGCCTCTTTCTGGTCTTCGTAGTATTTGGTCGTGGCGATGGGATGGTGCGTATCGTGCACCTCAGCAACGAAATCGGTGATGGTCAGTTGCAGGCCATTCGCGATGAAGCGCAACGCTTCGTCCTCCGGCGCAAGGCCTAGCTTGGGTCCGAGGTAGAACAATATATTGGCGACATGCGAGACGATCAGATCGCCATCTCTTAGAAACGGCGGCGCGAAGGGAATATGCGGCTCGGTCTTGCTCTTGAGTATTCTTATCATCGCGGCGGTGCCACCCGATTGACGTGCGATATCAACATAGTCGGCGCCAGCCTCTTCAAGAGTCAACCGGACGAATTCGCCGCGCCCCTGCAGTCCGTCCCAGTAATAGAGTTCATAGGGCATTGAGGTCTCCTTCGGTTTGTGTCGGGTGGTTCCAATAGCGAAACATGGGAATGTGGCAGGGACCAGCATTAAATAGCGAAGATTTCCAATGGTGTTACGCAGCTGTGCATTGTCACAATAGTTTCGCAACAATTCGATCAAACTTTCACACAGCCGCCCTAGACATAGTTCCGGTCGAGGCAGCTTGGGTTCACCCCAAAGCTGTCTGAACACTCATTTTCAATTTCGGAACGGGGACTTCAGATGAAACATCTTGGTGTCAAATTCGCCGCAATGGCCCTGGCGGTTGGCCTCAGCGCCACGCCGGCGCTTGCTGAAAAAGTCAAGTTCGAGTTCTGGCATGGCCTGAGCGGCGATCTTGGAGAGCGGGTCAAGGAAACCTGCGACAAGTTCAATGCTTCGCAGTCCGATTATGAAATCGTCTGCACCAGTCAGAACGGCTATCCCGAGACCATCCAGAACGCAATCGCTGCCTATCGCGCCAAGAAGAACCCGGCGATCGTGCAGGTCTTCGACGTCGGTACGCTCGATCTCATGCTGTCCGGTGCTTACATTCCGGCGAAGAAGCTGATGGAAGACAATGGCTACAAGATCGATTGGGACAATTATTTTGGTGGCATCGCCCGCTACTATGCCGACTCCAAGGGGGTGTTGAATTCGTTCCCGTTCAACTCCTCAACGGCGATGTTCTACTACAACATCGACGCCTTCACCAAGGCTGGCATCGACGGCGCTCCGCAGACCTGGGAAGACGTGGAAGCCGATGCGCGCAAGCTGAAATCGGCAGGCTTTGATTGTCCCTTTGGCTTCAGCTTCGACAGTTGGGCGACGGTTGAGCAGTTTTCAGCCATTCACAACCAGCCGATCGCAACCAAAAACAATGGCTATGATGGCCTCGACACAGAGCTGGTCTTCAACAAGACCAAGGTCGTCGACCAACTGACGTTCTTCAAGAAGATGACTGACGAGGGCTTGTTTGTCGTCAAGACAAAGCAACTCGGCATGGATGTTGTTCCTGCCTTCGCATCGCAGACATGCCAGATGATCCAGTCGTCTATCGCCGATCACGGCACGATCGGCAAGACCATCAAGCCAGGCACCAAATGGGGCGTCACCATGCTTCCCGTATGGAAAGGCACCGAACGCAAGAATTCGCTGGTGGGCGGCGCATCGCTCTGGGTTCTGAAGAACCGTCCGGAAGCCGAGTACAAAGGCGCAGCAGCTTTCCTCAATTTCATCGCACAGCCGGACATGGTTGAATGGTGGTCGACGGTTACCGGCTATATCCCGGTCACCAAGACTGGCTTCGAGGCGATGAAGGCCAACGGCTTCTACGAAAAGCCGCAATTCGCTGGCCGTGAGAAGGCCATCGAGAGTCTGACTTACACACCGGCTGGAGATCTGACGCGTGGTATCCGCGTCGGCGGCTTCCCGCAGATCCGCAAGGAGATTTCAAATGCGATGGAAGGTATCTTCTTCGGCAAGATGACGGTTCAGGCTGGTCTCGATCAGGCCGTCGACCGCGGCAACGCCATCATTCGCCGCTTCGAAAAGACCTATGCCGGTCAGACACTGAACTGACGCACTTTCGCCGATGGCCCGGAAGCACAATGCATCCGGGCCATTTGGTTTTACCAACCGATCAAGAGACAGGACCGGTCTAACTCATGAACAAGCGTGCTGTTTTTAAAAGCCGGTGGCTGCCCATCCTGTTCGCGTTGCCGCAACTCCTCTTGATTTTCTTTTTCTTCTACTGGCCGGCAACTTCGGTTCTCACCTGGGCGTTTTCGCTGGAACCGGCATTCGGTGGTGCGGGAGAACGTCTTTTCGTCGGCTGGGATAATTTCCGTGAAGTTTTTGCCGACCGGGAATACTGGCAGTCGGTTACGCTCAGTCTTGTCTTTGCGTTCACTGCAACCGCGCTTTCGATGTTCATCGCCTTCGTCCTTGCGATCTGTGTGGATCGCCAGTTGAAGGGTTCGGGCCTGTTCAGGTTCTTCTACATCTGGCCCTATGCCATTGCTGCACCGGCGGTGGGCCTTGCCTTCAGTTTCATCTTCGCCCCGGAGAGCGGTTTGATCGCGATCGTCAATACGTGGTCGCCTGATTTGTGGAATCCCGCAAAATTTGGCAGTCACGCAATGATCCTAGTGATCATATGCTTTGCCTGGAAGTGGATCGGCTACAATTTCATCTTCATGACGGCGGGTCTCCAGTCGATCCCGCGCAGCCTGATAGAAGCCTCGTCGATGGACGGTTCCGGTCCGGTGCGCAGGGCGATCGATCTACAGGTTCCATTGCTTGCACCAACTCTGTTCTTCTTGCTCGTGCTCAATCTGACCGAGAGCTTCGTTGGCCCTGACACCTATGGTATTGTCGATCTGACGACCGAGGGAGGGCCGAATGGCGCCACGAATGTCATGGTGTACCGCATCGTCAGTGAGGCATTCCAAGGCCTGAATTATTCGGGCGCTGCGGCCCAAAGCCTGATCCTCATTGGCCTGATCATGATCTTCACCTTCATTCAGTTCCGCTTTGTCGAGCGGCGCGTGCACTACAAATAGGATCCGGCGATGATTGAACGCACTCCCATTCTTAACGTGGTGACGTATTTCATCATGATCCTCGGATTACTGCTTATTCTCGGTCCGTTCTGGATGATTTTCACGGCGTCGACGCAGTCGCTGTCGCAGGTCAACACGGTTCCCTTCAATTTCGCTCCTGGCGCTGATTTCCTGCAAAATATTCAATCGGCATGGCACCGAGCCAATCTCGGTCCGGCGATGTTCAACAGTTTGATCATGGCGCTGCTGGTTATGATCGGCAAGATCGTCCTCGCTTCGCTCAGCGCCTTCGCCATTGTCTATTTCAGAAGTCCGCTGCGTCACGTCTTCTTCTGGATGGTTTTCATGACCTTGATGCTGCCGCTCGAGGTGCGTGTGGTTCCGACATACAACATTGCCTCAGACGTTTTCCAGCCTGTGCGGTGGCTCATCCAGATATTCACAGGAATCGAACTTTCACTGCAATGGAATTTGCTCAACTCCTATTCAGGTCTGGTCCTGCCGGTAATTGCGACGGCGACCGGCACATTCCTGTACAGGCAATTCTACATGACCTTACCGGATGAGCTGACGGAGGCCGCCAAAATGGATGGCGCCCGCCCGCTGCGCTTCTTCATTGATATCCTGCTGCCGCTGTCGCGTACTAATATGCTGGCGCTGGCGACGATCATGTTCGTCTATGCGTGGAACCAGTATTTGTGGCCAAAGCTGATGACCACTGAAGCAGACTATCAGACCGCAATGGTGGCCATGACTACGCTCGTCCCCAATGTCAACAGCCTGCCGGAATGGAATGTCTCCATGGCTGGTGCCCTCATCATCATGCTGCCGCCCCTGGTCGTTGTCGCTGTCCTGCAGCGCTGGTTCGTTCGGGGCCTTGTCTCGACAGAGAAATAATAAAGGAAAAGTCATGGCCGAAATCAGCATCAGGGACGTTCGCAAGTCGTACGGACGCACGCAAATCCTTCATGGTGTCGATCTCAATTTCAAGTCAGGCGAATTCGTCGTCATCCTTGGCCCGTCGGGTTGTGGCAAGTCGACCCTGCTGCGCATGATTGCCGGGCTCGAAGAGATTACTGCAGGCGAGATCTCGATCGACGGCACGGTCGTTAACGAGCTTGAGCCGCGCGATCGCGGCTGTTCAATGGTGTTCCAGAACTATGCACTTTATCCGCATATGAACGTGGCTGCCAATATAGGCTACGCACTGAAGGTTGCAGGTGTTCCGCGCGCCGAGCGTGACCGGCGTATCGCTGAAACTGCACGGGTCGTCGGGCTCGAGGAAATGCTGGATCGTAAGCCGGCGCAGCTTTCCGGCGGCCAGCGGCAGCGCGTGGCTATGGGACGGGCCATCATTCGCGAGCCCAAGGTTTTCCTGTTCGATGAACCTCTCTCCAACCTCGATGCCAAACTGCGGGTGCAAATGCGCGTCGAAATCCGTCGCTTGCACAAAAGACTTTCAGCAACGTCGGTCTTCGTGACCCATGATCAGGTCGAAGCCATGACGCTGGCCGACAAGCTGATCGTGATGAACAAGGGGCATGTTGAACAGGTCGGCACGCCGCTGGAGATTTATCACCGGCCACGAACACGCTTTGTCGGTACGTTCATTGGTTCGCCGGCGATGAACTTCTTTGATAGCGTGATTGCACCGGATGGCAGTTATGTCTTGCTCGACGGTATTAAGATAGCGATCGCCCCGGCACTCGGCCGTGACAATGCAGGCGGGACCGTCTCTGTCGGTATTCGGCCGGAGCATTGCCGTCTTGTTGCAGCGGGGACGACAAATAGCGTTCCAGCGACTGTCGATTTCGTCGAAGAACTTGGCTCCGGCCGCAACGTTCACGTCGAGATCGATGGTATGGTTTTTGCCGTCAGTGTCGATGAGGGCCAATTCTTTGAGCCCGGTGCGACGATCGGCCTGCAATTGCCATCCGAGCACATTCATTTGTTCTCGAAGGACACGGGTTTGCGTCTCGACGATGTGCCCGCGTTGAAACACAATATCAATCAACCGACTGTGGCAGCTTAGGCTTTCCTGAAAGGATCAATTATGAACACAGAGTCTATCATTTCAGCCGTTGGTTTCTGCACCTATACGGGCGATGGCAATTTCAGTGTGCTGGAAAGTTCTCTACGCACGATCAGCGAACTTGGCGCGACCGCTGCCGAATTGTCGCTCTATGGCGAAGAGCTCATTTCCGGTGGCCGCATCATCCCAGGCCGGGTAGAACGCCTGCTGGAAATCACGCGCCAGTTCGACCTGCGCTATAGTGTGCATGGCCAGATCATTTCCAATTTCATGGACAAGGAACATCTGGCGTTACAGAAGTCAGTGGTTCGCGCCATGCTTGAATTGTGCAATCGGGTCGAGGCGGGCATCCTTGTTCATCATTGCGGACAGGCCAAGATGCCGGCGCTGACACGCATCGGCGATCTCGACCAGATGGAACGCGACGCGCTGGCGGAATTGGCCGAAGTCGCCAAGGGTTATGGCGTACGGATCGCACTTGAGAATATCTTTGCATTAAGCGATGCGGAATATCGCCAGACCCCGGCAAAGGTGGGTGAGACGGTTAGTGCCGTCAACAGTCCGAACGTCTGTGGGCTGATCGACTTCAGCCATGCCTATATCGAATGCACACGGCTTGGCCTCAACTGGCGCGAGCAGATCAAGGCAATGGCGCCGGTCACCGGACACCTGCATGTACATGACAGCTTTGGCCGCCCGTACAGCATGACGAAGTTTTACCATCCGGCAGAGGCGACTGCGCTCGGTATAGGCGATCTGCATCTGCCGATCGGCTGGGGCGATATTCCATGGGAAGAAATTTTCTCGGAACTCACATTTCTGCCGGATACAACGCTGATCATGGAAATCACCGAAAACCGTTTCGCCACCGAGCAGGCCGACAGCCTTGCGCGCGCGCTGAAGCTTGTGGATCTGGTCAATAGCCGCCGACTAGCAGCGTAATTTCGTCAGGCGTGGCCGCTTGTGCGGCGGCCACGCTTGCCCATTCATTGAATTGTGAATGGTTCAAAGGCGGAATAAGCCGCATCCGGCACGTCAACCTTCAGCAATTCCATGTTTCGGGTCAGGCTTGACGGTTTGGCCGTGCCGATAAGGACATTGGCCACGACCGGCTCGCGCAACGGAAATTGCATGGCCGCCGCGGCGAGTGGAATGGAGTTCGCTTCCGCTATCGCTTGCATGGCGCGAACACGGGCGAGAATATCATCCGAGGCTGGACCATAGTCGAAATTCGCGCCCGGAACTGGTCCGGTAGCGAGGATACCGGAATTGAATACACCGCCGATCACCAGCGAAATCTGTTGTTTGCGGCAGACTTCCAGCAAACCGCGTTCAGCCGAGCGGTCCAGCAAAGAATAGCGCCCTGCGAGAAGGATGCAGTCTATCGGGTGCCTGGCGATCACATCGAGACAGACCTCAACCTCGTTGACACCGAGACCATAAGCCGAGATCGCTCCCGATGATTTCAGGTCTTCCAGAGCTTTCATGCCGCTGTCGAGAAGTTGACGCTGATAGACGGCATTCTTTTCCGCGCCGTGTGTATATGCGCCAATATCGTGGACATAGAGGATATCGATCTGGTTCAAACCGAGTCGAGCATAACTAAACTCGAATGACCGCATTATTCCGTCATAAGTGTAATCATAATCGACAGTGAACGGCAGGGGATTAAAGTAGGAATAATCCGGGACCTGATCCTCCGGAACGGGCCGCAACAGGCGGCCGACCTTTGTGGAAAGCACATAGGTTTCCCGAGGCTTGCTACGCAGAAAATCACCGGTTCTCCGCTCGGAAAGACCAAAGCCGTAAAACGGTGCTGTATCGAAATAGCGCAACCCGGCGTCCCACGCTGTCTGCAGCGTTTCCATCGCTGCTTCGCGCGTACATTCCCGGTAAAGCCCGCCGATCGCCGCACCGCCAAACCCGAATTGCGTTACGGCGAGCGGCGTCTTGCCTATTTTACGGATATCCAAAATGTCCCTCCCATAAGTTTCGAAGGTCATGCACGGTCAGCGATCTGTCAAGATGGCTCAAGGAGTGGGCCGATATAAAACGCTACTTCTTGCGCATCGCATCTGCCAGCGCCGCGCCGAATGCACCTTGCGCTGCCGGTTGCGGCTTCTGGCCAGGTGTTGGTGTGCGCGTCAGGGGTGTGTTGTCGGTTGGCCGAGGACCCCGGGGCGTTTCGGTTCCACCGCCATCCCTGCGCATGGTCAGGCTAATGCGGTTACGCTTCGGATCGACGTCAACGACCCGAACTTTGACGACATCACCTGCCTTGACCACCTCATGCGCGTCCTTGACGAAACGATCGGCCAGCTGCGAGAGGTGCACAAGCCCGTCCTGATGCACGCCGATGTCGACGAAGGCACCGAAGGCAGCGACGTTCGTGACTGTCCCCTCCAACAGCATTCCCGGTTTCAAGTCCTTGATGTTGTCGATCCCATCGGCAAAGGAAGCCGTCCTGAATTCCGGGCGGGGATCGCGACCAGGCTTTTCGAGTTCGGCAATGATATCGCGTACTGTTGGCAAGCCGAAACGATCATCGACGAAAACACGAGGATCGAGCGCCTTCAATGCGCTGCTGTCATTCATCAGCGAGCGCACATCGCGGCCGCAGGCGCTGACGATCTTTTTGGCAACGCCATATGCTTCGGGATGAACCGCCGAGGCGTCCAGCGGTTCGGTGCCATCCGGAATGCGCAGGAAGCCTGCGCATTGTTCAAAGGCGCGTGGTCCAAGACGCGCGACTTTCAGCAAATCGCGCCGTGTCTTGAACGGGCCCACATCATCGCGGTAGGCGATGATCGCTTCCGCAAGAGAAGCACCAAGACCGGAAATACGCGCAAGCAGCGAGGCCGAGGCAGTGTTGAGATCAACACCGACGGCATTCACGGCATCTTCCACCACGCCCTCAAGCGAGCGGGCGAGGCGGTATTGATCGACATCATGCTGATACTGGCCGACGCCGATAGATTTTGGCTCGATCTTGACGAGTTCTGCAAGCGGATCCTGCAAACGGCGGGCGATCGAAACTGCCCCACGCAACGATACGTCTAGCCCTGGGAATTCTGCTGCGGCTGTTGCCGATGCGGAATAGACCGAAGCTCCAGCTTCACTGACAATGACTTTCAGCGGTTTGGGCGAGGGCATGTCGGAAAGCATGTCGGCGACGAGACGTTCGGTCTCGCGACTACCTGTGCCATTGCCAATCGCGATCAGTTCGATCTTGTGCCTGACGACGAGTTTCGCCAGTTCGGTCTGTGTTCCGTGGACATCATTTCGCGGCGGGAAGGGGTACACGGTCGTGGTATCAAGCAATTTGCCAGTGCCATCGATGACAGCAACCTTCACACCTGTACGGATGCCGGGATCGAGCCCCATGGTTGCGCGCGAGCCTGCAGGCGCAGCAAGCAGCAAATCCTTCAAATTACGGGCGAAGACGTGGATCGCCTCTTCCTCGGCGCGTTCGCGCAGTGCTGTCATAAGATCGACGGAGAGATTAAGTGACAGCCGAATGCGCCAAGTCCAACGGACCACCTCCATCAACCAGCTATCGGCCGCACCGCTATTGGCCTGAATCGAATAGGCGTCGGCGATCATGCGCTCTACCGGCTTGATCGCGGCGGTGTCTTCGGGATCGACCTCAAGGTCGAGCGACAGCACCTCTTCGTTGCGGCCCCGGAGCATAGCCAGAGCCCGGTGGCTCGGCACAATTGCCCACCGCTCGAAATGGTTGAAGTAGTCCGAGAACTTCGCACCTGCCTCCTGCTTGCCGTCGACCACTTCGGCGCGGAGGACGGCGCGATCCCGCATGTAATTGCGCAGGCGGCCGACGAGGTCGGCGTTTTCCGAAAAGGTCTCGACAAGGATATCCCGGGCGCCTTCAAGCGCGGCCTTTACATCGGGAACATCATCGGCGAGGAAATTCTTCGCCAACTCAAGCGGAATGGTACGCCGGTCAGACAGGATTGTTTCCGCCAGCGGTCCAAGTCCCCGTTCGCGGGCGATCTCGGCTTTTGTTCGCCGCTTGGGCTTATATGGAAGGTAAATGTCCTCCAGCTCCGCCTTGGTGACCGCGCGGGCGATCTTGCCTTCGAGTTCGGGGGTAAGCTTGTTCTGGCTGCGGATCGATTCGATGATCGTATCCCGGCGAGCATCGAGTTCACGCAGGTAAATCAGCCGTTCATCGAGATTGCGCAGCTGCGTGTCATCCAAGCCGCCAGTAACCTCTTTGCGATAGCGTGCAATGAAGGGCACCGTTGCGCCGCCATCGAGGAGTTCAATTGCGGCATTTGCCTGTTCCGGTCTTGCGTTGATCTCAGCGGCGATGAGGCGAGCGATGCGGGCAGTATTTGTAACAGTCACGGGCATTCCCTAAATCATAGTCGGGCGGCCAACATAGTGGCCCCTGACCATGACCGCAATCGCTTGGGAGCGATGCTTTAGGTCTTTTTCAACAGCGATTTGGCTTCTCTGATGCTCAGAGCCTCGGGTCGCGAACAGCTCGTCTTGATGTCGATGAACTTCTTTTCTTCGCCAGAGCGAAGGATTGAAACCATGACATCAACGCCATGCAGAGCCCGCTCGAGCGAGCAGCGTATGTCGCGACCCGTGAGAATGGCGGCCGCCATATCGGCAAGACCAGCCGTGCGATAATTGGCCATCATCCCCGCTGCATGTTTCTGGTTTGGAGTGCCAAAGGGATGTGCCCAGGCTTTGACTGGTTTCGCTTTCTTGCCCGGTTTTGCCAGTTTGACCTCACCACCAAAGAAATTTGGATCCGGTAGGAAAATCGAACCGTCCGTGCCGTAAAGCTCCATATTGGGATGATGATGAGCCCAGACATCCCAACTTGCCGACAAGGTGATCGACGCACCGCTTGCGAATTCGAGCAGAGCCTGAATGGTCGTCGGCGTCGTCACCTTTATTGTCTCGCCCCTGCGTGGTTCGCTGGAAATGGTACGGGTCGGCGTTGCCATCGAGGTCAGCGCTGCAACACGCCTGATCGGCCCGATGAGGTTGATCAGATTGGCAATGTAATAAGGGCCAAGATCGAGGATCGGCCCACCACCCGGACGGAAGAAGAAGTCTGGATTCGGGTGCCAGTGTTCCATGCCATGGCTCATGACATGGGCGGTGCCGGAGGTTATTGTCCCGACCTGGCCGTCATCGACCAATTTACGCGCCAGCTGGTGCGCACCACCGAGATAAGTGTCGGGCGCGCAGCCTGCCTTCAGCTTCTTCTTCGTAGCGAGCCTTTGCAATTCGAGTCCATCTTTCAGGGAAAGCGTCAGCGGTTTTTCCGAATAGAGATGTTTGCCTGCGGAAAGGATCTGCTTCGACACGTCGAAATGTGCGTCCGGGACGGTCAGGTTGACGACCAGATCGATGTCCTCACTGGAAAGCAGTCCGTCGATGGTACGCGCTTCGATATCATATTCGGAGGCGCGCGCGGTAGCTGCGGTTTTGTTGATGTCGGCGACCGCGCGGATTTCAATCCCCTTGAAAAGCGGAGCGAGCCGCAGATAGGTTGCCGAGATATTGCCAGCACCGATGATGCCGATGCTAAGTGTCTTAGCCATAGCTATGTCTTTCTTCAGAATGTCTTGACGGTGGCGATGGAACGGCGGGCGAAGCGCTCATCGTCCGAGGGATTGTCGTGCTCCATAATGAAAAAGCGGGCGGAAGTGTTTCTCAACGCCGTCATCAGGGCCCTCCAGTCGACCGTCCCGTAACCTACATCGGCCCAACCGTCCTCGTTCGTGTTCTGACCGGGCGCTGCGATGTCCTTGACATGCACGGCGCTGATGCGCGAGCCGTAGCTCTCGATCCATTGAAAAGGATCTCCCCCACCACGAATGATCCACGCAATGTCAGCTTCCCACGATATGCTCGGGGCTGCATCGAAGATCAGCTTCTGGGGGAGGGAGTTGTCAGGCAGTGCCTTGAACTCGAAGTCGTGATTGTGCCAGCCGAAAATATACCCTGCCTTGCTGTAGGTGGCGTACGCCGCTTCCAGCCGCTCGCCGAAAGCCGACCAGCCGGCAGCATCCGACGGACGTAGGTCGGCCGCCAGATGCGGGCAGTAGATAGCCTTCATGCCCAGCTTTCCGGCAATATCGAGTACCTTCTGCTGCTCCTTTTCCAGAAGATCGATGCTGAAATGACCCGAAGGCATGGTCAGCCCATTGGCATCAAGCGCGGCTCTCGTTGCTTTAGGATCGGCATAAACGCCGCCATAGCCTTCGACCTGCGCATAGCCATTGCGCTTCAACATTTCGAGCGTCTGGCCGAGTGGCGGGAAATTGCGGGAGCTGTAGAGCTGGTAGGAAAAGTCGGTCACTTCATTTCTCCATACTGCTTGGGAAGACTAAAGGCGGGTTTCGGTCACGGCATCGAAGAGCGAGGCAATGGTGGGATCGAAAGTCAGGAACACTTTTTCGCCTGGTTGGTATCGCCTGCCGGAATCGACACGCACCGAGATCGCCTTGCCCGCGACCTTCAGCCAAACGAGGCTGTCGGCGCCCATCGGCTCATCCAGATCAACAACGGCCTCGCAGGAGCGGCCGGCGGGTCCGGGTTGGTCACTGATAGCGATGTGTTCCGGACGGAAGCCGAAAATGACGGAATGGCCGGGCGCTAACGGCTGTTGCGCCTGATACTCCGCAAGCGAAATATCAAGATCGCCTGCCCGAAAGATCGTCGATCCGCCAATCTCGGCAATTTCGCCCCTTAGGAAGTTCATCGCGGGCGAGCCGATGAAGCTCGCGACAAAGAGGTTGCGCGGCTTGTTATAGATCGTCAGAGGCTCATCAAGCTGCTGGATCAAGCCGCCCTTCATCACTGCGATCCGGTCGGCAAGCGTGAGCGCCTCTATCTGGTCGTGGGTGACGTAGATCATGGTATTGGCGAGTTGCTGGTGCAGCCGCTTGATCTCGACCCTCAGTTCCGAGCGCAGCTTGGCGTCGAGATTGGACAACGGCTCGTCGAACAGGAAGACGTCGACATCGCGCACCAATGCGCGTCCGATGGCGACGCGCTGTCGCTGGCCACCCGAAAGCTGGCCCGGCCTGCGGTCCAGCAGCGGCTCGATCTGCAGGATGTTGGCCGCGCGCTCGATGCGCCGCGCGATCTCGTCTCGCGGCACGCCGGCGTTCTTCAACCCGAAGGTCAGGTTGCCGCGCACGCTCATCTGCGGATAAAGCGCGTAGGACTGGAACACCATGCCGATGCCGCGGTCCTTCGGCTCTTCCCAGGTGACGTTCTTGCCCTTGATGAAGATCTGCCCATCGGTGATATCGAGCAGGCCGGCAATGCAGTTCAGCAAGGTCGACTTGCCGCAACCTGACGGCCCTAGCAGCACCAGGAACTCACCGTCGCCGACGTCGAGATTGAGGTCCTTCAGCACCGACACGGCGCCGAATTCAAGGCTGAGATCCTTGATCGAAACGCTTGTCATCGTTAGCCTTTCACCGCGCCGGCGGCGATGCCGCGCACGAAAAGGCGCCCGGAGACGAAGTAGACGATCAGCGGCACCAGGCCGGTGAGGATGGTTGCGGCCATGTTGACGTTGTACTCCTTCACGCCCTGCACTGAATTGACGATGTTGTTAAGCTGTACGGTCATTGGATAGGTGTCGGGCCGCGTGTAGACGACGCCGAACAGGAAGTCGTTCCAGATGCCTGTCGTCTGCAGGATGATCGCCACGACAAAGATCGGCAGCGCCATCGGCAGCATGATCTTGAAGTAGATTGCCCAGAAGCCGGCGCCGTCGACGCGTGCCGCCTTGAACAACTCCTCAGGCACCGAGGCGAAATAGTTGCGAAAGAGCAACGTCATGATCGGCATGCCGAAGATCGCATGCACCAGCACCAGCCCCGCCAGCGAGCCATAGATGCCGATTTCCCGCAACAGGATGACGATCGGATAGATCATCACCTGATAGGGAATGAAGGCGCCCACGATGAGGATCGTGAAGAAGCTGTCGGCCCCCTTGAAGCGCCAATTGGCGAGCGCATAGCCGTTCACCGAGGCGATCGCGATCGACAGGATGACCGAGGGTACGGTGATACGCACCGAGTTCCAGAAGCCGCGTGACAGCCCGTCGCAATTCAGCCCCGTACAGGCGCTCGACCACGCTTTAACCCATGGTTCGAACGTGATCTCCATCGGCGGCGAGAAGATGTTGCCGAGCCTGATCTCGGGCATGCCCTTCAGCGAGGTCACGACCATCACATAGAGCGGGATGAGGTAGTAGATGGCGACCAGAATCAGCGTGCCGTAGATGAAGATGTTACGCCGGCTGAAAGCGTGGCGCGGGCGCGCGCCGCGTGGCTCGATCCCGGTCCGCGGGTTGGAAACTTCAGCGACGTCAGCCACGCCGGCGCCTCCCGAATTCGAGATAGGCCCACGGCACCACGACGATGGCGACCGACAGTAGCATCATCGTCGAGGCGGCGAATCCCTGGCCCAGGTTCTGCGCGTGGAACATATAGTCGTAGACATATTTCGCCGGCACTTCCGACGCGATGCCCGGGCCACCGCCGGTCTGCGCAACCACCAGGTCATAGACGCGCACGATGCCCGAGGCGATGATCACCAGCGTGGTGACGAACACCGGCCGCATCATCGGGATGACGATGAACAGATAGGTTTTCCAGGCTGGAATGCCGTCGACGCGCGAGGCCTTCCAGATGTCTTCGTCGATCCCGCGCAGGCCGGCAAGCATCAGGCACATGATCAGCCCCGTGCCTTGCCAGAGAGCCGCGATGAGGATGCCGAAAATGACGATGTCGGCATCGTAGAGCGGGTTGAATTCGAAGCTCGTCCAGCCAAGGCTGCGCACCACAGACTGAACGCCGAAATCGGGATTGAGAATCCACTGCCAGACCAGCCCGGTGACCACGAAGGAAAGCGCGAAAGGGTAGAGGAAAATCGTTCGGAACGTGTCCTCGAAGCGGATTTTCTGGTCGAGAAGTGCGGCCAGCAGGAAACCGATGACCAGCTGGAAAATAAGCGAAAGCGCGCCATAGATGAAGAGGTTTTCGACCGCGACGTTCCAGCGGGGTGCGGCCCACAGCCGCTCATACTGCTCGACGCCGACGAAGCTGAAGCGCGGCAGCAGCTTCGAATTGGTGAAGGAGTAAAGCACCGTCCAGAGGCTTCCCCCGGCGAACACGAAAGTCGCCGTGAGCATCATCGGTACCGCGGCGATCTTTGCGCTCAAGTTGCGCAAGAGACGAATGGGACGCTTTTGTTGAGTCATTGGACCGGGTGCTGGTGCTGCATGTGACGGGGAGACGGACCGGCCCCGCAGGGCCGACCAAGGATCGCCTATGTTCAGTCGGCCGTGGCGACGATTTGGGCGAAGCGCTTCTGCGCGTCCTCGACCGTCATTGCGGTGGCGAAGAATTCCGAGAACAGGTCTTCGAATTGCTTCTGTGTATCTTGCGACACCAACTGATCGGTCCACTGGACAATGTCGCCCTTGCCCAGGATTTCGATGCCCTTCTTCATGCAGTCATTGGCAGTGTTGAGATCGACATCGCCGCGCACCGGCAGCGAACCTTTCTTCAGGTTGAATGCCACCTGCGTCTTCGGATCAAGCAAGGTGGACGCCAGCACTTCCTGCGCCTTCGTCTTCTCTTCGTCCTTCAGGAGCGGGAAGTAGAATGCATCGCCGCCCGTCGCGAGCGTCGGGTTCATGCCGAGGCCGGGCAGACAGGTGTAGTCGGTGCCAGCGACCTTGCCCGCAAGCTGGAATTCGCCCTGCGCCCAGTCACCCATGATCTGGCCGCCAGCCTTGCCATTGATGACCATGGCGGTCGCCTGGTTCCACTCCTGGACATTGGCGCTCTTTGACAGGCGACGCGCGTCGTCGGCAGCCTTGAACACCTTGGCGACCTCCGATCCGGCTGCGACTGTCTTGTCCTTGTCGCCATACACTTTCTGGAAGAGGTCCTTGCCGCCGATCGCGAGCATCAGCACGGCGAAGGTGTTGTTGACCTGCCAGGCCTGTCCGCCCTGGGCGAAGGGCACAATGCCGGCCTTCTCAAGCGCCGGCGCGGCGGCAACGAATTCATCCCAGTTCTTGGGGATCGGCACGCCCGCCGTCTCGAACGCCTTGTTGGAAAGCCACAGCCACTGCCAGGAATGGATGTTGACCGGCACGCAATAGATCTTGCCGTCGAGCGTGCAGCTGTCGAGCAGGCTCTTCGGCCGTACGATCTCCGTCCACTTTTCCTTGGTGGCGAGGTCGGTCAGGTCGCGCATCAGCCCTGCCTGGACCAGTTCCTCTGCCTGGCGGCCGTGGTTGAATTGCGTGGCGCCCATCGGATCGCCACCGGTGATGCGGCTGATCATGATGGGTCGCGCCGTGCTGCCTGAACCGGCAATGGCGCCGTCGACCCAATGATTGCCGGTCGCGTCGAAGGCCTTGGCGAACTCGGCGACCGCTGCGGCTTCGCCACCTGAGGTCCACCAGTGTGTGACTTCGAGATCCACTGCGCCGGCGGAGCCGGCAGCGCCGAGAAAAGTGGACGTGGCCAAGACGGCAAGAACTGTACGGTAACGCATCGTATCCTCCCAAATCTGAAACGTTACAGGTAGGCTAATGCAAAGCGTCTCAGAGCGCAATAAGCGAAAGCCAAGTTTTTGAGAATTGGAGCAACGTGATACATCAAACTATCGAAAAATGCTTTAAATTCATAACAATAAGCAATTATAACTATAGTATGTGATTGCCAATCCAGATAAATATCGTCTAAGGTTAAGGCCTGAAGATTTGCGGAGTTCTGCTGGAAGCTAGTTCATACGCGGAATTTTCGTAACGATACAGAAATGGTTTGCGCATCGAAGGAAGATTTTGATCGGCCGGTTGAAAATGAGCACAAAGGAAAGCGAGCAGAAGCAAGGCGTGGAAGCAGCCGAACCCCTAGAAGGCGAGCGGCCAACGTTGAAGACGATTGCCTTTATGGCGGGGCTGGGGGTGACCACTGTTTCCCGCGCTTTGAAGGATGCGCCAGAAATCGGTCAGGCGACCAAAAATCGCGTGCAGTTGATCGCCAAGCAGATTGGCTATCGACCCAATCGTGCCGGCGTGCGCCTGCGTACCGGCAAGACCAATGTTATCAGTCTCGTTCTCAACGCTCAGTCCTCGATCATGGGGCTCACATCCAATCTGGTTTACGGCATTTCAGAAGTGCTGTCGCAGACACCCTACCACCTGACGGTCACGCCCTATTCGCTCGAAAATGATCCGATGCAGCCGATCCGCTATATCGTCGAAACCGGCTCGGCAGACGGGATCATCATGTCGCGCACGGAACCCAACGATGCCCGTGTCCGCTACCTCACCGAGCATGGCATTCCGTTTGCAACACATGGCCGGACCGAGATGGGGATCGAGCACCCGTTCCACGATTTCGACAATGAGGCTTTTGCTTATTTATCGGTGAAGAGCCTGCTGGCAAAGGGACGGCGCAAGATCGCCATGCTTGCCGGACCCTCGCCTGCGGTCACTTACTACCGGCATCTCGATCGCGGTTTTTCGCGTGGCGTCGAGGAAGGCGGTGCTACAGCTGTTGCCTTCTCCGGGATCGACGTCGATACCTCGCTTGGTCGCATTCGCGACCGGATGGAGGAGATCATGTCGGGATCCAATCGTCCGGATGGTATCGTCTGTTGCAGTGGCGGCGCGGCAATCGCCCTAGTTGCGGGCATCGAGGCGGCAGGATTGAAGATCGGCGAAGATGTGGATCTTGTCTCGAAGCAATCAACCGATGTCCTGCAATGGTTTCGTCCGCAGATCATCGTGTTCAATGAAGATGTTCGCCATGCCGGGCGTGAACTGGCTCGCGCCGTGTTGCGACGGATAGCCGGTGTTGACGCACGGGAATTGCAGAGTCTCAGCTACCCGGACGAACACAATCTTCGCTAGCGAAGTGGTCCACGGCTATTGCTCAGGCCTCTTCCAGGCAAAGCTCGAATGTGATGCAGACCGGGTTTTCACCGCGAAGGAGTTGCCCGCGCGTGATATTGCCTCTGGTATCGACCATGATGATGTCGACATGTGTCCCGGTTGACTGGCGCGACACGAAGCCTTGTTTAACGAAGACTTCGGTTGCGATGTCGTCTACTTTCGAGCCATCGGCATAGCGCGCACCGATCAGGCTGCCTACGCCACCGCGCAAGGTTGCTGCGGCGAAGTCATGTTTCCGGCAGATCGCTTCAAGGGCCCCGACGATGTCCTCATTTGGACCAACACGCGCGATCACGATGCGCGGACCATTGTTGACGGTAATTGTCTTTTCTGAAGCCACTGGGTGAAACAGCGTGAAGGCGGTCTCTTCATCAGGCTCCGACACCATCCGCACTTCCTCGACGCCCCATGCAGTAGCGCGAATGGGCTGGCTGATGATCGTTTCATGCGGCAGGACATGCCCAGCGCCGCGCTTGCCATCGCGCTCGGTCCAGATGGCATGGCAATGGATAAAGGGGGCGTCGTCACGCTCGCCAAAGGTAACATTACCGTTCTCAAGTTGCGTTTCGCCAGCAGGTGAAAACACGTCGCTATACCAAGCCGCGTGATGTCCGTCGGTCGATAGCGCCGGCATGAGGTAGTGGAATGGCGCAAATGTGCCACCGTCGAGAACAAGCGAGGCCGCCGTGATGCCGGCTGCCCGAAGTGGTCTGGCAATGGCCTCGTTGATGCTTAAGCCAGGTTCGAGTGTGAATTCAAAGCGGCGGCGGACGCCCTCAAAGCTCTCGAAGCGTTCTGAACGCGCTAGTCCAGGTTGTCGCAGAAAGCGTTCAGACACCGGCCACCGCCGAAAGCCATCGAAGGATGTATCCCATGATATAGATCTGAACTCCTCTCGAATTCGGTTCATATGCTGTCGAATTGTGGCATAGTTCCATAGACGAACAAAATGTTCCACAATATGGATCAAACGAGGAATCAGGGATGGAGCGACAGGTCAGGCCGATGACCGGACTCAATGGTTCGCAAAGCGTCGACAGGGCGCTCGGGCTTTTGAGTCTTGTGAGCTATTCCGGTGATGACGGCAGCACGCTGACCGATATCGTAGAACAAAGCGGACTGAACAAACCGACGGCGCGGCGTCTTCTTTTGGCACTCATACGCTCTGGTCTGCTGGAACAGGACACTTTGACCCGGCGATACTATCTCGGTCAGGAAGCCTACGTACTTGGAACCCTTGCGACGCGGCGTTACGGCCTGCTGCAAATCTCCCGGGATAGTCTTGGTTTTCTGTCGGCGAAAACGCAGGACACCAGCTTTCTTTCCATCCAGCGCGATAGCTACTCGGTCTGTCTACATCGCGAGGAGGGCACTTACCCAATCCGTACTCATGCGCTGCAGGCCGGCTATCGCCATCCCTTGGGGGTGGGCGCGGGATCTCTGGCGATCTTGGCAGCGATGTCCGACGACGAGATTGAAGGCATTCTAGGTGTGAATGAAGCCGCGCTCCTGGCAGAATATCCAAATCTTTACCCTGACCGTATCCGCGCTGATATTGCAGCGGCACGGGAAAACGGCTTTGCCCTCAATCCCGGGCTTATTCTTACCAATTCCTGGGGCATCGGTCTGGCCATTCGATATCCGGATGGGCGGCCAGCTGGCGCCCTTAGCATTGCCGCTATCGACAGCCGCATGCAGCCTGCACGTCAAACGGAACTGGCAGCCTTGATGCGAAGTGAGACCAGGAAAATCGAAGCCCGGCTGGCGCATCTCCAGCCCCCGAATGATCGGCCAAAGCCGCCACACGCTTCGAAGGTGTCGATATGACTGCGAAACATGGATTGGTAGTCGAACCCATGTCGAAACGGGTGATGAACCTTTACGGCTTTCTCGCCCAATCGGCACGCCGCTTCCCGAACGAGATTGCATTTGTCTGGGGGGAAAAAACATGGAACTGGGCGCAACTGCAGCGGCGGGTCAATGCCATGGCTGCAGCGTTGCATAAGGAATTTGGCGTGGTCAAAGGCGACCGAATTCTCATTCAGTCGCAAAATTGCAACCAGATGTTCGAATCCATGTTCGCCTGCTTTCAGCTGGGAGCGGTGTGGGTTCCGACCAATTTCAGGCAGACACCTGACGAGGTCGCCTATCTCGCTGCTGCCAGTGGTGCGAAAGGTATGGTCTGCGGGCATTCGTTCCCAAAGCATGTCGAGGCCTGCCGCCAAGCGTGTGCCGAACTGAAATTTGTCATTGCAATCGGAAAAGCCGATTTTGCTGAGGATTACGACGACATTATAGATCGTTTCGATGGCGAAACGGTTGCAACTACCGCTGTCGATCATGATGATCCGTGCTGGTTCTTTTTCACCTCCGGCACAACGGGGCGGCCAAAGGCTGCAGTCCTCGCCCATGGCCAGATGGCATTCGTCATAACCAATCATCTATGCGACTTGATGCCGGGCACGACGCGTCATGACGCATCGCTCGTGGTCGCGCCGCTATCTCACGGAGCAGGTATCCACCAGCTGACGCAGGTAGCCAGAGGCGCGAAAACCGTCCTGCTGCCGACAGAAAAGTTGGATATTGCCGAAGCCTGGCGGCTCCTCGAAAAATGGCGTGTGAGCAACATGTTCACTGTGCCGACTATCCTCAAAATGCTGACCGAACACCCTGCCGTACAGGAACGGGACCACTCGTCATTGCGTTATGTGATCTATGCGGGTGCGCCCATGTACCGGACCGACCAGATCCATGCCCTGAAGACATTGGGGCCAGTTATCGTGCAATATTTCGGGCTGGGTGAGGTGACCGGCAATATCACCGTGCTGCCTGCCGCCGAGCATCATTTGGAAGATACCGCCGATACCCGATCCGGCACTTGCGGTTACGCGCGCATTGGAATGCAGATATCGATCCAGAATGATGACGGCAATGAGGTGTCGCCGGGCATAACCGGCGAGATTTGCGTGATCGGTCCCGCAGTTTTCGCCGGCTACTACAATAATCCGGAGGCTAATGCGAAAGCCTTCCGCAATGGCTGGTTCCGCACCGGCGATCTTGGACACATGGACGAGGCTGGGTTTCTCTTCATCACCGGAAGAGCCTCGGACATGTATATTTCCGGCGGCTCCAATATCTATCCGCGCGAGATCGAGGAGAAGATATTGACACATCCGGATATCAGCGAAGTCGCAGTGCTGGGTATTTCGGATCCGGTATGGGGCGAGGTCGGGCTCGCGGTCTGCGTTGCTCGCCCCGGCAGCACGCCGGAGGCTGAGGAGATCATCGCTTGGCTTGGCGACAAGATGGCTCGCTACAAACTACCGAAACGGCTTGTCTTCTGGCCGGAGATGCCGAAATCCGCCTATGGCAAAATTGCCAAGAAGCTGATCCGGGAAGAGCTCATCAAGCGCAATGAGCTTAACGGCTTGGAACAGTAACTTTCGGAACCGATCGGCCAATTGCAGCCGAAGGTTTGTAACCCCCACCTGTCATCTAATTATGCTGCAACGCAGCAAATTGGTTGCATTGCAGCAAAAATCGCGTACCTTGTAAGAATCGGGAGGAGCAACTGTTCACAAGGGGATGCCAGCATGCTCCAGGTTGTAATATTAATCTGCTCAACCAGCTTATCGCCGGTCGACTGCCAGTCCAACACGGCACTGGATGTAATTGTCGGGCCGCAGACCAGCAATGCGATGATGTGCGGGCTGCAAGGCCAGGCTTTTGTAGCACGCACAGCCATCGTCGGACGCTCGCCCAATGAGTATATCAAGATCAGATGTTCGCCGTTGAAGCCCATAAAGGCCGCTCTACGACAATAGTATCAAATACCCGAGACGCGCCTTAGTTAGAGTCCCTGTTGTCGTTCAGGATTTCGCGCTTGCCGACATGATTGGCGGGACCAACGAGCCCTTCCTTTTCCATGCGCTCCACCAGCGAAGCGGCGCGGTTATAGCCAATCTGCAGGCGTCGCTGGATATATGATGTCGAGCATTTCTTGTCGCGCAGCATGACTTTCACCGCCTGATCATAAAGCTCGTTGCCGTCTTCGGCGGCAACGCCGCCTTTGTCGAAGACCGCGCTGTCGTCGCCGTCTGCGTCTTCCTCATCACTTTCGTCAGCAGTGACAGTATCAAGATAATCCGGTTGGCCTTGCGCTTTCAGATGCGCAACGATCTTTTCAACTTCTTCGTCTGAAACGAAGGGCCCGTGGACGCGCGCGATGCGGCCACCGCCGACCATATGCAGCATGTCGCCCTGGCCGAGCAGTTGCTCGGCACCCTGTTCACCAAGAATGGTGCGGCTATCGATCTTGGACGTCACTTGAAACGAGATACGCGTGGGGAAATTCGCCTTGATCGTACCCGTTATCACGTCGACAGACGGACGTTGCGTTGCCATGATCAAATGAATGCCGGCGGCGCGGGCCATCTGGGCGAGACGCTGGATCGCGCCTTCGATGTCCTTGCCTGCCACCATCATCAAGTCGGCCATCTCGTCGACGATGATGACGATATACGGCATCGGCGTCAGGTCCATGGCCTCTTGCTGATATTGAGCCTCGCCGGTTCCTTTGTCGAAGCCGGTCTGCACGGTACACATCACCGTCTCGCCCTTTTCCTTTGCGCTGGTAACGCGGGCGTTGAAACCATCGATATTGCGCACGCCGAGCTTGGACATTTTCCGGTAACGGTCTTCCATCTCGCGCACGGCCCATTTGAGCGCCATGACGGCCTTCTTCGGATCGGTGACGACCGGCGTCAGAAGATGCGGGATGCCGTCATAGATGGACAGTTCAAGCATTTTCGGATCGACCATGATCAGGCGGCACTCATCCGGTGTGAGCCGGTAGAGCAGCGACAGGATCATGGTGTTGATGGCGACCGACTTGCCGGAACCGGTCGTACCGGCGACGAGCAGATGCGGCATCTTGGCGAGTTCCGCGATCACAGGCTCACCGCCAATGGTCTTGCCGAGGCAAAGCGCGAGTTTGAACCTGGTCTTGTCGAAATTGTCCGATGCAACCATCTCGCGCAGATAGACGGTTTCTCGCATTGCATTGGGCAATTCAATGCCGATGACGTTGCGCCCGGGAACAACCGCAACACGTGCAGACAGCGCAGACATGGAGCGGGCGATGTCGTCGGCAAGACCGATGACACGCGAGGACTTCACGCCTGGCGCCGGTTCGAATTCATAGAGTGTCACGACAGGGCCCGGTCGCACATGGATGATCTCGCCGCGAATGCCGAAGTCTTCCAGCACGCTTTCGAGAAGCCCGGCGTTCTGCTCGAGCGTTTCCTGCGAAATGGTGACGGCATCATGCGTGACCGCTTCCTGCAGCAGGGTTATGGGAGGTTTTTCGTAAGTGCCGTGCTGGATCGGAAAAATGCGTGGTTCGACGGGACCCGCGACCGCAATCTGCCGTGGAGGGAGCGGGGACTGAACCGGTGCAATGTCTCGGCGCCGTGTGATGGTGCGCTGAGGAGTGACGGCGGAAACAGGTTCGGGAATTGCGTTCGAACCCACGTCAACAATGTCAACCCTCTCCAGTCGCTGTTCTGGCGATGGCTTTTCAGGCTGATGGTGTTCAATGGGCGCTGGGTCGAGCGGCGGCGACGCCAGCTGCGACTTGGGCGCTTCGCCAAGGGGTCGGGGCTTGTTGTACTCAACCACGCGAAACCGGGCGGTGATCTCGTCGGGGCTGAACCTTGGCATTGGCTTGACAGGGGTAGCAGCTGCAACTGGCGCAATCCCTCCAATAAAGTCCGCAGATTCAAAGAACGCATAATCCGACACATAAGCCAATGGCGAGTCGTTGGACGACGGCGCTTTTGTTTCCGTGACGACCTTGGCAAGAGCCGGGGCGTGCGGGACGGCAACCGCGAGAGGGTCGGCCGGTATCGCTTGGCCGAAGAGGAGAGAACCTTCCGGCGCGAGGTCGCGAACGCGACGGGGTGTGATGGTTGCATCCGGTTTCGTCAGCGAATTTCCAGCGGCCGAACGTTTTTCATCCATTGCCGCCTTCGGCGCTCCTGCTGCTTCGTTCGGTGCCGGGTCTTTGCTTTTCAGGAGCTCGCTGTCGGGTGTCCGGGTGAAACGGACATTTTCGGACAGCGAGAACATACGCTTGGAGATCGGGGCGGAGGACGCATCCGCATCAAATTTACCCCAACTCTGTGCCGGTGCGGGCTTCGTCACGGGCACCGGCCTCTGCGACCCGGGCGGAGTGGTTGGGCGTTTGACCACGACGCTCTCATAAAGAGCGGTCGAATTTGCATTGGCGAGGTCTACAGGGCGCGCCAATGGAACCAGCGGGCGAATCAATTCTTCCCCGGTTTGGCTCTCAAACTCATATTCATCTGCTTTTATTGGAAAATTTGTTCTGGGGATACGCATGATGCCTGCAAGCGGAACGATGTGAAATTACCTAACGGGCCTCTTATTTGAATAGAAAGCCAAGGTTAACAAGTCGCTACTTTTGCGGCTCCGGTTCGCCTATTTCAATCCAACCTCATCCCCCTCTAAGTCGTACCAGACTTTCGACCGCTTCCGATTGGCGACTTACGCCATGGAGGTGTATTTTTCTGATCTATTTGCTCCAGTTTAATCGTTGTAGCGTGCCAAGGATCGCCGAGCGATCAAAAATCAGCAGGACGAACTGCCAGAATTCATGCGTAATAGTTGGAGATTCCGTGCTACGAATTCGCTTTCGATAATCCACGTGATTTTTACATCAGAAAGCAGTTTGTAATGGCGATCAAATTCGCATTGAAAGATACCAGTCCGAAGTCCGCTACGGGCGATAAGGCCAAATCCCAAATCGAAGCGAAGTCGACGGAACCACTCGCCTCAAGTTCCACTGATGGCGGATCGATGGAACAATCGTCCGATACCGATCTCTTTGAGGCCAAGCCAGCTGATCAGAAACGCAAAAAGAAGAAGTGGTAAGACTTGCCACAGCTTGCCTCCAAAATGGTTAATTTGCGTTAACTATAAAGTTCTTGACGCGACTCGGTCCTTCCCTCAGTTTGGTTACGGTTTTTGAGGGTAACAGGCCAAATAAGCGTTACACAGATTTTGCGGTGTTAGTATCGAGCTGCAGCGTTAAATTGTTGTCCAGCGTTACCCTTTTGGTTTTTCTGTCGAATCGGCGCATCATCCCCGTGCGCGGTCAGGCAGTCGATTAAACAGGCGCACAGGATCAACACGTGACTTTAATGAATACGGCACAGACAAACCGGACTGTTGACGCCCAGTTACAAGGCGCTCCATCCCTGTCTGTTGCCTTGCCGGCTGATCGGGCGATAGCGGCGGATGCGGAAATGCTGTCGGCGCAATTGCAGGCTATGCGCAACCGGCTATTCCCTCCGACTGCCCAAAAGACCTTGCGCAAATTCACCAGTGGCGAGGCTGCGAAGCTGATTGGCGTGTCCGACGGTTATCTGCGGCAGCTTTCCATTGCGGGCGAGGGGCCGCAGCCGGAAACCGGAAGCGGCGGCCGCAGGCTTTATACGCTTGCCGAGATCAATGCGCTGCGCCGGCATCTGGCGGAGGCCGGCGGCACCAAGGCGAAAACCTATTTGCCGCATCGCGACCCCAGCGCCAATGAGCACATGCAGGTCATTGCAGTCACCAATTTCAAGGGTGGCTCCGGCAAGACGACGACAAGTGCGCATCTGGCGCAACATCTGGCCATGGCGGGCTTTCGGGTGCTCGCTGTCGATCTCGATCCGCAGGCATCGATGTCGGCACTCTTCGGTTATCAACCGGAACTGGACCTCACCGGCAATGACACGCTCTACGGTGCAATCCGCTATGATGGCGAACGCCGGCTGCTGCGTGACATCATCTGCAAGACCTATTTCGATGGTCTCGATCTCATCCCCGGCAATCTCGAACTGCAGGAGTTCGAACACACGACCCCGCAAATGCTGGCGGACCGGCAGCATGGCACGCAACAGAGTGTCGAGCAGCAATTGTTCTTCGCGCGTGTTCAGGCAGCGCTGGATACGGTTTCGGATGACTATGATGTCGTCGTTATCGACTGCCCCCCGCAGCTCGGGTTCCTGACACTTTCGGCGCTCTGTGCAGCAACATCGGTTCTGGTGACAGTCCACCCGCAGATGCTCGACGTCGCGTCCATGAGCCAGTTCCTGTTCATGACGGCAGATCTTCTCGCCGTTGTTCGCGAAGCGGGCGGCGAACTCAATTTCGACTTCATGCGTTATCTCATTACGCGCTTTGAACCCAATGATGCACCTCAGCAGCAGATCGCCGGTTTCCTGCGATCGTTGTTCGGCGAGCGCGTGCTGACGAACTCGGTGGTCAAATCCACTGCTTTCTCCGATGCGGGCCTGACCAAGCAGACGCTTTATGAGGTTTCCCGCGACAGCTTCACCCGCGCCACATATGACCGCGCGTTTGAATCGCTGACTTCCGTCAACTCTGAGATCCAGGGCCTGATCTTCAAGGCCTGGAACAGACCGGGGTGAGGGCGCGATGATGGCCGACAAGAATCGCAGGGATCAGCTCAAGGCGCTGTTCGAGACAGTAGAGACAATCCCGACGCCCGAGCAGAAGCCAGCCGAGTTGGCCCCAACGCGGCAGAGCGCTTCGGTCGAGCCGCTGAAGCCGCGTGCCGCTTCAGGCGCGATCAAGGCGATGGGGCTGTCGCTGGGCGGCATCTCGCGGGAGATCGAGGATGCGCGGCGGCTGAAGGAGAGCTTCGAGGGCAGCGAGCGGGTGGTTGATCTCGATCCGGCGCTGGTCGAGAGTTCATTTATCGAAGATCGGCTCAGTCACGATTCAGGATCAGACGAGAGCTTCGAGGAACTGGTCGAGAGTATTCGGCAGAATGGCCAGCAGGTTCCAATCCTCGTTCGGCCGCATCCGGAAAAGCAGGGCTATTACCAGACAGCTTACGGCCATCGCCGCCTGCGCGCCGCTGCCCGTATAGCCAAGCCCGTCCAGGCTATAGTCCGCAATCTGACCGATGTGCAGCTTGTTCTGGCGCAGGGCAAGGAAAACACCGAGCGGCGGGATCTTTCTTTTATCGAACGCGCTTTCTTCGCCCACAATCTCGTCGAGCGGGGCTTCGAGCGCGGCCTGGTGCAAGATGCGTTATCCCTGGACAAGGCCGAGATGACGCGGTTTCTGCAGGTCGCGGCAGCCGTACCGGTGCCGATTGTGCGTGCCATCGGCCCGGCACCGAAAATCGGCCGGCCACGCTGGGTCAGGTTTGCTGAGTTGCTTAAATCGGACAGCGCGCGTCGAAGCGCATTGGATGAGATCGCACTTGATGTATTCAAGGCTGCTGACAGCAATTCGCGCTTCAACCGGGTTTTTGAACGTTTGCTGAAACAGGTTGAGCCCGTTGCAGCCCCTGCACGAAATGCACCACCGGACACTATCCAGCAAAGCAGCAGCGACAAAGGTAGCTCAATTGCTGAATTGCATTTCGACGGAGGAAAGCGAGTTCTCACCTTTGCCGAGCATGTGCCGAGTGGGTTTGCCGAGTTTGTAGCTGGTGAACTCGATAGGCTTTTGAACCGCTACAAGAGCGAAAAGCCGGGCTGAGACCATCGGCTCCCTTAGTTTTGTGTAAGCGTTAAACCAAAGGACAAAGAGAAGGAACAACGGCAAGAAAAAAGGCCCCCAGAACGTTACCGCCCCGGAAGCCCTCTTCAATGTAGCAATTCGAGAGAATCACTTCCACTCAGACTTGTCAAGAGTCGGACGCGTTCCGGCATGCCTTTTCATTGCCTCAACTTGAGGTAAAGGACCATGACCGATCGTTTTGCAACGACGCCGTTTGGCGGTCGTTCGCTGTCGCACGCCATGTTTGCCGTGCAAGAAAAGACGGCGCGCGCCCGTAAAAAACTGGCGGGTACCGACAGAAATCACCCGGAAAAGTGGGCGCTTTTGCGGTCATTGACGGAGGCGCGTACTGCGTTTTTCCTTTCCGATCGCACGATTGCCGTTCTGGAAGCGCTGTTGAGCTTCTATCCGGAAACGCTGCTCGACGGCAGCACACCACTTATTGTCTTTCCTTCCAACGCTGAGCTTTCCATGCGCACCCGCGGCATGTCTTCGGCGACGATACGCAGGCACCTGGCGGCTCTCGTCGAGACCGGGTTGATCATTCGCCGCGATAGTCCCAATGGCAAGCGCTACGCGCGTCGCGGCGAATCCGGCGACATCGAGCGTGCCTTTGGCTTCGACCTTTCGCCGCTGGCCTTGAGAGCTGACGAGATCGAGGTCCATGCGGTGCAGGCACGCGATTTGGCACGGGCAATCCACCGCGTGCGCAGCGAGATCACCATCCATCTGCGCGATGTTTCAAAGACGATTGATGCTGGTTTAGGCGAGGAGCGTTCGGGTGATTGGGAAACCTACGCGGATGAGTTGGCCGCGCTCTCAGGACGAGTAAGCCGGCATCTGCCGTTGGAGATGCTTCGCGTGCGGTGTGATGCCCTTGCGAGCTTGAGAGTGAGGGTTGAAAAAACCTATCTGGAATCCCTGTCAGATAAAGAAATGAGCGTCAGTGACTCTTCTTTTGAGCAGCATATACAGAATTCAAATATAGACTACCACTTTGAAAGAGCCACAGAAAAAGGCCAGAAGCAATCCGCTGAGCTACAGACTGAAAATAACGAGCCCGGACGAATAGTCGCGTTGAACAAGATACGAAAGCGGTTGGAAACGGCGCGGCGAATTAAAAAACACGGTGAGGGCGGGGCGGTCGATGATTGGCCGCAACTTGAAACAAAATCGGTTCCGATGCCGTTGAAGGCTGTGTTGAGCGCCTGTCCGCAGATCGCCGATTATGCCCGCGACGGTATCGAGGACTGGCGTGACCTGATGCAGACGGCGGGACTGGTCCGCTCAATGCTCGGTGTATCCCCCGATGCATGGGAAAGGGCGCGCGAAGCCATGGGCGAGATCAACGCCTCGATCACAATCGCTGCCATTCTTGAACGTATCGGTGAAATCCGTTCGCCCGGCGGCTATCTGCGGGCGCTGACAGACCGCGCTGAAATTGGCCAGTATTCGGTGCTACCAGTGATCAAGGCGTTACGGGGAGACGGCCGTGCGTAAGGCTTCCGCCGCATGGAAAAGGGTGCCGACGCACCCCCACACGTTTATTGGGTCACGCGATTGCGATCAGCGCGACGTCAGATTGTCTGGCAGATCGCGATTGTGGAACTTGCGGAAAAGATCGCGCAGCGTGCCATTGGCGAAGTTGGTCTTCACCCAGCCGTTGAGCCATTCCTGCAGTGGCTTTTCACCCTTCGGGATGGCGATTCCGAGATTGGTCTCGGCCTGTGTGAATTTGAGTTCCAGGGGCTTGGCTGTCCGCTTGGCATTGATCCCGCCGAGAACCGCCGATTGGCTTGAAATGATGTCAACCTGCCCGGTAACCGCGGCGGTAATCAGTGTCGCATCGTCCTCGAAGCGCACGATCTGGGCACCGGGGGCATTCTTGGTGATGTCCATGTCGTTCGTCGTGGCGCGGGTTACGCCGATGCGCTTGCCGGCAAGGTCGGCGTAACTTTTGATATCGACGTCCTTCGGTGCGGCCACGATGATGCTCAGCGTTGCATAGGGAACTGAGTAGTCGATGGCCTTCTTGCGCTCTTCGGTGATACCGAGCGCCGATACGAGGAGATCGGCCTTGCCGGTCTGAACGGTTGGAACACGGGCGGCATTGGTGATTTCTACGAGTTCGAGCTTCGCGCCAAGATCCTTGGCTATGAGCCGCGCAGTTTCGACGTCCGAGCCCGTCGCAGTCATCTCCCCGTCGACGAATGAATATTCCGGGCTGCCCATGGCGACTGCGATGCGCACTTTGCCGGATTTCTTTATGTTTTCAAGAACGTCCGCTTGCGCTGCCGAGGCCAGCACCATCAGCGCTGCGGTCGTCGCCACCGCAAATTTCATCATTATCTTCATTGTCTCTCTCCCTTGTTTAAGATTGATTTGGTGTCAAAGATCGTTCGCCAGAAAGTCCTTCAGCTCCTGGGTTTCGGGTCGCATTAGCATGTCCCCCGTACCGGTCTCCCAGACACGGCCGGTATTCATGTAGATGACGCGGTTTGCGACTTTGCGGGCAAAGGCCATTTCGTGGGTAACCACGATCATGGTCATGCCGCCCTTGGCGAGATCTTCCATGACGCGCAGTACTTCGCCTGTCAGTTGCGGATCGAGCGCGGATGTCACTTCGTCGAACAGCATCACCTTTGGCTGCATGGCGAGCGAGCGGGCGATCGCCACCCGCTGTTGTTGCCCTCCGGACAATTGTTCCGGATAGGCATCGATCTTCTGCAGGAGCCCGACTTTGGCAAGGACTGCCTTTGCGGTCTCCATGGCCTCGCTGCGGGAAACATTCTTGACGCGGCGAAGTGCAAGCATGATGTTTTCGGCGACATTCATGTGCGGGAACAGATTGTAGCTCTGGAAGACCATGCCAACGTCCTGGCGTAGTGTCCGGATATTGAGCTGAAGGGATTCCACGTGGTGACCGCAGACTTCGATCGAGCCGCCCTGAATCGTTTCCAAACGGTTGATGCAGCGTAGCGCTGTGCTCTTGCCCGATCCGGACTGGCCGATCAGCGCGACAACTTCACCTGGAGCAACATCGAAGGAAACGCCTTTCAAGACCTCGATATTGCCGAAACGCTTGATGACTTCGTTCAGTTTAACGGCGGCCGACATTCAATTTCCTCTCAAGCGAACGGCTCCAGACCGAAAGCGGGTAGCAGACGCAGAAATAGAAAGCGGCCGCGATACCGAAGACGAGAAACGGCTGGAAAAGCGAATTGTTGATGACCTGCGCTGCACGGGTCAGCTCGACAAAGCCAACCACAGACGCAAGCGATGTATTTTTGATCAACTGGACCATGAAGCCCACGGTCGGCGGCGTCGCGATGCGCATTGCCTGCGGCAGGATCACGTCTGTCAGCGTTTGCCACCTTGTGAGCGCAAGGCATTCTGCCGCTTCGAATTGCGTGCGCGGTACGGATTCGACGCAGCCGCGCCAGATTTCGCCAAGATAGGCGCTGGAATAGATCATCATGCCGATACCGGCTGCTGCCAGTGGCGGAACTTCAACGCCGACAACACCGAGGCCAAAATAGATCACGAACATCAGGATCAGCAGGGGCGTACCCTGGATGAACTGGACATAGACCAGTGCGAGCCGCCGCAACCAACGCATGGTCGATGTACGGGCGAGCATGACAAAGAAGCCAGCAATGCCGCCAAGCACAAATGCCAAAGCCGAAAGGACGACCGTCCAGAGGAGACCGTTGAGAAGATAGATGAGATGATTGGTTGTGAAGCCGCCTGTCATGATCGGACCCTCACAACGGTGTGCCGAGCCGACGGCGGCGCGGGAAAATGCCAAGGGCGACCAGATAGAAGCCGATGCGCAACAAGTACGTAATCACCAGGTAAAGGATCGCGATGACGATATAGGTCTCGAAGGAGCGGAAAGTGTAGGACTGGATATTATTGGCGACGCCTGTCAGTTCTTCCGCCGAAATCTGCGATGTGATGGACGTCGACAGCATCATCAGGATGAACTGGCTGGTCAGTGCCGGATAAACGCGCTCGATCGCCGGCATGAGGATGATGTCGCGATAAATCTGGAACCTCGAAAGACCGAGCGCCTCGGCTGCTTCGATCTGACTTGGGTGCACTGCTTCCATGCCGGCGCGAACGATCTCCGCCGTATAGGCCCCGACATTAATGACCATTGCGAAGACAGACGCGAAGAACACCGGCATGGTGATGCCAATGGAGGAAAGCCCGAAGAAAATGAAAAATATCTGCACAATAAACGGCGTATTCCGCACGATTTCAATGTAAATTCCGATGACAAGTCGCAACCAGGCATAGCTGCTGCGGCGAGCAATCGCGCACAGAATACCAATCACCAAGCCAATCGCTACGGCAACGACGGTCATCTCGATAGTCGTGAGCGCACCTTCGAGAAAGCTTCGCCAGTAGGGGATAAGGGCACTGAAATCAAACTGATAGTTCACCGCGGTTGCCTCTTGCTATCGTGCCAGCCAGCCGCCATCGACCGGCAGGACGGTGCCGTGCACATAATCCGAGGCGCGGGATGCGAGAAAGACCGCCGCGCCTCCGATGTCCGAGGGCTCGCCCCAGCGTCCAGCCGGAATACGGGCGAGTATCTGCGCGCTGCGATCCTGATCTTCGCGCAGAGCGGCGGTGTTGTTTGTGACGAAATAGCCCGGTGCGATCGCATTGACGTTGATGCCTTTGCTGGCCCATTCGCAGGCTAGCAGACGGGTGATACCAGCAAGCCCGCTTTTCGATGCGGTATAGGACGGAATGCGAATGCCGCCCTGAAAGGAAAGCAACGAGGCGATGTTGATGATCTTACCGTGACCGTTCCCGATCATGTGGCGAGCGGCGGCCTGCGAGAGGAAGAAAGCCGACTTAAGATTGGTGTCCATCACCGCATCCCAATCTTCCTCGGTGAAATCAATCGCATCATTGCGGCGGATGATGCCAGCATTGTTGACGAGAACATCGAGCCCGCCCAGTGCTGCGACCGTTTGTTCGACAATCGCGCCTACTGGTGTGATGGTGCCAAGATCCGCCTTGATCTCGACAAACGGAACATTGGCAGCTTCCACCAAAGCACGCGTTTCATCCATGGAAGAGCGGCCGGCTGCTGCAATCGACGCGCCCGCCTGCGCTAGGGCAATCGCGATACCTTGGCCTATTCCGGTATTGGCGCCGGTGACAATCGCCACCTTTCCTGTCAGATCGAACGGATAGCTCATCGCAGTACGCTCATGGGAACGTGGTCCATGTCGGTGAAGCTCTTGTTGTCGCCGCCCATCGCCCAGATGAAGGCATAGTTGGCGGTACCGACCCCCGAGTGGATAGACCAGCCGGGTGAGAGGATTGCCTGTTCATTGGCGACAATGAGATGCCGCGTTTCGGTTGGCTCGCCCATCATGTGGAAGACGCGGTTGTCGCTCGTGAGGTCGAAGTAGAGATAGGCTTCCGACCTCCGGTCGTGCGTATGACAGGGCATGGTGTTCCACATATTGCCGGGTTCGAGCTGGGTAAGACCCATGACGAGCTGACAGCTGTCGCAGACATCCGGATGGATGTACTGGAAAATCGTGCGCTTGTTGGCTGTCAGCTGGTCGCCGACTTTGAGCTGGTTTGCCTGTCCAGGCTTGATGAGTACGCTGGGATAGTCCGCGTGCGCCGGTGTCGACAGAAGATAGAATTTCGCCGCGTCCGATGCGTCGGTACTCTCGAAAACGACATTCACAACGCCCTTGCCGATGTAGAGGCAGTCGCGTTTGTCGAGCTCATGGGTAATGCCATCGAGCGAAATGCGCCCTTTGCCGCCAATATTGATCACGCCGAGTTCGCGTTGGGCAAGAAAGAACTCCTGGCCAACAGCTGCCGGCGCGCTCAGCGTCAACGGCTTGGTAGCAGGCACAGCTCCGCCGATGATGAGCCGATCGATATGGCTGTAGGTGAGAACAATTTCATCGGTCTCGAAGATGCTCTCGATCAGGAAGTGACGGCGCAATTCCTCAGTGCCAAAGCCGCGGATCGCGTCGGGATGGGAAACCTGTCTGACTTCAATCTTCATTTCAAAACCTTTTGCCTGTCTGTTTGCCGGCTAATTAATGGTTGCAGCTCTATTCGTCGATGAAGTAAGTGGGATCCATGTTGGGCGTATCTTTTACTTCGTTCAGCATCTGACCGAGGTGAATGCCCATCGCCTCGGCGGCGTGCGCGGCATCATGCTTGCGTATGCCATCAAGGATTGCTTCGTGCTCGACGATGACGCGGGTGAGGCGACCGCGAAGAGGCAGAGTCAGGTGCCGGTACCGGTCGATCTGCACCTTGACCTGCTGGATCACATTCCAGATGCCGGGAAAACCTGCGATGGCATTTATATGCAAGTGGAAATCGTTGTCTGCCAAATGAAAGCGCTCATTGTCCGAGGCCGCTTCCGCCGCTATCAAATCGGTGATTGTCCTCTGAAGATGGACAATATCTGCTGGCTGGGCTTGTTGAGCTGCGAGCTTGACCGTTGTCTCTTCCAGAGATTTTCGAATGAGAATAGCTTCATAGAGGGCACGGCGCGGGATACGCGCTACAAATGTGCCGGATTGCGGAAAAATGTCGATGAGACCGTCATCGGCAAGGCGTAGCACCGCCTGATGGACGGGCGTGCGGCTGACACCGAAATGCGCAGCGATTTCCTTTTCAAGGATCGGTTCCATCGGCTTGCGACGGAGTGAAATGATATCTTCGAGCAGTTCCTTGTAAATGTGGGTCGCCGCGCGGGGCGTCGCGGCGCGCTGCTGCACATAGGCAGTTTGCGACGAGGACAGCGGGTGCACACGGTCACGTCGCTTTTCGCCGCCGGCGGGCTTGCTATTACTCATTAGATCGGCCTCAACGCCGGATATGTACATCGCTCGCAATGTACGACGGCGGTGTTCGAAGATTGCTCGTGCGGATTCAACCTTATCTCCTCCCGGAAGATATTTTGAAATATAAATATTCTAATATTTCAGTTTTGACAAGTCGGCTGTTTGCGGGTATCAGCTTGGAAACATTGGCAGCCGGTACCCTTTGCAGAATGGTTCTTGCAATTCTGCGTTGTGGGAACTACGCATAACGGGCTGCCAATGTCGGATTTAGTGTGTTGTACGTCAACTTTCCATGCAACAAATATGCCACGACAAAGTATTTGAAATTATTGCATGCCATTTCGATAACAAACTGAGCGGATTGATTAATTTAGAATTCGGGATTGACGGATCATTGCAGCGCTTGGGCTGCTAGCCCATTGGACCCTCTTCCTCACGCATAGACATTCCGCTTGGGAATTGATTTCAGTATCGATATTTCATGCATTTTCAGGATCGGTTCCATGGATATTATGGACGAAGAAGCGAAACACCATCTCGATAATGTGCCTGAGCGTGGTTTCGGCATTCCGGTCGTTGCGTTGGTCGGCTTGCCGCTTGTGGCTCTGCTCCTTCTGGTATTCCTGGGCTTTGGTCTCGTACTTGAAAGCGAACGGAACGCTTTCGGCAAGACTTACTCCGAGCGGACTGCCGAGTTTCTGGCGCGTGACCTAGCGGATGAAATGGGTGACCTGATGTCGCCCGCAGCGATCTTCATCGACAGTCTGGCTGCCAAGATTGAAAATGCTCCGTGCAGGACAGCGGATTGCGTGTTCTCCTTCGTCACAAAGCAACGCGACCTTGCTGGTCTGGTACCATCCCAGATCGCCTATATCGGATTTGGCGAAGTGGGAGGACGCTATCTCGGTATCTTCAAGACCGGCAAAAATGATCAATGGTTTCTTGGGACCACCAAGACATCGGCGATGGATCAGACCCGCCTCGATATCATGGCGCCCGGTGCTTCGTTCAGCATTCCAAACTACGATGTCCATACCCGCGGTTGGTATCAGGGTGGTATTGTTGGCTCGACACCAATCTGGAGCGCACCCTACAAGAACATGACTGCCGGGACTTCTCTGGCTAGGGACAACAATAAGTGGAGCCTGACCCGCGTCGTTCGCATCGATGATCCTGATGGAAGGCCCCTGGGTGTGCTTGCTGCTGATGTTGACCTGAACCCGATTGCGGCTTTCTTGCAGCGTATGACGGGGAAGACACTGGCGAAGCTCTCAATCCATACAATTTCGGGTGAAGAAATCTCGGTGGAGAATGGCGAATTGGTCATAGCGCCGAACAGCCAGGTAGTGCGTCCCGCCGCCTCCGACAGCCTTATCTACAGGGAAGTCCCTGTGACCGCAGGAAACCTCAAGGGCTGGCGGCTGGCGCTCACGCTTGCACCTGAATTGTCTAACCCGATAATGCGGGGGTGGAAGACACCCTTGCTTCTGCTTGGCGGATTGCTTGCCAGTCTTGGCTTGGCGGCATTCACCGCATCCTATGTCGTAGATCCGGTAAAGCGCTTGTCGCGTGCCGTGGTCGAAGTGAGCAACCTCAAGCTCGACGCTGCCATCGATGTAAAGACCCAGGTGAAGGAAATCGCGCTGCTGGCCGGAATTATCGAAAAAATGCGCGCTGCGCTTCATCGCAATCAAAATCGGCTTGAATTTCTGGCTTATCACGATCCAGTCAGCGGCTTGCTCAATCATGCGGGATTGAGCAATGAATATGCCTCCATGCGGAGTGTTCACGGCCAGGTCGAACTGGTCCTGATCAAAATCAAAAACCACACTCATATCAATAGTGTGCTGGGCAGCGCCGCACTCGCGCGAATGATGACGCGGAATGTCACCTACGTCCAAGATGAATTTCCCGGTAGCATCGCTGGCTGCATGAGTGAAAGCCAGATCGCGTGCCTCTGTCAGACGGAAGATGGTCTCGACGAGGAGCAAATGAGACGACTGCTCGAAAGATTGCGCGAACCGCATGAGGAGAATGATGTCCATTGCTCAGCCGATATTGTGGCCTCGATCAGTCTGCGGCAAAACGAGACCGACAGTTTTGATTTGCTGCTGCGGCGTGCCAATGGAGCTTTACACTACGCGGAAAAAAACCAGAGCGAAGGGGCGATCTGGTACAATCCGGCACTCCTTCACGATTTGCGCGAAACGCTGGAATTTCGTGGCGATATCGCGCGATCGATAGCGAACGGAGAGTTCCGTTTAGAGTTCCAACCCATTGTCGAGCTGAAGACGGGAAAGATCGAGGGAGTTCAAGCGTTAGCTGTCTGGCAGCATCCCCAGCTAGGCGTCATCAAGCAGAATAAATTCTTTTCTGTATTTGAAAAAAACGGATACATACGGGATGTCGGCCTCTTCGTCATTTCGCGGTCGTTCGAGTTTTTGCATCGCTTCAAGATACGTCACCCCGAGCACAAATTGCCGGTCTGTATTATTCTCTCGCTCGTCCAGTTGTTTGATCCACTTTTTGTCGAACGCGTGACGGAACCGCAAAAGGAATGGTCAATCGAAGGCGACGAGGTCGTTTTCGTTATATTGAAAAATGCCGGAGCACTTGACGATCCGCAAATTCTGCGAGCACTCGGTAAATTACGGGATTTGAGTTTCCGTCTGGCTGTGGATTATGCCATCGACAGCGCTGGCCTGAGCAAATTGTCTTCTGTCAGATCTGAAACATTGGTTATCCGTCCGGCCTTGCAGCGAAATATCGAGCACCCGGGACCAGAGCGAACCATATTGCGGTCCGTTTGCAGACTTGCGGCCGAGCTGGATATGTTCAGCCTCGCGGTGGGTATCGAACATCACGCGGTTCTTGCGCCGCTTATCGATTGCGGCTGTACTTACGGGATGGGACCATGGTTCGGGAATGCGGCTTCCGAGCAGGAGTTTCTGGATGCCTATGCGGAAAACACTGTCCTGCTCGCCGCAGCCGATAACGAGCTCACAGCCTGAAATAACCGTCTCTTGCCCCGCCCGGGGCGGCAACCAAGCCCTCAATCGACGCGGCCCCGTGCCGCGACAGGCGCAATCTCGACCACTTCGTCGCCGGAAATCAGCACGACATCATCGAACAGGTTCGAAACGACACAGGCGTGATTGGGAATGATGCGAAGCCGATCGCCGATCTGCGGCTTGTCCGCACAGGCCGAAAGATCGATCGTGCCATGTTCCTCGCTGAGCGAGGTAATGACCGCATCCGGATAGCCGATGATGCGTCCAAACCCCTCCATGCCGAATGTATCGCTGGTAAGCGCCTTCGAGCCCGCATCGATGATCACGCGATTTTCCGTCGGGCGGCTGACAACTGTTGCGAGCACGGTCAACGCACAGTCATCGAAGGTTCCCACGCCCTTAGCCACCTGAAAGCGATCCATGTAGATGTAGGTGCCGGGACGATGTTCCGTGGCGCTTGTGACTTCATGTGCCCGCCACATATCCGGCGAACCGCCATTGGAAATGACGCGCGGATCAAGCCCGGCGACAATGGCCTTTTCCCTGGCAGCCGATAGAAAGGCCTGATTTTCTGCAATCGCACCGGTCTTCGGATAGGTCATGAAGCCCGCGAAAATCAGCCCCCCGGCAGCGTCGATCAGTTTCGCCAGCGCAACAGCTTCGTCGGGCGTCTGTACACCGCAACGTCCCATGCCGGTGTCGCATTCCACCAGAACGGTGAGCGGCTTCGACGCGTCGTTGAACGTTTGGGCGAGACCGCGGATGGTAACTTCACTGTCGGCGGTAACGGCAAGTTTGATACGTTTGTTCAATGCGACCAGCCTGTCGAGTTTTGCCTTTCCGATAATATTATAGGGGAGAAAGATATCGGTAAGCCCCGCATCGGCCATGACCTCCGCTTCACCGAGTTTCTGGCAGGTGATGCCGACCGCACCGAGCTCGACCTGGCGCTTGGCAAAACGCGGCAGCTTGTGTGTCTTGATGTGCGGGCGCACCGCCAGCTTGTGCTCATCGGCATAGGCCTGGAAGCGCTGCATGTTCGCCTCGGCGCGATCAACATCGATCAGAACGGCTGGCGTATCGATTTCGGACAGTTTCAATTTCTAATCTCCAAGCGGAAGGTTGGGCGCATCACTTTTATGCATGCCCTGCAGGTTCTTGATGCGGCGCATCCGCTCCACCGCGGGGGCGCCGATCTTTGTCGCGATGGTCATTGCCAGCATATCGGTCAAGGCGAGCAAGGCATAGCGTGCGGGCGAGGGCCGGTAGACATTCGTCCCTTCCTCGATGTGGAATGGCAGGACGAGTTGGGCGACAGACGCTAGTGAAGAATTGGGCGCGGTAAGAGCTATGGTCTTCGCGCCATATCGTCCGGCAATCGTGACAGCCTCGATCAGCGGCTGGATTTCGCCTGAAAGCGAATAGGCCACAATGACTGTGCCCTTGTTACTGGTTGCCGCCGTCATCTGCTGCATTTCGCCATCAATATGCGAGGAGGCAAGGACTCCCAGCCGGAACAGCCGGTTTTCAAGCTCCGTTGCCGCCATGGAGGACGCCCCGCCTGAACCATAGGCGCGTACCATTCCTGCCTCGGCGATAATGGAGGCCGCCCGCTCCAGATCATCCCGGCGAATCTGATTACAGACCGTTTCGATGGCATCGACTGCACTTCTGGAGATGATCGAAGGGACGCTGTTTCCACTGACACTTTGGGCTGGGACGGGCACAATGAAGCGCCCGGCGATCGCCAGTGATTGCGCCAGCTTGACCTTGAACTCACGCGTTCCTTCAAAACCAAGCATGCGGCAAAAGCGCGTGATGGTCGGTTCGCTCACCCCGGCTTTTGTCGCCAGCCTTTCGATCGACGCATGCGTAGCGAAATCAGCATCCGACAGGATCGCCGCCGCAACCCGTTGATCGGATCTCTGGCCAGTCTCGGCTATTTCTCTCAAGCGGGCGACGATGTCGAAATGGGGCGATGCCATGAATGGTCAGATCCGGGTTCCTGTTTTGCGGTCGAAGACATGCACCCTTGCCGGATCGATCGTCAGCATCAATTGGCTTCCGGGTTCGGGGGCAATTCGATCGCGGAAGACGCAACGTGCACCGATGCCTGCAATTGTACCGAAGAGATGCGTTTCCGACCCCGTTGGTTCGACAACGGCGACTTGATAGGGGAAACCCTCATTGTTGTCAGCGAGCCGGTAATGTTCCGGACGAATGCCGATTTCGATCTCCTGACCGGATAGCGCGGTTGTGTTACCTACCGGTATGGTGAAGCCCTCGGGAGTCCGCATTCTTGGCGCGCCATCGCCGCGTTCGAGCGTGCCGGGAATGAAGTTCATGGCAGGGGATCCGAGGAAACCCGCCACGAATTTGTTCACCGGCTTATCGTAAAGTTCAAGCGGCGAGCCCGATTGTTCGATCCGGCCGCCATTCATGACGACGATGCGGTCCGCCATGGTCATGGCCTCGATCTGGTCATGCGTGACATAGACCATCGTGGTCTTCAACTGCTGATGCAGCGCCTTGAGTTCCGTGCGCATCTGAACACGCAATTTGGCATCAAGATTGGACAGCGGCTCGTCGAAGAGGAAAAGATCGGGTTCGCGCACGATTGTCCGGCCCATTGCAACGCGCTGCCGTTGCCCTCCGGACAGCTGACGCGGCAGGCGATCGAGATAGTCGTGGAGATTGAGGGTCTCTGCCGCTTTGTTGACCTTCGCGTCAATCATACTACTGGTTTCCCGGCGTATTTTAGGACCAAAGCCAATGTTTTTGCGGGTGGTCATATGGGGAAACAGCGCATAGCTCTGGAACACCATGGAGATATTGCGCTGCTGCGGTGCCAATCCGTTTGACAGACGATCGCCAATCCACAATTCACCCGAGGAAATGTCATCCAGCCCGGCAATCATCCGTAAAAGTGTGGACTTTCCGCAGCCGGAAGGACCGATCAGAACCAGAAATTCGCCGTCGTGCACGTCAAGATCAATCCCATGCAGTATATTCATTGCGCCGTAGGATTTGACGAGCCGTTTGATCTGCAGTCCGGCCATATCAATTATCTCCGATCAAAACGTCATTGATGAAACGCAGATTTCCGGCTGTCAGACCCGCATCCACCGCGAGCGCCGTGCCAGTGATGCCCGATGCTGCCGACGAAGCGAGAAAGAGCGCTGCACGCGCCACTTCCTCCGGGGTCACCATGCGCCCAAGCGGATAATGCGGCAATACTTTTGCCAGAAGCTCCGGCTGCTTTTGCAGCCTGTGATCCCAGGCGGGCGTTCGAACCGAGCCAGGACAAATCGCATTGGCACGGATGCCGTAGCGGCCCCGCTCCACAGCGAGCGCTTTCACATACGAAATCAATCCGGCTTTGGCCGCGGAATAGGCGGGATTGCCGAAGTGGTTGAGGCCATTGACCGACGAGATGAAAACGACATTTCCACTCGCCCGTTTGCTCATCGCATCGACAATCGGCGCTGTCACATGGAATGCGCCATTAAGATTGATTGCGATCTCGCGCTCCCATACCTCGCCGTCGACCTGATCGAGTGTTTCGCCGCGCGTATAGCCAGCATTGTTGATCAGTACATCCGGTGCGCCATGGCTTGCGATGAAATCGCTGATTGCTCTGGAGCTTTCAGCGCCATTGCCGAGATCGAAAACTAGCCGATGCACGAGCGGCAGATCCACCATGAAACGCAGTTGCTCGTCCGCGCCGGAGACATGCGCTCCCGCTGACTGAAAGGCCGCAACGAGCGCCTGGCCAATACCGCCTCCAGCCCCGGTAATGAGAACTTTTTTGTCTTTGAGGCCAAAAAAATCGTGTAAATTTGGTGACGTCATGAACAGCCTGTCTGTGTTCCCTTATTGTATGCTGTGAGCATCTCACTGCAGCAAGCTAAAGGCGAGATGTGAAAAAAAGCAACATGCAAAACGCCATATTCGACTAAATACTCACTTGCATGAAATTAAATTACATTTGAATATGGCAATGTTGGTTGAATATCGCGTTGGGTAATTTTGGAGCACTTCCCGTACGCGGCGAGGAGATCAGGCGCAATTGGCGTGTGGCCAAAACAAGGGGAATCAAAATGACGATCAAACAGAAACTATACCTTCTCGCTGGAGCAAGCCTTATTGCTTTCAGCACAAATGCCTTTGCCGAGGGTACGGTGCGCGTAACCATTGCCGAATACAGCAAGGGCACAGGCCCATATTTCGAAGAAGCCGCCAAGGCTTTCGAAGCGGCCAATCCTGACACGAAGATCCAGATCGAGGTGGTGCCGTGGGATAATCTCCAGCAAAAGCTGACAACCGATATTTCTGCCGGAGCCAATGCTGATCTTTCCATCATCGGCACGCGCTGGCTGCTAGACTTTGTCAAGGAAGGAATCGTCGCGCCGCTTGACGAAAACATCACGCCCGACTTCAAGGCACGCTTCATCGATACGTTCCTTTCGCCGTCGGTCATGAACGGCAAGGTTTACGGCCTGCCGATCGCGGCGTCCGCCCGCGCCATGTACTACAACAAGGATATTTTCGCCAAGGCGGGCATCGATACGCCTCCGGCAACCTGGGCCGATTTCAAAACCGACGCGGAAAAGATCAAGAAGCTTGGCGGTGAAATCTATGGCTTCGGTCTGCAGGGCAAGGAGATCGAGACGGACGTCTATTTCTACTATGGCATGTGGTCGAACGGCGGCGAGATCGTCAAGGACGGTAAATCCGGCCTCGATTCACAGGCCGCCATCGATACGGCAAAGCTCTACAAAAGCTTCATCGACGATGGGTTGACCCAGCCCGGCGTTACCTCCTATTCGCGTGAGGACGTGCAGAACCTGTTCAAGCAAGGCAAGGTTGCAACCGTCATCACCGCGCCGTTCCTGTCCAACCAGATCAAGACTGAAGCGCCGGACCTGAAATATGGCGTCGCCCCCATTCCAGCAGGCCCGACCGGAGACAAGGGCACCTATGGCGTGACGGACTCGATCGTCCTGTTCGAGAACTCCAAGAACAAGGAAGCAGCTTGGAAATTCCTCGATTTTCTCTTCACCACCGAGCAGCGCACCAAGTTCGACAAGGTCGAAGGCTTCCTGCCTGTCAACGTGGAAGAATCGAAGGATCCCCATTTCGCTGACAATGCCGATTTGAAGGTCTTCACGAGCTTGCTGCCCGATGCCCGCTTCGCGCCTGTTATTCCTGGTTGGGAAGACATTGCGCAGACGACCTCCAACGCCATCCAGAAAATCTATCTGGGTCAGGGCGAGCCTGAGGCAACCCTGAAAGAGGCTGCTGCGAAGATCAACGAGACGTTGAAGTAGGCAATCGCAGAGTGCGGGACTATCTCCCCTGCAACGGGGGAGATAGCCGGCCTCATTTCTTGGCGCGTTACCGGAAAATACCCAAAGGAACCCGCATCGATGCAACGGGCCACAGCCCCCTATATCCTGATTCTGCCGAGCTTCCTTCTGGCGGCGGCCATCATTCTCTGGCCACTCAAGGAAATCGTGTCGCTGTCGCTGCACGACGTAAACCGTTTCGGCATTTTGAAGGATTTTATCGGCCTCGAACATTTCCGCGTCCTGTTTGCCGATCCCGATTTCATTGCCGCCACATGGCGGACCCTGTTCTGGACCGCGGCCGTTGTGCTCGGGACACTGATCGTTTCGGTTCCGATCGCTCTCATTCTCAACGAAGATTTCTACGGCCGAGGCATCGCCCGCATCCTGATCATGCTGCCCTGGGCGATTTCGCTGACCATGACCGCCATCGTCTGGCGCTGGGCACTGAACGGCGAAAGCGGCATGCTGAACTCGGCCTTGCGGGATCTTGGCCTCATCAACACCAACATCCAATGGCTTGCCGAGGCCTCGACCGCGTTCCCGATGCAGATATTTATCGGTATCCTCGTTTCAGTGCCGTTCACCGTTACCATCTTCCTTGGCGGTCTGTCCTCCGTGCCGGACGATCTCTATGAGGCGGCAGCGACGGAAGGGGCAGGGAGCTGGGACCAGTTCCGCCTTATCACCCTGCCGCTGCTCAGGCCATTCATCAACATCGCGTTCGTCCTCAATACCATCTACGTGTTCAATTCCTTCCCGATCATCTGGGCGACGACCCAGGGCGGTCCCGCCAATTCCACGGATATTCTCGTCACCTATCTCTACAAGGTAGGCTTCCGGCTCGGTAAGCTTGGCGAGGCGGCAGCGGTCTCGCTCATCATGTTCGGCATTCTGATCGTCTTCACCATCATCTATGTGCGGCTGGCCATGCGCGAGGAAAAGGCATGAGCAAAAAACTGAAGCGCTCGATCCTGTTCTGGCTTTTTCTGTCACCGATCGTCGTGGTGATCCTGTTTCCCTATGCGGTGATGACCATCACTTCGCTGAAATCCGCGACGGAAGTGCTCAACCCGAACTGGTGGCCGTCCGAGTTGCACTGGCAAAACTTCCCCGAGATGTGGCGGACATCGGGCATTGCCGAGGCGCTGGCCAATTCGCTCTATGTGTCAGGGCTTTCGACCGGGTTGACAATTCTCGTGTCAATTCCAGCGGCTTATGCGCTCAGCCGCTACCAATTCACCGGGCGCGACGCCTTTCGCCAGTTCCTGCTGGTCTCGCAGATGCTGTCGCCAATCGTTCTGGTTATCGGCCTGTTCCGGCTCGTTGCTGGCGCTGGCATGATCGACAGTCTCAATGTGCTGGTCATTATCTACACGGCGTTCAACATCGCCTTCTGCGTGTGGATGCTGCAGAGCTACTTTTCCACCATACCGCGTGACCTCGAAGAGGCCGCCTGGATGGAAGGCGCGAGCCGCTGGCGCACGCTCGTTGCTGTCTTTCTGCCCTTGGCGGTTCCGGCCATGGTCGTCACGGCTATCTTTACGTTTATCAATGCGTGGAATGAATTCGTAATCGCGCTGACCATGCTGCGCACTGAAGGCAGCTATACGCTGCCGATCCGCGTCTTTTCCCTCGTAGCGGGCCGCTATACCGTCGACTGGCACTATGTCATGGCCGCTGCGTTCGTAGCGTCGGTCCCGGTGGCCGTTCTCTTCGCCTGGCTGCAACGCTATCTGGTGCGCGGCCTCTCCATTGGTGCCGTCAAGTAAAAGGATATATCATCATGACCAAACAACACTTCGGATCTTCTCATGTACCGCTGTCGCCCGCCGTGCGCGCAGGCGATTTCATCTATGTCTCCGGTCAGGTTCCGGTCGGCAGCGATGGCACCGTGATCATCGGCGGTATCGAAGCGCAGACAAGACAGGTGATGGAGAACGTCGCAGCGGCTCTCAAGCTCGCAGGCGCGGATCTTTCAGACGTGGTAAAGACTTTCGTCATCCTTGAAGACGCGCGCGAATTCGCGGCGTTCAACAAGACTTACGCCACTTATTTCCCGCAAAATCCGCCAGCCCGCACCACGATCGAATCGCGCCTGATGATCGACATCAAGATCGAAATCGAAGCCATCGCCTATAGGCCACTCTGAGAGAATATCATGCGCATTTTTACCGCATCCCTTGCGACCGAAACCAATACCTTCTCCCCGGTGCCGACGGACCGCGCCAGTTTTGAAACGGCGTTCTATGCGGGCCCAGGTGAGCACCCTGAGACGCCGACCTTGTGTTCGGCGCCGATAGTGGTGCTGCGGCGCAGGGCATGCGAGGAAGGCTTCGAACTGATCGAAGGCACCGCAACGTGGGCGGAGCCAGGTGGGCTGTTGCAGCGGCAGGCCTACGAGGGTTTGCGCGACGAAATCCTCGACCAGCTCAAGGCCGCGATGCCTGTCGATGGCGTTGTCCTTGGCCTGCACGGCGCCATGGTTGCGCAGGGTTACGACGATTGCGAGGGCGATCTGCTCGAGCGTATCCGTAATATTGTTGGTCCGGATGTTTTGATCGCCTCAGAACTCGATCCCCACAGCCACCTCACGAAAAAGCGCGTGACGAATTCCAACATCCTAGCCGCCTTTCTCGAATTTCCGCACACGGATTTCTACGAGCGCGGCGAACATGTGGTCGACCTCGCCTTGCGGGCTCTGAAGGGCGAAATCAAACCGGTGATCTCGACGTTCGATTGCCGGATGATTGGTGTCTATCCGACCAGCCGGGAGCCGATGCGTTCTTATGTCGATCGTCTGAAAGCGTTGCAGGGCCGGGACGACATCCTGTCGATCTCGCTCATTCACGGCTTTATGGCAGGCGACGTTCCGGAACTTGGCACGCAACTGATGGTCGTCACCGACAATAATCCGGAGAAGGGAGCCGAACTGGCGGAGAAGTTGGGGATGGAACTGTTCTCGATGCGCGGTACCACTGCCATGCCGATGCTCGATATCAAGGCAGGGCTGGATAAGGCGGTCGCGCTCGTCGCAACGAAGCCGGGCAAGCCGGTCGTCGTCGCCGACGTCTGGGACAACCCCGGCGGCGGTGTCGCCGGTGACGGCACGCTGATCCTGCGACGGATCATCGAGCGCGGCATTGGCAATGTCGCCGTGGCGACGATCTGGGATCCGATCGCGGTGACCTTTTGCCTGGCTGCAGGCGAGGGCGCACATATCCAGTTGCGCTTTGGCGGCAAGGCCGGGCCGGATGGCGGCGCTCCGATCGATGCGCGTGTCGAAGTGCTCAAGGCCGTGCAAGAAGGCTGGCAGAGTTTCGGCAAGAGCCGCGTCACGCTTGGACCTTCAGCGGTCATTCGCCTCGAAGGCACGGATATCGAGGTCATCCTCAACACCAACAGGACGCAGACCTTCGAGCCGGATATTTTTTCGAATCTCGGTATCGATCCGCAGTCGAAAGACATCCTGTTGGTCAAGTCGACCAATCATTTCCATGCGGGTTTCGAGCCGGTCGCCGCCGCGATCATCTATATCGACGCCGGCGCGCCCTATCCATCCAACCCTAAAAAGACCGACTATCGCAAACTGTCGCGCGAAATCTGGCCGAGGGTGGAAATGCCGTTCTGATTGTCAAAGAACCGGGTATGCTTGCCCTTTGCCACGCCCTCATCTGAGTCTGGCCATTGAACGGTGGTGGGAAGACGGGCGGTCGTCGAAGCGCGTCTTGGTAGAATAAAAATGCGATCCGAAGACCGCCCGTCCGGCGTTTTTTGATCCCGTCCGTTCCGCGTCGGAAACGCCAGCGGCCAGGACTGCGCCCAGCCAATCTGCCGCCCTCACAGTGCTCGTCCAGCACGCACCGGCCTTAGTACCGGCAGGGGAACCCTTGGACAGAACTTCCCCGGACAGCGGGTCCGTTACCCGCCATCGGAGGCGCCGATCCTCTCCCCACTTCGAACGGCTCCGGAAGCAGTTCCCCATGGAAAGGACGAGGAGAATAATACAGGAGGTCTGGAGGTGTTGGATAAGTTGCCACGATTATTTTTCTAAATAACTGAAATTGAAAGAAGAACCTCTCCCTGGCGCTGCGCGGCCTCCCTCGTCACAAAGTTCATGCGAGGCCTAGTCAGGCTGTATTTCACGCCGGCGGCATCTTGTCGAATTTTGGCAGAGCTGGATCGATGTGATCCCATGCGTAACCGCGCACGCCGTATGTCACCATCTGCGGCTCATATCGGCTTGGATCGTCGAGGCTCGCGGCGTGTATGGTGAACAGGTCAGGCATGGCCGCAAACGTCATATAGACCGGCGACCCGCAGGTGGGGCAGAAGGCGCGCGTCTTCACATTGCCGCTATCGCCAACGATGTCCCAATGCTTTGCTTCGCCCTTGAGTCTCACGCTCTCCCTGCTCGGGAAGGTCAGATACGATCCGTGCCCGGTGCCGCTCTTCCGCTGACAATCGCGGCACTGGCAGTCGTTCATCACCACCGGTTCGGCAGAAATTTCATAACGGATCGCGCCGCAGGCGCATCCGCCGGTATAAGCCTCGCTCATGTTTTCTCTCCTCGATAAAGTGCGAAGTCAGCCTTTGTTGTACTCGTCACGGCGCCGCCACCAGACGCCAGTCTCGTTGCGCCCCTTCGGAGCTCGGTCGAGCCACTGGTACATGCCCCAGAGGCCGTCCAGCCCGCGCGAATAGGCGGAATAGGTGTGATAAATCACACCGTCCTCGAGCGCGAACGCACTCATGCCGGGCCTCTCGCGCGTATACGTGGCCCGGTCGGTTCCGGACATGGCCGCACCCACAGTGGCCCCGTCGGGTGTCGAGCGCGAGGGTATCTCGGCGGCAGGCGCCGGAGTCTCGCGCGCGTAATTGTAATCGATGGTCCCGTTGCGCTGCTGCTCTTCGGTGAACGAGACATTGAAGTCAGCGTTGAAGTCGCTGCCGAACGAGGACGCCCAAGGAAACGTCCAACCCATCCGCTGCTTGTACGCCTGCAGCTTCGCTAGCGGAGCCCGCGAGACCGCGGCGAGCGTGACATCGTGATTGGCGAGGTGGACGACGGAGCGATCAAAGCCGTCGGCGATCGCCGAGCAGGACGGACACCCCGCCGTGTAGTCGGGCCCGAACATGAAGTGGTAGATGAGGAGCTGCGAGCGCCCTTTGAAGAGGTCTGCCAGCGATGCACTCCCTTCGCCGGTCTCGAAGCGATACTCCTTGTCGATCCTGACCCACGGCAGGTCCTGCCGCCGCCGCGCCAGCTCGTCGCTGCGGCGCGTCAGCTCCTTCTCCTGCTTGAGCAATCCAAGCCGGGCTGCAAGCCACTCATCACGCGAAACGACTTGATTCTGCATAGCTAACCTCCTCTTTGGTGAGAATTCCTGTCCTTTCCGGTGTTGGCTCCTGCACCAACTTCCGATGCGATCAGGACTTCGACGCGTGCTAGTGCTGTTTCTTCGATGAGACCTGTTCCGCAACGATGGTGTCGAGGTTTCGGACAACCTTCTTCCAACCTTCGCTCATATTCTTGAAAGCAGTATCGTTCTTCGGGAGCACGAAGCCGGAGTGCACAAGGCGAACGCGCGTTCCGCTCTCGACTTTGGAGAGGATCCACGTGACGACGGTGTCCAGCCGCGAGCCGTATCCGACGTTTCCCTCGTGTCCGCCTTTCCAGGCGTAGACGAAGCGTTCGTTCGGAACCACGTCCAATACCTGGCAGCGGATGATACCGTCCCACTCGCCGGCTGGGGTCGTCTGGAACGTGAACTGCTTGCCCTCCACCGGCTCGAAGCCTGTCGGCGCCATCATCCAGCGGGTGATCAGTTCGCCGGTTGTCAGCGTTTTCCAGATCGTCTCGGGTGCATGTGGGAAGACCTCGTCGACCACGATGTCTTGCGTGTCGGACTTCAATGCAGCGTCGTTCATGGATCGATCTCCTTCAGGAGGGTTCTGAGGTTGGCGAACCGCTCGCGCCAGAAGACGCCGTAGTGGCTCATCCAATCGGCTAGCGGCTCCAGGCCCTCGGGCTGGGCGCGATAATAGACGTTGCGGCCCTCGGGGCGCTCGGCGACCAAGCCGGCCTGCTTCAATGACTTGAGATGTTGGGAGATAGCGCCCTGCGTTACACCACTCCCTCGCGTCAGCTCGACCACGGTAATCTCGTCGGACCTGACGACCCGCTCGAATATGGCTCGTCTGGTGGGATCAGCAAGCGTGCGCAGGACAACGTTGATGGTGATAGCTTCAGTCATTTCTATACATTAGTGAATACTCATTAATTAGTCAAGCCTAATGTGTTGCCGCAACGTCAGTGCCTTGATCGCTGATCGATGCGCTACTCCATAGCGATCGGCGGGGGTCGCATCAAAAAATCTCGACAGGCATTTGACTCCTTCTCTCTTCCATGCTGAATTGGCACAATGGTCCAACCAATTTAGGCGAAGCGTTTCGTGATCAGTCCGATCCTTTCTCCGGTTCACACAGCATCGCGCGACGACGCGGTGTTGCATGCACTGGTCGATTTCGTGACGGGCGAGGGACTGACACCTGGAGACCGGCTGCCGACTGAACGCGTGCTTGCCGAACACCTGAAAGTCAGCCGGACCACAGTGCGCGAGGCGCTGACGCGCTGGCAGGAGCTCGGCCTTGTCGAGCGGCGCCAGGGCAGCGGTACCTATTTGAGGGCCGCCGTCACGCGCAACATGCTGCATATGCCGCTGACGCTGCCATCAGGCAATGATTTCAATAGCCTTATGCACACACTGGAAATTCGCCGCGGCCTCGAGGCCGAAGCTGCGGTTCTTTGTGCCGAGCGCGCCAACGACGCCGATATTGCGTTCATCGAGCAGAAACTGATCATTATGGAAGAGGCATTCCACGTACGCCATGGCATGTCAGCGGACGAGGATTGGGACTTCCACCTTGCTGTGTTCCGCACTTCGGGCAATCCGCTGTTCGAACAGATTATCGCTGCGATGTACGAGATGTTTCATCGGTTCTGGGAACATCCGCTCGGGGTGCGGGATTTCGGCCACGCCAGTTTCCCCTATCACCGCACCCTTTTCAACGCGATTGCGGCACGCGACCCGGTTGCGGCGCGCGCTGAGGCATTGAAGCTGATTGCGACCGTCGAGGATGACCTCAAGCGCGGCGCCGCAAACCTCAAAAAGCAGAACAAGAGCAGAGCCAAGAGCTGAAAATGAGCGACAATCCCTACTTTCACGACCAGGACCTGATGGCGCAAGCCGCAACATTGCTCGCGCATGACGAGCCTTTCCCCGGCGGTTCCGTCGTTCCCCCGATCTACCAAACATCGCTTTTCACCTTCGATAATTACGCGGCTATGGCGGATGCCTTCGCCGGCCGGAAGCGCCAGCCGATGTATTCACGCGGCGACAATCCGACGGTCATGGAATTCGAAAGCAAGATTGCCGCGCTTGAAGGGGCGGAAGCCGCGCGGGCTTTTTCCAGCGGCATGGGCGCGATCAGCGCCATGGTGCTGGCCTTTGTCGGAGCGGGCGATCGCATCGTTGCCGTGCGCAATTGCTATGGCGATGCCTACCGCCTGTTCGAACGGCTTTTGCCGCATCTCGGCATCAAGGTCGATTATGTCGACGGCTCCGATCCCGATGCGGTGGCGGCGGCCTTGCCGGGTGCAAAAATGCTGTACCTCGAAAGCCCGAGTTCGATGATGTTCGAGCTGCAGGACATCTCCCATTATGCGAAACTCGCCAAGCAGCATGGCATAGTGACCACAATCGACAATTCCTGGGCTACGCCGCTTTTCCAGAAGCCGATCACACACGGCATCGATCTTGTCATGCATTCCGCCTCGAAATATCTCGGCGGTCACAGTGACACCGTTGCCGGCGTTGTTGCCGGATCGCGTGAAATGATCGAGCGGATCAATGGCCGCACCTACTCCTATCTCGGCGCAAAGCTTTCACCTTTCGAGGCATGGCTGCTGCTGCGTGGATTGCGCACGCTGACGCTGCGGCTGCCGCATCACATGAAGAGCGGGCTGACCATAGCCGAACGCCTGAAGGCACATGGCGATGTCGAGCGCGTGATGCATCCGGTCTATTCCAATCATCCGGGCAAGGCGACGCTCAGCGGCTATTCCGGCCTGTTTTCCTTCGAGGTAACCGAGGACATCGACGTGCCAACCTTCGTCGACGCACTCAAGATTTTTCGCATCGGCGTCAGCTGGGGTGGTCATGAAAGCCTCGTCGTACCGGCACTTGCTTCATTGCAGCAAACGCCGGATGCCAATTCGATCGGGCGCTTTGGTGTCAGCCCCCGGACGATCCGCCTTCATGTGGGACTCGAAAGTGTAGAGGAGCTTTGGGCGGACCTCATGAATGCACTGACAAAAGCTAAACGCTGAACTTCAAAAAAATGGGAGCCTTATAATGCAAAAACGAATGGGAACATTTCTGGCGGGTGCGATCGCAGCCCTGTCGATGACCGTATCGGCGGCTTTCGCCGACACGACAATCAAGATGGTGGAGGTGATCACCAGTCCGCCGCGCACCGAGCTTTTGAAGAAGCAGATTGCGAGCTTCGAACAGGCCAATCCGGGCACGAAGGTAGAGCTCGTCTCGCTGCCTTGGGGACAGGCTTTCGAGAAATTCCTGACCATGGTTCAGGCTGGCGACACACCCGACATTGTCGAGATGCCAGAGCGCTGGATGGGTCTTTACGCGACCAATGGCCAGCTCGAAGATCTCGGGCCGTATATGGCCAAGTGGAAGGATGCCGGAACGCTGGGCGACCGTGCCAAACAGTTCGGCTCCGTCGTTGACAACAAACAGTACATGATCCCCTACGGCTACTACGTCCGGGCCATGTTCTGGAACAAGAAGCTCTTCGCCGAAGCCGGTCTCAAGGAAGCACCGAAGACGCTCGACGAGTTCATGGAAGCCAACAAGAAGATCTCGGCGATCCAGGGCAAGTACGGCTATTGCCTGCGCGGCGGTCCCGGCGGTTTCAATGGCGTGCAGATGTTCATGAACATCGCCAACGGCAAGGGCGGTTACTTCAACGCGGACGGCACGGCGACCCTGAACGAACCGGGCGCGGTAAAGGGCCTGGAGATGCTGGCCGATATCTACAAGAACGGCTATGCGCCGAAGGACAGTGTCAGCTGGGGCTTCAATGAAGTCGTGACCGGATTCTATTCCGGCACCTGCGCCATGCTCGATCAGGATCCGGACGCACTGATCGGTATTGCCGAAAAGATGAAACCGGAAGATTTTGGCGTTGCGCCGCTGCCGACCGGGCCGAATGGAAAATCCTATCCGACGCTTGGCTATGCCGGCTGGGCGATGTTCGCCAATTCCAAGGTCAAGGACGATGCCTGGAAGTTGATGGGTACGCTGCTCTCCCCGCAAGACAACCTCGAATTCGCCAAGAATGTCGGTGTCATCCCCATCCATAATGGTGCGGACAAGGACCCATATTTTGGGGCCGACAGCTTCAAGGGCTGGTTCGAAGAAATGAACGATCCGAAGACTTTCGAGTTTGTGACACCGCCGACCTATCTCGAAAACCTCGGCAATTTCTACGATTCGGTTTCAGTCAAGAATTTCCAGGAAGTGCTGCTAGGCCGAAAGACACCGAAGGCAGTCGCCGATGAATGGGCTACGTTCCTCACCGAACAGCAGCAGGCTTGGATGGCCAAGAACAAGAAGTAATGTGACGTGAAACGATGCTCCGGTGCAATGCGCCGGAGCATTTCCATTCTGCTTTCACCAACCCGTCATCCGGGTGGTGAAAGGCATGAAGGTATTAATGAGGGGCCGAGAAACATGGTGATGCAATCGACAGCGGCTGGCCTGCCGCAGAGGAGGGGGAAGGCTGGCGGACGAAGCTTCGCCACCGTTTTTGAACCATGGCTTTATTTGAGCCCGGCTATTGTTTTGCTCATGCTGGTGCTGGTTGTACCGCTGATCTTCGGCATCAGTTATTCGTTCCGGAAGTTTTCGGCGTTCAAATCCGAGTTCGTCGGGCTCGCGCAATATCAGGCCTTACTGCACGACCCCAATCTCGGACAGGCGCTGATGAATACGTTGTGGTGGACTGTCGCCAGCCTGTTCCTGCAGTTCTTTCTTGGCCTTGGACTTGCGCTGCTTCTCGATCGGGAGTTTGCCGGCAAGAAGATCGTTCAGGCGATTGTCTTTCTGCCTTGGGCCGTGCCTTCCTTTCTGTCCGGCTTGACATGGGCATGGCTGTTCAACCCGATCGTCGGACCTTTGCCGCATTGGCTCTACGCACTCGGCATCCAATCTGCGCCGACTAACATACTTTCCGATCCGTCGACGGCCATGTGGGGCCCGATCATCGCCAATGTCTGGTTCGGCGTGCCGTTCTTCGCAATCACACTTCTGGCTGCGCTGAAATCCATTCCAGGTGAACTGCACGAGGCTGCAGCAATCGACGGCGCCAATCCCTGGCAGCGTTTCACAAAAGTGACGCTACCGTTCCTTGCACCGACCATTGCGATTACAGTGATGTTGCGAACGATCTGGATCGCCACCTTTGCCGACCTGATCTACGTGATGACCGAGGGCGGTCCTGCCGGCGCCACCAATACGGTCGCCACCTATATCTATGTCAGCGCCTTCAAGACTCTCGACAAGGGCTACGCTTCGGCGGTCGCCGTCCTCCTGCTGGGGCTGCTCATTCTTTACGCGATTGTACTGATCCGCATCCGCAAATCACTTGTGAGGGCGTCATGATAGCAGGACGCTCGCGCAACGTGCGCATTCTCGGCGGTGTCGGCCTTTACGCGGCAGTCGGCGCTTACGTGATCTTCGCGCTGTTTCCATTGTTCTGGACACTCAAGATTTCGGTAACACCGCAATCATTGCTCTATTCGGAAGGCATCACAATGTGGCCTTCAATCTCGACTTGGGAAAACTACAAGACCGTGTTGCGCGCCACGGACTTCCCCCGCTATTTCATGAACAGCGTGATCGTTTCGGTTATCACGGCCGTACTCGTCACGGTCATCGCTTCGGCAGCCGGCTACGCCATGTCGCGCTTCTCGTTTCGCGGCAAGACGACGGTCGCGGTGACGTTGCTTCTGACACAGACTTTTCCGCTGGTCATGGTTATTCCGCCGATCTACCGCATTATGGGTCAGCTCGGACTTACCAATAGTTTGACTGGCCTCATCATTATCTACATCGCTTTCAACATCGCCTTCGCCACATTCCTCATGCAGTCATTTTTCGACGGCATTCCGAAAGATCTGGAAGAGGCAGCGATGATCGACGGGTGCAGTCGTAGCCAAGCGCTGCGCAAGGTCATCATTCCATTGACCCTGCCGGGCATGGGCGCGACGCTGGGCTTCGTCTTCACTGCCGCCTGGAGCGAGTTGCTGTTCGCACTGATGCTGATCAGTAGCGACAGCCAGAAAACCTTTGCCGTCGGGCTCCTGACCTTCATCGGCAAGTTCGCGGTCGACTGGGGTCAGATGATGGCGGCTTCGGTGCTGGCGCTCATACCGGCCTGCCTGTTCTTCGCCTTCCTGCAACGCTACCTCGTCACGGGTCTCACCGCTGGCGCAGTCAAGGGATAATAGATCGATGGCTTCTGTCACAATCTCCAATGTCCAGAAAAGCTATGGCGCCATGAATGTGCTGTCGGCAGTGGATCTTTCCATTGCCGATGGCGAATTCGTGGTCCTCGTCGGCCCTTCCGGCTGCGGCAAGTCCACTCTATTGCGGATGATAGCCGGACTTGAAGAAATCTCCGCCGGCGAGATCAGGATTGGCGACCGCGTCGTCAATGACGTAGCGCCAAAGGACCGCGACATCGCCATGGTGTTCCAGTCCTATGCGCTCTACCCGCATATGGATGTGGCGTCGAACATGGGCTTCAGCCTTCTCTTGCGTAAAACGGCAAAGGAACTGGTCATGAGCCGCGTCGGCAGCGCCGCCAAACGGCTTGGTCTCGACGTGTTGCTGCAACGTCTGCCGCGCCAGCTTTCCGGCGGCCAGCGCCAGCGCGTCGCCATGGGCCGCGCCATCGTGCGTGATCCCAAGGTGTTTCTGTTCGATGAACCCTTGTCCAATCTCGATGCCAAGCTGCGTGTGCATATGCGCACCGAGATCAAGGCGCTGCACCAGCAATTGAAGACGACCTCGGTCTACGTCACCCACGATCAGGTCGAAGCCATGACCATGGCAGATCGCATTGTGGTTATGCATGATGGGGTTATTCAGCAGGTCGGGACACCGCTTGAACTCTACGATCATCCTGCAAACCTGTTCGTGGCCGGTTTTATCGGTTCACCCGGCATGAACTTCCTGCCCGCGGTCGTCAGCCGGGACGGAAAGAAAGTTGCAGCAGAACTGACCGACGGCCAGATGATACCATTGCGGCCAGAGCTCAAGATCGAGGACGGCGACCGGGTGACCATTGGTATCCGTCCCGAGAACATCGAAGTCGGCGGCGAGGGCCTGAAAGCGAAGATCGAGGTGATAGAGCCGCTCGGTCTCTCGACGCAGTTCTACACGACACTCGCTGACAAGCAGGTCTGCATCTTTGCTATGGGCCGCACGGATCGTGGCCCCGGGGACACGATTGGTCTTGGTATCAAGGCGGCAGATGTGCATCTCTTCCATGGCGTGACCGGCTTGCGGATCGCATAGGAGAATCCGGATAATTATTCGCAACCCCAGGTGGAATAAAATTCCTATATAGGGCCGAAATCTGGTATTAATTTCACCGTTCTGCTCCCGATAGCAGCTGCGAATACCTATGCAGCGTCGCGGCAAAGTGACATTTTTCGGTGATGCGTCAAAAAGCATATAACACATGGATGGAAGCAAAATGAACTGGTTGAAATCACTCCTCGTCGTCGGTGCTCTCGCAATCGTGCCTGTTCAGGCAGAGGCCGCGTCCAAACTCGAACAGATCAAGACAACCGGCGTTTTCAAGATTGGCACGGAAGGCACCTATGCGCCGTTCACCTATCATGATGCCTCGGGTAAGCTTGTCGGCTTCGACGTGGAGATCGGTGAGGCGATTGCCAAGAATCTCGGCGTCAAGGCTCAGTTCCTTGAAGGCAAGTGGGATGGCCTGATTGCCGGTCTTGATGCCGACCGCTACGACGCGGTCATCAATCAGGTCGGCATCACCGAAGCACGCAAGGCGAAATACGATTTCTCCGAGCCCTATATCGCTTCCAAGGCCGTGCTCATCGTCAAAAGTGACAATGACGAGATCAAGGGCTTTGCCGATTTGAAGGGCAAAAAATCCGCACAGTCGCTCACCAGTAATTTTGGCAAGATCGCCGAAAGCAATGGCGCGGAACTCGTCGGCACCGACGGGTTCGACCAATCGATCCAGCTCCTGATCAATGGCCGGGCAGACGCGACGATCAATGACAGCCTGTCTTTTCTCGATTTCAAGAAGCACAAGCCCGATGCGCCGGTAAAGATCGCAGCCCAGCAGGAAAATGCCGATTTCTCCGGCATCATCATCCGCAAGGGTGAGCCGGATCTGCTGGCTGCCATCAACAAGGCTCTGGAGACGATCAAAGCGGACGGCACTTACAAGAAGATCGCCGACAAATATTTCGGTCAGGACGTTTCGAAGTAACAGTCGTTTACGACCGCGACAAATTACGCTCTAAGAGGGCAGGGAACACAAATTCCCTGCCTTTGTCTTTTGAGGGAGATCGGCCTTGCCTCACTGGCTGACATTGATGTTTGAATCTCTTCCGTCGCTGTTATGGGCGGGATTGATCTTCACCATTCCATTGACGCTTTTGTCATTCGCGCTTGGCCTTACCGTCGGTCTTATAGCTGCTCTTGTTCGGCTATTCGCGCCAGGTCCGTTTGCGGCGGTCGTCAAGTTCTATGTCTGGATCATTCGCGGCACGCCGCTTCTCGTACAACTCTTCCTGATATTCTATGGCCTCCCGAGCGTTGGTATCGTGCTTGACGCGTTCACCGCGGCGCTGATCGGCTTCACGCTGAACATTGGCGCTTATACATCGGAAATCCTTCGTGCCGTCATATCGTCTGTGCCGAAAGGCCAGTGGGAAGCGGCCTATTCGATCGGCATGAATTGGCGCCAGGCGATGCAACGCACCATCTTGCCCCAGGCAGCAAGGGTGGCTGTGCCACCACTGTCAAACACCTTCATTTCCCTGGTCAAAGATACTTCGCTTGCGGCAGCTATTACTGTGCCGGAACTCTTTCAGGCGGCGCAACGTATTGTTGCCACCAGCTATGAACCGCTTATTCTCTATGTGGAGGCCGCACTGATTTATCTGGCCTTGAGTTCTGTCCTGTCATCGCTGCAAGCGCGGCTGGAGACACGCCTCAATCGCTATGGCGGCTTCCTGGAGGCGCGGTCATGATGGTCGAATTGAAGAATATCGAAAAGCGCTTTGGCGACCACACGGTACTCAAGAATGTCTCTTTGAGCGTGGCCGAAGGCGCGGTCATGGCGCTCGTAGGACCTTCCGGAGGCGGCAAGAGCACCCTTCTGCGGTGCATAAACCTGCTGGAAGTTCCGACATCGGGTTCGGTGGAAATTGCTGGTGACCGGCTGGAATTCCATCCCGGAGTCCGCGTGAGCATGAAGCAGATTCAGATGTTGCGCCGGCATACCGGCATGGTGTTCCAGAACTTCCAGCTATTTCCGCACCGTACGGTTATCGAGAACGTCACGGAAGGGCTGACCACAGTCCTCAAATGGCCAAAGGAACGGGCGAGGGAACGGGCAATGGCATTGCTCGAAAAGGTCGGACTTGCACATAAGGCCGATGTTTGGCCCTCGACGCTCTCCGGCGGGCAGCAACAGCGAGTGGCGATCGCCCGCGCGCTCGCTCCGTCACCAAAGGTCCTTCTATGTGACGAACCGACTTCCGCGCTCGATCCTGAACTCTCGGGTGAAGTGGTCGATGTGTTGGCGCAGTTGGCGCGAGAAGGTACGACCATGGTCATGGCCACCCATGACCTGCGCCTCGCCTCCAAGATCGCCAATGAGGTGATTGTGCTGGATGGCGGCGTGATCGTCGAAACCGGTTCATCGCGGGACATCTTCACGAGGCCGAAACAGGAGCGCACGAAGCGCTTCATTGCAACCTTGACGCATGAAGGCCATACGCATGGCGAGGGAATTTAGCAGCGCATGCACGCAGCTCGGATTTTTGTGTGCTTCAACACCTCGTTGCTCAACCTTCGCGGAAGGCGCGCATTGCCTGATCCATCATTGGCTTGATGAAATAGGAAGCGACACTACGATCTCCGGTTTTTATGAAAGTTTCAACAGGCATTCCGGGCACAAGTTTGATCGCTCCGAGCCGTGCGACCTCTTCGGGTGGAACGGCTACCCGCACAGTGTAGTGGCTTTGGCCGGTGCGCGTATCGGTTGTAACGTCGGCGGAAATCTGCTGCACTGTGCCGTTGACCTCCGGCGTGGTGCGCTGGCTGAAAGCTGTAAAGCGCAGGCCCGCCGGTTGCCCAATGAAAAGCTGATCGACGTCTTGCGGCTGAACCTTGGCTTCGACGACAAGCAGGTCGGCATCCGGCACAATCAGCATGAGCTGTTCGCCGGCCGGGACCACGCCTCCGACGGTATGTACTGAAAGTTCGTGCACGGTGCCGGTCTGGGGGGCGCGGATATCGATGCGTTTCAGCTGATCCTCAGCAGCGACCTTGCGCTCGACATATTCCCCGATTTTCGTATCGATGTCGCGCATGTCCTTCGCATCTTCGCTGGCGGCATCCTCGTCCACCTGAATGATCTGAAGTTCCGTCTCGGCGATCTTGCCTTCAGATTGCGCGATCGCAGCAGTATAACGGCCGATATCTCCGTCTATGGTTGTCTTCTGCCGTTCAATGGCAATCAGCCGGTCAAGCTCGGTGAGTTGCCTGTCCCAAAGACTGTGAACACTTTCCAGCTGTTTGGCGATCAACACGCTTTCACTGGTTTTGGAGTTCTTCGCGGCAGTCAGTCCAATGATTTCCTGTCTGGACTGGTCGATTTGCTTGGATAATTGCAGCTTCTTTCCGGCCTGGGATTTGCGCCGCACCTGAAAAAGCTGACGCTCGCCTGCCAGAATTTCTGCCACATCCGGGTCGCTCTGTCGATCTGTCAAGGCCTTCGGAAAACGGATGTCCTCGAGTTTGTCGCGTTCGCTTGCAAGCCGGGCCTTTTGTGCCACGAACTGGTTGAGACCGTTCATGACAATTGCCAGATTGGCTTGCGTTGTCGTTGGATCGAGTCGGATTACCACGTCACCGCCTTGAACATGGCTGCCGTCGCGGACCAGAAGTTTCCCGACGATGCCGCCAGTCAGGTGCTGTACTTTCTTGGCGCTGCTATCGACGACGAGCGAACCGCCGGCAATGACAGCTCCAGATATATCGGTGGTCACGGCCCATCCGCCGACAACGCCGCATAGCAGGAAGGCGGTGCCTATTCCGGCAACAAGATGATAATTGATCGACCGTTTATTCGTGCGTGTGCGGGGCTCTGTCATGCGGGTGTTCCTGCATTGATTGGTATGACATTGGCGGAGCGCAAGACTTTGGAAACGACTTCTTCCTTGGGTCCGAACGCCAGCTGGCGGCCGTTGTTGAGGGCCAGCACCATATCCACGCCTGCCAACGCGCTCGGACGATGCGCAATAACCACGACAATCCCGCCACGCTGCCTAACACTGAGGATCGCCTGGGTGAGAGCGTCTTCGCCGTCGGAATCGAGATTGGAGTTCGGTTCATCAAGAACCACAAGAAAGGGGTTGCCGTAAAGCGCTCTCGCCAAAGCGACACGCTGTTGCTGCCCGGCGGACAGTGCAGTCCCCTGTTCGCCGATGGCTGTTTCATAACCGTCAGTCAGCCCAACGATAAGATCATGTACCCGGGCCGCTTTCGCAGCTTCGATGATGGCTTCGGGTTCTGCTTGAGGATCGAAAGAGGCAATGTTTTCCGCGACCGTACCTTCAATCAGATCGACGTCCTGCGGCAGATAGCCGACATGACGACCGAGCACTGCGGGAGACCACTGGTCGAGTGTCGCACCATCCAGCCGGATCGTTCCGCGCAAGGGAGTCCAGGCGCCTACGAGCAGCCGCGCCAAAGGAGACTTTCCCGAAGCACTCGGCCCGATGACGCCGAGGCCCATTCCCGCTTTCAGAAGGAAGTGGACATCCTGAAGTACGATCTTTTGCCGTTCGGGCGGAGAGGCTGCTATGGATTCGAGTGCGAGCGTTTTCACAGGTGCCGGCAATTCCATTGGCGCTTCCTGCTCCGGCAAAATCTTCAAGATTTTGTCGAGACGCTGCTTGCTTTGCCGCGCGCCGACGAAGCCCTTCCAGTTGGCTATGGCGAAATCGACAGGGGCTAGTGCACGCGATGACAGGATCGAACCCGCTATGATAATACCGGCCGATGCTTGCTGGTTAATAACGAGCCAGGCACCAACTGCCAGAACGCCCGATTGCAGGAGCATTCGAAGCATTCTTGAGACGGCGCCGAGGCCCGATACGAGATCGCCGGAATCGCGCTGGTTATCCATATAGGCGCGATTTGCGGTTTGCCAACGTGCGTGAATACGCGAGGCCATGCCCATCGACACGATGACCTCCGCGTTGCGGCGGCTTGCTTCGGCAAGGCGGTTGCGTGCAGCGGAATAACGAGCGCCTTCGAGCACCGGCCTACGGGTAACGACCTCGGTCATGTAAGTCAGACCGACAAGAAGGATCGCGCCGCCGAGAGCTGTCATGCCCAGCCAGAAATGGAACACGAAACAAATCGCGATATAGAATGGAAGCCAGGGCAGGTCGAAGAGAGCGGTCGGCCCCCCGCCAATCAGGAAGCTGCGGATAGTATCGAGATCGCGCAAGGGTTGCATCGTGCTGGCCGTGTCTGGCGCCTTGAGCGGCAGTCGCACCATTACGTCGTAAAGCCGCGGCGACAGAACATCATCGAGCCGCTCTCCGACACGCATGAGCAGTCGTCGCCGGATCAGGTCAAAACAACCCTGGAAAGCGTATAGAACACTGATAATGACTGTGAGGCCTATTAAAGTTGGAACGCTGCGACTTGGCAACACCCGGTCATATACTTCAAGCATGTATGCAGAGCCGGAAAGATACAGCATATTGACGAAGCAACTGAAGATCGCGATTCCGATGAATGCGTTTCTACAGCTCCCCAATGCCGCAGCAACTTCTGAACCCAGATTTCCCCCACGCTTTAACATGATCTAATCACCGTTAATCAATAGGTAATAAGTATTAAGTATTACATAAAAATATAAATACGAAAAGTAAAAGGCAAATTATTTATTAGCGGATTAAAATAATCACTAATAAACAAATCAATAAATACGGGCGAATAATATTATTCCAGTAGAATCATCAAAAATTTGCTTATCTATAATCAATATTTAGCATTTTCTCGAACGAAATTATGGCGAGCGGAATCAGTAAGGCAGTCTCGCTCGCATCATTCTCAGAAAGCCGCGACTGCGCCTGTAGGCTAACAGCTCAACGTTTCCGCACAAAGATGACCGCATTCTCGTCAGAATACGCACGTCGCCAATCGGTTAATTCATCGAAGAAAGGGATGCGGCTGTCGCCAGTTGCTAACAAAGCCCAGCCGATCGCATAGGTCTTGAGCTGTTCTTCTAAAATAGGTCTTCCACCACTGTTGCCCGCTGACATAGTTTTCTTCATGAAGCCATTCAGAAAGAGCTGGTCGGTTCGGCCATCGATGTACGTCTTGATTCCATGGAAAATCAGGGTGCCGCCAAAATTATAGGAGTTGAAAACGTTCCCGGACAGATTGTGCTGCTGGGCGAAGGAAAGCGCATTTTTTGCAGATGTTTTCGGGTCAGGCTCGACTTGTGAAACTGAGGAAAATATCGCGGCGGTGAACACAAGTAAAACGCTAGTCGCCACCGAAATCGAGTGAAAGTGGCTGGCAAGGAATTGCTCAAGCTGGTCGCGGTGTCCTTTAGCCCATCTCTGGGCTGAAACCCAAGAAAATTGCTCTCCGATCTCGGCCGCGAGAACAAGCGGTACCAGCAGAACAAACAGATAGCAGAAACGCTGATGCGTGAGGAGCAGGTGCAGATTGAAGAGGAGAAACAGGGCTTTCGCCCATCCGATTTGGAGTTTCGAGACGAGCAACCCCAGAAGAGCTGCAAGCAGAAATCCTTCCATAAGGTAAGAATCTGAGGCGTTGAATGGTTGCCATTCGTCAATATATGACACCGCCTCGTTGCCGTAGGCCACCGTAAAGGTCGCGAGGATAGCCTTGATACCGTAGGGATTAAGTAAGGTCACCAGAGGGCAAAGCATCCCAAAGGCAATCCATTTGCCAAGGACGGCTGGTTTCGACAGGCGGGTCCGCGCCAGAAAATCAAGGCCTGCAAAGGCGGCGATAATGAATCCGAATGTAAATGTGCCATGGAGATTTGCCCAAAGGCATATGAGCGGAAGCAGCCACAACGGAGGTGTTTCCTCCCTGCGTGCTGCCCGGAAGAGCTCTGCAGTCCAGACAATGATGATGGGAAGTGTGAAGACGAGTGGACGCGCGGTCAAGATTGGACTGATGAGAAGCGACAGGAGAAACGTCAGGCCGAACGCCACAGTCGGTCTTAACGAGGCACTGAGATACCATGCAAGCAGGAAGACCGTTAACGTGATCACTGCAATGGTCAACAATGTGACCCCATTCCAACCATTCGCTTCGTAGGCAAGTGCAAAGAATATCTGCCCAAGCCATTCCTTGGCGATCCACGGATTGCCAGCAAAGGTATAAGAGTAAGTATCGACAGTGGGGAAGGTGCGGCTTGACAGCATATCCAGCCCAACCCTCACGTGCCACCAATTATCAGGATCTCGCAAGAGGCCGCCCGCGGAGAAAAGCAGCGTGGCCGCCTTGAAAATTGCGACAACCAGACAGAAGAGCAGCCTGACGCGCTGGGTTTCTTCCATCGATGGGCTTACGGCAATTGCGGTCTGTGTGCTGTAGGTGTCGTCAACCATTCTATCGAGGCTCACTTTGTCCGTTGATTGCGTGCCGATTCTTAATCGAAACTTGTGTGTTTTCCGCAAACACGAAATAGACCGATCCCAGATAGAAAAGGATTGTATAGGCACAAATTCCGAGGAGATGAATCATCGGGCCATTCATCAGTCCGGTTGAGCGCGCCGTGAGAACAATTCCAAGATTGACCGCGTAGGCCACCAGGAACGTTCCGGCGTATCTTGCGACGAGGCTTGCAGAGACATTTTTTGTGCCGCCGAAAGTCCACTGGCTGTTGAGGGCGAAGCTCAAGACAAGACCTGCAATGTAGCCGATCAAATTCGAAACGACGTCGCCATTTCCGAGCCAAAGTGCAATCAGAATTACGGTGTATCCGAACGCGGAATTGAGAACGCCGACGGATCCGAAACGCACGATTTGCAAATAGTCAAATGGACGATTTGACCGCGTGGACATAATACTGCGCTCCGATCGGAATTTTGGCGAGATGGCGCTCGAGCGACCGCAGCCTGGCCAACAGACGCGGAAAAAAGATGCGGTAAACGATGCGGGATCTAGACAGGCCGGCGTCAGCGATCTCAGCGCGCATATCTTTCGCCTTGATGAGAACTGCATTCTCATCGAACGGACAATTACGGACAGCGTGCAATGTGAGCGGGTTCCACGGATTGTGCTCGAATAGAAAAAAGTTTCCGCCCTTCGTCAGAACCCTGCTGATTTCCTGGAGAAGGCCCCCGCGGAGATCACCGGGAATATGGTGAAAGACGCAGGCAACAAATACCAGGTCGAAGTGCCCATCGTCATACGGAATTGTTCTGCCATCGAAATGTTGGAACAGAGCTTGGCCGGGAAACCGCTTCTGAGCAATATCGAGCGATTGCGAGGAGGGGTCGAGCAAGACTATCTCGCTCTCGGGGAAGGCGGCTCGAAGATAGCTTAGTGAATTGCCCACACCGCCGCCGAAGTCGAGTATACGTCGCGGCTTCGCGCCCACGGCCGCGAGTACGGCGGCAACGTCGTCAATTTTGTATTTGGCAAAGAAATCCGGTGTTTCACCACTGAGCCTAATGCTGGCCGCATGTTGCTGGTGATATTCGGACGCGAACTGATCAAATTCAGCCTCAAGCATTCACCACCTCTTTCACACGTTCTTGGAGCCGGTGAATGGGCAAGTCCTGGCGCGCGCTGGCTGCATCGTATGAGACGATCTCGTTGACGAGGTAAAGCGGGCGCCGTTTTGTTTCCATGTACATCCGCCCGAGGTACTCACCAAAAATACCAAGAACGAGCAACTGAACACTGCCAAGTATGAGGATGATAGCCGCCAGACTGGTCCAACCCGGCAAAACGTCTCCGGCAATCCAGGAACAGAAAGTGTAACCGAGCGCAAAAAGCCCGAGGATCCCGAAGATCATACCGAGGTGAGACGCGAAGCGGAGGGGAGCGATGGAGAAGCTCGTCATCGCATCCATCGCCAGCAAAAGCATTTTCTTGAAAGGATAGTGTGTGGTGCCCGCAAAGCGTCGCGACCTTTCATAGGGAAGCGCGACTTGCCTCAACCCTATCCAGCTGACCATCCCGCGAATGAAGCGGTAGCGCTCTGGCATCGCATTCAGATGATCCAGGGTCCGGCGGCTCATCAGGCGGAAATCGCCGGTGTCCGGAGCAATATCCACATCAACCATTCTGCGCAGCAATCGATAGAACATCGCAGCCGAAGTCAGCTTGAACCAGCTTTCGCCCTCGCGCTTCTGCCGTTGTCCGTAGACAACATCATAGCCTTCGTCCATCTTTGCCATCATTTGTCCGACAAGTTCTGGCGGATCCTGCAGGTCGGCATCGAGAATTAGAATTCGCTGGCCGCGGCACAGATCCAGACCGGCGCTGAGAGCAATTTGATGACCGTAATTGCGGGCGAGATCGACTGCGACGAGGTGAGGGTCCCTTGTCGCCAGATCGAAGATCGCATGACGGGTGCCGTCTGTGGCACCATCGATGACGAGGACAATCTCGTAGGACTGGCCGGCCTGCTCCTGACACGCCGCGGTTACGCGCCGGTAAAGCTCCTCGATACCATCCACCTCGTTGTAACAAGGAATAACGGCAGATAGCTTTATATCGCGAAATGGCGTGTTGCTTTGCTCGCTGGACAAGAGACTAGCCTCCGGACTCTCCGAGGAATTTTAGTATTACTTCGCGTCTGAAGCTTAGTAGGCGCTTCTAAAGAAAAGGCCGCACTATGGCGGCTCGATCAGGCCCGTGATACGACAAAACGGGAACTTATTGGGGCTGCTTGTCAGCAGCCCCAACTCGGTAATTTTTACTGCGGAGCGGCGTTGGTCATTGTGCTGCCAAGCTTGGTAAACGTGCTGTTGATGCTGCCGCCGAGAGATGTTGCACCGGCGATGATGCCGACGGAGATAAGGGCAGCAATCAGGCCATATTCGATGGCAGTTGCGCCGGATTCGTCTTTAAGGAAACGTGCGAAGAGATTTTTCATTTGATTGCCTATCCTGTTGTTGTGCATGGTTTCGTTGAACCGTCATCAACATAGATTTCGAGCAATTTCAGTTTCCCTAATTTAAATGGTTACCGAAAGGTGACTGAATTTGTTGCTTAAATTACCTTTACCGAACTTGATTAAATTCGGTTAAAATTACCAGATACCTGTAATTGCACTATCTTCCACTGTAGCCGGTTCCGAGATTTGCACGGCCTTTGCGATGCTCGCGATCGGGTCAAGACTTCGTCGTTTGACGCAAGTTTTAGTTAAATTGAACGGTATTGTTTAAGTAAAAATTAACTAATAGAGACAGTCTCTTTTGCCAATTCGGTCAAGGAGGAGGACGATTCAACGAGACCACGACATAAGACAGGAGAGGCGAACAGATGACAAAGCTCTTCGCGCGCTTCCTCAAGGACGAAACCGGCGCAAGTGCCGTTGAATACGCACTGATCGCTGCTCTGATAGCGGTCGCCATCATCGGCGCGACCAGCAGGCTTGGTACGAACATCAAAGACACGTTCGAAGCGATCTCTAACAAAGTGAACCCTTAGCGGCCCGACATATATGACGCGGAGTGCAATTTGCCTGCGTGGTAGTCCCAGACCTTCTGCAACAGGTTGGGCTTCCAGAGATTGCCTGCGATTGTAACGATCTGATCGGATGTCAGAACCGTTGGTGCGCCAAGGTTTTTGGCGAGATACTGCCTTTGCGCATTCTCCTCGAGATAGACGGCGAGCACAAAAGCCTCGAGAATGTTTCCTGCTGCGATCACCGATCCATGCGACTTCAGCATTGCGATGCGATGCGAGCCGAGCGAGGTGGCAAGCTCCTCACCCAGTTCCTTGGTGTTGATCGATGCAATCTTGTCAAACTCCGTGATCTTTCCGAGCACAGCCGCCTGCATGATGACGGGTTCAACCGGACTGCCGGTCATGCTGAAGAGCGTCGACCACAATGGATGGGCATGGATGATAGCGTTTACATCTGCACGCCGGCGATAGATTTCCGAATGGATGTGGAATTCCATCGGCGGTACGGCGCCGCCGTCAACCAAATTGCCCTCGAAATCGATCATGACGACATCGTCGGCAGTGAGCGCGGATCGGACAGATGCTCCGGAATTGATCAGCATTCGATCCTCGGCAGGCACGCGCAAGCTCGCGTGCCCGTTGAAATCGATGATTCCCGAGCGTTCAAGCATGAGGATCGCGTCGACCAGCATGCGTTTTTGATCTGTGTCCCGGTCCATGGCCCGTCAACCTTGTGAATAATCGTGCAACTGCAGCTTGCAACGCGTGCTTTTAGCCCATGTGTGGACTCTTAGTTTTTGGGCTTGTATGGACCGAGCTCTTTCACTGCCGCATCGGCGAACGAAGTATCGAGCACTTGCGCGACCGTTGCGCTTGCCGGTACGAGACCTTCGCTTTGGAAGAACTTTAGATCGTTCTCAAGGCTGGTGGTGTTGAGCTTGCCGTCTGGATCAGTGCCTTGTGGAACAATGGCGCGATAGACGGAGGGATCCTTGATCGGTGTATATTCGGTCAATATCGAGATCACTTCGTCTGCGGCTGGGCCGGCCAGTCTGCCGTTGGCAAGCGCATCATTGTAGTCGCGAAGGGCATGGATATAGGCGCGCATGAAAGCCTTGGCGGCATCGGGCTGTTCCCCGATGAACTCTGCCGAGTAAAGAACCACCGCGAGCTGGTGATTGGGATAAATCTCGTCATCGCCCATTACACGAACGGCGGCACCACGGCGCACGGCTTCTGTTGCGGAAGGCTCGGTTGTCAAGGCGGCGTCAACGGCCTTGTTCTCCAGCGCGATGATGTGCTGCGGAAATGAGAGGAATACACGCTCGACATCGCTGGTTTTAAGCCCGGCTTTCTTCAGCGCTTCATTCATCGTGGAGGTCGATGCACTGCCTGTCGCACTGCCGGCAACTTTCATGCCCTTGAGATCGGCGAGCGACTTGTACTTGCCGCTGTCCACAAGATCCTTGCGCACAAGAAGCGGCTGATAGCCATAGCCGGGGGGCGTCGAACCCTTATCGGCGACAACCTTGATTCCGATCCCTCGTGCCACCGCATTATACAATCCTGCTGACACCGAGCCGCCTGCGACATCGAGTTGTCCGGCACCGAGTGGGGCAACCATTTTGGCTCCGGAATCGAAGGGGACGAACTGAGCCTCGATGCCTTCCTCGCGGAAGTAGCCTTTTTTGTCGGCGATGAAGAAAGCGATATCGCTGCTGGCATTGACGATACCGATTTTCACCTTGGTAAGTTCTGCCGCCATTGCACTCATCGCATTCAACGATAAGCAGGCAACCAGCGCTGCTCCCAGCAAAAGTTTTTTCATGATGCAACTCCGATATCCGCACCGCCGCGGGAGCAGCTGCGTCGTTCTTCTATATAGAACAACGTTCCTCTTAATGATAGCTTAGCATTGCGGAAGATGATGTCAACTCAGGCAAGCATGCGCCCGGGGTGACGATCATCCTGTAGCCACGCTAACAGGGTCTACAACGAGAAATGGCTACTCGCTGGTAATGGTTCGGAGCCGAAGCAGGTCTTTTCGGCTATCCCGCCGGCACGACGTGAAGATGTCCGTACTTCACCGCGCGTTCCGAAATGACGTGTTCGGCGAAATGTTGAACCTGATCCGGCGGTCCTTTGAGGACACCGATTTCAAGGCAGTTGTCATGATCGAGATGGACATGCATGCTTGATATCGCAAGGGCATGGTGATCATGGAAGGTGTTGGTCAACCGGCGTGCAAGATCGCGCGCTCCATGGTCGAAGACATAGCTTAGAACACCGATCACCTGCGTTGCTGCACCCGTTTCGATGGAGGTGAGCTTCATCCCGGCTCTTGCAAGGTCGCGGATAGCCTCGGAGCGATTTTGATAACCCTTCACCGCGATCACCCTGTCGAGTTCCTCCATCAGATCGTCATCGAGGGTAATCGTTATTCTTTGCATCTTCAGCTCCAAGTTTTTTTAAACGCGCGAGTAAGATTTTTTCGCGTAGACATCATACTTTTCGATTTCTAAGGTTGCTCCGATATGACGGCCCGCCGTGCATGTTTACCAGCACGCGCTATACGTGGCCAGCAGAGGAGGCCCATGTGATTCCCAATCCTTTCGACGATCAGCCGACGCGCGTCAGGGCCAAGATTATCTTGACTTATGTCGTCCTGATCGCCGCCAATGTCGGGGCTTGGGCGTGGGCGTGGATTGCTTTTTCCGATCGCCCTTCGTTACTGGGGACTGCTCTCCTCGCCTACATGTTCGGTCTGCGCCATGCATTTGACGCTGATCATATCGCTGCGATCGACAATGTCGTCCGCAAGCTGATCCAGGAAGGTAAAGCGCCTTATTCGGTCGGCTTCTTCTTTTCCCTTGGACATTCAAGCATCGTGGTCATCGCCTCCCTGATCATCGCCGCAACGGCCGCCGCGATGCAGAGCAATCTCGAATCGTTCCATGATGTTGGCGGTGTAATAGGCACATCCGTGTCGGCCGTGTTTCTTCTCGTTATCGGCCTGGCCAATCTCTTTATCTTGCGGGGCATCTGGTCAGCTTTTACTCGGGCTCGGCGCGGCGAGAAAATCGTCGATGAGGATCTCGACGCGCTTCTCGCAGGCCGGGGTCTTATTGCGCGTATCTTTCGCCCGATCTTCCGTGTGGTTTCGCGATCATGGCATATGTATCCGATCGGGTTCCTGTTTGGGTTAGGGTTCGACACCGCAACGGAAATTGGTTTGCTCGGTATTTCGGCGGCGCAGGCGACACAGGGCATGTCATTCTGGACGATCCTGGTCTTTCCGGCACTCTTCACGGCGGGCATGTCGCTCATGGATACGACCGACAGCGTGCTGATGACCGGTGCTTATGGCTGGGCGTCCATCAATCCGATGCGTAAACTCTGGTACAATCTGACGATCACGGCTGCATCAGTGGTCGTCGCTATCTTCATCGGCGGAGTGGAAGCGCTTGGATTGATTAGCGACAAGCTCGGACTCCAAGGCGCGTTCTGGAACTTCGTCGGCGGGCTTAACGATAATCTGGCCAATTTCGGCTACGCAGTCGTAGGAATTTTCATCCTGAGCTGGATCATCTCCGCCATCGCTTATCGCGCAAAAGGTTACGACAATCTGCACGTCGAAGTTTCCTCGTAGGCTGCCTTTAGACTTATCCGGCTTGGTCAAAGGCCAGTCTGGCCAAGCCCCATGTTGGGAAACACCAGGGATTTGATAACGACGGGTACGGCACCGGACGTTTCAAGCATCGCGCCAATGTCGATGAAGTCGAATTCATCCAGTTTGATACCGTCGATCGAAATAATCGAGCTGATACCTTCCTCATTGACAAAGTGCATGCCGACCAGCCCGCCAACGTCGCTGTCACCAACAAGAATCAAGGGATGGCCTTTGGCCAGAACTGCCGACAGCCCGCTGACGACACCCTCGCAGAAATCGTCCAGACGCCGATAGCTGGCCGAGCCTTCCCATTCGTAGCAGATGGCCACGGCACTATCGCCCTGGGTCAGATCGAGCCTCGCCAGAGCGTCCCGTATTGCTGCGCTGACGTGTTCCACATCGATGACGTCGTCGAAGGCAAAGGCTGGCTTGATAACAGGGACGTTGCGAACGGGCAGGGCGTCGAGCGGTTTGACGAGGATGGTGCTGCCGCTGACCTGCACTGTATATTGCGAGGCGCCGACGACCGTGGCCCTGATACCCTGTTCGGGGCGTTCGAGACGTGGTGTCCAGCTTTGAAGCCGCTCGCGCAATTCCGCCGCCAGAAGCGGGCCGAGATCGCTGAATTCCGTTTCTGTTTCGGAATATAGAAACTCGGAAACCCCGCCCGAGATTGTGACAACATCCGGCGGCGATCCGGCGGGCAGGGGTGGAAGCCGATGCAGGCCCACGGTCTCGCGCCGCATCTCACCGCCCTGCATGGCTTCGAAGAGGTGATCTACCATAGATGTGGCAAGCTTTTGGGCGTCCTCGAGCGAAAGCGTTGCGCCAAGTTCCACGTTAACTCCGGCACGCTGTCCAAAATATCGCCCCGCTTCTTCCAGTCTTGTGATCCGTCGGGCGGAATTATAGGCGACGACGCGCGCGCCAATGTCGATAGCACTGATGTGGCGAATGGCACCGTTTTCACACAATGCAAGTTTGGATGTGCCTCCGCCAATATCGACGTTAAGGACGCGCTGACGTGCTCTTCCAGAGCGGGCCACTGCGCCCGACCCGAATGCCGCCAGTGTCGTTTCCAAGCCGTCGCCCGCGCTGACAACGACGAATTTTCCTGTCTGGGTGGAGAATATCTCGCCTATGGCTCTGGCGTTGCTGCGTCTCACCGCCACGCCGGTAAGAATGAGGGCTCCCGTGTCGATGTCCTCGGACTTCAAGCCAGCGGCCGCATACTGGGCCGAGAAAAACGATGCGAGGGCGTCAGCGTCGATAGCATCGTCGCTGCGATAGGGGGTTAGCAGAACGTCGGATTGATGCAGGAGTGTGCGTTCAACCACCATGTAGCGGGTATCGAGCCGTTCCAGAACGATGCGTGAGAAGGCGAGGTGAGACGTCGACGAACCAATGTCAATACCCACACTGGTTAGCTCGATCTCATCCTCGAGTTCCATGCTGCGGCCGATATTCGAGAAGAATATCCGGCCGCCTTCCTCAGGTTCCTCAGTCATGCAACAGACCGATCAGACTACGGTCGACATTTTTTTGGTCGTGTCGTCCGGCTTGATAAACCACTCTGGCTTCATGCGTATCTCGACGCCGTTCCGGTTGAGCTTTTCCTCATATTCCTTACGGATATAGGGATCTTCCATCCAGTAAGGGATTGCTGTACCGCCTTCGTTGACGTCGATAGCGGTATAGTCGGTGTGCTTCTCACCGGGAGCACCGGGATCACGGCCCGGGTTATGCGGTCCGAACCACGCCATCAGCCGGAAAGGCTCCTTGGAAACACTGAAATGCTGGTGATACCAGCGCGCGCCGCCGGGGGCCGCCGATACCATGCCATACGGACCGTAGTCGAGCCGCTTGATCTTGTCGGCATGACCATTCTTCCACGGATTGACGCCGTATTCCTCCGGCCAAGTATAGGTATAGCCTTCACCCTTCAGGCAGATCAGGATCGCAGCAGAAGTATGCGCGTGCGCTTTGGAATAGCGGCCATTCTCGTGCTGTCCGATCCAATAGTAGAAGGTGTTGTTCGTCATGAACGGCTCGACGCGGCGGTAGCCCGGCGAACGCCTGTTGTCGAGCGGGAGTTCGCAATTGACCGCGTCCGGCATGAAGTTCGTCCGGCGCATGGCAAGACCCCGGACCGGATCGGGTTCGATTTCCTCGCGGTATTTGTAGAAATCATCGGCGCCGGAGAAGCGGTCGCGGAAGACATAAGGATTGTTGAAAACGGCATCCGCATTCTGGATTTGATTAAGCACATTCGGCGCCGTGGTACCGCCGAGAAGCAGAGCAGGACTGTTGGTGGCGTTCACAATGCGATGCATGGCGTTCATGGGAATCGAGAACATCGACCCCTCCTGCCATTCGAACACATGCTTGCGGCCTTCACCCTCGAGCCACACCTCAGTAGAGCCGCGCCCCTCGACCACAATGTATATTTCCTCATACATGTGCTTTTCCGGATGAAGCGCCCCGGCAGCGGGAACTTCTACCAGATGGCAGCCCCACTTCGTTTCGGTGCCGAGAAGCTGGATATATGTGCCTCGACCGCCGGTGCGCTTCCACGGTTTCAACGGGAGGTTCTTGACGCTCGACACACCGAGGTCGCGAAAAACAGGAATTCCTTCTTCCACCATGAACTGGTCATAGGGTGTTGGCTGCTTCTTGAATTCACCGAAGCCGGCTTTCTTTGTACCAGCGGGTTCGTGCCAGTGAGTGCCGGTGCCGCCGCCTAGTGGATCCTGGTGCATTGATTTCCTCCTGTCGATGCATATCCGCAACGCTCAAAACCGCCCGCGAATGTGAGACTAATATTCATAGTTTGCAGCGTACCAACAGCTCGGACCGACGGTAGCTCGATTTCGGAAAGATCACCTTTCCGGTTTGTCCGGACCCTAGTTCTCGCCAGCGTTTTTACTTTTGTTCGCTCCAGTTTTCTGGAAACAGTCCCTCGCGTAGCGCGCCGCGTACATAGTAGCTCCAGAGCTTGCGAATGTGATGATCGCGGCGAAAACTGTGTGCAAAAGAGTCAAGCTCGGCGTCCGTCAACGGCTTGACTTTGCCGATGGCCGCGGCGCGATAGGCTGCTTCCGCATTCTCCACCAGATGAAGCGAATCGATGAATGCTGCGCGCACCGTTTCTGCCGTAACGATCTGGCCATGGGCACGTATCTGCATGGCATGGTGGGCGCCGAGTGTAGCGGCGACACTGCGGCCCTGTTCACTATTGCTGACGTGGGCCGGGTCTGCATGCACGGGGATGCCGCTCCGCCACCGGATAGCGTGGTTTTTGAAGGGCAGAAGGTCCATATCCTCGACGAGAGTGAAGACGTTGGTGGCGTCATTGTGGAAATGCGCAATCGAATTTACATCTGGTCTCGCGCGATAAATCTCACAATGGAGGAAAACTTCTGACGGAGGTTTAATTCCCGTTGGACCTGCTACAACCTTGCCTTCCATATCGCAAACCAGGAGATCGTCCGGCGAGACTTCGGCGCGGCTTTTCTCCTGGGGTTGCACGAGCAAGGTCTCGTTACCAGGAAGGCGGGCGCTGACGTGGCCGCTGTACTCCAGTATTTTCAGGCTGTTCAGGAGCCGTGTCGCAATGGCGATTTCGGCTCGCAATGAAGTTTCCGATGGAATTACCGTCCCGCCCTTTTCGGGAGCTCCGTCGGCAGTCTGCGCATGAGAATCCATAGTTCCTCCCGTCATTTTTTAATAAAATCCCATATTATACGAATTTTTTAGTGCTTCAAGATCACATCTCGTTCAAACCTCGATCAGCACATCGTCGTTCTCGACGACCACCTTGTAGGTTCGAACAGGCACCATGCAGGGCGGAGCTACGACCTCCCCGGTGCGAAGATCGAACGCACCATTGTGAAAACCGCATTCGATGGTATGGCCGTCGATGTATCCTTCCGACAGCGAACCCGGACCGTGGGTGCAGGCATCGTCTGTCACGTAGAACGTTCCATTGATATTGAAAACGGCAAGCACGAGATCGCCGGACTCGATCCTGATGGCGCTGTCAAAATCAACATCATCCGTAGAACAGAGCCTTATCCTCGAACGCGTCTGCGTCATCTGGTTCATATCCTTTCTCCCTGCTGCCAGGATGCTTGACTAGCTGACGGACAGTCTGTAGATTTCTAAAACGAAACAGCGTTCTGCATAAAGGAACGCGGTGCAAGGATAGCCGATCAGAGCGGGACGTCAACTCGAAACTGACGAATGACGTTCTGAGTTGGGCAAAACAGCACCCGGACTTTCGCCGCGACAGGACGATTGAGGAGGATTGAATGCTTAGAAAAGAACAAAACGACCTTCTGACCCAGACGGGCCTGGCCACGCCAATGGGCGACATGTTTCGCTGCTACTGGATACCGGCGTTGCTCGCGGAAGAACTGCCGGCGAATGATTGTCCGCCCGTTCGCATCAAGCTGCTCAGCGAACGTTTGCTGGCATTTCGGGACAGTGAAGGCCGCTATGGATTGATCGACGAGTTCTGCGCCCACCGGGGCGTCTCGTTGTGGTTTGGCCGTAACGAGAAGGGCGGATTGCGCTGCCCGTATCATGGCTGGAAGTATGATCATACGGGCCAATGTATCGAGGTACCGTCGGAGCCGAAGGAAAGCGGCTTCTGCAACAAGATCAAGCTGAAGTCTTATCCGCTCATCAAGATCGGCGATATTCTGTGGACCTATATGGGGCCAGCCGACAAAGAGCCGCCCCATCCGGAATGGGAATTTGCGCTTGTTCCACCTGAACAGACATTCACGTCCAAGCGCTGGCAGGAATCGAATTGGCTGCAGGCTATGGAAGGCGGCATCGACTCAAGCCACGTTTCGTTCCTTCATAGCGGAAGCTTGAACAGCGACCCGCTTTTCAAAGGTGCGCGCGGCAACAAATACAATATGGCGGACTCCAAGCCATTTTTTGAAGTCACGGACAACGAAGGCGGACTGTTCATCGGTGCACGCCGGAATGCCGAGGAGGGGCACTACTACTGGCGTGTAACGCCTTGGGTCATGCCATCATTCACCATGGTGCCGCCGCGCGGCAACCATCCTGTCCACGGACATTTCTGGATCCCGATCGACGATGAGAATTGCTGGGCATGGAGCTTCGATTATCATCCGGTCCGCGCTCTGACGGCCGAAGAGCGCCAGGCAATGCTCGACGGCAAGGGCATTCATGTCACATACGTTCCGGGGACCTTCCGTCCCGCCGCCAACAAGGACAATGATTATCTCATGGACCGCGAGGCCCAGCGTCTTGGCGCAACCTATTCCGGCGTCGAGGGTATCGCCATGCAGGATGCCTCATTGCAGGAGAGCATGGGACCGATCGTCGACCGGACAAAGGAAAATCTGGTATCGACAGATAACGGGATCATCATGGCGCGCCACCGTTTGCTGAAGGCTGTCCGGGCATTCAAGGACAAGGGTATTACACCTCCGGGCGTCGATCCCGCTCACCACCGCGTCCGGTCGGCGGCTGTCGTGTTGCCTGTTGATCAGTCCTATATCGATGCCGCTGCCGAGGCGTTGACAGTGATCGAGGGGAAAGCGCCAGCCTCTGTCTGACCTTGGGGTATTGGCCCATCTTCAAAGGAATCGAATATGCAGCTTGGTCTCAGTGAAAGTGCACGCGCTACCACGACAGAGGAAGCCCGGTTCAGAATTGGCTATCCCAATTCCAGGCCAAGGAAGTCTCGGATCATTGCGCTCGATGCCGCCAGCGTCCTGGAATTGAAATCATTGATGGATCAAACGTGGAATGGCGCGCACTTTCTGCGATATGTCGAACCAAAGGCTGCGACAAGATCGCTGAAAATGTTGTCGGTCGATGCGGTACTCGAAGACATTGAAGGCAACCGGACCAATCTCGTCGACGAAATAGCCGATGCGGATGTCATCGTCATAGTCACGTCTGCCGGAGCTTCGGCGGAAGCCGCCGAGGTAATCGGCAACGCCTGTTTCGTCCGCAACAAGATGACGACAGGGCTTGTCCTCAATTCGGCCGGTGTTCCGCCCGAGCAGTTGAAACGGACACTGACCACAATGCGTCCCTTTGCGGCCATGCTCGTTGTTTCGACGGGCGCCGAATATGTCAGCGAAATGCTGAGCGCGTTGAGAGTTTGAGATGCCACTGCTTCACGGCGGCGACATTGGCGGCCGCATGGCTGACATTGGTGTATTCCAAAGGAATTTCGGGCTGGAAAATGTCTATCGAATGGGTGGTCTGGGAAATCGCGAGGGCTGTGTTATGAACGACGCTATTGTCCACGCGATCAAACGGAACAGTGAACCCATGAATCCACCTTCGAAAGACACGTCCAGTTCGAAAAAGGCGCCATCGTCCAAGCGCAATCGCCTCTCGTCCGTCACGACGGCGATAAGGCTGCTGAAAGCGTTTTCAGAAGATGAGGTGGAGATCGGCGTCAGCGCACTGGCGTTGAAGTTGAAGGTGGCGAAGAGCACCGTTCATCGCCTCGCGGTGACCTTGGTGTCCGAAGGCCTGCTGGAGCAAAATCCGGAAACCGAGCGCTACAAACTTGGCGTCGGGCTTTTCGGCCTGGGCACACTTGTACGCCGACGCATGAACGTTTCCAACGAAGCGCGTCCCTATCTCTTCGATCTGCGTAGACACACGGGCGAAACGATCATACTCGGTATCCCGACAGATCTTGAAATAATGCATATCTACGATCTGGAGAGCCCGCAGGCATTGTCGATAAAATCGGATCTTGGTGTACGCCGGCCGGCTCATTGCACTGCAGTCGGGCGCGCGATCTTTGCCTTCGCCCCTGAAGAGACGATCGATCGCGTGTTGGCAGGACCGCTTGCCCGCCGCACGCCGCGGACTCCGGTCGATCCCAAAGTCATACGAAAGATATTCGCCGAGGTTCGCGAGCGTGGCTATGCCATTGAAGACGAGGAAAGCGAGCCCGGTATTCGCGTGATAGCCGCTCCCATCCGGGATTCCAATGGCGTTGTCGTCGCTGCTGTCGGGATTGGCGGGCCTTTGCAGAGATTGTCGATCGAAGCTCTCGAGGGCTTCGCACCGCCACTTTTGGAAACTGTGGCGGCGATATCAGCCCGTCTCGGATACTCGGCCAGGCATCGATAAGCAGAATGGGAAGACCACGCATGGCAGTCATTACGCTGAATGAAAGCGACGTCCGCTGGGAGTGCGACGAAGGTGACACGATCATGCGCTCGGCACTACGGGCAGGATTGGGTTTTCCATATGAGTGTAATGTCGGTTCATGCGGCAATTGCCGTTTCGATCTCCTTGAAGGTGAAATCGAGGAGCTGCGTGCGGATCCTCCCGGCTTGAGCGAACGTGACCGTGCGCGCGGACGCCGTCTGGGGTGCCAGGCTCGCCCTTTGTCCGATTGCGCCGTCAAGCTGCGGCTGATGCCGCAGTATGAGAGCCTTTTCAGGCCACAACGCCAGACAGCGACCTTGGTTGCCACGACCGACATCACGCATGATATCAGGGAGTTTCGCTTCCGGTCAGAATCGGCGAGCCATTTTCTCTCCGGTCAATATGCGCTGCTATATCTGCCCGGGATACCGGGTGGCCGCGCCTATTCGATGGCAAACACTAGCAATGATGATGGGGAATGGCACTTTCAGATACGCCGCGTGCCGGGCGGTGAGGCGACAGGATATCTGTTCGAGCAACTACGCGTCAGTGACCGCATCGAGATCGATGGTCCGTACGGTATGGCGTATCTTCGCGAGGACTCGCCACGGGATATCGTGTGTATCGCCGGCGGCTCAGGCCTGTCGCCGATGGTGTCGATCACCCGCGCGGCGGCCGTCGCGCCGAGCCTTGCCGGAAGACGCATCGATTTCGTCTTCGGCGGTCGCACGGCGCAGGATATTTGCGGCAGGGAGATGCTGCAAATGCTGCCGGGATTTGGTACTAATATTCACTATCACCCGGTTGTCTCCGGCATGCCTGAAGCGGATGACGGCTGGGATGGTTATCGGGGCTATGTCCACGAAGTGGCGCACAGTCTTTTCGCGACACGGCTTCCTTCGTGCGAAATTTATTTTGCAGGTCCCCCCGCAATGGGACAAGCAATAAAAAAAATGTTGGTCGATCTTGGCGTGGACTCAACCCAAGTGCATTTCGACCAGTTCTATTGATCATTTGGCTGCAATCGACAGTCGCTGAAAGTCGCAATGAAACCTCGTCAGCTGATATACTTCATAAAGGTCGTCGACGTAGGCAACATTACGAAAGCGGCGGAACAGTTGAATTTGGCGCAGACGGCTCTCGGGATACAGATACGCAATCTCGAAGAATCGCTTCACGTTCAATTGCTCGACCGTCATTCACGCGGCGTCAGCGCGACGCCTGCAGGACTGCTGCTTTACGAACGCGCGCATGAAATTCTGCAGCGGATCGAGGATACGCGCCGCGATCTGATTTCGCTTGCGGGCGAGCGAGCCCGTATCAGGCTTGGCGCAACGCCAAGCATCCTGAAGCTAATTGGAACCGAACTGGTTGTCGCCGCCAAACAGCAGCTCCCTGGAATTGCATTGCATGTGGTGGAGGAGTTGAGTTTCGTCCTGACCGATGCGCTCGAGCGCGGAGAACTCGACTACGTCCTCGCCTATGACATCGAGGAGAATCCCGGCCTCAGACGCCTTGCCCTGATGAAAGAAGACTTGCTGCATATTTCTGCTCCTGACGGGAATCCCACGGAGGGCGGAATTTCATTCAAGCAGGCGGTGGCAGGCGATCTTGCTCTCGTGTCCAACCGGGATATTATCTGGCGCCGCATTCATAAAACAGCCTCCCGCCTCTCGCTCGATGTCAACGTGACGTATCAGGTCCAGTCGATGGAGGCGATCAAGGCGTTGATTCTTCATGGTCTTGCAGAAAGCATCATGCCGTTTGGTATCGTATCGGAAGAAATCCAATCCGGCGCACTGATTGCCCGACGTATCGAGCGCCCGTCGGTGAGACTGACACTCTACCTAGCTCACGCAGCCCACAAGGGGCTGAGCGACGACACTGCATTCGTCGCATTTGTCGATGGAATGATCGACAGGCTTGCCGCTACAATTGGGCCCTATGCGCATCCGATTGACCGATCTCAACCGCCCCAATCAGAAGCGGACCATTGAAGTCGACCGCGTAGGAAGTCTCCGCCGTTCATCTGCTATGCAAAATCGATATACCAGCCTTGCCAAAGCGCTGTTTCCCGGACAGTACACCTCAACTATATTGCGGCGCACAATCCCAGGAAGGACGAGTCGTGACTATACTTGCCGAAGACCGCAATGCTGAAACCAGTTGGTTGCGCACCGCTTTTTCAAGCATCACTGAAATGGCGAACTGCCTCGGTGCAGCAAGAGAGTGTGCATTGGCTGTCGAAAACAGGCGCATGCCGCCGGCCTCGGCACTGCGGACATTGGGCATCGACCCAGCGTCGCTCAGGGATGCTTTTCGGCGTAGCTGAAAACAGATTTAACGCCTGCTTTGGGGGCTTGACCGTCAAATCCCTTTACTCCGCCATTAAGTTTTTTTATTGTGGCTGAATGAAGAACGTCACCTTTCGAAAGCTCCAGTCGCTGCTGGCGATCGAGACTCATCGAAAGATTGTAGATGCGGCGAAAGCCTTGGGGCTGACTGCACCAGCCATCACATTACAACTGAAGCAACTGGAAGAAGATGCGGGCGTGACGCTTTTCGAGCGCATGCCGCACGGCATGTTTCCGACAGAAGCCGGAAAGGTGTTCCTCGAAGCGGCGAAAGAGATTGATGAGCGTTTGCTGCGCCTCGATGAAGATATTAGTGCGTTTCGCCGCGTGAAACGCGGGCATATAACGGTAGGGGCTGTGTCCACGGCCAAATATTTTGCGGCGCCGCTCTTTGCAGCCTTCTCGAAAGAATATCCTGACATCGATCTTGAGCTGATTATCGATCGCCGGGATGAGACTATCGCCCGGTTGAAAGATCGCGCCGTCGATATTGCTCTGCTCGGACGCCCTCCACGCGACATGTCCGTGCGGGCCGCAGTGTTCGGCGAGCATTCACTGGTCGTCGTCAGTGCGCCCGGTCACGCCCTGGCGGGTAAGCGCAATATCACGAAAGCAGAGATTGCCAACGAACATTTCCTGCATCGGGGGAAGGGTTCCGGCACCAGAACGTTTTTCGAGCGCTTCCTCAAGGATATCCCGGGCCGGCTCGATGGGCCGAGCACGGAGATGGAAAGTGTCGAGGACATCAAACAGGCTGTCATGGCGGATCTCGGTATCGCCTTCCTGTCCGTGCAGAGCGTTGCCGCCGAGGTTCAAGCAGGCCAGCTCGCCGTTCTCGATGTTGTTGGATTGCCAATTCGCCGGCAATGGTTTGCCATCAGCCGCAGCGACCGCGCTGTCACACCTGTAATGGCTGCGTTTCAGGTGTTTCTCGCGACGCAAGGGGGAAAGTTCCTACCGAACTTCATCGATCCGGGGAAGGTGACCGCCTGAGGGGTGGTTAGGTGCGTCCGGCGTTGGCCTGCAGAAACGCAATCACCCTAGCATTGCAGTTGGCGGCATTCTGGTCGGACACGGGCACATCCCAATAGCTGGATCCTGGGATGCATTCCTGCAGATAGCGTGCCGCTGATGTCGCGTGGGAGGCATCTGCGCCCGGAATAATAAGCGCCGGAATATCTAGACAGAGCAGATCCTCCGGTTCAGCACCCGGCGAAGTATCGCGGTCCAGCAGCGTTCGCACCATCCCGGTTACTATCGCCTTGTAGTGATCGAGATTCAGCCGCGAATATTTCTCCGCGAAGTCTGGAAAATTGCGGATAACCGATACCCAGGGGCCGCCTCGCGGATCTGCACCGAAAGCCTTGTTGCCTTCCTTTGCCAGGCTGACGACAGCTTCGAGCCCGTTCTGGTTGACGAAAGCGAGATGTTCGGCAAAACGCTGATGACCTGTCATGCGATACCTTGCCCCGCCAACCGGCCAAAACAGGATCATGCTCAGCGTCTTTTCGGGATAGGTCGCACCGAAGGCCGAAACTGCGCTGCAGCCCATGCATCCGCCCATCAGATGGGCTTTCTCAATACCGAGATGATCGAGCAGTCCCTTGCCCTGTTCGACATAGTGCGACCAGGTTATCCGCTCGACGCGACCGCCGGATTGTCCGGTCTCGCGCCTATCGAAGACGATGCAGCTGTAGTTTTTGGAAAGCTCGTCCAGAAATTTGATCTGTGCATAAATACCTTGAGTAGACCACTTTTCGATCGTCGCGTCGAAGCCTCCCGGCGAATACATAAGCAAAGGCTCACCCGAGCCGATAACTTCGTAGCGCGTCGATATTCCGTCGATGGTGGCCGTCGCCATTTTCAAACTCCCTCGCAACCAAGTCGCTTCAGGCTTTCATCGACCCAAAGCTTAGGATCGAGCTTGCCGGCGAGCGTATTGGCCACCGTTTTGGTTTCCGCTTCGTTTTTGGCCTTGGCGAGCGGATAGATCTCGCCAGTCAGTTCGTACGGAACACAGAGCAGTCCGTCGTCGTCACCTATGATCAGGTCACCTGGGTTGATGACCATTCCATCGAGCGAGATCGGCACGTTGATTTCGCCCGGACCGTCCTTGTATGGGCCGCGATGCGTGATACCTGCTGCGAAAACCGGAAAGCTGTTGTTCTTGATCCAACCATAGTCGCGAACTGCGCCGTTTATCACAACGCCGGCAACGCCGATTTGTATGGCGTGCGAAAGCATCATCTCGCCGACAAGCGCATTTGACAACTCTCCGCCGGCATCGACGACGATCACGTCGCCGGGCTTCGCCATCAGCAGCGCCTTGTGAACCATCAGATTGTCGCCCGGCCGAGTCTTCACCGTGAAAGCCGGTCCCGCCAAAGGCCCGCCAGCGTGAAGCGGACGGAGATTTGGTCCGCCAGCGGTCAGCCGCGACATGACATCGCTGACATTGGCCACGGGCAGCTCGCGAAACTGCCTGACGGTCTGTTCGTCAACCCTGCGTGTCCGTCCGAGTATTCGAAATCCATGTGCCATGGCGGCTTTCCTTTCCAGGTTCTGCTGAAATATCGAGGCTATTCCCAAGGTAACAGTGAGGCATGGATCACATCGGGCACGCCGTGTCCGCCGACAGACAGGATGGCAAGGGCCGCATCCTTCAACCCGAAACGGTGGGTGGTGATTTTTTCGAGATCGAAGCGTTTGGAGGCGATCTGTTCGAGAGCGAGTTCACACGCCTGGTAGCTGTGGCCTCGGGCACTCTTGAGCGTGATCGCCTTGACGGTCATCTTCTCAAGGGGAAAGTTCGGAAATTCCTTCATTTCGCCCTGAACCAGAATAGTGCCGGCTTTCCGCACCAAAGCCTCGACGCCTAGCAGGATTGGAATGGTACCGGCACCGGCTGTACAATCCAGTGAGACATCAACGCCTTTTCCGCCGCTAATCTCCATGATGCGAGCAAGCGGGTCTTCTTTCTGCACATCGATGACGTAGTCGGCTCCGAGCGACTTTGCCACTTCGAGGCGAGCGGCATCCTTGGTGGTTCCAGTGACGATGATCAGCGAGGCGCCCGCCTGTTTGCAAATGACGGTCTGCGACAATCCTTGTTGTCCCGGCCCCTGAATCAACACCGTGGAATTATAACCGACATTGGAATCAAACAGCGACCACTCGACACCGTTGGCCATGGGGGTCACCAGACCGGCAAGTTCGGGTGTCACGCCGGCGGGGACGCGGTGTACCACGGCATTCCACGGCAGATAGACGTATTGCGCAAAGCCTCCCCAAAGATGCGGGGCTCGTTCCGCGCTGGTATATCCGTAGCGGATTCCGTCCGGATTATTGCGCCAATCGGTGTTTTCGCAATGCCGGTATTGACCCTGATGGCACCATTTGCATTTGCCGCACATGACATAATGCTCGACAAACACCAGGTCGCCTTCCTTGAAGCCCTTGCGCCGGGTGAATTCGCGTCCTGCCTTCGCGATATAGCCAATATTTTCATGCCCCATGATGGTCGGGGCATTGGACGGCGGCGTCTTGAACAGCTTGACGTCGGTTCCGCAAATACCCGCCACTTCCATCTTGAGGAGCGCCGCGTCATCGGGAATATCGGGCATTGGATATTCGCGGATTTCCATCTGGCTTGGCCCGGTGCGGACGGCAGCTAAGACTTGTTCTGTCATTTCAAACTCCCTGGAAATTCTCGTCGCTGACTGGCGAACGTGCATTTGGTTCAGCGATGTATTGCTGCGCTCCGTTTTGACAAATTGGCGGTTGTCAGCCTATGTAGGTGCCTGGAACCGGCAGCGTTTGCGCCGGTCCTCAGGTTGAAATCATGCTCAAATCCGCTATTCCCGACCGCGAAAAACTTACCGCCATCAGGCGCGTAAAGACCTGGACGGTTGAACGCTTCGGCCTCTCGCAGGATATGACTGTCTCCGCGGTGGAGGTCGCCTGTGGGTTGCCCGGATGCCCGCCGCTCGAAACCATTGTGACGTTCTGGACAACGAGCGAGAGCCGGCATGCATTCAAGGTGTTCAAACCCATCATTGAGGTCACGTCGGAAGACTTGCCGCCGTCGTGGATGAAGCAGGCGATGGTCTCGAACGGCGACGACCTCTCCTGTTGTTAGACGGATGGGCGATCTGAAGATGTCGCACCTCGTGATCGCAGCAATATTCATTGGTCAGTTCACTGGCTTGGCGGGGTGACCGCGTTTCGTCAGTTGCGCGTCAAGCCGCGGATAAACGCGCCGTGCATTGCCTTCAAAGATCTTGTAACGGCTTGGCTCGTCCAGCGTCTCGAGCTGATCGATATAGCACTTCGTGTCGTCATAGTAATGGCCAGTCTCGGGGTCGATACCCTTGACCGCGCCCAGCATTTCCGAGGCGAACAATATGTTGTCGACCGGGATGACCTTGGCCATCAGTTCGATGCCTGGATAGTGATACACACATGTATCGAAGAAGACGTTCTTGAGAAGGTGGTCAGCCAGCAGAGGTTTTTTCATCTCCTGCGCAAGGCCGCGATAACGGCCCCAATGGAACGGAACTGCGCCGCCTCCATGCGGAATGACGAACTTTAGCGTCGGGAAGTCTTTGAAAAGATCGCCCTGTATGAGCTGCATGAAAGCGGTGGTGTCGCCGTTGATATAATGCGCGCCCGTATGGTGGAAGTTCGGATTGCACGATGATGTCACATGTATCATCGCAGGCACGTCGAGTTCGCACAACTTTTCATAGAGCGGATACCATTGACGGTCGGTAAGCGGCGGGTCAGTCCAGTAGCCGCCGGACGGATCGGGATTGAGGTTGACACCGATGAATCCGAGCTCGTTGACGAGACGCTCCAGTTCCGGGATGCAGTTCTTCGGAGGAGATCCGGGATGCTGCGGCAATTGACCGACGGCGGCGAAATTATCGGGGAGCAGCTTGCAGATCCGATAGATCAAATCGTTGGAAAGCGTAGTCCATTGTACGCTGATAGCTTCGGTTCCCACGTGATGCGCCATGCCCGCAGCCCGGGGCGAAAAGATCGTCAGGTCGCTGCCGCGCTCCCGTTGAAGCTTGAGTTGCGGTTCAACGGACTGCCGCAGCATATCATCGGTGATACCGAGATCCGTACTGGTCGGACGGCGCATCGGATCTGCGAGACCGGCAAGCTGCTTGTCCCGGAACTGGTGCAGTGCCTGGGGTTCCGTGGTGTAGTGACCGTGGATGTCGATAATCATGAAAATTGCCCGGGTTAGGTCAAATGGAGTTGCAGGGTGTGCGGCATCCGCCTGCCAGCGTGGGATTCAAAGTCTCCAGAAAAGTTCATCGACTTCGTATGGGCGTGAACTCAGGCGCTGGTCGAAGGCGTAGTCGAGCAGTGTCTGCATCGCCTTGCGTGTCGCCTCCAGCCTATAGGGCAGGGCGGCCGTCCCCTTTGCTCCGGATTTCTGCCGCGCCTCTTCAAAGAGAGACATCAGTTCGCCCGCGAGCCAGGGATGCTGTTCGAGAAGTTCTTTCCTGACGGAAACAATGTGGTTGACCGGAAATATCCCTGTCTTTTCTGACCACTTCAGTGCTGCATCTTCTGCATCCGCTATAACCGGACGCACATCGGCGGGATCGACATTGCGTTCACCCATAATTGCTGCAAGTTCGCCCGCGAGCAGGAGCTCACGCAGACCCTTGCCGCTGGTGTTGCGAACTGCGTCTTCCGGATCCTTATATTCGGCAACATGGGCATCCTCCATGGTGACCCACGTGATGCGATTGAGGTCAACGCCATATTCGGATTTGAGAATTCCGCGGATCCAGACGCCTGTGGTTTGGGTATAGGCGCGCACACCAACCTTCTTGCCCTGAAGATCAGATGGACCTCTGAGATCCGATCCAGCGGCGCAAACCAGATTGTCATGATGCAGCCGGCGCCAGAGCGGAATAGGAAGTGCCGTAATGGGTTTTCCCAGATCGACGGCCACCAGATGCGTCGTTAATGCCATCTCACTGACATCGAGATCACCGCCCCGAATCATCGTCCGGAAAGCCTTCGGCAGCGGATCGAACTCCCGAAAGTCCAGTTTCAGGCGCGGCGATTGAATAGTCCCATCCTTCAGGGGTTTCACATGATCGTGCTTCCCGACTGCTATCCGCAAAACCAGTGGTTCGACCATTTCTGCTCCCTCCGCAGGTACAACGTAGAAGCATCTGTTCTTCTATAAGGAACTGCGTTCTATTTTACGCATAATACCTTGAATTGCGCGCCGGTCAATTGCGAAGAATGTTCAGAGCCAAATCTGTCTGCCGACACCTCTAAATCTTTCCGAACGCACTAAGACAGAAATAGAGCGCTCCAACGGTGCCAAGAACCGGATAGGGTCCAACCCTTGTCGCGATGAGAAAGGCTGTTGCCACCAGCGTTGTCGCGATCTCAAACAGACTCAGCCCCGCGGACTGAGAAACCGCCAGCCCGCCCGCAACGATTAATCCAACCGCAATAGGCGTCAGCCCTCGCTCCACGGCGCGGCCCCAAGGGGACAGGCGGTGCCGTTGCCACCAGCTGCCAAACACGCAGATCAGCGCCGACGACGGGATAAATATTGCCAGCGTGCCAATGACCGCTCCCCAGAAGCCGCTGATTCCCCACCCGATAAGTGCGACGATAAGGGTGCTGGGACCGGGAGCAGCGCGCGAAATGGCGTAGAGATCAGTGAATTGCTGGCTCGTCAGCAGATGCTGTACCTCAACCGTCTGATGCTGCAGGCTTGCCACGATTGTCTGGCCGCCGCCGAATGAGACGAGTGACAGGGGAACGCATAGCAGGACAAGGCCAAGAAGTTTGCTGTCATCCATGTTTCTTGTCCGTTCTCAAAAGATAAGACGGCAAAACGCTCGGAGGGATGGTGGCGAATACCACGGGAACGAGCGGCCAGCGCAACACGCCGACCATCGCGAATACTGAAAGGGCGATAATGATCGGGACCGTTTACCCGTGCAGTCGCCGCGCAGTTTTCATACCCATCGTCAACGTCGACGCAATTCCGACGCAGGCAAGTCCGCGCAGGACGGAATGTGTCTCCGGATAATTTTTCAATTGCTGATAAATGGTACTCAGCAGGATGATAACGGCAAATGCAGGGGCAATCATTGCGAACGTCGCTATGACTGCACCAGGCAAGCCACGCAGCTTCAAGCCGATATAGACGGCGAGATTGACGGGATTGGCGCCGGGCAATATCTGGGCGATGGTTTGTGTTTGCAAGAAATTCTCATCGGTCATCCAGCCGCGTCGTTCGACAATTTCCCGATAGGTCCAGGCGGCCATTCCACCTCCAAAGGACGAAGTACCGAGTTTCAGGAATGACACGAGCAAGGATGCGAGCGATGCGTGTAGTTGGTTAGTCTCATCGACGCGTTGTTCCAAGAAATCTCCTCCCGGCCGTGACTACAGCCACCACTTGACCCTGTCCGGTGTGCCGAAGCAAAACAGACATGCGCCTGATGAATCGTTGTGGATCGTGATGACGCCCGAAGCGGCGACGCACGGACTCATAAAAATCACATAAAAACTTTGCGCCGAACCTGTAGGAAGTCCACGCTATTTCGCCTTAACGGCCAACTAAGGAAAACTTAGTGCACTCCGATTTTCCCTTATTTGCCAGGAGATGGCGACAGACGCGTCAACGGCCTCGCAGTGTCAGCCCGCACAAAAACAACTGGACTAAGCGTAATATTTTGCTTTGGACAAAATGACTTGGTTTACCCCTAATTGCGGGGTCGCTGCCGTTTTAGCCAGCGCAACAATTGTGCATGCGCCGTGCTCGTGGAGGAGTTTAGCGGCGATTGCACGATGGATCGCAATCCAAGATTGCTGTTCCGTTGGATGGGAGGATTGATACTGTAATGATCGAGACCATGTTTGCCGCGCTCTACGGCCTTGTGAGCTCGCCCCACATCATGGGCCTCATGCTGATCGCCGTGATCTTCGGATTGCTGGTCGGTGTCACGCCCGGTATTGGCGGGAAGCTTTCCATCGCAATGGCCATTCCGTTTGTATACGGCATGGACAAGGTTTCGGGAGCGGTGTTCCTGCTGACGATGCACGCCGTTAACGGCACGAGCGGCCAGATATCCAGTATCATGTTCGGTATCCCCGGCGACGGCGATGATGCGGCCACTACACTTGATGGATACCCGCTTGCCAAGCAAGGACAGGCCGCGCGGGCGCTTGGCGCCAGCATTACCGCTTCCGGTGTTGGTGGCATCATTGGAGCGATCGTATTCGCCATCATGATACCGGTTCTCGAGCCTGTCATTCTTATGTTCAGTCCGGCCGAGTTCTTTCTGATTGCGTTGCTTGGCATAAGCTTCATCGCGTTTCTCTCGAGCGGCAAGAAGATCGTCAAGGGTCTGATCGTCGGCTTCTACGGCTTGATGTTGTCGACCATCGGCATGGATCCGATCACTGGTACCCCGCGCTATGCGGGCGATATGCTGTTCCTCTGGGATGGCGTCAGTCTCGTCACCGCCGTACTCGCCCTTTTCGCTGTGCCAGAAATGATCGCCCTCAGTACGAAAGGCGGTGCCATTTCCGCGGTGCCGATGGACAAGGGTTTCAACTATCAGCAATTGCTTTCGGGCGTGATGGAAGTGCCGCGCCATTGGTGGCTCGTCCTGCGTACCTCGGTCATCGGTGCCGTGATAGGCATGATCCCCGGACTTGGCGGTTCGACTGCTGCCTGGCTTTGCTATGGCCATGCGGTGCAAAGCTCGAAGACGCCGGAGCGTTTCGGCAAAGGAGCTATCGAAGGTGTTATTGCGCCGGAGACCGCGAGCAACGGCAAGGAGGGCGGTTCGCTGCTCCCAACCCTTTTCTTCGGCATCCCAGGTAGTTCTGGAATGGCTGTGCTGCTCGGAGCATTCCTCATTCTCGGCATTCAGCCGGGTGCGACGATGGTCACGCAACACCTTGACCTCGTCTGGACACTGATTTGGGCACTGGTCGTCGGCAATCTGATTGCGGTCAGCATCCTGCTCGTCGTCTGTCGCTGGGTCGCTGTTCTCACCTTTGTAAATGGCCGCTATCTGGTGCCGTTCATTCTCGTCTTCGTGTCACTCGGCTGCTTCGTCAGTGACTACCAGTGGCAAAACCTGATCGTCCTCGTACTGTTCAGCGCGATTGGTTACGGATTCCTTCGCGCTGGCTGGCCACGGTCTCCTTTCGTGATCGGTCTGGTTCTTGGAGGCAAAGCGGAAGCATCACTCAATCAGGCGCTGCAGCTCTGGGGTTACAGCTTCTTCCTGCGGCCTATTTCGCTTGTCCTGATCACCATGATCGTTGGACTGATGGTCTACGCGTTCTATCGCAATTTCCGGCCGCATCGCGCGAATTCAAGCGTTGGAGTGAACCTATGAAACTCAGCTTCAGCACTTGGCTCACCTTTGTCATGCTTGCGATTTTCGGCACGATGGTAGCTATGGCCACCCAGTTCCCGCCCAACGCACGGTTCATGCCATTCGTGGTTGGCATACCGGGAATTGGGCTGTGTCTGCTGCAACTCGGCATGGACCTGTTGCGCGCACCCGGCAGTCAATTGGCCGAAAGCTTCCAACCGGCATCAAAGGCGGGCGTTCCGGCCAATCTGGTACCCGAGGAAGAGCCTGAGTTCGGTCCGCACACCGTGTCGCGCGAACTGACGATGTGGGCTTACTTTGTCGGCTTTATCGCGGCGGTTCTCGTCTTCGGCTTCTATGTGAGCGTGCCTGTGATGCTGCTGATGTTCTTGCGCCGCGAGGCAGAAGCAAGCTGGAAATTCGCGTTGTTCCTGGCCGCTGCCGCGACGTTGGTCCTTTATCTGATGTTCGGCTTGGTGCTGCATGTCCAGCTTCACCATGGTTTCGTGACACCGGTCATCCTGCGCAGCTTCGGATTTGAAATCAGCTGAGAGAACGAGCCACGGGAGGTGGTCCGCCACGGACGGTTTGGCTCAACAACGGAACCGAGCCGTCGCTTTTGTAAGACAGTAGACGATTTCTGCCGAAACAAGGCAGTTCAATTGGGAGGGAAAAGAATGATTAAGCAGTCAATTCGCGCGGCAGCTTTTGGTGCCGCCATAGTCGCCGGGCTCGGGTCCGGGATAGCGTTGGCGGACGATGCCGCCGACTTCTACAAGGGAAAAACCGTCACCTACATTGTCGCGACAGCCCCTGGTGGCGGCTACGATACGAACGGCCGTCTCATCACGGAGTTCATGCAGAAACGCCTGCCGGGATCGACCTTTGTTGTGCAGAATATGCCCGGTGCAGGTCATCTCATCGGCACCAACTACATCTACGCTTCCGAACCGGACGGATTGACCTTCGGTACCTTCAACACTGGCCTTATCTACGGTCAGTTGACCGGCGATCCGGGTATAAAGTTCGACCTGACCAAGATGTCCTGGATCGGCAAGGTATCCTCTGATCCGCGCGTCATAGTGGTTTCCAAGGATTCCGGCATCACGAGCTTCGATCAACTGAAGAACCTCAAGAAGCCGATAAAGTTTGCCGCGGCCGGTGTTGGCAGCGCGTCGACGATCGAGACAACGATGCTGGTCAAGTCCCTCGATCTGCCAATTCAGGTGATCACCGGCTACAATGGCAACGAAGATCAGCTCGCAATGCGTCGCGGGGAAGTGCAAGGCATTGTGGGCTCACGTTCGACATTCCAGCAGTTTGTCGATGACGGCAATGGCAAGTTCATCGCCCAGATCGGTGGCTCCGAGACCGATGTTCCGCAGCTATCCTCGATGGTTACGAACGAGGAAGGCAAGAAGGCCATCGCACTCGTCGAATCGCAGAGCAACATTTCCCGATTGACGGCCGGACCTGCAGGCATTCCAGCCGATCGCCTGAAGGTATTGCGCGATGCCTACGCCGCGGCAACATCCGATCCCGAATTCATCGCCAAGGCCAAGACGCTCGGCTTGCCGCTTGATCCGCTGATCGGCGATGCCGTAGGCGACTCTGTCAAGACGGCCATGGATCAGACACCGGAAATCGTGCAGTTCCTTAAAGACTCGCTGAAGCCGGAATAGCAGACCTTTCTGCCGAAATGGGGCGACCGGACCACGCTGGTCGCCCAAATTTTTGATCGAACAGAACAGGGACTAAGGATGGATAGCTCAGCGCCGGCAACGTCAGTGACGCAGAACGACGGACTTGGATGGCAATCCGATATTATTGCTGACCTGATCAGGCAATATGGGTTTCCCTTTATCACGCTCAATCCTGGCGCCAGTTATCGCGGGCTGCATGATTCACTCGTCAACCACAATGGCGATGAGCCGCCAATGCTGCTTTGCCAGCATGAGAAGATTGCAGTTCAGATCGCGCACGGCTACGCCAAGGCATCGGGTCAGCCATTAGCTGTGATTGTACACAATGTCGTTGGTCTCCTGCACGCCACCATGGGCATCTACTACGCTTATACGGATCGCGCGCCCGTCTTCGTTATCGGCGCCACCGGACCGATGGATGAGGGCAAGCGGCGGCCCCGGGTCGATTGGGCTCACACGGCGAATGTGCAAGGGACGCAGATCCGCGACTACGTAAAGTGGGATTATCAGCCGGGTGGCATGGGCGGCGTTGTCGACAGTTTTGCACGGGCCTATTCCATCATGATGACTGAGCCACAAGGCCCGATCTACATGTGCTACGACGCCGCCCTGCAGGAAGCGCCGCTTTCCGAGCCGATTGCGCTGCCCTCGCTCAAATCCACAAAAACTCCGAGCCGGATCGCTCCGGATCCTGCTGCACTTGAAGAAGCTGCCGACCGCTTGGTAGCAGCGGATTGGCCGGTGCTCGTTCCGCAGTTCGTCGGTCGTGACAAGAACGGTTATTCGGACATGGTTGCCCTTGCGGAGACGCTAGGCGCACCGGTTGCGGATACGCAGTGGCGGCTGAATTTTCCGCCCGAACATCCACTCGATATGCGGATGAACCGGGACGTATTCAAACAGGCCGACCTGATTACTCTGCTCGACTGCCGGGATTGGGAGCGTCCGACACACGAGAACGACCGTATAAATCGCACGCTGAAGCCGCTTTTCCCGGAGCATTGCGAGTGGCTCGACATCGGGTTCGCCGATATCGAGATCTCGAAATGGGCAACCGACTATCAGCGCTTCCCCGAATGCGCCCAGCGCGTGCTGGCTGATACCGCTCTCGCCCTGCCTGCACTGACATCGATCATTGGCAAGCGGGCCAAGGACGACGCGAAACTTGCTCGGAAGATTACGGAGCGCGGGCAGGCTGTTGCTGAAATGCATGACGCACAGCGTGCGAAATGGCGCGAACAGGCAAAGGCCGATTGGGATGCAAGCCCGATTACTCTGCCACGGCTCGCCACGGAAGTCTGGAACAAGATCCAGCATGAGGATTGGGTTCTCACGACCAACGCATTCGAGGACTGGGCGTTGAAGCTCTGGGATTTCGACCGCTCCTATCGCTGGCCCGGAAAGGCGCTTGGAACCGGAACGCAGATCGGCATGGCCACAGGCGTGGCGCTGGCTCATCGTGGCACCGGACGTCTCGTTGTCGATTGCCAGACCGACGGCGATCTGTTGTTCGATGTCGGCGCCCTTTGGTTTGCAGCCAAACACAAAGTTCCGTTCCTCTGTGTGATGCACAACAACCGCGCCTATTACAATGATTGGGAGCACCAGATCACCGTGGCGCGCCAGCGCGGAACACCCGTTGACCGCGCTTATATCGGCATGGATATCATGGATCCCGCTCCGGATTTTTCAACGATCGCGCGCGGATTCGGCTGGTACGCGGAAGGTCCGATCGAAGATGCCAAGGACATTGCAAGCGCGCTCGATCGGGCTATAGCCCAGGTCAAGAGCGGGGTGCCAGCGCTCGTGGACATCATCACGCAACATGCAGGGTGAACCGATGCCCTATCGATTTATCTGGAGGCAGACATGAAGGTTGGAGTGGTGGGAGTTGGAGAGATGGGCCTTGCGATGGCGGGCCACATACTCGACGATGACATCGAAGTTGCAGTTTTCGATGTCAATCGCGAAAAGCTTGAAATGGCTCGCGAGCGCGGCCTCATAACGAAGGAAAGCCTCGCCGCACTTGCTCAAACGACGGATGTGTTCATTCTAGTTGTGGCAACGGACGAGCAAGTCATCGATGTTGCCGAAGAGCTGGCCGACAGGGCCTCCGATGGAGCGACCATCGTCGTTGCCGCCACCATCAGCCCCGAGACGATGCTACAGCTGGGACCGCAGATCGAAGCCAAGGGCAAGCGGCTCGTTGACGCGCCAGTCGTCTACGGAGCGTCCGGCGCGCGCGAGGGCACACTGCTTTCGCTGTGCGGGGGTTCGGAACAGGATATCGAGCGCATCCGGCCAGTGCTGATGTCCTACAGCCGCGATGTCATTCATGTTGGACCGCGTGGGGCGGGTCAGATCGCCAAATCCTGCAACAATCTCCTGCATTGGGTGCATTGCGTGGCCAACTTCGAGACGCTGCTAATCGCCAAGCGTTATGGGATCGACGCACAGCGAATGCGCGAAGTCCTGCTGCAATGTCCGGGAACCAACGGCACCCTCAGCAGGTGGGACAGCACGCGCTTCACCTGGCAGGAAAAGGATATGGATGTGACGCTGGATCTTGCCCAGAAGGGTGGCCTGATGTTGCCGCTTTCCGGACAAGTCGATCAGATCATCAAGACCTTGCACGCCGATGATGTGAAAGCTCTGCTGTATGGGCCTGAAGCAAGCTATCTCGGCAGGGTGGTGCGACCATTATCCGTGTCAGAAGGCGGGGTTGGTTGACGGGAAGATGCTTTTTCCGAAACGGCGGTACCGAGTCTTCCGCAAAAAACAGATACTTCCCCGATCAGGAATGGAAACGTAAATCGAGAGTGAGTTCTATGGCGACCAGTGCTGAAAAAGCGACCCTTGGTTCTGGACCCGTTGCGGTTCAGGATCCGAACAATTCGAAATTTCTTGTAGATCCCTACAAGGATTGGGCAACTGGAGAGGGAATCCCTATCCATTTCAATTTCGGCCATGACTTGCTCGAACTCGAGACAGGACCATGGGATCGTTACGATGCTCGCGGTTGTTTTGCACACACGGTGGGTATGGGCGACTTCATGGCAAATTATGTCATTGAGGTTTTGCCCGGCCGCAAGACAAGTCCAGTCAAACACCTCTATGAAGCATTCTTCTTCGTGCTTGCCGGCTACGGCTCGACGACGGTCTGGTTACCAAATGGCGAAGTCCGGACCTTCGAATGGGGTCCGAAGGCGCTCTTTGCGATACCGCTCAATTGCACTTATCAGATTCACAATGGATCTGGCCGTGAACCAGTACGTCTGTCATGTACCAACGATGCACCGCTGAGCATAAATCTTTATCATAATCTGGATTTCATCTTCAAAAACGATTTCGCCTTTCCCGAAAGAACCGGGCAGTCGAAGCATTTCGAAGGCGAGGGTGTGCTTTATTCTTACGGAACGGAATCAGCCCGCAAGATCCAGAACGTCTGGGAGACCAATTTCGTGCATGATCTCACCAGCTTCAAGCTTTATGAATTCGAAGGAAGAGGTAAGGGATCGTTGAACGTCAACTTCGTGCTTGCCGATGGTACAATGCATGCGCACGTATCCCAGATGCCTGTGGGGCGTTATAAGAAGGCGCATCGCCATGCCGCTGGCACGCACGTTCATGCGGTCGACGGCACGGGCTATTCGCTGCTCTGGTACGAGGGTGAATCAGAGTTCAAGGAATTCCCGTGGAAGCACGGGTTCATGTATACGCCGCCATTCTGGATGTACCATCAGCATTTCAATACCGGCCCTGAGCCAGCGCGCTATGTCGCTTGCAGCCTCGGAAGCCGCCGTTACCCCTTCATCTCGCTGCGTCGTAAAAGCGCCGAGGGCAAGGGCGCGACATCCGTCAAGGACGGCGGACGCCAGATCGAGTACGAGGATCAGGATCCGCGCGTTCATCGCAAATTCCTGGAGGCGCTCAAGGAGACGGGTGTGCCTTCCGCCATGGGCGACACATTTGATGAAGCCGCCGTGATGGCGTTGCCAAAAGACTCGCTGACCGGTGTCATCAAAACTCCTATTCTGGTTGGACCGGCCATCTAGCTTTCGTCGATGGAAGTCGTGCTTGACGAGCACGCCTTCCACCGCAATTTGCATCGCATAACAGGAGCAACCGCGTGCACGATTTTGATCTCGACCACGAGCATGAGGACCTGTCCGAATCGGATCAGCTGGCAATTGCCAGATCGATCTGGGAGCAGGAAAACCTCGAACTTCTCACCGTTGGTATCGATATCGGCAGTTCCACCTCGCACCTGCTTTTTGCTCGTATCGTTCTGCAGCGGGAGAAGGATGATCTGTCGAGCCGGTTTGTCGTTGTCGAACGCACTGTTCTGTGGCGATCGCCCATCCTCCTTACGCCGTTCCTGCCAGACGGTACGATTGATGCCCATGAGCTTCGCCACTTCTTCCATCACTGCTATCACGATGCCGGCTACAAGCGGGCCGATGTCGATTCAGGCGCGGTCATTCTTACGGGCGAGGCTATAAAGCGAACGAACGCCCGCGCGATCGATGAAATATTCGCCAGTGAATCAGGAAAATTCGTTTGTGCGACTGCGGGTCACAAACTTGAATCCATCTTGGCTGCTCATGGATCCGGGGCGACCGCCTTGTCCAGGAAGCGGAACGCCTGCGGCCTTCACGTCGATATCGGTGGAGGTACGACTAAACTTGCTCTGATCGACAAGGGCGAAATCCTCAGCGTGGCTGCCTTTGCTGTCGGGGGGCGGTTGCTGGCGAAAGATCAGCATGGAAAATGGTCCCGTATCGACGAGTCAGCGAGGATTGTTGCCCAGTCGCTTGGTATCGACATTATGGGAAATGAACTGTCCGGTGAAGCCGCGAGGCAAGCCATCACAAAGCGGCTGGCTGCGCTTGCAGTGGACCAGATTCTGGGAATGCCGCTTGACGACCTCGGTCAGAAACTACTGCTGACCGATGCTTTGAATAGTACCGTCGCTCCCACTTACATCACGTTTTCCGGTGGGGTCTCTGAGTATATTTTCGGCTATGAAACTGATGATCACGGAGACATCGCCAAAAATCTGGCACAGGAAATTGTGGCGCAGCTTAGCCCCCGCATCGACGTGCCTGTCATAGATGCAGGGCAACGCATTCGCGCGACGGTAATTGGTGCATCGCAGTTCACCGTTCAGGTCAGCGGTAAAACGCTCTACATCAGCGGTTTGGAGGCACTGCCGGTCCACAACATGCCGGTCATCCACCTCGGCATGGCCTTGCCGGGAACCATCAATTCTGGCGAGATAGCCAAGGCTTTCAAATCCAGTGCCGAACGCCAGGATCGTGATTTGTCTTCGCCGGTGGCACTCGCATTCTCTTGGAGTGGGTTGCCTGACTATCAGCGCCTCCTGGCGATGGCTACGGCCATCAAGACGGTTGCAGCGCCGGCAGGTCAACGCCAGGAACTGCTGGTGCTGGTGATCGACGGCGATGTCGGGCAGACGATCGGCCGCATTCTCGAGAAAGAACTGGATCTCGGAACTAATCTTGTTTCCATCGATGGCGTCCAACTCAAGGATCTGGATTTCGTCGATCTCGGCGAGTTTATTGATCCGCCTGGTGTCATACCTGTTGTTATAAAATCGCTGCTTTTTTCGTGATCTGCGGCGCTTGGTAGCTAATGGTAAAGGCCCCGGAAATAAACCAGTTAGCCGGCAACGCTCGATCGAGTTTCGATCGGCTTGATCTCAATGACATCGTCATATTCACACGTGTTGTACAACATGGCAGTTTCACTGCAGCTGCAAAGATGTTTGCGAAGTCGCCGTCCTATATGAGCAAACATGTTACCCAACTCGAAAATGCGCTTGCGCTCACATTGCTGCATCGCTCGACGCACAAGGTGTTTCTCACCGACGCCGGCAGTGTGCTGTTCGAACATTGCGTCCGGATACTCGCGGAACTTGATGCAGCCAAAGCAGACGCCAGCGGGCTTAGCAGCGAGTTGATTGGAAGTTTGCGGATACATACCACACCGGGGGTAGGGCAGGGCCTGGTCGTCCCGGCGATCATCGATTTCAATACCGAATACCCGGCCGTGAAGGTGGAACTGACCGTCAGTGTCAGTTCGGTGAGCCTGATGGAGAGAGGGGTGGACGTCGTTGTCGGGAGCCGTCAATTCGACGACGACGAATCTTTTCATAGCGGTCTTTTCGAACGCAAGCTCGGCCCGGCTCCCTATGCCATCTGCGCAGCACCAGGTTATTTTGCCCGTTATGGAATGCCCATCCAACCGCGAGACCTTCAAAACCACAATTGTCTCGTCCATATGACGCAGAAGCGAGACCCCAAGACATGGCATATCAAATTCGATGGTGAGGAAGTCGGCGTTCCCGTCGATGGAACGTTTCATTCCAACCTTGAGGGGGCGGTCCTGCTCGCGGCACTTGAGGGCGCCGGCATTGTGCGGTTGCCGCTCTATAGTGTTGCTGCAGAAATCCAGTCCGGGCACCTGGCCCCGATCTTTGACGGAGACGTGGTTTCCGATCGGGTAATCAAGGCATTTTATCCCAAGAGTCGGTTCGTACCAAAAAAGGTACGCGCGTTCCTGGCCATCCTCGAGACCAAGTTGAAAACGCTCATGCAGGATTATGAGAAGTCAAACGTCGCCAGTTAGCGCTTGTATCAGGCTGAGGGTTTCCCTGACTGTGATGAGATTTACCTACAACTATAGCGAGAATACGAAACGATGCCGTTCCATTTAGATCAAGGTACCATCGCTGCCTATTTCGAAGTGATCATGATCAATGTTCTCCTTTCGGGAGACAATGTCATCGTGATCGCCATGGCAGCGGCAGGTCTTGCCAACGATCTTCGCGGCAAGGCCATTGCAACTGGCATTGCCGCAGCCGCGGTGATCCGAATCGTTTTCGCGGTAGCGGCTGTCCAGCTTCTTGCGATCACCGGCATCACGCTCGCCGGTGGGTTGCTGCTCTTGTGGATCTGCTGGACAATGCTGCAGGAATTGCGTGCGTCCGGGGACGATGATTATGAAGGCCACCTTGCCACCGCTGATGGCAGCGGCGCGCTCGTAATCAAACCGAAAATGTTCCGGCAGGCCATTTTTCAGATCGTCCTTGCCGATGTTTCCATGTCTCTCGACAATGTCCTGGCGGTAGCCGGTGCGGCCAAGGAGAACATGCACGCGTTGATCTTCGGACTGATCCTGTCGGTACTCCTGATGGGCCTTGCATCGTCATTCGTCGCAAAACTCCTCAACAAATACAAATGGATCGGTTGGATCGGGCTGGCGATCATCGTTTACGTCGCGCTCGACATGGTCTGGCAAGGCAGTAACCAACTCGCGACGCTCTATGGTGTGCACATCGCCTGACGTTGATCTGCAAGCGGGAGCTTGTAAGCGAATTTCTATCGGGCAGACAGCTAAAATTTGTTCTTGTCAGGGGTCTGTCACGATGTGACGTTCCGAACCGGAGGATACGGGAGGAGAGACTTGATGACTAAGCTGCTTGCGGCACTTATCACCTGCATTGGCATGGTGACTGCCTCCGTGGCAATGGCTGCGGATTTTCCAGCCAAGAATATCGAATTCGTCATACCGGTCAGCCCGGGCGGTGGTTTCGACACCTATGTCCGGGCGGTTGCTCCGATCCTGGAGCGTCACCTGCCGCAGTCCGTCAACATCGTGCCAACCAACATCCCGGCTGCTGGTGGCGCACGCGGTGCCGCGCAGGTCTATCGGGCACGGCCCGATGGTTATACGATCGGCATCTTCAATATACCGGGCATGCTGGTTCCACAGATACGCGGCGATAGCGATTTGCAGTACGATCTCAAGAAGATGACGTGGCTAGGCAGTTTCGGCCAGGACGGTTATGGCGTCGGCGTGCCCACAGCTTCGCCTTACAAAACGGTTGCGGATTTGAAAGCGCTTGGGCGCCCGGTGAAGTTCACCGCTTCCGGTCCATCGTCCACAGCCTATTCCGCCACGATGATCGCGACCGACATGCTCCGCATCAAACGTGAAATAATCTCGGGGTACAAAGGCAGCAATGACTATGTGCTTGCTGTTATCCGCGGCGATGGAGACGCTGTGATTGGTCCGCTTCCAGTCATGGAAAAATTCGTCGAATCCGGGGAATTGCGGATCATTGGAACTTTTGAAGAAAAGTCATCGGTAGCCGGCGCCCAGAACGCGATCGAGATGGGGCAGCCAGATCTGTCAAAACTGTCAGTTGGGCGTCTCGTAGCGGGCCCGCCAGATCTGCCACCCGACATAGCGAAAACCCTTTCGGACAGCCTGATGGCGGCAATGCAGGATCCGGCCATGGCAGCATGGTCGCAGCAGAGCGGGATTGCCGTGGAGCCGGGCGATGCCGCAGCTGCCAAAGGAATTCTGGAAGGGCAGTTCAACTTCTACGAGCGTTATAGCCAGTTTCTAGGGCCCGCAAACTAGGCTGTAAATCTGGTTCGAGGAAGATCTATGCTTGATGTCGCGTTAACCGCTGCTGGCAACGTATTTACATTCCAGTCGCTCCTGTTCCTCACGATCGGAATGTTGATCGGGCTTGTCGTTGGTGTCGTCCCTGGCATGGGCGGCACCACGGCGCTGGCGGTGTTTGGCCCGATGACCGTGGGTCTCGATCCATACTCGGCATTGTCGCTGGCCGGGGGGCTGATGGGCGCCGTATCCTTCGGCGGATCTGTCACGTCGATCCTCATCAATCTGCCGGGCGGCGCCCCCAACGCGGCGACGTGTCTCGATGGCTATCCGCTCGCCCAGCAAGGCAAGGCGGGACTTGCCCTCGGGGCCTCCGCGAGCGCCTCTTCTGTTGGCGGTGTGATCGGCGTGTTCACGCTGTTGCTGGTTATTCCGATATCCAAGAAAATCGTGCTCGCTTTTGGTCCGTCCGAATTCTTCCTCCTTGCTACTTTGGGACTGGTGACGATCGCGGCCTGTGCGCCGGGACGGATGCTGCGTGCTATGATCGTCGGCGGCATCGGGTTGCTCTTTGCGTTTATCGGCTTCGACAACGTGAATGGCGGAACACGGTTCACTTTCGGCATCGAGCATTTGTGGGAAGGCATCCCGCTGGCACCCGCAATGATCGGTCTGTTCGCCTTTCCCGAGATGATCGAACTGTCGGCCAAGGGCGGCTCGATCGCGCGGGATAAGGGGCAGGTGGGCCTGACGGGGACGCTCGACGGCGTGTGGGCCTCGTTCAAATATTGGAAAACGCTCCTGCGCGGTTCGCTGATCGGGACGCTGGTTGGGGCCATTCCTGGCGTCGGTGGCACGGTCGCGGCCTTCCTTGCCTATTTCAGCACGGTTCAGGCATCCAAAAATCCGGAAAGCTTCGGCAAAGGCAATATCGAAGGCGTGATAGCACCAGAGGCTGCCAACAACGCCAAGGACGGCGGCAACCTCATCCCGACGTTGGCGTTCGGTATTCCCGGCACAGCGGAGATGGCGGTGCTACTCGGCGTGCTCGTGCTGCATGGAATGGAACCCGGACCGACGATGATCCTGCATCACGAGGCGGAGATCTATGGCCTTATCTTGACGCTTACGCTGTCATCCATTCTGGCATCGGTGATCGGGCTGATGTTGGTGCGGCCTCTGGCGATGATCACACGTCTCGATGCGCATATCCTCGTACCCTCCGTCATCGCGATCTCGTTCGTCGGCGCCTACGCCAATGATTCACTGCCTGGCGATATCGTGCTGGCCTTCGTCTTCGGCGTAATCGGTTATCTACTTATTCGTTTCGACTATCCGCGGTTGCCGCTGGTTATTGCATTGGTACTGGGAGAACTCGCCGAGCGCAGTTTCGCCCAGGCCATGATGATTTCGAGCGGCAGCTGGTCGATCTTCGTCACACGGCCGATTTCTGCGCTGCTGTTTGCCCTGATCGTCATGGCTTTGACCTATCCAATGATCCGCACACTCATGCAGCGGCGAAATTCAGTCGAGGAGGTATCATGAGTGTTCCGCGAAAGAGTTTTTCTGCATTTGCCCAGAATTTTGCGCCTCCGCTGGTCTTTCTCGCCGTCACGCTGGTGTTCATCATTGCGGCCTATGGGTATCCGCCGGCTTCGCGCGAAGTTCCGCTTCTCGTCGGCTATGCGCTGCTCGTGCTGATTGCGCTGGATATCCTTTCGCGAACATCGACTTCGACCGGAGATTTGGTCCGCCGCTATCTCAATCCTGCGAGCGGGCTGCCGGGTGTCCCCAAGGCGGAAGACGAGGAAGGCGAATCTCACCCTTCCGGGCACAAGGAACTGCTGGCAGTCGGCTGGGTTGCCGCATTCACGGCCGGCGTCATGATTGTCGGGATCCTGCCTTCCGTGCCTGCCTACGTCGCATCCTACATGATCGTCGAGGGCCGGAAGAGCGTGAAGTTCAGCATCCTGATCGCAGCTTCGATCGCGCTCTTTCTTTGGCTCAGCTTCGAGATGATTCTTTCCATACCTCTATACCGCGGCATGCTCTTCGAATGATGCGCATGACCTTTCAGTGCCAGGAGCTTTGAATGACCATCAATCAGCAACCCCAATTTGGAACCGTCGAGCAGAGGTTGCGCGAAGAAGTCGCTGCCTGCACACTTATCCTGAACAATCTCGACATTCTTGGCTATAGCGGCCATGTGAGCGCTCGCCTGCCTGATGGTCAGCACTTGTTGATCCAGTCATTCGATCAAAGCCGTGCTTCGCTGCGACCTGACGACCTGTTGATCTGCGATCTCGATGGCACTGTGGTCTCCGGTCCCGAAGGTATTCGCGCCCCGGCCGAAGTTTACCTCCACACGGAAATATTTCGGGCCCGGCAGGACGTTCAGGCTGTCGCCCATTTCCACGATGATCTCGCCACGACATTCACCATAGTCAAGCACAAGCCGCTGCTGCCCGTTAAGAACCATGCGATCCGCTGGGCGAGCGGTATACCTGTTCACCCCGATCCAAGTCATGTGAGCGATGCCACACTTGGACGGGCACTGGCGGAGGCGCTGGGGCAGCACCAGGCGCTGCAGATCAGGGCCCATGGACAGGTGATCGTTGCCGAGTCGGTCAAACATCTGCTGATCGATTCCGTGCATTTCGTCGAGAATGCAAAGGCCCCTTACACGGCGCATGGCCTTGGAGAGGTCGAGCCATTGACACAAGGCGAACTCGAGGACTTTGGCAGGACGTTCAACCGCGACAGGCACGTGGCGAAGCTCTGGAAATATTATGCAGGGCGAGCCATCGATTCAGGCATCATTCCCGCCAGCTGGTCTCACGCGGCCTAAGTGGCTGGCCGCTGCCACGACATCTAAGTTACAATATCGAACCTGTCGGGCGCTTCGCCGGTTCCGATATCTTCGCTCGTGACACTGGAGACGTGTGCTCCGGGCGGACCTTGCCAAAAATTCTGTAGCATCTCGGACACCGCGTCTTCGGTCCCGGCAATCAAGGCAGCGACGGACCCGTCATCCTCATTGCGTACCCATCCGGTAAGCGCGAGTTTCCTCGCCTCCATGCGCGTCCAGACGCGAAAGCTGACGCCTTGGACTTTCCCTCGAATTCTGACCATCGCCAATTTGGGTTTGTTCTGCACCACGGCCTCCCTTGGTGAGACCAGTCTAGTTCGATTCTGAAAAAGGCCAAGCCCGACTGATTCACAGTCCTCCTTGTCGTGACTCACTTCGGCGACTTGACAATTCACGATTGCAGGATTAACAGAGAACATGGTTGTACGACAACCCGGTAAGATTGCAAAGTATGGATCGGGAGGATCTGTATCATGAAATCGGTTCTATTGAGGGGCGCTGTTGTGGCGCTGTTCCTCGGCGCAGTGGCATACCCGGCGCTGGCCCAGGATGCGGCAGATACAATCAAGATCGGCGTGGTCACCGCAGAGTCGGGAGCATTCGTTTCCGCCGGTCACACGCTGCCTGCGGGCGTCGGTCTTGCGGTCAAGGAAATCAATGACGAGGGCGGCATCAAGGTCGGCGACAAGACCCTGAGTGGCGGCCAGCAGCAGATGCTGGCAATCGCACGCGGTCACATGGCACGGCCGCGCATCCTGCTGCTCGACGAACCGTCGCTTGGTCTTTCACCGCTGCTGGTCAAAGAAATCCGGGGATCATCCTCGGTATCGGCGAACGCTTCGGCGCTTCGGTTTTGCTGGTTGAACAGAATGCAGGACTCGCACTTTCGGTTGCAAGCCGGGGGTATCTGATGCAGAACGGACGCATTGCTACATCAGGGCCGATCGCGGAACTCCGAGATATGTCATTGATGCGCGAGCTTTATCTTGGCGGCGTTGCGGGGTAGGTAAATGACAAGCGAGACAATCTCCATATCTTTCGGTCGCGGCCACCTGTCCTTAAGGCTGCCGGAGATTGCGAGACCGACGATTATTCGTAAGCAAGCCTTGCCGAAAATCGCCGATCAGGCAGGCGCCATTACCTCGGCGCTGAATGAGTCGATCGGATCGCCGCCGCTGGCCGAACTTGCGCGCGGACGCAAAAGTGCCTGCATTCTCATCTGTGATATCACGCGCCCGGTACCAAATCGGCTGTTTCTGCGCCCGATGATCGAAACCATGATCGAAGCGGGGGTTCCCCGTGACAAGATCGTCGTTCTCATTGCCACCGGCTTGCACAGGCCCAACCTCGGTGACGAGCTTGCCGAGCTTGTCGGCGATCCCTGGGTGCTCGAAAACGTGCGGGTGGAAAATCACTATGCCCGCAACGAGGAAGATCATATCGACCTCGGGCCGACGGCGACGCGGGGAACTCCGGTCAAGCTGGACCGGCGGTTCGTGGAAGCCGACCTGCGCATTGCGACCGGTCTTGTCGAACCGCATTTCATGGCCGGCTGGTCGGGCGGGCGAAAGGTAATTGCGCCGGGTGTTGCCCATCATGAGACGATCCGCACGTTCCATTCGGCCCGTTTCATGGAAGATCCGCTCGCGGTCCAGTGCAATCTGATCGGCAATCCGCTGCACGAAGAGCAACTGGAAATCGTCCGGATGCTTGGCGATGTTTATGGACTCAACACAGTCCTTGATGAAGATCGCGATCTGGTGTGCGTCACCTTTGGTGAGATCATCGCGAGCCATGCGGCGGCCGTAGCCTTTGTCGGTGAAGTTACGCAGATTGCGTCGCCGCGAAAGTTTTCGACCATCGTTACGTCGTCGGCCGGCTATCCGCTCGACAAGACCTACTACCAGACGATCAAGGGCATGGTTACACCGCTCGATATACTTGAACCCGGCGGCACACTCATCATCGCGTCCGAATGTTCGGAAGGTTTTGGCTCAACCGAGTTTCGCGAGGCTCAGACACGTCTTGTCGATCTCGGACCCCAGCGCTTTCTTGCCACACTTACCGCGAAAAACCTTGCTGAAATCGACGAGTGGCAAACCGAGATGCAGTTGAAGCCAATGCGGCTCGGGCGTGTCGAACTCTATACCACCGGATTGTCCGGTGATGACCGGACGCTAACAGGCGTTCACATGATTGACGATATTGGCAAGGCGATCGAAAGAAGCATCGCCCAGAGCGGCGATACAGCTGTCGCGATCATACCGGAGGGCCCCTATGTCGTTCCGCGTTTCGCCGCCTGACAGTTCAGCTGCCGCCTCTTCGCGCGCGGTCACGCAGCTCGACGAAGCGGGCGGAGCTTTTGGTCAGATGCGTGCGAACGGCTTTTTGAGCAGCGCGTTCATCCTGGTCGCGGATCGCCGACAGGATCGCGCGATGTTCGCGCTGCATGCGGGCAATGTGTTTCTGCCGTTCCGCAGCGTCCATCGTGTCGAACCTGACCCATTGGCGCGGGACCATGGCGCTGCCGAAGGTGTCGAACAGCCGGGCATAGTAGGAGTTCTGGGTTGCAACAAGAATAGCCCGGTGGAAGGCGAAATCCTCTTCAGCACCCGGACTACCCGCCTGGATGGATTTCTCAAGAGCATCAAGTCTCGACGCCATCCGCTCCACATCGTCTTGCGTGCGACGCTGCGCAGCAAGTCCCGCAGCCTCGACCTCGATACCCATCCGCAGTTCGAGGATACGGAGCACGTCATCGATCGATTCAAGGTCCGTCGGTATGATGGAAAAGGATCTGGGCGTCGGATCGTCGGAAACAAACGCTCCAAGACCTTGCCTGGTAGTGATGAGACCTTTGGCGCGGAGCGAAGCCAGAGCCTCGCGCACAACTGTGCGGCTGACACCGGTCGCCGTCATGATCGCCTGTTCGGTCGGCAGACGCTGACCAGGAGCAAGATCGCCCGATTCGATCTGGGCAATCAGCGCATCCACCAATCCACTGCGCAGATTGGGCGTCTGCTGGATCGTGTTGAAAAGTGCGGTCTCCGTCTCCTTCATCGTCTGGCACGACCTTCTTTGGGAATCGCATTGCAAGATTTTATGACAATGTTGCTATCGCAACGAACGGAAAAAAGCAAAACGGGCGTGGTCCACACGATCACCAACCTTGGGAGGACAGCATGAAAGACAGGGTCGGCTTCATTGGACTGGGCAATATGGGGTCGGGCATGGCCACTAACCTGCTTGCCAAGGGTTGGCCGCTGACTGTTTTCGCACATCGCAGCCGTGAGGCACTGGAGCGGTTGGTCAAGAACGGCGCGACAGAGGCTGCGACGCCGAGGGAACTCGCGCTTGCCTCGGATGTCGTCATACTCTGCGTTACGGGTTCGCCCCAGGTCGAACAGGTTCTTAAGGGCGCGGACGGATTGCTTGCAGCGGGTAAAGAGCTGTTTATCATCGATTGCTCAACGTCCAATCCCGCAATAACCGCGCAATTGGCAACGGAATTGGAGGCGCAGGGCAGTATTCTGGTCGATGCACCGCTTGCCCGCACGCCGAAAGAAGCAGCGGAAGGGCGCTTGACATCATGATAGGCGGATCTTCAGAAATGGTGGCGCGGGCAAGGCCAATCCTCGAGGCGTTCGCCGCGCGCATCATCCACACGGGACCGACGGGCAGCGGCCACACGATGAAGCTTCTCAACAACTTCCTTTCGATGGGCTATGCCACAATCTATTCAGAGGCGCTTGCACTTGGTGCGAAGGCGGGGTTGACGCCTCAGGTTTTCGACAGCGTCATACGCGGTAGCCGGATGGATTGCGGGTTCTATCAGGCCTTCTTCGAATTCGTACTCAACCGCAATGAGAACGCGCAACGATTTGCCATGGTCAACGCGCTCAAGGACATGTCTTATCTCGCCTCCTTCGCGCAGGCGGCCTCGATCGCCAATCCCATCGGCGCCGCTGTGCGCAATTCCTTCGCGACCGCGGTAGCAACTGGACATGGCGAGGAGTTCGTGCCTGCATTGTCCGATGTCGTAGCAGGTCTCAATGGTGTATCGCTGACCGGCCCGGCATCATCTGCCGATTGACAGGAATTCGAATTTCATGGAACTGCATCTCGATCTTGTTGGCGGCATTGCAGGTGACATGTTTGTTGCCGCCATCCTTGATCTGCGGCCCGATCTGGAAGCAGGACTGACAAATGCTCTGTCATATGCACCATTGCTGGAGGGTGTTTCGTGCAAGATAGTCAGCCATGATGATGGCATTTTGGCCGGCCGCCGTTTTCTGGTCGAACGGTCCGGTTCGGATACAACTTACGATCACGAACACCATAACCATACGGCATGGCGCGATATTCGGGCGGCGTTGTCAGCTTCGTCGCTTGACGCAGAAACAATCCGCCACGCCATCGGCATATTCTCGCTCTTGGCAGATGCGGAAGCACGCGTACACGGCACGGCCGCCGATGCCGTCGAGTTTCACGAAGTCGGCGCATGGGATTCAATCGCCGATATCGTGGCGACCGCCTATTTAATCGCGCAGTTGAATGCGACCCGCTGGACTTCGAGCGCCGCTCCACTCGGTTCAGGCAGAGTGCGCACAGCACACGGCATTCTACCAGTTCCGGCACCGGCAACGGCCCTGTTGCTTGAAGGCATGCCAACCATAGACGATGGGATTCCCGGGGAACGGGTGACACCCACCGGGGCGGCGATCCTGCGCTATCTTTGCAAGCAGGAGACGATATCGCCGCAACCCCGGCAACTTGTCGCATCGGGTTTTGGCTTTGGCACGCGCAAATTGCCGGGACTAAGCAACTGCGTGCGCGTGCTTTGTTTCGAGTCCCTTGCAGCAAGTGTTGCCGGGAGTGATCGGGTCGCGGTTCTGGAGTTTGAAATCGATGACCAGACCGGCGAGGATCTCGCCCAGGGGATAGATAATCTGCGAGCGCATAACGATGTGCTCGATGTGATCCAGATGCCTGTCTTCGGCAAAAAGGGCCGGATGATGACCGGCGTGCGCATTCTGGCAAGGCCCGATGCGGTCACGCAGGTCGCGGCCCTGGCCTTTGACGAAACCACGACAATCGGTATTCGTCACGCTATTGTGGACCGTATGATCTTGCCGCGCGAAATCGTCGAGACAGATGCGGAGTCTGGGCCCATGCATGTCAAACTGGTCAAGCGTCCGGGGGGGCACACCGCGAAAGCGGAGGCTAGCGATATCGGTAATACGGCCAGTGCAGCGGAGAGGCAAAGACGCAGACAAGAGGCGGAAGCTGCAGCAAAGACAGGAAAGCAATCGTGAGGAAGAGGCTTGAAGACATACTTGTCGGAGCAGGTCCGCTGACGGTTGCTGTGAGTGGCGGGGTCGATTCAATGACGCTCGCAGCTGTTTCACATCGCCTGAGCGGACGTAACGGTGTGAATATGGTTCACGCTGCTTCGCCCGCAGTGCCGCCCGAAGCCACGCAAAGGGTGCGGGATTGGGCAGGCCGGGAAAACTGGGATCTTCAGGTAGTAGATGCGGGCGAATTCGCCGATGACAATTACCGGAGCAATCCCGTCAACCGCTGTTTTTTCTGCAAGGGCAATCTCTACGGCACGATCGCCCGGTACTCGAGCCGGCAGATCGTGTCCGGCGCCAATGTCGATGATCTGGGCGAATATCGTCCGGGACTCGATGCGGCGCGTGACCATGGGGTGCGGCACCCTTACGTCGAAGCTGGAATGTTCAAGGACGATGTCCGTCAACTCGCGCGCGAACTCGGACTTGGCGATGTCGCCGAGCTTCCCTCTTCACCTTGCCTGTCCAGCCGTGTGGAAACCTCTATCCGGATCGAACCGGAAACACTGGGTTTCATCCATGCGGTGGAAACATTCCTTGCCCAGAAGCTCCAGCCGCGAACAGTGCGTTGCCGGGTTCGCAGCAGTGGAGTCGTTGTCGAACTCGATGCAGCAAGCCTGCAGTCGCTGACTGTGGCTGACAGCACATTGCTGGAGTCATCGATCATGTCGTTGCTGCCTCTCAATCTGGCCGGCAGAACCCTTGCCTTCGCGCCGTACCGGAATGGCAGTGCCTTCCTGCGAACAGGCACATCATGACAATGGAAACTGTGCTTGATTTCGATCGAACCGATCGCATCGGCCTGGATGAGGCGATCTTCTGCGTCGGGAAATCCGTAGAGCAGATTGCGGCCATACTCGAACTGGCGAAAGCGCGCGCTGCCGGGTTGCTGCTGACACGGCTTGCGGCGGAAAAGCTGGAAGGCCTTCCCGCCGCGAACCGTGATGCGATTGACTATTGCGCGGTTTCAAGCACCGGGTTTTTCGGTCCCCTAAAGCCAATCATCTCACGAGGGGCCATAGCAATCGTCGCTGCCGGGACCTCAGACATCGGGGTTGCGCGGGAAGCAGAGCGAACGCTCCGTCACGCTGGCGTCGAGGCGACCGTGATTGCCGATGTAGGCGTCGCGGGTCTCTGGCGCCTGACCGAACGATTGGAGGAGATACGAACACATCCAATCGTCATTGCGGTGGCCGGAATGGATGCCGCCCTGGCAAGCGTGCTTGGCGGACTGGTCCCCAGCACCATTATCTGCGTTCCGACGTCGGTCGGCTATGGTGCTGCCGAAGCGGGACGCACCGCGCTCAACGCCATGCTTGCCAGTTGCGCTCCCGGTCTGGTCGTTTGTAACATTGACAATGGCTATGGCGCGGCCAGTGCCGCGCTTCGAATTCTCTCGAGCCATGAACAGTTGCGCCGTTCAGGCGTTTGACCAGCCGCCATCGACAACAATGGCATTGCCAGTCATGAAAGCGGACTCTGCGCTGGCAAGGAAGATGACGAGCTCGGCTACCTCTTCGGCGGTGCCAAGGCGACCCATGGGCTGCCGCGCGATGAAGGCGGCGCGTGCCGTTTCATAGTCACCCAATGCCCGCATGCGATCGTGCAGTGACGGGCTGTCGACTGTTCCAGGACAGATGGCATTCGCCCGGATGCCTTTGCCGACATAGTCAAGCGCAACCGATTTTGTCAGTCCGATGACGGCAGCCTTGGTCGTGCCGTAGATGAAGCGGTTGGGCGCAGCGATCACCGTCGAAGCAACCGATGCCATGTTGATGATGGAGCCGCCGCCGCGGTCGATCATGCCGGGAAGGAAGGCACGGATCATCCGGTACATGGCACGGATATTGAGACTGATGGAAAAATCAAAGGCATCCTCGTCGCAATAGAGGATGGCGCCGTGATGGACATACCCGGCGCAATTGAACAGAATATCGGGTGCCACTGTTTCAGCGGCAAAACCGGTTATGGCGGCGGGATCGAGTACGTCGAGCCGGCGGATGCTGACCCCGGCGACGTTATCGAGCGTATCCAGTTTGGCCTGATCGAGGTCGGTCGCTATCACTTTTGCACCTTCGCGTGAAAGCGCCTGGACAGCGGCACGCCCCATGCCTTGTCCGGCAGCCGTAACGACTGCCGTTTTTCCTTCAAGCCTGCCTGTCATTTTGTCTCGTCCTTGAAACTGTTGGGTGTGAAATAACGCGTCTGAAAGCTGATCGTCTCAGAGATCATCGATGTGAAGGCCGACACGACGTGCAGCGCCATTGAGGTGCAGCTGCATCGCTTCCTGGGCCGCGTCGGTATCGCCGGATGTAATCGCATCGAGGATACGATTGTGCTCACCAAGCGTCGTGCTTGCCATATCATCGGAACCCTGCTGGTTGCCTGCCGCGAGAATACTCTCCCGCACCCGCTCGGACACGAAGATCAAGAACTGCTCCATATAGCTGTTGCGGGTTGCCGCGACGACGGCGCGATGAAATTCAAGATCAGCCTTCAACCAGGCGACACTGCCATAAGGTGCTGTGTTCATTGCCGCCAGCGCGCTTTTCATGGCTTCGAGGTCGGCATCGGTTCGGCGTTGGGCAGCGAAAGCCGCGGCCTTTACCTCCAGCGCACCGCGCAGTTCAAACAGGCTCTTGAACGCGTCCGCCTGTTGCAAGGCATCGTGATCGATCGTCAGGACCGGAGAATTTGCGACGTCTGCCACAAAGGCCCCGCGCCCTTGCTGGGACCATATGCGGCCCTCAGAGCGCAACCGGGCAATAGCCTCACGCACCACATTCCGGCTGACGCCGAAGGTGGTAGCAAGCGCCTGCTCGGTCGGCAATTGATCACCCGGGTTCAGCCGCCCTTGCGCGATTTCGCGGGAGATCGAACTGGCCACCAATGTCGAAAGGTGCGGTCCGCGATTGACCTTGTCGAGCTTCAACGTCATCGATCAGCTATACCCCCAATACTTGAATGTGCCCCCAGAATCCGGCCATCGCTAAGAATGTGCTTTGGGTCAAAAGCGTCCTTGAGTCGCCCGGCAATGTCGAGAGTAACTTTATCCACCCGGTCGAGAAACGCCTTTTGTTTGACACGGCCGATACCATGTTCAGCGCTGATCGATCCACCGTAACGGTCCACCACATCGAAGATGATCGTTTCCGTCTCGTGAAACAGAGCTTCGATCGCCTCGGGAGTGCTGTTCTGTGGGGGCACGATGTTGAGATGAACGTTTCCATCCCCGACATGCCCATATGTCACGGCCAAGGCTTCGGGATGGTGCTTGGCCAGTTCGGCCAGCGTGTCTGTAACAAAATCCGCGAGCTTCGAGATCGGTACTGAAACATCCGTCCTCAGATAGCGGCCGCCGCCGCCTTGGGTCTCGACCATCGTCTCCCGCAACAACCAAAGCCGCTCGGCTTGCGCTTTGCTGGACGCCACCACGCCATCCACCACGATATCCCCGGCGTCGCCTAGGAAGTCCTCTAGGATCGCTCTGAGATCCACCCTGCCTCCGGCGGAAGCCTCGATCAGAACGTAGACAGGGTAGGGCTCGCTCAGCGGGTCCGTCAGTCCAGCGCCGGCATTCAGTGCAATGTCGATGCCTCCACGAAGGATCAGCTCGAAGGCTGTCAGCAAGTCGCTGCATTCGCGCCGGGCACGGGCGTAGAGCGCCATGGCATCTTCAACGGACCGCAAGCCAACGAATGCGGTTTCCACCTGCGTTGGCCGCGGGAAAAGTTTGAACGCAGCGGCGGTAATGATGCCCAGCGTTCCTTCGCTGCCGATAAACAATTGCTTCAGATCATAGCCGCGATTGTCCTTGCGCAGGACCTTCAACCCGTTCCACACCCGTCCATCGCCAAGGACAACCTCGAGGCCAAGCACAAGATCACGCGTCATGCCATAACGCAGGACATTGAAACCGCCAGCATTGGTCGCGACATTGCCGCCGATCCGGCAGCTTCCCTGCGCGCCAAAGGTTATGGGAAGCACGCAGTCATGCGCTTCGGCGAAGCTTTTGGCTTCCTCAAGGATGCAGCCTGCCTCGACCACCATGGCAAAATCGATGGCGCTGATGGAGCGCAATCTGTTCAGGCGTTCCAGCGAGATGACGACTTCACCGCCTTGAGGCGCCGCCACGGCAGCGCCCACGAGACCCGTCAGACCACCCTGCGGTACGACCGGGATGCCTTCCCTGAAGCAGATTTTCATGAGCGTCGAAACGTCTTCGACTGTGCGCGGACGCGCAACGGCCAATGGCCGTCCAAAGTGGTCGCCCGACCAGTCACGGCTATAGGGAGCCATGTCCGTTTCGGCCGTGAGTAAAATACCCTCCGGAACTGCGGCGGTCAGCGCAGCGAGTGACTTTCTATTAGAGGGTGGCAGCACATTCATTTCAGATTCTCCGCGATAGCGAAAACAACTGGACAACTATCCCTGTCGCCATGTTATCATACAACTATGGTTTGGAACTTCAAGCGGCAGTGGCCTTGCCTTTTGCCAATTGTTGTTGAAAATCAAACTAAAGCGATCATCTACAGGAGGAAGAACCCCATGAGCGATCCCGACACCCGCTTTCGAATGATGCACACCATGATCCGGGTTTTCGATCTGGACAAGTCGATCAAATTCTACACCGAATTGCTTGGCATGAAGTTGTTGCGTCGCGACGAGTATCCCGAAGGCAAGTTCACGCTGGCGTTTGTCGGCTATGGTCCGGAGGAAAACAACACGGTGGTCGAGCTTACCTACAATTGGGACCAAGCCGTTCCCTACGACATTGGTACCGGCTTTGGCCATCTGGCTCTCGGCGTCAACGACATTTACGCGGTGTGCTCGGAGCTTGAACGCAACGGGGCCAGCATTCCGCGCAAGCCGGGACCGATGAAGCACGGCACCACGCACATTGCCTTCATCGAAGATCCGGATGGTTACAAGATCGAGTTGATTGGCCTCGATACAATGAAATAAGTTCCACCTGCCGGGCCGCCCGCGCGTCCGTGCGGTGCGGCTCCGGCGAGTGCTCTCACGCCTACCCCTGTTCATTTGATGATCGCGATTTTGCTGCGGTCGATGGTGATGGCCACGGCCGCGATCAGCACTGCGCCAAAAACCACGTTCTCCGCGAAAATATTTACACCGACGAACGTCATGCCGATGCGAACGATCGAGATGATCAGTGCGCCGACGGCGGTGCGGCCAACGCCTCCGAGACCACCAGTGATCGCCGTGCCGCCGACGATAACTGCAGCAATGGCTGGAAGCAGCAGCTGGTTGGCAAGGCTCGGCGAACCGCTTGAAAGCCGGGCAGCGAGAACGACGCCGGCGATGGCGGCGAGGGTGCCGGAAAGGGCGAATGCAATGATCTTGGTGCGATCCACATTGATGCCTGCCGCATAGGCCGCCGGTTCCCCCGCACCTACAGCGAGGCTCTGCCTCCCGAAGCGCGTGTAGCGCAAGGCGAGATAGCTTGCGAGTCCGACGACGATAGCGATCAGGACCACGACGGGTGTTCCAAAAATCGTGGCGTTGATCCAGGAAGTGCTTGCGCGCCCGCCTTCTTCGATGGTTATTGCCCGGCCGTTTGCCAGCCACAGCGCCATGCCCGCAACCACGCCGCCCGTTGCAAGCGTTGCCACGAAGGACGGCACGCGCAGCCAGACATGAACGACGCCGCTGAGAATGCCAAACACCAGACCCGCCGCAATCGCCACCGGAAAGGCAAGCAGTCCGATCGATGGCAGCAACTGAGCAAGAATGACGCTGGCAAGCGACGCGACGGCCTGGATCGACAGATCGATGCCGCCGATAAGGATAACGAAGGTGACGCCGGTAGCCAGGATGAACAGCACCGCTGTGTTGGACAACAGCAGCGCCAGGGTTTCACCTGTCAAAAAACCGGGTGAACCGATTTCGACGATGATGACGAGCACGACGAGGAGCGCTGGAGGGATTGCACCCTGGACCCAGGCATTGGCAAGCATGGATCTGAAATCGAATGAATTTTTCATCGCCGCTCCTCAAACCATCTCGCGCAACAGTTCGACCTGATCCGGCTTCTTGCCGGGACTGGCGTCGAACTCGGCGGTGACTTCACCGTCACGCATGACGAGTACCCCGTGCGAAAGACCGATCGTCTCATCGAGCGTGTCGGAGATGAGCAGGATCGCGATGCCCTGCGCCGAAAGATCCCTGACAAGATCGTAGACTTCTTCCTTCGCACCGACATCAAGACCGCGTGTCGGATGATCCAGGATCAGCACCCGCGAACCCGCAGTCATCCAGCGCGCCAGAACCACCTTCTGCTGGTTGCCGCCGCTGAGCTTGCGGCAGGCAGCATCCGGTCCGGGCGTCTTGATGCGCAGTTTCTTGATCCAGTCGACGGCAAGTTTCTTCTCTTGCTTGTAGTTGATTGCTCCGCCGCGCATGACACAGGTCAGGTCCGCAAGCGTAATGTTCTCTGCAACCGAGAGAAACATCACCAGCCCCTCGACGCGCCGTTCCCGCGGAATATAGCCAATGCTCTTGCGCACGGCCTGTTCCGGGGAGGTAAAGCGGACGGCTTCGCCCTTTATCGTCAACATGCCTTCGGTCTGGGGCAAAAAACCGCCGATCGTACGCGTGATTTCTTCACGTCCCGAACCGACGACCCCCGCAATGCCGATGATTTCTCCAGCATGTATCTTGAAGCTGACATCATGGAAAGCACCGGCGACACCGAGCTTGGATGCCTCCACGATAACTTCACTGCGCGGGGCGTTCTGCTTACCTTCCTTGTAGTATTCGGTCTGCAAACCTCGGCCGACCATGATCTCGTGCAGGGCAGGGGCTGTCACATCCTGAGAGCGATGCTCGGCCACGACTGCTCCGTCTTTCATCGTATAGACACGGTCGGATATCCGCAGCACTTCCTCGAGACGGTGTGAGACGAATACAAAACTCGCGCGGGATTTGAGGGACTTTATCCGCGCAAACAGCACGTCAATATCGGAAGCGCTCAGGACGGAGGTGGGCTCATCCAGCAGGATGACCAGGGGCCGGTCGACGCTTTCCTCAAGGGTCAGGGCTTTGGCAAGTTCCACCATCTGGCGTGCGGCAAAAGTCAGTCCAGAGGCACGGGCAGTCACGTCGATGTCGACGCCGATCTTTGCGAGCTGGCGGCGCGAGGCATCGTTCATTGCCCGCCAGTTGACGATACCAAAGCGGGTGAATTGGTGCTCCTGTCCGAGATAGATGTTCTCGGCGACCGTCATGTTCAGGAGCAGCGACTGCTCCTGAAACACCATGCCGATACCATGGCCGGCGGCGTCGCGCGCATTACGCATGCGGAGTGGCTGGCCGTCGAGCGTAAGCGTTCCCGAATCCGGACGATGCGTGCCGGCAAGAATGCGCATCAGTGTTGATTTTCCAGCACCGTTTTCGCCGATAAGCCCGACCACTTCATTGGGCCGGATTTCGATATCGACATTCTTCAGTGCGTATGTGCCGACAAAAGATTTGCTGATCCCGTTTGCTGCAAACATGGCGTCACTTCACGATCTTGAGGTTGAAGCGATCCAGCGACAGCGCGACCGCGGCGATGATCATCAGGCCTTGCACCGTCTGCTGAATATAAGGTGAGATGCCAAGCAGGATCATGCCGTTGGCCAGCACTGTAACGATCAGAACGCCGACCAGCGTATTGAGGACACCGCCTTCGCCTCCCGTCAGTGCGGTGCCGCCAACGACGACAGCAGTCACCGCTGCAAAAAGACGCCCATCGGCAATCACAGCATTGGATTGTCCAAGCTGTGCGGCGGCGAGCACACCCGCCACGCCGAAGAAGAAACCAGCGAGACCGAAAGCGATGATGCGCACGCGGCGCAAATTGATGCCGGAGAGTTCGGCCACGTCTTCACCGCCACCGATCGCCATGATGTGACGGCCAATGCGTGTGTGGTATTGAATGACGATTGCGACAGCGAACGCAACAAGCGCGATCCAGACTGCCAGCGGAAATCCGAGGAAGCGTGACAACGCCAAGGCCCGGATATTCTCGTCCATCAAACGCACGGCCGAACCGCCAAGCATATAGACCGAAAAGCCGAGGCCAATAAACCACACACCGAGCGTGGCCATGAACGACGGTATCCGCAGCATGGTCTGCAGAAAACCGCTCGCCAAACCCATTACGGTGCTCGCCACGATAGCTGCTATCACGGCAAACCAGCCGTAATTGTTGGCATTGCTATCGTTTGTCGCGAGCAGCACGAGCACCATTGCCGCGACGGACATGGCACCTTCGACGGAAAGGTCGATGCTTCCAAGAAGGATAATGAAGGTCATGCCCATGGCGAGCGTCAAAGGCACCGCCGCCGAGTTCGCAACACGCACCAGATTGCGTGGTTCGATGAAATTCGAGTTGGCAATCGTGATCAGGATACAAAGGACAATCAGGACGGCCAAAGGCGCAAAAGCACGCCAACGTCTCGCCTTACCTGCGCCTATACGGCTCCAGAACGATTGCATCGCCGTTTTAGGCTCCATACTCGAAATGGACTTCATGGTTTCAGAATTGACTGTCAACAGACTACATCCAGCGTGAAAATTGGGAAAGGATCGGCAGCGAAACCAACGCTGCCACGCGCAATGATGGACGCAGCCAGGCCGCGTCCTTCATTGCTGGTTTTCAGGCGCGTATTGCGCCAGTCACCCGGCCCCAAAGATCGTTCCAGTCCATTGTCGGCTTGGAGTCGATATTGTTCTTATAATACTCTTCGACATTGTCCTTGGTGATCGAAACCACCTTGCCGTAGAACTCGCGGTGTTCCGGTGGCTGGGTTGCGGGATCGAATTTCTTCATGTGGGCATTGTAGCCGATGGAAAGACCCATGCCGCCCTGCCAGAATGGATCCGATGTGATCGTGCAGGCAAATTCTCCCGTACGCACCGCGTCCACGGCGGTCTTGATACCGTCGATACCGACGATTGGAACCTTGCCGGCGAGACCTTCGGCGCGAAGCGCTTCAAGCGCGCCTGTGCCCATGTCGTCATTGGCTGCCCATACACCTTTGATCTCATCACCAAACCGCGTGAGGAGATTGCCGGTCAGGTCGAATGCTTCGGTGGATTTCCAGTTGGCAACCTGGAAATCCAGGAGCTTGATATTCGGGTTCGCTGCAAGAGCTTCATCGAGACCCTTTTTGCGTTCGATGGCTGCTGTCGTCGAAATCAGGCCGCCAAGCGCAACAATACCGCCCGAGCCGCCGATGGTCTTGAAGAGGATTTCGGCAATCTGCTTGCCGCTGGCGATGCCATCGAATTCGATATGCGATACGTAATTCGGGTTGAAATCGCGCGGATGAAGATCGGCCGGCTTGTTCCACTGGGTCACCACCGAGGCGCCTGCACTCTTGCAGGCTTCAACGATAGGGCGCGCATCCGGCGTATCGTTCGGATCGGAATTGAGCACCATATTACCGCCGGTCTTGGCAAGCATCGCCTTGATATCGGCGATGCCTTTCTCGCTGTTACCCTCGGACACAAGCGTAACGTGCTCCAGACCGACCGAAGCGGCATAGGCCTCTGCGCCTGTCTTCCACACAGCGTGGTAGGGATTAGAAAGCGAGCGTATCGATGTTACGAGTGTTGGCGCTCCCTGCGCCCATAGCCGTTTCGGCATTGCCGCCACTGCCAGGCCGGCGCCTGCGCCCATCATCAGCGTCCGGCGATTTATCTGGCCGAAACGTGCAATACTATCCGTGTCATTCATTCCTCTATCCTCCCAGTGGAAATCATGTGCGCTGAAAAATGCCTCTCCTCGAAGCATGAAATGTCAGATGAAGCCGATGCCGCTAGCCTCCTAATTGTACGACAACCCTCCAACACGATAACCATACCCTTTCTCTTGACGCTTCACAAGAGACTTGAGATTGTACGTTCTGAAGGATGCCGGTGCTCTGCCGGTTGCCAAGCTTACATCCCGGCATGGGAGGATATGAATGTCTGATTATATTATCGTTGGCGGTGGCTCCGCTGGCTGCGTTCTGGCTGCGAGATTGTCAGAGGATCCGCACGTGTCAGTCACGCTGCTCGAGGCCGGTCCGCGCGATACGAATTTCTACATCCATCTGCCTGTTGGCTTTTTCAAGATGACGGCGGGACCATTGATCTGGGGCTATGAGACCGCTGCAGGCAGCGAGATCGACGGCCGGACCATGGTCTATCCGCAAGCCCGCGTGCTTGGCGGCGGCAGTTCCATTAATGCCCAGGTATTCACCCGCGGATGCCCGGAAGATTATGACACCTGGGTCGCAGAAGAGGGTTGCGCCGGCTGGTCATTCAAGGATGTCCTTCCCTATTTCAAGAAGTCCGAGGGCAATGACACATTCGTTGGAGCTTATCATGGCAATGAGGGGCCGCTGGGCGTCAGCTCCGGCAATCCGCATCCGTTGACGCGGATATTTGTGCAGGCCGCACAACAGGCGGGCCTGCCCTTCACCGCTGATTTCAACGCCGAGAAGCAACAGGGAACGGGGTTCTATCAAACCACGACGAAAAACGGCAAGCGCAGCAGCACCGCCGTCGGCTATCTCAAGCCCGTCCTCGGACGCAAGAACCTCACCGTTCGGACCGGCATTTTCGTTAATCGCGTTGTCATCGACGACGGTCGCGCAACCGGCGTCGAAATCATCGAGAACGGCAAAACCTCATTACTGCGCGCGGAACGGGAAGTGATTGTGGCGGCAGGCGCCATCGGTTCGCCCAAGCTGCTCATGCTTTCGGGTATTGGCGATGCGACGCATCTGAAAGCCACCGGCGTCGAAGTCATTCATGACCTGCCGGGCGTCGGGCAAAATCTTCAGGACCACATGGATGTCGATGTGCTCGCGGAGCTTTCCGGTCCCTACGGAATAGACCGCTACAAGAAGCGCCGCTGGCAATTCATGGCCGGCCTCGAATACACGTTGTTCGGCAAGGGACCGATCGCATCCAATATTGTCGAAGGCGGCGCGTTCTGGTGGGGCGACAAGAGCGAGAAGACGCCGGATATCCAGTTCCATTTTCTGCCGGGTGCCGGTGTCGAGGAAGGCATCGGTTCTGTACCCGGAGGCAATGGCTGTACGTTGAATTCGTATCATGTCCGGCCGCGTTCGCGTGGTTCCGTGACGCTGCGCTCTTTCGATCCGCATGATGCGCCGGTTATCGACCCGAATGCCTTTTCCGATCCCTATGATCTGGAGCGTGCCATCGATGGTATCATGCTGAGCCGCGAGATTCTTGCGCAGCCCGCTTTCCGGCCATTCATTCGCCGCGAGCATCTGCCGGGCGATGCGGTCACCTCACGGGAGAGCGCAGCCCGTTTCGCCCGGCAATACGCGCGCTCGGCCTATCACCCTGTCGGTACATGCCGCATGGGCATAGGGGAGAATGCAGTGGTCGACCCGCAATTGAGAGTGCGTGGTATCGAAGGGTTGCGTGTCTGCGACAGTTCGATCATGCCGCGGCTGATCTCGTCGAACACTAATGCCGCCACTGTCATGATCGGAGAGAAAGGGGCGGATATAATCCGGAGTGGCGCATAAAACTCATTAGCGTCGTCTTACAGGGTTGTCGTAAATGTTGGGTAAAGATTGGAAGACTGCGTTTTGATGGCGCCAGAGTTTGCAGATACGGCGCGACGCCGACAGGGAGATGAAAAATGCGAATGAGAGAATTTGGACGCACCGGCCGCAAGGTCAGTGAAATCGGCTTTGGTGCCTGGGCTATCGGCGCTGCCTGGGGAGAAGTGAATGACGAGGAAGCGCTGGCGGCGCTTCATGCCGCGCTCGATAACGGTGTCAATTTCATCGACACGGCGGACGTCTATGGTGATGGCCATTCGGAACAGTTGATCGCGAAGGTCGTCAAGGAGCGCGGCGGCGAAAGGCCATTCATCGCCACCAAGGCAGGACGGCGCCTGCCGGAACAGACCGTTGCCGGTTACAGCGCCGAGAACCTTTCGAACTATATCGAGCGCAGCTTGAAGAACCTTCAAACCGACACGCTCGATCTGGTGCAGCTTCATTGCCCGCCAACAGACCTCTACTATCATCCGGAAGTTTTCGAGAGACTCGACAAGCTTGTTGAGCAGGGCAAGATTCGCAACTACGGCGTCAGTGTCGAGCGCGTCGAAGAAGCTCTCAAGGCTCTTGAATATCCGGGCATCGTCAGCGTGCAGATCATTTTCAATGCGTTCCGCCAGCGCCCGGCCGAGCGGTTCTTCGACCTTACCAAGGAGACGAAGACGGCGATCATCGCACGCGTGCCGCTTGCCAGCGGGCTGCTTTCCGGCAAGTTCAAGCGCGATACGAAATTTGCCGAGAACGACCATCGCCAATTCAACCGCAATGGCGAAGCTTTCGACGTCGGCGAAACCTTTTCGGGCGTGCCTTACGAAAAAGGCCTCGACGCGGTGGAAAAAGTTCGTCCGCTGGTTGCCGGCGATACGACAATGGCCAAGTTCGCACTGCGCTGGATCCTCATGTTCGATGCGGTCACGGTCGCGATCCCGGGTGCCCGCAATCCGGCGCAGGCCCGCTCCAATGCCGAAGCCGTCGAGCTTGCTCCACTATCCGCCGATACGATGGACAAGATCAGGGAGATCTACCAGCAGGACATCAAGCCCTACGTGCATCAGCGCTGGTGATTTCCGATTATGGCATCTCCGATTATCGATTCACATCACCACTTCGGGAATCCGGCAAGCGGTGGCGACTACGGCTGGTTGAGCGGTCCATTTGAACCGCTCAACCGCAGTTCGAACCGGGCGATCTGCGCCCGGCTCTGGAAGCCAATCACGTTTCGGGAACCATCCTTGTGCAGACGTGGAATGATCTCGGCGAAACCTGGGATTTCATCGAGACGGCCGCAAACACTGATTTTGTAGCGGGCGTGGTTGGATGGGTCGATCTGACCGATCCGTATGTTGCAGATACATTGGCAGAACTCCAGCAAAGCCCAAACGGTAAATGGCTGGTCGGTGTCCGACATCTGATCCAGACCGAATCCGATCCGAACTGGCTTCTGCGCGATGACGTATGCCGTGGTCTGCAGGCCGTACAGGATGCGGGCCTGGTCTACGACCTTGTTCCCAATCTTCCACAGCTTCCGGCGGCGATCGGGACCACCAAGGCCTTTCCCGAGCTGCGTTTCGTACTCGATCATATTTCCAAGCCGAACATCAAGAACCGCGAGTTCGATGTGTGGGCCGAACTCATGCAAGGCTTCCGCGGGGAGCGGGGGCACGTCTGGTGCAAACTGTCTGGCATGATCACCGAAGCTGATTGGCAGAATTGACGCCCGGGGATCTCAAGCCCTATGTCGAGCATGTGCTTGATGTTTTTGGACACGACCGCTGCATGTTCGGCACCGACTGGCCGGTCTGTCTGGTTGCGGGCAGCTATGATGACGTTATCGGCGCCTTGCGTGAATGTCTGTCGGATCTGACACCGCAACAACGCGAACGGATTTTCGGCGGCTCGGCCATCGAGGCATACAAGCTGCCGGGCTTTCAATTATGAGCCTTGAACCAATCGGAGAGAGCCGCATTGGATTTGCGTCACGGCTTGGCTTTGGTGCGAGCGGGATCGGCACACTCTATCGTGACGTGCCGGAAGCGCAAGCGCAGGAGGTACTCCGCAGCGCCTACGATGCTGGCCTTCGATATTTCGATACGGCCCCGCTTTATGGCCACGGTCTCAGCGAATTGCGGCTTGGCCAGTTTCTTCGCACCTTGCCGCGGGAAACCGTTACCGTATCCACCAAAGCTGGACGTTATCTCGTGCCACCGAGGGGCGATGGCGTCGATTACGGACCATGGGCCGCGCCACTTCGACTGAAACCTGTATTCGATTACAGTTATGACGGAACGATGCGCTCACTCGATCAATCGGCCATTCGTTTGGGTTTTTCAGAGTTCGACCTGGTCTACATTCACGATGTCGATCGGTTCACCCATGGCGACAGGTTCGAGCAGTGCTTCAATGAGGCGATTGAAGGGTGCTATCGCGCACTCGACGATTTGCGTAAGGCGGGTCACATAAGGGCGGTTGGGGTTGGCGTCAATGAAAGCGATGTCGCGACGCGCTTGCTGCAAAATGCAGACCTCGATGCCGTTATGATTGCTGGGCGCTATACATTGCTCGATCAGAGCGCGGCGGATGACCTTCTTCCCCTGGCGGCAAGCAAGGCGTCGAAATCGTTGTCGCTGGCGTGTTCAACTCTGGAATACTGGCTTCGGGACCAACTGGTGCAAACCTCACCTATGACTACAAGAAACCGCCCATTGCCATTCTGGAAAAAGCCAAGCGCCTCGCTGCACTTTGTGAGAAACACAACATACCACTGCAGGCTGCCGCGCTTCAGTTTCCGTTCCGTCATCCGTCTGTTTCAACTGCCGCCATTGGCATGAGCCACAAGGAACGCGTCGGTCAGAATGTGCGCTGGTTCGAGTGGGAAATTTCGAATTCTTTCTGGGCCGATGCCGTGCAATCGGGGTTAATTGCAGAATAGTCTGGCGATAATAACCTTAGTGCATCATGGCGAGGGCGGCGGCGAAGAAATCCTTGCCCCCGAAGTTTCCCGATTTCAGCGCCAGAAGCATATCTCCCTGCACGTTGCCGACCGTCCGCAACACCGGCACTCCGGGTGCGATCTCAGGCCCGATCAGGAATGCGGGAATGGCAAGCCTGTCCACCACCGCGCCGGAGGTCTCGCCTCCTGCGATCACCAGGCGGCGTACGCCTCTTTCCACCAGTTCGGCCGCGATGGTGGAGGTGGCGGTTTCGATTGCATGGCCCGAGGCCTCGCGTCCATATCGCGATTGCAACCGGGAAACTGTTTCGGGTGACGCACTTGCCGCGACAATCAACGGACCGGCCGAAATGTGTTCGCCGGCCCAGGAAAGCGCAGCGGATATTTCGTCTGAACCCGCCAGCAGCTTTTCGGGATCGAGCCTCAGTACGGGCATCGATCGTTCGGCAACTTCAAGCTGCTCGAGCGTCGCCCTGGAGCAGCTGCCGGCAACGATGGCGGCCAGTCCGCCGACGGGACAAACGGTATCGGTGGTGGTTCCAGCCTGTAATGGCACTTGGCCAGAGTTTACAAGCGCCCGGGCAAGTCCAAGGCCCAAGCCGGATGCGCCGGTCGAAATCCGTGTTTGGAGTACGACGGCGCCAAGGGTTTCGAGATCGCGTTCGAAGATCGCATCGGCAATCGCCGCCGTGAAACCCTGCGCGCGCAGGGCGTCGAGCCGCGCCGTCACTGCCGCTGATCCGGCCGCAACCGTTGCCAGATCGATAAGGCCGACAGTGCCGCGCGACTGCCTTGCCATAACACGCACGAGATTGGCATCGTGCATCGGATTGAGGGGGTGGTCCTTAAGCGGACTTTCGTTTAGCGGTTGCCCGTTGACGAAAAGGTGGCCGAAATAGACGGTCCGGCCCGTCTCCGGGAAGGCCGGTGTCACAAGTGCGATACCGCCGCCTGCCATGTCGCAAAGCGCGTCCGTGACCGGCCCGATATTGCCGTCATCGGTGGAGTCGAATGTCGAACAGATCTTGTAAAGCACGTGTTTTGCGCCCCGCCTGTGCAGCCATTGATAGGCCGCTGACGCAGAAGATACAGCATCCGCTGCAGCCACCGAACGGATCTTGAGCGCGACCACCACCGCATCGACATCCGGCAAGGCCAACGCGGCGTCCGGTATGCCCACTGTCTGGATCGTACGCAGGCCACTTTTCGTTAATGTGTTGGCGAGATCGGATGCGCCGGTATAATCGTCGGCGATTGATCCAAGCAAAATAGCCATGCTCTAGCTCCGTGCAAAAGGTTTGAACCAGTTCAAACCGTCCAGCGTGTGGTTTCTGGGGATATATTCGCAACCGACGAAACCGTCATAAGCAAGCCGGTCGATCTCCTCGATCAGATAAGGATAATTCAGCTCTTCCCCGTCGGGTTCGTGGCGGGATGGAACACTCGCGATCTGGATATGGCCGATTATTGGCATTAGACGACGCAGGGCCATGACCACATCGCCATGCATGATCTGGCGATGATAGATATCGAACTGCAGTTTCAGGTTCGCCAGACCAAGTTTGGTGATGAGCTGTTCGGCTGCATTGAAATCATTGAGGTAATATCCCGGCATGTTTCGTGCGTTGATGGGTTCGATCATCAGGTCGATACCCGCTTCGACAAGCCGCTCGGCAGTGTAAATCACCGAGCGCCGGTAACAGGATGCTGCATCTTCGTCATGAGGATCGGCAATACCAGCCATCAGGTGCAACCGCTTTACGCCGGTCGCAGACGCATAATCGAGCGCCCGTTCCACATCCGATTTCATGGCATCGAACCGTCCGGGGAGCGCCGCAATACCGCGCTCACCCGCGGCCCAGTCACCCGGGGGCAGATTGAACAACGCCTGCTGAAGATTATTGCGGACAAGCTTCTCGGCGATTGCTTCCGGCGTGGCTTCATAAGGAAAGAGATACTCGACCGCGGTAAATCCGGCATCTGCCGCGGCGCTGAAGCGATCAAGAAACGGCCACTCGTTAAACATCATCGTCAGGTTGGCGGCAAATACCGGCATGTTCAGTCTCCTCTCATCAAGCCTGCAATTTGCCGCTCTCTCCTGGCAGCTCTGCACCCGATAGTTGAGCGTAGATCCGTGCAAGAGAGGAGTCGTCATCGCGACCCATGCCGGCACCGGAGGCGGCCAGGTACATCTGCAAAGCCGCAGCTACGAGAGGCACCGGATAACGCTCTGCCCGCGCCATATCCTGAACGATACCAAGATCCTTGACGAAAATCTCGACGGTGCTGAGGGGCGTGTAGTCTCCCGCCAGCACGTGCGGTATCCGGTTTTCGAACATCCAGGAGTTACCGGCGGACGCCGTGATCACTTCGTACACCTTGTTGAGATCGAGCCCCTGTTTGGCAGCGAAGGTTATAGCCTCGCAGGCGGCGGCGATGTGCACGCCGGCAAGGAGCTGGTTGACCATCTTGAAGGCCGCACCTGCTCCGGCTGCATCGCCGAGTTCGTAGACTTTGCCCGCCATTGCATCGAGAGCCGGGCGGGCAAGCTCGAAGGCCTGCTCGGAGCCCGATGCCATGATCGTCAATTCGCCGGTCGCGGCCTTTGCCGCTCCGCCCGAAATCGGGGCATCGAGATAATGAAAGCCAAGAGCCTCGACACGCTGCGATAGATCACGTGCCACAGCGGGGTCCATCGTCGCTGACGAGATAAAAACGGCACCGGGTTTCATCCTGTTGGCGATGCCATTTGGCCCGAACAACATGGCCTCGGTTTGCGCGCCGTTGACGACCACGGAGACAACGATGTCGGCATCTTTTGCAGAGTCGCCGGGTGTCGTTGCACTGCGACCGCCGTCCGCAATGAAACGATCGATCGCCATGGGCGTAATGTCATATCCAACAACATCAAGGCCGGCGCGTTTCATCGACAGGGCCATCCCGAGCCCCATTGAACCCAGTCCGATCACGGCTGCCACAACGGCATTCCCCGGAACTACAGTAAGCGGTGACATAACTATCCTCCAGTCTGGTCCGGCACCCGGCACTGCGGGCGTAGACGATCAGTTTTCGGTGCAGCTTTTAACCGGCTCGAACGGCCGACTGCGCGCCGACAAATCTCTCCAATGCGTGATAAATCATGTAATGGCAGCGCTGCCAATCACAAATTGGTAGCGCTGCCAAAAAAACTTGATTAATTGAAGTTGTGGAAGAATACGGCTGTACAATCCGCACAGCCACTATTCGTATGCCCCGCGACTGGCACGTGTGACCGAGTGAAGGTTCAAGAGGGAATATGAACTTCAAGTATCAGGCGACAGTGACGCTTGCGCAGGTAGCCGAAGCGGCCGGCGTCGGGGAAAGTACTGTTTCCCGCGTTCTGCGAAACCATGGTTCGTTTTCCGGCAAGACAAGAGATCGTGTTATGACCGCCGTCGAGCGGCTTGGCTATGTGCCAAACCGGATTGCGGGAACGCTGGCTTCCGCCGGATCTCGTCTTGTGGCTTTTGTCATACCCTCGCTTTCCAATATTGTTTTTGCCGATGTATTGAGAGGTGCGAGCGCCACGCTGGAAGAAAACCAACATCAGGCCGTTTTCGCGGTCACCGACTATGACCTGGAAAGGGAGGAGGCACTCGTCGCCTCGATGCTCGCCTGGCGGCCAGCGGCAGTAATGCTGGCAGGTTACGAACATACCGAGCGCACGATCAAGATGCTGCGAGCGGCCAATTGCCGGGTGGTAGAATTGCTCGACGTGGATGGCATCGCGCTGGATCTTGCAGTTGGCTTCTCGAACCGGGCGGCTGGTCGTGAAAGCGCTGATTTTCTGTTGAAGCGTGGTTATCGCCGGATCGGCTATGTCGGCCACGATCTGGACCGTGATACACGCGCTGGCAAGCGGTATTCCAGTTTTTGCGAGACATTGAGCGCGAATGGCGTGCCGCTTGCCGATCGGGAAATTCATATTGGAGCTTCGTCTGTGGAGAACGGGCGTTTGGCGCTGGACCAGCTGCTGGCCCGAAGCCCCGATATCGAGGCTGTCTATTTTTCAAACGACGACATGGCACTGGGCGGCTATTTCCATTGTATGGCGCGCGGGATTGCAATCCCCTCCCAGCTGGCGATTTTTGGCTACAATGGCCTCGATATCGGCAGGGTAATGCCGCAAGCCCTCTCGACGGTACGCACGCCGCGCGTCGCGACCGGACAGGTGGCGGCGCAACTCATCGTGGACAACGCACCGCCCCGAGTTGTCGATCTTGGTTTTGAGCTGATCGAAGGGGCAACTGCCTGACACCGGAGGGATTCTAATGTCTGATACGCGTCTGCGTGAGGAAATCTGCCGATACGGACGGTCCCTGTTCGAACGGGGCCTGACGCCCGGGTCGTCGGGCAACATATCGTTGCGGCTGGACGATGGCGGCTGGCTGGTGACACCGACGAACGCGTCCCTTGGCTTCCTGGACCCGGCCCGGCTCTCTCGCCTCGATGCCGCAGGGGACCTGTTGTCGGGCGATAGGCCCACCAAGGAAATTCCGCTTCACAACGCCCTTTATGAAACGCGCGGAAGTGCGCGCGCGATTGTCCATCTTCATTCGACGCATGCTGTTGCCTTGACCATGCTGCCGGAGATCGATCCGCGCGCCGCACTTCCGCCGATGACGCCCTATTATCTGATGCGCGCCGGTCAGACTGCTCTCGTGCCCTACTACCGTCCCGGCGACCCTGCCGTAGCCGATGCGATCCGCGGACTTGCGGGCAGATATTCGTCCGTGCTGCTAGCCAATCATGGGCCCGTCGTGGCCGGCGATAGTCTTGAAGCCGCAGTTTTTGCAACCGAGGAGCTGGAGGAGACGGCGAAACTCTATCTCATTCTGCGAAACCTCAATCCACGCTACCTCAGTCCGGCGCAGGTGGCGGACCTCGTCACGACCTTCGGCCTCGACCTGCCATTCCACGACGACCATGACGGCCACGATCACGGCAATTGAGCATCCGGGCTTGTCAGCCCGGGCGGCGTTCGTTCGGCGGAGAATCAGACGACCGACTTCACGCGTTCCCAGCCATTGGCGAGGTGAATGTCCAGTTCGTAGGCTAATGTCTCGGCGCCGCGGGCTTCGAGAGCTGCGATGATACGCTCATGCTCGGCGACGGCACCTGCCCATCGCTCGCATGTTGACGCCAACAGACAAACCACAACGACCACTAAGCTCGCAGGATTGTAGGTGCGTGATGCCCGCGAGAAGACGGGCAAAACTGTGCCGCCGGAACTTCGGCACTGCCGCCGCGTTCCTGTCAAGCGATAGTCGTAATTTGTACAAGGGGCAGACATGGCGAAACGCCAAGATAACTTAAAACAGGGTAACCCTGTGCCCGTTGTGCATGGTGCCTCTTCATTACCGGCAGTAACGGTAGACGGTTACAATCTGAAGCTGCGCGACAAGGACAGATTTATTGGCGATAAGGCCAGCAAATCCGCTTTCCAGCAGAAACTTGACGATTGGCGCAAACGTGTCCGAAATGGCGGCGACGATCCGCTTGGCGACACTCCAACAGAGGACCTGTCGAAGAAAGGGATCGACGCATTGCTGCAGGGCAAGGACAAGGAAGCTGCTGCGCTTGTTCTCGGCGCTGTCGATGATTTTGCCGGCGAATTTGCAGAGGTGCTTGCCCGTTTCCATCATACGGATAAAGCGGGTCTCATCCGTGCGGTACATCTCATACCTGCCTGGATGCTGGAAGGCCATCATTCCCTCATTGCGGTTGACATTGGTGGAACGAATATTCGTGCAGGCATTGTGGAAACTCGTCTCAAAGACAAGGCCGATCTCTCGAAAGCCAGAGTCTGGAAGTCGGAACCTTGGCGGCACTCCGATGACGCTCCCAAACGGGGTGCGACCGTTGAGCATCTCGTTGGGATGTTAGAACGCCTCATCACCAAAGCGCAAAAGGCCGATCTTATGCCAGTGCCGGTTATTGCAGGACGTTGATCGTTGGGGCGTGGTGACCATAGGCACAGGACTTGGCAATGCTCGTTTTACCAACAAGGCTTGACCAGATGTCCGCAGCGGAACGCGGCGTGGGATTGCGCAAAAGGGAATTGTGGAACGGCAAATCCAGTTGGCCGGATGCCTTCAAAATGTCCTAATGGGGCTGAACTGTGAGGCCGTCTGCCACTTGCGCCCTCACACATTCGTTGACCTATGCAGCTTGCTGAATTTGTCGGCCCGAACGACCGATTGCAGTGTACCGGTCAAACTATAAAAAGGAGAAAATGATGAAAAAAACTCTTGCGATGGCACTCACAGCAGCATCGTTAACGCTCGCAGGCTCTATGGCCGCCAAGGCGGCGGACATTCAGAGATACGAAGAACCGGATCTGCGCAGCGGTGTGAAGATCGGTTATCTCGATTGCACCATTGGTGGCGGTATTGGCTATGTGCTTGGCTCGGCCAAGGAAATTGAGTGCGATTTCCGCTCCAGCCTTAGCGGCGAACGTGCGGACCATTACAGCGGCGCGATCAAGAAGCTCGGTGTCGATCTTGGCTTCACGACACGCAGCCGGCTCATCTGGGCTGTGTTCGCACCGACAGCCGGCTACCATCATGGCTCGCTCGGTGGTATCTACCGCGGCGCTACGGCCGAGGCTACTGTCGGTGCCGGTATCGGCACGAATGTGCTGTTTGGCGGCACAGCAGGCTCGATCCATCTTCAGGCCATTAGCGTGACGGGCCAGATCGGTCTCAATCTTGCTGCCACGGGCACGTCGATGACCCTCGCCTCGGCGAACTGACGGTATCGTTATAGCTCCCTTCTGCCTCGGTGGAAGGGATAACATCTCTGGGACGCCGAACCTCGATGAGTGAAGGCGCCATTCTCACAATTATTGATATCAGCGGGGATTCTGGTGAAAACAGTCGTCCAACTTTCGTTGCTGGCTGCCTGTTACGCCTTGTTTCCTGAAATTGCACACGCCGAGTGGCAAGCTGTCGAAAAGGTACAGACCTACACTGTTGCAGGGAAATCCGGCGCTGAACTTTACGCATCAATCGGGGAGAGGGGACCCAGAGTTGGTGACAAGGGGAGCGCTATCGCCCATACGAATTTCCGCCTGACATGGTCGAGGAAGTACGAAAATCTAGACAATGCCTGCACACTCGTCTCGGCGCAGCCCAAACTGGTGATCACCTATACTATACCGAAGCCAGCAGGAAAGCTGCCGGACGCTGTCGCCAGGAACTGGGAGACGTTCATTGTCGGGATACGCCGTCATGAAGCGGTGCACGGCGAAATGATCCGGGAGATGGTGACGTCAATCGAGACTTCAACCGTGGGCTTGTCTGTGCCTGATGATCCCAAATGTACCAAAATCAGGACGGAGATGACGAAGCGTCTTTCCGAACTGTCTCAGACCCAACGGCAGCGCAGTCGAGATTTTGACCGAACTGAACTCAGCGAAGGCGGGAATATCCATCAGCTCATCCTCAACTTGGTGAATGGCCGGTAGGACGCGGATGCGACCGAAGCGTCAGGATCGACTAATGGTCACCTTCATACTTCGCACCGTCTGCCGCCAACTCAGAATCTTTGATCCGAAAGTCGAACTGCGAGCGCAAGCGCGTCCGCGACTTCTCCCTCTCTGTCCCGCAAAATGCTCGTGGCGACACGAATATAATTGATCGGTCGGACCGAGCATTTCTCACCCGCAAGAACGGCGATGCCGCGCGCTGCTAACGTCACCAAGGCAAATTGTTCGGACTCGACCGGAATCCACAGGACAAGCCCATCCCCGCCCGAGAGGTGAACATTGCGCTCGCCGAGGGCCCGCATCAATCCATCCCGCCGTTCTTTATAGGCGGTTCGGGCATGCTCCATGCTTTTCGCTGTCGCCTCGTCGTTGAGCAACCAGGCAACGGCAGATTGCAGGGCGCGGCTTGTCCAGCCTGCGCTGAAACTGCGGTAGGACTGGATCTGTTCTACAATGCGTGTCGAACTGGACAACACAGCGAGTCGTAAATCCGGACCAAGGCTCTTGGAATAGGAAACGATATGTATAACCCGATCGGGAAAATAATTGCCAAGGGTTGCCGGTGGCAGTGTTGAAACATCGCCGACACCGTCATCCTCAATGATAAGGGCGTCACTGTCCTTCAGAACGGCTGCAAGTTCGTCGAAGCGGGCTTCGCTTACCGCACATCCCGTGACGCAGTGGGTACGCGGTTGGAACAGGAACGCGGCAGGTTTCTTTTGCAACGCTGCCGCAAGCGAATCCGGCAGGGGGCCATCGGCATCGCATTGGACTGGAAGAATATGCGCGCCGAGATCCTCGAGAATGTCGAGGAGGCGCATGGCGGTTGGATCCTCGATTGCAATGAAAGATCCCGGCATAACCAGCGCATGTAGCAGCGCATAGACGGCGTTGTATCCGCCATTGGTAGCAAGAAAGGCCTCAGGTTTGTACGGCCAGCGTGGCTCCACTGCCGTCTGCAAATCCGGGAGAATCCGGACGCGCCGGTAGCTGTTGAGGTTTTCCGCCGAAGCACCGTGGCGGAGAGCTTCGGCGAGCGGAGGCAGCAACTCGACATCCGGTACCGCCATGGAAAGGTCGAGCACTTCGGCGCCATAATCGCCGGCACTCGCAAGCCGGGCGGGGCGGGGCGCAATCCGGTCACCGCTTACCCATGTCCCGTTACGTCCTCGGCCGGTAATGATCTTTTGCCGCCGCAGCTCGCTCCATGCTTCGGAAACGGTGGCCGGACTGATGCCAAGCGTGAAAGCCAGATCGCGGATCGCCGGCAGCTTCGTGCCGACTGGAATGGCACCTGCGCGGATGAGGGCACTGGTCTCGATGGCGATACCGCGCATCGTCCGGTCGCTCAATTTTTCGGCAAACCACTGAACCGAGGCCGTCTCGTTCATTTTTCATCCTCTTTTTAATGTTCAGTAACGTAATAGTATTTGATCAGTCAAGAATGAACATTTAGCTTCCCGCTGGAAAAATGCAAACCGGCGAGGAAATATCTTGCGTATCACTGTTCGATTGGCCGTCCGCGATTGGGATTATCTGACACCGCTGGCACTTGGCGACGTCAGCTCGGACAAACTGGATTTGAAGGTCGACCGGGTTGGCACGCTCGTTTCGAACATTGGCACCGATCCCCAGTACGATGCGGCGGAGATTTCTTTCAGCCGCTATGCCGGCGGCAGGGCAAAGGGCGAGATGGATGTGCTTGGCATTCCAAATTTCGTCATGCGCGGCTTTCGCCATCGCTGCATTATCACCGTCAAAGACAGCCCCATCACCCGTCTCGAACATTTGGCTGGCAAGAAAATTGGCGTCACTGGCTGGCGCGATTCCGGCAACACCTGGACGCGGACTGCGCTTGCCCATGCAGGTGTAGGTATCGAGGACGCATTTTGGTACGCAGGCCGTCTGACCGAGGCGCATCCGATCGTCGACCGGCTCGACGGTTTCGGACGGCCCGGTCGCATAGAGGCTGCGCCGGGCGAGCGGCCGATGATGGAACTGCTGGAAACAGGCGAGCTGGACGCAGTTTTCACGCCCTTCATGCCCGATAGCTTCTTCGGTCCCAATTCGAAATTCCGTCATGTGCTTTCCGACTTCCGCGCCGAAGAACTCGCCTATTTCCGTGAGGTTGGATACGTGCCGGGAATGCATCTGCTCGGTGTGAAAGCCTCATTCGCCGCCGATCACCGCTGGCTGGCTCAGGAGTTGAGCGATCTTCTCGATGAGTCGCAGCGGGTCTGGCAGGCGAAGCGCCGTAAATATGCTGATACGACGCCATGGATCATCGAGGAACTTGGTCACGTCGCGCGCGATCTTCCCCCAAGCTGGAACGATAGCGGCTTTGCTGCCAACGAACGCATGATCGCCGATTTTGCCGAACAACTGCATATCCAAGGACTGACACCGATGCTGCTTACGCCGACAGACCTCTTCCCGGACGAAACGGTCCAATCTTCCAAAACTGGCCGCGTGGGAGTTCCAGCATGAAGGTTGCGTTGGGACAATTCGCTGTCAGCAAGAACTGGCAGGAAAACGCCGACATATGCGTGGAGCTGATCAGGCAGGCGCAGGTGGGCAGCGCCGATCTGCTGGTTTTGCCTGAGGGCATCCTTGCCCGCGATATCACCGATCCGGACATCGTGCTGAAGACAGCGCAACCGCTTGACGGGCCATTCATGACGCAGCTTCTTGCCGAGAGCCGCCAGAGCGATCTGACCGTCATGATGTGTGTTCATGTGCCGACAGGTGGTCAGCGTGTTTTCAATAATCTCGTCACTATTCGCCGCGGTGAGATTATTTCGCAATATCTGAAGCTTCATCTCTATGACGCATTTGCTGCGAAAGAGTCGACCAATGTTCAGCCCGGGACGGTCATCCCTGAATTGATTGAAGTAGCCGGCCTGAAGCTAGGCTTGATGACCTGTTACGATTTGCGCTTTCCGGAACTTGCCCGCCGTCACGCTGTTGATGGTGCTGATGTGCTGATCCTGCCCGCGGCATGGGTGAAGGGTCCCGGCAAGGAGGCCCATTGGGACGTGCTGGTCACGGCGAGAGCCCTGGAAAACACATGTTACATCGTTGCCGTCGGTGAATGCGGTGAGCGCAATATCGGTGCCAGCATGGTCGTCGACCCGCTCGGCGTGGCCGTTGTCCGGGCCGGTGAGGCGCCGGCACTGATCTTTGCGGAGATCGATCCCAAGCGCATCAGCCACGCCCGATCGGTTCTGCCAGTCCTGGCAAACCGTCGTTTCGCACGGCCCGAACTCGCCTGACCAATTGAATTTTATCAAAAAAGGGGAATAAACATGAAACTTCTGAAACTGGTACCAGCCGCACTGCTCGTAACCTCCACGCTGGCGGGATCAGCCGTGGCACAGGAGATAGCCATTCCAAAACAGACGATCAATGAAGCCCTCAAGGCAAAATTGCCGGAGGAAATCCGCAAAGCCGGCAGCATGATCTCGGTGAATAACGGCTCTTTCCCGCCTTATGAAATCGTCACCGGCACGACCGAGATGACCGGCGCCAGTGACGATCTGACGAATGCGCTTGGCGAACTTCTCGGCGTCGAGATCAAGCACGCCACCGTCAGCGGCCTATCAGCTCTGCTCAGCGGTATCAATTCCGGACGTTACCAGTTCGCCTTTGGTCCGGTCGGCGATTTCGCTACTCGCGAGGAAGCCAATGATTTTGTCGATTATGTGCAGGAATACGTTGTATTCGCCGTTCAGAAGGGGAACCCAAAGGGCATCACCTCGCTTGATGCAGCCTGTGGTAACCGCATTGCTGTGATGGCAGCGGGTTCGGCTGAAAAGGTCATCAAGGCGCAGGCGGAGAAATGCACAAAGGATGGGAAACCGGCAATCGAGGTGCAATCGTTCACCGACCAGCCGAGCTCCATACTGGCTGTTCGCTCGAAGCGCTCCGACGCGTTCTTCTCCTCGCAGGCGCCTTTGACCTATTTCGTTCAGCAGACCAATGGCCAACTCGAACTCGCTGCGACCGGCGAGAAGAATGGTTTTGATAATCTCTTTCAAGGCGCTGTAGTCCCGAAAGGTTCGCCCCTCAGCGAAGTCTTGCGTGATGGCCTGAAAATCCTCATGGATAATGGCACCTATGCCATCATCATGAAGAAATGGGGACTTGAGAAGAACATGATCAAGGAGCCCGGTATCAATCTGGCGGGCCAGGGTGGTAAATGACCCAGAACAACCGGACAATGGCATCGCCTCCAAAGGGCGATGCAGAGGCGGCGCTGCGCGATGTCATGAACGCACACAAGCCTTTTCGAACGGATCGCTGGCTCCTGTGGGGTATCACACTTCTCATAGCGGCGAACTTCCTCTGGATTGTCGCCCATAACGAGAATTTCGGCTGGCCGACTGTCGCGCAATGGTTCACCGAAGAGACGATCCTGCGCGGGCTCTATGTCACGCTTGGACTGACCGTCGTTGCCATGGCCATCGGCGTGGTTATCGGGTTGCTCCTCGCCATTGCCCGCATGTCGAATGACCGGCTCGCCAGCACGCTGGCGGGCCTTTACATATGGTTCTTCCGCGGTACACCGCTGCTGGTGCAGCTTATATTCTGGTACAATCTTTCGACGCTTTTTCCAGAAATCTCGATCGCGATTCCGTTCGGACCAACGCTTGTCAGCTGGAACACCAATGATTTGATCACACCGATGACAGCGGCCATTGCCGGGCTTGCGCTCAATGAGGCGGCCTATATGGCCGAGATCATTCGCGGCGGGCTGCTTTCCGTCGACAAAGGCCAGATCGAAACCACAGAAGCCTTTGGTATGACCCGTGCCAGGGCGCTGTGGCGCATTATCATCCCCCAAGCTATGCGCTCTATCGTCCCGCCAACCGGCAATCAGCTGATCAGCATGATCAAGGCAACATCGCTCGTCAGTGTTATCGCAATGGCCGATCTGCTCTATTCAGTGCAGGCCGTCTACAACCGTACCTTCGAGGTCATCCCCATGCTGATGGTTGCGGTGATTTGGTATCTTTTCATCACGTCGATCCTCAATGTCGGCCAAGGCTTCATCGAGCGTTATTACGGCCGGGGCGAGCGTGGTTCCGCGGTTACAGTGAAGAAACAGGAGAAGGTTGTCGTGGCTGAGATTTCAGCCATGGCGCAGGAGGGCAGCAAATGACCGCCGCTTTATCGATGAATGTTGTTGAAGCCACTGAACCACTGGTCCAGGCACGCAATGTGCACAAGGCCTTTGGTGAAGTCGAAGTGCTCAAGGGCATCGATCTCGATGTGGCGCCGGGCGAGGTTGTCGTGGTGCTTGGACCTTCGGGCTCGGGCAAGTCAACATTCCTGCGTTGCATCAACCACCTGGAAGCCATTGACCGCGGCTCGATCGTGGTCGCTGGGGAACAGATTGGCTATTCCCTGCGCAATGGCAGGCTCAACAAATTGCCCGCGCGTGCTATCGCCGTGCAGCGGCGACAGATCGGAATGGTGTTTCAGCAGTTTAATCTCTATCCGCACATGACAGCGCTGCAGAACATCATCGAGGCGCCGATTGGCGTACACAAGCAAAGCCGCAGGCAAGCGACTGAACTGGCGATGGAACTCTTGGCCCGTGTCGGGCTAACGCACAAGGCAGATGCCTATCCGCGGCAATTGTCAGGCGGTCAGCAGCAGCGCGTGGCCATCGCCCGTGCCTTGGCCATCAAACCGAAGCTCATGCTGTTCGACGAGCCTACATCGGCGCTTGATCCCGAACTGGTGGGTGAAGTGCTCGCGACGATGCGCGACCTTGCCGATCAGGGGCTAACGATGATCGTCGTCACACACGAGATTGGCTTTGCGCGTGAGGCAGCTGACAGGGTCGTGTTCATGGACGGCGGGATTATCGTCGAGCAGGGCAGGCCAGACGATGTGCTTGGCAACCCGCAGCATTCCCGAACACGGGCTTTCCTTAGCCGCTTCATCTAGACGGTTTGCAGCATCGCGAGGCTTTTGTGAGTTCTCGCTGAAGCGCGACTTGCAATATTTTGAAGCTAACGCGCTCGCCGCCTCTGTGCGAGCAGTTTTTGACGGAAGACTTCTGCCTGCGTTTTATAGCCAAGGCATTTGCGCGGCGTTGCATTCGGCCTGTTGCAGATTTCCATTATATCACGATCGGTGATCGACAGAGGATCAACCTCTCTCGATAGCCATTTCCGCGCCCTGCCATTGGTATTTTCAACCGCGCCTTTTTGCCAGGGCGACTGCGGGTCGCAGAACCATGTCTGCGCTCCGAGCCCCGCCTGCAGGTAGGGCCAATCGGTGAACTCGGTGCCGCGATCGAAGGTGATCGAACGACGGGCGAGATGGGGCAGGGATTGCAGCACCTGGAAAGTGATCAGAAAAGAGCTTGCAGACAGTGTCTGTATTGACCTGGGCCGTTGGGCTCAGGATGTCTCCAATAAGGCTCAATTGACTCTCCAAAAGCTAACGGAGAAAGCCGATGAGGCGCTGACGTCGCTGGAGAGCCTAAGGCGTACCGAATTCAAGAATGTAGACCGCACAATAAAGTTGTCGGCAGAGGTGACAAAAATTCAGGAGCAGGTGGCACGGGCATCACGCAATGCCGACACACCGACACTCGCTGCCTTGCAGCACCTCGGTTCTAAACTGGTGGATATAAAAACGGAGTCGGTGTCGAAGTTAAATCCTTCGTCTTCGATCAGCGATCCAGAAGAGTTGGAACAGGCGGCACGCGACACTCTGCTTGAAGCGTACCGTCTCAACATTGCATCACTATCGCGACAAGGATCAGGTCGAGGTCGATATCATTCTTGAGAATGATGCGGGCGCCATTGTTGGAATCGAGGTGAAGGCCGCCGCAACCGTGTCCGCGGCAGACTTTAAGGGATTGCGAAAGATTGCCGAGATTGCGGGAGATAGCTTTCGGGTCGGCATGGTTCTCTATGATGGTGACAAGGTGCTGCCGTTTGGAGATCGTCTGTTCGCCGCTCCCCTGTCTTGCTTGTGGAACTAATCGCGTCGATCGAACGAACACCACGGCCTCGTCCCGCCCGACTTGTTCCGACCTAGTCGGAAGGAGTTCCGAGATGGACGAACTCAAATTCCGAAATAGCCGACGATTTGCGCCGGTCGCCGGCCGTAACGACCTTTAAGCCAACGGGGCATGTACGAACTTGGCTACCAGATGCTTGTACCGATACGGCGAGGTGATTGTAGAAAATTGGGCGCCAATCAAAATCGGCCCGTATCGGCATTTTCAAATGAACATTTTCTAATCACTGCCGAATTCGTACGTCATCAGCTCATGACCCGATTGCAGACATTCAACAAAGCCCGCTTCATGCGAAAGCGAACCATCCAACACGCATATACGGGAGCTGCAATTTGCTTCGCCTCAGCCAATCCATGTGGTCACGTTTTTGGTTTCGCCGCAAATGCTAGAAAGCGCTCTACTGCAACCTTGAACTTCTCATTCCAGATCGCTTCCGCTCGAGGAAGGTCGAAGTTCTCAATAGCTTCCAAGAGACCTGCGACATACTTCTTCGCGTCTTCCTCCCGGGCCGTGTACACGATGTGAGAAAGGTTGTTGAAACGCTGAATTTCGGCGTTCAGCTCCGTGAAATACTGGACCGTTTTTGGTAGGCCGCTCGCTTCCACAATTGCAGTCTGAAATTCAAGGTCGTTTGCAATCGTCTTTTCCTGGTCCGTAAGTTTGGCGAACTGAATAGCGTTCTTAGCAAGCCGTTCGAGCCGTTTTAGATCGGTCTGTTGCAGGCTTTTCCTACTTTGCAAAAGATGTCTGAGCGCTATGCCCCCAAGAGCAGAACGTATTGCATAGACTTCAAGAATATTGCTGGCTTCGAGATCGGCGACTATAGCGCCCCGGTTGGGCCTGACTTCCACCAATCCCTCGCGCGCGAGCAACCTCAGCGCTTCGCGCACAGGATGACGGGATATGCCGAGTCCGTCAGTGAGCTGCTGCTCAATCAACCTGTCTCCTGGCTTATACTGTCCGTCAATAATCGCCCGACGGATCTGCTCGGCAGCAAATTCCGCACTTTGAAGCGTCGTCATAGAAATGAGTGGTTTCTTGGATGCGGATCGTTGGTTCACTTCGCATGAGCTCCCGTCGTTTCTCTCTAAAGTTGTATGGAAAAAAACTATATGGAAAGCAAGCGAATTGCGTTGACAGATTGTAGATAATCTGCAAATTTGCAGCGACAGATTGTAGATAATCTGCAATTTTATAATGAAAAAGATGCTTTAGGATACTGTCATGAGTGTGGAAATTCAGGAATCGTTTCGACAGTCCATGAGGCGGCTTGCTTCGACTGTAAGTGTCATTTCATGCCAGAATGAGGGTGTCCGGTATGGAATTACCGTCACCGCCGTAACATCGCTCTGTTTCGAACCTCTTTCGGTGCTGACCTGCATCAATTCCACTTCGTCCATTATTATGCCGCTGCTTAAAGAGGGCAGGTTCTGCATCAATTTGCTCCAGAACTCCCAATCGGAGATTTCGCAGCGCTTCAGCGGAAAAGCAAAGGGCGAGGAGCGGTTCGAGTTCGGCGATTGGCATTCTGCGGAAGACAGTATCCCCTATTTGGCTGGTGCGCAGGCAAATCTGTTCTGCGACGTGGATCAGGTTGTTCACTACTCGACACACCGGATCGTCATCGGTCGTGTCAAAGACGCGAAATTCGAGCAGGACGTCGCTCCCCTGATCTACCAGAACGGCCGATACGCGACTTCAGTCCCGATGCAGGCCGCATAGACCGTTAGGTCTGCGATTGAAAAACCATGCAGCGCCAGATCGAAAGAGTGGTGCGACGCGAAGGAGATAAAGATATGGAACTTGGCTTATTCAGCCTAATGACGATGCGCGATCATCCAGACGGATTTCGTGGAGTGATGTCGGACACCCGGACAATGGTGGAAAGTGCGGAGGAGTTAGGCTTCGATATAGCTTGGTTTGCTGAACACCATTTCGCAAATTATTCCATTTGTCCTTCACCGCTTACGATGGCTGCTTACGCCGCCGGATGGACAAAGAAAATAAAGCTTGGGACCGGCGTCATCGTATTGCCGCTCTACAATCCGCTCCGCGTCGCGCAGGAAATTGCGTTTTTGGACCTGCAGTCAAACGGACGATCGATCGTCGGCTTAGGAACTGGATATCAGCAGTTTGAGTTTGACCGGTATGGAGTGAAGATCGATGATAAGGTCGGGATTTTCTTGGAGTACTGGGACATTATTGAGAAAGCCCTTGTAGAAGGAGCGGTGGAATATAAAGGGAAATTCATCTCGGTTCCTCAGACATCGTTTGCGATCAAGCCGCTGCAGCAACCTTTGCCCCCGCTTTACATAGCGTCCTCTCATCCAGCCATTCTGGCGCGCTTCAAGAGGTGGAACGCCGTCCCTTTCATTGCTGCAAGCACGCTTGGGTCGCCTGTTCTGTACAAGATGGCCGACGGGTTAGAGAAGAACTGGCAGTCCATTGGCGAGGATCCTGCGCAAAAGCCGCTGGGCATTATGCAGTACGTTCACATCACAGACAGCAAAGCCGAAGCACTCGAGGCCGGAGAGCGTGCACGCTACGTCGGGCGGATGGCGCATCATCTGCGGTCCGCGGAACTGCCGTTGTCAGGCGGCTTCATCAGCGATCTGCCGTATGAAGGCGAGCAGACAATCGAGCAGTATGCAGAGAATATGGTGGTGGGCGACGCTCACCTAGTGGCGCACAAAGTCATCGCTGACATTAAGAGGGTCAATCCGACCAGCTACACGTGCAATTTCCAGTTCGGATGCATGCCGCTTGAGCGGGCACAGCGGTCTCTCCTAGCGTTCAAGAAAGATGTAATTCCCCTGATAGAAAGGGAACTTGGGCCGATTTTGAAGATCGGCAGAACGAATACCGCAGCGAATGAAGCTGCTTAGCGTGAAGGAGACAAAGGCTAGAAGAACAAGATGATGGCGGCTGCGCCAAGGAGGGTTCGGCCGTTGTTCAAAACTATCAGAATACAAAAGTTAACAATAAACGAGGGATAACGAACATGTTTAGAACTTATCTGTTGGGTGCGGTCGCCGCCGCATTTACACTGGGAGCCATATCAACGGCGCAAGCGGAATCGGGTCTGGATAAGGTCATGCAGGCGAAAAAGCTTCGCTGCGGTGTGATGCTGGATTCGCCCCCTTCGGGGTTTCGCACTCCAGACAACAAACCATCTGGATTCGATGTCGTTTATTGCGAAGATATGGCAAAAGCTCTTGGCGTCGAACTCGAGATCGTTGAAACCCCTTCACCGGATCGCATTCCGGCATTGGTCTCAGACCGCATTGACGTGCTGGTTGCTTCGACGTCCAACACACCGAAGCGGGCTCTGACCGTGGCGTTCAGCCAGCCGTACATGAATTATACGACATCGGTGATCACACGCAAAAATACTGGCATCACGAAGTTTGACGATCTCAAGGGTAAAAAGCTTGGTGGTGTCACGGGTACGACTACAGAACAGCAGCTCAATAAGAGTATTGCTGAATGGAAGGATCCTGGGACCACCTACACTGGATACGCAAGTGACACCGAGGCCTTCCTCGCCCTTCAGCAGGGCAAAATAGATGCCTTGCTTCAAGCAACAGCCGTTTACGCTACGCTGGCAGCAAGCGGCCAGTTCCCGGATTTCATTTCCGCAGGAGAGGCGCCGGTTCCGCCAGATGTCGTGGCTATGGCAGTCAAACGCAACGATCAGGAGTTCCTGAACTGGGTGAAGCTCTTCGTCTGGAACCAGGTAATTTCGGGTCGCTATCAAGAGGTCTATAATCAGTTCTTCGGCGAAGGTAAGGCACCTTCGCTGACGGTACAGGGTGTAGACTATTGATCAAGTCCTGCCGGCAGATTTTTTCTGCCGGCACCAACTTGGGACGCAAAAATGTTCGGCTATCAATTTTACTGGTCCATTGTTTGGGACGCGCTGCCGCAACTACTTGCCGGTGCAATGGTCACAATCCAGATCACGGTTCTTTCCGTGGCGATCGGCGTTTTGCTCGCTATGCCCATGGCGGTCGCGAGGCAGAAGGGTTCAGGGTTGGGTTACAAGTTCGCCTCCATCTGGGTGGAGGCCTCGCGAAACACACCCATGCTTTTTCAGGTCTACATGATGTATTTCGGTTTGGGGGCTCTCGGGTTGAACATCAGCAGTTACCTTGCCGTTCTGATCGCGATTTCGTTTAACAATGCGGGGTACCTGACGGAGATTTTCCGCGGCGGACTTGCAGCCATACCGCGCCAGCAACAATCAGCGGCGAGGTCACTTGGGATGACCGGATTTCAAGGTTTCATGTATGTGATCTTCCCGCAGATGTTCCGGATCATTTTCTTCGCGTTCATCACGCAAGCTGTATGGGCGATGCTGAACACGTCACTTGGAATGCTCGTCGGACTGCGGGAACTGGCGGGAGCTGCGCAGTATGCCCAGTCCGTGTCCTTTCGCACTTTCGAATTCTTTATCGTGACGGCCGTCTTTTACTACGTCATCGCGAAAGCCATCGAACTGTCGGCTCAGTTCGTGTTCTGGCGCTTGTATAGGAACTGACATGCAATTTGTTTTGGGAAATCAGGGACTGCAATGGAGTGATGCCTACTATCTGCTTCAAGGGGCGATAAACACGTTAGTGATTACAGCAGCGGCAGGCTTATTGGGCACCTTGATCGGGATTCCATTGGGCTGGGCACGGGCTTCCTCAAAGATAGCGCGGATTCTGACAGCCCCTTTGATCGACGTCCTCCGGAGCGTGCCACTGATCATTCAACTTATCCTACTCAATAGCATCATGTCGCTCGCGGGATTAGGCATGAATGCATTCTGGCTGGGAACGATAGTCCTTGCTGCCTGGATGGCGACAGTGACATCAGAGGTTTCCCGTGCAGGATTTAGTTCGGTGCCGCCGACTTACCGCCGCAGCGCCCGCTCTCTTGGGATGAACTACATTCAGGAACTCACTTACGTGTCGGCTCCGCTCGCGTTCCGGACGGGACTAACCTCCTGGATCGGTCTGCTCTTGAGCCTGGCCAAGGATAGCGCCCTCGTAAGTGTCATCGGGTATATCGAATTCATGCGTGCCTCACAGGTTCTGATAACGCGGACCCACGAAACCTGGCTCCTCCTGGCGGGGGTGGGGCTGTTCTATTTTCTGATTTGTTATCCGGTTTCCCGCTACAGCCGCCGCTTGGAAAGGAAGGTCAGCGTATGATCGAGATCAAAGAGGTAACGAAGTCCTTCGGAGCGCTGCCTGTCTTGAAGGGTATCAGTCTCACCATCGAAAAAGGTGAACTGCTGTGTCTGATCGGGGCGAGCGGCTCCGGCAAATCCACGCTGCTGCAATGTATAAATGGACTGGAAAGCATCCAAGGCGGCGAGATTTGGGTCGACGGTACGAGCGTCCATAACCGCAAGACCAACATAAATGTACTGCGGCGCAAGCTCGGAATCGTATTTCAGCAGTACAATGCATTCCCGCATCTCACCGCGCTGCAGAACGTGGCACTCGCCCCACGCATCGTCGCCAAGCGGAGCAGGAAAGAAGCGGAGATTATCGCGCGCAAGCACCTGGCGCACGTCGGGCTCGGCGACAAAGAGAACGTGCTCCCGTCCAGCCTGTCCGGCGGTCAGCAGCAGCGTCTGGCGATCGCAAGGGCGCTGGCCATGGAACCGAAGTACATGCTTTTCGACGAGGTCACATCGGCGCTCGATCCCGAACTCGTCGGCGAAGTCCTTGAAACCATGCGTCTGCTCAAGTCGGAGGGCATGACAATGGTGGTCGTCACTCACGACATAAACTTCGTCCGCGAGTCCGCAGACCGTGTCGCCTTCCTTAGCGGAGGAGAAGTCTGCGAGATCGGCACACCACAGCAGGTTCTCGAAAATCCCCGCCATGAACTGACACAGAAGTTTCTGCGGCGGGAGAGACGTCCGGAGTCTCCTACGCCACTAACACCGTTCCCTGTCGTGCGAGTTGTATAGGCCGCCGGCTATGAACACCCGATAACGACACTGCGGAAGCGAAGACGAATTCCGCCAGTGAACTGGAGCGACACAAGTATGATTTCATTTGATCTTAAAGGACGCACCGCACTCGTGACCGGTGGTGCCACAGGCATCGGTTTTGAAACGGCCAAGCTGTTGAGCCAGTCGGGCGCACGGGTCGCAATCAACTATTTACCTGACGATCCACGGGGCAAAGAGGCTTTGGCCGAACTGAAGGCGTTGGGCTTCGACACGATAGGAGCCCCAGCGGATCTCGGAGACGCCGCACAGGCCGAGGCGATGGTTCAATATGCTGCCGAGAAGCTTGGGCGGCTTGACCTCCTTGTCAATAACGCGGGTACACCGGGTGTCCGTACACCGGTGCCAATTTCCGACCTTGATTCGATTACCGAGGAACTGTGGGCGAATCTACTGAACGTCAACCTGATGAGCGTGTTCCGCTGTTCCAAGGCTGCGGCGCCGGCACTCAAGGCCAGCAAGGGTTCGATCGTCAACACGGCGTCCATCGCCGGGTTCGGCTCCGTCGCCAGCACCATCGCCTACAGCGGGTCAAAGGCGGCCGTGATCAATCTCACCAAAAATCTCGCTCGCGCGCTGGCACCGGAAGTGCGGGTCAACGCGGTCGCCCCAGGTTCCGTTAAGAGTTCCTGGATGATCGAATGGTCAGAGGAACGCACGAAGCGCACAGTAGAACAAACACCTCTCAAGCGGTGGTGCACAACAGGCGATGTCGCGGAGCTGATCGTCTATCTCGGGTTCGGTGGAGGAATGATCACCGGGCAGACGGTGGTAATTGACGGAGGCATTTCGATCTAGTGGTCTGAAGCCAGCTTAAGACTGAAACCTACCAATAAATGCAAAACCGCTCGTAAGCGGACGGCGAAGCTTTGCGGAAATTTCCGCTGGAGGATGAGAACAATGTCGGAATTTGCCATTTATCAGAGGCTGAGAAACAAGAGTGTGCTGATTTCGGGAGGCGGGTCCGGCATTGGTGCCGCTCATGTCATGCACTTCTGCGCGCAAGGGTCGAGAGTTGCATTCATCGACTATAATCGTGAGGTATCAGAGCGGCTTGTAGAAGAGGTGGACGCCGCCGGGCACTGCACACCGACATATCTGCAGACCGATCTACGTGATGTAACCGATGTGCAGCAAAAAATTGCTGACTATGTACGGAAGAACGGTGACATCCACATTCTCCTTAACAATGCTGCCCACGATGAGCGCCATGCCATCGACGATGTGACCGTCGATTATTGGGACGAGCGCATTGCATTGAATCTGCGCCACCTGTTTTTTATCTCTCAGGCTGTCGTGCCTGGCATGCGCAGACTGAAAGGCGGTTCGATCATCAATTTCGGCTCATTCAGCTGGCGGGCCGGCTTCGGCGGAATGCCAATCTATGTGACGGCTAAAGCAGGCATCGAGGGCCTTACCCGTGGCCTGGCGCGCGATCTAGGTGTCGAAAATATACGCGTCAACTGCGTCATTCCCGGTTGGATCATGACGCAGAGACAACTCGATCTTTGGGTCGATGAAAAAGCGCAAGTGCGAATTGCAGAAATGCAGTGTCTTAAAGAACCGTTGTATCCGGCTGACATTGCCCGAATGGCGCTTTGGCTGGCCGCAGATGACAGCAGAATGTGCACCAGTCAGACATTCGTCGTCGACGGCGGATGGAGTTGACAGCTGGCCCCGAGATCGCCAAGGCCGTGCGCCGCGACCTGCGCGGCTGGATTGAACTCCTCACCGGAATGGCCTAGGAGCCGGTGAAAGCTTCGGCATTCTCGGGCGGTTTTCTTCCGCCGAAGTCGCCTGCCTGGCCAGTACGGCGGCGAGATGATGATCCTCCTCGATATCGAGAGTGAACATGTTCCGGTCAGGCGGGCCTTGCGTCGCTTCGACGATGTTATCTGTCAGATGGAGGAAGCACCGCCCACGCCCTCGACATGACGTCATCTACCGCCTTGCCGATGCGCCGAGGTCTTGCCCGCATCTGCAACTTGGCGATGACGTCTGGTTGCTCCACCTACCGCGCAGCAGGAGCAAGGATTAGCTGCGGGGCTGTAGCAGCGCCAGTACGGCTGTCGATGCGGCAAGGACGGCGGTAAGGGTCAAGGGCGCCATGGCGCCATAGGTGTCCACGACATAGCCGCCGACAACCGCGCCGATAGTGATGGCAACCTGGAAAGAGGTGACCATCAGGCTGCCCGCTGCCTCAAGCGCGTCAGGCGCCGCGCGGGACAGATTGGTCGGCAGCACCACCGGCGCCATGCCGAAGGCGAAGCCCCAAAGCGTAGCGAAGCCGAAGGCAACGCCGATATGCGCGCCCCAAAGCACCAAAGCGAGCGCCGCAAACGCCATTAACGCGGCGGTGACCGCGAGGGCCATGCGGATATTGGCGTCGGCCATGCGGCCACCGGCAATATTACCGACCACAGCGGCGATGCCAAACCCGAGCAGCGCCAGGGCAATCGGCCCGGTTGCAAGGAGCGTCACCTGTTCGAGGAAGGGGCGCACATAGACCGAGCCAGCAAAATGCCCCGTCATCAGCAAAAGGATAGCAAGCATGCCCAGTTGAATGCCACGCCGCCGTGTCAGCCGAAAGACATCCGCAAGACTGTTGCTTGTGGTTGCAGGCAAAGTCGGCAGGCTGAGCAACTGCAGCAGCATGGCAAGCGCGGCCAGCCCGGCTGTCATGGCCATGGCGCTGCGCCAGCCCAACCAGTCGCTGATCAACGCACCCATCGACGGTGCGGCAATGGTGGCGAGCGAGACGCCGAGGGTGACGATAGCCATGCCCCGACCTGTCGCATTGGCGCCAACCAGCCTCGCTACGACGGCAACTGAAAGCGCCCAGAAAGCGCTGAGGGCGATGCCCAGCCCGGCCCGACCTAACAATAATAGCCAGAAATCGGTCGCTACCGACGCAAGAATATTGGAGCCGATCGCCAAGGCGCTGAGACCAACCAGCACCGTCTTGCGGTTCAATCGGCCGATGAGAACATTGCTCAACATGGCCGTCACGGCGCCGACGGAAGCGGTGGCGGTGACGACCTGTCCGGCCGTTCCCTCGCTGATGCCGAGATCGCGCGCCATTGGCGTCAACAGACCTGCCGGCAGGAACTCGGCTGACACCAGCGCAAAGCTGGCGGCCGCCATTGAAAGCACCGCGAACCAGGTGGCCGGGCTCCACGCGGCTGGCGCAGCGGCATCAAGGTCTATCACCGCGCCATCAAGTTGTAATGTTGTGTCCGTCATTGAATATCTCCAAGGTTTGAAGATATTCATAGACGAGTCTTTTCGGATGATATGTGTCCTAAAATCCGAAATCCATGTCCGTTCGTCCGGAAATTGTGCGACGCACAACGCCAGGCGAGACATTGGTGATGCGCTTGAACGCGCGAGCGAAGGATGCCTCGGATTCATAGCCCAAGCGGGTAGCGACCTCGGCAACCGACATGCCGCTTTGCCCCAACAACTCGCGGGCAAGCTGCATACGCAGACGGGCGAGATAGCGCGCAGCGCCTTCCCCTAAAACAGCGCTGAAGCGCTCGGCGAAAATCGAGCGCGATTGGCCTGCCAGGCCGGCGAGGCTTTCGAGTGTCCAGTTATGGCCGGGGTCTCGGTGCATGGCTGCCAGGGCGCGGCCGATATGGGGATCGCGGATGGCAGCGAGCCAACCGGTGGTCGGGACTCCGGTGCAATTGACCCAGCAGCGGATGAGCCGCGCTGTGAGCAGGTCCGCCATTCGTGATAAGATGGTGGCGCTGCCCATCTGCGGTTGTGCGGCCTCAGCCGTCATAGCCGCGAGCAAGGGACTAACGATCGGGTCATTGCCGGCCACGTCGCAGCCCTTGATGATTGGCGGCATCAAAGTGATCAAGGGGTTAAGCGCACAGGCGCCCAAGGCCATGGAGCCGCAGAAAAGGGTACTGGCCGCGCCTGTTCCTTCCCGCACCACTTCGCAGACGTTGCTCCCCAACTTGGTCACCTGGCAACCCTTGAGCGAGTCGCCCACAACATCCGGCGCGCTAGCCAGCCGATGGGCGACGCCTTGCGGCAGCAGCACCAGGTCGCCATCGTGCAACTCCTGCCAGCCTTGCGCTTCGGTATGAATCCAGCATGGACCCTGGCTGACAAAGTGAAAACGAAGCAGCGGTTGTTGCGGAAAGGCAATGCTCCATGGATGTCGGAGCTCGCAGCGGCCATAGTTGACGCCACTCAAGCGAAAGTCTTGTAGGACTTCGCTTAGCGCATCCATCGGGATATGTGGCGGTGAAGACGGTCGGGACGAATGGTCAAGCATTTAGCCAATATAGATGCCGAACGTCCGGCAGGCAAGTAGAGACTGTTATTCTACCCAACCGCCTTTCCAGCCACTTTCAGCGCGAAGGCATCGTATGCCAGTTCGGCGGACTCTCAAGAGGCCGCTGCTGTTGATTTCTACAAGAAATTGACCCACTTTGCCATTCAGCGCTGACCACCAACTCTATTAGAAGCTTAATATTTATCTTCGTTTTATCTCGATCAACTATGGTCAATCGCAGATGGAAAAATGGGTCAATTGGTGGCGCAACTCAACAATCGGCTGGCAAATGGTGTGCCAACGGCCATTTGATCAGCATGACCTCAATAGATAAATCGCTACCGGCGAACTGACCGACAAATTCAGGTTCCTGAAACGCCAATAAAAGTACCTTTTGCAGAAATCATCCGTCCGGGCATAGGTCATCTATGATGTTACTTCCCGAAAAATCCGTGTTCACAGCAATTTAAGAGAGCTGCATGACCGCGCGCAAAAAGGGTATAGCGGGCCGCCTGTTCGAATCCTTTCGAGTTGATCATCGTAGATTGTTGATTCTAAAAGAACCGATTAGCGATTTCGGAATTTTTGTCTCCAATCGGAAATACCCAAAATCGGCTCTTATCGGGCTTCCGATTGCGTGCACTCCGCTTTTCTATGGCTTAATCCAACGACTGTCTTCTGTGACGTTTTTCGGTGAACGGCATCATTTTAGGCTATCGCGGCACCCTAAACCGAAGCATAGGCTTCGCGGTGAACTGATCCATGTTCGATTGACGGTAAACTGACAGAGGGAATAGATGCGCAATCACGCAATAACGGTCACAACTTGCCTCGCAATCGGTCTTGTCGGATGCGCCTCCGGACCCGAGTTGCAGAAATCTCTCGATATTGAGATGGCAGCAAGACGAGAAGACTTGAAAAGGCCTGGGGTCAAAGCCTATCAGATCGGCGAGTGCTCAAGTTGGTTAGGGGGAATGACATCCGAAGTTCGCACTGCCTGGAGCAAGCTGACGGGAATACCACCCGCTTCGATGCCAAGGATTTTTTGCGAGCGGTATGTCAACGGGATTGTGTCGGGTAGGTTGGGTTATAACGATGTTCGAGCTCTTACTAGCGGGGAGTACACGCCGCAGTCGATAAAAGTTCTTAAGGGCGGTTGAAGTACATCTGACTCTCGCCGCACAAATATGCCCGCAGCGCCATGGGACATCGTCGAGGGCAACGACACATACGGGGCGTGTGCTACACGAGGATATCACCCTGCTGGACGGGTGTGGTCAACCCCGGGTTACGAGCACAAGGTTTGCCGCAGGAAACGCTACGTGCCACGAAATACTGACTTGATGCCGGCCGCAGGCTGGCCAAATGATCGGCCATCTTGCATGGCGCGACCGTTCCGCCTGCGGCCCTTCAACTGTTAAATGCGATCGATCAATTAAGCGTGGCGCGGGATTCTGAAACTGTTGAAGGTGATAGGATGATTTAAGGAACCCTAGTCCCGCATATCCCCACCCGCGGTTGCGGTCCCGCCGGTCCGCTTGCAAGCTGCCTACGGATCGAAATCCCTGTCGCATTCGTTCCCGCTTTCGAAACGGTACATGGGAGTTCTCAGCGCGATTGTTCAAACCTTTGTGAGAGCGATGCTCGACGTCTGGAATGACCTGACGCCTTGCTGCGCCATAGGAGCGCAACTTGTCGGTGATTATCCGCTTCGGCGCCATGCCCTGCTTCTTCATCAGACGTGTCAGTAATCGTTTGGCAGCCTTGGTATTCCTGCGGTTCTGGACAATCTCGTCGAGCACAAAGCCGTCCTGGTCAACCGCCCGCCACAGCCAGCATCGCTTGCCATTAATGCGCACCGCGACTTCATCAAGGTGCCAGACATCATTGGTGGAAGGTGGCTTTCGGCGAATGCGCCGGGCATGGCCGGGGCCATGTTTTCTGCCCCATCGGCGAATGGTCTCATAGGAGACAGCGATCCCGCGTTCCAGCAGCATTTCTTCAACGTGGCGCAGGCTGAGCGGAAACCGGTAATAGAGCCAGACCGCACGGGCGATAATCTCTGGCGGCAAACGGTGGTTCTTGTAATTGGCAATGGGCTGGCGCATGCCCATGATCAATATCGATTATTCGTTAAGCCAAAAACAAGGTGACAGCGCCGTTCAACATCCTGGCGGCATGAAATGGGCTGAATAACGCCGCCTCGCGAATTGCGTCAAAGTTTATGACGGAACCTGGTCATGTACCTCTACAAATGATACGTTACTTTGCTCTTTATGAAAAATATTTGGTTATATGAAATTGCGCCACACTATTATGTTCTTTAGTCGCAACATTTACCAGTTATACAATTTCTACACTAGAACAATGCGCGCTGGACATACGGTGAGAAATGAAATGCGGGAGTCTCTCCGACTTTTGTTTGAAACCATAACTATTTAGACGTACTTTTTCCTAGAGTTACCTATTGGATGTTACAATAATAATTTACCAAGCGGATTGACATTATTATCTGCAGCCAGTTATTTTCGGCATGGTTCGACAATTTGGGTTGACGAAGTCATTGCGAGGAAATGTCGGGGAACATTCGGGTGCGGTCTAACTTCAGGCCGGGCAACGGATCAATTTACCGGTGCGACTTCTAACGGCTGGCGCGACCGACCGTTGCGGCTTGGCATGGCCGTGCACGGTGCAACGCAATGAACTACAGTATAGAGGACTGAACGCGGGTGACTCCTAAGGAAAAACTTAAACTAGCGCAGATTCTCGGTATCGACCCGACTGAGTTTGACAAAACACCGGACAAAATCCCGATCGAAATAAAACTATTTATCGCGATTTGGATCGCGGTCATGGGGATATGTGGCGGAAGAATTATATATGTTTTTGATGTCTACCCTGTAAATCCAAGCATAGAAGGATTAATAATGTATCCGTTATTCGGGATGTTTGTTGCGTCTATATTACTTATTTTAGAGTTAGTTTCGTATCGCGAGTGTAAAACGGGTTTCTTTTCGTTATGGCACAGAATATGGTTGGATTTATTCTATAGAAAAACACTAATTGGTAGTTTATGGGCGATAGAATAGGCTTTGGCGTTTATGGGCAATTCAATACTATTGGCGGTTAGCTTGGGTACAATACTTCAGGGCAATTGGTTACTGGGTTAACTCAAGCCCAAACTGATCTGCGTCAGTTAGGTATACTTGGTCATTACGCTTATTCCGAGTACAACATTACCAAGGCGCTTACTCTCCAGAAGTTCGCAGATCCAGCGTCACACGCGTGGCAACGGACGCCATCCCCGAACCCGATGCACAGCAGCTGGAGGGCGCGCCAGCGAAAGAACTACAGAGCATCATTCCCACCGGCAACGTTCAGCGTATGCAGAACCTCGTGTTCCCGGTGACAATCAAACCCGATACCACCACCATCGAGGTCGATGGCAGGAAAATGCTGCTGTCGCCGGGAATGTCTGTGACGGTAGAAGTCAAAACCGGTAAGCGGCGGATCTTAGAATATCTATTTTCGCCGCTTGCGGAGATTTCGTCGCAAGCCATGCAGGAGCGGTGACGGTGGTCGCACGTTTCGCCGCGAGGCGCCACTTCCATCGTCGCAGTTGGCCGCGCAGATGACGACATTCAAGATTCAAATTCTATCGCGAAGCCACAGCAACAGAGCCGAACAATGAGAATTCTGCGAGCGATGATCACGGACGCCGTGAAAGATTACACAGTCGTCGTCTATAGAGTCCGCGATTGTGCGTTTGCATGATCAGGCGAAAGGCCTCGCCATCATGTGTCAGCGCACGACGAACGAGTTCCAGATCGCCGGCGTATGCGGGTGAAACAACTATGGTCTTTGGAACTGCTGACATGGCCGATCTCCTATTGGACATATTAGATGATATTTCCAACAAAAGGTTCCCGGTTTTATCGGCTTTCCTGTCCAGTTCTGCGACACCAACCATCGCATGAAGAACCGCATTGCCCAGCCGCAATTGATAGAGGAGGCATCGGTGGAGCGTGTATCAGACAGCCTTTTTCCACACGATGCAGATGAACTGAAGGCCGGACGTAGTAACGAGGAGCATTCATTATGGTGGAATGGAAGGATCTGACCGCAGAGGAGGAGACAGCGCTCAAACGTCTGAACCGTGGTCCGGTGGCCCAAGCGTCTCGGCTTTCTTCGCATCGACGAGTTTGGAGCCCAAAAACGTGTTCCTAGCCCGGAGCTTCGCGTCCTTTCCGCCAGTCACGTAAAAATTTGCGACAGAACCAACGTGCTCGCAGAGCATAAAGATCGCTGAGATCGTCTATGCCGGCGCTGCGAAGCAAACACCGATTCGGGCGTGGTCATCCTGACGATCGCCGCTGCTTGACGGGCCCTAGGTGGCGTCTCTTCTCAGCCTCCACAAAGCAGATGACGTCGTCAACCATGCCGTCGTCCCAAATATCATTGTGACCCGAGCCGTCGTAGATCAGCATCCGCTTGGGCTCGGGAGCGATGCGATACAACGCCTCGCCCGACGACAGGGGGATGATGCCATCACGCCGGCCGTGGATGAACAGCTTCGGTTGCCTCACCTTCGCGATTTTGAGATCTGAGCGAAAGGGATCCTTGACAAGAAGAGCAACCGGAAAGAACGGGTAATGCATCTGGGCGAGCGACAGGACCGACAGGTAGGCGGACACAAGGATGACGGCGACGGCCGGCCTTTGCCCGGCCGTGTTGACGGCGACGCCGCTGCCCAGCGACTGGCCCAGCACAACAATCTCGCTTTTGGAGTGTACTGAAAGCCAGTCGAACGCGGCGATGCCGTCGGTCAGCAGCCCATCCTCGCCCGGCGAGCCGGTCGATCCCGGATAGCCGCGATAGGAAATCACCAGCAATCCAATGCCCCGCGCGGCCAGCGCCTGGGCGAGGAAACCGTAGTTGCTGACCCGGTCAGCGTTTCCAAGAAAGAACAGCACCGACGGCTTGCCGAATTCGCCTTGGCGGTAGAGTGCATGAAGCGTCTCTCCGTCGGGCGTCCTAACGTATACATTCTCGCCCCAGCTCGCGTGCTCTGGAGGAAGTGTCGCGCTGGTGCCGGGATAGAGGAGGGCGCGCTGTGAAAGATATACCAGGCCAACAAGTGACACATAGGCGAAGGCCGCCATCAGCGGCACGATCAGCAGGAGTTTTGTGGTGCTCACGACAGTATGTCCACCCGCCGGTTCGACAAAGTCCAGAATTCTACCGCAGCAAACTCGACCCGTTCCTTAATATAGCGGAATTGCGGCCCTTTATGCTTCGGCTTCGGCAGCTAACCCGAGATCGACGGGATCGGGGACCGCTGCTGAGAAGATGTCAAGATAGTTCCGCCGTTTCGTAGGGGATGACTGCTGCCCAGCTTTTCGACCTTTGTCGCACTGTATTTAATTGATGGGGTTGTCGAGAGGCTCGAGGCCGGCGCCCTCGTAGCCGATACTGGGTGCGGTAACGGTCATTCGAGATGCTTATGGCCCGGGCCTTTGCGGCCTCGCAATTCCGTGGGTCGCGGTTCCTAATACGCTCAACTAGCAATCCGAGATGAGAATTTCTGGATCGATCAAAGCGGTAATTTAAACTTGGGCACCATCAGATTTTGACCACTAGCCCGCCTTCGCAAAGACATAGGCGGTGCCCTTCCTCTCGGCAAAGCCTACCCCCGGATAGGTCCAGTGGTAGCCAAGCATCTTGATCTTGTCGGTGGCGGCGCGATCGACAAGCTTCTTGCGGTTTTCGATCGCCAGGTCCGGATTGGCGTCGAAGCCGAATTTCCACTCCGGATGCTCAAATGAGACGATTTCGTTCGTCATGGAATCGGCCGTGATAATCAGTCCTTCGCCACCCGCCACCTCGAGCGAGATATGGCCTGGTGTGTGGCCAGGCGTGTCGAGAACCGACAGTCCCGGCACGATCTCATCGCCGCCCTTCACCATCGTCATGCGATCCTTGACGGAGGCAAGATCGCGCTGGGCGCCCTTGACGAAGTCTCCCATCTCGGTCGGCATCTTTGACAAGAGCTCCGGGTCGGTCCAGAAATTCCATTCGGCGCCGCCGACATAGTAGGCGGCATTCGGCAGGAACAGCTTGTCGCCGTCGCCGAGCGTTCCCCAAATGTGGTCAGGATGTGCGTGCGTGAACACCACCTTGGTCACCGCCCCCGGATCGATGCCTGCGGCCTTGAGGTTTTCGGCAAGCTTGCCTGCCGTCGGCTGGAACTTGTTGCCCGACCCATTGTCGATGAGAATGAGGTCGCTGCCTTTCTTCATCAACGGTATGTTGGTAGCCGGCTCGGCATTACCAGAGGCCCAGCCGAGTCGCTTGGCGATTTCAGCAAGCTGTTCCGGCGACGCATCGACAGCAATGATGTTGAGCGGCAGCCTAAGTGAGCCGTCGCTCAACACTGTGACCTCGAAATCGCCTTGTACGAAACTATGAGGCGCGGCGGAAAGTGCCAGCGCCTTCCACGGCATGAGCGATGCCGAAGCTAGAGCCGCGCTGCCGACAAGGAAGCGACGGCGGTTGAGCAGATGCAGCAATTCTTCATGATCGATGGCCATGGGCGTGTCCTCCCTGGAACGGGCTCCGCAGAGCCTCACAGGAGCACACTACGCCTTGATATCTAACTTCCGAAATCACTTTACTGCCCACACATGGGCCGCCATGCCTTTCTGCGATAAAGTCGGCTGCCGCTGTTATGCCACCATAACAATGCACATCCGGTCGCGATAGTCGGCGGCCGGATGCCCGGCGCGACCGCCAACATCGCAGAACGCGCTGCCAGCGTCGGATTGTACTTGAACGGGGTCTTCCTCGAAGTGTGTGGTGCTTGGACCTGTGGGGCGGCAACGTCTGCATAACGAGCCAAATTCCTGACCAACAGAGGAGATTACCCATCCGCCAACGACCTCCTCCGTGTCTAACAATCCGCCTTCGGCCTGCGATACCATTCTGATTTTGCCTCGTTACGAGCGCATATTAACGGCCTGTCAGTCGATCAAGCCAACCACCACACTTAGAGGAGACCCTAATTATGCCTCGCGACAAGATGACGGAATTGGTACCCTCGTTTGGCGAGTACACTGGTCAGCCAACGCCGTGCGGCTCAAGGAAGAGGTCAGGGGCGGGATTACCGCAATGAGATTGGGATGGGCACTTCTCGCATCGTTCTGTGTTCTGGGCGGAAGTGCTTCCGCCGCGCAATACCCTGTTGCCGTAGATCTCGAACTGGTTATTGCCGTTGACGTTTCTTATTCGATGGATATCGAAGAACAGCGTCTTCAACGTGACGGGTATGTGGCAGCCTTCCAGAGGCCTGAGATCATCAGAGCCCTGCGTGACGGACCGCTGGGGCAGATTGCAGTAACCTATATCGAGTGGGGTGGTTCGGCTGTTCAGGTCGTGCCTTGGACCCTGATTGACGGTTCGAGGACTGCGGCCAAATTTGCGGAGAAATTGCGCCGACAGCCGATGAGACGAATATCCTTTACCTCGATCTCAAATGCGCTGGCGTTTGCACGAGAGCTTATTCGATCCAATGGATTTCGAGCCACTCGACGCATAATCGATGTATCGGGAGATGGGCCCAACAATGCCGGGGCGCCCGTACCGATAGCCCGTAATGCGGCTATCGGTACGGAGATCGTCATCGACGGTCTCCCGATTATGTTGGAAAGGGCACGGGATTCCGCATCGATTCCAGACATCGATGTCTATTATGAAAAATGCGTCATCGGCGGGGACGGTGCATTTGTATTGAAAGTATCGGACATCACCCAATTTGCTAACGCAATTCGCGACAAGCTCCTTATCGAGATTTCCGGGCTCAAGCTAAGTGGATTTCAGCAGCGCCAAACGGAACTTGCACATGTCCAATATAGAGAACCTTATAATTGCCTTGTCGGTGAAGAGCTTCAGGAGCAGTCTATTGGTAAATAGTTCAACCGCGCGTGGTTCGATGAGAATGGTGGCTTCCGGCGCACAGCGGAAGTTGGCCTGATGCAATCGTTAAGGCCATTGTGGACTTTCAAGCATAATCGAAATCGGCCCTTATCGGCGTTTTGTACAAACGCCGAAATCAGAGTGTAAATTGAAGTGCTTCGTGCCATTGAAATTGCTGATCCGAGTTCAACCCCGGTCGTCTCGGCCACTGCGGCCCGACGACCGGAATCGACCCGATGCGGCGGCCCCTCGCGACAGAAGCACCAAACGACTGGATTGAGCGGATAACGGGCGTCCATGATACCTGCGAAAATCGGTCAGCTAGTCTAGAGAGGGACGCGGGGGTGATTTGGGTGGGAATCGGTCGTTGGCTGTGCAACCGTCGAACGACAACCTTTGGCCGTCAGGGCGACGACGATATTGGATTGTGCTGCTCGCGCAACGCGTCTGCTGACTGACGAACTACTTCAGAAATCTGCAAGAGCTGTTTTGCAATTGGGCTCGTCTTGCGCCATATCATGCCAATTGTTCGCGAGGGCTGGGGACTCTTGAAGCGAGCGACAGATACTGACGCCGAGCGTGTCTCCACCGCCACTGCCATTTCTGGGATCAAAGTGACACCGATGCCAGCACTCACCATTTGGACCAGTGTGGACAGGGAGCTGCCGTCCAGCAATTCCCGTGGTCGCGCCGAATGCATATTGCAGAACGACAGAGCCTGATCGCGGAAACAATGCCCCTCTTCCAGCAGAAGCAGCCTCATTTCGCGTAGCGCTTCGCGATTGGGCACAGGCTTTCCCTCATCCTCCCCTGGCCGGACCAGCACAAAATTCTCCGCAAACAGCACAACCTCCGTCAACGAAGGTTCGGACACCGGCAGAGCAACAATAGCCGCGTCAAGCCGACCTTCCGCCAGCTCTTGGATCAGCTTCTGCGTCAGCGTCTCGCGCACGTGAATATCAAGGCCGTCATGCATGCGGGTTAGGTTGCCGATTATTGTAGGCAGCAGGTAGGGTGCGATCGTCGGGATCACGCCTATCCGCAGCCGCCCCACCAGCCGCTCCCGCGAGGCGCGCGCCAAGTCGCCCAGTTCATCTACCGAACGCAGAATGTCGCGGACGCGCAGGGCAAACTCTTCTCCGAAGTTGGTCAACCGGACCTGCCGCGCGCCTCTTTCGAAGAGCTCTGTGCCCAGCGCTTCTTCTAATTCCTTGATTTGCACCGAGATAGCAGGCTGAGAGATCGCACAGGCATCCGCCGCGCGTCCGAAGTGGTTATGTCGTGCCAACGCCTCGAAATAACGAAGCTGCTTCAGCGTCAGATTGGTCATAACGGCATCTTATCGCTGCGATTAGTAAATCCAACTTAAATTAATCAAGCCGCTCTGGTATAAGATTTGAACCGGAGATCAGGAGCAGTCGAGGTCACAACCGTGTTATGTCGTGGGCGCTCGCGGTGCGCCGATGTCCAGATTATCCAGATTGGCTGGCGCGCTGGTCCTCTTTTGCTTCAGGAGTCTTGTTCAAGGCAAGCTCACAGCAGTAGGACATTCCACGTATTTGGCACTTGGTCATCGCGCTGGCCAGAAACGGACTGTCTTCAAGGGCATTCATAGTCGTTGTTCACGGAGCAGTTCAAATAATGTAGCAACGATCGGAGAGAAAGATGGACGCAAAGACTGATGACAAGAGCGCGGGCAAATGCCCGGTTGTGCACACAACCGTTGCCAGGGCCAACCGCGACTGGTGGCCGAACCAGCTGAACGTCCAGGTTCTCCACCAGCAATCCGGACAGTCCGATCCGATGGGCGAGGCGTTCGACTACGCCAAGGAGTTCAAGAGCCTCGACCTGAACGCCGTGATCAAGGACCTGCATGCCCTGATGACGGACTCGCAGGAGTGGTGGCCGGCCGACTTTGGCCATTACGGGCCGCTGTTCATCCGCATGGCGTGGCATAGCGCCGGCACCTATCGCATCGGCGACGGCCGCGGCGGTGCCGGAGCCGGCCAGCAGCGCTTCGCGCCGCTGAACAGTTGGCCGGACAACGTGAATCTCGACAAGGCCCGCCGGCTGCTGTGGCCGATCAAGCAGAAATACGGCCGGAAGATCTCCTGGGCCGACCTTATGATTCTCACGGGCAACGTTGCCCTCGAGTCGATGGGCTTCAAGACGTTCGGTTTCGGCGGTGGGCGTGAGGATGTCTGGGAGCCCGAACAGGACATCTATTGGGGTCCCGAAGGCAAGTGGCTGGCGGACGAGCGCTACAGCGGCGACCGTGATCTTGAAAATCCTCTGGGTGCCGTGCAGATGGGTCTGATTTACGTGAATCCGGAAGGGCCGAACGGTAATCCGGATCCTCTTGCCGCGGCGCGGGACATTCGCGACACCTTCGCGCGCATGGCGATGAACGACGAGGAGACCGTCGCGCTCATCGCCGGCGGACACACCTTCGGCAAGACCCACGGCGCCGGCGATGCGACGCTGGTGGGCCCGGAGCCTGAAGCCGCCGACATCGAGCAGCAGGGCCTCGGCTGGGTGAACAAATTCGGCACCGGCAAGGGTGGTGATGCGATCGGTAGCGGCCTGGAAGTGATCTGGACCACGACGCCAACGAAGTGGAGCAACAACTTCTTCGACAATCTGTTCGGCTACGAATGGGAACTGACCAAGAGCCCGGCCGGCGCGCACCAGTGGACGCCGAAGGGCGGCGCGGGTGCCGGCACCGTGCCGGATGCGCACAATGCGGCCAAGCACCACGCGCCCTCCATGCTGACCACCGACCTCGCCTTGCGGTTCGATCCTTCCTACGAAACGATCTCAAGGCGCTTCCACGAGAATCCCGATCAGTTCGCGGACGCGTTTGCCCGGGCGTGGTACAAGCTGACGCACCGCGACATGGGCCCTATCGTGCGCTATCTCGGCCCGCTCGTTCCGAAGGAGGAACTGTCCTGGCAAGACACCATTCTCTCCGTGGATCATGTCCTGATCGACGAGCAGGACGTTGCCGCCCTGAAGGCCAAGATCCTCGCCTCCGGCCTTACAGTGCCGCAGCTGGTTTCGACGGCCTGGGCGTCGGCATCGACGTTCCGTGGCTCCGACAAGCGCGGCGGCGCCAATGGCGCGCGCATTCGCCTCGCGCCGCAGAAGGACTGGGACGTCAACCAGCCGGCTCAGCTGGCGAAGGTGCTCGAGAAGTTCGAAGCGATCCAGAAGGAGTTCAATGCTTCGCAGTCCGGCGACAAGAGAGTTTCGCTTGCCGACCTGATCGTTCTTGGCGGCGGCGCGGCAATCGAGAAGGCCGCGAAGGACGCCGGACAGGACCTGAAGGTTCCCTTCACGCCCGGGCGCATGGACGCGTCGCAAGACCAGACAGACATCCACTCCTTTGCTCCGCTGGAACCGATCGTTGACGGTTTCCGCAACTATGTGCGCGGCAAGCAGCGTCTGACCGTCGAGGAGGCGTTGGTGGACCGGGCGCAATTGCTGACACTGACGGCGCCAGAGCTGACGGTTCTCATCGGCGGTCTGCGCGTTCTCGGCGCGAACGCAGGGCAGTCGAAGCACGGCGTCTTCACCAAGCGGCCGGAAACGCTGTCCAACGACTTCTTCGTGAACCTGCTCGACATGGGCACGGAATGGAAGGCAACATCGGACGCCAAGGACGTGTTCGAAGGACGTGACCGAGCGACAGGCGAACTCAAGTGGAGCGGCACCCGCGTAGACCTCATCTTCGGTTCGCACTCCCAGCTGCGCGCCCTTGCGGAAGTCTATGCCTGCGCGGACTCGAAGGACAAGTTTGTGAAAGACTTCGTGGCGGCGTGGAACAAGGTGATGAACCTGGACCGCTTCGACCTTGCCTGATCGCGGCGAAGGCGTTCGGGCGCTCCTGGAGCACGGCTGCGTCAGAGCGTCGGGTTCGGGGTCTCGCCGCCGGTTCTTCAGTTCGGAAAGCGGCCGAGGCGGCCGTCGCTGCGGCGAGTCTTGCATGCCTGAGAGCAGGTGCTCAACCCTCGATACCCAGTCGGCTTGAGCTCTCATCTTTTATCGAACATCGGTTGTACGGTTTTGAAACTGTCCCGAGAGATTGAACAGCGAATGCGGCATAGGGTCATCGGCTCAGCTCGGTATTTCGTCGACATTCTCGGGATGAAGGCGGGAGAACTCCCTCACCGACATCAGGACCGGCATGAAGCGGCGACCAGAATCCGTAAGACCATACTCGACACGTGGCGGCTGCTCACCAAAGTCGCGCCTCACCACAAGTCCGTCGTTCTCAAGCTCTCTGAGATGCTGCGTCAGCATCTGTTGCGAGACGTTTGGAATGTCTCGCAACAACTGCAACGTCCGCATCGACGGCTCTGCGAACAGGCGAAACAAGATCGGCAGCTTCCATCGTCCGCTGATCATGCGAAGCACTCTGGTCACATGGGCGACCGATCCATCCGGGCCAATGCAAACATCTCTTTCCTCTCGTTCTATAGGCACTTTTAAGTGCGTAATTGCTTCGTTCATCGTCCGATCCTCTTATCAAGTCTTGACATGAACATGGGAATGACGCGATGGATTTGAAACTTGATGGCAAGGTTGCGCTGGTTACAGGCAGCAGCAAAGGTATCGGGGAAGGGGTGGCCCGAGGGCTTGCCCGCGAGGGTGCCATCGTCATTGTTCACGGCCGCAACAAGACCGAGGCCGAGGAAGTCGCTCACGACATTGCCGCTCAGGGCGGCCGCGCCCATGTCGTCATCGGCGACCTGACGAAGGAAGACGAGGTGCAACGCCTCGTCGATGAGGCGCAGGCTTTCGTCAAGCCCGTCGGGATCCTGATCAACAACGCGGGTGGCTCAGGTGCGACTGAGGACTGGACTACGACGCGGCCCGAGACCTGGGCGGCGGGATATGATCGCAACGTCCTTGCGGCCGTTCGAGTCACTTCGCGTCTGCTACCAAGCATGCGGGAGGCGAAATGGGGAAGGATCGTCAACATTTCTAGCCTCGCGGCATTGATGCCTCCTTTCAAAAGACCTGACTATGGCAGCCATGATCGCAATGACCGCATCCTTGGCAAAGGCTGTTGCTATGGATGGTATTACGGTCAATACCGTTTCGCCTGGAACGATCCGTAAGGCGTTATATAGGAAAAAGATTCGCCCGGGCTCGACAGGCATTCGGAAGCAAAATATCTATAAAACATGGCCGCAACCACTGAAGACACAATCGCCAACCGCATCAGCCGTATCCTTGCTGACAGGATCGTGACCGGACAATTGGAGCCGGGTACGAAACTGCGGCAGGATCACATCGCCGAGGAATTTGGCGCGAGCCATGTGCCGGTCCGGGAGGCGTTCCGCAAGCTGGAGGCGCAGGGGCTGGCGGTCAGCGAGCCGCGCCGCGGTGTGCGCGTCGCTTCCTTTGATCTGAAGGAAGTGCGGGAAGTGGCACTGATGCGTGCCGAGCTCGAGGGTCTTGCGCTGCGGCAGGCTGCCCAACATTTGACATCGTCAATTCTAGAGCAGGCTGAAGAGGCAACTGTTGCCGGGGACAATTCTCGCGATGTGCGCTCCTGGGAGGAGGCAAACCGGCGGTTTCACCGGCTGATCCTCGTGCCATGCGGCATGCCGCGGCTGCTTGCCGCCATCGATGACCTTCATTCGGTAAGCGCGCGTTTCCTGTTTTCCGCCTGGCGGTCCGATTGGGAAGTGCGGACCGATCATGATCATCGCGCTATCCTCGGATATCTGCGCCAGGGCAACATCGACAACGCCGTTGCTGTGCTTGAGCGCCACGTCCAGTGGATCGGGCAAAAGCCTGTCAGAAGCGCTACAGGTTCGACGCGCGACGCTTTCGCGATCGTTGGCTAGCTTAAGCCACCCTTAAAGCCTCTCCTATTGCTGTGCAGACTTCCTACCGCAAGGCGTTTCGGTTCTCCCCAGTTGTTCTGACAAAAGCCGCTCTGATTTCGGAGGCCGTCTCTAACGCGGTTGCGTTTTTTAACGTGCTGGCTAGAGTTATAGATAAGTATTGATTCTATCTATAATTTTTCTTACCCAACCGGAAGAACGGAGGAACTCCCCGCATGTCTGAAGTATCAGCGTTGAAATCTGCCGATACAGCCCCTTCCGTTGGTGATTTGTGGAGTTTTTCAGAGGCCAGTAAAATCTATAATTTGCCATTCAACGATCTGCTGTTTCAGGCGCACATCGTCCACAGGGAGAATTTCGACCCCAACGCCGTGCAGTTGAGCAGGCTCCTGTCGATCAAAACAGGGGGATGCCCAGAGGATTGCGGCTATTGCAGCCAATCCGCCCATTATCCCACCGGCCTCAAGGCTTCCAAATTGATGGAGGTCGAACGCGTGCTTGCCGAGGCCCGCAAGGCGAAGGAGGGCGGCGCGACGCGCTATTGCATGGGGGCTGCCTGGCGCAGCCCCAAAGACCGCGACATGGACATGGTCGTCACCATGGTCGAGGGTGTCCGGGAGCTTGGCATGGAGACCTGCATGACGCTTGGTATGCTGTCGCCGGCGCAGGCAGCGAGGCTTGGCGGTGCGGGTCTTGATTATTACAATCACAACATCGATACGTCGGAACGCTTCTACAGCGAGATCATCACAACGCGCAGCTTCGCGGATCGTCTGGAGACACTCGCGAACGTGCGGGAGGCGGGGATCAGGGTCTGTGCAGGCGGCATCCTTGGCATGGGCGAGACGACTGACGACCATATCGCCATGCTGGTAACGCTCGCCAATCTGCCGGTTCAACCGGAGAGCGTACCGATCAATATGCTCATCCCAATTCCGGGGTCAAAGCTCGGCGACGCGGCTCCGGTTGATCCCATTGAATTTGTCCGCGCAGTAGCGCTCGCCCGCATTCTCATGCCAAAGACCCATGTCCGTCTCTCGGCAGGGCGCACGGAGATGAGCGACGAGATGCAGGCGCTGTGTTTCTTTGCCGGGGCAAATTCCATCTTTGTCGGCGATACGCTACTGACAGCGGATAACCCCGGCGAAGATCATGACACCGGGCTGTTTCGCCGTCTCGGTCTGAAGGCGATGGCGCTGGGTGCCGCTGAATGAGTGAGCGTCTTGCCCGCTATGCAAAGACGCTGAGCGGGCTGGGGCGGAAGGGACGGCGGCGTGCGCTCGTACCGCAGGGTGGCATTGATTTCACATCGAATGACTATCTTGGCCTTGCCAACTCACCACGCATCCAGTCTGCCATTGCCACAGCTTTGGAGCGCGGTGTTGCCGTCGGTTCAGGCGGGTCGCGTCTGCTGCGCGGCAATCATCCCGAGCACGAGGCGCTCGAAGCTGAAGCCGCCGTCTTTTTCGGAACGGAGCGGGCGCTCTATTTTTCCAGCGGCTATGCGGCCAATACCGCGCTCTTTTCAACGCTGCCGCAACGTGGCGATCTCATTGTCCATGATGCCCTCATCCATGCAAGTGCGCGTGAAGGCATTGCAGCCAGCCGGGCCCAGGCGGCGCTTGCACGGCACAACGATGTGGCTGATTTCGAGGAAGCGATCGTTAGGTGGCGCAAAGACGGTGGGATGGGGCATCCCTGGATCGCGGTCGAGAGCCTCTATTCGATGGATGGTGACCGCGCCCCGCTGGCGGAGCTTCTCAGTGTGGCAGAAAGGCATGACGGCTTTCTGGTGATCGACGAGGCGCACGCGACCGGCGTCTTTGGGCCGGATGGCCGCGGTCTTGCCGCCGGGATGGAGGGCCGGGATAATGTCATCCTGCTGCACACATGTGGGAAAGCACTTGGCGTTGCGGGTGCGCTTGTCGGTGCGAACAGTTTGATTTGCGATTATCTCGTGAATCGGGCGCGCGCGTTCATCTATTCTACCGCGCCTTCGCCATTGATGGCCGCAGGTGTTCGTGAAGCCCTGAAAATTCTGGTGGATGAGCCGCAGCGCCGCGCGGATTTCGAGCGGCTGCGAATCTTCGCCAATACGCAGCTGACTGCCACGCTTGGTGTGGAAGGCAGCGGATCGCAAATATTACCGGTGATGATCGGCGACAATGGTCGCGCGATGCACATTGCGGAACGCATGCGAACGGAAGGTTTCGATACCCGCGCGATCCGCCCGCCAACGGTTCCGGAAGGAACGGCGCGCTTGAGGATTGCCATCACCCTCAATGTCGACCGGCCCGCAATTGTCCGCCTGTTCGACGCCTTGGCGAATATATCCGCCGAGGAAGCCGCATGACATCCCGCTTTGTCATTACAGGAACCGACACGAACATCGGCAAGACGGTGTTCTCGGCAGCATTGGCCGATGCGCTTGGTGCCTGCTATTGGAAACCCGTCCAATCGGGGCTCGAAGGCGAAACGGACAGTGAAACCGTGCGGCGTCTCGGCCGGATACCATCGTCGCGCATCTACCCCGAGGCTTGGCGGCTCAAAACGCCGGCTTCGCCGCATCTTGCCGCCAGAATCGACCATGTCCGGATCGTTCCTGAGGCGTTATCCCCTCCGTCAACGCAGTCTTCGCTTGTCATCGAAGGGGCGGGCGGCGTGCTGGTCCCCTTGACGGAAAGCTCGGTGTTTGCCGATGTCTTCACCCGTTGGCAGATACCTGTCATCCTTTGCGCCCGCACCGGGCTTGGAACGATAAACCACACACTGCTGTCACTCGAAGCGTTGCGCCGCCGTTCTATTCCGGTTTTCGGTGTGGTTTTCATCGGCGATGAAGAGGCGGACACACAAGCGATCATCGCGAAACTCGGCGACGTGACCTGTCTTGGCCGGTTACCGCTGCTTGACCCGCTGACATCTGACACCCTCCCCCAAGCCTTCAACGATCATTTCGATATTTCCTGCTTTCAGAAAGGTATTCAGTGACCTTATCGCCCGTCTGGCACCCGTTTACCCAGCATGCTCTGGAACCGGCAATGAAGCGCATTGCCAGAACGGAAGGAGCCTATCTCTATGATGAGCAGGGACACGCTATCCTGGATGCGATCTCTTCCTGGTGGGTGATCACGCATGGCCATCGCCATCCTCTCATCATGGCGGCGATCCGCAATGCCTGCGAGACCTATGACCAGATCATCTTTGCCGAGTATACCCACGAACCGGCCGAAGAACTGGCGAGAGGTTTGGTCGCCATCGCCCCTACCGGGCTCGACCATGTATTCTATTCCGACAGCGGATCGACCTGCGTTGAGGTTGCGCTGAAGATGGCGCTCGGTTTCTTCCATAATTCCGGTGCGCCGCGCTCCCGCATCGCCGTCATGGAGCATGGCTATCACGGCGATACGGTCGGTACCATGTCAGCGGGCGAGAGGGGTGTCTTCAACGCCGCCTATGAGCCGATGCTATTTGGTGTCGATCGACTGCCGTTTCCCGAACCCGGACACGAGCAGGACACGCTCGACGCCTTCGAGACATTCTGCCGGAGCGGGCAGGTTGCAGCACTGCTGATTGAGCCGCTTGTGCTCGGGGCGGGGGGCATGCGGATGTATCCGGCGTCGCTTCTTACCGAGCTGAAGGCGGTCGCGACAAGGCATGGCAGTCTGATGATCGCCGACGAAGTGATGACGGGCTGGGGGCGCACAGGCAGCCTTTTTGCCTGTGAACAGGCAAATATTAGGCCGGATATTCTGTGCACATCCAAGGGGCTGACGGGCGGGTCGTTGCCGCTGGCGGCAACCTTGTGTTCGGCAGAAATATTCGATGCGCATCTGTCCACCGATCGAAGCCGGACACTCTTCCATTCGAGCTCTTACACGGCCAATCCGATTGCATGCGCGGCTGCGTTGGCCAATCTCGCTGCATGGAAGACGGAGCCGGTCATGACACGCATCCGCGCCTTGGAAGCCAAGCACCGGATAAGGCTGGAACGCTTCAGGCGGGACCCGCGCTTTGGCAATGTGCGCCAGACCGGGACGATCGTTGCGCTTGACGTCAATGTTCCGGCTTCCGGTTACCTTTCAGACGCAGGACCAAAGCTCAGGGCATTCTTCAGAGAACGGAATCTCCTCATCAGACCCCTCGGCAATGTGATCTATCTGATGACACCCTATTGCGTGACCACGGACGATCTCGACCGGTCCTACGATGCGATCGACGAGGCAGCGGACATATTCGTAGGTGATCGATGAGCCGGGTCGAGGCAAGCCGCATCGCGGGGTTTGGTCACTACACGCCAGCGCGCCGTGTTGATAATGCGGAGATAGAAAACCAGCTTGGTCTCGAAGCTGGCTGGATCGAGCGCCGGACCGGTATTCGTTCGCGGCGTTGGGTCCTCGACGGAGAACTGCTTACCGATCTCGCAGCAAAAGCAGGTGCTGCAGCGCTTGAGAACGGTAATATAGATCGCGGCGATATCGCATTGACGATCCTCGCCACATCGACGCCGGATCATCTGTTGCCACCCTCGGCGCCGTTGCTCGCCCATAGTCTTGGCTTGCAGAATTCTGGCGCGATTGATCTCGCCGGCGCCTGCTCAGGATTTATCTATGCCATGACGCTTGCCGATGGTTTTGTCCGCACGCAGGGCCGGCCAGTTCTTGTGGCGGCAGCCAATATTTTGAGCCGGCGTATCAACCCCGCAGAACGTGCCAGTGCCGTTCTTTTCGCTGACGCGGCGGGCGCTGTCGTTCTGGTCCCGACAGACAATACGGAGCAGGGACTCCTCGGTGTGGATCTGGCATCTGACGGAAGTCACTATGACCTGATTTCCATTCCGGCAGGAGGTTCCAAACAACCTTTTGCTGCGGGCGTGGCCGCTGAAGAATGCCTGATGACCATGCGCGACGGCAGGGAAATGTTTGCGCAGGCCGTGCAAATGATGACCCTTTGCGCCAAGCGGGCGCTGGCAAGCGCCAAGCTTCAGCCGTCAGACATATCGAGGTTTGTCCCGCATCAGGCCAATGCCCGTATCTTCGACGTTGTCAGCGAGAATGTTGGCATTGAGCCTGACAGGATCATTCGCACGATCGCTGAATACGGCAACTCGTCGGCTGCAACCATTCCGCTCTCACTGTCGCTCGCCCACAATGCACGGCCGTTCGTTCCCGGAGAGAGAGTGTTGTTGACCGCAGCTGGCGCTGGCCTCACGGGCGGGGCGGTGGTGTGGGGCATCTAGCGGCGCCATGCATTGCGGACATTCAGGCATAAGTCGAAAACCGCTCTTATCGGCTTTTTCAAAGGAAGGTTTATTGATGAGATTCGAATATGTACAAAACATTTAATTCGAGGGTTTCAACGGCATTGAATGACGGTCATTTTGAAGATGGGAGTATCGCGCTATCGATGTGTTGCTTGGTATTGCGACAGGGAGGGTTCACATGGCCAAAGGCACGGTTAAGCCGACAAGAACTGTTCCAAATCATCATCATATCAACTGGTACGACGACGATGATAAATTTTTAAAGTGTGCCGTCGCGGATGCGCACAAGGAAGTCCTCCTGGCCGATCTGGCCGCCCTTGAGAACGAGTTCCAACGATGCCGATCCGTCAAATCTGTGTCCCAAACAGACAGGGGAACCTGGCGATTGAGGAATCGGGTGGCGAAGCGTCAGCGCACCGATCCTGAGTTCCTTCAAGGCGTGACTTGAAGTGTCGCCACCCGCGACGATCACCCTTTTGAGATTGTTTTCTTTCGCAAGACGGTTCAACATGGCACCAAGGCGTCGACCGACCCGGTCATTTTCGTTTGAACTGCCTCCTGGCCGAGATGGCGGCGCTCCGAGTGAGGTGAAGAGCAGGGGACTCCTGCCTGATTTGAGGACCGTCGTAGCTCGCTTGGTAGCTTCCGTTTCGGCTTGACCCGATCCGACCCCGGTCGCCAGCGCCTCATAATTGACCTGGACCGGTTCAAAACCGTTTTGGCTGGCGTATCTGATCTGTGTTTCCGTGGTTGGTGAGCAGCTTCCGGACACCACGGCAATGCGGTCTTCGGCAGACAATGGTGGTTGTGGGGCAGCTTGCGGAAGTTTGCCCCTGGCGCGCAAGGTTTCAATATAGGAGTACTCGACACCGGACGACCCGAATATGAGTGGTCCCGTGCCCGCAAGCTGCATATTGACGATTTCGCCTGCGAGTCGCTGGCTCAGCGCATCGGCGACATCGATCATGATTACTCTCTTTGATTCATGTATCGCCTTGCGTAACGCCATGGCACCTTTGCCAGCGAGTAGCGATGGAAGGTCGACGAGCCCTATCGGAGCTTGTGTTTGCTTTGCCAGATGTTTGCGCAGATCCGCCTCATGCATCGGCGTTACGGGGTGACGACTCATTACCGGATGCCTGTCGATCCTGAAAATATCATCGCGAAACCGCGCATACAGTTCTCCGAACATCGTATAGCGGCCAAGTTGCGGCACCCCGACAATCAATGGGGTGGCGTCCTGTTCGAAGATTCGAAGACCGATGTCGATGGCGCGGCCGATCGAACCCTGTTCGGGGGAGCTGTCGAACGTCGAGCACACCTTGTAGTGAGAGATTGGTGCTTCGAGTGAACTGAGCCACGCGAAGACGCCTGGCAGCTCGCGATCCATCCATTCGGGTGTTTGGCTGCGGCTTGTTCCCGCCAGACCGATTGCGGCTACATTGTTGAAGACCTTCAGGAGCGCTTCATCCGGAATTTCAGTGAAAAGAACCGTCTCAACGCCGTGTGAGCTCAACGCTTCCATCGCATCAGTGGAACCCGTGAAGTCGTCGCCGTAAAAGGTGATCTGTGGCTTTACAGTCATGAGAACCGCGGCCGAAAGGTTTCAACTGCGGCGCGCAGGGCAGGGTGAGTGGCCGCATAGGTTTCAAGACTTACGCTCTCCAGGGCCGCCTGCCACGCTTCCCGCAAACTGCTGATGCCCCCGGCAAGCCCTTGCGGGTGGCCCATGATTCCGCCGCCGGCACAATAGATTAGATCCGTTGAATCGAGTGCTTTGTAGGTGTCCTCTACCTGCTCGGCCGACTGCCCTGATGAAAATACCGGCATCACCCGGAAATCCTTGCTGCCGCTGAACAGCGGAGTGAGGCATTGGCGCGCCGATGCGATGGACGATGCACCTTCTTCGCTGAATTTGTTGCGCAGGCCGTTGACATGAAGGTGATCGACACCAGCGATCCTCCAGAATTTCTGCCAAGCGATGAAACTGATGCCGATATCGGGCGAGCGCGAGAACAGGCCCCAACCATTGCGATGCCCGTGGATCGGCAAGTCTGTATGCCGTCGTAACTCTGTCATGGCAGGCAGGCCGACGCTGTGAATGCCAACCATCGCACAAGTTCCGCCTGCGTCCCGCACGAGGTCGGCGTTGCGCTTCATCTCATCCATCTCGCCCGTGATGTTGAAGGCGTACATCGGCTTCTTGCCCGTCCTGTCCGCGAAACGATTGAGAACCTTCATGACGGCCTGGACCCGGTCGGCGAATGGGCAGTGTGGACCATTGGCCTGCAGCTCATCATCCTTCAGAAAGTCGATTCCGCCCTCGGCAAGTTTCGAGACAAGGCTGGCCGTCTCCGCAGGACTCAAGCCGACGCTCGGCTTGATGATTGTGCCGATCAACGGTCCCGAGGACACGCCAGCGAGCAAACGCGTCCCGGCGATCCCCGCCTGCGGGCCGGCGTATTTTTGCGCGAACTCCTGAGGGAACTCGACATCAAGGAGGCGAAGTGCGGATACCTCGCGCAATTCGAAGAGATTGCCGGCGACGGTCGCTAGTACATTGGGCAGTGATGGTCCCATGTTCGCAAGCGACCAGGAAAGGCGAATTCTGCCGCGGATGTATTTCTTTGCATCGACTTTGCATGGGAGGGATGGCTCATCGAATTGACCAGTCACAATGACAGACTCGATGCGAGCACCATACGCCTCCTTGAGGGCCTCAGTCTCGCCTGCAAGCTTCATGAACGTGCCTGAAGATTGTTCTCCAGCGATGATGGCCGCCGTGTCGGTCAGATCGCCCGGTGTCTCGAGATCATACTCAGCGTAAATCCTGTCCACATTTTCCTCCCGTCGCTTGCCAGAACACATAGCAGGAAGAATATTACCTGATCAACTCATTATACCAGTTGACAACATGATTTCTTCTCGACAAATTCCACAACACAATCCAAGGGAGGCTTCTTGATGAAAATTGCACTTCTCGGTGCCGGCGGGAAAATGGGCACGCGGCTCGCGAAAAACCTCAAAGGCTCGCGATTTGAAGTGGTTCATGTCGAAGTCAACGAGGCTGCCAAAGCCCGTCTTAAGGACACAATCGGCGTTGATTGCGTTACGCCGGACGAAGGTCTGAAGGGAGCCCAGATCGTTATTCTGGCGGTACCCGACACGGCAATCCGGGCGGTGTCCCATCAGATCGTCGACAAGGTCGAACCGGGGGCGATGATTGTCATTCTCGATGCCGCAGCGCCGTTCGCCGGGCATCTGCCGGAGCGGGATGACATTACCTATTTCGTCACACATCCCTGCCATCCGCCAATCTTCAATGATGAGACGGATCTATCTGCCAAGCGTGATTTTTTCGGTGGTGTTGCCGCCGCGCAGTCGATTGTCAGCGCGCTAATGCAAGGGCCCGAGGAGCACTTCAACCGGGGTGAGGAAGTGGCCAAGCTGATCTACAAGCCCATCCTTCGATCCCACCGGGTTACAGTCGAACAGATGGCGCTGCTGGAACCTGGTCTTTCAGAGACAGTCTGCGCTTCTTTGCTCGTCGCCATGAAAGATGCGCTCGACGAAGTTGTGCGCAGAGGTGTCGATCCGGTCGCGGCCCGTGATTTTCTGCTCGGCCATATGAATATCCTTGGTGCGGTCATCATGGGCGAGGTGGAGGGTGTCTTCTCGGACGCTTGCAACAAAGCCATCGAAAACGGCAAACCCCGCATCATGCAGCCTGACTGGCTGAACGTATTTAATCACGACGAGATCACGGAAAGCATTCGGCGCATCACCTGATCTGCCGACCGCCTAACTCTGTGGGAGGACAGAGGAAGACCACCTGGAAATAACAATCGATAATTGTGTCACTCGGGAGGAGAAACCATGACATTCTTGAAGAAACTAATGCTCGCGACTGCGACAACCGCGCTTTTGGCGGCATCGCCTGTCAGTGCCAGTGCGGCTGATCTGATGGCCATCATCACGCCGTCACACGACAACCCGTTCTTCAAATCGGAAGCGGAAGGGGCAAAGGCGCGTGCTGAGGCATTGGGTTACGAGACGATCGTGCTTGTTCATGACGATGATGCCAACAAGCAGAACGAACTGGTGGATACGGCGATCGCACGTGGCGCGAAGGCCATCGTTCTCGACAATGCGGGTTCCGACGCTTCGGTTGCTGCAGTCCAGAAAGCCAAGGACGCCAAGATCCCTTCCTTCCTCATTGACCGCGAGATAAACGCGACAGGAATTGCTGTCTCGCAGATTGTTTCCAACAATTATCAGGGTGCGACGCTCGGCGCTGAATTCTTCGTCGAGCAGATGGGAGAAAAGGGCACCTTTGTCGAACTGGTCGGGCGCGAAGCTGATATCAATGCCGGCATTCGCTCCAAGGGTTATCACGACGTCATCGATCAGTATCCAGACATGAAAATGGTTTCCCGCCAGTCGGCGAACTGGAGCCAGACGGAAGCCTTCGCCAAGATGCAATCGATCCTTCAGGCCAACCCCGATATCAAGGGCGTCATTTCCGGCAACGACACCATGGCGATGGGCGCTTGGGCAGCCCTGAAGGCGGCCAACCGAACCGACGTGATCCTGGTAGGTTTCGATGGCAGCAACGACGTGCGCGACTCGATCAGTGAAGGGGGCATCAAGGGTACGGTTCTCCAGCCTGCCTATCGCCAGGCCGAAATGGCTGTTGAGCAGGCTGACATATACATCAAGACCGGCTCGACGGGTCAGGAAGAAAAGCAGTTGATGGATTGCGTTCTGATCACCGCCGACAACGCCAAGAAGCTTGAAACCTTTGCGATGAAGGATTGAGCAAGCAGGGCATGACGGGCTTCGCAACTTCCCGTCATGCCCTTTCATGTTTCCCCTGATCCGGATGCTCGCGGGTAAAATTGATGACAATCAGAACCAACGTGCTTGTCGCCATCTCGGTCGCCAGTGTGGCACTAGGGATTTCGGGCTGCAAGCTTAAGAAGAATGAAGCGGGCAGCGCGAAGGCTTCCGGCCAACTCGAAATATTCTTCGACTCTTCGGACTTCAACGCCGACAAGGTCGTGACCGATGTATGGTCGCCAAAGGTCGAGCCATTTATGCGCGACAAGGCTCATTCGTTTGGCGAGGTTCAATCGGCATTGGCGAAGGATGCGAAGAGCGCTGGCTCCGAATATGGCTACAGCGAAAACCCTGCCCAAAATCCCTATAGCTTTATCGTCAAGCTTGATGGCAAGGTGGTTGACGCCAATACCAAATCCAGAGCCGCATACATCGAAGTCGATACGAATGGGGACGGCAAAAGCGATGCAAAAGTGCAACTGGGTCCGGTCGTCCGCGGCACGGCTCTGCGTGATGTCCTGCCGTTCATCCCGTTCAGCGCCTTCAAGAATCAGATTGAATACGCCAATGTCGGGCGTGCACTGAACAACCACGTCTACGACACCAAGCTATCGAAGCTCGACCGCGAAAATCTCATCGGAAAGCAGGTGAGTGTGACTGGCGCTTTCGGTACCCCGAGTGCAGGCGCCGAAATCCTGATTACGCCGTCTGACCTCACAGTCACGGATGGCCAGTAATGAACCCTAGTGATCACGATGTCGTATTGAGCGTCCGGGGTGCAACCAAGGTTTACCCAGGAACTGTTGCACTTAAGTCTGTGGATTTCGACGTTCGCAAGGGCGCTGTAAACGTACTCGTTGGCGAAAATGGTGCTGGCAAATCTACGCTGATGAAGATTATTGCCGGGGTCGAACAACCCACCGAGGGCAGCATACTGCTGGATGGCGAACCGGTTCACCTGACCAGCACCCAGGATGCAATTCAAAACGGAATTGGAATTGTGTTCCAGGAACTCAACCTTTTCCCGAACATGACGGTAGCGGAGAATATTTTCATCACACGCGAGCAATGCCGCTTTCGTGTGGATATTGACCGGAAGGCGCAGGAAGAAAAATCCCGCGCACTAATGCGCCGCCTGGAACACGACATTCCGGTTAATCGCCCGGTCGGAGAACTGCGGATCGGCCAGCAGCAGATCGTCGAGATCGCCAAGGCTTTGTCCCAGGACGCCAGGATACTGATCATGGACGAGCCGACATCCGCATTGAGCGCCACGGAGGTCGAAATCCTGTTCCGCGTCATTGCAGAACTGAAGGCACAGGGGGTCGCCATCGTTTACATTTCGCATCGCCTTGAAGAACTGGTTCGCATCGGCGATTTCATCACCGTCCTCAGGGACGGGAGCATCACCGGCTCAAGATCGATGAAGGATGTCGATGTGCCGTGGATCGTACGCAGCATGATCGGAGCTTCTTCCAAAGACTATGCCAAGACGGCTGAGCACAAATACGGCAATGAGATATTACGGATAGAGGATGTCACTCTCCCGAGGCAAGGCGGCGGTTATACCGTCGACCACGTCTCGCTTTCGCTACGGGCGGGTGAAATCATCGGTATCTATGGCCTGATGGGAGCGGGGCGAACAGAATTATTCGACTGCATTATCGGCCGTCACAGGCATGCGAGCGGCACGGTCACCGTCGATAATAAAGCATTGCCAAAGGCAGATATTCTTGAGCGGATGAATGGCGGTCTCGCGCTCATACCCGAGGACCGCAAGGCCGAGGGTTTGATCCAGATCATGTCAGTCAGCGATAATATGACCTTGGCAAGTCTCTGGAATTACGTGCGAGGCGTACAGATCGATCGCAAGAAAGAACGTTCCGCAGTCGCAAGCTATATTCGCAGTCTTGCCGTCAAGATCGCGAATCCGGAAAACGAGGTGGCGTCGCTATCGGGCGGAAACCAGCAGAAGGTGGTCATTGGCAAGGCACTGATGACCGATCCCAAAGTGCTGCTCATGGACGAACCGAGCAGGGGTATCGACATTGGCGCCAAGGCGGAGGTGTTCCGCACCATGCGCAAGCTTGCAGCGGATGGGCTCGGCATTCTGTTCGTCACTTCCGATCTCGAAGAGGTCATGGCGTTGTCGGACCGCATCGTCGTCATGTCGAAAGGCCGGATCACCGGTGATTTCGAGCGCGAGGAAGCCACGGAAGAGGCTGTGGTCGCGGCATCGAGTATCGGGCACGACGTAAACAATCAAACAGTGGAGGCTCGATCATGAGTGCTACCATCGCCAAGCAGGTACCCGGATTGAATTCAAGTTCGGCTGTGATGGCGCTCCTGCATATGCGCACCTTCATCGCCCTGTTTCTTGTCCTGATCTTCTTCTCCTTTGCTGCGCCGAATTTCCTGAGCACTGCCAACATGGTGATCATGTCGAAACACGTGGCGCTCAACGCCTTCCTTGCGATCGGCATGACATTCGTCATCATCACCGGAGGTATTGATCTTTCTGTTGGATCGATCGTTGGTCTGTCTGGGATGGTTGCAGGTGGACTGATCATGAATGGGCTCAATCTTGGTCCGATCGGTTATACTGTCTATTTCAATGTTATCGAGGTCGTTCTGATCACATTGGCCGTTGGCGTGTTGATCGGCGCACTCAACGGATTTCTCATAACCCAGTTGAATGTCGCACCATTCATCGCAACACTCGGCACCCTTTATGTGGCACGTGGTTTTGCCCTCCTTTCATCGGACGGGCGCACTTTTCCGAACCTCGTGGGAAATGCCGAGCGCGGAACGACTGGATTTCCCTTTCTCGGATCGGGATTGATCCTCCGCATCCCTGTATCGATCTGGCTGCTTGTCGTTGTCGGATGTGCTGCGGCTTACATCGCAACGCGCACACCGCTCGGGCGCTTCATTTATGCCGTCGGCGGTAACGAACGGGCGGCTGCCTTGTCCGGCGTTCGCGTCAATCGCGTGAAGATGTTCGTATACATGTTCTCAGGCTTCTGTGCCGCAATCGTCGGTCTGATCATCTCCTCCGAACTGGTGGCCGCCCACCCAGCAACAGGCGAAAGCTTTGAACTTAACGCGATCGCCGCGGCAGTCCTTGGCGGAACCTCAATGTCCGGTGGTCACGGCAGGATCGGCGGCACAATCGTCGGCGCATTCGTGATCGGAATTCTTTCCGATGGCCTTGTGATGATGGGTGTCAGCTCGTTCTGGCAGATTGTCATCAAAGGCTTGGTGATCATTGCCGCTGTTGTTGTTGACCAGTTCCAGAGAAGATTGCAACAAACGCTTGCCCTGCAGCAACAAGCGGCGATCGGAGGTTGAAAATGTTGAAAGGGGGTATGATTGGTTGTGGTTTCTTTGCCCACAATCATCTGCATGCCTGGCAGGAAATCGACGGAGTTGCCATCACGGCTCTCTGTGATCGCGACGAAGCCAGGCTGAAGGAAGCCGGGGAGAAGTTTGGGATTTCGCGACTCTATACCGATGCGGCACAAATGATCGCTGGCGAATCCCTCGACTTCGTCGATATAGCAACGACTGTCAAAACACACAGGCCCCTGGTCGAACTGGCCGCAAGTGCCGCCCTTCCGGTCATATGCCAGAAACCCTTCGCCGAAAACCTGATCGATGGCCGGGCAATGGTGGAGGCATGTGAGCGCGCCGGTGTGCTCCTGATGGTGCACGAGAATTTCCGCTGGCAAGCACCGATCCGTGCTGTCCGCGCCGTCCTTGACGATGACCGCATCGGCGAAGTGTTCTGGGGCAGGGTCTCCTTCCGCTCGGCTTATGACGTGTTCTCGGGCCAGCCATATCTTGCAACATCGGACCGATTCATCATCGAGGATCTCGGCATCCATATTCTCGATATTGCCCGGTTCCTCTTTGGAGACGTCGGTCACTTGTCAGCGGCGACAAGAGGGGTCAATCCCAGGATCAGGGGCGAGGACGTCGCCACCATGCTGATGGTTCACGAGAACGGTGTGAATAGCATTTGTGACTGTAGTTATGCCACTGCATTGGGAGATGAGCTTTTCCCGCAGACATTGCTGGAGATCGACGGCAGCCGCGGCACGATCCGGTTGTCTGCAGACTACCATCTGACGATACACAGCGACGGTGTTACCGAGAAGCAAACAGTCGCTCCCATTCTTCATCATTGGGCCAGCAGGCCGTGGCACAATATTCAGGAAAGTGTCTACAGCATCCAAAAGCACTGGGTGGGATGCCTTGCTTCTCGACGAGTACCGGAGACGTCCGGACAGGATAACTTGAAAACCATGGCTCTGGTGGCGGCCGCTTATCAATCGGCCGCCGGAGATCTCACGCCGGTCGATGTGAAAGCTTTGGTATGACGATAGCCGGGTTATCCCGTTCAGTCAGACTTTTTGGAACGGATGCGCCGGTAACCGAAGTGCAGCACTTGAGGGCCGGGGAACTGGAGGTGGAGTTCGCCCAAGGGAACTTGAGAGCCATCCACTTCAAAGGACACGAGATCGTGCGAGCTATCTCCTACGTCGTTCGCGACCGCGACTGGGGTACATTTGATCCGGTAATCAGCGGTCTCACCGTCGATACGCAACCTGAATATTTCGAGTTGCGGTACGCAGCTCGCTGCGGCGAAGGTTTGAGTTACACAGCGGCAATTCGAGGTCACACTGACGGGATCCTGAAATTCTCGGTAACCGCAATACCAGATTGTGACTTCGAGACCAATCGCTGCGGGTTTTGTGTGTTACACCCGATTGTTGGTGTCGCCGGAAAACCGGTCACTGTCGGGCATTGTGACGGCACCAAAGAAGATGCAGTTTTTCCGGATCTGATTGATCCCTGGCAACCGTTCAAATCGATCCGTTCGTTGACCCACAGCCCGGCGAAGGGGATAGTAGCAACCTGCCGTCTGGTTGGCGATGAGTTTGAGATGGAGGATCAGCGCAACTGGTCGGACGCTTCCTATAAAACCTACGTCCGTCCGCTCGCTTTACCTTGGCCGTACATCATGCCGGCGGGCATTGCCAATACCCAGGCGGTTGAGCTCGACCTCAAAGTTTCGCCGTCGGCGACGCGTAGTACCAGCAGCCTTAATGCGGTCCGGGTGCGCGTTTCCAACAGGCCGACGGGCCGCAGATTTGCGGAAACGGGACTGCTCATCACGCCCGAAACATTGCAGGGTACACTTGACCATTACGCAGCACTGGAAGAAATCGCCCCAGGCTTCCTCCTTTGTCATCTCGACCCAACAGTGGGCCACAGCCAGGATGAACTGAACGGCTATGCCAAATTGCAAAGCCGGACCAAATGCCCGGTCAGGCTTGAATATATCGCCGTTGCTCGTGGTGATTTGAATGATGAGTTTCGCGAGCTGGCGACGAAAATCCAGCGTTCCGGACTTCGGTTGGACGCGATGGTTGTGTGCCCATCCGTTGATCGTCAGTCGACGCCACCAGGAAGTACCTGGCCGGAGTGTCCACCGCTGTCCGACATCTACGGATCTGCCCGCGAGGCCTTTCCCGGTCTCGCAATTGGTGGGGGCATGGTGAGCTATTTCACCGAACTCAATCGCAAGCGGCCACCGGTGGCGATGCTGGACTTTGTCACCCACGGCACAAATCCTATCGTCCATGCCGCCGACGACACCAGCGTCATGCAGACGCTTGAAGCGTTGCCTTTCATCTTTCGCTCCGCAAGGCAGATCATGGGTAATGATCACACTTATCGTCTAGGCCCATCATTCATACCGATGCGACAGAACCCCTATGGTTCGCGAGTGTTCGATAACTCAGATGGACGGAGGACGATGGCGAAGATGGACCCGCGGCAGCGTGGGATATTTGCGGCCTCATTTACCGCCGCCTATGCAGCGCGCGTCGCAGAGCACGACATTTCCTCGTTTGTTCCTGCAAGCTTGTTGGGCTCCACCGGTCTTCTTGACGATGCGGACAACAGGTATCCTGCATTCCATATCGTCAGATGGCTGTGCACCCTAGCTGGTCAATCCGTGATCGCAAGCTGCTCGGACGACCAAGCGAAGGTATTGTCGCTAGCGTGCTGCGACCGTGCGGGACACTTAAGCGTCCTGCTTTCGAACATTACCGCAGACCCCCTTACTGTGACACTCGATCCAGGGTCACCAAAGAGCATACCGACGATTGCGACGATCGATGAGGATAGTTTCCCTGGGGCCGGGGTTCACACAGAGGAACCGCCTGTTGGCGAAGGGCAGTTTGAGCTTCAATTGAAACCCTATGCGGTGGCACTCCTGCACTATAAGGTTTGACTGCGTGGAAGGCAGTCTGGCACTAGACTGATAATTGCAAATGAAGGTTTCGGGAGTCCTTTGATTCATGAAAAATCTCGATGATCGAATCGTCAGAAGAAAGCTCTCGGATGAAGTTTTTGACCGATTGCACGACCTCATCGCCAGCGGCGAAGTGGGTCCTGGCGACGAGATGCCTTCTGAACGGGATCTCATGGAACGGTTCGGCGTCGGCAGGCCCGCGATCCGCGAAGCTATGCAAAGTTTGCACAATATGGGGCTGATCTCGATTTCGCACGGAGAGCGCGCCAAGGTTAGCGCCCTGACAGCGCGAACGATGTTCAAGCAGATCGATGTTGTTGCCCGCATGCTGATGCTGACATCGCCAGAATCGCTTGAACACCTGAAGGGTACTCGGCTTTTTTACGAACGCGGTTTGGTCCGCATCGCGGCCGAACGGGCGACGCCAGTTGATATCGATGCACTTGAGGCAATCCTTGCAAGTCAGAAAAGCCACTATGGCAATTCCGAACTCTTCATTGATGACGATATCGCATTCCATCGCAAGATTGCGTCCATTTCTGGCAATCCCATCCTTGAGGCTTTGAGCGAATCGCTCCTGAAATGGCTGTTCGAATACCACATTGAAATGCTGATCTGGACCGGTCAGGAAAACGTGACACTTCAGGAGCATGCAGCCATTCTCGATTGCATCAAGGCTGGCGATCCTGACGCAGCGGAACGTGCCATGGTCATCCATATTGAGCGTTCGAGGGGTTTGTACGCGGTGAAGCGCTAGACGAATGAAGTGATCGCGAAGTGGCCTGAACGCACCGGCCAGGCGGCCGGCAATAACCGAATGGCCGCCATCAAGGAGCCTGCTCAATATGCCAGAAACATCCTTGACGGTCGCAGGAGCGACCTGGGCCTCAATCAGTGAACGCTGGAAGAACGCCTCAGGGACTTTCGTAAGGGCCGCATCGAGATCGGATCGTGTCGTCACCAACGGCAGCCGGTAATCTTTGTCCCATAACTGGTACGGCATCGGACCACCGGAGTTCCAATTCCGCCCCCCGCATCCGTAAATCTCGCTGATTATATGATGGTCCCTATCGGCAAGGCTAATCCGCGGCCACATTGTCGTAGGACGCAATACAGAGACTCCGCATTGCGTCGACTGAAGACCGCCCTATGACAGTGGCGCTATTGAAGTGAGGAAAAAGCGCTTTGAGATCCATCACTAGCGGAGGAGTTCACCATTCCAGCGGCATGACCGTAGCAGAAATCATGCTGCTGGATTACATCTCGGTCACGAATTTAGTTCTCAGAAATGCGTCGAGACCTTCCGTTCCGCTTTCCGAACCATAACCGGATTCATTGATGCCACCGAAAGGCGTTTCAGGTGTTGAGACCATCATGTGATTGACACCGACAAGGCCGGCTTCAAGTTCAGTCTCTGTCTTCTGAGCCAGACTGCCGTTACGGGTGAAGACAAAGGAAGCCAGTCCATAGGGAAGCGAATTTGCACGTTCGATGACTTCATCGAAATTGTTGAAGGTTGTCGTCGGCGCTATCGGTCCGAATGGTTCTTCCGACATTATCCGCGCATTGTCCGGCACGTCTCGTAGAAGGGTGGGCGCGTAGAAGTAACCTTCATTTCCAAGGCGCTCACCACCGGTAACGACTTTCGCCCCGACGGACAGGGCGTCATTTACAAGTGCATCCATGGCATCGAGCCGGCGTGGTGCGATCATTGGGCCCATCTGCACTCCTTGTTCGAGACCGTTGCCCACTTTGATCTTGCCGGCGCGTGCGGCAAAGCCTTCGATGAAGCGTTCATAAATGGAATCGTGGACATAGAAGCGCGTGGGTGAGGTACAAACCTGGCCCGCATTGCGAAACTTGAACGCCACAACTGTGTCGAGCGTTTTTTCCAGATCCGCGTCTTCATAAACGATGACGGGCGCGTGCCCGCCAAGTTCCATCGTGCAGCGCTTCAGTGTGTCTGCCGCCTGTTTTTGCAGAAGCTTGCCGACCGCCGTCGAACCCGTAAGCGATACTTTCTTCGGAATGGGCGATGCAACCAAATAGGACGATACTTCGGCCGGAACGCCGAAAACGATATTGAGAACGCCCGCAGGCAGACCTGCATCCTGAAAGCACCGCGCAAGGGCAACGGCGGTTCCGGGCGTCTCCTCAGCGGGTTTCAATATGATCGAACATCCAGCACCGAGGGCCCCGGAAATTTTCCGAATGGTATTGCTGGCAGGAAAATTCCATGCGGCAAAGGCTACAACGGGCCCGACGGGTTCTTTGAAGACCATCTGGCGCACGCCGGGAATACGAGCAGGCACGATGCGTCCGTAGGCGCGTTTGCCTTTCCAGCCACATGCACAAGAACAATGTACCGGGATTTCCGCTCGACGAGAGTCGCAATATGGCTGTTGGCACTTCCAGAAAGAAGGTCTCCCTCCCAGTGGCCAGGAACTGCACGATCTTCAACGTCAGCAGGTCGCTCCCGGATCGAAACGGCGTCAATAATCTGACCGCGTGGCTGACCTTGTGTCGTCGATTTCCTGCTACGTCGCATCATGCGGTTCGTTCGCAAGTGCGCGAGCAGTTCTTTCTTCAGGACACCGCGAGCCTGAATGAAAAGGCTTTTATAGATCGTCTCATGAGACACGAGCATCGTCTCGTCGCAGTGGGAGAATTTTACTTTTAGCCATCCAGCGATCTGTTCAGGGGACCACTGGCACGCCAGTTTCCCGGCCACGATAGCACACAATGCCTGGTTCCGGGTCAGCAGGCAGGGTTTGGGACGGCAAGCCCGTTGCCAGGCGCGTTCGTCAGCTCTTACCGCTCGATAGTGCCTTCGTCCGTCATTACGGTTGATCTCACGGCTTACCGTGGATGCTGACCGTCGTAACCCTGCAGCTATGCTGCGAACGGACATGCCCGCAGCCAGCCCCCTGGAAATCTCTTCGCGTTCATATAAACGAAGTGACCGCGAGGATCGTTTACGATCCGTCGGCTGAATTCCACCTGTCGCGGACAAGACGCCGTGAACAGAGCCTGCATGTTTGCCGAGCGCACGCCCGATATCACTGAGAGACTGGCCATCTTTCCAGCGTTGCCAAAGCTCTTTCTTCTGTTGTTGCGTTAAACCTGGTCGACCTGTTCTCGCCATCGTGAGCCTCCGGATGCTTCATGAAATCAATCATGTTGCGTTGACCGGTTGAACCCACCGCAGCCTACTTTGCAAGGGACGCGATATGAAGTTCGCATTCATTGCAAAGCACCGTTCGATCTGGCCGGTGGCATGGCTCTGCGAAGCGCTGGGGGTTTCCCGTTCCGGCTTTCATGCCTGGCTCAACCGCTCGCCGAGCGACCATGCCCTCTACGACGAGGTTCTGTTGGACAAGATTGGGCAGAGTTTCAAGTCCAGCGACAGAACCTATGGTGCCCGGCGTGTCTGGCATGATGTGCTGGCTGAAGGGTTGTCGTGCGGTCTTCATCGCATAGAGCGGCTGATGCGTCAGAATGCGCTCAGAGCGAGGCCGCGTCGGCGCGGTCTGCCGAAAGATGCTGGCGACCGATCTATCATCATGCCCAATGTCCTGGATCGCCAGTTCGAAGCCGACAGACCGAACCAGAAATGGGTGGCCGACTTCACCTATATCTGGACGGCCGAGGGTTGGCTTTATGTTGCCGCCGTCATCGACCTGTTCTCACGCCGTGTCGTCGGCTGGTCGATGAATGCGAACATGACGGCGCAGCTCGTCACCGATGCCCTCATCATGGCGATATGGCGCAGAGGAAAGCCGGATGCGCTGTTGCATCATTCCGATCAGGGCAGCCAATACACCAGCGAACAGTTCCAGCGCCTGATGGGCGATCACGGCATCACCTGCTCCATGAGCAGATCGGGGAATGTCTGGGACAACGCAGCGATGGAAAGCTTCTTCTCATCACTGAAAACGGAGAGAACGGCACGAAAGGTTTATCGGACAAGAAATGATGCAAGGGCGGACGTGTTCGATTACATCGAGCGCTTCTACAACCCAAGGCGTCGCCACTCGACATTGGGCTATCTCAGCCCGAACGATTTTGAAACCAAGGTGGGATTAGCTTAACCTCGTGTCCGAAAAACCGGCAGCAGGCCATCCAGGCGAATAGGCTAGTGCGAGGTCGCGCGCGTTGGCCAATGGCTTGCTTGGCGTGATTTCAAGCTTACCCGGCTTGGGAAATTGGTGGAAGTCCAACGCTGCTGTGCGAAGGCTTGCTTTCGGATCTTGTGACAAGGCAGTCATACTCCTGTTGTGCCTCACGACAATACTTTCATGAGTGCTTCCTGTCTCGAATTAAAGCGTTAGCGGGGGCTGACGCAGCGTAATCGAATCCGGACCGCGCCTGAATCTCATCAGATCCCTTCATCGGTTTCAGCGTCAAGGAATGACATCCGCCATATAGGCTTGCTACTATCATCCGCGCGGACCGTATTGTAGTGATCCAGGAGGGCAAGGTTGTTGAGATGGGAAATCACGCCCAATTGCTTGATCAGTCAGGCGGCATCTATCGGCGCTTGCACGATGTGCACCTTACCTCTCGCGATTGGTAGCCGCCTTCTTACCGAGAGAGAATGGGAACCGCCAGGGGGGATGTCACATTAACTCAGTACAGAGGTTTTTCCATCGCGCCGCGCCGATTCTTAATGCGCTAACCCTCTGATTTTCGTTACACGAGACTTTACGCTTGACGAGTAGATAGCAGTATTTCTCGTTAATGTGACATCCCCGCTTTGGCTGATTGCGCGATATTGCTGAAGCTCCGGGCAGCAACAATCTATTTCTATCATCGAACGGCTGATCTTTGTGCGTGGTCTGGGCATTGATCCGTCCCACTGTAGCTCGTTAGCTGAAACGCCAATGTAGCGGCCCGATCGCCTTTCCCGGCGCATCATCGATGGTCAGAGTGGCATTCCGATCGCAGTTCGTCGAGCAGTGCTCGCCCCTCCAGAAGATCAGGCGTATCGAAGCCCTCGCTGATCGAGGCGTAAGGAGAAGCGAGGGTGTCGTACGCTTCCGCGGATTTACCCTCTGCACACAGATGCCGCGCAAGCCGGATGGCCGCCCGGAGCATGAGGGATAGAGTCCCTTGCGCCGTCGCAATCTCCACGGCACGCCGAAAGCAAGCCTCCGCTGGTCGGTACGTGGCAAGCGATAGCTCGCCCTCGAGGAGACGGAGCCGCGCGTTAGCCCAGGATTCCCCGTGGCGCTCAGCGACGGCGTCGGCCTCAGCGAGGGCGGTGCCCGCCTCCTCCAGCTGCTGCGTTTTGATGTAGAGCTCGACGAGGATCGCAAGATAGTGCGGCAGCCTGAGTCCGGCGCCGGTCGCGCGCAGATCGCGCAGACCATCGCGCACGCGCACGATACCCCGATCGAGATCGCCCTCTTCGGCGGACGCCCATCCGTCCATGATCGTGGCCCAGGCAAGATAATAGATGAACCCATACTCGGCACAGACTGCGTAGGCGGCGTCGGCATGCACGCGCACCATCGCCGGTTCGCGGCGAAACTGGTGCAGCATCGCAGCGTAGGCGAGCGCGACGACGAGGCTGAACGGGTGGTCGAGTCGTCGGGCCACCTCAATCGCTTCGCCGATGGCCAGGAGTGCACGATCCGCGAACCCGAGATGCCAGTTGACATGAGAAGCATAGGCGCGGCCGTGGACGTGGATGTTGACGCCAGCCGCGAACGCGTTGGCGGGATCACCGGCACGCTCGATCTTGCCGCGTGCCGCCTCCAAGTGGGTCAGGGCAAGGCCATGCTGGCCCAAGTGGAACAGGTTGAATCCCAGCGCATGATGGGCGTCAGCCTGGCGCACGAGGTCATCGCCTCGTTCGACCAGCTCGAGCAGTTCAGCGCTGAGCTCGCCCGCGTGGGTCAAATGACCGCGTACGTGATAGACGTGGCACAAGCCGCGCAGCGCTCGCGCGCGGTAGCTCTCGTGCCCTTGCCGGCGGGCGAGCTCCTCGGCTCTGGCGTAAGCCGTCTCGACTTGGGGTGCACCGAAGCCCTCGGTTGCGATCAGCGGCGGTCCCAGAGCCACCTGGACCTCGAGCTCCTGGCGCTCGCGCGCCTCGCTCGGCGGCGCGTTCTCGAGGATGGCGAGCGCTCTCGTCAGGTGACCGATCGCTTCCTTGTTGGCCGAGCGCTGCCGCGCCAATCGGCCGGCGAGCAGCCACCAATCTACGGCCCGGTCGTGAATCCCGGCCTCCGAGAGATGACGGGCCAGGAGTTCGGGCTGGCGCTCAACGACAGCGGGGAACTGCGCTTCGAGCGCAGCGGCGATACACGCATGAAGCTCCACTCGCCGGCTTTTGAGGAGGGTCGCGTGGGCGACGTCCTGGATCAGCGCGTGCTTGAAGGCGTAGGTCGCGTTGGGCGGCTGGCCGCGCCGGAAAACCAAATCGGAGCCGACGAGCCTAACGAGCGCTTCGCTGAACGTCGGCTCTTGCAGCGGCGACACCGCGGCCAGGAGATCGTGATCGAACTCGCGGCCGATGCAGGCGCCGATCTGCGCCAGCTCCTTGGCCGGTGCCAGCCGATCCAGCCGGGCCATGAGCGAGTCCTGCAAGGTCGAGGGAATAGCGAACGCCGCCGGCACGCCGATAAGCTCGAGGTGGTCACCGAGGTCTCGCAAGAGGCCGGATTCGAGAACCGTCCTGGTCAGCTCCTCGACAAATAGCGGGATACCGTCCGTCTTGCTGGTGATCTGGGCCAGAACGTCCGCTGGCAACGCCTTTCCGCCGACGACGCGGCCGACGATCATCGCCACGTCGCCACGGACGAGCCGGGAGAGCGAAAAGGAGGTGACATGAGCGTGGCCGGTCCAGGGAGCGCTGAACTCGGGCCGGAAGGTGATCACCGTGAGAGCCCTCAGGCCCTGCACGCGTTCGGTCAGAAGATCCAGGAGCTCCATCGTCGAAGGGTCGATCCAGTGCACATCCTCATAGACGGCTAGGACCGGCTGCTGGCTGCACAGGGCTTCAAACTGCCGGAGCAGGACCTCGAAGGTGCGCTGCTTCTGGCGCTCGGGCGTCAGATCCAGAGCCGTGTAGCTCTCGACCGGCAGCGATAACAGGGCGGCCATGAGCGCCCTCGCGTCTTCGTCGAGGCGCTCGGCATAAGGGTTGAGGAATGTTTCCAGCTTGCTGAGCTTCTCCTCCGGCACGTCCTCGCGAGCGAATCCGGCGGCCCTCTCGAGCTGCCCGATCACTGGAAAGAGCGCGCTGTTCATGTGGTAGGGCGAGCAGAAATGGCTCAGCACAGCGACCGGTTCCTGGGCGAGCGCCTCGCGTAGCGCCAGGACAATCCGCGACTTACCGATTCCGGGCTCGCCGGAAAGCAGCACCACCTGACCCTCCCCGGCCTTGGCCCGTCGCCAGCGCTCGAGAAGCAGCGCCAGCTCCGCGTCACGCCCGATGATCGGCGCCAGCTCCCTGACATGGAGTGCCTCGAAGCGGCTCGCTGCGCGGCCGGGTCCGAGCACACGGAACGCCCGGGCCGGCACCGTTAGTCCCTTGAGCGGCTGGAGCCCGAGATCCTCGACCTCGAACAACGCGCCTAGAAGCTTTCGTGTACCCTCGCCGATCACCACCTCGTTGGGCCGCGCGAGCGTCTCCAGCCGGGCGGCAAGATTGGGCGTTTCGCCGACGACCGCCTCCTCTTGGGCCGCCCCCTCGCCGACAAGGTCGCCCACGACGACCACGCCTGTGGCGATGCCGACCCGGGCTGCGAGCGGCTCGCCGGTCGGGGTCGCCAGACGTCCGACTGCCTCAACGGCCGCCAGGCTGGCCCGCACGGCGCGCTCGGCCTCGTCCTCGTGCGCCGTCGGCCACCCGAAATAGGCGAGCACCCCGTCGCCCATTAACTTGGCGACATGGCCTTCGAAGCGAGCGAATCCACCCGTCACCGCGTTCTGGTAGGCTCGGAGAAGTTTGCTCATGTCCTCGGGATCGAGTTTGGTCGAGAGTGCCGTCGAGCCGACCAGGTCGACGAACACGACCGTAAGCTGCCGCCGCTCGGCCCCGGCTCGCGTCGGTTGCGCTGACGGCAGGGCCACCGGCTGCGGCTCAGCTGTCACGCCACGTGCCAGGTTTTCGCCGTGCAAGGCCGCGATTGCCGCCAGGAGCTTGCGGCGGTGGCCGATCGAGGTCACGCCGAGGCCGACCAGGTCTTCCGCTGTCAGCTCAGGCAGAATGTCGGCGCCTATATCGTTGTCGCGGAACGCCTGCTCGTACTGCGAGAGTTGCAAGCTGCGCAGCCAAGTCCCGATGTCCACATCCATCCTCCACCAATCGCCGGGAGCGAGGCCCCAACAGGCAAGAGCGCTTCGCGCGGCCCGAACGGCAAACGGCCAGTGTCACGGCTCTGAAGGCGGCACTCCGGCGGGCAGATCACGGCCTGGCATCAACGGCAACCTTACGCTGGTCGGACGTTCTGGTTCATGCGGAACAGGTTGGTTGGATCATAGCGACGCTTGACCTCCACCAATCGGCGATAGTTTGCGCCATAGGCCGTCGCCACCCGGTCGGTCTCATCGGCGGGCATGAAGTTGACGTAGGCCGTGCCGGCGGCGTGCGGCGCGGCAGCGTCGAAAAGTTTCCTGGCCCAGCTTATGCAGGCTTGATCCATCGACGGCTCGCGCCACCGGGCATGCACATTCATGACAAAATGCGCGTTGCGCTGCGGAAAAGCGGTCGCCTCGACGGCGACGCGCCCTGCGACGCCGCCGACATGACCGATGAATATCTCGCATTCGGGTCCGGGGAGTTCCCGGATGGCCTGGGTCAGGATGCTGATGGCGCCGTCGGACAGCTCTGTGAAGTCGTGGGTCTTCCAGTAATTGCGCGCGCCGGGCGTGAGCAGTGGATCAAACGTCGCTTGCCAGCTCGTGAATGGGCGAGGCTCTACGACATCGACGATCGGACTGCCGAGCGAGCGCAACTCGGCCGTGGCAGGTTCGCCCGCCTTGATGTCACCGCTGTAGCACATCGCCAGGACGAGAATTTCACGGCCGTGCCATTCGCTCGGTAGGAAAGGTAGCGGTGGCGCCCGGCGCATGACCACCCAGCATGTCAGTTCATCCGGCGCCGTTTCAACGATACGGCGATATTCATTGAGGAGCTTGGCGGCATCATCGAAGGGATGAATGACCAGTCCGGCCAGCACCTGCGGCCCGAGCGCGTGAAGCTGGAACTCAAACGCCGTGATGACACCGAAATTGCCCCCACCACCGCGCAGGGCCCAAAACAGGTCCTGGTTCTCCGCGGCACTAGCCCGCACCAGATTGCCATCGGCCGTCACCACATCGGCTGCGAGAAGATTGTCAACGGTCAGGCCGAATTTGCGGGTGATCCAGCCGAAGCCACCACCAAGCGTCATTCCGGCCACGCCGGTGGTCGAATTGATGCCGGTCGGAACAGCGAGCCCAAAACCTTGCGTCTCTTTGTCCAGCTCCGCCAATGTCACGCCGGGTTCGACCCAGGCACGCTGCGATGCCGGATCGACCCGCACCGACTTCATCTGCGAGAGATCGATCAGCAGGCCGTCGTCGCAGACCGCGTTACCGGCAATATTGTGTCCGCCGCCGCGCACCGCGACCAGCAATCCATGGGTACGAGCAAATCGAACGGCGCTGATCACGTCCGCCGCTCCGGCGCACCGTACGATGAGGCCCGGATGCCGATCGACCATCGCGTTCCAGATGGTTCTCGCTTCGTCGTAGGCGGATGTGCCCTGATCGAGCACCTTGCCGCGCAACCCGCTCACTAACGCGTCGACCGCGACGGCATCGACGATCTTCATACCGGACTCCAAAGTCTTGAGATTGAGGCTTTCCATGGGCGCTTCCATTGCCGATTGTTCTGCTGCGGATGGTCTTGGGACGTACCGTCCGATCCCCTCGTTCGGCGCGCAGCTCATCCGGCTTAGAGGGCCGACAGAGGCGCGGCTTCCCTCAGTAGCTCGTGGCGGCATCGGCGCTGCCGTGGCGAGGGTGAGTGAGGACGGTTCGTGGCAACCATGGCGTGGCATCGAGCCGGCACATCAAATCCGGTCGTTCGCCGGTGTTGCCAAGGCCAAGCGTCTCTTGTTCTGACCCTAGGGCAGTAGTGAACGATACGCCGCTGTAACAGCTCTGTCACGCAAATTCCCTGCGACGTGGTCGAGATCTAGGCGTCGTCGGGGTTCAGTCGACCGCGATCAGCGGTTCTGTTGCAACCTTTTGGTTACCCGCAGCATGGCAATAAACCCGTCGATCATTTTAGGGGGATTTCGATGTTCAAGGGCCGCCAGTTCGACCAATCTGTCATCTTGTTATGCGTACGCTGGTATCTTGCCTACAATCTGAGCCTGCGCGATCTTGAGGAAATGATGGCTGAGCGCGGTATTCCGGTCGATCACACGACGATCCACCGCTGGGCCGTTCGTTATTCGCCGTTATTGCTGGAGCACTTCAACCGACACAAGCGTTGCGTCACCAGCAAATGGCACGTGGATGAGACCTACATCAAGGTCCGCAGCCAGTGGATGTATCTCTACCGCGCCATCGACAGCGTTGGCGATACGGTCGAGTGGTGCTGTCACATTGTTTGAACTAAGGCGCGGAAGGGCACCGCTCCGGTTCTCAGGCGAATTGATGCGCTACTGCATTCCACTCAGCCATAGGGTGGCTGAGATGAATGAAATAGCTGAATTTCTTGGACCTGATGATCCCGGCTCCGACCTTTTCAAAGCGATGGCAGAGGTTTTTGCCAAACTCGCCAAAGACGAGACCGCGGATGCGCAACTCGCAGGCGTTCTGAACAACGTGCTCGGTATCCCTGACAAACGCTGAAGTTTCTCTCTAGGCGATTACAGATCTTTAGGCACATCGAGAAAATGGCTCTTATCGTTGTTTTCAAGGGATCGATTGTCCACAAATTATGGCTTTGTACCGAGCACCCAATTGCATCAGGTTTCAAAGTGTCGTATATGACACTATATGAATATTCAGGTCGAGGTCTATGAAGATGAACGCGGAGCCCGACCTTTCGAGGAGTGGTTCGACCAACTCCCGGCCGCGCATGCCGCAAAAGTGACCACGGCTGTGGTGCGGCTTGAAGGAGGCAACCGTTCAGGATTGAAACCGGTAGGAGAGGGTGTCTCGGAATGGCGGATTGATTGGGGTCCCGGCATCCGCATTTATCTCGCCTTCGACGGAACGAGGCTCATAATCCTGCTCGGCGGTGGCACCAAAAGCCGGCAGCAGACTGACATTGCCCGAGCTCACCAGCGATGGGCCGACTACAAGCAGCGCAAGAAGACAAAGGAGTGAAGGCGATGGCACTTTCTCGCAGTTTCAAAGATACCGTTAAGGCGCGGGCTGAGCGCGATCCGGAGTTTCGAGCAGCACTTCTCGGAGAGGCTGTCGAGGCCTTCGCGGCTGGTGACGCCGCTTCCGGGAAGGCGCTGATACGAGATTACATCAACGCAACCGTCGGCTTTGATCAGCTCAGCGAAGCTGTGGCGATGGATCCGAAGAACCTGATGCGGATGTTCGGGCCGCGAGGCAATCCACGCCTTGCCAATCTTTCAGCGGTTCTTCGGGAGCTCAACCGTCGTGAAGCGATACACTTCAAAGTCGAGCCCGAGCGTTTGCTGGGTGGGCAGTCCGTTTAGCCACAGGCTCCCACCATGCCTGTGGACTTCCATAGATAAGTCGCGAATGTTGATGCGGTACAACACGGCTGCAAGAGCTGATTTCATCAACGGGAGCTGTCACGTTATTTTTGACTTAACGGTTCGGGGCTAATTCGTTGAGAAATGAGTAAGCCCGACGTCAGCTACAAGAACCATCGCTTTCCACCGCAGATCATCGCCCATGCAGTCTGGCTCTATTAGAGGGCATCGCGTTGAAAGTACGCCAAACAACGCTAAGGGAGAACAAACGGTGAATTTGGTGGGCGTCGTTTTGAAAGGTGCCCCGGGTCGCTCGCAGTCAACTGTGTCGGCCACTGGAACGAGCAAGGAGCGCCATATCCGGACCTCCATTTGCGCGACCGGGAAGGTCGTGTCTCGGCACCCCGCTGCGGTCATCTAGAAGTGAGTGCCGAACTCCCGGAATCGATCGCCTTCGGCAATCCGGCGCGATAGACTCCCCGCCCGCCACCTAATAAAATCTCGCGTGCTGTATATTACGAGGAAGTCATGGCTGAGGAACGCATCCAACGTCGACTGGCTGCCATAATGGCTGCCGATGTGGTGGGCTACAGTCGGCTCATGGGTGCTGACGAGGCCGCTACGCTTGTTGCACTCAAGGCGCATCGCAAGGAATTGGTCGACGCCAAGATCGCCGAGCATCAGGGGCGCATCGTCAAGCTCATCGGCGACGGCATGCTGGTGGAATTCGCGAGCGTCGTGAACGCCGTCGCCTGCGCTGCCGAGATCCAGCGCAAGATGCGCGAGCGCAATGCGGACGTGCCCGAGGAGCGGCGGATCGAATTCCGCATCGGCATCAATCTCGGCGACATCATCGGGGATGAGAACGACATCTACGGCGACGTCGTCAATGTCGCGGCGCGGCTCGAAAGCATCGCCATGCCCGGTGGCATCTCGGTTTCGGCGTCAGTCCGCGAGCATATCGGAAATCGGCTGGACATCGCGTTCGAGGACACCGGGGAACAAGTTCTGAAGAACATCGAACGGCCGGTGCGGGTCTATCGCGTGACGCTCGGACCGTCGACGACAATGGCGGCGATCGGCGCAGGCGTTGATGAGCGGCACCCGAACGCATTGAGCGACACCATGCGCGCCGAGCTTGAGCAAGGCCGTGACTGCTATCGCCGGCGTGCCTGGGCAGACGCATTTGCCGCTCTCTCTCGCGTCGATCAAGAGATGCGGCTCGAGGCTGAAGACCTCGAGCGCCTGGCGATGTCGGCCTTTCTGACGAACCGGGACAACGATTGCTTGCGAGCTCTTGATCGGTCGCATCACGCCTACCTCGATGCTGGAGAGTGCATGCGCGCCGTGCGTGCCGCGTTCTGGCTGGGCTTCCGCCTCGCAGGGCGGGGGGAGATGGGGCCTGCGACCGGATGGTTCGCCCGCGCGCAGCGGCTGCTGGAAAACGAGGCCGCCGACTGCGTCGAGCGAGGCTACCTCCTGCTGCCGGCCGTCGAGCAGCAACTCGCGGCCGGCGATCGCGACGCAGCCTTCAGGACGGCGACCGCGGCCGTAGAGATCGGTGAACGTTTCCAAGAGGCGGATCTGGTTGCCGCCGCCCTGCATCTGCAGGGGCGCGCGCTCATCAGGAAAGGCCAGATCGAGTCAGGACTCGCTCATCTCGACGAAGCCATGGTCGCAGTCACTGCGGGCGAACTCTCGCCGCTCATGACAGGGCTGATCTATTGCAGTGTCATCGCGGCTTGCCAAGAGGTCTATGCATTGAGCCGTGCACGGGAGTGGACATCCGCTCTCGCCCAGTGGTGCGATGCGCAGCCTCAGATCGTGGCTTTCACCGGCTCCTGCCTGGTGCATCGTGCCGAGGTCATGCAGCTCCGCGGCGCCTGGCGGGATGCGATGGTGGAGGCCGGCCGGGCCTGCGAGCGCTTTCTCAAGGGGATCGATCCGCAGCCTCCCGCCCCGGCATTCTATCAGAGGGCGGAGATGCACCGCCTCAGAGGCGAGCCTGCCGCAGCCGAGGAGGATTATCGGCGCGCCAGCCAATTCGGGCGCGAGCCGCAGCCGGGCCTCGCCTTGTTGCGGCTGGCCCAAGGCCGCAAGGAAGCTGCGGCCGCTGCGATCCGCCGCGTGATGAGCGCAATCACAGATCCGCTGCGACGAGCGCGACTCATGCCCGCTCATATCGAAATCGTGCTGGCCGTGGGCGAAATCGAGGAAGCAGACTGTGCCTGCCGTGAACTGGAGGAGATCGCAGCAGTCTTCGACACAGGCGTGTTGAACGCAATGGCGGCGCAGGCCCGCGGCGCTGTCGCGCTGGCCGGAGGCGGCGCCGAGGCCGCGCTGGTTGCGCTGCGCCGCGCCTTCGAGGTCTGGCAGGAGATCGAGGCGCCCTACGAGACCGCATGCGTCCGCGTCCTGGTCGGCCTTGCCTGCCGTGTCCTCGGAGACGAGGATGGTGCCGAACTGGAGATGGCCGCCGCAAGAGCCACGTTCGAGCAACTCGGCGCCGCGCCGGACCTCGCCCGAATCGACGCGCTCACACTCAGCGGCCAGTTGGGTAAGCGCCATGGCTTAACCCCGCGCGAACTGCAGGTGCTGCGGCTGGTCTCCGCGGGCAAGTCCAACGGGGCCATCGCCGCCGAACTGTTCCTGAGCGAGCGGACGATCGAGCGGCACGTCAGCAACATCTTCACCAAGCTCGACCTGTCGTCCCGGGCGGCGGCCACCGCCTGGGCCTATGAGCACAAACTCATCTGACCAGCAGGTTTCGCATGGGTGGAATCACTCATGCCACTGCCCGCGCAAATTGGGCATTTCCCCCGAAGCGCGATAGCCCTCCGCCGTCGTAGCCTCATGCGTATAGGTTCGAAGGAGGAATCCAATGTCAGAGCAAAACAAAACGCTGGTGCGGCGTGTCGTTGAGGAGGTCTACAACCAGGGAAATCTTGCAGTGGCCGACGAACTGTCCGCCAGCGACCTGGTCATACATCAGACATCGCAGCAGATCCGCGGGCGAGGGGCCAAGCAGTACGTCGCGGCGCTGCGAGCCACGTTCCCCGACCTTCACATGACAATTGAAGACCAGATCGCCGAAGGGGACCGGGTGGTGACCCGCTGGACCGCTCGCGGGACGCACACTGGCGAGTTCCAGGGTATTCCCCCCACCGGCAAAGAGGTTCGGGTGGCGGGAACAAACATTGACCGCATCGCCGACAGCAAGGTCGTGGAATGCTGGAGCCATGTGGACGAGCTGGGCATGATGCAGCAGCTCGGCGTGGTCCCAGTCACCTGAGCCGGGGCTAGGCTCATAGCGATGACAGCTCCGCTCTTGCGTTCTCTTGTGCGGAGCAAAGGAGGAAGTCATGACCGAGGCAACAAGAACCCGATACCGGGCTGCCATTATCGCGATCGCACCTGTGATGCTGGCCGCCGGGTTCCTCTATCATCCATTCATCCCGAACCTCACCGATACCGCGGCGGTCGCGGCGGCCGCAACTCAAGACACGTTTCGGTGGGGGCTTTCGCATCTGATGGTCGGGGTAGGCTCCGGATTCATAGCCCTTGCCTTCCTTGCCATCCGCAGTCGGCTCCGAGACGCAGGGGAAGAGCGTTGGAGTGCTGCGGCGCTGCCATTCGTCGTCATGGGCTCGACGCTTTTCGCGATCCCGCCCGGGATGGAGTTCACAGTGCTGGCTGCGGTCGAGACCAGGGCCGAAGTCGCGGCGGCGCAGGCGGCAGTCGATCCGTGGTTTCTTCCCGTCCTGCTGACGGGCTCGGCCATCTTCGCGCTCGGAATCCTCGGCTTCGCGCTGGGGATCGCCCGCAGCGGCATTCTGAGCCCCCGCCAGAGCACTGTCGTCTTCGGGGCGCTGGTCGTCATGGCCCTTGTGCGCTTCGTGCCGCTCGGGCTGGTCCTATTTTATGTCGGGGGCGGAGCCACGATCCTGGCACTGTGGCCGCTGGCCTACGAGATGTGGCGACGATCGGCAAAGCGGCCTGCTGAGCAAGCGCGAACCGAGGCTGGCTGATGTGCGCACCGTGACCGTGTGAGCTTGATCGGCGGGAGGGCAAATACCGGTACAGCATCAGCTCGCGGCCATGCTGGCTGTAAGCGAACCGATAGATGGTTTCCGTGCAGATACGAACAGGACTGACGCCATCGGTCTTCAATCGTCCGGCGATCTGTTCGGGTGACCAGCTATTGCGCAGACGATCGATCACCATAGCGCGCAAGCCTGGATAACGGACAAGCTTGCGCCGGACATGACGGCGGCGCAAACACAAGTCGTTAGCCGTCAGCGGGTAATAGCCGCTGTACTGTTTGAATTGCATGTCGTGGAAATGGTTGCGTTTCAGTTCACGATAATTCGTCGAACGATACCGGCCAAGCAGGCTGGCGATTTCATCCACGGACAGTTTCTTTTCTCGATACCGATACAGTTTGCGACGCTCATCCAGATCGAGCTGCACGTAGAGGCGAGGCATGCATTCTTCTCCAAAGCTAACACGTTGATATCTTTGACGTGTCGCGCTTCGAAATAGAACCCACCCCGCGCTACACACAATGTTGCAACCAAGTAGAAATGTCGCATGTTCTGCAAAGTAGAAATGTCATCCTGACATGCGCCGAGGCGTGTTGCCGGGCAGGGCGGAGACCTCAATATCGCAGCCCGGACCGGCGACAATAGAGGGAGCACTTGCCACCTGTTCACAGGCTCGGCGCTCAATCATCTGATCAACCCGGCCCTTTTGTCCGGGTGGTTTGCGGCCGCGTTTTTGATAAGCAATGCCCTCGCTGTTGGTCTTCACCTTCGGTGCCGGCAATGGATCCTGCTGAGCCTTGATAAACGACAGCACATCGCCCAGCCGTTTGTTCTCGGTCACCGCTGCATGGGTGACACGCTGATCCTTGTCGAACATCCTGTAGGGCAGGGTTATGCCTTTCCAGCGCATCTCGAGACGGCCGTCGGCAAAGGCGTAAGTGTCGATATATTTGCCGACCAGACCCCGACTGATCTCGTTCTCCTCCAGCATGATGCGCTTGCGCTCATAGGAAAACGCCAGCTGCTCCCCGACGTAACGCTGTTCCCGCTTGCACAGAATGTCGCGCATTCTGTCCGGAACGACATTGAGCGGCCGGTGCAGATTGTTCGGCTTGATCGGAGAAACCGCAAATCGCGCATTGAACCGCTCCGTGAAGCCGTGCAGAAACGCGTTGCCGGCAGTCATATCGCCGATGCCTGCCAGCCGCAGTTCCTTGACCAGACGGTCCTGCAAGGTGCGATTGACCCGTTCGACCCGGCCTTTCGCCTGGCTCGAATTGGCGCAAAGTATCTCAATGCTGAGTTCCGAGAGCGCCCGGCCGAACTGGGTCATGCCCTGGCCGCCCTTGGCGTCCTGCTTGGTAACCCGGAACACCGAGTGCTTGTCGGAGTAGAATGCAACCGGACGGCCATGGGTCTTCAGGTAAAGCTCCAGCGCCGCAAAATAGCTGAAGGCGCTCTCCGAGCGGACAAACAAAAGCTGCATCAGCTTCCCGGTTGCATCGTCGATGAACACAAGCAGCGTGCACGCATCGCCGCGATCCTCAAACCAGCGATGATCGCTGCCGTCAATCTGGATCAGCTCACCGTAATATTCGCGCCGTAGCCGCGGCTGGCGAAACGTCCGGCGCTGCTTGCGCGACAGCCATAAGCCATCATCCGCCATCCACTGGCGCAGCGTCTCGCGCGAAACCGAAAATCCATGCTCACCAAGCTTCTCGGCGGCCAGCGTCGGACCAAAGTCCGCATAGCGCTCCCGGACCAGCTGCAGCGCGAGCTCACGCACGCCGTCGTTGATACGGTTGTTCGACCGCCGGCCGCGGCTGCGGTGCCGAAGTGCCGTCGCACCTTCAAGACAAAATGTCCGCATGATCCGTTGCACCTGACGTACACTCAGCGACAGCACAATTGCCGCTGACGCAATCGTCCGACGCCGCTCAATAACCTCTGACAAAACCTCGATACGATGCAGTTCGCGTTCGCTCATTAAAATCAATCCCAAAATCCGCACCCCAAATCTCGTTGCAACAAGCGAGAAGGTGACACAGCGACGTTTCTACTTTGCAGAAACAGGACATTTTAACTTTGCGG